>NZ_JBUEED010000005.1:0-194907 GCF_059695585.1 Halogranum roseipondis
CTATCTCAGGTCTATATGAATGCTGATATAAAATTTGAAGGACCCATCGTCTTATCTCAATCTACTCTATGCGGTTCACCTCTGCCTGTGCATCATTGACTCGTAACTCTCTATCCCCCTTCATCTCACCACTCGACTACGATACAGACTGTGTTATCTATAACTGATAGTTCCCCAAATCTTGCTCTGCTCCAACGTTCCCTGAATCCCCTCCTTGCGACACACCGGATGCACACTCGTACCCCACCCTCCCTTTGGACGGTTTTGGAGGTTCGAATGTCAAAATAACGGCTGCAGAATTGCATAGGATGGCGGAGGACTAATTTGAGTGCGTTATTTGGTATATGAAAGTGAGTCAAGTGGCCTTCGTTGATATATGTAACGTGTGACGGCCGCTACCAGCTACATTCTGGCAAATCGAGAAATTGGGAGATGAAGTTACTCATCCTATATGAAAGTGGGTTCAGATGATAAATGAAAATCGAGGGGTGGAACCACTAAGACTGCTCAATTACTCACGTAGAAGCCCTCATTCGTATTTGCAAACCGCAGTCTTGAACGATCGCGAAATACCGCGGGTGAATGGGTTCTTGAACTGTCAAATATAACCGTGTCTGCTCGTTTGGCTCAGTTACTGAGAGAGGGATTCCCCTTGATCATCGATCTGCTCGTACATCTCCTCGGGGAATGGGAGACTCCCATAAATCGAGTATGGACACTGGTCTCGCCCGATACAGTATCGCTGTATATCATCATTCGAACAGTTCATTGGGAGCGGGATTTCACCGTTGATATTGTTGTCGAGTTCATACCGAATCTGGTACTCCGTCTCTTCTTCGTCGTACCAGGGCCACCGGGAAAACAGGTCTTTCAGATCACTGATAAACTCTTCTGTACTCTCGTCTCGATACTGGGGGAGCCACCACGCCATCCGCACCAGATTGAAGAGGTCTTTCCGGACGGGTTTCTTCTCTTGCAGGCGCTCATCCATCGCCGCCATACAGGGGAGCTCGAATAAATCTTTAAGGTCACTGATGGGGAGCGGTTGAGCACCGTCGCTGTATTCGGTGAGTGTGTACCGATTCAGACGTGCGTTCTCAACTGTGACGCTTGTGTGATCGCGGTTACGTGAGAGAACGGTCCCGAGACTTCGCGGCGAGGAAATGGACTCACAGATACGTTGCTCCCACGCTCGCTCTGGCTCGTACACGTCAAGCGCCTTGAAAAGGTTGCTTGCAGTCTGCGTCTCGCCGAGTTGGGCGATATCATCGTCCGCGGCTTTGACTGCGTTAATGACCGTCAACAGATCACGCTTCTGCTGGCTCCAGTTCTTCCACACGCGGTGGGTCTGTCCGGCTTGGAAGAACCGGTCGATGCGGTCGGTGATTGCCGATTCGTTTGCGGTGAGCCAGCTCCGTTGTTCTGCAGTTAGCACCGTTTCTTGGACAGCGAGTAGGCGGCCGAACGCATCTTCTGCGTACTCACGGTACTTTGTCATAAAATTCGAGGCGGGGACGTAGAGGTGGTTGTCCGCGACGTGTGCTTGAATCTCACCCTGTTGACCCTCGTCGCCATCTACACGAGCGAGACAGTTTCGTGAGGCAGCGACGAGTGGAATCTCGAGATAGTACCCCTCACCAAACTCGGGCTTGGTCGTGATATCCGTACAGACACGACCCGGATGGACGCCATCCCCACCAGGTGCTTTCGCATAGAGAGTTTCAGCGATCTCCTGATGGAGCGACCAGTCTTCGTATTCACGAACCAGTGAAGCAATGTTGTTGACGTAGAGTTGGCGGAGATCGCCAATGAGGGCAAGACGTCGTGGTGGCGTGTCCTTGAGTTTGGGATGGTTCATGATGCAGACCGCCCCGAGCGTTGTCAGGACTGCTAGCATCCCTGGATCATCGACATAGGGACGCTCGGCTGCCTTTTTCCGCGTACTCGGTGCAAATGCGTCACAGGTGAACCGCTCGACGTCGGCGAGCAACTTCTCGGTCTGCTGGGTATCGTCGACAGTCCACTGCTGGTAGCCACGTTCGAACAGTTGTGTGAGCTGGAACTCGTCTTTGTCTCGGGGGAGGGCTGCGACTCGGTACGCCGTATACTCGTCGTTCAGGGGAGTGTCTCGACTCATGCTTCCAGAAACGGGGGGATTGCGTCGGTACGGAAGTCAAACTCAGGGCTCTCGATAGGCTGGACAACGCGTGAGACATCGGCGTGCAACGAGTATGGCAGCCGCATCACCCGACTGCGATCAGCCGTCACAACAGGGTCGATGGGAATCTCATACGCTTCGAGCAGCAGGTCGTTAATCACTTCGCGACTCTGCTCGTCGTAGCGGTGTTCAAGATCGGTATCGAGCAGGTACACGTGACAGCCCTGTCCCGAGTAGACGACCATGGTTTCCTCAGCCGCGAAGTCATCCTCGAAGATTTTCTTGACAGTGAACCCGTATTCGAGTGTCTGCTCGATATCTGCGAACCCATAGGGATACCCCTCGGGTGGGCTGTCAAAGATACCCGTCTCTCGAAGCTGCTCAGTCCCGACGTCGTCAGGTGAGTCAACAGTCGTGCTCTCACGGGCCGCACGCTGTGCCGCGATGTCTTTCGCGTCGATATCGACGGTGAGCACCCACGGCCGTTCCCAGTGATCTAACGCGTAGTAGACGGCGTCGGGGCGTGGCTCAGGTTGATCACAGAGGTCTGGGTCGACCAGTGCATAGTCACTCCCTTGGATCGGGTCGTACCGAGCCGGGTACTGGAGGAACGCCACAAGGTCGTCCGTCGAGTCGAACTGTCGGACACTGCGGTCGCCGGTCCCATTGGTTCGCCAGGTGCCGCGACGGATGAACGAGCGGTCAGGCGCACCTTGTTTCCGTATCGGGTAGGCCTCACGGAGCGCAATTGCGTACTCCTTCGGGCCATCGACGGTAATGTACGACGGCAGGTCGTCGAGTCGGGCTGGAAACGTCTCCGTGTAGTAGGTGTGCAGTTCCTCACGGGTTGCGCTTCGCCACGTCGAGGTCATGGGTCTGTCTCAACCTCTGTTTTGAGACTCCGGAACGTGTGCAGTGCCGCCATGCCCGCCACATCATAATTGCCAATCGCAGCCCGGAGTGAGCTAATCGTCCGCGTTTGGGTGGACGTCAGCGACACGTTGAGTTTCCCAGCATTAGTGAGCGTTTCGATTACTTCCAGCAGGAACTCCTTGTTTTCACACGCCCAGACAGCCGCCGCGTCGACGCTTGCGAGCTTCTCGTAGTCCGAAAGCAGTGCGTCGTCGTTGTGACTCGGGGTTTCGACTTCACCAACCCAGATGAGGTCGTCTGCAGCGTCAAATCCAGCAACATCAAAGACCGTTTCCGCCGTATGCTGGTAGTAGATCTCTGTTCGGGTGACCTCTTCTTGTTGAGAGAGCCACGCCTCGAGGAAGATAACACCGGCCTTGTGGGGGGTTTTCTCACCGAGATCGCCGATACCTGGATTGACGTTCAGTGATCGATCAAGGAACGTGCGGCCTGCAGGCAAGACCGAATAGTACGTTTGCCAGAACGACCGATGCTCTTCGATGAACCCCTTCTCTTTGAGCACCTCGACATCGAGATTGGAGAACGGCTCTTCAAGTGCGGTCATGCTCTCCAGCAGCGAATACTCCTCGAGCTGGTGGTTCATTGCGTCAAGCACGAGGCCGAGGAAGGCTGCCTCATCCCGCGTCACACCCTCTGCACGAAGCGTGTCATCCGGAATATCCGTGGTAGCTTCTCTGAACCGAGGAGAGTCCGACGTCGATTCGTGCTGACTCTGTGTCGTCTCAGGTAGTTCTGACTCACCGTTGGAAGTCACAGCAGACTCGTTAGCGGCCGTCTCGAGTGACGCGAAGTCCTGAACCGTCACTTCGATGCCGTACTCCTCAGCGCGTTCAGTGATATTGCCGAGTCGTGTGAAGAGTTCACCGGGTGATGCAGCCGTGTCACGAGCACGGTGGACAGCGGCATCAACGTCGTCTTTCGAGGCAAACTGACAACAGGCACTGGCCTTCCGCTTTTCAGCCTCTGCATACACAGCACCACAGCACTCACAGACGTAGTGCTCGGCAGTCGCGTCGAAGTGTATGTGATCGGGAAGTGTGACGTCTGAATGAGATTCTGCCGTTTCCTGGGTCGTCGCCGACTCTGCGGTGGTCGTTACAGCGGCAGTGTGCTCATCTGGGGGTACTGATGCTGATTGCTCTGAAACCGTGGCCTCTGCTGGCTCCTCAGATGGGCTCGTGGCATCCGTACTGCCGAACGCAGGTGAGTCCCCGATATCTCGTTCCGTACTCGACGCCTTGTTCGGTGGAGTCGGTGCTGCATCATCTGCTGTAGACGCCTGCATATCGTCGCTCTCACCGCTGGCACCGAAGAAGGTCGTCTCCGATGCGTCACTACTTGCAGCGACTGTGTCGGTGTTCGTTGCTTCTGCCTCCGTGTTAGCGTCGTCACCCACCTTCTCGAGCGTGTCTCGTGCATCTTTCCGTGGAAGACTACTCTCAGAACCGGGAAGACTGCACTCCTGCTTGGTTCGTTGCATGACCCGGGGAACCGACATCTCCTCGAACAGATGTCGGTCATCCCCAGAGAGGGGGTTCTCACTCTCCGGATGTCCCTCGGGAATCGGCAGTGACGCGAGCGAGAACGGGGCTGGTCCGGTCTTCCCGAAGCCCGGACTCGGCAATTGCGCAATCCACTCGCCATCTGGTAAGCGCCCTACACGATTGCGCAACTCGCTCGTACTCAGATTCTCGTGGGCCATCGATTCGGCGAGCTTCGCGTCCGTCGCGATATTGCCGATGAACTTCGTCTTGACGTTGTTCAGGATTTCCGTGTATGGTCGGTCTGAGGTACTGTGCAAAGCGACTTGCTCAGGATACTGCATGATCAAGCCGAGACTCACCCCGAAGGCCCGTCCTTGGGGGATGAACTGCTCGTAGACCAGCGATGAGGTTGCCACTGCGGCGGCCTCCTCGATGATCATGTTCACAATCGTATCGTCGGCTTCAGTGGGCTGCGTATCTCCCCCAGTCAACGTCCTCCCTCGGCCGCGCCGCCCCTGCACGGCATCCCAGAGATTGCTCAACAGCACCATCGTCAACGCGCGTTGGGATTCCGTTCGGAGGTCCCCGATATCGAAGAGAACGACTGCGTCTTTCGAGAGGAACTCGCGGAAATCGAAGGCGTTGCCGACGTACTCCTCGGCCGCTGTATCCCACTCAGGGACGTGAGTGAACATCTGATAGAGATGCTCGTGTTCGACGAATTTGTCGAGGCGGTTCGCGGCTGCGCCCATCGTCTGTTGGAACTGCCGCTCGTCGACCTGGCACTTCTGGACGAGCGATCGTTCGATATGAGCGTTCGCCTCACACAGTTCAGGGAGCGTCTGGTCACGACTCATCTGGAACACGGCGTGAATCAGGTCCGTGAGATTGAACGCGTCCTGCCCGTATTCGCGGTCGAACAATGCCTTGATGAGGAACGTCAGAATCTCGTTGGCGACGTACGCCCGGTCGTGACGCTCCTCACCGAGAATCAACCGCATGACCTCGTGGAAGTGCTCAACCTTGTCTTGGACGGCGTCCTTTCGGTTTCGTCCGGCGGCGAGGGCTGGCCGAATATCGAAAAACGAGACCGCCGGCAGCATTTCTGGGGCGTTGAAGTAGTAGACGTCTTCGAGCGTCCCGTATTTCGCATAGTGGGCGTGCAGATAGTTCTCAGCCATCCCGTCGCCCTTCCCTTCCAAGAGGACGGTCGGTCCGAGAACGTCCTCGTGGAGCGAGAGCATTTCGTTCTGCGTGGCTTTCGACTTCCCGCTCCCGGTCGCTCCCGCTCGAATGTAACTGGTCGTCAACAGCTTCGGGGGAATCCGAATCGGTTCGTCCAGCGGGTCGTTGCGATTCCGGAGTGGCTTGCCGACCGCCATCCCTGGGCCGCCGAACTCCTCGAGCATATCCGGATCCGGCAACGACAGTGGCTGGCGCAAGCGCTCTTTCCCCCGTGCTCCCCGCGACCCTTCGGTCGTCAGTGTCTGTGCACTGGGGACGGCCACGAAGTTCGCGAGTTCGTCTGCGTTCAAGATGAGCTGCGGGCGGCGTTTCCCCAGTGACGAGTGGTTGATCGAACGACTGAGCAGCCGTCTGAGTTCCTTGCGGGCAGGATCACGAACGTTCGTCAGTCCATTTGTGACGCGACTCCCATCGAGGTGATAGAAGTAGCCGTCCAGATGATTGAACGCGTTCGCGAGCGTCTCGATGTTGTTTCTCGCCTGTGCACTGACCGCATCGTCCGGATCGGCTGGCAGGGTAGCAACCGCTCGCATGTTCACCAAGAACGTCTGCGAAGGCCCTTTCTGGTCGATGAGCGCCTGTCGTGAGGCGACTTCCCCGCTGGCCGCACTCGTCGTCTGCCGTGTACTCTCTCCGACGTGCGGTGGGTCACGCCCGCGTCGCCGGTCACGAATCCGTTCTTCATCCGCGCCGACGAGCATATCGGTGAAGCTGGTTTTCGCCGATTGGATGGCCCCGTCGTGTTTGGTCTCGATCTGCTTTTTGCGGCCTTCCGCAAGCTTCTGCCAGCTGCTGTACCGCGTGAACAACACTTGCAACGCGGAGGGGGTCGTCGCTTCAGCAAGCCGGTCAACGGCCGTCGCAAGTGGTGCTCGAGCCGGATCTCCAGGCCCTGTTGTCCTGTCTTGGAGCTGTGAATATTGTTTGAGTGGCGTCATCCAATCGCGGCTCCGTTCACCCACGCCGTTCCACCGCGCGGCGAGTGGCGTTCGCTCGGAGAGTGACGCCTGCTGCATCTCGGCGTCGTCGTCAATCACTTCGTCCGTGTCCGAGTCCACTTCCTGTTGACCACCACGCCCACAGAGTTCTGCCTCCACGTCGACCGTCTCTTCAGCGAGGTCGTAGCTCGACGGGTAGGCCGTCTGTAGTTCGGACAGGAGCGTCGGTAGCAGGTCTTCATCGTCGACGCCGAGGTAGAACCGGACTGGTGCCCCATCCCCCTGTGTGAGGACGAGAAACTCGAAGGTGGGTGGACTCTTTCGAGGGTCGTACTTGACCTTCCAGCCCGTCCGGAGCTTCCGAAGTCCAGCAAGGCGAGAGACGAGATCCGTGTGGTCGACGCGTTCGCGAGCGGGTTCGATCCGGATGTAGCGTCGGAGCTCAGTCATCGGCCTCTTGGGGTGCAGTCTGGACTCCCGCTTTCTGCAGGAGCGAGTCAGGGATGTCGTAGTCGTCGATGCGATCCTCGGATGCAAGATACTGGACGTCGTCGACATCGAGATACCGCTGATCGATGAGGTATTTCCACGGATCCAAGTCGTCATCCAGCACATGCACCTCGTAGTCGTTGACGTGCAACGCGAGTGACTTCGACCAGTCGTTGACCGTGAGCAGACACTCCGAGTACGAGCCGTCCTCGCCGGTCTGGGCCGTCGCGATGAAATTCTGCTCTGCGGGGGTCAGGTCGTGAAAGTCGACCATCTCGTCGCTGACCGACTCGTGGTGGAAGATCTGCTTGATATCACAGAGGTTGTAGACGTTGCGCGCCTTCTCCGTGGCCTCGTCGGATTTCTTGTTTGTGTTCGCGATGAACTCATCGACCGTCTGTGAAATGAGGGTGATGGCGGTGTTGAAGTGTCGACTGTGCCGGATGAACAGGTCGATCATATCTGTCGTCGCGGCCCGCCGCAACAGATAGTGCGCCTCGTCGATGGTGACCTGCGTGCGGCGGTCGCTGCTTTGGGCCCGCTGGTAGATCCAGTCGAACATCACATGCATGAACAGCGGGGCTTGTCCCGTGTCGGCGAACATCGACATATCGATGACGACGAGGCGATTGTCGAGTTCGACGTTCGTCTGGCCGTTCAGATTGTCGTTCTCCCCACCGTGTTGGAACGCTTCCAGCCCGAGCAAGAGCTGGTAGGCGTACTTCTCATCGGCCTCTTTGAACCGTAGCTCGAGTTGTTCGACCTCTGGCTGGAGGCGCTCGGCGTCGGCCTCCTCGTGGAACTCGAAAAACTCGCTGGGCTGTTTCCCATCGGCAAGCGCATGCAGCATCTCGAGGATATCCTGCATCGTCGGGCTCGTGTTTTCGTGGGTCGCCGGGTCGGCAGTGATGCCGTATTTGAGATAGGCGAGTCTCACCGTTCGCCGGAGGATGCCCTCCTGCTCCTTGGTGAGCGATTGATCGGCGACTGCCGAGAAATGGGTCCGGAACAGTTCCATCACCGAACGAAATTTCTTCTTGAACGGGTCGTCAGCCACGTCGTCGATGCCACGCCGAATCTCCAGTGGGTTGACCGTGTTCTGCCCACCGAAGCGAATCACCTGCCCACCGAGGTCTTCGGCGAAGTCGACGAAGTCCCCCAGTGGGTCCAAGACGAGCATCTCGATCTCGGGGTCCATCATCAGACGATGGTACATCTCGTGTTTCTCGGCGAACGTCTTGCCCGACCCCATCTTGCCTGCAATCGCCTTCGAGTACGACGAGAGGTTATACCGGTCGAGGATAACGGGTGTGTTGGTCCCATCGAACCCATAGAAGATGCCATCAGCGTCGGCCACTGTCGGCTCGATAAAGGGGAACATCGTCGCGATGGCGGTCTCCTGCATCAGTTGGGTCGACTTGATCGGGTCCGTCCCGTAGGGTGCCATCGCGTCCTGGGATTCGACCTGCCGTTTTTCGAGGGTGACTGCCTTGGCGTTGGCCGTACTGAGAGAGTCGACGACGCGCTCGGTTGCTTCGTTGAGTTCCTGTTTCGAGTCGGTAACGACCTCAATGTAGATAGCAAAATCGAACAGTTTGGTCTCCCCGAGGATGATATCCCAGATGAGGTCTTTCACCATCTCGCGGTCAGCCTCGGCTTCATGCGTGTCAGTCCGGTTCTTCTGTTGTTTCTTCGTGAGACGGGCTCGGAGTTGGGTGAGTCGCTTCTGCAGTTTCCGAAGGACCGTCCCCGTATCACGGGGTTCGATATGCTGGGTGACACGGATGTGGTCGTTCGTCGTGTACAAATCCTCAAGCCACCCAAGCGGGACACGCTCGGGGAAGCCGTGGATCGTCAACGTCCGGACGTACTTGTCGTTGCGAACCATGTATCCCGACTCGAACAGTTCCGACTGTTCGGTGAGCTGTCGTGGGGCGATGATGTCGCGGTCCGAAAGCGAGCGTTCGGTGGCGTCTTGGACGACGCCAAGTCGGAGGTCGCCATCGTCGGCCTCTTCCAGTTCGAGCAGGTATTCGGCCTGTTCGCGAATGTTCTCTTTCGTGAGCTCGTCGCCGTTCGCTTCGAGGACGGCCGCTGCCCGATCGAACGTCTCGTCGTCGATGTCGTTCAACGATGGCGGCGACTCCGCCCACGGTAATACCGATCGGAGCCAGCTGAACCGGTCCGACCTCATCAGAGATCACCCGCCGTGCTTGTCGCGTGGTCGAAGCGCTCGAACTGCGGGTCGACGTGATTATAGTAGTGATACAGAATCTCCATCGTTTCCTGGCGGTCGGTGACGCGGCTGATCGAGACGTCCGTTCGGCCGAGTTTGTTGAGGATACGGCGTTGGCGCTGTTGGACTTCGCGGATACACAACTCAGTTCGTGCGTCCTCATGAGTGTCGACGCCGGGGAGCCATCCGGCGGCCCACGAACTGACCGCTCCAACGAGCGGAATCGATTCAATCTGGCTGAGTGCACTTCCAGTATCGAGGTTCTTGTGGACCTGTTCGGCCTCGACACGGGTGACGACGTAGAAATCCCGTTGTTTGAGGTCCTCCTCTTCGATGTTCGTGTTTGCCCACTGGATGTAGAACTTCCGTCCGTACTGCAAGATGGGGGTCTGGCCGCGTGAGGCCATGTTCGCCCCGGCCGTGTAGAAGCGCTCAAGATGGCCGGTCAAGTCGAACGTCTTCGGATAACAGGGGACAGCCACGCTCGATTCGAGCGACATCAGAAACGACATATAGGCGCTCATGGTGTCGCGTTTGGCCTCCTCGCTGAGCGAGAGCCAGTTCTGGGGGTAGACCTTCAGTAGGCCGATGTAGCTGTCGCCGTCGACGGCAATGCCATCGTCACGAACGTAGTCGAACCCGAGTTTGTCTTGGGTCGTTCGCTTGCCGCCGAGTTTGTCCTCGAGCTCGAAGTGATCGCGAGCGCGGGCTCGCTCGCGGGCCGTCGGCAGGTCCGTGTCGATATCGTCGAGAAACTTGTCGAGTTGTCGGAGAACCTTGAGGTCGGATGTTGGGGCTGAGTCATCTCCGTTGTAGCTCGGGGCTATCTCGTTGTCAGTCCCCACGTCGTGTGTCCGTGAGCCCTCTGACGAATCGTCGTCCGCTGTGTCGTCACGCTCCGGTGCGTCTGGTCGGTCGTCTGTTGAAGTAGCCGAACCCATAGATAGTCACTTCGTGTCGGCGTCGCGTTCTGCTTCGATCGTCTCGATGTCGAGTCCCTCCTGTCGAACACCGACGACGTCCTGCACAACTGGCGTTTCCTCTGCCGGTCGCGTTCGGCGATTGTAGGACGTGTTTGACGTGAGATAGTACTCAGTCGCTGCCCGGGCGTAGTTGATCGGACGCTGGCCAGCGGGAGTGACCAACAGGATGAGTATCCCGAGTGCGAGCCCAGTCCCCCCAGCCACCAGCAACACCGTCCCGGTGTAGCCGAGGCTCTGGGCGATGCCGAGCGCCAGAAAGGGGATGAGGAGGACTTCACCGACTTCGCGGGCGGTGAGACCGAAAACGAGCTTTGTGTTAATTATCCGACCTGCGATCGGAAAGGTCTCCATGTACTCTTTGTTACCACATAACACAACTTAATGCTTTTTCTGGCGAAAGGACATGAATTTACTTCTAGATAGCTAAGGTATATGTGTCATTCGTGGTGACTGTAGTTGGGTAGTTGAGTAACAGGGGAGTGATCGCTGGCAAGCGACTTATTCAAGACTACCACACAAGTTCGAAAACGGACCTATCTTGCCATCGAATTGCGTCAACTGCATCCGGCAGTTGGGCAAGTCGGGCTTCGACGACAGCCATTGGATGCTCGTCGATGAACTCAGCGGGCTTGCGATCAACGACAGTACTGGACCCGTTCACCTGAACATGCACCGGGCCGAGTTCCGGATGGTCGTCGTCTTGATGCCATCCTAAGAGGAGACTCCGTTCCGATTCGACCCAATTGAACCAATAGAAATCATAGTCAGTCGCACCCTCCACATCAAATCCGATTTCGAGTCGTGCCTCCTGTGTCGGATAATCGGACTCGTCGAAGAGCATTTTAGGGTCTGTCTCGGCCACAACGCGATACGGCCCTGGCTCACGGTGCGTTGCGACTCTGAGTTGCACCGCACTGAACGCTGTGGCGCTCTGGAAGCGATTCTTGATTCGTCGGTGCAGACGCTTGTTCCGGAGTCCGTCTCTATTTGCGAGAAAAATCATGCTAAGCTACGCGACCGAGAGCCGTTCGTCGCCATCGGAGCGAGAGAATTGGGTAACGTCCTCATAGAACTGGAGAGCGTGTTTCGTAAGCCGAAGCTCAGTTTCCAGCGCGTCCCACGTTGATGCAGCGTTTCTAATGTCCTGCATCTCCTTGGCAGACAACTCTTCGTGGACGAGCGTGTCGCGAAGTTCGGTCAAGGTTTCAACGCTGTACTCCGCCTGGAGTGACTCAAGTTGCGATTGGTACTCGACGAGCTTCGATTCGAGTTCGTCGCGACTGTGCTCGTTGATGAGGTCTAACACTTCCTCGAAGAGCAACTGAACTGGATTGAGCGCATACAGCGTCTTGCCGTCGGCACTCCGTGTCTGCACTTTGTTTGCAGCGACGAGGGTATCTAACTCACTATCGGCTGTTGCCCATGCAACGTCTGCCTGATTTGCGATTTCTGTGACGGTTGCCGGCTCGTTGAGTGTCTCGACGACCATCCGGACGCGTTCTCGCCCGCTGTATTCCTCTGTCCACGCCTCTGCGTTCGGATCAGTCATGGTGTAGTTCACAGGACGGCCTCTGTACTCAAATAATTTTGTGTGACTCAATTAATTGAGCCACTCAATCGGGTGGGGGTACATCACAAGGAGATAGCTGCTAGCAGGGACACCCTTTGAGAAAATGGCTGCCAGCTTGTACTTAAGTGACTTCCGCTGCTGAAGGAGCAGGCGGCTGCAGTCCCGGGAACACGGCGATTCAGGTCGTAGTCCCAAAGACTTCCATCTGTGAGTAGTCTGCGACCAGCCCATCAACACCTAACTTAAGAGGGGTCTGTGCCTCCCGCCAGCTATCGATCGTCCAGACGTTCACCTCGCGACCTTCTGCGTGGACAGTTTCGACGAGATCCTTGTCAAGTACGCCCGTCGATGGATTGACTGCCTTGGCACCAATATATAATCATAGAATAATTATATATTCTAAAAACACCTATAGTAATTATTACTGTCTTTTTAGTAGCAAACTTAAATAGGGGTGTAAGCATATTTGATGCTAAAGGGATGCCCAAATATGAGTAGGGGCGCTATGACTTCCACAGATTGGACTATTGGGCGGCGATATTCGCCTCCACAGCTGTCGGCAGCTGAGATTTTGTACGTCGACCCCGACGAAGAAGCGGGCAGACGGGTGGCAGACGCCTTTGAGGACGTGGCGGTGACTGTCGTTTCGACCGGTACTGAGGCACTCTCAGTTCTCAACGAACAGTCGATCGACTGTCTCATCAGTGAATACCGTTTACCCGGCGGCGACGGACTCCGCCTCCTCGAAGCGATCCGTATCAGAGATGATGAGATTCCATTTATTTTGTATACCGACGCTGGGAGCGAAACTCTCGCTAGTCGAGCCATCACAGCCGGTGTCTCTGAGTACGTTCAAAAATCGGAAACGGACTCTATAAGCGAGTTAACAGACAGCGTCGAAGCACTCCTCTGGGAGCAATCGAGACGTGAGCAGTCCTCGAAACTCGGTGAGATGCAAACGCTCGCTGAATCCATCGACGACTACGCTGTCTTTTTGCTCGACGATGACGGCCGAATTGCCTCCTGGAACAGGGGAGCGGAGAACATCATGGGCTACACGAGAGATGAAATCATCAGGGAACATCACTCCATTTTCTCCCCGAGAGACATGCTTGAACGGGGAGTGTCAAGCGACCTTTTGGCGAAGGCATGTGTCGACGGACATGCTACAACTAGGGGCTGGTGTGTGCGCAAGAATGGCTCACGGTTCTGGGCGGAAGTGGTTCTCATTCCACACTACGACCAGTCCATGGAACTCCGACAATTTGCGATGTTCACACGCGATCTGACCGAGCAACAACAATGGGAAGAACAACTTCGTCGGGAACACGAACTGACCACGCGCATTCTGAGCACTGCCCCCGTCGCTATCGCGATTCACGGAGCTGACGGAACTCGACGCCGGATGAACGCCCGTGCCCGAGACATTCTACAGATCACCCCCTCGAACGACGACCAGTCAGTCGAGAACCAAAACGAGGTGAGCTACTACACTCCGGACGGAACACCACTGGACGAGCAGGACTATCCGACCCAGCAGGTCCTCGCAAGCGGCGAGCCGATGTTTGATCGTGAGGTCCTCATCGAGCGATCAGACGGCAGTCGCGTCCATGTTTCCATGAACAGTGTTCCACTGTTCGATGCCAACGGCGATATCGAGCAAGTGATTACCACAGGACAGGACATTACTGAATTAAAAAAGCGAGAACGACGACTCCACGAGACACGACAGGAACTCGAACAGACCGTCGACACGCTTCGGCGAACGAACCGCAAACTCAAAATAACGGAGACTCGCTTCGAGGCGCTCACAAAGAACTCTTCGTTCGCCGTCATTTCAATCGACAGCTCGAGTACCATTCGATACGCGAACGAAACGATTGAAGACATTTTTGGATACAACCCGGACACATTGGTCGGGACATTGGTGACGAGACTGATGGCTGACGAGCTGGCGCCGAAACACGAAGCAGCCCTCAGGCGCTATCTCGAGACTGGCAACCGCCATCTTGATTGGGAGTGGATCGAACTCCCGGGACAACACAAAGCGGGACACGAAATCCAACTTGGGCTGTCATTCGGCGACATTAGTGTCGACGGCGATCATCTGTTTACGGGCATCATTCGGGATATTACCGAACAGGAAGAACGCAAGCAGGAGATCGAGCGACGCCGCGAAGAGCTCTCAGAGATCGTAGACGAACTTGAACGTTCGAACGCCGAACTCGAACAGTTCGCATATGTGGTCTCACACGACCTCAAAGAACCACTCCGAATGGTGACAAGCTACCTTCAGCTGTTAGAACATCGGTACGCGAACGCACTCGATGAGGACGCCGAGGAATTCATCGGGTACGCGGTTGATGGGGCAGACCGCATGCGACAGATGATCGACGATCTGTTGACCTACTCTCGCGTCGGGCGCGACGACACCGAGTACAACCAGGTTGATTGTGAGCAGGTTGTCAAGGACGTCCTTCTGTCGCTTCCTGATGTAGATGCCGCTACGATTACGATCGAAGACCTGCCAACGGTCGCAGGAAATCGTTCGCAACTCGTGAAGCTCTTTCAGAATCTCATCAGCAACGCCATCAAATACAGTAACGCTGGCTCTGCGACCATTCACGTCAGTGCCACTCGCCAACCCGACGAGTGGTGGCGTATTGCCGTTACAGACGACGGCCCTGGTATCCCTCCGGACTCTCATGACGAGATTTTTAATCTCTTCACATCGCTTGGGGACTCAGATGGAAGCGGAGTCGGGTTATCCATCTGTCGGAAAGTTGTCGAACAGCACGGAGGGAAAATCTGGGTCGACTCCGAACTCGGCGAGGGGACAACGTTCGTCTTCACACTACCACCGTGCGACACCGTCGAGACTGACCGCACTGAATCGCAACCGTCATCTGGTAACTTGAGGTGAGCAGAGCTTGGCTCAACAGTCGCTTCGTGCAACATGCACATAACGGACGAACCCAGCACGTTTGACCACTGGGTACACCCTGATATCGTGATACCCAGCAGTTTCCAGCCACTCGGTCATAAGCGCCCCAGCAACGTAGACGGCGACTGGCGCAAGTCTCGCCCCGTGTTCGAGAATCGCACGAATGACCGCTGCATCTGTCTGTAAGAACTGCCCGTAGGGTAGATCGGTCACAATCGCATCGACGGGTTGTGAGTAGCTGCGGGCGTCAGCGTGTTCGACTCGCTCGTCATACCCAAAGTGCGATAGATTTTCATGGGCCATCTGTACCATCGCTTGGTTCCAGTCTGCCCCATACGCCTGAATACCGCGTGACTGGGCTTCAAGCAAAATCGAGCCCGTTCCACAACAGGGGTCAAGCAGTGTCTCTGCAGGCGTGACAAGATTAACGAGTCCCCGTGAGAGGCGACTGGACAGTGAAAATGACGTTCGACAGGGTTTGGCGTCGTGGCGTACATAGGTGTGGTCACACTCGGTGACGATTTCCCCAAACCAGAGCTCATTCTTGTGAGCGAACATCAGAAACCGGTGTTGTGGATCGTCAAGGTCGGGATATGCAGGGAGTACGTCGGCGAGTGCGACAATGGTTGTTTGGCGAGAATTGTAGTATCCGTCGGCGGACGCATGGATCTCGATGCGAAAATCGTCCGCTGCAATGTTAGTCTCGTCGACGGCCCTCACGAGGCCATCCAACGTTGCACCGCGTGCGAGGAGCTGGAGTCCCGTGTGTACATATGCGGCGTCGGGGACCTGTTCGACAGTCTCACAGAGCGCGACCCCGGCTCCATCCGGTATCCCACCAGTAAGGTTGCGGCACTCTGCTGCAATCAACGCGTTGTCCTCCATCCGTGAACAGATGGCCGCGAAGCCGTCTGTGGAACGGTCACACACGAGCGAGAAGGTCCTCCCGCGTGAGTACCTGCGCATCACGCTCTGCAGCGTCCATCGCTGCATCCTCGATGATGCCGACGACATCGGCGGCGGAGTGGCCTTCTGTTTGTGCCGCGAGTGTTGCATAGTCTGCCTCATCGAGGTCGGTTGGAAGGTCTTGCAATCGTACCCGGAAAATCGCCTCGCGTGCAGCTTCATCCGGGAGGCCGACTTCGTACTGCTGGTCGAACCGGCCGCGACGGGTGGCGGCCTCATCCAGCAAGTCCACACGGTTCGTGGCGGCAATCACCAGGAAGTTTGGGTCCTCGTCATCCAAGTGCGCCAGAAACTCGTTGACGACCTGAGCGTGTTCCCGATGGAGGTCACTGTCACGCCCAGCCAGCAGCGCATCGATCTCGTCGATGAAGATGACACAGCGATCGAACTGTGAGGCTTCGCCGAAGAGCTGGTTGACCTTCTCCGTGGATTCGTTGATCCAGCGTGATTTGATGTCGCCGGCGCTGAGCTCGAGATAGGGATGACCAAGTTCACCAGCGATGGCGCGTGCAAAATGAGTTTTCCCGGTACCGGGCGGGCCATGGAGGAGGATACCGTTCGGTGGGGAGATGTTGAAGCGCTTGTAGGCGTCGTCGATGCGGGTGAGTGGGCGCAGGACTGAGCGTTCGATATCGGTTTTGAGGTTGTCCATCCCCCCGATGTCGGTGAAGCGGGTATCTGGGGCTGGTTTCCAGTGATATTCGAGGTCTTGAACCCCCTGCTCTAAGTTGTCTTTGTCACTTTCCATATCCTGCTCAGGGAGATTCCTCGAACCTGAAGAAGTACTTGAACGAGTGGGATTTTGATTTGTGTCTGCAACACTGTCATCATAAGCAGTTAGTCCGTAAAGATGAGAATATGCCATCAAAGGTATACTTACTAGCCAACCAATTCCCGCGAGCCAAATCTCGCTTAACAGGCCTTCTACGTGGAGTGGTGAGAGTATCTCTGCAAACTCTGGCCAGGTGTTCTCCCAGAAAGGGAGAAACCACACTGCAGTCAGAATGGTTGAGCCGATAATAATCCCGAAGAACCAGCCTCTAGCAATCTCTTTCTCGTCCTGACCAGACAGAAGTTCAATGATACCGCTTACAATAATCCCAGCAACCAGTGGAAGAGAGAAGATTCCAATTATACCAAAAATCACCGAAATGAGTATTCCAACAGACTGGGTTAACACGTCCGCTGAGAGGACCACTCCTAATGGGACGAGTGCATAGCACGCAGAAAAGACAACAGTCGAAACAGAGAGAATAATAATATCTTGAGCAGTCTGAATTCCTCGCCGCGACGTTGTTTTTTTGGTTCGCTTGGACGTAGTGTTTTCTTGACCGTCCATGGCTGATTTAAGTTCTATCCTCCTTTTGTATGTATATTTCCCCTCAAAATGCTACTCTGAATGACTCTTATCTGAGATTCCGTCCTGCTGACTTGGCTCACTTTCATTTGATGTGTCAACGACGGGATCTTCGCGGTAACGTTCAAGACCTGCTTCGGCCCAATCAAGCGGAGATTGGTGAAGATTTCGAGTTGCGTAGTCCGTCCCCGCCACAGCATCATCGACAGCACGCTTTCCTGTATTTTTGCCTCCCTTCATGGCTCTTTTACTCAGGTCCCTCTTTCCTTCTGAGAGATTGTTTGCGACAGCGCCTCCGACTGCACCTTTGGCCCGACTGGTTACCGACCCAACCTTTCCCGCGGCACTACTGCCAGCTCCGCGAGCGATGTGTTTGTCAACATTTCGGAGTCCCTTCGCCGACCCGTATTTCGCCTGCTCCATCAGCGCGGTCCGTGTCGACTTCTCTCCGGACCGTCTCGTCGACGACCCTGAACTCCGACTCTTCCCGCCGTCACGCCCGGAAATCTTCCGTGGGGACAACCCGGACATCGCCGCGGCCTTGATGCCGGCGAGCGCCGGTGCAACGAGGCCGATTAACCAGAAGAGGTACGCTTCTAGCACCTCCCCGAAGGCTGGGTCACTGGCGGCTTGCTGTGACTGGGCGGCTGCTTGCCCACCAAGGTCGGCGTACGCACCGGCCGCAGCGGCGCCGGTCTGTAAGAGCCCGGCCATCACGATCCCGACCAGCAGCATGTACGTGGTTACCCGCAGTGCGGTCTTTGCGAGTTCAGCACTCGAGCGCAGTGGACCGAAGTCCAAGAACAACATTGCTCCAAGCACGGGCAGGAGGATGAACGTCGCATTGAAGAGGAACTCCCGGAGGACAAAGACCCCGAGTGCGAGGACGATACCAGCGATAGACACCAGACTCAGGATGAACGCCCCAAGCACGACGCCAGCACTCGAGGCAGCCGCCCCCTCGAGACTTGATTGGAGAATCTCGGGGCCGAACGACGTCCCGTAGTCGGCGGTGAAGATATGACCGATGATCGCGTTCGTCAACAACAGCCCGAAATGCATGAGCTGGCGACCGACAGCGACGAAGATAATCACTTTCAGTGCTTTCCACGCGAGCATGAAGTTCGTCACTTCTTCTTGATCTGCGAAGGGCTTGGTGGCAACCCCAGCCATGACTATCACCACCAACAGCTGCGGAAAGATATCGAGATTGTGCTGGAACGCCGACTGCAACGCCGGATCCGAGTAGGGACTGTCGAAGATGATGAAGGTGTGGATACCATCAGCGACCAGCGTCCCTATGAAGCCCAGGATGCCGGTTGTGGCGTAGATGAACATGTTTGCAACCCACTCGGTGTAACCGGCGGCGAGCAGTGTCACACTATCCAGCGGCACTACTCTGGCGGCGACGTTGATGAATTCAATCGTGCTGTGGCTCAGTCGGTCAGTGGCGACGTCGACGGGGAGTCGGGGTCTCGATAAGGTCATCGTATCGGAAGTTCTGTCTTATTTTAAGCGACCTGGTGTGTTAATCTCTACAGCCGATAATCAAATAGTTTATTCACGATCTCTAACTGGTTCCACCTCGCATGTACGCGATGGGGAGATAGAAGACGAGAAACGCCGCAATCGAGACAAGCGCCCCAGTAAGGCTCACGAGCAGTTCATAGATGTCGAAGGGATCGGGGCTGAAGGCGAGTTGTGTCTGAGTGGCACTATAATAGACGTCTGCCGAGGCAGCGATCGTCCCGCGGAATCGGGTCGTGACATACAGATCACGCCGCTCGATGATGACACTCCCATGTGCATTTGTTCGGACGGTCGGCTCGGCAGCACCACTGAGCCACAGTGGCTGTCCAGCAAGCGGCTGGCCGGTCTCAGCGTCAGTCAAGTGAACGCGGGCGTGCGTGTCGTTGAGTTTCGTCGTCGAGAGATTCGTCTGGTGCTCGCGTGTTCGCTGTGTCTCGATCGGGATCGGGTCCCCGTGGATATCGCGGAGGCCGGTGATCGGTTCGTCGGCGTTCATGATGACGATGGTCTGTGTTCCTCGCGCTGGCACCGAGGTGAGATTGACCCGTTTGTCGAGTGGAGCTGGCTGCTCTGTGAGTGTGAACCCGTTTATCGAGGTGATTTCAGGGGCGGCGAGGATACCAGTGTTCGGACCGCGCTGGATCGTAGGTGAGGGACTCTGGGCAAGCAGTTGGAGCTCAAGGACGTTCGGGAACCCAACGGTCTCGGTGTCCGCCGTCGTGACCGACTGCGACAGCGACGCCCTCGCACCGTTATCGTCCACTGTGATGTTTGTTTTGACGATGCGTTGAGTCCCGTGTGTCGCGTTCGGATACTGTCGCTGTGAGTAGACGCCCCAGACGTTCTGCAACCGCGTGTTGCTTCCCTCGAACTGAGCAGTGCTCCACAGGCGGCGGTCAGCCATCGACTGTGGGCCGTCGAACTGCAGGATGAGTCGGGCGTCGCCAGTTTCGGATTCGACAACCGTCTGGGTGACCGTCAGCGGTTGGTTTGTCGTCACGACCACGCGAGCGCTGTCTTTGACGGTCTCTGAGAACACGGTCGGCTCGCTCAGACTCGTATTCGCCACCTTCCACTCACCACCGTCGCGAGTGTAAATTTTCGTTTGGACGGCGACGGTGGTTTCGATCGTTGCCTCGACCTGCATCGTCGTTGGGTCGGTCGCTCTGGCTCCACTGTAGGTGAGCTGTCGCGGTGGATCCTCTGTAGCGCGCCACTCCTGTGCGCCAATCCGAAGAGTGCGATTGACACGCTGGTCGAGCAAGCGGTAGCTGAGACAGGTCTTCGTCTCGCCAGCGACGGTACACGTTTGCTCGGGCAGCACTGTTGCGTAATCGAGTTGGGCAAAGACGGTCCCATTCCGGGAGATGTACTGTAGACGGTTGTCGTTTTCTCCGGATTGTGTTGCGCTGAAGCGACTCGTCAGACCCGATTCAGTGCCGAGCATCGTCACGTGGGCGTCTTTGACGACTGTGCCGTTCGAGCGTTCGGAGTCGGCCACCCAGAGACTTGTCGACTGATTCCGATCGATCGACTGCAGTTGTGCGAGCCGATACTCACGAAGCGTCTGTTGGTCGTCGCCGACGCGGTACTGTGGGGTCGTCGTGTTATAGCTAAAATCGCGTATCCGACTAGCCTCACGGACGGAGAGGTTCTCTATAGCGATGGCATCCGCCAGTCCCGAAAGCACGAACGGCGGTATCGCGCCCTGCTCGGGGTCCGGGTCATCAGCGATGAACGCCCGAACAGCACTGTTGGGGGCACTCGGCTGGGACGTCGTCACAGCAGTGCCGACGGGCACGGCGAGCAAACAGACGAGCAGCAGTGTCACGAGCAGGCGGCTGGGCATGTAGGGACAGCGTATGGGTGGGAAGCGTGCGGTGCGGCTGGCGTGACTATCACTGCCGTCTCAGGGTAGCAGCGGCAGCCCAGGAATCAGCATGCCGGGTGCGAGATTCTCGAAGAGCCCCACGAACACGCCGTAGCTGACTGACAGTACGATCATGCCTGCTCCACCCCACATGGCTCGCCACCCCCATTGCGCTCGGTCAGCACTTCGTCGGGAGACGAACCACAGTGCGGCCCCGACAAGGAACACGATGACGCCGAGTTGGCCAAGGGTTGTCGCAACAAACTCCTCGATTTGGGTGAGCGAGCTGTTGATCTCACTTTGCTGGGCGGCGGCAACGCCGGCGGTGGCGCTGAGTGTGACGACTGTGACCAGCAGTCGTGACACGCGTTGTCTCAGACGCATATAATATTCCATAACTTCGAGTGCTAAAAGCTTTAGTGAGAAGTATTGATAAATCACACTAGCTAAGGTGTGATTATAGACAATTAATCAAATGACTAAGGTGTACTGGTGAAGAGTGTCGGTGTCCTAAGTGCTGTTCACTCCTGTGCGTGAAGATCAACTATTCAGTTGACGTCGTGGCTTGCTCCCGGATGGTATTCGGTATATCGCTGATCGTGACTCCTCCAACGTGTGGACATGGATGTCTCGGAAATTCGTCACACTATTCTTTCTCTGCTATGGGTTGTAGATGGAATTATTAGGGGCGATATTGGAAGAATATGGCATGGCTGATTCGAATTCGAATGAGGGGATAGAGGACGGTGTAGACGACGCAGTTGATTTTGATGACTACAATCTCCCAACGGACCTGACGGCGTTTCAGACGTATCTCTTGTGTCTGATCTATCGCTTTGATATTACAGATGGGGCGGTTTTGCAATCTGCACTTGAGGCGCTGTATCCAGAGCCAATCAACCATGGTCGTCTCTATCCAAGTCTTGATCGGTTGGTCGATGCGGGATTGGTCAGCAAGCAGACGAAAGCCACGGACAAGCGATACAAGGAATACACGCTCACCGGGCGTGGGGAGTGGGTTGTCGATGAGTACGCACAGTTCGTCGAGGAGATGGTCAGTGCCTGAGTTGGCAGAGTGGGGACGGTGACCCATCGCTGTGTGACCCACACTGCGTTTATTGTTGACGTCGCCAGTAGAGAGTACATTTCGTATGTTCAACTCTGAGATTGAGGCCCGTAGATGCCAGCAGTGAGAGAGTACATTTCGTATGTTCAAGCGATGGTAGAGCCACTCTCCGGCTACTCTTCGTTCGATGACTTTCGAACGAACGAGGGCTTTGCCATGCGTTTGGAGCTGGGCAATCGCTTCGAGAATGGGAGCAGTTCGATCTACTGATTTCCTGTTGTATGTGCCTGAGAGGGCTGTATTCGCACATTGAGTTCCGAACGCCCACAGAAAGAGAAACCTCCCTAGCCTCTGTCGGTCAGGGTATGCACCAGGCAGCGGGTATGTCGTTTACTCTGAGTCGTCCTCACTGGGTGGTCGTCCAGCAAGCTGATCGAAGCGTGATTGCGCTCGGTCCTTTCGATCTGTCGTCTCAGCAGCATCATACGAAAGGTCGGTTACCTCGCCATCGACGAGCGTCACCTCAAGCACTGCATCCGGATGTGCCGCCTCAGTCGGGAGCGCCTCCCGTTCAAGCACGAGCTCATCAACCACCTCCCCATTTGCCTCGAGCAAGATGACTGCAAGGTCGTCCTCAAAGCGGTCGATAACGCCAGTGAACTGTTCGGTAACCATCGTCAGTAGGTCTCCTCGATCACGATCGTACCGGTGTCATCTCGAAGGATGACGGTGTCGCCGTTGTTGTTCCAGACCGGGGTTGATTGGCCCCAGTATAGTTCGGTCTCTGTATCTGTGCCACTCCCCGTGTAGATTGTGATTTGGTCGCCAGCTTCGAGTACGTTCCCCTCAGGGATCGTATACGAGTGCCCGGCCGCGTCGGCGAGTTCCCATCCGGAGAGATTGAGCGACGACGTCCCCGTCTTCTCGAAGGTAACGTACTCGCCATTGAGATTCTCGGCGTCATCGCCGTCTGCATCAGCGTTGATTTCGACAAGTTCGAGGCCAGCGCGCTCGCTCGTCTCTGTCGGCGTGGGAGTTGTCGGGTCAGTTGGTGTCTCGGTTGGTTCCGTGATCGGGGTCGTCCCGGAGCCATCCGCATGGATCACGCACCGGTCGGTAACCGAATCACCACTTCCGGGGGCAATCGGCTCTCCAGTTCGGAGGTTAGTCGCAGTCGTGGGAGCGTCTTGCTGAGTGGCGACCGTGACTGCTGATCCATTACTCGTGAATCGAACGGTCCCATGTGTTGCAGTCCAGTACGTCGGGATCGAGCGCGTAGCAAGCCGTGATAACACCGCTTCGTGTGGGTGTCCGTACTGGGAATCATACGCACTCGAAACCACGGCTGCTTGCGGTGAGACTGCATCAAGGAATGCGTCGCTCGTACTTGATTGACTGCCGTGATGCCCAACAGCAAGCACTGTCGAATCGAGGCTGTCACCGTAGGTCTCAACGAGATACTCCTCGCTCGCTGTTTCTCCATCACCAGTAAGCAAGAAGCTTGATGCACCGAACTGGAGGTGCACCACGAGACTGTTCTCGTTTCGGTCTTCGTTCGCAAGATATCCTTCCGGTGGGGCGAGAATTCGTGCATCAACCTCGCTCATTTGGATCGAATCCCCAGCCTGCGCCCGGTACAGAGTCACGTTGTGTGCTTCGATCGCATCAAGGTATGACTCGTAGGTTGCAGAACTTGATGCGATACCGGGGTCGTACACTGCCCCGACGCCGTCGCCATTGGTCTCGAAGTGCTCAATCACGGCCGCATGCCCACCGATATGATCCGCATCAGGGTGGGACGTCACGAGGTGGTCAATTCGCGTCACCCCACGTGCTTCGAGAGACGCAATGACATCCTCCCCGTCATCAGTCCAATCGCCGGTATCGATGAGAATCGTTTCGCCCTTGGGTCCGATCACCAGTGTACTCGATCCTTGCCCGACGTTCAACACATGAACGGACAGCTCTCCCGCAGGCGCTGCGCTCCCAGTCGCCGCGGTTGCTGTCGTTGCTTGTTCGTCTCCAGTCGCGGTTGGTTCCGATCCGAGATCGCTGATTCCACCAGTGCATCCGGCTAGAAGAACCACCCCCAGAACTGCAAAAATAGCGATGAGTCGTCGGGTAGACATACTTGGACGTGGTTCAGCCATGGGTTAGTAGTTCTGGATGATTTTGCTGGACTCGCGTTCGGGTGGATTGCAATCCGCTGCAGCAATGCTCGCTCACGGATCTGGATCTCCCAGAACGCGTGCTCCACTGCTCACAGGATGTCCATCGCTTCGAGTTGCTCTTGGTACCGATTTCGGATTGTCACCTCTGTCACTCGGGCCACGTCAGCAACTTCTTGTTGTGTCCGTTCATTATTGCAGAGGAGGCCTGCAGCGTAGAGCGCCGCCGCCGCAAATCCTGTCGGAGACTTGCCTGATAACAACCCCTGCTCAGCGGTCGTGTCGATAATCTCGTTCGCCCGTCGCTCAACTGCTTCAGGGACGTCCAACGCAGATGCAAATCGCGGAACGTACTCTTTGGGATCGACGGGGCGCATCTCAAGACTCAACTCATGGGCGATATAGCGGTAGGTACGACCGATTTCTTTGTATGAAACACGTGAGACGTCGGCGACTTCATCGAGACTGCGTGGAATTCCCTCTTGTCGACAGGCAGCATACAAACACCCTGTCGACACACCTTCAATCGAGCGCCCACGGATCAAATCCTCGTTGAGTGCACGCCGGTAGGTAACCGAAGCGACTTCACGCGTTGAGCGTGGCACGCCGAGTGCCGAGGCCATCCGGTCCATTTCAGAGAGGGCAAACTGCAGATTGCGCTCGCCAGCGTTCTTCGTCCGGACACGCTCTTGCCACGTTCGCAATCGACTCATCTGCCGGCGCTTTTTCGACGACAGCGTATTCCCAGAGGCATCTTTGTTCTGCCAATCGATGGTCGTCGTCAACCCCTTATCGTGCATCGTCTGCGTGATCGGTGCTCCAACACGGGACTTCGAGTCACGCTCCGATGCGTTGAAGGCTCGCCACTCTGGCCCATGGTCGATTGCCTGTTCATCGAGAACAAGTCCACAGCCTTCACAAACCCGTTCATCGCCGTCTTGAATTATCGAATCCGACCTACATTCCGGGCACATCTGTGTTGTGCCGCGTGACTCCTGCGTTGTTTCTGTAGCGTCTTGAGGTGAGATACGCTGTGACGGAAAGTTAGCCATTAAATACTCACTATACAATCCAAAAATAAAAAATTTTCTAGTGAAAACAAATCTTCATTTACTATGCTCGGGTCAGCCGCTGCCTTCTCTGCTGTCTCTCTTGAAGAGACAGTCCATCAATACTGGATGATCGGCAGGCACTCGCTGCTCAACAAGCATGAGACACACCAAATTCAGAGGTTGTCCAGCAGCGAAGAAGTACGAGACAGTTGTTTCGCCTCGGTTACATGGATCATCTGTCGATGCGTTACGGACGACGGGTGAACTACTTCGGCACCTGCTGAAAAGCCACGGATTACTAACACTATCCAGTATACACCCATTCAACATTAAATTAATATACTAGAGATGGAAATATATATCAGAGATGCACGGTTCGCGTCCTCGCTCTCGTCGTCGCTTAGCCATTATCAGTGCCGTCGTCGTCCTTCTCGCTCTTCTCACCGTCAACCCGAACCTCGTTGCGCCCACTTCTACAGAGAAGTTGGACGCAAAAGGGCCGGACGATGTGAAACTTGTCTCTCTCTCCGAAGAGAGCGATATCAAATTGTGGCCGTTCACAAGTCGACAGCAGACTTTCGAGTCACTCACATTGCCAATCAACGCGGTTGTCCGCGGTGAGAGTTCACGCGTGATCACACAGCTTCGTGAGCGCGGCGACAGCGAATTAGAACCGATGACTACCGACTGGCAAGGAGTCGGTGATGAAAGCGAGCCCGTTGTGGTCAACGGAGGAGACATCAAGTGGCGAGAGACAACTGGTGCGACTCGATATACCTATATTGCAGCACCTGGCTCCGCAGGCGGCTGGATGACCGAAACAGCCCAGCTCCACGACGGAACGTACTTCGGTTCGCGCCACCACCTCCGTCTCTACGAAGGAGGCAGTGAAAGCGAACAGTGGACTGCGATTCAAGCCCATCATGAACACTGGGACTGGTTTCGGCTGCGACACACGGTCGGGTCGCTATCGCTAGCGCAGCATCATCTCGAAACTGAATATCTCGGCGCATCGTACACGGCCGACATCAGTCGTGAACGATTTGCGAACGGCGGCCCCTCCGACGCCGACGGCTGGGTATCAGTTATCGACCTGCGACCGCTCTCCACCGTGGGTATGCTCTCAGCTGGACTTCTGCTCGTGGGATCTATCCACGGGCGAAACACTTGGCAGACGACAGTCGAACAGGTATCGGCGTGGTTCTCCGATGAAGTTCGCCAACGGAGTGCGCTCTTGTTGGTATCGCTGTTGTCGTTACCACTTGTCGTCCGTAGCGCCAGTATTTTCGTAGAGTCAACGGTTCCGAACGTCCCGGTGAAACTCGTCGCTGGAACGGGCTATCTCGTTTTTGCTGTCGGGATTCCGGTCGCTGCTATTCTTTTTCCGCACGATGGTGAACCGTTCGACTGGGCTGGCATTGCGATTCTCGGCTTAGGACTTGGCTTCGTCCTCGATTACCAATCGATCGGTATCGAAGTCTTACCGATCGCAGTCGTCTTGCATCGGCTCGTCGTGCTCGGCGTCATCGGATTCGTTGCAGCAAGCGCGTCGAATCAGACATCCGAGAACCAATGGTCCCAGTCAACGAAAATCGGGTTCGTAATGTGGGTTTGCGTCCTTGTATGGCCGCTTTTTATCGGGTTATGATCTCGATGAACGCCTTTGACTCGCCTCGTCAGATGGGGCTCAGTTCTCAAGCCTCATGACGTCACGACACTGCCCAATAAACAGATCATCAACAACTCCTGTCTGTGGTTCAAGACTGGCAGCCACACCGGTTCGTTCGGCAAGTGCGAAATGAAGGACCGTTGCGTCTCTGAAATGGCGGACCATACAATACAGTGGCTCGTTCTCGAAGGACTGTTCTCGCTCATCTTTTGCAATCGACTCCATGAGGAGTTCTGTGATTTGCTCTTCCCGGGTCGAGACGTGGATGCTTGTGTCTAAATCATCGCGCACGTAGACGAGCTCGGCCTTTCCACGGCCCCAATACGTGATCACATTCTGGAGGTCTTCATCAACGTGGCCCAGTAAAAACTCGCCAAGCTGAGAACCCTCCGTAATGGTCGCTATATTACTACCAATTACACATTATATATTAATCAATTGAATAGATAGAAATGAACCTCACGAGAAGAGTGATTGCAGACACACTCTGAGACAGTGAGGAGTTACTGAACAGTGACCCCGAGCAGCCACGCTTTTGTTAGTTAGGCTATATTACAATACAATATATACTGTAATTCAGAAATCTTAACCATGAGACAAACAAGATGTGTGGCCCTCCAATCCTGCTGGCGCGAACGAAGAAGAAATAGATGAAGAGTAGTGATGAAACGCGAGAGACGGCGACAAAAGAATGGCCTCACTTTACTGTTAAATGTGCGTTCGGTAGTCACATCCGTGGAATCGATGCCGTGTTCGACGCCGACGAGGTGATCTTGTTCGATCCTCTCCGAAAGGGAACTACTGCTTGGATTTCGGCGAAGAAAGGCTCGCATGTGCCGATCGAGGAGACGTGTTAACTGTACTTTCAGGGCGTTCCCCCACGACCCTTCTCGTCATCGCTCACTATCACGAGCATCAAGAACAGTTTCAATGCACAGATGAAGTTCTTCTGTCCGTATTGGAACTGTCAAAGAGGCACAGTACTGTATTCCACTTTCGGCGAGCTTTCGCTTACTCGGTGCAATAACGACGAGACTACTATCGCAACTGAGGCTCCCAGAGTTTCGGAGTAATCGCGGATCAATCTCTCCCAGTGGATGGTAGTGAAACACGACGATATCGGCTTCATCCAGCAGGTCATCGTCCAGCTGGTGACTCTGGGTCACTTGCATCACATCGTACCTCGGAGTCAGCCAATCTGTAAAGAGTTGAGCGAGGCGCGGATCGCTATTTATTACAAGAATGCGTGAGACAGAGTGTGATGAATACTGCACTACCCACGCATTGAGTTCATCTGTAAGAGCTAACAAACGCACACCTGCTTCGGTGAGCGAATACGTGACATGTGACTCGTTTTGGGCCCGTCGTTCTATGACTCCTACCTCGGTAAGCTCATTGAGAGACGTCGTCAGCACCTTTGAGGAAATCTCAAACTGCTGTTTTAACTCGTGAAATCGGTAGGGGCCGCCGCTTCGGATGGTGTAGAGAACTCTTGCTCGCCACTTCTTCGAGAGTAAATCGGCGATTTCACGTATATCAACCAACATAACATTATTTAAATCCATACTATTAGATTCTATATTCTACTTTTTTATGTTATAATAAATATGTTTTTATTACAAAATTTATATAATTCTAATTAGTGTATGCTTAGTAACTACGTCGTTACCAAACTGGTGCGGTGTTTTCATTGTCTTCATAGATATAATTTACAGCGTAATCTATGGATGAAAAACAATCTGGAAATAATAAACTAAACCAGAATCGTTGGTCACGGCGAACATTTCTTGAGACTACCGCTGTTGGGTCACTACTTGGATCGGCAGGCTGTGTCCAAGCAAGAGAGGAGGAAGCGACCCCTCGTGATGTCTCTCAAGGAACGAGCCAGATACAGGATACGAGCACAACAGCGCTTCAGATCGGAGCAGAACTGAACCTCGGAGGACGTCGCATCGTCGCCAGCGGCGACTACGGATACGATACGATACAAGCCGCGTACGACGATGCCAACAGCGGTGACGTCGTCTTCGTCCACGGGTCGTACGACGCCCAGACCGCGGGCGAGGAGTTTCCGATCGTCATCGACCAGTCAGAAAAGGAGATCATTCTCACCGGTGGGCATCCCTCGGGATCGGTCATCGACGCTCGACATGCTCCAGATACGAACGTCATCGAGGTGCTCGGCCGAGGGCAAAACGACTATCGGAACAAGGCGATCGTCCAGAAGTTGAAGATTCGAGGCGGAAACATTGGTCTCCGCATCCGAGCAGCACCATACTCGACTTACAAGGACCTCGTCTTCTTCCAGACGAACTCCCACGGGGTCTCCGTTGAACCGTACACCGACGCGACTAACGCGTTCAAAGGCTCGTTCGGCATCAACTTCCGCAGTTGTGTCGCGTGGTCGTGTCGGGGTGTCGGGTTCCGACTTAGTACCGAGGCGAGACCACACAGTACGACGTTCTACGGCTGTCACGCTCTGTGGAACGGCTACTACGACGGGAACAACGATCCGGGTGTCCTCCTCAGAGGTTACTCCTCGCGGTGGAACGGCGGAACCGTCCAGAACAACGGCAGCTACGGGATCGATGCTCGTTCCGGCGGGTCGCAGACCATCTACGGGACATACTTCGAGGGGAACGGAACGAGTTCGGAGTATCCGCATGCGGTCTACATCAACAAATCGCCTGGTCTCAGTGTCGATAACTGTTATTTCAACGGTCACTTCGCTCGCGACGGCCGAAACGGGTTGGATGATGCCTACCGCGCGATTGCCGTTATCAACACCACGGGGGTTGACATCCGAAATGCCACCTACCGCAACTACACCGACGCGTTCCTCTACGGGCGTGGTGCCCACGACTTGGACATTCACCGGCCGTCACATGATGCCTACGACGACACATCGCTCATCAGCGACGCCAGCCAGTTCACCCGCCTTCGGAGTGACGGGGTAGTCCAAGAGACCGACCTCCGAGAGACGGACGGCCGCTATCGTGGCGACATGGGAATCCACAACGGCGACGGTGAGGGACTCTGGGGACCGGCCGTCTGGAACGGCCGCGAGTGGATCAGCGTCATGGAGCCAATGGTACTATAAAGTTCCAAATATTCCCCAATAAAAAATATATAATTATCATATAATGGCAAGCGTCAATCGATACTCGCTGATGAACGGAACGGAGTACGAAACAGACGTCCACGTCTATAAGTCCGATCGAAGCGGACCGACAACGGTTGTCGTCGGTGGTGTCCACGGAAACGAGCCGTCGGGATACCGTGCAGCAGGACAAATGGCATCGTGGCAGGTCGATCGAGGAGAGTTGATTGTCGTCCCGCGTGCCAACGAAGTCGCGATAAGACACAATAGCCGGTACAACGACAACGGCGACCTGAACCGGCAGTTTCCACCTCGATCCGGAACCCCGCGAACGCCGCTCGCCAGAGCGATCTGGGACGAAGTCGTCAGACACGACCCCGACTGGGTGTTCGATTTGCATTCGGCACGTGGCATCTACAAGTCCGGCGACGGCAGCGTCGGCCAGGCGCTGTTCCCGACGTGGAGCTCGCCTGCTCGGTCGTCCGGAGAACGAGCTATCGGAGACCTGAACAGCGAGTTCGGTCTCACGGGAACGCCCGCCTATCGGATGGGTAATACGCTCGACGCAGACCGCGACATGCTCATGCACCGCGTTGCGGGACTCCTCGACGTGCCGGGGCTCCTCTGTGAGACGACGCGAAAAGGAACGACGACAAGCGAACAGATCCAGTGGCATCTCTACTGTGTCGAGCACGTGATGAACCAGTACGGCCAGCGACGGAAGGCTCGCAAGCCACAGTTCGAGTTCGACGCGGGGATGGTTTGGTTAGAGGATTACTGGAAGACGTTCTCCGTCGGCAACCGCTACTCGCATCCCGCTGTCATCGCCCCCGCGTTGTCGCACGTCGGCGACGACCCCGCTCACGTTCGCATCGAGGGACTGACCGGCAACTCCTTCGACGCACGCGTCGAGGAGTGGCCGTACCTGAACGACCGCCACTACGCAGAACGCGCCGGATTCCTCATGGCCAATCCCGGAGCGTACTCCGCAGACGGCGGAAACAACGTCGAAGTCGGACGAAAACACGTCAATCATCAGTGGCACAGCGTCTCGTTCGACACCGACTTCTCGACGACGCCAGTGGTGTTCGCGATGCCGCAGTCGACCGTCGGTGTCGACCCAGTGATTGCGCGTATCCGGAACGCTACTTCGGATGGCTTTCAGTACCGACTCCAAGAGGAGGACGATGGCCACGCCACCGAATACCACTACGACGAGATGACGAGCTGGATGTCGTTCGAACGAGGTCGTGATTCGTTCGACGGTCGCAACTACGAAGCTCGGACTGTCACGGCGGACGACTCGTGGACGCACGTCGACTTCACGCGGTCCTACGAGAGCCGCCCTGTCTTCCTCGCCGACGTCATGTCGTACAACGGGTGGAATACCGTTACCGTCCGGTGGAAGAATCTGACGACGTCCGGCGTCGACATCCATCTCGAAGAAGACCAGAGCGACGATACAGAAACCGGCCACGCCACCGAGACCGTCTCGTACCTCGTAATGGATGGATAGTGGACCAGACGCTGCAAGAACCTGACTGATCAACAACACAACAAAATAGACTGATGGAGAAATACAACGACGACGAGACGGCGACGGATTCTGAGCATCGAGTGAGTCGAAGAGATGTCGTTCGGGGGGTGAGCATTATGGGACTGTTAGCAGCGACAGGCACCATGGGTGAGACAGCGGCATCTCCTGAAGGAACTAGCGCACCATCTTCACCGATTCTCGGAGGAGAGGGCAGCGTCCTCTGGTACCGAACCGGCGACAGCGACGGGCGTGAGAAGTTCCGTGATACGATTGGGACAACCGACGGTGGAGTCACGACAATCGGCCTCGCCGCTGATGCTGAGAGTACAGAAGCATGGCAGTATGGGTGGAGTTCAGCCGGCGATAGAAAGTGGACGGCACTACAGGGGGATGCCAGGCTCGATAGTGCAGTTGCTGGCACACGAACGGCAACGGGTGGATATGCACTCTGTGGTCGGACCCAAAGCGCCACGGAAGCATACGACCGATTTTACGTCGTTGAAACAGGCCCTCGTGGTGAGGAACACTGGACCCAACGCTTCCACGTGAGAGGGTGTATGGATAGTCAGGCAAACGATATCGTGCAAACGACTGATGGCGGGTATGCGACTGCTGGTATCACCACCGACCAAGCAGCGGTTGCAAAGCTTAACTCGGAGGGTAAAATAGAATGGACGAACACCTACAGCGGCGGTCAGGCTGTCGAAGCGGTCTCGATCATAGAAACGGACGGTGGCTACATCCTCGGTGGAACGGTCACAAACAGCGACAGTACTCGTGAGTTTCTGCTCCTCAAAACAGACACAACGGGACAAGAGCGATGGCGACAGACATATGCAGCAGGTGAGGACAATCATCTGACTGAGTGCATCCCGATTAACGATGGATACGTCCTTGCGGGGACAACGCTGTCAGCAGATGCCTTCACGACGGATGCCTTCTTCGTCCGGACTGATCTGCGTGGAAACACAGTCTGGACCCAAACATACGGAAAGGAGGGTGAGGAGTACACTGCAGATGGAATCACAGCAACCGAAACTGGGTACGCCTTTGTTGGGACGCGAAGTGCCGACGTCATTGGGCCACTGCTGTGGCTGGGTGGACTCGATGAAAGCGGTGACAGAGTCTGGACCTACTCGTTCGGGACAGAGCGCCCCGAAATCCCACACGCGATCACGACCACGGACGACGGATACGTCGCTGTGTGTGGATACACGGATTCAGCAGAACGAGACGACGGGAGTGACGGATTTGTGTCGAAGATTGACCTCTTAGATCTGACTGCGTGATCGGAAGGCTGGCTTGACTCAGACAAAGAACCCCCGCCGCTTACGTCGTTAACGGAATACGTCCATTTTTAAACAATACGCAAGACGTTCAAAACAGCGTCTCTGTTCGGGTAGCGGGTGTTAGATACCGAGCGCATCACTCGCAGCGAACATGAGAAGGACAGCAGTGCTCACGACTGCCCATTCTGCAGCGGAAAGCACAGACAGGACGGGCACACCTGCAAGCCCAGCTACGACGAGCACGGCAACGATTGTTGCCATACCTATGCGGAGTTCGACAGTTGAGTTGGACTCGGAGGCAGCAATGTCGTCCTCAAGATATGGCTCAAGCAGTTCCGCAGCCGGCAGGAGTTCGATCGTTCCACGATTTTGGTCGTAGTCGATAATACCGAAAGTGGCCATCTTTGGGAGATGACACTGGTAGAGCCCGATGCATTCGTGTTCGGTTAAGACCAGACCCCCGTGCAGAAGGCTTGAGCCACTCGTTTGTTCAGGGTGAGGCGTGATCTCTCTGGTTGACGTGCCTCATGACGTACTACTTCCGGAAGATTTGGTGGAGGATGACCCAGCGCAAGGGCCAGGTCTGCAAGAACTGGCTGGGCGACCGACCGAAAGGTCGTCGCCCAGCGTTCTTCTGGATACTCCACGCCAGGATCAGCCTCTTGAAACACCCCTAACACGGCTCTGCTGACCACCAGCGTCAGCAGAGCCGCAATCACCAGCAACTCGACAATCACTGGATCGCTTGTCTCGAACTTCTCCAGACCGTAGCGCGATTTCAACTCACGGAACAACAATTCCACCTTCCACCGCAGGCTATACAGCGCAGCTACTTGCTCTGGTGTGAACTCTTCCGGAAGGTTCGTCACGTAGAGGTGGTAGTCGTCGGTGTCCTCGTTGCGGACACCGACGACGCGAAACTCGACGGCGTCTCCTGAGTGCTTTCCAGCATACTGCCGTCGCTTGAACTCGAACTTCCCGGTCACGTCGATATACTTCCGCTTGAGCTTCGAGAGCCGGTCTTGGAGATGACTCCCTGTCAAGGAAATGGCGCGCCCGCGCCATTTCCGGCATTCGCCGACGATCTCCGGATTTGCGTTCTTCTTCAGCCGACTCACGAAGTAGCCACCGTTCTCGTCAATCAACGTGAACCGTCGATAGCTGTAGAAGCCGAGGTCGAACAGGAAGAGTCGGTTACGCAGCCAGTTCCCCGTGCGGAACTGGCTGCTTTCGTGGGTCCGTTCGTCGGTGAGGCTAAACTGGGCGAGCGTCCGTTTCGTCACGTTGTAGACGAGATACAGCTGTGCTCCGGATTGATCGTCGTGAGTCGCTGGAAACGCCGTAAGGAGCCGATGCAACCGGAACACGGTTGCATCGGCGATCATCACATCGCGGAACTGAGCAAGCTGAGGTGCGATGGTGTGCGGGACCGCGACCTCCTCGAGCGCGTGCGCGAGGAGGTCGCTCAGGAGGTCTCGGAGTTGTGGAGTGAAGCGGTCGTAGAAACTGGAGCGGAAGACGATCTGATTGGTGGCGGTCTGGTAGACACGTTGAAATGCGGCGATAGAGCGGGTTTCGCCGTCGACGGCGAAACCCAAGATAAGCGCCCAGACGAGCATCGTGATGTCGATTTTTCGATGACGTTGGACAGCATCGCGCTCGCGCGCGATGCCTTCGATAAGATGCGCTGGAAAGAGGGAAGTCAACCGACGTCGTATGAGTGTTGGAGAGAGTCTCGTTAGCACAACCTCTCTCTACGCGGTTTCTGAAGATAACCTCATCAAGACAGCACCGTCTGTCGGTTTCGCTCCTTAACCGAACACAGATGAGCCCGATGTATACACGCTTCCGTTGACTCGAGGAAAGCGCGTTGACGTCGATACCGTTCTCCTTGGCCGCGATGTACTCGGACATATCGCCGAGGGTCACGTTTCCTCCGTTCGCTTTGAGGAAACGAAGCGCATCTCGCCGACGCTGGTTCTTTAGGATCTCGAAGAGTTCGTCCTTAGAGAGCGTTGGTGCAGTTGGTGTCAGGTCAGTCGTTTCGTAATCGGTGTCTTGTTGTCTCGTTTGGAGTTGCATTTTCCCTCCTCTCGTTGAGAGCTGTGTCACATGCAGGACAACGAGCCACCCCCTAGAACGACGTCTATCTGAATGTGGACCCTGTTAGCCTTCAACAATGGATAGTACGGCGGGACAGAATAAAAAGAGAGAGTATCAGTTACAAGTTATGAATAGTTCACAGCTACTCACGGTATCGTGTGTTATAATAGACATAGCGACAACTCAGTTCTATTCTGCCATAACTAATCACTCGACAGGGCGATACGTCCCACATTCACGACAGATAAGCACCGTTAGAAGTGCGCCATTGCCAGTGGTCTGCACGACAACGCCACTGTCAGCACCAATCACTTCAACATGTTCTCGCCAGACGGACTCATCTGGCGGGCCACAGCACTCACATTCAGCGAGCCAAGAATAATCCATACAAAAAGAGTCGTACGCTTGCCTATATCACTCTATTCCCCACTTGACCATCAAGTGAAATATAAATGGTCTTGGCCTAATAATTTCCATTTTGACTATCAGAATATAAGTTCATTTCAGTCATAAACATCTATAAATATGTATCGTACGATAGTACAGATGGAGTAGACTGCTCCCGGACGGGATCAGTTAGATGAGCCTCTGACACCGTGACTGGCTGGTCCCGTGCGACTCTACGACTACTCACCTGAGCTGCGCATATCTCCAGCAGCCAGGCTAGCCTCCTTTGTCTCGGTGAAAAGGGCATTTAGTCGATGTTTGAAGCAGCAGAGCAGCATCACTTCTGCTCGCAAGAACATACTAACTCTTCGGCTGAAAACGGAGGTGCACCGATGTATCCCATTTGGAACAACATAATTATATCCTCTAAATCGCATCTCTCTACGAGAGGCTGTTAATCATCGGGCGCGACGAAGTTGACCAAACTACAGTGAACTCGTCACAGGTTATTCTCAAGAACCACCATGACATCAGAGAGTCCCGCGCCGATCGAAGACGAAACTGTATTTCGAACCGAACTGCACCAACTCCTCCTGCGAGCGCATGCTAGCGGGATTCCGGTTACAGGTGGATGGGCATGTCTCAATGAAGATGGTACACCCAGTTGGGACGTGGAAGTCACCAGAGTAAATAAAAACGGCACGAACGAGATCGCTGAGAGTGACGAAAAGAATAGTGATTAGCCGCGACGGGAGACTGCAATTGCTGTTGCGACCAGAAGCGCAACTAGGGCGACAATCGAACCGAAGCCAGAGGCACCTGTACTCGTAGTTCCTTGATTCTCGTTGTTCTCATTGCCACTTTCGGTGGTAGATCTATCCGGGTCGTTGCTTTCCTCCGACATCGTTATTTCACGAGTCGAGAAGTGATTGACGGCAACGAGTACGTCTGCGCTCGCTTCGGCACTCGACTGCTGGTGGACAAGGAATCTTGAGGTGTCACCATTATTAGCTGCTCTCTCAAGTTCGCTATAGGAGGCTGCCTGCGCGGCCGCTTCTCCGTCGACAGTTACTTGGAGATTCTTGACGGAACGAATCGCTTGCTCAGAGAGAGACGTGAGAATGACCGTGCCCTGTTGTTGGGAACGCTCGGCGGTCATTGTGACCGTCCCCGCGCTCTTTTGGGTTACCTCCACATTCGTGTCCGCGCTGTACTGGACGACATCGGCTGTGAGTTCGCTCCCCTGCTCGCTTTTCTGCATGACGTACACTTCAGCAGCGGCCTTCCCCTCGGAGATCAGCTGTTCCTGTTTCTGGTCGTTGTCGTCGCGTCCCTCGGGATACGACCGGAAGACGAGCGCGCCATCACTCCCCAGATTTGCGGATACGTTCCCCTGCTCGTTTACGGTAACCTCGCCGTCACCGACAACCATGAACGTCCCTTTCGTGCCGTCCTCAGTGGTGACGACCACACGCTGGTCATTCTCGCTTTCAGCTTGGGAGGACTGAGAAACGTTGACGGTAACGTACTGTGAATTATCGCCGGAGCGGACAACGAGGATCCCCCGAGAGTTGTCGTGTGCCTGCATTGTCGCGCCACTCTCGGCCGTTACTGTCGCACTGACTTCCGTTTGAGAGCTGAGTGAGAGTGCAGCTCCCGTGAGTTCCGTGAGTGCCGACAACCCCACGCCAGCACGAACGTCTCCTTGGCTCTGTGCATTGCTCTGCGATTGAACGTTCACTGATTGAAGGATAGTATCTCCGTTCACCGAGTAATCAACAATCGCATTGCTAGCTGTTTCGAATTCGATGTGCGTACCGGCATACGCTTCACCTTGCTGGGTCACTGCTGTAGCTCCAACTGGAACGGTGCTACTCACGACGAGGCAGACGATTACAAGAACGGCACGGGTAGTATTCATTCTCTCTGGTAACTGAACCATTCTAGTATATATTATATTCTTATCTTATCAAAAGAATATGGGTTTGGATGTTTATTACTGGCAAACAGCCGACTACGAATGGTAGCTCGCTAGATTAATACGGAAGAGAATCCTCGCTCCTTCACTCCGGATAGTACTCAAGATCACTCTCATCAGTGACTGAAGGCGACGAGAAACCAGCAAAGGTATGTTATATGGTAATATCCTGTTTTAAGCGGCCATTGGAAAGGCTGCGCCGGAATGCCACTCCCGATGGGAGCGGCCCCGGGGCGAATCTCTCCCATCGGCCGTTTCTACAGATCATTCATCTGGAGCACATTATTGATGGTGAGTCGTCTTGTGATTCTGTAGTGCAGTCAATGACCCGGGAACAGAGTCGTTGGAGGGCCTGCCTGTTAACTTCTGTTCCGACTCGGGTGGAGAGGCCAGTATCAACACTCTTCTACAGATGAGCGTACACTCTATCACCCTGCGTTAGCATCTTCCGATTGACCGTTGTCTTCACTCTTGTCGCTCCCATTTTCGTTCTCAGATGTCCCAGTTTCCTCTTGGTCGGTTCCCTCCTCTGTTTCAGATCTTTTGTTCCTCCCCGAGTTTGACTTCCCATTCTCGATCTCATCGACCTCAACGTCCTGGCCAGCAACGCCACTCTCCGAAATCACGGGAAGGAGGTTGTATTCGCCCGTCTTTCCCTTCTTGACGACATTGATGTCGAAGACGAAGCTTAGCGTTTTATCCGCGACAATTTCGAACGGCTTGGTGATCTGGAGTTTCCCACTGGGAATCGTAACTTCGGCAGGTTCACCGTCCACGATGCCCTCAACGTTGGCTGCGTAGAGCTCGATTTTGGTGTATCGACCTTCCGCTAACTCGCCATCGAACACACTGATAGCCTTCTCACCGACGACCTGCGTGAGGTCGACCGTTGCGCCACCGAGATCAAGGATAAAAAAGCCCCGTTGATCGTCATCAGTAGATTCGCCATCTTGGGTCTCTGATTCCGTTTCAGTCGTCGTTTCAGTAACAGTCGGTGTCGCCGTGTTCGTTGGAGTCGCGGTGGCAGTTGTTGTCTCCGTGTCTGTTACAGTCTCAGATTCGGTAGCCACCGGAGAGTTGGTAGTTTCCTCCGGCTCGTCATCCTCGGCGATCTCGCCACGGAAAATACGTGCACGATCGAATGAGACGTTGAGCTCGTCGAACTCGTCGATTGCGACCGGTTGGTCACTGATCAGTAGTCGGAACGAGCCGGGGGTCGCAGTTGTACCCTCGGAACCACCTGATGTGGTATTTGAGTCATCTGACGGGGTGCTACTACCGGTAGGGGTAGGGGACTCTGTCTCTGTGGAGCAACCGGCGATCAATGTTGCACCAACAGTGCTTCCCAAGGCCAAGAAATGGCGGCGTCGAAAGTGCCTGTCTGTTTTCGAATCGTTCTGTTCACTCTTTGTGAAAAGTGGAGTCTGTCTCACTGGTGGTTATATAAGACCCATACATATATAACTGGGTATTTATTATAAAATTTAACTACTTAGTATCCTTTATGAACTGCTTTGGCTGGAGAGGTACTGAGGGTGTTTTTGTGACTTGATCGAGATACTTTGCTCACAAGATCGCTATCAGTTTTCGAATGGTTGCGAGATCTATTTGTAAGGCTTGAGAATCCTCGACGAGCAGCCACCTGTTTCGGTAGGGCCCTCGTAAACACCAAGGGCTGTCAAGAGAACAACGACCGGCGAGAAAAGCGCCGGTCGTCGGGTGCCTGAGACAGTTACCAGACGATTCCCCCGATGGATGACAGTGGGTCTTGCGACACCAATCATTACTCTATTCTATTCATGCATAAAACTAGGGAACAATCAATGCGGTTTCAGAACAGCCGGTGAGCTTCGGGTAGCTCACTCTTTGTCAGAATCTCCCCACAGAACGGATAGTGGCGTGTCTCGGCGGCTTTTCGATGGTCGGATCATGCATCCACCACATGTGTTGCTGCCGGAACCGCTGTGAACTGAGTCCAGCTCAGGTCTCCGTAAGGACATCTCCCAATGCCTCGAGTTGCTGTGGGTCGTACTCACGGAGATCGTAGCGGGTGGAATTACTTCGTTCAGTGTGAGTGTCGATAATGGCACACTCGACCAGCAGGGGAAGCACCCGTCCAAATGTGTGTGCGGAGATGGCTGGGTCTTCGAGTTCTGCGTAGAGTTGGCTGCTCGTCGGATAAGACCGCGTCGTCCTGTCGAGCGCTGTTTTGAATTCGGGGTAATATTCCTCGAGAAGCCGAATCCGGCGGGGCGCACAGTCTCGAAGCGCCTCAACGTGAGACTGGAGTTCATCTGGTGGCATGGGGTCTGTCCCTCTCCGTCACTGGTAGACTGAACACTCCCCTCTAAATAGACGTAGTGGCCTCCTTCTGGTGCTCAGTTTCTCGAACGAGTACTGACGGGGGAGCGAGGAACTCCGTGAATCGTCCATACGGAGCTGCTGTATTCACTCTCACTCCCCGTTCGTTTTGGACTTGCCTCCCAACTCGAACCGTTTCGGATCACGGTGGGAGCGGAGCGACTCCAACTGGCTACCTCGGTGCACTTGCCGATTTTGTACGGAATGAACCAACTTACTAGTTCACATCACTCACGTATATAATTGCAAATAATATATTCTACTAATATAATATTTCTTTAAACATAAATACTCCAATAACTCTTATCAGAGATGAGAATGTATTGATTTGACATGTTGTTCGAGCTCACTGGGTTCCAACGTGACCTCCTGTACGTCATCAGTGGACTAGAGAAGCCATCAGGACAAGCGATTAAACAACGATTCGAGCGAGATTTCAGTGCGGAAATCAATGCTGGACGACTGTACCCGAACCTGGATGTTCTCGTTGACGGTGGGTACGTCGAAAAGGGGCAGCGTGACCAGCGAACGAACTTCTATCAGCTGACGACGCTCGGTCACCAACAGTTGGTTGACCGACGACAGTGGGAAACGACACTCCTCGGTGAGTCTGTAAACACATCCTCTTAGATGTGTCTCGCCCACGTTCGAATGTGAGACGCCGCATCGTGCGATTTCCTGTAAATGCTGCTTACGTCTCCGGACAACTAGTGAGATGATCGGGCAGCCCACCCTTCGTGACTTCTGTCCCACAGAACGGACAATCACGTGTCTCGGCGGCCTCCTGGTGATCAGGGTGATGGTCGGTTGATTCATAGTACTCATCAAGGACACTGGTAGCAGCCTCGCCCCATTGCTTGCCTTGATTTCCGAGGACTCGTCGGAGCCCACGGCGGGACTTGTGTTCTGTGAGCTTCGGATTCGCTTCGATCAGTGCGCGGACGACTGCCACAGGCTCGTGTTCGGCGTCGAGATACGCGATAGGTGAGAGACGGCCACCCACTCGCTCGGCTGGTCCACGACCGGCATACAGAGTGAGACAACTGAGTCCTTCGACTCGTTGGGGTGTGGTGATCTCGTGAGGCAGTTCAGCGACCGGGACCGGGCCGTGTTCCTCGAGGTAGACGATGTTCCCCAACGTCATCTTGATAGGAATGACTGTGTCGAAGAAATAAACCCATCGACGAGACCGTGTTCGGCGTTTCGATGGGGAGTATTCCACACACGATCTCCCGTCAGACGTTGCTCCCACGCATGTGCGTGCTCATCTAAGGCTCATCTTCGCTTCAACAAATATGTCGGAATAGTGTTGTATGAGTGGCCGAAACCCCTGTTTGCGACATCCACACTCCCTGGAGTCGCATGTCAGAGGTACCACCCCATCCCCTCCCCTTTCATTACCCTTCATCTAGTGAAGTGTATTGTTCATTATAGACAATATTATCGCTAGATGAGTTACTCTCTGAGTGCGGTCACCGTGAGTTTGTGGCCCGTCTGCTTCCCATGCTCGACAACGATCTCCGATGGCAGTTCCTCATCATCGGGGTGTAGAACCTGTGTGAACGTACACTCATTGCAGGTTACCTTCATCGTGCGCTGTAATTTGCCAACCATCTCTCCCCTACAATATCTATGTTGTGCAGAATAATAAGTATAGTGATTGTTCTTAGACTCAGCAATATTCTATCGGAGCTCGCGTCCCCAAGAGCTCACTTGTGACGTGTCCGGTGCTCGCTGACGCTCAGTGAACGATGAACAAGAATCTGAGGGAAGGGGGATAGTGTGGACACAGCATTTCAGCAGTGAAGACCTATTGACCCACTTGGCTGTCACGTATAATTAAGTGAGGCGTCAACGAGCGCGTACACTCTACTGTCTCCCGTAATCGGGGATCCCGGGAGGGTGGAGTGTAAGGCATTCCGGCACTTACGACGCCCTCTGACCCAGGGCGTTTTCTCACCCGGGACGACTGCTTGACAAGGTGTGAATATAGACTTGTCCCCTGAATATACTACGTCTACTCTCATTTCATCAGACACACCGGGCGCTGCTGCCCAGAGCATCGCCGACAACCACAAGCATTCGTGCCTTTCTTGAATAGCCCGTCCATCGCCGTACACCCCATCTGCTCTATCTGCCAGCAGAGTAAGCGTTCACGTGCGGCTGTTCAAGCGTGATCGGAACTCCAACTCCAAGTGGAATGCAGTGGCAGTATGAGGTAAGCGATGATGACGCAGGAAGAACGCACGTTGTCTGTGTCACCCTTGTAGCGATTGCTGGCGTGGTGGACAGAATAGAGCGAACGTCGGCGTCGTTGTCACTGCCAGCGAGTGTGACGTCAGTCCGGAAAAGCTGACGAACGCTCGGGATGAGCGTCGTCAACCGGAATGCCACAACCCATCGTTCAACTCCGGGTCAGGAACTGACTGATGGATTGTATCTGTTTCTACACCCTTCTCCCGTTAGTATGCACTGGTTCGGATACGAACCAGTCTAAACTTCGATCCAACACGTGATAGCCTCTCAATGATTCAGACGGCGACGCGAGGCCAGGAGGAGACCGTCAGATGCAACTCACGAGTTGAATCACACGGAAGCCACGGTGCCAGCCGAACCGAACATCGCGGCGATCGCGAGGTCCAGGGCGACCAACACGGGTCCCGAATGGGTAGTGCCTCAACAGAGGCACACCCGTCGGGTGTGGCATTCCGGTGTTGCCCATGTAAGCGACATGGGCATGAACACACATCCGTCACTGTCCAATAGAACCATCGATTGTCCAAAAGATATGCTGAAATATGACTTATATTCAGCATCTCTGTATTGTTTGGCATTTATTAGAAGAGGAGTACACTCATCGAGCAGAACATTGAACATCTGTCTGGATTCGGTTGTGATTCCCTGTAGCCGTCTTCTCGAATCACGATGGGACTCCCTGTGTGTGTAGGACGATTGTCTGCAGCACCATGCTCTCACAAGGAGTGTACAGCGACTCGGCTTCAATGGGCAGGAGCGACGCGCAGTCACTGGACTGGCTTGATGTGTGAATCGGTCCCGCATCTGGCGGATGAAGCACGCGATTCCGCTTCCTTGTGGCGTCCGGTAGCACCATCTCTACGAAGCAAACGACTGCAGGTTCTCAGCGACAGATCGCCACCGGCACAGTGTACTGCTCACCCGCACCTCTAACCGAGTGTTAGGCCGGCAGTGCTTTAGATTGCGATTGCATCCACTCCACGTACTCTTGGATGGTCGACGATCCGGTTTCCGTGACTTGGTAATAGTTTGTCCGACGGTCCAGCTGGCCTTTCTCGAGGAGGCCACGCTCAATGAGGGTGTCGAGATTCGGGTATAGCCGCCCGTCTTTCACTTCAGTTCCCATCCCCTCTTCGATTTGGTCTTTGAGCTGCTGTCCCGATGGGTTCTCCAGGCCACTTGCCACCACGAGCAGATCACGCTGGAACCCCGTCAGCTCAAACATTCCGTTCATTCCAATTGCCTCTCTGTAGAGATTGTCTCCTGCGCATTTGTACATTTCTGTATTATATAATCAAACAATATGGATAAATTCTATATGTATGGTGAAATTGAACTACTAATTGTCTATAGTCACTCTCCACCCGTCAAATCATGTTGCCCTGGCTTCGCGACGGCTGTGGGTGGTGTACAGCGATAGTTTCTGGGCTCTTGTCAAAGCGCGAGCAGAGCACTGACGACGAGTGGCTTCTGCGGGTTGTATGGCAAGCCTCCAGACGACCACAGTGACGCTCACAGATGGTCGTGTAGGTCTATTGCTGCAGCACCCGTCGACTAGTGACGCGGTGAAACAGAATGGACCCCTACATCACGGTTATCACACTCGGTGTCACCGACCTCGAAACGTCACTTCGCTTCTAACGGGATGGGTTGGGCTGGCCAACCGAGGGCATCGTCGGCACTGAATTCGAGGGAGGCGACGTCGCCTTCATCGATTTACATCACGGTCTGCAGCTGGCGCTATATCCGAAGCAGCAGCTTGCAGCTACTGCGAACGTCGATGGGACGTCCGCAAGCGCTGCAGAATTCACCCTCGGGCACAATGTCGCATCGAAAGCTGCTGTTGATGCCGTCCTTCAGCACGCAGCAACTGCTGGCGCAACGATCACCGATCCGGCGCGAGACCGTGCTTGGGGTGGTTATTCTGGTCACTTCCAAGATCCAGATGGACATCTGTGGAAGTCGTGTGGAACCCGGAGTTCAAGCGTGCGGACACCGCTGAATCCCCGTGACTGTCACTCCGTGCGTCAAGTGACGGCACGTCGCCAGCTGCAGCACATGTGGTTCCACTACCGATATCGTCTCGCCCAGCTATACTGTACAACTTCACGTAATTAATTCTATATTAGTGGATCACGTATTCAGCATCTGCCCATGTGAGACATGGGTCACACCGGAATGCCACACACTCTGGGGCAGGCGTTTTGCCTATCCAGTGTTTTGCAGTACCGGATCCCAGTTGCCGCTGGTGGAACCCCAGCGGCGACTGTGATCACTGTGGGTGCGTGCTCGTCATCGAACTCATCGAGGGCTGCCGCATCGGACTCACAACTGTCGTCGCGAGTTGCGTTGGGAAGTCTGTCTCGCCGTGGTGAGATAGCGTACCCGAGCGACGTCTCGGGGAGCCGGGTCAGCACAATCCGACAGTCACGTGCGTACCACCAACGAGACGCCGCAGCGACACGAGCTGTTTGGGTGTCGGCTGGGAAGGGATGAGTGCCTCTGATGTGTTGGTGAGCTCCCCAGGGTCCGGTATTCCTACAGATACTTATAACAACCGGCCGATTTTGCCTGTAAATTTAGCAGTCCTATTTTGAGACTCTCTTCTTGGACACTGTTTGTCCACCTCAGAGTTGACTTGCGTCCACCTGTGTCATCGACTGTTCTGTTTCTCGTTGCACCCGGCTTCGGAGACCCATTTGAGGAGAGATGTGCTGTGAGTTCTTCGAGCACTATTGGCTTGTAGTTGCGAATGTCGTCGGAATTCCTGTTGAAGTACTCGGTATTGGGGACGATGGTTCAGAGTGCGAGCGTGCTACAGGACGTGACTATCCAAGCAGTGTCTTGAGTTCCTCGAGGTCAGCCGCGTCGTAGGCACGAATATCGTAGCGGTTCGCGCTCGAACGCTCGGCGTAGATGTCGATAATCCCGAGCTCGACGAGTAAGGCGAGCAGGCGGCCGAAGGTCCGCGTCGGAATGGGTGGGTCCTCGAGATGGGCGTACAGTTGGCGGCCGGTTGGGTAGGGGCGTGTGGCGTCGTCGAGCGCTGTCTGGAGGAGTGGGAGATGCCGTCGGAGGGTGTAGTGTTGGGGCGAGCGTGTTTCAAGCGCCTCGAGTCGGGTGGTGAGCGACGACATCATCAGTGGGTTGCTGGTGAGTCGTACGATGAGGGTGAGACGTGTTGTGATGCACACTGGGTACGAGGTGTCGACGAGTGATGCGAGTTAGAAGCGGTAAGTGACGATTTCGGATGCGCTACACACTGGACAGTTAGCGTCCGTGGCCGTGCACGTCGTCCCACATTGGCGACATTCATGGATGACGGTGTCTGTCGTCAGCAGTTGTGTGAGCCGACTGCGGAGCGTGTCACTGCTCGACATGTCTGAACCGTCTGTTTGCATCCCTACCAAGTGTTGCTCTTGGGACTGTCGGGTGTACTGATAATGGGTGGTGGGGTCGACAGCGGAAGGACGCGGGTTGTAGTTCACAACTGTGTTTTCGGATCCTCTGGCAGGGATTTGAGCCGGTTGTGAATGGCCGTCAAGGAGACGAGTGGGGCCTAGAGGGTTTTTCGAGAGGGTAGCGGTGTTCGATGGGGTTGTGAATGTCGGCTATGAGATACCCACCTGTCTACCCTAGGGAATATAGGCGCACGGTTGGCGCTCTGGGCTCTCGTTACAGCACATTCACCGTGCGGCCAAACGGGTAGCTATACAGTTTCACATATTCGAAACAAACACTATAGGTCCAATCTATAATAGTATCAAAGAAACATTTATGTGATGTCAGTTTCAGCAAACACCCATGATAACTGATGAGAGCCTTGGTTAACCTGACTGCCCGCCGTGATTTCTCCTATGACAACAAATACAACCACAAGCTGCAGGGTCGCATCTACAACGACCTCCGTGCACAGGGCATAGAGGATGTTCAGGGAGACGGGCCGAAACTGTTCAGTTACTCGAACATCTTCCCGCCTCGCGATGCAGAAACTGGTGACTCACGAACGCTTATCTTCGCAGCTACTGACCCTGACATAGTCACATCAGTCGCCTATGGACTCTGCTCAGAACCGGAAGTCAACATCGGAGAGATGCCACTTCATGCGGAGAAAGCATTTACCATCGATCCAAGTGTGAATGACAGCGGGTCATTCATCACAGGGACACCAATCGTGATTCGGTTTGGGACCGAGACAGCAGCCGAGTACGGAATCGAATCGGACTACGATCGAACGTACTGGCGACCAGAACACGGGATAGACCTGTTCTTTGATCACCTCTATACGAATTTGCAGAAAAAATATGAACTGGAGTATGACGAGTCTGCCCCAGATCCACCGTACTTCAGTGGGTATTCACTGCAAAAAGTAGTCCCTAAGCCAGTCTCGTACGCTGATGGTGATGTCACCTACATCGGGACAACGTGGGAGTTCGACTACGAAGTCCGGAGTGCAGCACACCGACGAATCCTGAATCTCGTACTCGATGCTGGCTTGGGTGAGCTCAATGGACTTGGATTCGGCTTCATGAATCGAATGGAGGACACCTAATGCTCCTCCAAGCGCTTCAGGTGATTGGAGACGAGATTATCGATCAAGAGTTCCCGAACACGTACGTTGCATGTACAGATGCAGATGCTCTCTCGGGAAATCAAGAAATCCATAGCGTGGTTGTCCTTGAGTTCGAAGGCGACGAAACCGGACTCACATATGCCGGATCGAAGGCCATTGACCCGAGTGAGCCAGGTGAAATGGCAGTTACCTACGGCTATGTAAACCGCTACAACCAGTATGATCACAGCCTCACCCAGCGCGCAAGTAGTAGCTTGCTAACGGAACTTGATCAATTACTCGATTGGCCGAATAATGACGGACTCGGCGAGTATCGTGATGATCCGCTAATTCGCGCACTCGATGACAGCCTGACAGCGGCAGAAGACGAAATCAGAGCCGATATCGAAGAATACGACGACCAAGTCGAGTACAAGGCGCTGCTTACGGTTCGAATCGCTACCGACGGTTCAGAGCAGTTCCCTGGCGAAATCGAGACATTCGCGAAAGCGACGTTCCAAGCCTACTCTGACGAACTCCACACGGATTCACAAAGTGCTCAACAATCTCGGGGGACAGGGGTCTGTGCCGTCTGCGACGAGACAGAGACTGAAGTCTATGGTCTCGGCGCGAAGCTAGATCAAATGTACACGAGCAAAAAGCAGTGGCCCTTCCCGCAGTACAATGCCTCGAAAGGCTGGCTGTCTCGACCACTGTGTGGAGAGTGTATTCTCGCAATCGAGGTCGCAACAGACCGGTTTCTCAATCGGCAGTCGTTCGGTGCACCTGGCGTTCGGTGTCGTGCAATTCCATACGCCCTTCCAATCGATGGTGCCGAAGAACAACTCCGGGGACTCATCCGCTCTGCGCGAGACGACCTGCTCAAGCCAGATTCGAACCGACCCCTCTCAGCGGCATGGGAACGGTATCTGGGGAAAACAGAAACCTTCGGCGCAGAAGACCAGTTGCTTCGCCTTGCGTTCACTCACTATATCCGAGATAGTGCGAAAGCGCATGGCGTTGGCTGGATCGATGGCGTCACGATTGACCAATTCAATCGCATCGAAGAGCAGTACTCAAAGCTATATAACTCAGATATCGTCTTCCAGCGAAATCTCCTCGTTGGTGGAAACACGCCAAAGTCTCCTTCAGAGAAAGCCATATTCACCGGAGTATGGCTGTTCGACTTGTTTTCTCGAGCATCAGACAGTGATCACGAGGGGTCACGCATCGGTGACGAGGACGTCTGGGTCGACATTACGCAGTCAGTGTTGACCGATGAAGCACTCCAGTATGAGACACTCGTGAGCCATCTTACTGCGGAAGCAGTTGCTCGATATCAGGACCGGGTGACTGGCCCACCAGTAAGCTACGCAGGAGACCGCGCAGAGAGCATTTCGGAAGAACAGTTGCAGGATTATCCGTACGATGGATTCCATATCCAGCGAGCATACGCGCTCATCCGTGTGCTCGCTGAACTTGGAATCCTCACAGACTCGAAGACAACTCTTGAAATGAACCCAAGCTCAATTACCGGTGATTTCACATCGTTCGGCGACGGAATCGCCGAGTTCATCGACGCCCATACGAGCATCGAAGAATCTCCTGGTCGACAGGCAGCATTCATTCTCGGTGCGACGGCGGCCCAACTCTCGAATTGGCAACAGCGTCGTGGACTCAACAAAACCTTCCTCCAGAATCGGAGCGTCGAGCAGCTCACGACCAAGCAGCTGACTCGGTGGCAGCGTGAAGTCTGGGAAAAAGGGAAGGTGTACAACGCACAGGCTGGCAACTACGGCATTCCATGGAGTGACGCGGAAGAATATTTCCACGATGCCGTCCTCAACGGTCGAGAGCAGGGCTGGAATGCGACTACTGAGGAGCTCCCAGTACCACTTCATTCTCGGGGTCAATGTTGGCCCACGGATTGCAGGGATTGCTCGGGAGAACTACGAAGCAGAGACTGGCGAACAGCCTGAAGAAGAACTGATTGCGGAAGCCACTACGGAGAACTAAATTCAATGTCCAAAGATACCCCTACCGTCACGAATCGCTCAGAAATCGTCTATCTCTACGATGCTGTCGACGCGAATCCGAACGGGGACCCGCTTACAGAAGAGAATCGTCCTCGTGTTGATGACTACACCGAAGAAGCGGTGGTTACGGACGTTCGCCTCAAGCGCTTTGTTCGGGACTACATCGACCGAAAAGGCCACACCATCTTCGTGAAAGCCTCCGGTGAGGAAGGCCGTGATGATAAAGGCGACCGCTACCAACACATCATCGAGGACAACGACCTCGACGCAGACGATGCGGAGTTCGAAGCCAACTTCCTCGATACGGTTGCCGACATTCGGATGTTCGGTGATAGTATGGCGTTCGATGAATCCCCAATCGAAGGGTCATACACCGGACCCGTTCAGTTCAATTTCGGCCGGTCGATGCACCCGGTTCTGGAGACGACCCACGGGAAGACATCCGTCCTCTCAGCCGATAGTGACGATGGCGGCGCCGGTGGGAACATGTTTGCAGACCACCGCTTAGCATATGCACTCATTCGGTTCCATGGCGTCATCGACGAGCACGCGGCCAAAGATACTCGCCTGACTGAGGACGACGTCGACCTCCTCGAGGAAGCACTCTGGCACGGGCTCAGAGCAGAGACGAACACGTCTTCGAAGCGTGGTCACGAGCCACGTCTGCTTGCGCGTGTCGAGTACGCCGAAGAAAGTTACCATCTTGGCGATCTCCATCAGACACTTTCGCTCAATCCCCGTGTCGAGGACCCGAAAGCAATGCGTGATATCTCTGATCTCGACGTTGTTATCGACGAGTTCGTCGATACGCTCGCGGGGGAGAAAAAGAGGGTTGCGTCCGTGACCGTTCACACAAGCCGCCGTCTTCAAGTCTCTTACGATGGCGAGCATAGCTCTCCCGAATTACTCGAGCAAGCGCTTGGCGATGCTGTTGGAGCAGACTCGGTCACAGTCACGTATGAGTGAAACCTGTATCGTCTTTGACGTTGAAGGCGACTTCGCGCACTTCCGAAAGCCAGAGACGACGTCGCCAGCCCAGTCGTTCGGTATTCCCCCACGAACCACGATTGCAGGAATGACCGCAGCAATCCTGGGTCTCGGTCGAGATACCTACTACGACCGGTTCCAACGCGACAACAGTCGGGTGGCAGTCAGCGTGTTAAATCCTATCCGACGGCAACAGTTTGCCATCAATATCCTGACGACCGAGGGGAGTGCCTCGAAGACGAAAGGCGCTCACCCAGGACGCCACGTCACCGGGCCGCGCCAGCAGAACGTCTTTGAGACACTCTGCGACCCAGCCTATCGGTTCTACGTCTCACTGGACGATACAGAAACAATGGACGCACTTGAACAAACGCTTGACGCTGGGCGGTCCCACTACACACTCTCGCTTGGACTCAGCGAGCACATCGCTACGACGAGTTATCGAGGACGTCACCCTATCGAGTGGGAAACAGGAGAGAGAGAAATCAACTCAGCGATTCCCGGTTCTGAAATTGGCCTTGTACCTGAGCCAAGAGCAAACTACGTGACCGAGCGCGTCCCGGGGTTCATGCAGGCTACTAACGACGGTCGCCAATCAACTGGCTACCAAACGGTTACATACGAACGGTCGGGGGATCCTCTCAAGATCAGAGACATGGAATACGCGCGGGTCGGTGGTGAGACGGTTGTCTTCGGGTGATCTGCTGTCTCACTCCGGCGTCCAACTCAAAGAGCACCTGCAGGCAGTCGCAGAGGAGGCCGCACGAGGCCCCCCTGCAAAGACGAGCGAACTCCGATACATTGTCGGTGCTTGCCATGACTTTGGGAAGGCGACGAGTTACTTCCAAGAGTACCTTCATGGAGAACGCTCTCAGAGCACCCTCACGAACCACAGCTCGATATCTGGGCTTGCGTGTTTTTACGCGCTTCAGGCTGCAGGCTTTGCGCCTCGCGAGTGTGCGCAGGGGTGGCTTGCAGTAACCAGACATCATTCACCACTCATCAATACGAGCGGTGAACACGGTGTGTTCCGACGCGTGTTCTACGGCCAGACCGCGCCACTCGAAGCGTATGACAAGCAAGCAAAAGATATCTCCACCCGATCAGAGGCTGTCCAGGCGATATATGACGCGCTTGGCGTCCCACTTGATGTTAAGGAGTTCTGCGAGTGGGTCGAGGAGAAGACCTACGGACTGGAGGTTCCCGAATCCCTCACGGGATCCACGGATAGAATTGACCAACCGCTTGCCGCTGCTGTCGAGGAAATCGAACTCTTCGCACAGCTAGTCGCTGCAGACAAGTTGGTTGCGTCGGGCTATACACTGCCAGAACGTCGGAGCCTTGACGGCGACGCTGTCGATAAGTACGTTCGAGAAACGTTCGAAGCGCCTGAACCAGGGACGATTAACGAGCTCCGAGAGCAAGCCAGAATCGAAGTACAAGACCGGCTGGACGAAATTGAAAGTCTCCCCTGGGCATTCTCACTCACACTCTCGACGGGGCTTGGGAAAACGTTCACAGGATTCGACGCCGCACTCAAGCTTCGAGATACGAAACAGTCCGAAGCCACAGATCCACCACGGATCATCTATGCGCTCCCGTACACGGCGATTATCGACCAGAACTTCACCGAGTTTAGAAAGGTACTCGAGCACGGCACTGACAGTGCTACTGTTGGGCCCGAGACATTGCTCAAACACCACTATCGGTCGAACAACGATTATCTCACACAGGGGAACGATACTGAAACGGACGACGACTTCTGGCGGAGTCTTATGTTGACCGACCGGTGGGAAAGCGAAATTACGACTACAACGTTCGTCCAGCTGATTGAGAGTCTTATCGTCCCATCAAATAGTCAATCGCTCAAGCTTCCGAACCTCCGAGATGCAGTTATTATTCTTGACGAAGTACAGGCAGTCCCGGTGAAATACTGGGATGTGATACAGAAGGTCTGCGAACAACTCGCCAACGATTGGAACTGTACGTTCATCGCGATGACGGCGACGCAGCCAGGGATGTTTGACGCTGCAGAACCACTGCTTAAAGATTCCACTCGCTACTACGAACAACTCGATCGCGTTCGGTTTTCTATCGACCAGAGCGTTACTGGAGAGTCACTCTCCGTGTCAGAACTGACAACTAGCGTTGTAGAAACTGCGACGGAACCAGACCGCCCAGATATCCTCGTCATTTGCAACACCGTTGACTCTGCCCAGTCAGTCTTCGAGAAGATTTCAGAGCAGATCAGACATGAAGACAGTTCGCCACGTCTGGAGTATCTCTCGAGTGCTGTTCGTCCCTTGGACCGAGAGTCACGTATCCGCAACCTCCGCAAATCGACAGATACCCAGCGAATTGTCATTAGTACTCAGGTCGTTGAGGCTGGAGTTGACCTCAGTTTTGACCGCGTTATCCGAGACTTTGCCCCGCTGGATTCGATTGTTCAAGCGGCTGGGCGATGTAATCGGCACTCCTTGTCAGGCGGCGGCACTGTTGACATTGTCTCAATGGTTGACGACGATGGTCACGACCCAGCAGCCCTCATTTACGACAGCCCTCGATTGGATGCAACACGACGCGTACTCGGGACTCTTGACAGTGAAGATTTGGCGGAGTCGACGGTCACCAACACAGCTGTACAACAATACTTCGATGAGCTGAGACGTGTGAAAGTGACAGATGAGTCTATCGCTGAGCTTCGTCGGTGGCAGTTCGATGACGCCCGTATCACGTTGATTCCAGAGACGTTTGACGCTGATGTCTTCGTTGTTGGGCCAGAGACTGCACAGACGGATCGCGAACTCTTTGAGGAGTATCTTAATGCAGTCCAGTCACACAGCAAGTCACGCGTCCAGAAGCTCAAACCTGCGTTCTTTGACCGGGTAGTGAACGTCTCGTTGTATGCACCCGATAGTGATCGAACACAGACTCTTCGAAAACTACCCTATATCGAGGAGATAGATATGTACCGACTCCCTGCCGACAGTCACGGATATCGGGAGTGGTATAATTCAAATACTGGGTTTAGCCTTCCCGAGTCTACCGTTACGTCGAGGATTCTATGACTCGTGAGATATCTGGGTTGATGGTAAAATACTACCACACCTGTCATCGCGAACTTTGGTTCTACGCGAATCAGCTTGATGTGGACCGGACGAACACGGGGATTTCCCATGGGTCACGCATCGACGAGACCTCGTACGAAGACGCGAAAAAGCGTGTCTTCATCGATGGTGCCATCGCACTTGACATTCTACAAGATGGTACTGTCGTAGAAGTCAAACTGTCCAGTAACCTCGAAGATCCGGGTATTTGGCAATTGAAATACTATCTCTGGTACCTCAAATACAAAAAGGGAGTAGTAGTAGATGGGGAGATGGCATACCCCCGCGAGCGAAAGCGTGAGAAAGTGACACTTTCGGACGAAGATGAAACCTACTTGGAGAAAATTCTACCGGAAATTGAGAGGATTATCGAGCGTGAAACACCGCCAGATGCGACGAAGATTCCCATTTGTGAGACGTGTGCCTACCACGACTTCTGTTGGGTGTAACTAATGAAACAGAACTACCACTTATTCAAGAATGGGCGGCTCGAGCGTGACCAGAATACACTTCGTGTTCTTACTGAAGAGGACACTGGTCCTCACTATCTCCCAGTTGAGAACATCGGCGCAATCTACTGCCATGGGCAGATTACATTCAACACACGCGCGCTGAATTTTCTCACCCAGAACGGAATTGTTTTGCACGTTTTCAACTGGTAAGACTACTACGCTGGGACCTATATGCCGCGGAAATCATTGGTTTCGGGGAGATCTACCGTCGCGCAAGCAATTCACTATGACTCTTCGGAGAAACGCCTCCCTATCGCTCGAAAGCTTGTCTTAGGAAGTGCCCACGAAATGCTTGCAAATGTGAAGTATTACGCCCGAAGGAACAGCGGTCTTGACCAGATACAAGACGCAATCGAAAATCGGATAGAGAACATTCAGTCCGCCGATAGTGTGGCACGTCTACTGGGTGTTGAAGGGTCAATCAGAAGTGAATATTACGCATTGTTCAACCGAGTTACACCAGACGATCTTTCGTTTGGGACGCGAGAGTATCGCCCGCCGCCGAACGAAATTAATTCGCTCATTTCCTACGGCAACAGTTTGCTCTACAGTTCTATCCTCACAGAACTCTACTCTACGCATTTAGAGCCGACAATAAGCTATCTTCACGAACCAGGTGACCGACGATACTCGCTGTGTCTCGATCTGAGTGAACTATTCAAGCCAGTCATTGTTGACCGGCTTATCCTCCGTCTATTGAATCGCCGGCAGATTTCTGCCACTGATTTCGATAAGTCTCTTGAAGGCTGTCTCCTAGAAGACCCTGCGCGGAAACTCTTCGTCAAAGAGTACGAAGAGGTGTTAGAACGGACGGTCAAGCACCCAACACTCAAGCGTCACGTATCGTACCAGTACCTACTCCGGTTAGAAGGGTTCAAATTACACAAGCATATGCTCGGCGATGCAACATACGAGCCGTTCGCTCGGTGGTGGTAATGTACGTAATTGCAGTCTATGACATGGAAGCTGAGCGCACACAACTGATGCTTTCTCTACTTCGGAGATACCTTACCCATGTTCAGAACTCGGTGTGTGAGGGAGAGGTGACAGAGGCACAGTTGGTAACCTTGACTGAGGAAATCAACTCAACAGTGAAGCCAACCGAGTCGGTTATCCTCTACCGACTTCGAGACGATAATTGGTTAGAGCGTGAAGTATTCGGTGACGATCCCATGGATGACCATCGAATCCTCTAGCTGCAGACCTACTTAAACGAACCCGCTATTGGGGGTCGACGTGATTCCCTCTTCAATCTCAAGGCTTATTGGGTCTTAGACTAGTATTTTCGGTGGGGTTTCAGACGTACCAGGCTGGTGTTGAAGCGACATGATGACATACTCTATTGTCCCGTTGCGTAGATCGTTTCAGACGTACCAGGCTGGTGTTGAAGCGTGCGTGGAGTGTGACTCCGTTTTGAATCGGAACCTCGTTTCAGACGTACCAGGCTGGTGTTGAAGCTATACCTTGGGTCGTCCTTTTACCACGCATCCGAGTTTCAGACGTACCAGGCTGGTGTTGAAGCAGGATATCCCCGCGTGGGTTGCGATAGATCACGCAGTTTCAGACGTACCAGGCTGGTGTTGAAGCAACGGGATTCGCAACTTCACGAACAACATCATTCTGTTTCAGACGTACCAGGCTGGTGTTGAAGCACGAGCGAACAAGCCTGCGAGGAGAGAGCCAAATCCAGTTTCAGACGTACCAGGCTGGTGTTGAAGCGACAGTAGACCGGGGGTGCGGACCCGTGTCTGGTGTTTCAGACGTACCAGGCTGGTGTTGAAGCGTTGAAGCGTTAGCAAGAGGACTCGCTCAATATAGTTTCAGACGTACCAGGCTGGTGTTGAAGCATGATGGGGCGGCAGGGATTCAGGCCGCCGTTGACGGTTTCAGACGTACCAGGCTGGTGTTGAAGCCATTTGTGGCACGGTTATCCCCGCCTACATCGACGAGTTTCAGACGTACCAGGCTGGTGTTGAAGCACATACGTGACCGTCGTGGCGTCGGGGACGTGGTAGCGTTTCAGACGTACCAGGCTGGTGTTGAAGCGTCAGTCGGCACTTGATGATGCATCTTGAGGATCGTTTCAGACGTACCAGGCTGGTGTTGAAGCTAGAGTATCCATCGTTCAGTCCTCGAAGGCCTCTCCTGTTTCAGACGTACCAGGCTGGTGTTGAAGCCATCACTCGCTAAGTGGAAGCCGTCGCCTTGGCAGTGTTTCAGACGTACCAGGCTGGTGTTGAAGCAAGGAGTTAGGCGTACCGGCACAGGGAGCGAACGGTTTCAGACGTACCAGGCTGGTGTTGAAGCGATCGTTCTGGAGCAGCTCCAGTATGTCATCATGTTTCAGACGTACCAGGCTGGTGTTGAAGCCCTCGTCGATGCTTCCGAGCGCATGATCGCCCACGTTTCAGACGTACCAGGCTGGTGTTGAAGCGACCGAGCAAGCGCGGATCACGACCGGCAGCGCCAAGTTTCAGACGTACCAGGCTGGTGTTGAAGCCCACCACGCTCTCCATCTCGTCGAACGAAACGTACACGTTTCAGACGTACCAGGCTGGTGTTGAAGCAACGGAAGAAGACTCGATAGCCGTCTCCCTCTGCCTGTTTCAGACGTACCAGGCTGGTGTTGAAGCGATGTCGTACTACAGCCACCGTGAGACGGTCGACGAGTTTCAGACGTACCAGGCTGGTGTTGAAGCCTAACTACGGGACACGGACTTAACACGATCGCGGAGTTTCAGACGTACCAGGCTGGTGTTGAAGCGATTACGCCTATCGCCTCGTTAATATCCTCGCGTTGTTTCAGACGTACCAGGCTGGTGTTGAAGCCAATTGTCGTGAGTCCGATCCCGCCAAGCGTCGTAGTTTCAGACGTACCAGGCTGGTGTTGAAGCCCGCTTACTCACTGCAGAACACCTCGTTGAAGCTTGTTTCAGACGTACCAGGCTGGTGTTGAAGCGACAGACAGAGACAGCAGTCTGAATGACCGATCTGGTTTCAGACGTACCAGGCTGGTGTTGAAGCCATCACCGCGGTCGTTTCGTGCATATCCTGAGCGGACATACCGTTTCAGACGTACCAGGCTGGTGTTGAAGCTCCTCCACGGCGAAACTCGTCGGGATGGTCCTCTGCCGTTTCAGACGTACCAGGCTGGTGTTGAAGCCTTCTGAGCCAAGTTCGAGACACGGAGAAGATCATCGCGTTTCAGACGTACCAGGCTGGTGTTGAAGCGGATGGTCGTGGTCGTTGTGGTGGGCGGCGCGAAGGTTTCAGACGTACCAGGCTGGTGTTGAAGCGGCGATCTCACGCTCCCAGAGGAGGAGCTCAAAATAGTTTCAGACGTACCAGGCTGGTGTTGAAGCCATTACAGGCCCTCCGGGCGCTGTCGCGTCGCGCCGTTTCAGACGTACCAGGCTGGTGTTGAAGCAATCTCTTCGGCGAGGTCTTTCAGCGACCAATCGTCTTGTTTCAGACGTACCAGGCTGGTGTTGAAGCATGCTCGACGAGGGCGAGATGGCGAAAGTCTACAAATGGAGGCTAGCTCACGACAGAGACTGAGAATCGCCAGGAACAGAACTCATCAACACTGATGCATTGCAATCCGCTCCGGCAACCCGACCTTTCCACACACGGGACACTCGACGAGCGGCGTCGGCGGTAACTCCTCAGTAGACTCCAACGCCGCGTGCAAATGCGCTTGCACCTCCGCATCCTCAGTCCGCGACAGTGCCTGCGAGAGATGCATCTGTAACTCTTCGCGTACGCTCATGCGTGGGCCTCCTTACGCTCTAAATCGGCCTGCAGGCCGAGCTGTGCAAACTGCCCAATTGAGTCCCAGCCACGCTCGTGGGTAACGAACTCCCGCCACTCCCGAAGCGGACGGCCATCAAGCGGCTGGTAGTGATCGAACTCGCGCCCGTCGAAAACGACAACGGCGTCGGCGGGGCGGTAATAGTGATGGGTCGACCCGGTGGCGTCGACGCCGAGGGTGAACGAGCGAGCGAGGGCGCTGGTGAGGTGGCTGGCTAACGATGCGGTACGCTCTTGTGCGAGGGCTTTCGTAGTTGACATTGGTCTTCTGGTGCCTTTGGAAGACCGGTCCCGCGTGTTACAGCACGCGGGCATTCTCACGCCCAAGAGGGACCCGTCTTCCTTACCATGAGACACGTGTCTTATGGTCAAAAAGGTACCGCTTTGTCAGAGTTGTTATCTCCAGTAGACAGGTGTCGCAAGGGCTACGTAGGTGGGTTAGTAGATAATAGTATGACCCACAACCGTGACGAAAAAGGAATGTTCACCGAGCTTACGACGGCCGAAGCAGTTCTCAAAGTACTCGAAACATCAGACGACCCGGTGATGACAGCAAAAGAGATCGCGGATCAATTAGAGGTCTCACGTGATACAGTCGGTCGAAAATTAGCTCAGCTCTCGGAGGAGGGAAAAGTAGATCAAAAGAAAGTGGGTGCTAGGGCTGTTGTTTGGTGGATTCGAGAGTAAGCGTGCTTCAACTCAAGTTATCCTCTAACGTCAGGTCTTCTGCTTCAATCTCGCCGGCAAGGTAGGCACTACCTTTCTTTGTCAGCTCATACATTCCTCGCTCTTCATCGTGGTATTCGACCAATCCCGCAGATTTCAGCTTCCGAAGTCGCTGGTTAACGGTAGAAAGTGTATAGCCGATATTGACTTCGATGACACTTGGTGTGGCTATTAGCTGGCGGTTTCCCTCGTTAAGTAAAAACTCCAGTATCGCGTCATCCGCACGGGTCATCCAATCTACGTGCGGTCGTCTCATGACTTCGAAAGCCTGCGTTCGACCAATAAACGTAGATGATATGTTCGAAAAGTGCATTGATTAGATTTCTCTAGTGCAGTGTATGGTGCACTAGTTCTAAGTAGGTTCGGGGAGTAAGCGAGAGCAACGACTGTTCACCGGATTTGACTGTTCCTTCAGAAAGGACCCGTGGTGACGCACGGATCCGGTGCGGTCGTAGGAAACCAAACCGCATGTCTTCGAACACACCACCCACTCAAAAAGGTCTCGTCGCACAACTGATTTGCAGCACGGAGGGCACCCAATGAGCGCAACTCCAAGTCCGGCCCTCGCCGACGAACTCAAGACGCTCAAACGCCGTCTCGACGCCCTCGAAACGAAGAACGAGCAACTCGAGAGCCGCGTCGACGAGCTCGAAACCGAGAACACCGAGCTCCAAGCCCGCGTCGACACCCTCGAGGCCGAAACCGACCAGCTCGAAGCGACCGTCGACGACCAGGCCGAGACGATTGAAACCCACCACGCGGAGCTCGCCGAGTCCAAAGCCCGCGTGCGCAAACTCGAAACGAACTACGAGTCGGCCCACGAGCACCGCAAGCGCCTCCAACAGCAGTTCCACGAGTTGACCACCGACGACGTCGCCACGAGCGACGACGTTTCATCACTCTCCCCACTCCAGCAAGTCGTCGCCTTCTCGAAAGACGCCGTCCAAGAACTCACGTCCAACGAAAAGCGGGCTCGCTACATCGCGAAGGGCATCAGCGACTATGCGAAGAAGGTCCCAGCGGGCTACACAATTGATTCGAGTACCATCAGCACCGTCCTGCGCTCGAAGGACGGCGAGAGTCCCCACACGGAGACCGTCTCGCGAGTGATGGAGTTCCTCAATCGGTTCGGTAAAGACGAGACGAAGATCGTGAAACGTCGCGGGACGAAACGCGTCGTCTTCACCGAGCAGGCGGTCGCCGATCTCGAGTCGACGAACGAGAATTCGCGCAGTATCACAGACGTTGTGATGTGGTGGCGACAGTGAGGACGTGATAGACGCCGACTCAACACCAGCAACACGATAGGAAACTGACACCAACCGCAGGGACGCACGGTACTACTAGCAGCAGCACTCGGGAGAGCCTTGGTTGTTGTAGGAGTAGTAGTGGTGGATGAAACGAGTTTGAGCGGTTCGGTCGGTCGGAGCCTATCACAACGGGTGTGATGAGACGACCACTGAGTGCTAACGACATTGACGAACGTCGTACGAGTGAACGTGCATCCGCCAAGGACCACCTTTCTGGATGCACCACCGACATAGCTTGGCCAGGTATGGAACGTTGTCACGGGCTCAATCGGTGTCTGCATGGCGGGGCGGCAAACAAACGACGACCCACGCACCGAGTCTCTCAACGCCCTCCAGACTGCGACAGCGCAGTCAGGCGCTTGAGAGATGGACACTGACTCAGGAGGTTCAGACGGCGTTGATGTGCTCGCTTTTCTAACACTCAGCACACTTGTATGAAACTGCTCTTTGAGCGGATCTACGAGTCTCAGAGACACCGCTTACTACGACGAATCGATTCCCAGAGAGTCCAAATTAGATAATCTCTACACGCCATAATAATTATTCTATCATATCCTTAGATATAAAATACCTTCAATACAAATTAGCATGCAATACCATGACAATAGAACGACGAAAGTTCTTGGGGGCACTCGGAGGTCTCGCAGGTGCAAGCGTTTTCAGTTCGCAAGCTAGCGGTCACGAGAACAAAGGCAAGAACAACGGACAGACAAAAGGTCTGGATGCCCTCGATGGTGACACCGAGTACAATCCGGAGTTCCTCCGGAATGACGATCTCCTCGATAACACCGAACTCAAGGAACTCCTACAGTCTATTCAGAACGTTTCGGTCACAAAGATCGGTGAATCAAACCAAGGTCGGCCTCTCTGGGAGGCATCCGTTGGGAACGGATCGACCGATGTAATGGTGATCGCACAACAGCACGGCGACGAATTCATAATGGCTGAGGGAACGATTGCAGCACTCCACTATCTGGCGTGTGCGAACACTGCTGCGGTCAGAAAGGTTCGGAATGAGCTGACGGTTCATCTCATTCCTCGAGTGAACCCAGATGGGTTCGTTGCTCGGCAGCGATACAATGTCGATACGGACGCCCCAGCGGCGGCCGGAGCAGATATTTTCGGAGCCGACATCGGGATCTTCGCTGCTGATACCCCGTTCGTCGGGTGGGACATCAATCGGTATCACTGGCCCGAGTGGGAGGATAGTGACTTGTACCAGAGCTACCCCGAAAAGTTCCCTGAAAATCCAGTTCCGGAGGCAGTCGCCGTCGACAGCAGGGTCGAAGACCTCGATTCCGAGTGGATTATCGATTTCCACCGCCAAGGTGAGTACATCGTCGACGAGGATCTGAAGTTTGTTGACCGGCAGCAGTACCTCGACGGCGAGCTTGGCGAAGAAGAGACGTATCCACCAGATCCCAACGATCCGGGCGCTGGGAATATCGTCACGTCATCGCTGTTCTGGCCAATCAATGAGGATGTGCCAGAGGATGCACGAGACCTCTCGAAGCAACTCGTCTATACGATGTACGACGAGATAACGACCGAAAGCGATACTGATGTCCTGACCGTTGGCGACGAGCACGATCCGGATCCAACGTGGTATCCGGGCGGGACCTACGCTGGGATCGCGCGAAACGGCTTCGGGCTCCGCGGAATGGGAAGTGTCCTCTTTGAAGTCTCCGCGGGGACGCTCGGGAATCGTCTCTACCGAGTGCAGCACGTCGCTGAGGCGTTCCTCGCAGCCGTGAAAGCGACGGCCGATGGCTCGCTGAGCGACGTTGATCCCGCGAAGGTCCAACAGATCCCGGGGCGTGGCAGTAGCGTGACTGCCGAAGGTGAAGCTGACCTCTACTCAGAGTAAGCCCTACGGAAACGGTTTCGATCGATCACATTGAGTTCGATGCAGCTTCGAGGCGGTGGGGCACACTTTGCAGTCACCACCTCAAGTTCTACGAGACATCATCACTGCCGGCGACAGCCACAACGGATATTGTGACGAAGTGGATCTCGTCGACGAATAGGCAACGAACAAGTTGATAACGAACAGTCCAGCACACCCATCTGTGCGTCCATTGACGCACGCCAGATATCCGGCCCTAACATCACGATCGGCGCTTTTCTCGTCGGTCGTGAACGCTGCACCACTGCCGGTCGTCAGCCGCCACCTAGCGGCCGGCCCCTTCGTCTCGACCCTACGCAGTGAGTCTGCCATGTGATCGGCATCGAATCAACATCTCAGAAAGCGAGACTAGCGTGCCCGACTGTCCAGCGCGGTAAGCGACCGGCCTGCACACTGCACAACACACCGTCTCCATCCCGATGAATATCATATCGCAAAAACACTTCGAGAGACGCTCAGACTCAATCCTACCGCATTTCAGCATGGCGTTACGCCAACTGTGATTTGGCGATACAGACAACAACCGATAATCGCAAGACAGCGCGGTGTTACGGCAATATACCGTATGCCGTAACAGCACCCCGTCGTGAGAAATTGCCGTAACATGCCGTACGCAGATGACACAGGACATCTCACGGCGGTTTCTGGTATCTGTGACGGCAAAAAGCAACTAGTATAGACGGGGGGTATACCGGTGCAAGTTGGAGTGAAGCTGGTAGGTGGATATTTGGTGCGCCAAGGAGGCGCAGAACGAGGAGTAGTAGCTGTCGCCGACGGTGAGAGCCCTCTGTACTCTGACAGTGCGATTCTGCTCAGTCGGATAACCTCCGTAACCCGAGAGTGACACGCTGGAGATCGAAACGAGCAGCGCCTGCAACCAACCCGCCTGATAGCTATTAACCAACAAGGTCGAGGGGTGTTGGTTAATTGTCATCACGCCGACGTTCGAGCACCCAACCGTAAACAAGCGACCCGAAAATCAACCGACTGCTCCCACGAGGACGACAAAGAACTCCGAAATGATTCTCAGGGTGGTGTAGGCGTCCCAAACGCTGTCTCCAGCAGTTCGTGAGCCGACACCCAACCCCAACAATCACCTTCACAGCGACGCACTGTACTCTCAATGCGGCATTCGTCGACCCGGCTGACCCCAACACAACAAACAGCCTTCGAGCAGATCGAACAGGCGGTTGCAACAGATGAGCCATTCCCACCTGACACAGCGATCGACTGGATCAGTGCCGGCGACGTTGAGCACTCCGAGGCCGAGGCACTCCTCGAACAGCTGCTGTTGAAGGGATATCTCTACGAGACCGGCACCGGCCTCCGAATTACGAAGTGACGGCCGCGACGTATTCTCCAATGCACCTCCATCAGAGAGTGTCGACTCGCGATTCGCAGAGTGCGTCGGACTCGTCGGTGTCACACGTGTCCGACCAACTAGAATCTGCGTGCGAAAGAGAGCGCGCATACCTGGCACACCCGAGATGGTGTCGAACCGGACGGAGAGTCACTCGTCACCGAGGTTGTGACTTTCCTCCGAGAGAAACTCCCACAGGTCACGGTGCACGGTGGGCGAACGGCGATACGAAATACCGACCGAAGACCGAGGGGTCTGGATACAACTGTCGGGTACGTGTCGGTGGTGCAGGATTCCCCCAATTATGACCCAAGAGGTCCTACGGAACGTCTCGATGGACATCGACCGTATCGAAAGAGTCGACATTGAGTCCTCTAACTCGCAAACTCGCGGCGTCTGATCGGCTGAACAAAAAGAGACTTTGTAGTTAATCAGGGCAGACGTGTTCTGCATCAATTGGTGTCGCCGAACATCATCGGGGGAATCGAGTTTATCGTCTACCTCTCAGACGTAGGTATGGGAGAAAGGCCACAGCGTTTTCGTGTCGGGAATAAGCCACGTGACGCCGTCGACGCAGAGTGGGAGGTGTTCGTTCGTGGTGGAGACGACTCTCCACTTCGACACACAGGGAGTGTCACCGCACCATCCCTCGGAATCGCCTATGAGCAGGCCACGAAACTGTTCGCGTGGTACGCTGACGACGTCTGGCTCTGTCCTGCAGACGAAGTCGTACGATTCTCGACGCACGACCTCGACGACGACGCCGAACCGGTCCGTATCGAAACCAGTGGTGAAGACTTCGCTTTCGAGTGATGATCTCGGTTAGTAAACTCCTCTGTGACGTCGGTGCCGAGGGTGACGGCCTCCGGTATGACGCTGCGACCGAAACGTCCAAACCGCAGATCACGCAGGAGAAACAGCGTCGTCCAGTCGTTGTTTGGAACCTCACAAAACAGTGTAACCTCTACTGTGCACACTGCTACGCGGCGGCAGATACGGAGACCGCAGACGGTGAACTCAGTACGAATGAAGGAAAGCGACTATTGGACGATCTCGCGTCATATGGCGTCCCAGTCGTCCTGTTCTCCGGCGGCGAACCACTCGTTCGTGACGACCTGACGGAATTAGTCGGGTACGCGGCTGAGCACGGTATTCGACCAGTTCTCTCGACGAACGGTACGCTCGTCACGCCGGAGAAAGCGCATGAGCTTCGCGCCGCTGGTCTCCAGTATGCGGGAATCTCGGTCGATGGTCTGCGGGAACGGAACGACGACTTCCGTGGAAAGGACGGTGCGTTCAACGCCGCTCTCCGCGGAATCAGGGCATTCCTCGATGCGGGTATCAAAACCGGATTGCGGTACACAATCACTGAACGAAACGCACCAGACCTTAGAGACGTTGTCGACCTCCTCTACGAAGAGGGAGTCAACCGGTTTTGTTTTTATCACCTCGACTACGGCGGTCGCGGGGCCGATATCTCGAACGTCGATCTCACACCGGAGGCAAAACGAAACGCAGTCCGGCGACTCTGCGATATGACTTATGAGTACCACGACCGAGGCCACGATATCGAGACGCTTCTCGTCGGGAACTACGCTGACGCGGGGTTCCTCGTTGAGTACGCTCGCGAGCACGAGGGCCAAGACGCCGCAAGACGCGTGTACGAGTACCTCAAACGGAACGGTGGCGACCCAACAGGTGAACGAATCGCCGACGTGGATTATCAAGGGAACGTCCACATGACGCAGTTTTGGCAGGGGTATAGTCTCGGGAATGTCCGTGATAGGTCGTTCGGCGACATCTGGGACGACGAGACCAACCCGATTTTAACTCGGCTCCGCGAGCGAGCGAGCCATCTGACTGGTCGTTGTGCCGAGTGTCAGTATCGAGACGTCTGTCGCGGTGGCTCTCGCCTTCGGGCGCTTGCCGTCCATGATGATCCGTTTGCACCCGATCCGCAGTGTTACCTCCACGATGACGAGGTCGGTATTGCCCCATCGCTCGAAGCAAGTAGTGACTGAGATCATCAACAACCAGTATTATCGAACTTGTTCGGGTGAACATCTACTTTTCTCGTCCGACGACGATAGGGTATCGACTCGGTGATTATAATGACACGATCGACAATCTCCCCCAACCGTCAAGTGAGTGCGCTGGTCGAAGAGACCCTTGCGTTCGCACACGTGTTCGAAGAGGTCGGAATTGATTACTGTTGTGGGGGTGACATCCCACTCGAAACGGCCTGTGAAGAAGCAGGAATCGGCGTCGAAGACGTCCGCGAGCGACTTGAATCGGTACAAACTGAAACGAACGACGGGTCTGACGACTGGGACTCAATGTCCGAACTCGTCGACCATATCGTCGCGACTCATCACGACCGATTACGAGACGAACTCCCCTCACTCAAGGCACTCGTCCACAAGGTCGCAGAGGTACACGGCGACGACCATCCAGAGCTTCAAGAAGTCGAACGTGAGTTCGTTGCGCTCGCCGACGAGATGCAGACACACATTACAGAAGAGGAAGAAGAGCTCTTCCCAATTGTCCGAAAACTCGAACGGGGAACACCACTCTCACACGTCGAAGCCGAGGCTATCGAGAGCGAACTTGAGGGGTTCGAAGACGACCACCAGGAGACAGCCGACCGTCTCGAACGTATCGCCGAGTTGACCGACGGATATTCCGTTCCGTCCGCTGCCTGTGTGAGCTATCGGAGTCTACTCAACCGCCTCAAATCGTTGGAACGTGAGACCCACCTACACGTCCACAAAGAGAACAACGTCTTGTTTCCCGCCGTATCGAAGGCTGGGGTCGAATCCTAAACACCCAGTGATAGCATTTTCGCGACGCGGAATGCACCGATGGCGGAAAAGAATTCACGGCCGAATGGCTGGACGCCAAACGATGCTATCACGCGTTTGACACCCACTTGAACATATTCGGGATAACACCCTCAACACAGCGGAGGGAAACCAGAATCGCATGGCAGATACGAAACTCGACGTCCGTGAGATTCCACCAGCAGAACGACATCCGAAGATCCACGCCGCCTTCGACGAACTTGACAGCGGTGAGGTGCTCACTCTCGTCAACGATCACGAGCCGAAACCGTTGTTCTACGAGATGCAAGCGGAGAAAGAGAGTTTCGACGCGGACAATTACGCTGTCAAGCGTCGAACGCCGACGGAGTTCGTCGCGAAGTTCCCCAAAAAATGAACGAGGTGAGGAACGCCGGTCACTACAGAAGCTCGCTGGCCCTCATCGCCGGCGTGACGAAGAAGCAACTCAAGCGAGGTGACCAACGTGTGTAAAGGAACAGGGGTACAAGATTTGCAGGAGACGAGCCCCAAACACGCTAAGCACGCGATTCGTACCTACGGGGGGCACGTGAAGCAACGCGAACTCCGACGGGCGTTCGGACGACTTGAAGCGAACGATTCGCTCACCGATGCACAACGAGCAACAGTCTCACAGATGGCAGTCTCTATCGTCGACGGCGTCCTCGGCCAAACGCTTGACATCCTCGACGATAATGGGGTGTGCGATGACACCATCCAGACTATCGTCGAACTCTACGATTCCCACGAGTGCAACCGTTCTCCGTAGGGCCCATTTTGCTCCGAACATGTTTGGGTGTAAATGTACAACGACCTGAGCCCTCTGTTCGACCATGAGCGTCGTTCCAGGAGACATCGATACTTCCCGGCAACCGCCGATGATCGTTCCACTTCGACACTTCGTCGTCTCACTTGCATTGCTCCTGCTTGGCTTGGGTCTCGCAGTCGGTATCGCGTTCAACGTCGTACCCGGTACTGCAACCCTTGCGCATGTTCACCTTCTTCTTGCGGGATGGGTCTGTGTCACTATCATGGGGGCGATGACGCAGTTCGTCCCCGTGTGGTCAGGTGTCAGACTCCATTCTCGGCAACTTTCCACCGTTCAACTATGGCTGGTCGCGGGTGGTGTAGTTGGGTTCGCTAGCAGTTTTCTGACGGGTGCCATCGTCCTACTCCCAGTGTTCGGCAGCGCAATGCTCCTCGGCTTCTGGATATTCGTGTACAATATCAGTCGGACGCTCTGGAAGACGTCAGGGTACGACGTAACGGAGCGCCACTTTTGGCTTGCACTTGGTTTCTTTCTGCTCCTGACGAGTTTCGGGTTCCTCCTCGCTCTCGATTTGGTCTATCCGCTCTTCGCACTACTATCTGTAACGCGGGGGTCCGTCATTGCCGCGCACGCGACACTTGCCGTTTTCGGTGCCGTCGTCACGACGATACTGGGTGCGCTCTACCAGCTCGGGACGATGTTCACCCAGACGAAGTTCCACGGAATTGATATCTGGCTTCAGCGGGCCGAGGAGATCGGCTACCCTGTAGGTGTCGTTCTGCTCGCGGGCGGACGACTCATCGGCTCAACGCTCGTTGCACAGGTCGGAGGCGTCGTAGTCGTGTCGACACTCCTTGGATTCAGTATCGTGCTCGGACGCCGACTCTGGGAGACGTCCGTTCCGTGGAATCCAATGCTCACCCGATACGGTGTCGCCGCCTCCGCACTCGCGCTTTGGAGTCTTCTTACGATTCCAGTGTGGATAGAAGATCCACTCTCTCACGCTGCGCTTCTCGGTTCGCCAGCGGCGTACTATCTCCTCGTCGTCGGCTTCATTGGGTTCGTCGTCTTTGGAACAGTCTACCACGTTGTTCCGTTCATCGTCTGGGTCCACCGCTATAGTGATCGGTTGGGCTTCGAACCCGTTCCGGTGATAGACGAGCTCTATAGCGATCAAATCGCTCGAATCGACTTCCTGTTGGTGGTCTCAGGAACCACACTCATCGTCGCGTCGGCCGTGTTCACGCTTCCGATGGCTGTCACCGGAACGGGGAGTACGCTGCTCTTTGCGGGCGTCGTCTTCCTCGCCAGTAATGTTTTACAGATCATCCGTATACACAGTCCACATTCGCTCGTCGGCGTCATCGCACCGGCACTGGGACCAGACGCGACAGAGCGCGTGAGCGAGTCAGAGACGCAGTAGGGCCGCATCTACCCTCATTTTCGGCTTCCATTCTTCTTCAACGACTACGTCTAACCGCCCTCATCTGTGTTCGTGCCATTTCCACAATTGACCCGACGTCTTGTGCGCTCTCATGGCCAATAAGCAATATCTCAACAGCTGATTCCTCACAGTGGTCTGCCTAGAGAAGCGACCACTGCTCGAGAGATTTGTGACGCTCTCGTTGTTTTTAGCTGAGTGCAGGTGCTAAGCATCGTCCGCAACGGACAACGTAGACCACAACTCGAATAGCGTAGTCGGTCAGGGATACAGTGCCGTCATCATCTATTCATACTTTGTTCTGTTGCAGGCCCACAGCCCCACGCAATTGAAAGAGCGAACGGCGTCAGCCATGAGCGAGTAGGATATGGTAGATCACAACACGTCTCTTGCTGAGTCCACGTCATCGTTCACGAGAGGCGCCTCCGTCTTCAGATGGTAGTGCGATTTTGCCGGTCTCGACGAAGTCTGTTTCCATGGCTTCGATTCGATCGTTGATCGTCTCGTGCTGGTGGTGGACCTCCGAGAGACGGACACGGACCAGGTTGTAGTTGTGACGATCCAAGAGCCCGTTCCACGCTCTGAATGCGCCGATGATGAGCGTATGCGACTGAGGGCAGAACGCTGTCGTCGGCGTGAACTCCGCACGGAGGACGTTCGAATCGTCTGCCTCCTCGGCGTAGCGGAACCCCGCCGACTCGTGACGCGTGTCGAGATTGAGCCGTGCGAGGTTATAATTGAACGTCATGTCGTACACGCCCCGCTCTTCGAACAGGTCGCGAGTACGTTCGTGGAAGGCGACGTGCTCGTCGCCAGTGAGGACATGGTGGCCGTTGAGGAACATGCCTGGCTTAGGAATGTGTTCCGGGACGAACTCGTCGTACCTGTCGTAGAGTTCCTCAGTGTCGCTGCCGTCGAACGGCGATGATAATCCGACCATAGGATACCTACACAGCGAGTTCTCCTGTGGATTCCCCCGGACATGTTCACTGCCATTCGTACACCTACTACTGTCGACCAGACGCGTTCCTTCCGAATCTATTCGGAGTAGTACACCCCCGTCTTCGATGCGAACAAGCGGATGACCAATGTCCAGCGACCTCGGTACTCATTGACGAGAGATCGGGCAGGCTAGTGGCGGCACCGTTCGTGGAATAAGTCGACAGGGAGTCGCTCACTCTGACCCCTCGGTGTTTGCTGAGGTGTGAGACTCCGTTTCAGATCGCCAAATCGCGGTGAGCGTCCCTTCGTCGGTTTCCACAGTCTCATAGGCGAACCCTCTGTCGTCGAGCTTCGGAAAGAGGAACTGCGGGATCCGATCGTTGAGCTGAACGAAGACTGAGCCGTCGTCGAGGGTGGCAAGTCGGTTCAGTGTCTGGGTGAGCGGTTCCGGTGGCGGGAGGTCACGGACATCCAAGAATTCGACTACCTTGGTTGTCGGGACATCCGCCTCGGCTAAGTACGGTTCAACGTCCATATGTACGGTGTCATCCCGAACTCGTAGATATTTCATCCCGAACACGTTCGTCCTGTTCGGGCGTTCGAATCCGAATATATTCGGGATACTGTACTCCTACGTCAAAGGTGAATCACTCAGGTGACCATGTCTAAACCCCGTACAGCGGTACGGCAACTGTGTCTGGGAGTCTGTCGTGAGCGGTGTGACACCCCGCCGCGGAGGGCCCGATGAAACGACCTCCGCAGGCGTCCGACCTACCCGACCCGTCGTCGATCGACACGAGCGAGCGCCCGTTCGTCCTCATCTGGGAAGTGACGCAGGCATGTAACCTCGCCTGTACTCACTGCCGGGCTGACGCGCAACCGAAACGCCATCCCGACGAGCTGACCACTGGAGAGGGAAAGCGCCTGCTGGAGCAGGCTCGCGAGTTCGGACCGGGACAACTCGTCGTCCTCTCTGGCGGAGACCCACTGACTAGACCCGACCTCGTCGAACTTGTCGAGTATGGTACGGACCTCGGCTTGCGAATGACGCTGACGCCGAGCGGAACAGCGTCGTTGACGCCGGAGACGGTTGGTGAACTCAAAGACGCTGGAATCAGACGCCTCGCACTGAGCATCGACGGTGCAAGTGCCCAGTCTCATGACGTGTTCAGAGGTGAGGCAGGGACCTTTGCCCAGACTGTGGACGCTGCGAACGCGGCGCGCGATGTCGGCCTGCCACTCCAAATAAACACGACTGTCTGTGCGCAGACGGTCGACGAACTCCCCGAACTTTGCAACCTCGTCTCAGAACTCGACGCCGTTCTTTGGTCCGTGTTCTTCCTCGTGCCAGTGGGTCGCGGTCGCGTTCTCGACCCCATCACACCGGAGCGGGCTGAAAAAGTCATGCAGTGGCTCTCGGACAGAAGCGATGACGCACTGTTCGGTGTGAAGACGACCGAGGCACCATTCTATCGCCGCGTGTCGGCGCAACGACGACGTGACGCAAGCGACGCACCAGCGGCTGATGGTATCGGACGCCGCAACGGCATTGTCGCTGGCGACGGGTTCGCGTTCGTCAGTCACGTTGGCGAACTGTACCCGTCGGGATTCCTTCCAGAATCCGCCGGAACGGTACGAGACGGCGGGTTAATCGATGGGTATCGAGAGAGCGGGTTGTTCCAAGCACTCCGTGACCGGGACGCCCTCCGTGGAAAGTGTGGAGCGTGTGAGTTCCGCCAGATCTGTGGCGGTAGTCGGTCACGGGCGTACGCCCACACAGGAGATCCCCTCGCGAGTGACCCCCTGTGTGCCTATGTTCCGGACGACTACGAGGGACCGATGCCGACCGGACGGGTGCAGAGCGACTGAACCGACCGTTCTCATTTCTTCTCTGATACGGTCGATAAAACAGTTCGACGGTAGAGAGTCGTCAGTCGTCGCTCAAGATTCCCTCGGCGACGGCCATATCTTCGACGCTGGGGTCGTCAGCGGATTCGCGGAGGACGAACCGTTTTCTAAGGAGGTCAGCGGCGTAGATGACCGTTCCGACGATGATGAGCGTGTCGCCCGGGAGCCGGGCCCAAAAGAGATTCTGGACCAGTGGTTGATTGTAGAACGCGAGACTTCTCGCGGCGTCGTAGCCCTCGGTGAACGCAACCTCGAGCTGGAGGAATCCGACCGGGAGGACGGAGACGAACACCATCAACACGAGGCCGACGTTCCAACACCAGAACGCGGCGCGGAGCCACGACCCGTCCCAGCGGGCAGGGTCGATAGCGATCTGAAGCATGTAGGTGACCATCCCCAGTGCGAGGAACCCGAAGGCACCGAACATCGCAGCGTGGGCATGACCGACGGTGAGGTAGGTTCCGTGTTCATAGTAATTGATCAGCGGGAGGTTGATAAAGAAGCCGAGGACGCCTGCACCGACGAAGTTCCAGACGCCGCTCGCAATGATGAACATGAACGGTAGTCGGTACGGGAACTCTCCATCGGAGCTCATGGCCCGGTATTGGCCGAGCGCCTCGTAGAGGATGAACACTAACGGGATGAGTTCAAGCGTCGAAAAGACGCTCCCAAGGGGCACCCACATATCGGGCATGCCGATCCACCAGTAGTGATGCGAGACACCGATGACGCCCGTCCCCATTACGAGGAGCGCTTGGAGCATGACGGCCTTCTCGGCACTCCGACGCGAGAGGAGGTTCATCGATACCAGCGTCAGGCCGACGATAGCGACGATGAAGAACTCGAAGGCGCCTTCGACCCACATGTGGACGACCCACCAGCGCCAGAACTCTGTCACGGCGATGTTCGTCTCGGGGGTGAAGAGGAATCCCGCAGTGAAGAGCAGGGCGATCGAGCCACCCGCATACAGAATCATATGAGCGAGGCCGTAGACTGGCTCTCTGTCGAGGAGCGGCTTGAGTCCCCGCACTGCCAGCCCCGCCCAGATACCGAATCCGGCGAGGATACCGAACTGCCAGAGCTTCCCGACTTCGAGGTACTCGAGGCCCTCGTTCCCGAGAATCCACCAGAGCCTTCCATCGATGTAGCCGTTGGCACCCAACCAGATGCCGCCGAGGCCACCGAGAGTGACAACGACGATGGCACCGAGAAGCACGTTGACGTACTTCGACTGATTCTTCGGTTCGTGGCCGGTCAAAAGCGGTGGGAGGAACAGTCCCGCACCGAGCCACGTCGCCGCAATCCACAGGATACCGAGGTCAATGTGCCACGTCTTCGCTATCGAAAACGGCAGGAGTTGGAGGATGTGGACGCCGAATAACGTCTCGATGCCGAAGAAGCCAGCGCGCTCGATATAGAAGTGTGCGAGTAACCCACCGAGTAGCACCTGCGCGAGGAACATCCCTGCTGCGACGGGAATGAACCGGAGGGCTGCCCGTTGACTCGGGAAGAGACTCACGTCACCCGGCTCCGGCACCGAGATACCCTCGGTGGAGGGTTCGGGGAGTTCGACCGACTTGTACAGCCAGATGCCGAGCCCGGCACCGGCGACGAGCAACACCATGGCGATGACGCTCCACGTCATTGAGGCAGCCGTCGCATCGTTGCCGGCACCGGGGTTGTACGGCCAGTCGTTGGTGTAGGAGTGACTACTGCCGGGCCGGTCGGTGTGGGAGAACCACGCAGTCCACATGGCGAAGTCCGCGAAGTCCTCGGCATCGGCCTTGGAGTCTATCATCCCGGCCGGGACACCGCGCTCATGGTCGCCCTCGTGGTACCGGTCGACGTACTCCTCGCGGATCTGTTCGTGTGCGTAGACTTCAGCGGCAGAGTAGCGAATTGGGCCGCCCTCGTACCTCTCGTCGAGGTCGGTCTTCACGATGTCAGCGACGGCCGCCTGCTCGGACGAACCGAGTGCGTCGTACGAGCTTCCGTAGCGCTCCTGCGCGTAGTAAGTCCGCATGTACTGAACTTTCAACTCGAGTGCGTTGGCAGTGAAGTCTGACCCGTAGTACGCACCGTTTCCAAGTATCGACCCGTGGTTCATCAGGCCGGCCTGCTGGAACGCCTTCTTTCCGTCTTTGATCTCGTCACCGCTGACGACGACGTCGCCGTCGGGTCCAACGACCCTCTCCGGGATTGGGGGTGCTTCCTGGTAGGCGAACCAGGCACCGGCACCCATCACGACAAGGTTGAAAATGAAGACGACAGCGATCGCCTTCGCGATGGTCTTACGTGTGAGTTCCATACATAGAGGTCAGTTATCCATGTATTAGATTATCTGAGATGATTCCCAGGTTGCGTCATCACGCCCGAATATATTCGACGGCCGAGCGTGTAGTCCCGCGGGTCTGATCACGCTGATCAGTCCCGGGGCAACCTCAGTTGTGCGAACATGTTCGCAACTATTTTTGTGCGCGAATGACTATAGGTGATTGATAGAGATGCCCCGAGCCACCCTCTCGATAACGCTTCCCGAAGAGATATGGATCTCTGATATTTCGCGCCGATATCCGAACACCGAGTTCATGATTCTCGCGGCTATGCCCTCTGAGGAAACAGGAGTGGGTCTCGTCGAGATCCGAACACCGGACGTCGAGGAGGTAATCGAATCGTTGGACGAGTATGACTCCGTCACTTCGGTAACTCTCCTCGAAGTTCAATCGGACCGTGCGTTAGTCCAATTCGAGACTACAGAGCCGCTGTTGATTCTCTCTCTTAGCGAGGTCGGTATTCCGCTTGAGCTACCGATAACCATCGTCGACAGTGAAGTTGTCGTCGAAGTTACCGCCTCACGGGAGAACCTCTCAGAGCTCGGAGATACACTCACTCAGTTCGGTATTCCGTTTGATCTCGTCTCGATCCATCAGTCGGTCAACACGCAAACCCTCTTGACAGACGACCAGCACGAACTCGTCGGAACGGCAATCGAAAGGGGTTACTACGACACGCCGCGATGTTGCACCCTTACCGAGCTGGCAGATCTCATTGGGTTGGCGAAGTCAACGACGAGCGAGAAACTCCATCGAGCGGAAGGGAAGATCATAAAAGCATACTTCGCCCGCGACAACGTCACGATTGAGTAAGCTGCGGATTTCGGTCTTCTAGCTTTTCCTCGCTACATCCCGTCTCGTCCACGGATGTTGGTCTCTGCGCACATTCGATTACTTCGAAGAGTTGGATAGGCACCCTACTTCATCGGGCGGTCTAGAAAGTGAGTAGTCATCGTGAGATTAGAGGCTCCGTCTTTGAATCAGTCGCGCAGCGACACTAATGGGAAAGACGATCCACGCCATCGAACTAATGACGAGGACCGGCTTCGATAAGTCAGTCTCTGACACGACTGCTGCCATACCAGTCCCGGTGGAATCGATACCGGAGAGGACGAATACGCGGAAGATGTCGATCGGATTTGCAAGTACCAGCCCTGTGAGTACCTCGTTCGAGAGGTCGAACGCTGCAACGAAACCGAGTGCGGCAAGGTCGTGACCGAAGACCAACCAGACCCACACGAGGAGTGCGATTCCGAGTGCGTGGGTCTTCTCCGCGGCTACGGTGGAGACGAGGATACTGAGAGCGAGGAACGCCAGTCCGAGCGCGACCGAACCGAACAGGACGTTCGCGTACAGTCCCCAGGGAACGGAATCGACGCGAAGGTAGAGAGCTAGTCCGCTGACACCGAGCCCAATCGCTGTCGCTCCGGCAAGCGATGCGGCACGTCCCAAGAACGTTCCAACTACGACTCGGCTGCGGGAGACAGGAAGCGCGAACACCATGTCGAGCCACCCGATCTCTTCTGCACCGACAATCGTATCGAATCCGTAGACTAACGCTGCGAGTGGGACGAGATACGTCGCCAGCGAAGCCAGGCTCACGACAATGGCGTCAGCCCGAACTACCCCGGGCGCAGACCCACCGAATACGACGACGATGAACGAGAGGAAGCCAAACAGTGCCGTGAGTGCGACCGTCCACCGACTCCGCATCGAGAGGCGATACTCCAACTGGGCAATCGTAAGTGTCCGCCCTGTGAACGTGAAGCTAGTCCATCCCGACGTCTCAGACGAACGCTCGATTACAGCCGCAGTACCACTGTCGGGGTTATCCACGGATATAACGGATCGATCCTCACTCATGTTCGTTCACCACCCGTGGTCGCTCGAAATGCTGGATGTTCTGTCCCGACTGGTCTCGCTGTCCGACCTCTGAGACCACTTGCTCGAAGACGCGTTCGAGACCGGGTTCGCTGACGTCGTACCCCTCGACAGGGGCTACTTCTGCAAGTTCTGTCAATAACTGTGGAATATCTGTCGGAGTACAGTCGATGAAGACGACGTCACCGTCGCGGTCAGTCGAGCGAATTGACCCGTCAACAGTGGCTAAGACTGTCTGGATACGATCGACGGTCCCGCTGTCTCCAAGGCGCACGCGCACTCGAGCATCATCCGTAACCTGCTGACGCAACTCGTCGATTTTACCGTCTGCTTGTAGTTTGCCGTCGTGAAGGATGGCGACGCGCTCACAGAGCGACTCGATCTCCGAGAGGACGTGTGATGAGATGACGACGGTGAGGTTCGACTGTGCGTCGAGACGTTCGATGACGCGGTGGAAGTCGGCGACGCCACACGGATCAAGCCCGGCAGTCGGTTCGTCCAGCAGCAAGATTCTTGGCCGCGAGAGGAGCGCAGCGGCCAACCCAAGCCGGCGGGTCATCCCGTTAGAGTATCCGCCGACACGGCGGTCCGCCGCGTCCGAGAGGCCAACCACTCCGAGCACGGCGGTGATTCGACTCGCCGACTCTGAGATATCATGTATTCGTCCATAGAATTCGAGCACTTCTCGACCGGTGAGTGACGCTGGAAACCCGGCATGCTCGGGGAGATACCCCACAATACTGCGGAGCTCTGGGCCGGCCGCTGAGACGTCGGTTCCGGCAACCGACACCGTTCCTTCGTCGGGCCGGATGTGGCCGACAAGGAGTTTGAACAACGTCGACTTCCCGGCACCATTTGTGCCGAGAAGGCCAAACGTCGTCCCCGACTCAACGGCGAGCGATAGTCTGTCAAGCGCCGTTATTTCGCTGTACTCCTTGCTCACGTCGGTAACCTCAATCGCGTTCATAATATCGTCTCCATCGTTCGTGGGGTGGGGTGGTGAGCGGGTGGTTGTCGACGATGCCAGGGACCTTGATGACAGGAAGCGAACTCTCGGCTAGTCGCAATGCGTCGAACGCGGGACTCGATGCAAAGACGGTTGCCTGTGGGTGTTCGTACGTCAACCGTTCGACGAGGCCCGCCGGTCTATGTCGGATGTCGTTGACGCCGTCACCGTCAACGTCAGAATCGCGGGTGTCAGACCAGTAGTTCCCCCGCGTAGTCCCGTTCCACTCTTTGAGCTCACCGACGAGGGCCCGAACCTGTTCGTCGTTGTTTATGAAGCTGTTCTCAGAAACGTTCGAGTTCGAACTGCCGGCGGTGAAGTAGACGCCGACCCGATTTTCCAGCACGAGGTTTTCAGTGAGAGTGTTGTTGACCGAGTTGAACACGTACAGACCGTTTCCGTTTCCGACAACCTCGTTCCCGTCGATGACGGAGTGGTCGATTCGCTTGAGGAAGATACCGTGTGCGCTCGTGCCACTGTTATTCACTGCGGTGTTGTCGACGACTCGGATGTGCTCCGACAGCATGATCGCGTACCCCGCGTCGTTGACGAAAGCGATGTTGCCGAGGAGCGTGGAGTCGTCGGAGTACATATAGTGGACGCCGTAGCGCAGATCCCACAGCGTGTTGTTTTGTGCAGTCACATTGGACGCCCACGAGTAGTAGATGCCGTCTCGTGTGTCCGTGATTCGATTGTCGACGATGGTCGTGTCATCAGTCTTCCAGACTTGAATCCCGTTTCCACGGAACGATCGCGGTTCGACGGAGTCGCGTCCAACGATGGTGTTGTTCTCAATGTGGACACCGGAGACACCGTCAAGCCAGATGCCGAACGTGACGTCGGTCACCCGACTATCGCGGATCGTCGCGTTCGACCCGTTGACCCAGATACCGGCGTCGTTTTCCGCGGTGTCGTAGCCACCGTTGTGAACCCAGACGCCCTGGACCGTGATACCATCACCATTGAGCGTCAGTACGTCTCCGGTTCCGTTCCCGTTGATCCGGGTGGGGACCCCCGGTTGCCCGACGAGCGTTACGTTTGAAGTGTTGACCACGGCGTGCTCGTTAAACTCGCCTTCGAGGCGGATTCGATCGCCCGGGTCAGCGGCGGTGACGGCCGCCTGAAGTGACGTGTAGGTCTGTTCGTCGACCGTCGCGCGGCCGGGGGTTGACAGACCGTCAAACGAATACTCCTGTGGGACCGAGGGCTCGAAGTGGATTGTACTGTCGGCCTGTACATGACTGGGTGTGGTCGCAACACCAAAGCCTGCAGCTACAAGGATGACAGTCGCGACGACAGCGAACAGCCGACTGACCGAGATTCTCATATCCGTACTCACCTGTGGTGGGATTTCGCGTTCGTTCCGTGCTCTGTCTCGTCACTGTTCTCCAGTGCAGGCGTCGGGTCGGATCCGATTCGACGCCGAACCGAGTCTAAGACGGTTCTGAACGTCGCCTCACTGTCGCGGTAGTAGTACGCGACGACAAGGAGACCGATGGCGACGATAGTCAGATACGCACCGGCACCTAATCGAGAGTGACTGGTGATGTTCGCTACTTCGTATTTACCCACCAGCGGCGGTGTGAACGGGTCGACACCGATTACGGGGGCCTCTGGGTCAAGCTGGTGGCCGGTCTGGTAGAGTCGGTACTGGATGTCGGCCACCATCACTGTGAACACAGTAACCGACCCAACCAGCTGGTAGGTGAGACCGCGCTTGAGTTTCTCGACAGTGGGTGCAAACGCGACGAACGCACCGGCACTGGCGACTGCCACGAACGCGAGCGGTCCAAGAGACCATTCGGGAACGTCGACGGCCGCCGGCTCCACTTCGTAGTTCGGTTGCCAGTAGACCGGGTCCGGGTAGTAGAATCCGATATACTTGTTGAGACGTGCCATCTCGACGTAGTCGCCGCTGATGTGTGGGTACGCAAAGAGGTTGAGACGTAAAATCTCGTTCGGATACTGAACCGCGTGGACCTCTATCGTCCACATCGGGAGCCACACCGCAGCGACTAACAAAAGCGTGGCTAACACCGGCAACCCCCGGCGCAACTGGGTGAACTCGTCGAGACTCGGCAGTCGGTACCTCATGGTTTAGCTTCTCGGCTCGACGATCATTCGTGAGCGCATCTCTAAGTGGAGCGCACTACAGAAGTACGTACAGTAGACCCAGTACACGCCCGGCTTGTCGGCCGTGAATGTAACCTCGCGGGTGTCCTGTGGTGCGAGCGCTAGGTTAATGTCGTATTCGGGTACCACAAGACCGTGGACGATGTCCTGACTCCCTTCGATGTTGGTCGCGGTTATCGTCACCTCGTCGCCCTCTTTAACCGTGAAGTCACGCAGGCCGTACTCGCTCCGCTTAACCGACGTGTACACCTCGACAGTCGAGTCGTCGACGCGGTCGACACGCGAGTTGCTCTCTGTGACGTACTCTTTTTCGCCCTCGTAATCGGCTTTGTCCCACGTCTCCGCCGGCTCTATCTTGTCTTTCGTCGCGAAAATCGCGTCGTGCGGCTCGGGATACACCGGGTGGTCCGAAACGAGTTCCATCCCACCCTGTTCGTCGTCCGTGTCGTTGCCGATGTAGATGAGCTGGTCGTTGTCTGGGTAGATCGGCCCAACAGGAAGAAAGCGGTCTTTCGACAGCTTGTTTAGGACGACCAGCCAGTCACCCGTCGGCTCGGTCGACATCGCTTGGACCGCCTGGATGTGGCCGGGATTGTAGTGGACGTCTATCTTCCCGAGGATGGCCTCTTCGGACTCCTTCGGCGAGTTGATAGCCGTCTCGATATCCCACTTGACGACCTGCGAGTCGATGAATAGCGACGTGTAGGCGTGGCCGCGGTCGTCGTAGGTCGTGTGCAGCGGTCCGAGTCCGACTTTCGGCTGTCCAACGATGACTTTCGACGGGTCGGGTTCGGTCGAGAGCTTCTCGATGTCGACGATGGATACCGTCGGCGAGAGTTTCCCGGCGACCATCCCGTACTTGCCGTCCGGGGTGACTTCGACACAGTGTGGCGACTTCGGCGTCGGGATGTACCGAACGAGCGGCTCGTCGCCTTCGTTCAGCGAACTGTCTTTCGTTCCGTCGACGATAGGGATGCCGTTGACTTCGCGGTAGTTCCCGTTATCGACCGCATTCTGAATCGCCGGCACGTTGAACGCCTTGACGAAGTCACGGTCGTTCTTCGTCATCTCCTCGATTTCGACGCCCTCTTCGTCGTTGTAGGCGCTCGCGAGCGCCCACTTGCCGTCTTTGTCCGTGTCCAGAATGTCGAGGTTACCGTCTACCTCAACCTGCCAGAGAACCTCCATCGAGTCGGGATCGAGCGCGGTGAACAGCGAGACGTACTTGTCTGGGTTGTCGATGTCGCGCCCGTCGTTCGGGAGCGGCGTCCGGAACTCGCTGTTCGCGAAGAGGTAGTCGGTGTCGGGGCTCTGGATACAGCACCCGTGGACCGACTGGACGTTCGGGATGTCGGTAATTGCGTCGGTTTCGAAGTACTTCAGGTTCACCCGTGCGACGCGCCCGTTCGCCTTGTCGTTGACGTAGAGATATCGTCCGTTGTACTTGCCGCCGGTCTCAGAGAGGCTTGGGTGATGAGAGTCTCCCCATGTGTAACCGCCTGCCTCTTCGAGCATCTGGCTGCTCTGGTTGTCGAAGCCATAACCCTTCGCTGGCTCCCGATTGAAGACCGGGATCCGAGTGAGCTCGCGCATCGACGGGAGCCCGTAGATACGGATATCGCCAGAGTGGCCCCCTGACCAGAATCCGTAGTACTCGTCGTGTTCTCCCGGCGGGACGACGTGGTCGGGGACGTCACCGGAACCTGATTGATTCTCGGTGCTGCCACTGGAGCCACCGGTGTTCATCACGCCGGCACACCCGGCGAGTGACCCAATCGTTCCGACTGCCGCCCCTGCTTTCATGAAGTTGCGCCGACTCAGACCGAGCGACGGGAGTTCGAGCGAGACTTCGTCTTCCCCCGCTGCTGTTTCACCAGTGTCGGCCAGCACCTTGTTGAGCTGCGCTTCGTATTCGGTGACCGAGTCGTCAGTCTCGGTCGCTTTGGATGCAGTATCGGTCATTTAGACGACCTCGATTGTACCGACCATCCCGTTCATCTCGTGTGGGATGCAGTAGTACTCGTACGTCCCTTTCGTCTCGAAGGTGTGTTCGTAGGACTCGCCCGCTTCGAGATTTCCTTTCTCTGGATACGCGTCCTTGGCGGCCTGTTCTGAGTCGAACCCACCGCTTGCGAAGTACGTCGCCCCGTCAGGAATCTTGTCTTCGTAGGCGGTCACCGAATGCCCGATAGAACTCGTGTTCTCGAAAGTGACCGTCGTTCCGACCGGGACTTGGATCTTCTTCGGGTCGAACCCGAGGTCATCGGTCATACCCACAGTATCAGTCTGAGCTGCTCCGTTGTCTCCGCCGCTCGTCACTTCGGTGGTTTCAGTCCCACCGGAGGTACCGCCGTCCGACGCGCTTTCACTTGTGTTCGCCGAAGACGAGGAACAGCCGGCAAGTCCAATACTGGTCACTGCGACACCTGTGGCACCGAGGCGCTGCAACACGTCACGTCTGGAACTCTTCCGAGACATCATACATTCACACCTATCCCGCTGATAGAATTATATGGTAGAGCCGATTCCTAACCTCAGAAATCAGGTCGAATATGTTCGCCGGAGGACTTAGTCAGGTTACAGTCCCACCCTCACGGTCGGGGGCTCAGGATCCGACAACGGTAGGAAGGCGATACAGAACTCTCATTACGACGTTCGAGCCGCTTTAGTTTTCTCGGCTATCTTGAAACCGAATCGCCCGATGATTACTTTGAGACGGTGGTAACACCGACCATCGTAGCAAGTCGTCAGCAGACGAGAAACACGGTACTCGGAATAACGAACCGACTCCACCCCGCTACCGTGACCAGAAACCGATTGAGACGTTCTGTTTCGAGCCGCGAACCGTGACTCGTGGCCGTGAGTGCTCGCCTCGAAGTCTGTTGCCGTCGACTACGGTGACTAATAGCACAGTACCTCCGCTGCAGACAGTTCCGCCCGAACCTGTTCGGGAGAATCCTGAATAGCTGTCTGCGTAATACACCAAGTGGATGCCACGAATCGATTTTAGTGCCGAACGGACGTACGACAAGGACCGATTCTCTGCCAACGAGGCGTTTCTGACCGACCGGATGAAAGTCGTCTGTGGCTTCTTCGAACCGGGGCAGTTCATCCCTGTTCATGCCCCGTCAAGTGATCTCATCGTCTCCGTTCGGTCCGGCAGTGGATTCGTCCGTGAAGGCGAGACGGACCACCGCGTCACTTCCGGCGATGTAGTAGCTGTCCCGGCGGAGACAAAACGCGGCATACGAGCCGATGAGGATTCGAGACTCGAGGTGCTGCTAGTTACGACGCCACCACCGACTGATGCTGAACACGAGCCGGTTCGCCGCGGGTTGGCGGAAAGCGAGTTCGAACCGCCACTTTCCAGCGAGTAGCTCTCGTTAGGCCTGCGGAGACTGCGATCGCTACGCTGACCACGTTCACTCAATCGGGTGGCACGGGCAGTGCAAGTCGCGTTATCGAAACGGGAACATCATCCCAAAGAGTCGGCATCAGCAGACGCGTAGGGTGGGTAGTTCACTCGTTTTCGGTTTGTGCTGTGACGTCCGACTGCAGCTCCGAGAGTTGTTCCGATGCTGAACGTCGCTTCGGGACGACCTCCAATTCGAGGGTCTTCGGGTTACATCTCACGATTACTTCGTCGAACCCGATCGTGTACCTCGTCTCCGTACTCCGTTCTTTGTGCTTGACTAGGAGACAGGCATCGACCATCTGCTCAAGCTTGCGGTACACCGTCGACTGAGGGAGCCCACATGTAGATGCAATTTCACTGGTGGTCATCGGACGGTCGAGATTCTTGAGTATGGTCTGACACTGCTCGTTGGCCAACGCGCCGAGCACCGTCTGGAAATCTGGTCCCAGCGCCTCGGAAAGTGGATTCGATGACATAGGTGCTCGTTCACACAATGGATCGGGTTTGTGCGTCTGTTGCGTCCATATTTTGAAGTACAACACACGTGGGTATATTATGAGTGGTTTTCGTAGCTCTGCGAGTGACTAATCGAGTGCTAGTACGCTCACGGTTTAATCATCTCTGCTGAGATAGTGGGGACCCTGTTTCCGTCTGCTATCTTCGAAGGCTCAGTATTGTTGACAGATTTAGGATTCTCTGCAGAGTTGGTTTCTCTACACCGTGACCGACCATCAAGAGACTTCTATCTCACAACACGATTCGAGTGGTGGCTCCCGAAGAGTATCTAACGTGTTGGGTTGCTCACCACGGGCACCGTGACCCCGTCTAATTCGTACTCACCGTTTTTTCTCGGCTCTCGTCCTGTGCTCGCCGATAGTGACAGTCGCGAACCGAGATAGTCTAGTGTATCAGATCGTCAGTCAGATGTGTGTGCGTGTCTCCCGTGTTTCTCGTCTCCGACTGTCTCCGAGCGATGGAGCCAGTAGAGGAATAGGAAGAACCCAGTGGCAAGGACGTTCAGTACCATCTTGTAGTTCATCTCAATCTTCACCTCTGCAATCTGGACGCTCGACGGATCCGGGATGACTCCCGCCCCGAGGAAGATAAAGTGGATGACGACGCCGGTGAGAACTGCAGAGACGAAGATCATCCCCGAGAGGATGGCTGCGAACTTCGTTCCGTAGTACTCACGATAGGCGTCCATAATCGGGGGGACGATGAGGTCTGCGTAGATGTACGAGAGCACCGACCCAAACGGCAAACCGTTCGAGAAGAGGACGGCTCCAAACGGGACGTTCCCGACCGAGCAGACGAACGTGGCGATCCCGATAATCGCACCCAGCACCGCGGTCCAGAAGACGTACACCGGGAGACCGAATGTGGGTCCGGAGAACACTGACGTCCAGACCTGTTCGGGAATGAACCCCGCGATGAGTCCAGCGAAAATGAACCCGATGGCGATTTCGTCCCAGAGCATCCCCCATTCTTTCCACTGCTTGTCAGCCAGTGCTTTCCATCCCGAGAGCGACGTCGCTTGCTCTCGAATCGTCGTGTTGGCCTCTTCAGGGTCGAAGCTGTCCTTACAGGATTGCGAGCAGAAGTAGTACGTCTGGCCGTCGTGTTCGATGGAGTACTCTGTCTCATCTGGGTTTACTTCCATCCCACAGACCGGGTCTTGCACGGCCGAGGTCCCCTCGTCAAGGACGTTCTGTCGGGCTTCTTCAACTACCTTGTCAGGGACGAGGTAGACGAAGCCGAACGCCATCAAACCGATGAGGATGAACCCGCCGATGATGTCTGCGAGCAGAAACTGCCACCCAAGCAGAATCCAGATGACGGCACCAATCTCAATGACGAGGTTCGTCGAAGCGAACATGAACGCCCCAATGGTGGCCGCAGCAGAGCCACCTTTCTTGAACAGGTTCTTCGCCGTCGCGATAGCACTGTAGGAGCACGACGAGGAGACGAATCCGAACAGGGAACCGTACCCAATCTCACGGAGTCCGTGGCCGTTCAGCAAATCCGCGACCTGCTCGTTGGACGTCCATGCTTCGACGCCACCGGCGATCGCGAACCCGAGGACGAGCGCCCACCACGTGATCCATGCCATCGCGACGGTCGTCGTCACGAACTGGCGGGTACTTTCGACGAAAAACGTCGACAGTGGTTTACTCGTCGTGAATACGCCGATACCAACTGTCGCGAGTGCAATGACCGTCAGTATCGCATATTCCTTCTTCTCCATACCTCGTTGTTGGGACTTACCACCTAACCCGGTTATGGCTACAGAAGTGTTGCTCGATACGTTTCTACGATTCGTTCATAAGCCTGATAACGGACTCATCTTTGGAGTCCAAAGGGATTCATAGCTGACAACAGCAGAACTGTCGCGTGCTACTCTGAAACAGGGTATTCACCCGGCTAAACCGTTCTGAACGGGGTGAACGAAACAAAGGGCGGTAAACGGTAGAGTCTGCTTTTGTGATATTACCGTCTGAGGGATGATTGATGAACGTCGAACGCATTGCAACCTTGCTCGTCGGGGCGTCCTGCTCGTCTCGGCTGCCGCCGTCGCGCTCCCTGGACAGTTCGCCAGGCTCTCGATCCCGTACGAACAGCTCTTAGTGATGGTCTTGTGGGTAACAACCGCGCTGTTTGCTGTGTCAGCACTCCTGTGGGTTGCGCTCAGTTACGTCCTTGGTGCGGGCTACGAACCACCGGCGCCCGCGTACGGAGGTGACGAGATTCAGGTCCGAATTATGACGATCGACGCCGCCGATGTCGTCCAGGAGACGGTTGACTCGCTGCCTGCCGAACTGACCGATAGACACGTGATCGCTGAAGCTCCGATCGATATCGACGGCGCCGAGGACCACGTCGTCCCTGAGGAGTTCGGGTCCGAGGCTGTCCAGAAGGGGCGAGCAATCGAATGGGCACGACAGACCCTCGAGTGTGACCGGGAGTTCGTCCTCTATCTCGATGAGGACAGCGTTATCGAACAGTTCGATGGTCTGCCTGATGCCGACGTGGTGCAACTCTGCGAACGGCCACGCCGAACCGGGTCGCTGCTCACGTATCTTGCGGACGTCTATCGCATGGGGGGTCCAGATCGAACAGCGGGCCTTCGCCCGATTGCAGATCCCTCTGTTCGCGTGGGGTGGCGGTATCGCAGTCCGGACCACACTCGAAAATGAGGTCACGTGGAATCGTGAGACACTCGTCGAGGATACAGCATTCATCTGGGCAACCGCTCAACAGTTCGACATCGATTTTGCACTCTCGACGAGTAACGAAGCGCCGCCGTCGCTCGAGGAGATCCTCCAACAGTGCCCACTAATCACAAATGCGGAGCAAAGCAACACCCTCGCGAGAGGAATCCCTTAGCCGTCGATGAGCCCCGAGGGGGCAATCACGTCGACGTCTTTCTGTTCGAGGTGATCTAAGACGTTCATGAAGTCGTCAACCGACGTCTCGTAATCCTCACCGTCACCGATCGAGTGCCAGGTGACGACCGCCAGTTGGTTGAACTCTTCAGCGAGGTTCAGGATGCGGCGTGTCCCCTGTGGGTCCTTCCCCATGATTCGCGAGATGGCGTGCATGTTACTCGGTTGCTGGGCGTTGTTCGGGCAGGCACCGAACATGAACCCCGTCTCGTGGTACTGCTCGACGATCTCCAGTGTCGTCTTGCTCACTCGGTTGTAGGGGGCGACAAAGTGACGCGCACCTTCTGGGAACCCCTTGAGGTCGAGGTAGTTGTACGCTTGCTGGATGATCCGCTGTTGTTTCGCTTTCGAGTACGCCGGCAACGGCTCTGGGGCCTGCGGATGAGCCATCATGTCCCAGCCAGCATCGCGCATCTCACGCATCTGCCCAGTCGTCAGATTGCCTTGGCTGTTGATGGCGTCAGGAATCACAGCGACCCCGCCCGGCCAGCCGCGTTTCTGCAGTTCCTTGAACGCAACCTCGTACTGAGAGGTGACAGCGTCGTCGAACTGCAAAATGACCTTCCCTTTGTCAGGCTTGGGGATCTTTCGGAGGTCGTCAATGTGCACGTCGATCGGCTCGCCCTCTGGGGTCAAGACCATCAGCTGAAGCTCTTGAATCGCTTTCATTACCGGCTCGCCGGTTTTCCCGGTGTACCCCAGATCGATACGGACCCAGTCATTGAGTTCCTTGGGGATGAAGCGCTTGCTCGTGAGCATATCGCTGCGTGCCGGGGCGATGAACTCAGCAGCAATCTTCCCCCGCACTGGTTTTTCGAGTTTGACGGCGATCGACAGGTCGTGCTTGCGAAGATCAAGCCCCTCCGAGAACGATTTGTAGATCCCAGCGACGTCCCCGTTTTTGTTGGTCATGTGGACCGACTGGGTGCCCGCATACACATCTTCCGTGTCGGCTTTGATTGTCCCGCCAATCGTTCCCCAACGCGCGTCTTTCGTCCCGATATCCTCGAAGTCGTCGAGGAGTTCGCCACGGGTGAATGGCTGGTCTTGTTGTGTGGATGTCTCGGTCGTATTTCCGCTCGAGGTCGCTGAAGTGGTTGCCGTGGTCGTATTCGTTGGCGTGGTATTCGGTTCGGTTTGACCGGGGTCTCCCAAGCACCCGGCGACACCAGTCACGCCGACGGCACCAAGCGATGCGAGGACACTGCGTCGGGTCGATGAATCATTCATTACGCTTCGTTGGTAAATTCGCTCTGGAGATATATGAGACTGGTGCTAGTAAGCGACACTTACCAGCCTTTTCAAATGCCAGCAGAGGGCTCCCCAGTCTTGCGGAAGGAGACTCCGTGCTACCACTGCATGTGAAGAAAACAATGGCTCGATGCTCCGAGTCGGTGTCTCACGATTTACAGCCAGGGCGGAGAGTTATCTATCTGGCTTACAAGGGTCTATCCATGGTATTGGTGGTCGTTCTCGGGACGCCCTCTTGGATTCGGTCTTTGTTGCCGAATCCATCCCCGATCTACGTGACGACCCTCGCTCTCGTGCTATGTCTGCTTAGTGTGCTCGTACTGTACTCAATTCGTAATCGACAGCACAGCTCCGCGACATCAGCTGGTCCACGACCTCAATCCAGATCTCCGCTCGAGGAGTCCGTAATCGCGCCCTCGTCACTCCAGTGGGCCGTAGTGTGTCCAGTCTGTCACACGGTGAATGAGCCGGACTATCGGTTTTGTCGTCACTGCATTGCTGATTTGTCCCGATATAGATGACTGCCTGTGTTTTTCCAAGCGAGCAGGGCAGAAGGACAGAGAATGACGACCTCAGTGTGACCAGACTCACATCCGTTTCGAGAGTTACGCCTGCCGTGATGAGGATCGATAGACGTCGCGACTATTCTCGGTGATGGTATTGTTCCACACGAGCAGAGTGCTGGCAGCATCTGAGACGGTCCCGAGTAAATTGTTTGAAATAATGCTCTTTCGGAGTACGACGAGATCGGTGTCTGCAAACGAGATCCCATATCCGTTGTTGACAGCACGGACATCCCGTATGTGCCCATCAAAGGTGCGTCCTTGGTGGACAAATCAACTGGCACCGGGAACTCCCAGACGATCGTTCCACTAGAGTTCTCAACGCGTGCAGACTGGCTACCAGTGTAGACCGTCTCTTTGTCGGCAGTGAGGTTCACATTCGTGTGCGCCTGCCAGAACGAGAGATCTTCGAACGCTGCAGCGCTTGGTTCCATCGGTTGCGGTGATCCGGGGTCGTCTGACTGCGACGACTCAGGTGTCGATGTCTCAGTTGTCTCGGTCTGATGGGCAGTCGTCTCGGTTGTCGTGGTTGCGGTCTCGTCAGTATCCGAACTGCCACCCATACACCCTGCAACGAGCGCCGATGATGCTGCTGATAGACTACGGGTGAATTTTCTTCGATATAATTTCTTATTTTGTTTTATTTTGTGAGCGAAATCCGTTCATTTGGTATCGGTTTTGCGCTAGCAACTTCTCTCTGATTGTAGGGAGAGTACCCCAGGTATGCAAAGAACAGATTGATAACGCACAGCCCATCACGTCCATCTGTGCGTCGGATGACGCACACCAGGTCTCTCGGCCCTGGAATCACAACACGACTGGCGCTTTTCTCGTCGGTCGTGAACCGCTGCACCACCGCCGGCTGCCAGCCACTCCCCTGGTGGTCGGCTCTTCGTCTCGACCCTCCGCAGTAAATCTTCTCTGTGTCCAGTGATATCGTCTCGGAGAGATTCGCGACCCCCCTTCTTTTGCTCACAGCGAACCTACAGACGTGTATGGTAACTGACTCTCACGATCACGACCATGGTCACGGTGACACGGAACCGGTCACTGACCGCACGCACGATAACTCGTGGTCGGCGAATCTCGAGAAGCCGCAGTACGCAGACGATCGCGCCTTACTCGAACGACAAGCGATTGAGGCCATCGAACACACGACAAGCGGCCACCACGTCAATCTCGTTACTCACGAGGCACACGGCCATCCAGAGACGTATCTCTACGACGCGCTCGGCGACCGGTTCGGGGGGGCGGACGTTCGCTGGGAGTACATCGAACAGTGTGGCTGTGGCGGCCACGTCGTGCGCGCTCACGTCGAATAACGCCCACAAACGAACCGAACGGCGGTTGCGACCTGTAAATCCATCCACCAACCAATTCGAACACCATGGTACATATCAAATCCCTACAGAAACTGGAAGGAAAACCACATGCAAACGCGTTTCCCGATGAGGAGCCGAAGACGATCCGGTTGACCCTTTCGGAAGGGGAGCACGTTGAACCACACGCTCATCCGGATCGAGAGATCGTGCTCTATCTCATCTCTGGTGCCCTCGAACTCCAACTCGACGGAGAACCACACCACGTGAATCAAGGGGATGTAGTTCACTTCGATGGGGCGCAAGACATCTCTCCGGTTGCGAAGACGGACTGTACCGCATTGCTCGTTCTCGCTGCGAAACGAGAGACGCCGAACGAAAAAACTCTCGACAACGAGTAGCAACGAACCGATTGATACCGGATGGTCCATCACATCCCTTTGTGCGTCCACCGACGCACGCAGAGAACTCGTGGTCTTTCGATCACGACGGGCGCTTTTTTTCGGCGGTCGTGACACTCTGAGCCACAATGAATCACTAACACACCCCTCAGTAGCTAGTTGCGCAACGAACTCCTCTGTACGAGCGGCCATGGGAACCCCGACACTACCTCTCGTACGGCGCGCAAGATGATGCCTTGGAACTCCCGATCGAAGAACTCGCCGTTGGTCGCGACGCGAATACCACTTTGTATCTCTCCGTTGAAGAGTCACTGAGGAACTACCGATGGAAGACTGTACTGTCACATTTGACTCGTTCACCGACCTCGACGCGGAATCACCCACCCTCATTGAAGGATTTCCCGGGTATGGGTTGGTCGCGGCAATCGCTGTCGACCAGATCACGAAGCAACTTGGACTCCGGCACCACGGGAATCTCGTCTCCGAGGAGTTTCCACCGGTGCTCTCGTATCAGAATGGACGCGCCCGAGATACGGTCCGAGTGTATGGTGGCACCACCCCTCCAGTGATGACACTACAGAGCGACCTTGCACTCCCCCCAACGGCGTACAAACCACTGAGTCGGTGTGTTCACGAACAACTGGCTGGTGAGTTCGAGCGAGCGATTTTCTTAGCCGGTGTGCCTGCCCAGCGGGAGGCAGACCTCGGCACTGTCACAGCTATTGCGACGACGGCGGAACTCGAAACAGAGGTCCAGAATGCGGGCATCGAGTTGGCCGAAGAGGCGGGTCTCGTCGGCGGCATCACTGGAGCCCTCGCTAACGACTGTTACCACAACGATGTCCCGGCCGTTGTATTACTGGTACAGACAGACCCGTATCTGCCTGATCCTGGGGCTGCCCAATCCGTGATCGAACACGCGCTCGAACCACTTGTGGAGTTCGACATCGACACGTCCCCACTCGAAGAGCAAGCCACACAGATTCGACAACAGCTACAGCAGATCGCCAGTCAATACCAACAGCTGGTCGAACAACAACAGCATCCACAACCCGATTCCTCACAAGTCGGTATGTATCAGTGACTTTTCCCACGACTACAGTCGGGGACTGCTACCTTGGAGGACGGTGAAATCCAGCCGAAAAGCCTCTTCGTAACGGGCTGGAAGATCGTGGTGAGTCTCACTAGCTAAACCGCTGTTCAGTGTGTTCTCGATACCATTGTGCGAGTGGTGCCTGCCTGCGCCAGAGCCAAAACCCCGCTCCACCAGTTATTATCGACAACAGGCTCAGTACAACGAGGCGGTGCGTCGAGCCCGAACTGGTAAGTTTTCCCATATCGCTACACCTACTCTCGAGAGAGGTATGAGTTCGGGCCGCGAGCGGCCGACACAGTAAACACTGATCGTTCTGCTGGGCTCTTACCACTACAAGTCGGCGACGATCTCGGCGAAGGCGACGTTCTCACGAACCGTCTGCACCTCGATCTCTACTGTCTCGCCAGGCTGACCGCCGTCAACGATGACGACGTAGCCGCGTTCGACCTTCGCGATGCCGTCGCCTTGCTCGCCGAGCGTCTCGATCGTGACCTCACGGACCTCACCCTCGTCGACGGGCGCCCCGTGCTGCTTCTGTGGTACCTCGTTCGGGGTGGTGGTGGCGTCGGGGGACTCACTTGGCGACGACGCGGCGGTGTGCGTGAGCACGCCAACACGACAGTGCTCGCCGACGTCGAGGCCACTCTGTTCGACTTCTGCGCGTGGAATCTCGATACGGTACGACCCCGCTCGTTCGGTCACAGACGCAGTACATAGACACTGCAGTGAGTCAGGAATCTCGACCATCGGTATAGTGGTCGTGCTTCGAGAGACCACTGTATAATGGTCTGGGTCGCTCGCGTCGCGAACTACCATTCGAGCGGGCTATTCGCAGCTCATTAACCAACAAGGTCGAGTGTGTTGGTTAATCAGCATCACGCCGACGTTCGAGCACCCAACGGTAAACAAGCGACTTGAAAATTAACCGACGGCTCCCACGAGGACGACAAAGAACTCCGAAATGATTCTCAGGGTGGTGCGGGTGTCCCAAACGCTGTCTCGACAGTTCGCGCAGTTACACACCCCAACAATCACCTTCACAGCGACGCAACGAACTCTCAATGCGGCATTCCGCAAACCGGTTGACCCCAACACAACAAACAGCCTTCGAGCAGATCGAACAAGCGGTTGCAACAGACGAGCCATTCACACGTGACACAGCGATCGACTGGATCAGTGCCGGCGACGCCGAGCACTCCGAGGCCGAAGCGCTCCTCGAACAGCTGCTGTTGAAGGGGTATCTCTACGAGACCGGCACCGGCCTCCGGATTACGAAGTGACGGCCGCGACGTGTTCGCGTTGAGAAATAGCGCTCTGCAGAGCGATTATGCAACGATACCGCTTACGTGGCACGCTGCTGGCCTTGGCTGGCGTTGAGCAGTTCCCGGTACCGGTTCCGAATCGTCACTGCACTGATGTCGGCTACGTCACTTACCTCGTCTTGCGTCAACTCTGCGTTGGCGAGTAATCCCCCAGCGTAAATCGCCGCAGCAGCAAGTCCAACTGGACTCTTGCCACTGTGAACGCCCTCTCGCTTTCCATCTTCGAGTAGCGTTCGAGCATGGCGTTCGACAGCGTCATTGACGTTAAGCTCTGAGAGAAACCGAGGAAGATACTGCGCCGGGTCTGCAGGCTGGACAGTGAGATTAAGCTCGCGAACGATGTATCGATACGCTCGGGTGAACTCCCGTTTCTCTACACGCGAAACTTGTCGTATCTCGTCGAGCGACCGTGGGACGTTTCCTTGCCTCGCAGCAGCATAGAGTGCAGCTGTTGCAACACCCTCGATAGAGCGACCAGGGAGTAGGTCCTCGGCAAGTGCCCGTCGATAGATGACGCTCGCTGTTTCACGAACCGTGTCTGGAAGGCCGAGCGCTGAGCCCATTCGCTCGATTTCACCGAGTGCGTGCTTGAGATTCCGCTCTTTTGAGTCTCGGGTACGGAATCGCTCGTTCCACGTGCGGAGCCGTTGCATCTTCTGGCGCTGACGCGTGGAAAGTGAGTTCCCGTAGGCATCTCGATTCCGCCAGTCGATGTTCGTCGACAGCCCCTTGTCGTGCATCAGAGTCGTTGTTGGTGCACCGACACGGGACTTCTGCTCGCCTTCTTTCGAGTCGAACGCTCGCCACTCTGGCCCGCGATCGATTTCGTCTTCGCGGACGACCTCTCCAGTCTCCTCGTTGACCCACTCGCCGTGCTGTTCGTCGTAGACTACTGCATCGTCGTCGAGTGACACAGCATCTGAGTCATCTGCTTGCTGTGCATTCCTCTCCCGAGAACTGCGCTTCATCTCGCTCGAAGTAGTTCGCCACGCCAATGGTGTCGTCTCTGGCATTGAGTATCGATACAGTGGAGCCGAACCCCCTTTGAACTCCGTTTGGAATGTCCCAAATCGGCGTGACAGTTCGCGACAAGCGTGAGGGGCGGAAGGCACTCGATCAAGACAGGCCAAGCTGAAAGCAGATGGCTAAGAACGGGAGCAGCGAGACGAGGCTCCTAACGAGTTATCTCGGACGGCTCGCGTAAAGTACCACGGGTCGGGTGACCCGTGGCGTTCATCTCTGGTCACTTCCACGAAGACCGTGGAATGTGATGGCACCGAACTTTAATTCCCTCCGCACTTGCCGTGAGGCTCGCGTGGAACCAATATACACCCGAACACGCTCGTGAGTCCTACCCCAATAGAGGTCTTCTATCGAGCCGTAGGAACCGTGTCCGTGGAGGTCAGCCGCTTTACGTCGGCTCGACACCACCCGGCTCACCGACTTTGTTGCAGTCGGATTTTGCGAGGTCGTTAACGGTGGGGTTCCACTTCGAGCTACGGTGTTTTAGCGCTTGAAACTGTGGATTAGGGCGAGAGCGTACGCGATTCACCCACGGGTCAGGTGACCCGTGGAACTCTCGCTGTATCCTTTAGATCTCGACGTCGAAGCCTTCGTTTTTTAGTGCGTTGACGAGACGACGGTCGTGTTTGCCTTGGAGTTCGATTTCACCCTCGTCAGTGGTGGTTCCACCGACGGCAAGTGTACTCTTCAGCGTCGACGCAAGAGACTCCACTTCGTCGATCGGGAGATTGAGTCCCTCGACAACCGTCATGGGCTTTCCGTACCGACGGCTGTCGACGCGAATCGAGACGCGCTGCTCAGAACGCGTTAAGTCGTCACCGATACCGAGATCATCTGGCAAGCCGGTAATGTCGCTGAGTGTGTCCTTTGCCACACGTCTGAGTAGGCCCCGAATCAGTATGAGCCCCTGTTCGGTATGTGCCAACTCCGAACGAGATTACTTGAGTCGTGCGACGCCGACGTGTGCGATACTGCGTGGCAGTGGTTTCGAACTCATACGACTCTCTCGAACGGCGACGGTAACCTCGGTGGCGGGCGGCTCTCTGATCGCTTCAGGGCGGTTCAAACGCTCGTCGGCCTATTTGCCCTCCAAGCGGTCGTCTTTGCCGCATTCAAGTTCACTGCTAGCGACTCGACGTGGAGCATCATTACGGTGTTCGTCCTCGATGGTCTCCTACTGACGCTCGTCAGTTGGTCGTTCGACCGTCAACAGACGGCGACGATGACTTCATCGGCCGTTTCATCGGACGAATCCGAGTTACCGAGTCGACGCTTCAAGTTCAGTCACCGACTAGCCGCTATCGAATCGACTGAAAACAGACGTCTTCTTTTCATGGAGTCACCGCGTTGGCCTAGCACTGCAACCATCGCGTGCGAAACGATGCTCGTCAGTTCCGAAAGTACGGGTCCCAGAAGACAACGAGTGTGTCTTGCTGTGACCTTCTGTTTGGTACATTCCAAAGATGGATGTTTGCCGGTCACTGAGAGGGACAGTAGTATGCGAGAGTTCGTCTTCACGGTTGAATACGAGAAGGGCGCCGACGAGGTCATGGACCTCTTTATCGAGAATCCAGACCTGCACGCAAAAACCATGGCCGTCCACGCGACGGCTGACTCGATGTGGCGACTTGATCGAATCACTGGACCAACCGAGGCCCTCGAAGAGTTCGACGCCGTCGTCGACAACGTCACACTCTGTAACGAGGTGATTGGGATGTGTGGTGCACCTGTCGTCGAATGGAACTACGAGATTCTCTCCAGTACCGCCGACAGCCGCATCGTCTACTCCTGCCGGAAGGAAGGTGACGGAGTCCAGTCGATTCCCTACGTTGCAGCCAAACATATCGGCGATGGTCTGTTGATGCAGGCCGAACGCCGCGGGGCACAGTACCAGTGGCGACTCCTCATCGACGACGACGATACTGTCGGTGCAATCTATGAAGAGGTCAGCGAGGGGCTGAGTGACGGTCTCTCGCTCAGCGTCCAACGGCTCAGCGAACCGAAGTGCTGGTTCGACGACGACCGAGACTCGGGCGAACTCCCACCAGAGCAACAGGCGGCTTTAGAAGCGGCAGTTGAGCACGGGTACTACCAGACACCTCGAGAGAACACCGTCCAAAAGATATCGGAGAAACTCGACATACCGAACTCCACACTCCAGTACCGACTCACCCGTGCTGAGGCATGGCTGGCACGACAGTTCGTTGACGATGCACTTGGGACCGAAGTCGAAGACTACGTCGAACCCGACGAACTCGAGCTCAACGTCTAAGCGAAACGTCTCGCATCCTCGGTACACACCAACCAAGCACTCAGGTGCGTCGAAGGCGAAAAACGAATATGGTGAACAGTGTGTCGGACACCGAGACTGGTGCGCCACTGTCGTGTTACGACTGTGGACACGCCTATTGGTACCTTGGCAAGGGCGCACATCAAGGGCAGTGTCCACAGTGTGACTCGCGACTCGTCACACCAGCAGGCGATCTTCGGATCGTCACATTACAGTCTGCCAACACTGATGACTCTGCTGCGGTGCAGCTGACTGGTACCGACGATTCTGGTCGACTCTTCCAATACTGGTTCCGAACAGATACTGATCACGGAGTGACCTGCACCCGGGTCGCTGTCTGTGGCTATACATTGGAACTCGAGTTCGACGACGAATGGCCTCCAGAACTCTTTCCATCGTCAGTCGAAGATGCCGTAGAGCAGGCAGGACTCGTGCTTGGTGACGCCCCGGATGCAAGCTGAGTAACACGGAGACTTAGTGAATCCCCATCGCTTCAATCTGCTCTTGGTAGCGATTCCGTATCGTTACTTCTGTCACTTGTGCTACGTCAGCCACTTCTTGTTGTGTCCGCTTCTTGTTACAGAGAAGTCCTGCTGCGTAGAGTGCTGCGGCCGCAAACCCGGTTGGTGACTTTCCGGAAAGGAGTCCTTGCTCAGCCGAGCTGTCGATGATTTCGTTTGCTTTCTGTTCGACTTCTTCAGGCACGTCCAACTCGGAGGCAAATCGCGGCACGAAATCTTTCGGGTCGACGGGCCGCATCTCCAAGCTCAATTCTTGGGCGACATACCGATAGGTGCGTGCAATCTCTTTGTAAGGAACCCGCGAGACGTCGGCTACTTCATCGAGACTGCGTGGAATCCCTTCCTGACGGCAGGCCGCATACAGGCAGGCCGTCACGACCCCCTCGATCGACCGCCCACGGATCAAGTCCTCGTTGAGGGCACGCCGATAGATGACAGAAGCGACCTCACGTGTTGACCGTGGGGCACCGAGTGCAGAGGCCATCCGGTCCATCTCCGACAGCGCGAACTGGAGGTTTCGCTCACCAGCGTCTTTCGTGCGGACGCGCTCTTGCCACGTCCGCAGTCGGCTCATCTGCTTGCGCTTTTTCGAGGAGAGTGAATTCCCGTAGGCGTCTTTGTTCTTCCAGTCAATGCTCGTCGTTAACCCCTTGTCATGCATCGTCTGGGTGGTTGGCGCCCCAACGCGAGATTTCGAGTCCCGCTCGCTGGCGTTGAACGCCCGCCATTCCGGCCCATGGTCGATCGCTTGCTCGTCAAGGACGAGCCCACAGTCCTCACACAGCAGTTCGTCGCCGTCCTGAATAATTGCCTCCGATTCGCACTCCGGACAGGTCTGTGTTGCTGACTGTTGATCAGTCGCTGTCTCCTCTGCTTCGGATGTGGTAGTACGCTGTGGCGAAGAGTTGACCATTGACACTGATTCAATCGCCCGAAACAAAAGGGCTGGGCCGACAGAATTGGCGAGTCGGACTGCATCTCGGGAAAGTGTTCATCCCATACACCGAACCCAACGATCATCGACCATCGCACACACCACCACTTCCAGTGTTCTGAGCGATCGTCATGGCGAAGGAGAGGTTAACGGCTACTCAGTCCTCAACATCGATGTAACCTATCAGCCGCTCAAGTGCTGTCTCAAGCGGTTGGCTCCTAACAGCCGTGACATAGCGTTCGATGTCTTTCCTCTCAATGGTCGCAACCGACCACGGCATGATGTGTGACTGCATCGACAGGGGCGCGTCGTCGTAGTCATCTTCGCGAAGTGGGAGTGCTTCGTCGTGGTACGTCTTCGACGTGAGTGCGAGACAGATGTACTGGTCGCCGTGAAACGGGACTTCGGAATTCCCGATGATGAGCCAAGGACGACCCTCATTATCGTCTTTGAACGGATCAGCAGCCCAAATAATCGCGCCTTGCTCAAGCACCACTACTCCAGCTCCTCGCTGGCTTCCGTAGTCCACTCGTCTGGGTCTTCTTCACCATATCGTTCATCAAGCCGCTTTGTCGTGGCGTGCAGTCGATGCGCATCATACAGTCGGTCTCGATCGTCAGTAATGGCCCAGTAAGGCTCCTTGTGGCGAACAAGGCCACGGCTCTTGAGTCGGCTAAGAAGCGTACTCACCGAGTCAGGGTTGACCCCCGCTCGCTCAGCGATGACCTTCGCCTTCCACGCCTGGTCACTGTGTGTCGCAAGGAACTCGACAATCTTCTCAGTATCTGTCTTAGAAGCGAACTCGTCAGAGTCAGCCTCCTCGAACCGGCGAATATCGATACTATCAGCGCCCATAATCGTAACTTGGTGTTCCTTTGTTAAACTGTTTGTGCTGTTCCCTATGTTCGCTACTCTTCTGCGCCAAATCCCACCCAACCACCGAAAGGACCCGAGCAGCGGCGTGCAGGTTCCAGTCTGTACAGAGCGGACGGAAGGAGGGGGCTGGTCCCCTGACCCGCAACGCCGGGCTGCAAGAAGCCGACTCCGGAGGTACCCCCCGAGTGGCGGTGAAGCTATGTATTAATTCAACATCGAACTGTGACTGTGAGGTGTCTCTGACAAGTCGTTGCCTCTCGAGACTCCTGACGTAGTCCTATAAGGCCAATTTCGTTGCTTCAAAAAGCACAAAATTCGCTGCAGACTCTATATAGCGATATACAGTTTATTCCCTGTGGGCATATTCTCAGCCAATCGGGCGTGGGTTTAGCAGACTGCGGTAGTCTGACCAACCCACAAAATTATAAGAAAACCGAATGAAACGCTGAACAACCAAAACATGCCACACTCAGAAAGACCACCACACACAGCGAGTGGCTTCCTCCATCGAATTCTCCAACTCCAGAGGAGACTATCGCGATGAGTGAGTCAGAAGAAGAACCGAAGCTCACGCCCTCGTTCGACGACATCCGCTGGACGACCTGCTCACTCGAGGACTTCATCGAGCTGTACTGGGACGAGATTGCGCCCTGTCTCGAAGCAGCAGGCATCGATTCGACGAGCGAAAAGCCGACGCATCAGTGGTTTCGAGACCACGATGCTCGGGCGTTCCTCGCCGCACTACGACGCCAGCACGACCGTTCGTTTGGCGAGTTCTGGACCGAAGACCTCGGGCTCGGTGACAGCGACGAGGGCTACACGTGGGCCACCACAGACGAACAAACAATCGACGCCCTCGAACGGTTTCTCGACCGCCGGCAATCGCGGTACAGCCTCGCGACGTCGTCCGTCGAAACCCTCCGAACACGACTGAACCTCTACGTCCGTACCTACCGAGAGGCAAACGGCACAGACGACCTTCTCACACCAATCCAACGCGACGGGGACGCTCCGGCCTACGAAGCTGTCGACGCATGCTATGCAGCGTTCGACTGGTTGAACGAAGAGGCTGAACGCGAGTATAGCGCCCAGACCCTCCAGCGTGTCCGGCGCATCGTCGACGCCTGGTATCAACATCTGGTCGGACGGCGTGTCGCCGCGATGAATCCAGCGAGCGGTCTCTACGACGAGTTCAAGTGGGAACTTGACGAGTCGTCGACGCCAGCACTCTCCGCAGCCCACATTCGGAAGTTGATGCAGGTCACAACGACACCGCGAGAACAGCTGTTGGTGGTCGCACTCGCGGGCTGGGGACTCCGCGCAAGCGAGGTTGCAGCACTCCACGTTTCGCAGTTCGATCGCGACGTTGCCGCCGACGACGTCCCCTACATCGCCTTCGAGAATCGCAAGAACGGACCCGGAGAGGTGTCGGTGCTGTTCGGACTGGACGTCCTCGACGCACGAATCGACGAGCTTGCAGGCGATGAGACGTGGACAGGGTACGCCTTTCCGTCGCCACGGGGCGAAACACCGCACGTGACACGAGACACCATCCGGAACTGGTTCCAAACGCTCGCCGCCGACGCCGATCTCCCAGAGCGTATCGACAGCGAGCGTCCAAGTCCACAACTGTGTCGGCGTTTCTGGTATGACACGTACACGGCAGTCCTTGAGGGCGTGCTCGAAGGTGTCGAAGAGATCGCGGCGGAGCAAGGTAGTAGCGACCCGCAAGTCGTAATGCAGAACTATCTCTCGGACTCGCGATCGCGGCGGGTGCGTCGGGAGTTCATGCGCGAACAGTTGGCTGAAGCCTTCCAGACGGAATGACAGTTGACTTTGTCGTCCTGATGGACGGTACTCCGACCTTTCGGATCATCAGCAGCTCGTCCTGTACGCACTCGCTACGCTCCAAGCGGAGGGTGAACCCCATCTCGCTCGCAAACAGTCTACCAATGCTATCAAGAGCTCTGTGAGCTCGCAGCACTCGAGAGTCGAACAAGCAGTCGAGTCCATGAGATTATCGCTCTAGGGTCAGCTAATCGAGCAGTCGGCGACGATGGGTCCCCTCATCGTGTCCGCATAGTTCAACATCAATGGTGACTCTCAATCGAGTTTTCCGCCTCACGATGATAAACATGAAAATTCTGCGTTGTCGAGAACGGAACCGATTACTTCCCACATCCCGTTGATGAGCATACAAAACGATGGTAGGTGAATCAAACCACCACCGCCAAGGAATCGCTATATCGCTCGCTGTTCGTAACCTCTCTCGCGTCCTCCTCGTGGCGATTTGTCTCGCTACAGTCGTTGGGCTCGTGACGGGAACATTCCTTCGAGTTCTCTATTGGTTGACGTCCCTTCTCTGGGAAACGATTCCGGGGGCAATTACAGTGTTGCCAGGTCACCCGCTATATACGATTCTCGTCTGTACTATCGGGGGTGTCACACTTGGGCTGGGGCGCATCCATCTCGGCGACCATCCAGGCGACGTTGAAAAACTCTTGTCAGAAATCCGTGGTGGCCATACCGTCGGTCGTGACGAAATCTCAAAAGGGGCGGTAAACTCTCTGATCTCACTCGCCTTTGGGGCGAGTCTCGGGCCCGAGCTTGCGTTAATTGCAATCGGCGGTGGGTTGAGTTCACACGCTCTCGCGAGGCTAAAACCCGCGATTCGTACCGCATGGGCTGCGACAGTCGCGAATACGAGTCCATCACTCCGATCACTCTTGTATTCTCCAGCCGAACGATCCGTCCAATCAATCGGAAAGAGGGATATCCCACCCCTCCCGCGTTGGTGGCGATGGATACCAGGGCTTGCCGCTCTCGCCATCGGGCTCGTAGCTCTCAAAGTAGCCGCTGGAAACGGGTTGAATTTTGGCTACGCTGTTCCAGAATTCCGATCGACAGATCCATTGTGGCGTCTAGCAGGGGCAGTTCTCTTTGGGGCAATCGGTGGCCTCGTGTCCATAGTGTACCTCCGGTTTCGATATCGATTGCAAGACTATGGAGGAGACGAGAATCCACTCGTTTGGTCGACAGTTGGAGGCCTCGCATTGGGATTCGCTGGAGCCATCGCGCCAGGTATGCTGTTCTCCGGGCAGAGCACTATCGGGTCGCTTTTTACTGAACTCCCGCTCACAGCAGAGGCATTGCTCATGGCCGGCTTCGTCAAAATTATCATGGTAAGTGTGATGCTTGAGACGGGCTGGAAAGGCGGCCCGATATTCCCACTCTTGACCGGAGGAGCAGCCATCGGTGCAGCACTCGCTCAGGTGATCCCTGAAATCGGGACTGTGGTCGGATTAACCGCAACGATGGCTGGAGTGCCCACTGGCGAATTGACCCGGCCACTGATAATCGCTGGATCAGTAGCACTCTTTTACTCAAGTTCGCTGTTCGTTGTTGCAGTTATCGGTGCAGTTGCTGGCACGCTTGTCGTTCGAATGACGCGGACGGTGTAATCTGACGGGATTAGTCTACATCATCGTTCGGTGAGTTTGTACCCCAGTAAAAGAGGGCAGCTCCGAGACCGACGATGGCACTCAGCACGACGAGAGGAAAGAGAGATCCACCGGTCACGCGATGGAGCGCACTTACAATGAGCGGTGCGAGGAACGCGGAGCCAGCCAAAGCAATATTCATCAAGCCGACCGTCGCAGTCGCATTCTCGGAGCCAAAACGAGTGAGGACAATCGGTGACCAGAGCGAGGCGAGAGGCCCGAGGGCGATACCAAACCCGAAGAGAACTGTATAGACGAGGAGATTCGAGTGAGCAAATGGGAACACAAACGCGCATAGGCTGGCAAGAACCACACTTGTCACGAAGGTCTTGCGCTGACCGACACGGTCTCCAATGATTCCCCCTCCGACGCGAGTGAAAACGCTGACACCACCGACGATACTGAGTCCAGCGGCGGCGATCTTGCCATCGACTCCGTTCGCTGTGAGAATCCCAACGAGGTGGGCAGAGAGGACGTAATACCAGCTAAATGTGAGAGCGAACCCAATCGCCGTACTGAGAAAGCGCGAGTCGCTAATCCTTGCACAGACCCATGTAGTGTCAACTGTGGTTGGTTTCTGCGAACCCCTCGGCGGTCGGTGGTAGACGAGGCTTGAGACGAACACAAGAAGGGCGGTCATACCAACAACGACAGCGAAGGCAGGTCGGAGGTCAGTCCGGTTGAACAGCCAGAGCCACACGAATGGCAGCACTAGTGGACCGAGACCAATCCCGGTCATCGTAATACTCGTCGCAAGCCCTTGATAGGTGTCGAACCATTGCGGCGCGAGCGAAACGACGATCGTAAACGCGGCGCCTCCCGCCGTACCGAGAAGTGCAAACGCTCCAACGACACCAAGATACGAGTTGACGATTTGAAGAAGCGCGGTGGCAATGGCAAGTCCGATGCCGACCATTGCAAGGACGGGCCGGAGGGAGAACCGAGTGGCGAACACACCGAAAAGTCCACCGCCCATGAGGAAGAATGCAGTCGTGATTGAGAAAACCGACGAGACCTGCAACGCAGAGAGACCGAAGGTCGCAGCGAGGCGGTCGGCGTAGACAGTGAAAGTGAAGACAGTCCCCCAGATCATCGTAAGGAGACCGATGCCGAGCCCGACGATCAGCCATCCTTGCGTGGAATCGAGAGCCTCCTCGCGTGCGTTGGACGTTTCAGTCGCTGTCATCTCTTGTACCTCTCGGTGACGTAGCGGCCCACCGTATGTTTGTGGAATTCGATCGTTCTTCGAGAGAGCGATTCGTCCGAGCCAAGAACTTGCGTCGAGTTACTGTGTGAGTTAGCCTATAGAGCAGACGGGTCGACCTGGATTCGAACCTTGATTCCGTTGCTGTGTTGAATAGGGGTACGGCGTAGGGATCAGAGCGGATCACAGAGTTGTTCGATGTTGATGATGGCGAACATCAGGACGATTTCACGGAACTCTCGATACCAGGTTTGCGCTCGCACGGCATCGCCGAGCGAGCGCTTCACGGACGAATACGACGTTTCAGCCATCCAACGCTGGGTGTAGCCACGCTCTCGAATGAGCGCGTTGTTGCTGAGCGCGTTCGCAGACGATCCACGGTAGTGAATCAACGGTTCCACGCTGAGGCTGTAGAACTCGTATTCAGAGTGCCAATCCTGGAAGCCGTTATCAGCAGCGACTGTATGCAGGTCGTCCGCGTTCCGGCGGACGACCTGCGGCCCTGATTTCGTATCATGTGGCCACTGCGCGTGGCACTGCACGTCAAGAACAGCGAGTGACGCTGTATCGGTCAATGTCGTCACTTTCATCGTCTCAACCGTCTGGTTCGACCGATCGAGATAATGCGCAGAGGCGTGGCCTCGATCAAAAAACGTGCTGTCGAGAGCGGCGAATCCAGACTGCGGGTGTTGCTGCGCTGAAACGCGCAGCAACGCCCGCCACACCCACATCTTGAACCGATCGAACGACTTGTTCAGCGTCGTGTAATCTGGGACGTCGCTCCTGTTCAACTCAAGGACGTCCCGTATGTCACCCATGTACTTCAGCCGATTTGCGGTTTCTCGGAAGCTGTGCTCCTCTTCGAGCCGAAACCCGTGAATAACGACGTGCTTCCAGCGGGCGAACCCGCCGGTGGCGGGCTCGCCCGCGTGCTTTCCCAAGGCTTGTTTGGCTAGACGCTTGAACCACTCAACGAAGTCGAGGAGATCGACTTCCACCATACCCGACCTCCTCGGCTTCATCCTTACTGATTTGACGGTCTATCCCGACGCCGTCTGTCTATTCAACACAGCAGATTCCGTCGGGATCATGAATGACGAGACCGTCATCCGTCTCGCTCACTGGTATCTCGCTGCTTTCCAGTCGCGACTGAACAGCCGTGAGCGCATCCTGATCTGGGACAATCATCTCGAACCATGACAGCCCACGTCCGTCGATAGGGGCCGTTCGGTGATGCCACGTATTCGCTCCGATGTGATGGTGATATCCACCTGCGGACACGAAGGACGCGGCAGGCATTGTCGTCTGCATCTCAAACCCGAGGGTGTCCACGTAGAAGTCCCTGAACGCGTCCAGCGAAGAAACCTCGAGATGTATATGCCCGATATCCGTTCCAGGAGGTGCCTGAGCGTCACCTGCGGCACCGGCTTCAATGCTGTCGAGATCGAGCGGCTCTGTGCTGATACGAACACGACCGTCGTCACTGCGGGGCCATTCGTCCCGTGGGAAGTCGCGGTAGATTTCAATCCCATTCCCTTCCGGGTCAGTGAGGTACAGGGCCTCGCTGACCCAGTGGTCGGACGCACCACCGAGTTGCCAGTGAGTTCGTATCCGCGTCAGCGCATCACCGAGCGCCGCCCGTGAGGGGACTCTGAAGGCGGTGTGGTAGAGTCCGGTGCCTGACCGATGCCGTGTAGGTGCGTCTACATCCTCCTCGAGGACGAGTAGCGGAGTGTCCGCAACACCGAGAACCGTCCAGGTATCGGATCCGTCGAGCACACTGAGGCCAACGACAGTTCGGTAGAACTCGGTCAGTTCGTCGAGGTCGTTGACTCGGAGTGCAGTTCGTCCGATGTATGTCCCCTGCGGGAGCGTGTCTGTATTCGATGGCGTGGTCATGCTAGACATCTTAGAGACCGATGTTGAGCGCGTACGGCCAGGTGGTTCCACTGAGCGCGACGAGTACGAGCGCAGCGCCGAAGAGCGTGGCGTTCTTCAGGAAGTCCGTCATCTCAGACTGGCGCTGTTCGGGGTCATCCACTGTCCAGAAGTCGTGCATCACCGGCGTCACGCCGAGGAAGAATAGCGCGATCACCGCTGCACCGACGAGTGGGTAGACACCGAGTGCGACAGCAAGCCCGCCCAGGATGAGCATGAGGCCGGATCCAATGACGGCAAGCCGGGGAGCTGGAATACCCTTGGCTGCGGCGTAGCCGCTCATGCCGTCGAGGCCCGTGAAGTGACTGAGTCCCATGAATCCAAGCAGGACGCCGAAGACGAGTCGACCCATTAGGAAGGCGAGGCCGCCAGCCGTGGTCTCCAGGGCCATCAGACCGCGCCCTCCGGTTGACCGCCGGTCATCTGGACGATCTGACCCGTCACGCCCTGGTTCGAGAGCAGGTGGATCACTTCGTCAACGATGGCTTCAGGAGCCGTCCACTCCGAGAAATCAGCGTCGGGCATCGCTTCGCGGGTCCCCGGTACGTCGATGAGGAACGGGGCGATCGCGTTGACGCGAGCATTGAGCTCGACATCGAGCGATTCGGCCAACGTACGGACCGCCCCCTTGCCGACATCGTACGCGAGTGTACCGCCGACAGGGTCGATGGCGCGGTCAGAGCTGAACAGGACGACGCCACTGTGCTTATCGAGGTGGTCTGCGAAGACCTTGACAGTCAGGAACGCAGTCGTGGCGTGGCGGTTGAGCGCGACTTGGAAGGCATCGCCGTCAGTATCGCTGACACCGCCCATCGAGAACCCGCCAGCGAGGCCAACGATGTGATCAACCGAACCATGTTCGTCGGCAATAGTCTGAGCGAAGGCTTCGACCGCCGCCTGATCGGTCAGATCGATTTGGTAGTACGATACGTCTTCAGCGTGCTCAGCACGGGTCGTTACCTCATCTCTCGCCGTTTCGGTGACGTAGGTGCCGATGACGTTGGCGCCGCTGTTGACGAGCGAATCCGTCACGTACGGGCCCATATTGCCGGTCGAACCGGTCACGAGCACCGTCGAGTGTTGTAGTTTCATTACAATACCTAGTTTGTTTCCAAACCCATATATAGTTCAGGCAACAATAGTGTGACCAAGTAATGACGACCCAACCACCATCGGCTGAGACTGACGAAGACACCGAGGTCGAACGGCGGAATGCAGACGTCTGCAACGTCGTCGGAGCTGTCGAAGAGATGGGGGCGAAGTGGAAACTTATCGTCCTCAACGACCTGCGCGACGGTGAAAAGCGCTTCAACGAACTCAAGCGCTCAACGGGCGCGAGCTCCTACACACTCTCGCGTGTGCTGGATGACCTGGAGGAGCAAGGGTTCATCAAGAACCGCAAGGAGTTCGAATCGCCAGTCGCGAGTTATTACACGCTGACTGAGAAAGGGGATGCTCTCTGCCCCGTGTTCGAATCGCTCGACGCCTGGGGCGAGGTCTGGCTATGAAGGTTGTCCGACTGATAGTAGCTACTCGATAATGATCAAGTCACTCGACACATCGAGTGGCGTCTTATCCAGCATTGGCTCAAGTCTGGTGCTGGACGGGCCACTAGTCAGGCCCTGAAGTCTGGGACGTTGAACGCGAATGGTCGATTCCGACTACTGCGTTACGCAGTTAGAGCGGGAGTCCACTGACAAGCCTCGGGGCTCAACCACGTGGCGATTGACAATTGTACCTTCGGAATCTGACCCATTGATGCTGTCGCCGTCTCCTAGCTCATGAGAACGAATCGGAGGCGGGTTACTATGCTATCAACATATTATTAATTGGACAAACGTAGTATGCAAGTCACAACTTCGCGCGTGTATGAAACCCGCAAGGAGGTGGGGTAGTGTGACTCGTTATTCTCAACCGATCGACGGAGCTCCGCGTCTACCTCAAGCCCATCCGCGCCGACTTAGCGCCCTATGTTCGGGATTTGGTAACCGAATGGAGGTTTCATCGGTGATTTTAGGGAATTCGTGACAGAAATCGGTATTGGCATCTCTCGAACAGCCAACCGTACGCGTCGGTGTCCTGTCTGTTATGGTACCTCGTTCATCCGAATCTAAGGAAAAGTAAATCCAACTAATTACATCTTATTTGAGGCATCTTTATACGATTGACACACTTAACAGACAGATATGGTCAATAAAAGCAGCAGTCAACAGTGAGTTCCCATCGCCTCAAGTTGCTCTTGATACCGTATTCGAATTGTCACCGTAGTTACCTGTGCAACCTCGGCTATTTCTTTCTGCGTCCGCTTTCTATTGCACAGGAGTCCCGCTGCATAGAGCGCTGCGGCCGCAAACCCTGTCGTGACTTTCCTGATAACAGCCCTTGAGCCGTAGAGATGTCGATGATTTCGTTAGCCTTCTGCTTGACTTCCTCAGGAACTCCCAACTCGGACGCGAACCGTGGTACGTACTCCTTGGGGTCGACCGGTTCCATTTCCAGGCCCAACTCCTGGGCGACGTAGCGATAGGTGCGACCAATCTCCTTGTGGGAGACCCGCGACACGTCAGCAACCTCGTCGAGACTGCGAGGAATTCGCTCCTGCCGGCAGGCGGCGTAGAGACATCCCGTTACGACACCTTCGATTGAGCGCCCACGGATCAAGTCTTCGTCGAGGGCCCGGCGATAGATCACCGAGGCGACTTCGCGCGTCGAACGCGGCACGCCGAGTGCCGAGGCCATTCGGTCCATCTCCGACAGTGCGAACTGGAGGTTGCGCTCGGCGGCACCCTTTGTTCGCGTTCGTCGTTGCCACGTCCGTAATCGACTCATCTGCTCGCGTTTTCGCGCAGATAGTGAGTTCCCGTAGGCATCCTTGTCTTGCCATCCGATGGTCGTCGTCAACCCTTTGTCGTGCATCGTCTGCGTTGTTGGCGCGCCGACCCGGGACCGCGAATCGCGCTCCTGAGGATTGAACGCGCGCCACTCCGGACCTCTGTCGATTGCCTGTTCTTCAAGCACGAGCCCACAATCTTCACATAGCAGTTCGTCACCGTCCTGGACAATTGACTCCGACTCGCACTCTGGACATGTCTGTCGGATCCGCTGCTCGTCACTTGCGTCATCTGCTCGTCTGCGTGATTTTGTCTGTTCTGGTTGTTGGTAGGACATCGATGGGAGTTCAAACTAATCGGTCGGCAGGTCGGTACTGGCGACGAATCTCACACGAGCACGGTCACGTAGTATTTTTGCGAGGGGGACGCTCAGGAACGTCGCCGCGCCTAGATAGCAAGACGAATGTCCGCACAAAAGACTTGAGCATACAGTCAGATATTGACTCCGATACGGAATGGGGTACTTTCGTGCCGATGAAAAGTTAGGTTTGAGTAAGGACTGATATCGACTCCTACAGAAAATCGAGAAGAAAAACTACGATTTTGGTCGTGGGAGAGGTTACAGTAGACTAAGAGAGGAGCTTAAGCACTGTCTTCGAAAGGACAGACACGCCGATCGAGAGGCTCTCTTCATCGATGTCGAACATAGGAGTATGATGACCGCTAGGATTACTGCCCCCAATACCGATATATGTCCCTTGGCCACCATTTTCCATGACAGCTTTCAGTAGATACGTGACATCCTCGCTAGCTCCTAAACGATCACGCTGGCGAACCGTTGAGGCATGATCCACACTCTCTGCCACATCACTCACGAGACTGACTAACCCTTCATCACAATCTTGCCGGATCGACTCTCCGATAAGCGCGACATCAACGGTGCACTCATGCATTTCTGCTGCCGAGTTAAGGTAGCGGTAGACAGATTCACGCATATACTCCATCAGTGCAGTCGATTCTCCACGAACTTCTACATTTGCGGTCGCTCGATCGGCAATCACGTTAGCGGCATTGTCGGAACGAATGTTCCCCACATTCACCCGTGTTGTCCCCTCTTTGTGTCGAGGAATCCCATACAGATTATTCGCCGCAGTCACTAACGCCTGGACTGCGTTCTGACCGTCGCTGGGTGCAAATCCGGCATGCGCAGACTCCCCTTCGAACGTGATATCGAACCGTGAAAGGGCGAGCGCCCCGTCAAGGCCCGCAATTACGGTCCCTGTTGGGTAATCGAGTCCGACGTGGGCACCGATCAGATACTCTACGTCATCGATGTGTGGTCCTGCAGCCATCGGTTTGCCGCCGCCAAGGAGTTCCTCAGAAGGTTGGAAGAACACCTTGAACGTTCCGCTAAAATCACTTTCCAGAACCGTTCTGAGTGTACCCAGACCAAATGCGATATGCGCATCGTGCCCACAAGCATGCATGAATCCGACGTTATCTGATTGGAAACCCTGGGCTGTTGGTGCATGTTCACTGTCGTCCGATTCCTCAATTGGAAGCGCATCGATGTCGACACGAAGCCCGACAGTAGGTCCCTCACCGCGGTCGACGACTGCAACGGCTCCTGTATTCCCTCCTTCGATGTGCGTCAAAATATCCAGCCGGTCGGTTTCGGATTTCGCTTTTTCGAACCACTCTGAGAGTTCCTCCTCGTCCGGAACGCCTAGCCGTTCGGTGGTTTCCAACGCGTCAGGGCCTACGTGTATCTCATCCACCCCGAGACGTTCGAGTTCTTCCACGATTCTCACCGTAGTCAGGAATTCACACCATCCCGGCTCCGGGTACTGGTGGAATTTTCGTCGCAATTCAACCAAATCCGCCTTCTCTGGCATATGTGTACTAACAGCGACACTCCGTATATTATTTACTAATATAAGAACCCATATATAAGATATCACATAGGTAAGGGTGAGAGTCGTCTATTCGCTGGGCGAACTGATCAGATCTCTCTCCCACATTGCCCGCGCAGTGTACATTGTTCCGAATACAGAGGCGATTATCACCGCGTACAGCGGAAGGCCAGGGAGGAACGAGAGCAGACCGAAGTCCATCAACAGTGTCATAACTAATGCAATTGTGAATCCGACGCCCGCAAGCTTGGGATAGTCCCTGCCGAACTGTGCGAATATTGCGCCGAAGACGGAGGGGACGAGATACGAGTCGAGGGCATTTTGCCACAGTTCTGGAAGCGCCTGGAAGACGGATACAAGAGCAACTGCTCCCACGGCCAATATCGTGATATTAACAGCTATCGATGCGGAAATTGCTATCGTTGAGATCAAACTCCCCTGTGGCGTGCCGGTTTCCACGCCGGCACTCTCTTGAGCAGCGGCGGCGCATGGGAGTCGAAGGTTCGAAATGTTCCCAGATAAGAAAGCCATGTACGTACCGGGAATTCCTAAAACAGGGTAGTAGGATACCGGTTCGACGAGCCAAAAGATTCCGAATGTGGCGACCACCGATATAAATGCCCCAGTGATCGCTCCCGCCGGAGGGACGATTTCGAAGACCGTCAGCAGGACTAACGCAGGTCCCAAAGACAGTGCTACCGCAAGCAAGTTCGTCCGTCGTCCCCACTTATTGATATACGGTATGAATTGGTTTTGATAGACGTTCCCGTCCTGTGCTGCCTCCTCTACCACGTCGCCGGCGTTGCTCGTGTCGTGCTGTTGTTGTTGTCCAGACATACTACCACCAACTTCCGACCGATAATTGGATAGCGACCCCAACGGCTAGACCAACTACCATTGCGATTCCTAACGCCCACTCTCTAATCCACTGTATATCCTTTCTATCCGCGATTTGTAGTAGTCCGAGCATTGCCAGACCACCGGCAGCCACAGATCCAGTTTCCGGGGTACCGGTCGTTACCTCTCCTGTGAGGAAATAAGCAAAAGCCCCGAGCATAGCTGCAGAACTAATAATCGGGATGAGCTTTTCTTTCCCACCCCCGATCTTTTGCCTTACCTGCTCCATGTGCGGAGTCCCTAGTGCTGAAACCAGTAGCCATCCTGTCCCACCGAGAGTCATTGACCAGACTGCGGTTGCGTAGGCCTGTTCGGAGATTCCGTTATCGCCCAGACTGTAGCCGAATTGAGAAACACCGAGTTCGGCAGCTGGTAACTCAAATGCGACTGAGCCGATCACAGAGAGTCGCATCCACGCAACGGGGCCACCTACAGTCGCGATCAGAGCGAGCATACCAGCTAAAACGGCTATAGCGGGGCCAATAGCCGAGATCACTCCTGTCTTCAGCCCAGTTTTTAGCTGTTCATCTGATAATCCCATCTCGTTCCCGTTTTTCCACGCGCGCTGGAGGAACAGTCCGGCTTGTAACAGTACCACTAGTACTACTGGTACAGTTGCAAGCCATAGCCAAGTGCTGTTGGCAATGTCCATATAAATCGGTACTGTCGGTATCGGCGGATATCCGACCATGCTAGATTGTCCCAATCACTTCAGTGCATATATAATTATTGGTGATGGCCAACTATTTTGTGTGATATTTCAGGACCGACCAATCAATCGGCAGAGCGTCTGCCTTGCTGACCAGAGGGAGTCACTAACCGTCTTCGTTGCTCGATCTCGCGTCTACACCATGTTAGAAAGTGCGATCTTCCTGTGAATATCTCACCCCTGATAACCGGACTGTACCTGTAAACTTCTCCCGTAAACTCATCAGGACGTACACGACGTGGTAGGCGAGCCGTGTGAGCGCCTGTTTCGGTTATTGGGAAACGAACAGGGAGGTGGTTGTGTGTTATCCACTCGGATCGTAGTCGTTTGGATATGAGAGCAGATTAGTGCAATAGATTACAGCACTAGTACTGTAAATCAAGTCGTTGGCTCAAAGACAAACCAGTTGTTCACGACGATTCGATCTTAGATAGCCCACCGAGTATCAAAACCATCAGAGAGTGTTTTCCCAGTGTAGGAAGTCCCGAATAGCGATCAACGAGATTGTCCAGACGAAACGGCCCGTCCATGTCACACTCTCAGCTACTTTGAGTTTGACTGTATCACGAACACGTTCTACGAGAACGCGTTGGAGCGTTTCGGGCATTAGAAACAGTAGAGAAGATACCGAATCGGATGCGCACAGACCGAAGGGTTGCAAAGAATATCCGATACTCGAATGCTTATCCTAATCCAAGCAGAACGTAGGCTCGCTGTTCAACGAAGGACTGCCTTGAGTAGAGAAGTATCTGACCGGATTGCTGGAATCTACTTTCGATAAAGAAATCCTATCGAGTCGAAAGCGAGGCTTTCAGAGACTTGCGATAGCCTCAATCTCGACGTCGACCCCTTTCGGAAGGTTAGCAACTTCAACAGCGCTGCGGGCAGGTGGAGAATCGTCGAAGTAACTGCTGTACACTTCGTTCATCTCATCGAAATCATCGATGTCACCGAGGTAGACCGTCATTTTGAGTACGTCACCGAGTGTGACTCCTTCCGACTCAAGGATCGCCCCGATGTTGTCGAGAACTTGTTCGGTCTGTTCCCCGATACTCGCTTCATCCAGTAGTTCCCCATCTGTCGTCATCGGTATTTGACCCGATGTAAACAGAATCTCTTCGTTCGTCGTTGCTTGGCTGTAGGCTCCGACTGCGGAGGGTGCTTCAGCTGTTTGAATAACGCGCATCAGTTGGTCCAGTTGCTTGAATACACATAAAATTTCCTTCTAGGGGCGGTTCGGATACGGAAGAAGAAAGCGGGAAAGATCGGACTCACCCGCAAGCTTATCACGATACGAGAGTAGATTCAGATATGACCAGTAGGCAAAAACCTGACTGGCTCAAGATGCGTCCACCATCTGGTCAGCGCTTCACTGAGATAAAACAGTCTCTTCGGGATCGTAATCTCCATACAGTGTGCGAGGAGGCTAATTGCCCAAATCTTGGAGAGTGCTGGAGTGGACGCGAGGGGCCGGGAACGGCGACGTTCATGCTAATGGGAGATCGCTGCTCAAGGGGTTGCAACTTCTGTGACGTCCAGACTGGAGGCATGGAACCACTTGATCCGAACGAACCCGCGAACGTCGCAGAGGCGGTCTCCGAGATTGGCTTGGATTACGTCGTCTTGACCTCCGTTGATCGCGATGATTTAGATGACGGGGGGTCAGCTCACTTTGCAGAGACAATCAGAGAGATCAAAACACGGGACCCCAGTATCCTGGTCGAGGTACTCACACCGGATTTTCGAGGGTCCCCAGATGCAGTCCAGCGGATTCTCGACGCTGGCCCAGATGTATTTGCTCACAACATAGAAACAGTAGAGCGTCTTCAATGGCCGGTCCGAGATCGTCGCGCGGGTTACGAACAGACTCTCGACGTTCTTCAGCAAGCAAGTGAGGAGTCCGACGTATACACGAAAACGAGCCTCATGCTTGGCCTCGGCGAGTACCACCATGAGGTCTATCAGACACTCTCTGACCTGCGCGAAGTCGGCGTCGATATCGTCACGTTCGGTCAGTATCTTCAACCTTCACGTTCTCACCTAGATGTGTTTGAGTACGTTCACCCCGATGTATTCGAAACGTGGCGCGAGATCGCCGAAAGAGAACTGGACTTTCTGTACTGTGCCTCGGGACCGATGGTTCGCTCGTCCTACAGAGCGGGCGAACTCTTCGTCGATGCACTGCTCCGAGACGGCAGGAGTGTCGAACAAGCACGGAAACAGGCCCGTGTCAGCGGCGACTGAAGCCGATATCCAATGAGGTTGAAGAGAGGTACGGAGCGTCGACAGAGTATCATTGGTGTCTACCGAAATGTACAAGATGGATCAAGTACAGCCACTCAGTATCTGTCGTGGAAGAGCCATCACAACGACTGATGTGTCCACAGACAAGGGGATGCAGCACGACAGATGCTCGGAAGCGAAGTGGCCGAAAGATCAAAGCTAGCGAGAATCCATCAAACCTCACGTTCACAGACCTCAGACAGACAGTTCAACTAATTTAAGATAATATCAAAATGACAGATAAAAATAATTCGATCGAAACAGATGTACTGGTTATCGGCGCAGGACCCGGAGGTTACGTCGCTGCTATTCGCGCCGCACAACACAGTCTCGATGTAACTCTCGTTGAAAAAGACGCGTATGGCGGCGTCTGCCTCAATCATGGTTGTATTCCTTCGAAGGCTTATATCAGCGCCACAGATCTCGCGTACGAGGCGAGAGGCGCGTCAACGATGGGGATTTTTGCAGACCCGACAATCGACATGGCGAAGATGCAAGAGTGGAAGTCGAACGTAACTAACAGACTCACTGGTGCCGTCGAGAAACTCTGTAAGGCAAACGGGGTCACCCTCGTCGAAGGTGTGGCGTCGTTTGTCGACGAGAACGAAGTACAAGTTACGTCAGAGGGTGAGAATTCGAGGCAGAGTTCGATCACGTTCGACCGCTGTATCATCTCGACAGGGTCACGCCCCATTCAGGTTCCGGGGTTCGACTTTGCAGACAGTAAAGTGTGGTCTTCACGGGATGCACTCGCGGCAGAATCGGTTCCAGACCGTCTCGTAGTTGTCGGAGCGGGCTACATCGGAATGGAACTCTCAACCGTATTTGCAAAGCTTGGAGCGGAAGTCGATGTCGTCGAGATGCTCGACGACGCTCTTCCTGCTTATGAAGACGACATCACACGTGTCGTACGGAAACGTGCGAGCGAATTGGATATCGACTTCCACTTCGGTGAAGGTGCAACTGAATGGCGTCATACCGACGATGGTATCGAAGTCGTTACCGAAGGAACGGATGAAAAGGAATCGATCTATGCGGCGGATAGGGTCTTAGTCGCAGTCGGTCGTCAGCCTGTAACCGATACTCTCGGGTTGAAGAATACCGGAGTAGAACTGAACGAACAGGGATTCATAGAGACCGATCGTCACGGGCGTACGTCCGTCGAACACGTCTTCGCTGTGGGTGACGTCGCTGGGGAGCCGATGCTTGCACATAAGGCCAGCAACGAAGGAATCATTGCAGCCACTGCCCTGTCAGAGAAACCGCTTTCCAGTAGCACTCGGTCAATTCCTGCTGCGGTGTTCACGGATCCCGAGATAGGAACCGTCGGACTGACAGAGCATGAAGCGAAACAGGAAGGCTACGACCCTGTTGTTGGGAAGTTCCCCTTTAGGGCATCAGGGCGAGCACTAACGGCCAGTGAGACAGCCGGATTCGTCCGTCTTGTCGCCGACGGTGAGAGTGGTGATATCCTCGGCGCCCAAATCGTGGGCTCGGAGGCCTCGGAACTTGTTGCTGAAGTGGCGTTGGCTATCGAGATGGAAGCGACGCTGGAGGACATCGCAACGACAGTTCACACGCACCCGACGCTTTCAGAAGCGGTCATGGAGGCCGCCGAGAACGCACAGGGACACGCGATTCATACGCTGAATCGATAGCTCGAGCTTCGGTGAGACAGCCGGGCGAAGTACGATACACAACCGATAGTGTGACAACGGCGTGAATGTCAGAGAAGAGTCCAGAACCCTTCGAACGAAAACCTTCACGCCGAACTCGGAAACTCTGTCAGGGTTTGGGTGAACTCTTCTGTACCCACTCGTCGGCCTCATATTTCGCTGTACTACGCGCTCGGGCCCGTTCCAGTTCGCCGTTGGTCCAAGAGCCCTCGGTCGCATCGACGAACGCTGCGAGTTCGGATTCGAGTGCTGAAACGACTTGCTCCCGACGTACGTCCACGAGCTCGTCGATACCGACCACTCGTTCGTCGAACTTCTCGTTCTCGATAGCTGGATCGGCGAACACCGCTAAGTGGTCTTCCGGGAGCGACGAGAAGGTGATCGAACCGTGTTGGATCACTGCGTCGTTCTGTCTATATTGGGCATTGCCGGAGACTTTCCGCCCTTGAGCGAGAATATCGTGAGCCGGATGGAGGTCTCGCAGATAACACGCTGGGTGATAGATTGCCGGGCAGGGTTGATCGGCATAGTCCGCGGGGATTCCGAGGTTTCTGAACGTTTTGAGGAGTGGGTTACAGAGCAAATGGTAACACTCCAAGAGGTCACTAGGGAGTTCATCTTTCGGAGCGGTGATCGAGTAGGAGATGTCGCCGACGTGATCGTGATAGATTCCACCACCACCGGTCTGGCGTCGCGTCACGTCGATTCCTTCGCGCGAGCAATAGTCCCAATCGACGGTAGTCGGGTCTTGTCCATACCCCAACGAGAGACAGCTCGGAGCCCACTGGTAAACCCGCACCGTTCTGGGGCCCCCTGATGCAGCTGTCTCTGCAGCAATCTCGTCGAGTGCCATATTCATCGAACCCGGTCGGGGCTCTTCTCGAATCAGTCGCCACTCGTACTCGGCGGTGTTTGGCATCACACTTACTCCATGTTGGGAGAGTAAAATTGTTGGGTCAGGTATCGTCGCCGATGTTGCGATAAGCGCGGCGAAATTAATAGAGAGAATCAGAAGAGATTCTTCGCTGAACTGGCGTTAAGTATCGTGACTCTCGACTGATTCCGGAGTGGGGACGACCCGCTTGATCGTATACCCTGCTTCCTTGATCTCGGAGACGACTTGTTTCATCGCGTTCTCGCCAGGGGTGGTCGTTCGGATGACAAGGTCGGCCTTGCCGACGGGGAGTCCCTCCTCAGAGCGATCGTGGCGTACGCTCCGGATATTCGTGTCGTGGCGACCGATGATGTCCGCGATCTCCCCAAGAACTCCGGGGTGGTCGTCGATACGAACATAAAGCGTGACGAACTGACGTCGATCGACGAGAGCTCGGGTGAGCATATCCTGAAGCGTTGCGATGTCGATGTTGCCACCACAGAGGAGCGGAACGACCGTTTCACCTCGACAATCGATCGCCCCCGAGAGAAGCGGTGCGACGGACGTCGCAGCGGCCCCTTCGACCATCTGTTTCGTACGTTCCAACAACCATAGGGTTGCCTGCGCAATTTCGGTATCCGTAACCGTGACCACGTCGTCAACGTGGTTCTGAATGATCTCGAATGTGAGCTCAGAGATGCCCCCTGTGGCGATTCCGTCCGCAATCGTGTCGGGGGTTTCGTTCTCGACTGGGTACCCTTTCTCGAGGCTGTGGGGGACCGTAGCAGCGGATTCAGCCTGAACACCGACGACGCGAATCGACTCGTCGTACGACTTCACTGCCGTTGCGATACCACTGATCAGTCCCCCACCACCGATTGGAACGGTGAGAACGCTTAGGTCGGGTACCTGCTCGATCAATTCGAGCCCGATCGTACCCTGACCAGCGACAACAGCGGGGTCATCGTATGCGTGAACGAACTCCGTGTTAGAATCGTCAGCATACGACCGTGCAGCGTCCATCGCCTCTGCGAACGTCTTTCCGGTGAGCTCGACCGTTGCCCCGTATCCTTCCGTCGCGTCGACTTTCGCCTGTGGAGCAGTCTCCGGCATAACGATGAGCGACTCAAGTCCGAGTTCGGTTGCAGCGAAGGCGACACCCTGTGCATGGTTCCCTGCACTCGCGGCGACCACCCGGGTCGCATCTCCTTGCGCCACTTGCGAAATTTTGTTGAATGCCCCACGGGGTTTAAACGACCCTGTCTTCTGGAAGTGTTCATACTTGAACCAGACGTCAGCGTTCACTGCTCTGCCGAGCGTCGAACTCTCTTCGACAGGAGTCTGACGAATATCCGTTGATTGATCGAGACGCCTTCTCGCACGTTCTATGTCTTCAATGGAGACGGTCATCGGTGGTCTGGATTGGAGCTTTGGAAACGGACTCGGTCGTTATGCGATTAACGGTGAGTTCGGGATCACCGTAGCAGTTCCGGAGGATGTGACGCTGTCGGTCAATCATAGATTGGATACTCTTCACACAGGCGATCAACTTGCAATGAGACATCCTCGATCACGTCATGGTCGTCGGGATGTTCGATGACGTCGACGATCGCCTGCCCGACAGTTTCTATCTCCGATTGCGTGAACCCGCGAGTTGTGAGCGACGGTGTGCCGATTCGGATACCGCTGGTAGTGAAAGGCGATCGGGTCTCACCGGGAACAGTGTTCTTGTTGACAGTGATTCCTACGTTTTGGAGGTGTTCTTCGGCGTCACTTCCAGTCACGTTTGGATGGGAATCTCGCAGATCCACGAGGACGTAGTGTTTGTCAGTACCTCCGCTTACGAGGGACAGCCCGTTTTCGGAAAAGGTGGTAGCTAAGGTTTCTGCGTTCGCTACCACCTGCTCAGCGTACTCAGTGAACTCGGGTGTCAGTGCTTCTTTGAATCCCACCGCTTTTCCAGCGATGTTGTGCATTAGCGGTCCACCCTGACTTCCAGGGAAGATAGATTTGTCAATCTGCTCGGAGAATTCGTCCGACGTGAGAATCAATCCTCCTCGTCCTGCTCGGATCGTCTTGTGAGTGCTTGCAGTGACGAAGTCCGCGCTGTTAATCGGATTCGTGTGGACACCGGCCGCGATGAGACCAGTAACGTGAGCAATGTCTGCGAGGTGATACGCGTCGACGTCAGATGCGATTTCGTGGATACGCTCGTAGTCGAACTCCCGCGGATACGCCGACGATCCACTGACGATAAGATCGGGATCAAATTCTGTAGCCTGTTCAGCAACCGACTCATAGTCGATGTAGCCACTGTCAGGGTCAACGCCATACTGCTCAATATCGTAGAGTTGGCCAGAGAAGTTGACGTCGTGACCGTGTGAGAGGTGTCCACCGTGAGTAAGGTCCAAAGACAGAATTCGGTCACCGGGATCGAGCATCGCGAAATAGACGCCCATATTCGCTTGCGTGCCACTGTGAGGTTGAACATTCGCGTGCTCTGCATCGAAGAGTTCTTTCGCACGGTCGATCGCCAACTGTTCGACAGTGTCGGCGTGTTCACAACCACCATAGTATCGAGAACCGGGATATCCTTCGGCGTACTTGTTCGTCAGCACCGAACCCTGCGCTTCGAGAACCGCCTCCGAAACATGATTTTCAGACGCAATCAGCCCGAGACTCTCTTCCTGACGACGTTTCTCGTCTTGAACGGCAGCATGGACCGCTGGGTCAGTCTGCTTAAGGTGGTTACTACGAACCATAGAATTCACTTTCAATCGACGATATACAAAGCATTACGAATAGGCAACATTAGCCCCGAGCTTCGAATATAAACGTCACTCTCGCCGGCCACGTTCTACTAGCCCTTGTTAGGTAGAGATCACGGAAAGACGCGAATCAACGGGGGAGTTCCGACCGTATCTTGTCGACCCTAAGGACGTGGATGTGGTCCAGACAACGGGGGCGAGTGAAGTACCCCGCGCACGGTGGCGCGGGGCATCCGTGTCTACCCCGAAGTGGGGGCAACGGATTTTAATTCCTCTCGCGCTCGGTTCTCACCTTGCGCCGACACACCGTCGTCGGTAACACCCGAAGCGAAAATTGCTCCGTGAGAGTCGGCCTCTTCACACAGGCCCGATACTGTCCGTCTCACTTTCCTCACGCGAGGAAGGGTTTCGAGAGACAGTACATTCTCATTCTGCTCGTTGAACCATTCTTGTACCACGCACACCGCCGCTTTCCTATCCGCGTGGTCTTGGAATCCACAGTCCTTACACTCGCTAGTTGTCCACTCTCTCGATAGCGGCGGCAGCAAGAGGCTGGTCTGACATGGTGAGAACGCCGAAACGAGACGAAGGACACTTTTGGCACTACAGAGACTGCGAGAAGAGTCTCAGATCTGGTTGTTTTCCGCTGTGGCCATCGCTCAAACCGCTCTCAGAAGACAGCTGTTGCTCCCCGCCAGCCTCGCTTCGGTCGAAGCGAGGCGGCTCACCCGAGTCCGTGCTCGTATCCTGGTGGCAGTCCTTCCCCGTTCGTCCGATGCTTCCTCTTCCAGCCCAGTTCGTCATCCAACACCTGTTCGATCCCATGGAGAAACGCATCACTGAACGTGAAATCTACCGGGAGTGCTCGCCCGCCACGCCGTGGCCGGGCGAGCACTGCCCACTGCACCACCAGCCACAACTGCTCTAACAGGAACCCTACACCCACGTAGAAGAGCCGAATTGTCGTCGATGGCGTCGTCGTAAGGGCCCGCGCTTCCCGGAACTTCTCGTAGCTCTTCTCGATCCGTGAGCGGTTGTTGTAGATCCGCGCCACTTGCCGCGGCGTGCGGTCTTCCAGACCGTACGCCGCGTATCCAGTCTGTTTGAGTCCTGACTTCCCGCGATCACCGTTTTGGTAGGTTACGTTCACCGCCAGCGGAAACGTCTGTTCGTGCTCTTTGCCTTCACAGATCGTCTCTTCGGTCATGTACGACGCTGTCGCTGAAAGTTTCTTCCGGAGCGAGTCTTTCCCGGTCTTGACCGGGAAGACTGGCGGCGCTGTCGCCCGAAGCACGCCGATCACCTCGCCGACGTAGGCTGCTCGATCCATGAGAATCCGGTCGAACTCGAACGGATACAGTTCGACGCGGGCGAGCACGCGCTCGACCGCGTCGGCAGCGCTATCGTCGCCAGCAACCGGTTCAACCGCCAGCGTCAGCGGCTTTCCCTGCGCGAGCACGAACGCCGTGCAGTACCGATGGCACTTCGTCGTGCCATCACGCGCTTGCATTCGCCTGAACTCGTCTTCGTCCGCTGGGTGCCCGTGAAACGGGTTGTCCATGAAATCGATGCAGACGGTTCTCGACCGGTCGCGGTCGAGAACCGACATCGCCAACGTCGCGAGAATGTCGTTGACAGCGTCCAGCATCGGCTCTTTGTCGAGAGTATGGAGCCACTCCATGACGGGTTCTCTGTTGGGTGTCTCGTCTGTGTTGGTCGTGACGCCGTTGACCGAGGTTGTGCCGACAGCCGCACGGAGAACGACTTCCATGATATCGCCGGAATCGAGGGGCGAGCCCTCGATTCCTGGCATCGGAATCAACTCAAGCACTTCCAGAGCAAGAGTCTTGAGTTGGCTGTTCGTAATGAACTCGTCCGGATCTGTAAGCACCTGCTTGAGTTGTGGAAAGTTCATCAGGTGCGTATCCGGACAGCGGATGAATCAGGTCCCTGATTCACCCGCTTCACTCAGTACTACGTATCAGCTGCTGGAGTCCTGAGCCAGAGTGGACAACTAGCGACACTTGAATCGCTTCTTGTAGCGATTCGCACGCTCAATATGCAAGCACTCCGTATGAGGACACCGCTGACTCGTGTATTCGGGGTCAACATCGTCCGACGGGATTCCGTTCCATGCGGCTTTGTACGCTACCATGTCGCGGAGTGCCGCGAATGGCAGCGAGTGTAAGCGACGATTCATCCGAGTGCCATAGTCGATGGAGTCTCGCATATCTTTGAGGTCTTCAAAGACAATAACCGGATTCGTGAACTGCGAAACCCATCGCTTTACGTCACGTGATACCTTGTGGAGTTGGTCATGAACGAAGTCACGTTCTTCGCTACGAACAACGTTCTCGAACGCTGTTTGCCCAACCTTTTGCATCCGCTTGCGTTTCGTGAAGAACTCGTGTCGAACCCGCTTGATGTCCGGGTACTCGAAGACGACCGAATCAAATACGTCACCAGTATATCGATTCATCGCGGCAAGGGCCACACAATCCTCGTTGATGTCCACACCAACGACGGTATCAGCATCGTCTGGGGATGCTACTGTACGGTTTTTGTGGGTGACGGTAACGTGGAGTCGCCATTCATCGTGTTTGTACACAAGTTCTGCAACACCGACTCGCCACGCTTCAGAGTTCAGCGCATTCTTCACGCGGTCAAGGTGGTCGGGATTGCCACGAAGCACGCCTTTGACGTAGTTGTACGGCTTGTAGCTGATGCGGAATCGACTGAGTTGTCCACGGTGAGGGCGTATCCTTCGTCGTGGTTCATCCGCATCGGATACGTTTCGTGGATGTACGGGTATGGTCGGCCCCAGCCCTCGTCTTTGTGGTCGTGGTATGTCTCAAGTTCTCCGAGAGCTTTCTGGACGAGGAGTTGGGTGGTGTTTTTGACATGGTTGGCGTGGTCCACTACGGTGTCGTGGATGTCGCGCCAGTCCCATCCTTCACTGTCGAGTCGATTGACTTCGTTGCGGACTCTCCGGGCTTCGAGACAGCCCGTGGGCAAGTTCTCAGAACTACCCGTTTGGATGGTGAGTCCAAAGGAAAGTGTGTGGGTTTGGTCTGAGTCTTGCATTATTATGTTCTTGTCGCGTGGTGTTGTAAAGGTTCAGGTCGGCATTCACCCACGGGCGCGGTGGCCCGTGGTACTCTGCCTCGAACCAGTATAGATGGTCACAAAAGGGGAGATTAGTCCGAGATCTGGTGCCAAGACAGGACCGGATCTCGTGCGGCTTGCGTTTGATCTATGCGTTTCGCGGTGGTCTCGTTTGGTGCTGCCTCGATTGCGTCGTCACTCTGATCGAGTACCGAATTGAATGCCTCTGCCAATCGGTCCAATGTCGTTTTACTCTCGGCCTCTGTAGGCTCTGTCATCAGGGCTTCGTCAACGATATCGGGCCACTTTGTCGTCGGGGGATGAACTCCATAATCCAACATTTTCTTCGCAAAGTCTGCAGCGTCCTTTTCGCCGGCACTTGCCACGAACTCGTGGTGGAACGGTTCGAACGGGACGTCCAACTCGAGCTGAGAGGCAAGATAGTTCGCGTTGAGGACTGCTTTCGCACTCGTATCGGACAAACCTGAGTCACCAAGGCGAGAAATGTAAGCGTGTGTCTTGAGAAGAACGAGCCAGTTACCCATTCCACCGTGGATCTTTCCGATAGATTCGTCCGGAGTCGTGAGAACGTACTCTCCTTCCTCCTTTCGCACGTGAGGGTTCGGGAGGAACTTGCCAAGGCCTTCACGAACACCGATCGGTCCCGCACCCGGACCACCGCCGCCATGGGGTGTGGCGAACGTCTTGTGAACATTGTAGTGCATGATGTCGAACCCCATGTCACCTGGTCGAGCACGGCCGAGAAGCGCGTTCAGGTTGGCACCATCGTAGTAGAGGAGCCCTCCAGCCTCGTGGACCAGGTCCGCAATCTCCTCGATTTCTCGTTCGAACAATCCAAGTGTGTTCGGATTGGTTAACATCAGTGCTGCTGTCGACTCGCCTACTGCTGCAGAGAGGACATCAAGATCGACTCGTCCATCCTCGTCTGCCGGAAGCTCGACGATGTCGTACCCGGCCATCGCAGCGCTGGCGAAGTTAGTCCCGTGAGCACTAGAAGGAACGATGATTTCGTTTCGCTGTGCCGCTTCGCCGTTGTACTCGTGGTACGCTTTAGCGACCAGGATTCCAGTCAGCTCCCCGGCCGCTCCAGCAGGAGGTTGGAGCGTTACTGCACTCATGCCCCCGATCTCTCCGAGATACTCTTGTAGCTCGTAGTAGATCTGTAGTGTCCCCTGGGCTGTTTCGGACGGACGGTCCAGATGAAGCGAGGCTGATGGAAGCGCAGCGATATCTTCCGTGAACTTCGGGTTGTATTTCATCGTACAGGAGCCGAGTGGATACGGACCGCTGTCGACTCCGTAGTTCATCTGTGAGAGCCGCGTGTAGTGGCGTGCGATCTCTGGTTCTGAGAGGGAAGGCAACTCGATACTCTCGCGAGTCAGTTCGTCGGGTAGATACGTGTCCTGCAGCTCACAGCGGGACAGATCTTTCTCAGACAAGAGCGGTTCGTGACCTTCAGATTCTGTACTGTCCCACTTTGCCTGTTGATATCGTTGCATTACTCCATCACCTCGCGGAAACCTTCGATGAGGTCGTCAGTTCGATGCTCGTTCGTCTCCGTTACACAGATCTGTACGGTCTCCTCATCCAGTTCGTGGATCGCAAACCCTTCTTCCACCATGTTCGATACTACGTCAGTCGCATCGCCTTCGATTGCTGCCGTGAACTCTCTGAAGTGGTACGCGTCGTTGACGGGGGCAGATATCCCCTCGATTCGATCGAGTTCGGAGGCAACCCGCGCTGGTAGACGTGTACACTTGTCTGCCAGTGAAGCGAGTCCGTCTGGCCCTAAACAAGTCGCGTGGATTGCCGATCGAAGCGCAACCCAAGCTTGATTGCTGCAGATGTTACTCGTTGCTCGCTCTCGTCGAATATGCTGTTCACGTGTCTGGAGAGTCAGCGTATACGCTCGATCACCTGCACTGTCTCGCGAAGCACCAACTAATCGACCAGGCATCTGCCGAAGGAAACCATCACGACAAGCAAAAATACCGATTCCCATTCCGTAGGCAGAGGGTAGCCCAAGAGTTCCAGCGCTCCCGACGACAATGTCAGCACCGATCTGACCAGGGCTTTGAAGAAGCGACAGCGCGACCAAGTCGGATCCGATACACAGCAATGAATCTTCCTCGTCTAGAATCGCTCCAATCTCCGTTAGGTGCTCTTCGATCACTCCTTCGGATGTGGGATTTTCGACGTACACGAGGAGAGTATCGTCATCGAGATGCGACCGAAGCGTCTCAGGGCGGACCATACCGCCGTCAGTCGGGAGCTCTCGAATCGAGAGCTCCGATCCGTCGGTATAGTTTTCCAGAACATCACGACGTTCGGACCGAAGATAGTCGGGAACCAGGATTGTTGACCCGTCTGCGTCACGTACTCTGTCTGCAAGAGTCGCGGCCTCGCCGAGGGCTGTCGCAGCGTCGTACATCGAACAGTTTGCCACGTCCATCCCAGTCAACTCTGTGACGAGAGATTGGAACTCGAACAACACCTGTAGAAATCCCTGTGAAACCTCCGGCTGATACTGGGTGTACGAGGTGATGAACTCAGATCGGAGAGAGAGATGATCGACGACTGACGGGACGTAATGGGAGTAATGGCCTCGGCCGAGGAATTCAGTAACATCTGCATTGTTTCCGAGGATACGTTGGAGTCGTTGCTTCACTGCTTGTTCGGATAACCCCTCGATTCCGAACTCACCCTCGAAACGAACCGAACTCGGGATATCGAAGAGCTCTTCGATATCGGTTGCCCCGATTGCAGTTAACATCTGACTGATATCGTCCTCGTCGTGAGGGGTGAATGGGCTTTCGCGGTTATCCGAACTGCTGTGCGTGGACTGTGTCTCACGAGATTCCAAGCTGTCTTGCATCGTTAGATCTGGTCTTCGTATTCACTAGCAGTTAGCAGGTGATCGATACCAGACTCCGAGTTGATTTCGAGTAGCCACCCGGATCCGTGAGGATCCTCGTTAATCAACTCGGGGTTATCAGCAAGCTCACTATTGAGGTTCTCAACAGTCCCAGAGACAGGGGAATAAATGTCCGACACTGCCTTGATACTCTCGATAACTCCGAACTGATCGCCTTCATCAAGTTCGTCCCCTATATCCGGGAATTCTACAAAGACAATATCTCCGAGTTCGTCCTGAGCAAAGTCAGTGATTCCAATTCTGACAAGACCATCAGAGTCGGTTTCCTTTGCCCATTCGTGTGATTCTGCATATCGTCGGTCGTTTGGGATTTCGAATGTCATGTTGAATTACTCGTTGTCGTTTGTGAGTGAACTGAGGAAGCGGTGATTGACTATCGTCGCCGGTACTGCGCGACCTCGTATTTGGACTTCGACCGACCGGTTCTCGTCTGCCTTGTTGGAATCAACGTACGCGAGGGCGATCGGTTCGTTCAACGTCGGACTCATGGTGCCACTTGTGACATGCCCAATAGACTCCCCTTCGTCAGTTACTTCATATCCGTTGCGTGGGATTCCCCGCTCGTTCAGGTGTAGTCCAACAAGTTTCTCCTCAACACCGGTTTCTTCGAGAGCTTTCAAGGCATCTTGGCCGACAAAGCGCGGCTTCGAGAGATCAACGACGAAACTGAGCTTTGCCTCGAAGGGTGTTCGAGGCTCAGATTTCGGGTCAAAGTCCTGACCGGAGAGCAAAAGACCTGCTTCAAGCCGGAGCGTATCACGAGCTCCTAATCCACAGGCCGGAACATCACTGAACGACTTCCACATCTCTTCGGAATCAGTCGCATCGAAGAAGATCTCAACCCCGTCTTCGCCCGTATAACCGGTCCTTGCAACGAGGCACTCCACTCCTTCGATAGCGGTCTGCGCCATCGAAAACCGTCCGAGGTCGGTGACGGAATCGCGTGAGCGGTTCTCAACAATCTCGATGGCATCCGGACCTTGAACGGCAACCAAGCCCATCTCTTCGGTTTTGTTTTCGACGCTGACTTGAAGTCCCAATTGACGGGAATGTTTCGACCATCGGTCAACCATCTGTTTTCCATGCCCAGCATTCGGAACGAATAGATAGGCGTTCTCGTCTGGGTATCTATACACGACAGTATCGTCAATGATGATTCCGTCTTCGTTCAGGATGCACGAGTATTGTGCGTCACCTCTATCGAGGTCTCTAACATCGTTACTCGTGAGACGGTTCATCAACTCTGTGGCGTCAGTACCACTCACTTTGACTTCGCTCATGTGGCTTACGTCAAAGATTCCAACTGAATCACGTACAGCAGCATGTTCGGTACTAATTGTATCGTATTTTACAGGCATCTCCCAGCCACCGAAGTCAGTGAACTCGGCGCCGGCATCGAGATGTGCCTGATAGAGTGGGGGCTTGCGCAAAGACACGAATAACTGTGTTCGGCTGATATCACAAGTACTTTTCTATGAAGACAGTTACAGTCTCGGGCAATCACAATCTGCCAATCAAGGGTGAGCTTTATTGCATATCAGGCCTGTTCCCCAGTATGGGGAAAGAATCTCGAAAGACGTCCAAAACGTCGCTCCTTACGATTGAAGCAATACAGGAGCTGGATGGTGCATCGCTGTCCGAAATCTCAAATCATACGGACATTCCAGTCAGCACCTTACATACTCATTTACAGACTCTAGAAGAGATGAAATACATCATTCGTGACGGTAATGACTACAAACTCGGAATGAAACTATTCCATCTCGGCGAAAAAGCCCGATGGCGAGACGACCGATATCAATTAGTGAAAGAGAAGGCCTGGGACTTAGCGAATCGAGTGGGTGAAGAAGTCAGTTTCGCGGTAGAAGAGAACAATCGAATGGTGATCATATTTGATGAAACGGCCACACCTTCAGACGAGGGATTTCAAGTGGGACGATATTTTGACCTTCATAGTTCCGCTTGTGGGAAAGCCGCATTGGCAGAGTTTCCCGAAAAGCGGATCAACGAGTTTGTCGAACAGACCGAACTCCCTGCCTACACAGACAACACCATCACTGACAGAGATGAATTACTTTCTGAACTTAAGACAATTCGGGAACAGGGCTATGCCGTAAACACCCAAGAGGAACTAGAAGGATTACGGGCCGTTGCGATTGCAATCAACGGACCCGACGGAAGTTTGTTTGGGACTTTAGATATATCCGGACCACCATACAGGCTTCCTGCTGAAGAAGAAATGGCGAAGCGACTCCAAGTGGTAATCGACGATATCGAGTCATCTCTAGCATCAGGAGCCCAGAGTTAGCCAGAAGATCGACAGATGATTCGGTGTTAGAGTCTCCAACACCAATCACTTAGTACTGCGATTAACACTATTTGCCTCTCCACCATTTCTATTTTAGTTTCCCAAAGTAGGAAACAGAAGTATAGATCCAAGCGGCAGAGATATCACCACTTTTCGCTCAAAACCGGTCCGAGATCGGCAGCCAGGAACTCATACAGAGAACCTCGAGAGCGTTGATCACATTTCGTTACAAAGCTATATTTGTAATGCATTCATCAGCCCTCTCACTTTCTCATGAGGCATTGTAGCCCAACCCTCTCCAGGAAATACTCGGTAACGGCATGGGCGGTGAATCCTGCGACTGGCCAGGGTCGAGTAACAGCGAAAGTGATCCCGCAACCACCTTCGTCGAGTGAGCGGCCGACTACCCGAACAAATGTCTGGTTGACAATTACGACATACGACGGGCAGATGTCTCAGTTACTATTTGCAGAGACCTGTTCGAGTTTGAGCGACGATCTCGATAAAACACAATCCGACCGATCGTCTTGCTCAAGTAAGTGGATTCTGTGGGCAATTTTATATTTTAATTCTTCAAATTAAGGCTTGAATCAGATGTTGTTGAGCGGTTCACTGTAGCCGTTCACGACGAGAACCCCCTGTCGTGGGACTCAGCAGTGAACACCGCGACATCGACCAGTTGACGCAGGAGGTCGAGGTACTGGTCGTCTAACGTGCGAAGTCAAGTAACTAGACAAGGCCTACGAAGAGGATTCGGACGCGGCTCCACAGGGCGTCTGATGAGCGGAGCGACTATCTCTTTCTGTCACCGTACGCGTCAAGAAGTCACATTTCACGTTGGACAGTCTGAAATCGGTTTGAACAGCTTGCCGATCGTGCTGGGTTGGCCGAATCAATCGGTGGTGAAACTCCGTCACCGAAGATGGGACGGCAATTCTGGTACGACGCATATTCGTCGTCGCTTGACGCCGTTCTTGGGAGTCTCAACGAGATTGCCGCCGAACAGGGAAGTGCGAGCGCCGACGTCGTCCTACAGAACTATCTCTCCGATGCGCGTGCGCGGAAGTTGCGGCGAGAGTATATGCAAGAACAACTTGCCGCTGCGTTTGAGGGGAGTAATCGATACCATTCAGCGGGACACAGAAATGAGTCAATGAAAGGTTAGCTCCCGTAATACCTTGCTAGGAGTCATAGACCAGATTACAGTTCTAGTTGGCAGTAGATTGGGTTTCGATTATACAAGCATTTTTGTATAGTGTGCCAGCAAAATCATACTGGAAAAGAGATATCGAACACGAACTAGAGAACGAATTCGTGACTTCGACGCCGCTCCACAGGGGAAAATAAATGACATCAAAGGACGTAGCCAAGTATATGAGCAACGAGACCGCGAACGGATCCACGTCGGCCAATACCCACGCCGTCGCAGCAGAGGCGTTCGTCGATCAAGCGCGGTCACAGCATGGCGACGAAATCGCCGAACTGTACGTCTTCGGCTCGACGATCCGTGGTGAAACTCGCGGACTTGCCAACGACATTGACGTCCTCGGTGACGATACCGATCAGAATACGATTGCCGACTCCCTCCGTGACCTTGCCTATGACGTGATGCTCGAATACGGGCCTGTTGTCGAGCTTCACATCCTTTCGGAGACGGCGTTCGAACGCCACCAGCACGAGGGCAACCCCTTCATCAGAAATGCCGTCACCGAGGGGCTCTCATGTGCTTGATTCGGCCGTTCGAAGGAGTTTGTGAAGTTATGAAGCGTCGAGGTCGTAGCCCCACTCACGAAGCACTTCCGCGATGAGTTCTGGATTTCGCTGAGCGACAACCATGGCAGCCTCGCGATAATCAGATTTGTAGACGCTTTCACCAAGCAACTCTTCAAGCGTGTCCTGCAGGTCACCTTCGGCTTCGATGATCTCCTCGCGAAGGAAATACGGAACCTGTTCGCGCCCTTCGTTCACTTTGTCGCGGCGAAGCTTGTACGGAATCGAGTCCATTGTCGGTCGCTGTGAGACTGATTCGGATTGCGTCTCCGATTCCGTCTGTTCATCTGCTGTTTCTGTAGAAGAGGTGCCAGTGGAGACGTTGTCCTCTTTTTCAGAGATGTCATCTTCCTGCTCGTCAGGCTGTTCGTCATCGTCTTCAGAGTCGTCGAGACCCGCGTCTCGCGAACCAGATTTGAGTCCCATTATGCAGTCACCTCAGGGGTCTCGAGTCCTGCTTCTTTCTCGAGGAAGCGAGCGAGTTCATCGAACTGCTCGAGCGTCTCGAGTTCGTAATCGCGTTTCCGATTGCGGTGTTTCTCAACGTACGTGTAGGGGCTACACTGCTGCATCCAGCTCCCTTCCATCAGCGAGCCACGCTCGCCGATAACGACAGGGACTGGGAAGCCGCTTTCGCGAAGGTCACGAAGGATACCTCGCTGATCCCGCGTATCCTTGTACCCGATCGGGAGGACTGCAAGTACACCGACGTCGACGTCGATACTCTGCTCTAAACCGTCGACAAGGTCGTCAAGTCCTTCGATCGATTCCTGACCTTTTGCAGTCGCCTCGAACGGGATGACGACGTTCCTGACGGCGACCAGTGCGTTGTAGAGAATTGGCCCTGCTTTCCCGGCAGAGTCGACGATGATGACGTCGTACTCATCCCGAACATTTGCGTCACGTAGAACGCGGTGAAGTTGCTGATACATGCTGTACGACTCCCCAAAGTTCTCGGCTTGCTGCTTTTCGTTAAGGAGGAACTCGTGGAGATCCTCAAGCATGTTGTGCGAGGGAATGAGATCGACTCCGTTCTCGACTTCGATGGTGAGGTCGTGAAAGTCCCCTTTCGGACGGCCAACGAGATGCCGGACGAGGTTATCAACGTTCGGGTCGCCACGGTCATAGTCAGGACCGAAGAAGTACGTGAGGCTCCCGTTCTGGGTGTCCATATCGATTGTCAAGACATCGTGTCCCGCGCGTGCGTGACTCGCTGCGAGTGTCGCCGCCGTTGTCGTCTTTCCGACACCCCCAGCCTCTGAAACTGGAGCATACGTGAGCATTATACCCGATAGTCGAAAGCAATGAATATAAAACTAAGCCAGACAGAATAGCCATAGATAATAGCGATAATTGGTAGCTATATGTGATAGCTATTGTTGACGACTATAGTTTTCAACTATACCCTACAGCAGCGGCAGCTGCGTAGTTCTCGCCGACTGATCGTCACTATCTCGTCAGAAAGCCCGAGTACGAGTATGAGTCAGAACTATAGCCCTCAACTATATTCTATAGATATACTATTGAAAGTCGACCATCTTCTCGTCAATTCGATTGTAGAGAAACGAGTCCATGCAACTCAGCGTGTCTTGCTTGCAGGCCGTGACAGATGTTGAGGTCGGATAACTATATCTTATAGCTATAGTTACCAGCTATACCCTATAAGTAACAGACAGCGTCAATCAGCCCTGATATCGTGTCAGAGGTTGTATTGCTGCAAACTCTTCACGAGAGTCAGGGAGCTACCCAATGGTACTTCGGTGTGCACCAAATTTGCTGATGAATGTCTGGAGTGTGTTGACGACGGCCGTGATATCGCGGTTAAGTGATCGGAGATTTTCTTGTAGCGCCGATAGACTAGTTGGGAACGAGCAGGAGTAGCGCCCCCGGCAGCGAGCATGGTCAATGCATAAAGCGTGAGTTGCTCGTGCTCATTGGGATCACGCATGATATCCATCCTCTGTTGAACTTCGAGCTGTTCCTGGGCGCGTTCGACATGGTCAGTCCAGACTGAGTCCACGTTTTTAGTGTGGCAAGGTCACCAGCTTTCCGAAGGTGATAGCACATTGAGCATCACCCCCGTCTTGGCGACCAAAGGGCGGCACACAGCGGAATCACGGGTAGACGCAAAGACCCCCACCCCAGATTGTAAGTGTTTTCGATGCTCTCGAAGCCACTACCCTACATCCGTTCCGACCGAGATTAGAATGCAGTACTCAATGTCCTCATGAAGGACTTGACAAACGAGAAGTGGTTCACTCCGAAGAAACGTCCTCAGAAACGCAGAGCGGTTCTAATGTGCGGACGAGAGCGAAACTCTCGTCAACGCCTGTGTAGACCGCGACCCACTGTGTCTACCGACGGTGGCGATTCATCGTCCATCGTTGCAGATGCAAGTTGTGTCGTGGAAGCAGGAAGCCCCGTCCTCAACGAGCACGTCAGTGCGAGTAGGGCGAGGTGGTTCACCAGACATCAATGAGACTTGATCTGATACATAGTGCGAGCGCATACCCGCGTCTTCAGGCGCGGGTCAAGCGGACAATAGCGTACACAACCACCAACGGTAGCACGGATGGATTTCCCCCGTGTACGATAGTTTTAACAGATTCGCTACGTATAGTGTGTAGCACGGATGAAGACCACACGGCACGCAACGTACAACCTCAACTACCACATAGTGTGGATACCGAAGTCCCGTCAGTCGGTACTCGTCGGTGACGTTGCGACTCGTGTGCGAGACATCCTCCACGAAATCGCTGACGAGAAGGGGTTGGAGATTATCGACCTCACTGTCCAACCTGACCACATCCACCTGTTCGTCAGTAGCCCACCGAAGCACGCTCCGTCACTTCTCGCCAACTGGTTCAAGGGCATCAGTTCGCGGAAATACAACCACCGCTACGCTGACCATGACGGCGAGAAAATCAAGTGGGCGCGAGGTTACTACGCGGGGACAGCAGGACACGTTTCGAGTGAGACTGTCGAGAAGTACATCCAGCGTCACGCGGAGGACGAACAGTGACCGAACTCACCGAGACGCTGGAACTGAAGCTTGTGGAACCGAACGCCCACAAGCATCGGAAACTCTGTGAGACAAAACGAGCGTACCAAGACGCGCTCGAAGCCGCGTTCAACGCCAACTGTACCACACAGTCCGCAACGAACGATATTGTCGTTAACTACGACCTGAGTGGGTACGCGAAGAACGCACTCAAGAAGTACGTCCCGCAACTGTGTGGCGGAAGCTACGACGCCAAAGAGCTTCACGACGACCACCCTGTTCGGTTCACGAACGAAGGCCCCCAACTCGACCACAAGCCACAGAACGCCATCGAGTGGTACGTCAAAATCCCGCACCACGACGACTACCACCTCTGGTTGCCTGCGACACCGAATCCCGAACAGCGAGAGTGGTTGGAAGCGTTGCACGCGGGAGACGCGACGATGGGAGAGTGCCGGTTGTTCAACCGGAATGATGAGTGGTACTTCCACATCGTCGCTACGCGGGACGTGGAGGAGCGACAGACTACCAGTTCGGCGGAAACGCCGATTGGGGTAGACATCGGGGAAGCCTCTTTGTTAACGGTGTGTCACCGTGACGAGCGCGGCTCCCCGACTGCACCCAACCTCTGGAACGACGAAGGCAAGACGGTTCGCCAACTCCGTGAAACGTACTTCACGGCGACTCGACGCCTTCAGAAACGAGGAAGCGAACGTATCGCTGAGTCCTACGGCGACGAATTGTGGCGACACATCGACCACATTCTCCACACGGTCACGTCGGAGGTCGTCGCCTACGCAGACCAATTCGAGAACCCCGTGTTGGTTCTGGAAGACTTGACGCACATCCGCGAGAACATGGACTACGGCGCATTCATGAACCGACGGCTTCACGGATGGGGCTTCGCCAAGATGCACGCGCAGATTCGCTACAAAGCGGCTGAGAAAGGGATTCGCGTGGAAATGGTGAATCCCGCGTACACCTCGAAGACGTGCCACTGTTGCGGTCAACAGGGCCACCGCCCGAAGCAAGCGACGTTCAAGTGTTCCAACTCGGCGTGTTGGGTTTCAGAGTACCAAGCAGACGTTAACGCCGCGCTCAATATTGCAGACCGCTACCTCAGCGGCGAGAGCCATTCAAGAGAACACACGGATGGCGATGACTCGGCTGAGGAAGGGGGACGTTTGACCGTCCCACAAGACAGCCAAGCCGATGCTGACACCCAGCAAGAGACGCTTGGAACGTATGCGTCTTGAAACCTTAGGGCCCCGCTCGGCCTGAAATCCCATGGTGGGATTCCCGCGACTTTAGGCGCGGGAGGAGGTCAACGAGTGTAATCGCGCTAGCCGAACTGTAGTGATCGGGCGCTCACTCGAAGTGGTCACACCCCCACCCCAGATTGTAAGTGTTCTTGCGCCCACGCAAGCACCACCCCGAAGAGGCAAGGGAGTAGTGGTAGTATATAAAAGACGATAGCGCAACCGTCAGACACCCCAGATTGTAAGTGTAGAACACAGTTCTAACAACTCTAAACGTTCGAATTCAAAAACACGCTTTGCCTGTACAGTAAAGTATATAATAGCATTCTAGGTCTAGTAGTAGCTACTCGAAGTACGTTCGTTGTTACTCTGTGTTGACGACTTCCATGAGTTGGCTAAGTGGAGTACCTCTCTCGTAAAGCGCGGAACACTTACAATCCGGGGAGGGGGTGGTTTATAAAGAGTCGAGAACACTTACAACAGTTAGAACACTTTTAGCGGTGGGTTTATTATGATGTAGTGTAACGTTCCGCGTGAAATGGAGTCGCCGTTCAAAGGACCAAATCAAATCTTCAAAGACAAAGGTCCCTTCAAGGAAGAGTACACGCCCGAAGAAATCCTTGAACGGGATGACATCATCGAAGAGTATGCAGCGTCACTGCAAGACGTTCTCGATGGGTTTGGTCCACCAAACGTGTTCATTTACGGACAGACAGGCGTGGGAAAGACCGCGACGACCACGAAGATGATGGAGTATCTCACCGCCGAAGCACGGGCTCAAGACCAGAACCTGACCGTCATCAACGTCAACTGCAATAAACGAACGTCTACCTATCAAGTGATTTCACACGTCGCAAACAAGCTCCACCCGAGTCGTGAAATCAAACAGGGAACCCACCCGGACACGATTTGGTCTGTCATCTACTCTGAAATCGATCGCATCGGTGGTGACGTCGTTCTTATTCTCGACGAAATTGACAAACTTGGTGAGGACGAACAGCTCCTGTATGAATTCCCACGTGCACGCTCGATGGGTGAACTCGAGAATGCCGAAGTGGGCATCATTGGCATCAGTAACAATTTTAAATTCCGCGAAAACCTTTCAGGCCGCGTTAAAAGCACTCTCTGTGAGAGAGAAATTCAGTTCTCTCCCTACGATGCGACAGAGCTCCAGACGATTTTGAGCTACTATGCTGATCTCACGTTCAAGCCTGGTGTTCTCACTGACGATGTCGTTCCGCTTTGTGCTGCGTACACAGCACAAGATACAGGGGATGCACGGATGGCGCTAGACCTCCTCGAAACGGCAGGTGATATCGCCCGTCATGAGGATGCAGAGACCGTCGATGAGGAACATGTTCGTCTTGCCCGAAGCGAGGTTGACCGTGCAAACACTCGCGACATCATCACCGAACGCTTGACGACACAGATGCAGTTGACGTTGATGGCAACCACGTTCTTAGTTCTCGATTCAGGGACTGACGCCAAGGTCAAGCATATATACTCACTGTATAAGGACATCTGTGAGAAGATTGGTACGGACACGCTCTCTGAAAGCCGGATTCGAGATCACATCAATACGCTTGAGATGTTCGGGCTGATCGAATCCTCCGAGAAGAATCTCGGTCGACGTGGGGGACGGACGTTCATCTATTCGCTTGTTGATGAGCCACGAATCGTGCTCGAAACGTTCCGTGAAGATGCTCAACTTGAAGCAGGATTCCCGACGGCGACAGATCAGCTTCTGTCTCAGTATGAAGAAACCTCAAAATCCGGATTCCAAAGCGAACTGAACCTCTAACGCCGGAATACACTTACAATCTAGGGGGGGTTCGGACCGAAGAACATCGGAATCCGCTTCTAAATGTCAAGCTTATACTGAACTACTCATTGTAGCGAGTACAAACGGTCTGTCGTAGAATTACACTTGCAAGGAGGGGTGTCAGCACCAACGACGAGTGGCACATGACTATGCTAGCGACTCGTCAACAAGGAGTACCAGTCCTACTCGTCTGAGTCAACTGGCCCTTTGTACTTCGACTTAATCCTCTCACCTTCTCTCCATTGCCAGTAGTAGTAGCGATGGTCGTTGATCTCTTTCACCGTGATTGTCGCTTTACCGGGAACGCCATCCGGGCGGTCTGCTTCCGTTTCGACCTCTTCATCCTGCTCGTCCTGTTCTACGAGTTGCGCCTCACGCTCGCGATGCTCGGCGAGTTCGTCAGCGTATCGCGCAATGTCTCGTAGCACGTCGGGAGACTGGTCGGTAAGTTTCTCAGCGATACCGCTTGGTACGTTCTGAGGCAGCGTTGGTGGGGAATTGGACATAGGTCACTATCGTGTTAACCAACACAGACGCCAACAGCAAAGCTGCGTTGGTTAAGTGAACTCTGGTTCGGCGTCGATTCAGTCTTCAAGTCGTGCGATAATCTCTGTCGCCGTTCGACTGATCCGTCCGAGTCGCTCACGAATCACGTCTGCATCGTCGGATTCCCACGTGGCAAGGTAGAACGCCGACCCACTCGTATCGAGTCCACAGTACCGCCCGACGATGTACGCCACTGCTTCCGCTTCGACCTCGCGTTTCGCCCGCTCGGTGTCATCATCGACGTCGAAATGCAACAGCGCGTGCGCATACTCGTGAACCAACGTTCGTGCAAGGTCAGCCTCATTCACCCATCCTTGACCTCGACGAGTGGTTGGACGTCGACGAGGCTCAGTCGCTGGCAGATTCCGCGTGCACTCCCGTGGGTCCACTCCTCTTCGGGGACGATTCGCACCGTCACATCAAGCTCTGAAGCCGCGTCAGTCAACTGGCCCACGAGATTGCCAGCGTCACCCGTCGCGGCCGTCTCGAGGTCGGGAAGTGGTTCGCCGTCGGTCTGGGAGATGTCGAATACCGGCGCGGGCCTGAACCCGACGAGCCCTATCGACCACTCCTCGGGTGGCGTCGCGTCGTACTCACAGTCGGTGTTAGCGTGGTAGCTCGGCGAGTTTGCACACTCGGGACATCGCTTGGTAATGATTGGTGCCCAGATCCAGATGGCCTGTTCACCTTCCTCGACGTGGCGGTCGAACTCTGCTTGCCACGTTCGATACCCGGCGACGCGACTAGCCTCGGGACACTGCTGCTTGATGAGCAGTGTATTCCGGTAAGAGTAGTCGTGGAACTGCCGTTGGACATCAAGCCACTCCTGGAATTCCGCACTCGCTTGTGCGTCGTCGACAGAGTCGACAAGGTCGTCGATCCACTGTTCGATGGTACTGTGCATCTCGTCACGTCGGGTGTCGGAGTCGTCGAACGACACCACTGCGTAGTCACTCGTCGCCATGAGTTGTCTCGCGAACACTCCAGTTTTGGAATGCCCCGCACCCTTCGGGGGCAGAAAAAATTCGCCGGCGAGGAGCGGTTTCTCAGCCTTCGGCTCAGTGCCTCACTACCTGAGCTCACAACGATGCCGTAGACGTGTCCTCCGTACTGCTAATCATCAAGTTAAGATGAGAGAGCAACAAGATTCACAGACGAGCGTTACACATGCAAATTCCAGATGACTTACTTTGCCTCTTCAGCGCCCAGGTGGATGAGCAGCGAGGCTCATACGTTCTCGAAGTGCCGAAAGAAGAAGTGACAACAGGCGATGTCCAAGTGGGTGATGTTCACCGCGTGGCTGTCTTTGCGACTGATACTACTGATGACACTCCGTCAACCCACGAAGCGGTGCAGAATCGAGAGAACCTCGCACCAGTTGAGAAAGGAGATCAGCGGACCGTCGACATCGAAGACATCGGAGAACAGGGCGATGGCATTGCCCGTACTGACCGTGGATACGTTCTCATCATCCCTGACACTGAACAAGGTGAACGAGTAACTGTCGAGGTCACTGATGTGAGCGAGTCAGTCGGTTTCGCGAACGTCATTGAGCGGAAACCCTACTACGAGTAGCTGAGACTGGATACCGGTCTTGGTACGTGTGGGTGACGCATGAACTCACGTTCGAGCGAGCTTAGAACCCGAGATCATACTACGCGGGCGGGATGTAGACACTGGCTTCGCCCATGACTTCCTCAAGATGGTTCCGAGTGCGATGGGTGAAGTAGCAGTCGTAACAGCAGTACCCACAAATCTCTCCAGTATCGTACTCCGCGACGAATGGGCCACGCGACCCCGTCCAGACATCGCCTTCGCACTCGACACAGGCCGACGAATGAAGGTCGGCGGATGACGGGGGCTGATACTGTGTCTGCCCAGCCCGATCGACTGGCTGCTCCGGCCAGACGCCTTGACTCTCCCAAAACGAACGGACATGGACAAGCCCGTGCCGGACCGTTACTCGAACCGTCAGGTAGTCGGCGTTGCGACCGCTGTCATCCCAGCCATTACCCGTCCAGAATTCACCGAACTGCGCTCCGCGATGCAGTCCGTTCCAATCGAGGCCGACGATGTCGGCCGGTGGATCGCCTGTCAGCCTCGGTTGCGTCAACTGGTCGATGACGGTGAGTTGCTTGGGTGGACTACCTCCGAGGATGTGGACGCGACGGCCTCGCCAATCCACTGGATCTGAGAACTCGTGTGCTAAGATATCTGCGTAACCACGGGAGTAGCTGACGACAGTACCCACAGGTATAGGATTCGTGCTGTGGATTCAAATGAGCATCCGATCTCAGTCGAGCCACATCGTATCGAGATGCACCGTAGTTGAGACTGGTCATCTCAATGCATAGGATATTCGCCTTGCATCCCCCCACCAAACCACCCCCCCCCCGGATTCAGTAGAACCGTAGGCGGAAATGTTCTCAGTCAGAAGAGATGTTGGTCAATACTCTCCACCCCGTTACCGACATGCCACGTCCGAGATTCTACTTCCAACTCCTCGACTGCGTCTGAAACTTGATCAGCGTATTCAGCGGTTGTGTTTAGGTACGCTGTCGCTCCAGTATCAGACGAGAAATAGACGGGAATACCAGTCTCTCGGAATCGGCGAGCTAACTGGAGTAGCTCAAGCGTCTCCGGCTGCCAGTAAACCCACCCGTCGGGTCCGGTCATCGTCACGGCGAGGAGGTTGAGTGAATCACGCTCTGCAAGCTCGAACGTCGATTCGAAATCTCCGCTCTGAATTGCATCACGCATCTCGGTCAATTTGCTATGGATGTGTGCAAGCCGACCGCGAAAGAGATGTGACCGTGGTGTCTCCAAATGAGCACGAGAAGTTCGCTTGTATTCCGGCACGACTCCAACAATGATTCGGATGTCCTCCTCGAACGTATCAGGTATCCGTTCGGCGACGCAGTCCTCCGCGTGTTCGCTCGTACACAGATGTGAAAATCCCCCAGTTACGCTCCGAGCAGCAGATGTGGATCCACGCCGAGCCAGTCTCGAGAGTTCCTCGCGCGAAAGATCGAGACCGACTGCATCCGTGGCTGCGAGGGCGAGGGCAGCGAACGCGGAGGCCGACGCACCAAGACCGATGTTCGATTCGAAGGTGTTCTCGGAGACGACTCGAGCGTGGCTATCGGTACCAGAACGCTCTCTGACGCTATCCAGTACGGTTGTCACCCGTTCGTATCCCTCATCGTCGATTGGGGACCCGTTGATGCGACATGTGTCGGCCTCGTACCCGAAGGCTACGGTCGTCCGTGTTTCCGAGGGCGCGGTACAGACTGAAATCGAATCGTGGTACGGGATATTCAGGGCTCGATTCATCAGGCCGTGATACTTGATCAGTCCTTGGATTGGGTGGGCGCGCGCGCTGGCTTTCATATCATTGAGCTAGCTCTGCTGATTGTCCGAAACGCTACGTATCTGTGACATCCACGACCTCATAGCTGAGATTCTGATCCCGAAGTTTGTCGGTGTGGGCCGAAATCAGATCTGTCGAAGATAGTAGTAGTACGTCGAGTCCCTTCGCGGCTGCTTCTTGGACAGCAGATGTGCTTCCGAAACGGATGTCAGGCTGGAGTTCTGCTGCCTCCGCGACGGCGATAGCTTCGACTCCGCTAACCGCTATTAAGTCGTGCTTTTCGGCCATCTCGATGATTCTATTCGGATCTACCGCCGAACTTCCGCTGTTTTGAACCTGTGGAATTGAGACGATTGTCACCAAACCCAAGTCGTAATCCACGACCCCGTCGAAATTAGTAATTCCGACATCCTGGCCTGCCTCCGCGTTCGTTACTGCAACTGCAGTTGCGCTCCCAATCCCTCCAGACATCGCGCGCAGAACACCGTCCTGCATTGTCAGTGAAACGGTCTCTCCTTCGTTGACTTCCGTCGTCGCGATTGCAGTCTCGATCTCAACCTGTCCGATGACGTCTTCAAAAACGTGTTGAACGAAATGACGCAACTCGTCGGTTTGTGAAATCAACCAGTCGACTCCCTCCTTGGTTACTTCGTATCGGCCACGACCGTGTTTGTTGACGTATCCATGTTCAACCAAGTCTTGGAGGTAATCGCTTACAGCTTGGGCAGTGACCCCTATGGCATCGGCTATCTCCTGTTGGTTTACAGCGGGCTGTCGTTCTGCGATCTGGACCAGAATCTGATACCGGGTGGCGTTCCGTTTGCTTTGGAGAACACCGAATTCTTCAGGGTCGGCCGCATTCTTCGGCATTATTTCTTCTCCGGACTGAGAACTAAAGTAATTTTGCCTTAGAACGCCTGAGGTTGAGTTCGTACATCCTCTACGCCGAGTAACTCAATCTAACTTTCTCTAAAACAACCAAAATTGTTTTACGCCCTACGATAGTTGTATTCGGCGATGGCACACGTATCGCTCCCACATGATGCGAAGGCCGGCCCGACGAAACCAGAGGTCAGGGCCGTCCTTCTCAGCAAACTCGACCTCGGGCCGAACGATCACTTCGCAGAGGTCGGTTCGTGTACCGGCGCCGTCACGATCGAGGCGGCGCGGCGCGCGGGTCGGGTCACTGCACTCGAACGAAAAGCAGAACGGATCGAAACCACCAGAAAAAATCTCGCTGCCAATGACGTGACTGTGGATGTTGACCTTCGGGAAGCCGAGGCCCCCGAAGGATTACCCGGAAACGCAGACGTCCTGTTCATCGGCGGCAGTCGGAACTACGAGGCAGTCCTCGACCACGCAGTCGAAACCGAGGTTGACCGTATCATCATGAACGTGTCGCGGCTCGAAGTCGCTGGAGCCGCCACCGAGGCGTTCCGTGAGCGGGACCTCCTAGAAGAGGTCGTCCAGTTCCAGGTGAGTCACGGGTACGAACTCGCCGGCGCGACGAGTTTCAATTCCGACAACCCGGTGTACATGCTGATGGGTGGGACCGGTGCGGCCGCGGCAGACGGGGGGCCGCGATGACACTCTACGGTATCGGACTCGGCCCCGGCGACGCCGACCTTGTAACCCTACGCGGACGTCGCGTTCTCGAAGCGGCGGACGTCGTCTACTCGCCGGGACGCCTCTCTCGGTCGGTTGCGACCGAACACGTCCCCAAAGACCGAATCGGTGACGTCGACTTTCCGATGACTCGCGACGAGGACGAACTCCGGCGAGCGTGGCGCGAGGCCGCTGAAGAGATCGCACCCCGTGCTCGCGACGGAACTGTGGCGTTCGTCACACTCGGCGATCCGAACGTCTATTCGACGTTCGGGCACTTGCGGCGGACGCTCTCCGCGTTTCATGCTGATGTCGATATCGAGGTCGTTCCCGGAGTGAGCGCCGTAACGGCCTTTACCACGGCTCTTGGCGTCGAGATTTCTTCCGGGGCGAGTCTCGTACTTCACGAGGCCGCTCGTGGTGCAGCACCTACCGGACCAGATCGGATGATTCTGTTCAAGGTCACCGATGTCCCGACGACCCACGAACAGCTCGTCGAGGCGGGCTATGACGTGGTGTACGGCCGCCGACTGTACATGGAGCAGGGCAAGACGGTCGTAACGGATGATCCCGGAACGCTGAACGAACGCGACTACTATACGCTGGCTTACGCGGAGAAACGCGATCTCGATTCGGAGCCGGCGACTGCGGCCTTCGAAGAGATCGAATCGGAGAGCGACTCTGGTACCGGAGCGAGGGTGAAGACCGATGGGGGGGCGCAGCCTACCTCAGAGCCCTGGTCCAGGGATGAATTTTGGAGTGATACCGTGTCGATGGAGCGAGCCGAAGGTGAAGCCTGCGGCGACGAAGTCTCGGAGGTCCAGCCGCGATGACCGATCCCCAAGACGCTATCGACGCGGAGGCGGCCACCCGAGCGGCGGAGCGGGATCCTCGGATCGAGAAGCGAACTGCTGGCGAGAGGCAGGAGGGTATCCCGTTCATCGGTGCTGGTCCCGGCGACCCAGGGCTCCTCACTGTCACCGGTAAAGAGCTGGTCGAGGCGGCAGATCTCGTCGTCCACGCCGGATCGCTGGTCAACAGCGAACTCCTTGACGAATACTGCGCGGACGCCGAGCAGGTGTCGAGCATCGGTAAAGACTTGGAGGAGTTGGTACCGCTGATGCGGGACGCCTACGAGGCGGGGCAGACGGTTGTCCGTCTCCACAGCGGCGACCCGGCAATCTACGGAGCAGCGCTGGAGCAGATGGACGCACTGGAACATGAGGGAGTTCCGGCCTATATCGTTCCGGGCGTGACCTCGGCGTTCGCAGCCAGTGCGACGCTCCGGACCCAGCTCACGCTGAACGGCGTGGCCAACCACGTCGCGTTCACTCGTCCTCAGGGGAAGACGCTCGACCCCAAGGACGATCACATCGGCGAGTTCGTCGAGATGGGCGATGTGACGACTTGCATCTACCTTGGCACCCACGCAGTCGGCGAGACGATGGATCGCCTCCTCGAAGACGGTCATGATCCGGAGACACCGGTTACCGTCGTCTACCACGCCTCGTGGCCGGACGAGGAGATCATCGAGGGGACCATCGGAACGATCGGCGAGCGTCTGGAGGCAGCCGGCTACCGTGCGTCCGCGCTTGTTATCATCGGCGACGCGGCGCGAAAAGCGGGATACGAGCGCTCCTATCTGTACGGAGACTGGGCGAACCGCAGTTCCACTGAGAGCGAAGCAGACGACTGACTCATGAGTACCGACACCAACGAACCAGAATCAGGCGAATCGGGCGGCCACTGTGCGACGCCGGACTCGGATGGCGAGGTGGCCGAGGAAATCGCGATCATCAGCTTCGAACGAAAACTCGACACCGCTCGCGAGATCGAGGCGGGAATCGGCGACGACTACGAGCGCGTGGACATCATCGAGTACCATGGCGACGTGTTCGCGGAACACTGGGGCGAGTACGATTGCTTCGTCGGGCTGATGGCCTCGGGTATCGCGATGCGAAAGACCGCACCGCTCCTTGATGACAAGTGGGACGATCCCGCTATCGTCGTCGTCGACGAGGAGCTCACGTGGGCAATCCCGATCACGGGTGGCCACCACGGTGCGAATCAGGTCGCCCACGATCTCTCACAACTGGGCGCAGTCCCGGCGATGACGACCGCAAGCGAGGCTGCGGGCAAGCAGGGCGTCGAGAGTAAGGCGAAGGCGCTGGACACCCACGTCGTCAACGGCGATTCGACGGTCGCGACGAACCTCGCCGTTTTGAACGATGAACTCGGTCCGGTGGCCCGTCTCGACGGCCCCCGAGCGGTCCTCGTCGGCGACGACGTGACCGTTCTCAAGCGTAACGGCGAGGCCGGCGTCGTCCTCGGGACCGGCACCGTCTCGGGGGTGAAGAAAGCGCAGGTACTCGATGCCTGGGCGGCTGTCCTTGACGACCTGGGTCTGGAGTTCTCGGATGTAGAGTTCGTCGCGACTGGCACCCGTAAGGAGGGTGAAGAAGGACTTTACGAGGCAGCCCAGGCGATCGGTGCGGGGGTCGTCCTCTTCGAGAAGGAAACGCTGGAGGAGTTCGAGGGGCCCTCACCCTCGCGGTCGAAGGAACTCATCGGCTGGCCGGGTATCGCTGAAGCGTCGGCTATTGCCGGCGGCCGCGAGCACGACCTCACCCGGAAGAAAGAGCGGTTCGACGACGCTGTGACCGTCGCGGTGGGGCGGTAACATGGATGGCAGAGATGCCGCCGCCGACGCGAGGGGGACCCTCTTCGTCGTTGGCATCGGCCCTGGACTGCCTCACGCGATGACACAGCGGGCCAAGGACGTCATCACCACCGCCGATTGCGTCGTCGCGTCGAACCTCTATCAGGAGTTCCTCCGTCGCGACGGAACGCTCCCCCCAGAAAACGCCGAGGTGGAAGCAGCATCTGACGGGGGGACGGCGGCGGGAGACGAATCCGGTACTGTCTTCGAACGGCCAGGGGGTACCCGCCAGACCCTCATCCGCTCGACGATGGGGAAGCAGGTCGAACTGGCCCGTGAGGCGTTCCAGCGCGTCCGGGCGGGCGAAGATGTCGCCCACGTTTCTGGCGGCGATCCGAACGTCTACGGCAAGAGTGACCTCCTGTACACGATGGCCGAGGCGGACGAGGCGTACGACGTTCCCATCGAAGTGGTTCCCGGTGTGACGGCGGCGCTCGGTGGCGCGGCGAACCTCGGCGCACCGCTGTCGAACGACTTCTGTACGGTCTCGCTGTCCGACAAGTGGCGCGGGTGGGACGAGATCGAAGAGAAGCTGCGAGCCGCGGCAATCAGCGGCTTCGTCATCGTCCTCTACAACTGCTGGCGGGATTATCAACGCGCCATCGACGTGGTTCGCGAGGAGCGAGCCGACGACGTACCGGTCGGCATCTTTAACGACGCCAGCCGCGGCGACGCAGGTCGAAATCTGGACGATGAGACACACACCATCACCAGCCTTGGCGAGGCGAACGACCACGATGACGAGGTCGGCGGGATGGGAACGTCCATTCTGATCGGTAATCACGAAACGACAGTCTGGGAGAACGACTACGGCAAATACCTCGTCACCCCGCGCGGCGGGCGTGACGTTGACGACTTCTGACAATGAGCACTGACGACACCACTGAGACGAGCACAGACACCGAAACCAGCTGTGGTGCGAGCGACGCTTCGAACACGGCCGAAACTGCGACTGACACCGAGCCCGGTTCGAAATGCGGAGCTTCGACCCCGGACGCCGAGGCCGACGGTGGCGTCACGAGCACAGCCGGAACGGCGACAGACGATGATGAGAGCACGTCGGTGTGTGGCGGGTCCACGTCGTCGTCCAGTTCCGGGTGCGGTAGCTCGAAAAAGTCGACGACCGACGAGAAGGTCGGTTCGACCGTCGATGACTTCGAGGCAGACCCCGGACGACTCATCGCAGTTGGCTTGGGTCCCGGACAGCCGGAGGGTATGACCCAGCGTGCCCGCGGGGCGCTGCTCGACTCGGAGCATATCGTTGGGTACACCACGTACGTCGAACTCCTGCCAGAGGAGATCACGGAGGCGGCAGAGGAACTGTACGACACGCCGATGTGTGGTGAGGTGTCTCGCACGGAGGAAGCGATTGACCGCGCGCTCGCCGGCAACGACGTCGCCATCATCGGGAGCGGCGATCCGAATGTGTACGCGCTGGCCGGTCTGGCGCTGGAGATTCTCGAGTCGAAGGGCGCGACCGCGAGTATGGTCGACTTCGAGGTCGTCCCAGGCGTCCCCGCTGCCCAGTCCTGTGGCGCGCGGTTGGGCGCACCCCTCGTGAACGACACAGTCAGTATCTCCCTATCGGACCACCTGACATCGATGCCGACTATCGAGTCGCGCCTCTACGCGGCCGCCAAGGAGGGGTTCACTATCGCGATCTACAACCCCTGGAGCCGCAAGCGGCGGGAGAACTTCCAGAAGTGCTGTGAGATTCTCATGGAGCATCGTGCACCAGACACGCCCGTTGGTGTCGTCCACGGTGCGGGACGCGACGACGAGGAGGTTGAGATCGTCGAACTCGGCGAGCTCGAGAACCTCGGCGAGACGGACCTCATCGACATGACGACGACGATCCTCGTCGGAAACGAGGAGACGTACGTCTGGGACGGTCGGATGGTGACGCCGCGGGGGTACGAGTCCAAGTATGACTACTGAGTATCAGGTGCGGCTCGACCGTGACGCCTGTGATGGCGTGTTCGCTTGTCTCGTCCGAGACGACCGCTTCGTCGAGGCCTCGGACGGGTTGGCGACCATCGACGAGGGCGACGACGGTAGTCATCAGGAACGCGACGTGAACGGAGAACAGCTCGTGACGTTCACCGACGATCGGCTGACGGCAGCCGAACAGGCGGCCCGCGCCTGCCCGATCGACGCGATTGAGGTACTGACGGAGGAAGATGATGAGTGACGCGAACCGACAATCCACGACGCCTGACCCGGTCGAGGATCTGCTCACCTCGACACCGGCCACGGCGTACTTCTGGGGACGCGTAGCCGGTGATGGCGAACTGACCCAGGACTGTGTGACCGTTCGGACGGCAGATGAGACGTCGGCCAACGCGCTTGCGGCGATCGCTGGCGCCGGTCGAACGGACCACGACCACCGAATCGCTGCCCGCGAGTCGTCGCACGACGCCTCGATCGTCCGGTTCGAAGACGAGTACAAGTTACAGGTATTTGGGATGCTGGCCGACCGTGCAAGTGCCGCGCTTGGTCTTCCTATCGACGGACAGCCGGGTGGATATCGGTTCGACACGTTCTCAGAGCACCGTCCACAGCTCGTTCGTGGATTACTCGAGGCCTGTGGCACTGTCTGTTTCCGTGAATCCTCGGGGTCGGTCGGTGTCTCGTTCGTCCACGACGATGAGGCCCTGCTTCGGACGGTTCAGTCGCTTCTCGCCGCCGCTGATCCCCACGTTCCGGCCGACGACCTCTCCGAGACGTCCTCGGGTGGCTACTGGTTCGGTCTGGGCGACGATGCGGACACGGCGGCGTTTGCACGATGGGTGTACGCCGACAGCGACGGGTCGGGACTGTACTCGACGGAGCGACGGCAGAAACTCCGCCGGAGCGTCGAACGTGCAACGGGTAGCGAGGTGGGCGAACTCTCCCAATGACCACGAACGCGAAAGCGACCTCGATCGGGCTCGACGACGAAGCGGTGCTGCTGGTCGGTCACGGATCTCGTCGCGAGAAGTCGAACGAACAGGTTCGCACGCTCGCCGCCGACCTGGAAGGACGACTCGGAGTCCCGGTCGACGCGGGGTTCCTCGAACTCGCGAAACCGTCGATTCCCGACGCCATCGCGGGCCTCGCCTCGAGTGTTTCGCGAATCACCGTCGTCCAGTTGTCGCTCTTCGCAGCCAGTCACGTCAAAAACGACGTACCACTGGCAGTCCAGAACGCCCGCTCGGAACACCCTGAGATCACAATCCATAACGGTGCACATCTTGGGGTACATCCCGCACTCGTGGATCTCCTTGACGATCGGGCCGCGGCTGTGGAAGCGGAGCTGGGTATCGACCGTGACGAAGCGGACGTCGCGGTCGTCCTCTGTGCCCGTGGCTCCAGCGATCCGGACGCGAACAGTGACGCACACAAACTCGCCCGGTTACTGTACGAGGGGAGCTCTTTCGATCGTGTCGAAACGTCGTTCATCGGTGTTACCGAGCCGCGCCTCGAGGAGACGCTCCACACGGTGGCGAAAACCCGTCCGGACGCCGTAGTGGTACTCCCGTACATGCTCGGGGACGGCGTACTTACCGGACGTATCCGCGACGGTGCCGCCGAGTTCGATGACGAATATCCGTACGTAGACGCTGGGGCCGGCGACCCGCTCGGGACCGACACTCGGCTCTTGGACGTGCTCGGAGATCGCTGGCAGGAAGCCCGGACGGACAGCGTGGATATGTCCTGCGACACCTGCAAATACAAGGTAGAACTCGACGGGTACGAGGAGGACGTCGGCGGCGCAAGAGCGATGCTTCGGGCGCTGACACACCAGGAATCCCACGCAGATCGTGACGACGTGGACGCCCAGCCCCACGCGCACGACGCACCGAAGAAACACGTCGCGGTCTGTACGAACCAGACCTGTGCCGCCGACGGTTCACCGGCCGTTCTGGAACAGTTGCGACAGGAGGCCCGTGACTCTGACGCCTGTGACGCCCGAATCACGCGTTCGTCGTGTCTCGGCCGCTGTGGCGACGGCCCCATGGTCGCCGTCTATCCCGACGGTGTCTGGTACGGGGATGTCGACCAGACCGACGCGGCGCGAATCGTTTCGTCCCACCTCGATCGGGACCGTATCGTCTCGGACCTCGTCGATCAAACACTGTAACCACAATCATGAGCTGCTACGAAATCGAAGCCCTACGACTCGGACTGATGAACGTGCTCGGGACTGACGACCGGAGCGCACGCGAACACGCGGAGACCGAACTTGAGGGTCATCTGGATGGGCCGATCGAGGCCCTGGCAAACGCGGAGACGTTTTCGGAGATCGAGCGCCACCTCGACGCGGCGCTCGTCGATCTCGAAGAGGAAATCGCCGCCACCGATTCAGACGACCCGGAGTACGGCTACATGCGTGGCCGACTGGTGGCCGTCCGCGACGCGGAGCGCGCCGTCCATCGACTGACCGACCAAGGCGAGAGCGTCCTTAGCGGGTTGGGTGAGGCACACGACGTTCTCCACGAGACCTTTCCCGTCGATGAGTAACGCCCTGCAACAGCGAGCGGTCGGACTCGGTGACGTACCGCCCGCTCGGTCTCGGCACGCGGGCAAACGGTCGGCAGTCACGTTGCTCGAGGAGCTGGTGGTCACTGGAACGGCCACCGGAGACGTGGTCGCTCACGACCGAACGACCCTTGACGAACGATGGCGCGGCGGAACGGAAACTGAGATGACATCTGTCGTAGCAGCGGAGCCATTCGGCGACGGTGTCGCGGTCGGCGAGCGCAGCCCTGGGGGAACGATCCGATTCTACGACCAGGAAACCGGCGAACTTCGATGGCAGTACGCCACAGCCACGGACCTCGGGGCACCACAGAAATCGTCTCGGTTCTTCCTTCCCTTCGTCGCAGATATCGAGACAGATGGAGATCGGTTGTACGTCGCGTCTCGGCGCTACGAGCGCGACGGTGACCGTCGATCGTTCACTAGTGTCGTCTACGCGTTCGACGAGGCGGGCGATGTCGTCTGGACGTACGATACCGATGCATCTCCGATCAGTCTCGATGTCGAAGACCGCCGCCTAGCCGTTGCGTACAATCGCTGTCCAGACACCCACCAGCATGGGTTGATCGTCCTCGATGCTGAAACGGGTTCCGTGCGATACGAGTGGGATCCCGGTACCGACGGCCAGCGACGTGTCGGTGACGTCTCGCTCGTCAAAGACGGCGTCGTGGTTGCTAGCCACGGCGACTACTGTGGCTACCGCCTCCACGACGGGGGTGCCGAACAGTGGTGTGTCGACCTTGGGACACCAACGGCGGTCGACGATGAAACATTGTACGCCTATCCAAACCATGTGCACGCGGCAGAGCACGGTGTGGTCTTCGTCACGGGGAACACGTATTCGACGGAGGGTCGCGAGACGGCGTCGCTACACCCCCACGAACACACTGCCCTCGGGTACACGTCGGACGGTGAGTGCGTCTGGACGGCCTCGGTCGGTGGCTTCGCGAGTGAACTCGGTGTCGGAGGTGACCGCGTGGCCGTACCCGGGGCCCAACACTTCCGGACGTGCGAGGCCGACGTCCACGGGCTCCGCCTGTTCGACGCGGCGACCGGCCCCGAGACGAGCCTCGAAACCGACGGCGTCGTTACGGCGGTCGCGCTCAATGGCGATGCGTTCGTCACCGTGGAGGAGCCCGTCGTCTACCACGATGAGGGGACGGAACGGGGGACCTACCGGCTACACCTTGGAACGCCTCCGTGACAGTTAGCCATTGGAGGTGGATTCCGGCCGCGAGTCAGCCTTCGGTGTCTTGACGGGGTCCCACCGACCGTCGTGAACCAACTCGTCTCGGGCGATGCGGTCGCGCCAGCCCTCCCGTTGGAGCACCGGTTCGTCGGGGAAGCCGTTCTCGGGGTAGCCGACGCAGAGATAGGCAACGGGTCGAACGTGGTGCGGAATGTTCAGGACGTCCCGAAGTTCGTGGGGGTAGAGGAAGGAGACCCACCCGACACCGACTCCCTCCGCGCGAGCGGCCAGCCAGAGGTTCTGTACCGCGAGACACGTGGAGTAGACGTCCATCTCCTGCATCGTGTTCCGCCCGAGGACGTGCGGTGCGTCGCGGGTCGGGTCGCAGGTGACACAGACGTTCACCGGTGCGTCGGTGATTCCCTCCAGTTTTAGCTCGCCGAACTCCGAGCGTCGGGGTTCCCGATACCCCTCTCGGGCGGCGGCGGTCGCCCGTTCGGCGATCTCCGCGACTGAGACTTTCGTCGCGTCGTCCTGGATAACGATGAAGTCCCACGGCTGGGAGAACCCGACGCTCGGTGCGTGGTGTGCTGCGCCCAGAACCCGCTTTAGTACCGCCTCGGAGACGCGCTCGTCGCGGAACCGCCTGATATCTCGGCGTGCGTAGATGGCACTGTAAACGGCTTCCCGTTCGTCCGCTCCAAATTCAACCATACTTGAGATACTGAATAGGTGTTTGTATATCGGTTGGGGGATCGTCCCGATTGGCATCTCATCGAGGAACGTCGCCGAGTTCCTGTGAGCGACCGAACTTTTTTAATGCCGTCAACCAACAACAAACTCGTGGTTTACGAGACCGACAACACGACGATAGCCGACGCCGTCGAGCGGGTACTGGCAGGCGAGCGATTGGATCGCCGTGACGGGCTAGCCCTCATCGCACAGCCGGTCGGGGAGCTCGCGGCCGCCGCCGACTACGTCCGCGCGCAGTTCGGTGACGACACGGTCGACGCCTGCTCAATCGTGAACGCGAAAGCGGGCAACTGTGCGGAGGACTGTGGCTTCTGTGCCCAGTCCGTCCACTTCGACGCCGGCATCGAGACGTACGGGTTTCTCAACCCCGAAGAGATACTCGAAGCGGCGAAACGGGCCGAGCGCGACGGTGCCCAGCGCTTCGGCATCGTCGTCGCCGAGAAAGGCGTCTCCAAAGAACGACGACCCGACGAGTGGCAGGAGGTGCTCCGGGCTATCCGCCTCGTTCGCGACGAGACCGACGTCGAGGTGGATGCATCGCTCGGCATCCTCACGGAGACAGAAGCCCAGATCCTCGCCAACGAGGGGATTAACCACTACAATCACAACATCGAGACCTCCCCTCGGTTCTTCCCGGAGATTGTTGGGACTCACTCCTTCGAGGACCGTGTCGAGACCCTGGAGATTGCCAAAGCGGCCGGGATGGACCTCTGTGCCGGCGTTATCCTCGGCATGGGTGAGACGCCGACGGACCGCGTGGACGCCGCTATCGCCCTGCAGGAGATCGGTGTCTCCTCGCTCCCGGTGAACGTCCTCAACCCGATCGAGGGGACGTCGCTGGGCGACCGACTCGGTGAAGACGCCGCAATCTCCACCGACGAGATCATCAGAACCATCGCAGTCTATCGGTTGCTCCACCCCCACGCGCGGGTGCGGCTCACGGGCGGCCGCGAGGTCAACCTCGGGACGGACGAACAGCACCTGCCGTTCGAGGCGGGAGCCGACGGCATCCTGACCGGCGACTACCTCACCACGTCGGGGCAGTCCCCCGGTGACGACATCGAGGTGATGGAGCGGGCCGGGATGGAGCCGAACATGGCCGTCCACGAGTTCGATACGGAGGCCGTCAAGGCGCGGGCGATACGGGAACGCAGGACGATAAAAACGGCAGCAGGATCGGCGGTAAGCAACGCGGAACTAGAGGAGTAACATGCACGAAAGCAACTTCGCAGTGCTCGGTACCGGCGGTATCGGTCGACGAATGCTCGAGGTCTCGACGGAGAAGGCGGGGCTGACGCCCGTCGCAGCGTGTGACCGTCACGGAGTCGCCATCGACCACGACGGCCTCGACGTGGAAGAGCTGCTCGCGGCGACGGAAGGGAACATCGCGAGCGACCCCGAGGGGCGCGACGTAACCACGGACGGCGGGTCGGCGTCCACCCGGGGTAGTGGCGTCAAGCAGACCGGCCAGGACGCGGGAGTCGTCGCATCCGCACAGGCGACCGCCACGGAAACGCCGATCGACGACGTCATCGCGGAGAGCGACCGGATCGACGCGGTGCTCATCGCGCTCCCGAACTTCGAGCACGACTTCATCCCGCGGGTGGCCGACCGCTTCGCGGACGCAGACTACTCCGGTGTCCTCGTCGACGTGCTCAAACGCTCCCGAGTCATCGGGATGCTCGACGAGCGCGCGGATACCTTCCGAGAGCGAGGGATCACGTTTGTCTGCGGTGCCGGTGCCACGCCCGGCTTGCTCACCGGCGCAGCGGCCATCGCGGCCCAGTCGTTCGTTGAGGTCGAGGCGGTTGATATCTGGTGGGGTGTCGGACTCAAATCCGGTTACGAGGACAACCGCGGCACCGTCCGCGAGGACATCGCCCATCTGCCGGGGTACGATATCGAGGACGCCCGTAAGATGAGCGACGAGGAGATCGCGGCGGTCATCGACGAGCACGACGGCGTCATCGAGTTCCAGGACATGGAGCACGCCGACGACGTACTCCTAGAGCGCGCTGGCATCTGCGACGCCGCGGACGTAACGGTCGGCGGTATCCTTGACGTGACCGCCGACGAGAAGCCCACGACGACGACCGTGCGTGTCACGGGTCGGACGTTCGATGGGGAGACAGCGACGAACACCTTCCAGCTCGGCGACGATACGAGCATGGAGGCCAACGTCAACGGGCCGGCCCTGGGCTACATGAAAGCGGCCCTCCGCCGTAATCGCGCCGGCGAGTACGGGGTGTTCGGTCCCGCCGAGCTAATGCCGGGGTTCTAGATGCGCCGCGAACCGGACCTTGGTTCGGATGCCGACGCGGGCCGGAGCCGAGGACATGGGTTCGACCTCGCGGCCCGGCTCGCCGCGCGGGAGCGACGGGGGCTCAGGCGGAACCTCACTCCGGCCGAACGGGTCGCCGCGCGCACTCGCGTGGCTCCCGATCCGAAGGGGGGAGTACCCGACTTCGACAGCCGGGAGCAACTGGTGTTCGCCGCGAACGACTACCTCGGCCTCGCAGCCGACGAGCGCGTACAGGCGGCGGCAGCCGATGCGTCTCGCCAGACCGGGTCCGGTGCCGGTGCGAGTCGGCTCGTGACCGGTGACACACGAACACATCGCGCCCTCGAACGCGATATCGCCGAGACGAAGGAGACGGCGCGCGCGCTCGTGTTCTCGTCGGGGTACGCGACGAACCTCGGGGTGCTCTCGGCACTGGCTCCGGACCTCATCTTCTCCGACGAACTGAACCACGCAAGCATCATCGACGGCTGTCGCCTCGCCGACGCGGAGACGCGGGTGTACGACCACTGCGACCCCGACGATCTTCGTGCAATGCTCGACCGACGCGCCCACGAGACGACCGGGGACGAATCGTGGCTGGTCGTCACTGACTCCGTATTTAGCATGGATGGTGACGTGGCTCCCCTCGAGGAGCTCTGTGCCGCCGCCGAAGAGTACGGCGCGTGGCTGATGGTTGACGAGGCGCACGCGACCGGCCTATACGAGGCAGGCGGCGGTATCGTCCAGCGCGAGGGGCTCGCCAACCGCGTCCACGTGCAGATGGGGACGCTTTCGAAGGCGCTCGCGAGCCAGGGCGGGTACGTCGCTGGCAGTGAGATGTTGATCGAGCATCTGCTTAACACCGCCCGCTCATTCATCTTCTCCACGGGTCTCACGCCGCCGGCCGCGGCGGCTGCCCACAAAGCGTTCCAGATCGCTCGCGATGGCGACCGGCCGGCGCGGCTCTGGGCGAACGTCGAGCGACTGCGCGACGGACTCGAGGAACTGGGCTACGAGGTGTGGGGCGAGACTCAGATCCTGCCCGTTGTCGTCGGCGAGCGGGAGACCACAATGACACTCGCCGAGCGGCTCCGCGAGCGGAACATCATCGCGCCGGGGATTCGACCGCCGACGGTCCCCGAGGGAACCAGCCGTATCCGGGTGGCACCGATGGCGACGCACACGGACGAGGAGATTGACCGCTGTCTGGCGGCCTTTCGCGATGCCGGCCGTACTCTCGATCTGCTATGATCGAGGATTTCGCGGTCGTTGGGACGGACACGGGCGTCGGCAAGACCATCGTCACCGCAGGACTGGTCGGAAATCTCCGCGAGGCCGGTGTCGTCGCTCGCGCCGTCAAACCCTGCCAGACCGGCTTCCCCCCGGACGACGACGCGGGGTTCGTCGCCGAAGTCTGTGGGACGGCCGCCGCCGCGACCTGTCTCCGCCGGCTGGAGGAGCCGCTGGCTCCCGAAGTTGCTGCCGAAAAAGCAGACCGCACCCTCTCCTACGGAACGCTACTGACGGACTGTGAACGGGCGCTGGCCGACGCGGCGTGTGGCGTCCTCGAGGGCGTCGGTGGACTCCGTGTGCCACTAGCCGAGGGACGGGAGGTAATCGACCTCGTGGCCGACCTCGAGCTCCCCGCCGTGGTTGTCGCCCGGTCGGGGTTGGGGACCCTGAACCACACGACGCTGACCGTCGATGCGCTTCACGAGCGCGGAATCCCCGTCCGCGGTGTCGTTCTCAACGAGTACGAGGAGGCCACCGTTGCCGAACGGACGAATCCAGCCATGCTCGAACGAATGCTTGACGTGCCGGTCGAGACGCTCCCACCACTGGACCTGACGGACCCAACGGCCGTTGTCAGTGGTACGGCGGAACTCCTCTCGGAGTCGCTGATCGGGGACACCAGATAGCGTAGCGGCCCGGGCCGCCAAACCGGTTGCTCCACGGCCCGGCGACCGGAATCAGTCGTCCGCGTGTGACTCCGGTGTAAACGTGACCCCATCAATCTCGATTTTTTCGGGAACGCGACTGGTGTCGTGTGTTCCTACCGGTGGGAGGTTCACGTCGGCAGCGACCGAGACGGACAAGTCCGTTTCGTCGTCGATTGCAGACATCTCGCCACCCGCGTTACGGGCGTCTTGGTCGATACGCATCGAACAGAACTCGACGCCACACATCGAGCAGAACCGTGCGTCCTTGTAGTTGTCACCCGGCAACGTCTGGTCGTGAGATGTTTGTGCTCGTTCCGGGTCGAGAGCGAGTTCGAACTGCCGGCGCCAGTCGAACTCGTACCGCGCCTCAGAGAGCGCATCGTCCCAGTCCCGCGCGCCGGGGAGGCCAGTCGCGACGTCCGCCGCGTGCGCCGCGATTCGATATGCCGCAAGGCCGTCACGAACGTCGTCTTTGTCCGGCAGACCGAGGTGCTCTTTGGGCGTAACGTAACAGAGCATCGCTGCACCCGCACGAGCGGCTTCCGTCGCGCCGATTGCGCTGGTGACGTGGTCGTATCCTGGCGCAACGTCCGTCACAAGTGGTCCGAGCACGTAGAACGGTGCGCCGTCACAGACTTCCTGTTGCCGCTCGACGTTGTCCTCGATTTCGTCCATCGGAACGTGACCAGGTCCTTCGACCATCACCTGCACACCGTGCTCCCATGCGGTCCGCGTGAGTTCACCGAGTGTCTCGAGTTCGGCGAACTGCGCTTCATCGCTGGCGTCGGCCAGACAGCCAGGGCGGAGGCCGTCGCCAAGTGAGAACGTCACGTCGTGCTCAGCGAAGAGTTCACAGATCTCCTCAAATTTCGTGTACAGTGGATTCTGCATCCCGTTTTCTTCGATCCATTGGGCCAAGATAGACCCTCCCCGCGAGACGATACCCGTTTTGCGACCGTCTGTCAGCGGCAGGTGCTCCATGAGCACGCCCGCGTGGATGGTCATGTAGTCGACCCCCTGTTCGGCCTGCTTTTCGATGATGTCGAGAAGGAGTTCGTGCGTGATCTCGGCAGGACTTTCGGCCCGCTTGATGGCCTCGTAAATCGGAACCGTTCCGATGGGAACGGGTGAATGTTCGACGTTGGCTTCACGAATCTCGTCGAGGTCGTCGCCCGTCGAGAGATCCATCACCGTGTCGGCGCCGTAGTGGACTGCTGTGTGGAGCTTCTGAAGCTCCCCCTGAAGGGTGCTGGTCGTGTCGCTGTTCCCGATGTTAGCGTTGACCTTCGTGGAGAACTCTTTTCCGATGATCATCGGGTCGAGAGACTCGTGAGCGTAGTTGTTCGGGATCACTGCCTGGCCATCCGCAACCTGTTCACGGACGACCTCTGGCTTTCGATTCTCTCGTTCTGCCACACGTCGCATGGCAGCGGTTATCTTTCCGGACTTGGCGTGCTGAAGCTGGGTTCGTGCCACGTATTATTCAGTGATACTACTGAGTTATAAATCTCGGGTAGAGGGAGCAACGACCCCTATCGAAAGTGTAGAAATTTCATTGATTATGATTCTCGACCTTGACCATAAAATACGGAGAAAGGTCGCGAGGCGTAGGTCAGGGTTCGACCGTCTTTTCGTCGGCGCTCTCGTGCTCATCATCTATCTTGACCCCCAGCCGTGAGCCGTCGACGCCGAACTCATCTTCGAGTAGTTTCGGAACCTCTGCTGGGCTCACATCCGAATACCATCGATTGCGTGGATGAATCACAATCGCCGTTCCCTCGGCGCTACACAGTCCGAGACAGCTTGTCTCTGCGACGTGGACGCGCGACCAGAAGATGTCCCGTTCACGCAGCCACGATTTCACCGTCTCGTACACGTCTCGACCGTGTGCCTCCGCACAGCAGGCATACTCCGAGTCCCGGTCGTTCGTACAGACCAGTACGTGGTCCGAGAACCCGTTCTCCTGAACGTCTTCGGTACGGTGTTTCATCAGTCTGCGGTTACTGTCGAGTCAGAGAGTGCTCTCGCCGCCTCGGCGGCCTGCTCGTCCATCGAGCGTCGACGGAGTTGGGCGTGGCTCCACGCGAGTAAGAGCCAGAGCAACGCTTGGCCGAATACAATCATCCCTACTAGTCCGGTCGCCAGTTCGGAAGGGAGTGAGCTCTCTACGGAGTTTACCGGCGAAAAAACGGCCGGAATCGCGAGCAGGCCGAAGGGAAGCGTCGCGAAGACGGCGGCTGTAAGCCGTCCGCGCACGTCCCGGAGTCGACTGTACGCGAACCCCGCCAGCAGGCAGACGAGCGCACCGGCAACCATCATCCCTCCATAGAGGATGAGACGAGTATCAGTGGGGAGCGCTTGTTCGACCCCCGGTGGCTGTGGCGGAAGCACGAGCCACGGCGACCCGGAGACAGTGATGAAGCCAGCAGCGGCCAAGAGATAGCTCTTCGTCCCACCGGTTCCCGGGATCGCGGGTTCGAGAAGGTAGTAGACGATGCCGAAGACCACTCCTCCCAGAAGTACGCCCCAGAGAACACCGGAGACGACACTTACCCCGTTCGTAACTGCCATCGAGATGGCGCTATCGTGATGCTCGCCGGTCTCTTCGTGATGCTCACTAGCCCCTTCGTGGTGTTCACCGACAGCGTGGTCACCATGCCCGAGTTCGTCGGCGAAGACGACGAGCGGATTAGCGACGAGTGCCATGAGCAAGCCGAAAACTACCCCGGCAATCACGCCAGCCTTCACTCCCTGTGTTAGATACGTAGTGAGCATAGTCAGTGGCAGGTAATCCCCGCCGCGTGCCGGAAATTATGCATCGAATCGTGCAGCATCGGCTCCTGAACGAACAGGAGGGCGAATCCGAGTGCTGCGACGAAAGCGAGCCCGACGGCCAGCTGCGTCGGCGTTAGTTCCATGCGAGCCTGTTCGATCCGACCGTAAACGGTGTTGTTGGCAGTCGCCATTCTAAACCACACTTGCACAACAACAAGTAAAGTTGTAAAACTTCCGGATGAGCCAAACCTAACTTTCGTGTGCGGCATCAACGGCCGCCTCGATTCGTTCGGCTGACAATGCGGAGAGAGGGACCCGTTCACCGTCCGTTTCGTCGGCGACCAGGCCCGTTACACCGGATCGGTCACCCTCACTCGCGTCGACGACGACCACGTGGGGGTCGAACTCGCTCAACCGTCTAGCGGCTTCACGCGTCTCACGGATTGGGCTCTCTTTCGCAACGTTCGCCCGCCCATCAGTGACCAGCACAACGACGCTGGCGCTCGGTTCGGCCCGGCCGAGCACGTCGCTAGCCGCTCGGAGACCTGACGGGAGTGGCGTTCGGTCGCCGATCGGCAGGTCCTTGAGATGTCGAGCGGCGAGGGTGACGCTGTTTGTCGGCGGAAGGAGTACGTTTGCTTCCTCGCCGGCGAATGCGACGAACGCGACTTCGTCGCGCTTCTGGTACGCATCCTTCAGGAGTTCGAGAACGGTTCCCTTCGCCGCACGCATCGCCGGTAACATCGACGCACTCGCGTCCACGACGAACACCACCAGCGCGGAGGACTCGCTCTGCCGGACAGATTGACGTAGGTCACGCGACTCGACGGACGAAGCGCCGCGAGCAGATGCCGCTCGAACCGACGCCGCGGCGTCGATGCGCCGGTTCGAATCCGCTTGCTGACTCCGTACCCGTGCTCCCTCGGTGTCTACGTGTGGCTGCGTCTGTGACCGGGAGCCGCTACCTGCTCTCCCGCTCTCGACGGCTTCGGGTGCGGTCAGTTCGGGAGCGCGTCCCGCCCCGATGTCAGCATGTGACTCTCCAGGGACAATCGGTGTCCCTTCCGTCACGTCGTCGTTTTCGTTCGCCTTGTTGTTCTCGTCCGTCGCCTCTGTTTCGACATCGCCGGTCCCTACCTCGTCACTCCGTTCCGGGGACGACGTGCCGGACTCGGTCTCATCGCACTTGCCGTTTCTTTCGGACGATCCGGGATCGGTCAAGTCCGACGCGTCCGTCTCCTCGGCGTCTCCGGTGTCGTCCGCTTCGTCCGAAGGATCTTCGTCGGCGTCGGAGGGTTCCTCGTTGGGGCGGTCGTTTCGGTCCTCCTGCCCGCCGTCGTTACCCTCACCATCGAAGTGGTCGTCGATGAGTTCACTCGGATCGGGCGCGTCTTCGAACGGCCGTGATTGAAGCCGGTGAGGGAGCGCGAGTTCTGCCGCACGCTGCACGTCGGGTTCGATGACCTTCGAGCGCCCGTCGAGAGCGGCGAACGTCCTGGCGGCGCGTGCTGTCGCGATGTCGCCGCGGTGTCCGTCAACACCCGAGTCCCGACATAGTTCTGCGATGTCCCGGGCGAACTGGGTTGAAAGATCGACTTCGGAGAGCCGTTTGCGGGCTTGCCACAGCCGGTCTCGGAAGTCATCGTTCTCTACGCGTTTGTTGGTCGATTGCTCCGTTCCGTCCCCATCTGTTCGTCCGATCGCTCGGTCGATGATACTGACCCGTTGGTCCACGTCTTGACAGGCAGTGACCGTCGCTTGGAGCGCGAAACGGTCGCGAAGTTGCGGTCTGAGATCTCCCTCTTCGGGATTCATCGTCCCCACGAGCGTGAACCTAGCAGGGTGTGAGACACTCATACCATCACGTTCGATTCTGTTGACACCGCTCGCCGCCGCATCAAGTAACACGTCGACGAGGTGATCGTCGAGGAGATTTACCTCGTCAACATAGAGGATACCGCGGTTCGCCCGGGCGAGCAGTCCGGGGTCGAATTCGTAGTCGCCGTCGAGAGCATCTGCCACGGAGAGCGTCCCGACGACTCGCTCGCGGGTCGCCCCCAGCGGGAGCGTAACGAGTGGAACCGACCGTTCGGCCGTCAGTGGGTCGGTCCGTTCACGACAGTCCTCGCACTGATATTCGGGCACGTTCGGCGGGCAGCCGTACGGACAGTTCTCGACGACGGCCTGTCTCGGAAGGAGGTCAGTTAGCGCCCGCACCGCCGTGGACTTTGCCGTTCCTTTCTCGCCCTGTATGAGAAGGCCATCCAGGTCATCATTCGTTGTGATGGCCAGTAAAGCTCTCTTGAGTTCTTCCTGACCGACGATCTCCGAGAAAGACAGCGACGTCCCCCGGCCGTGCGAAGCTTTTTTGCCTCCGCCGCAATCAACCATACTTGTATTAGAGCAACAGAGGTTTAACAACGTTATGCCAACAATCGGCCTATACACAGCGACCGAAAACGAACTCGGAGCCATCCAGCAGGCCGCAGCGCGAACTGACGTCGACCTGGTCGTTCGATCGGAGAGCGATTTCGACGATCAGACAGACGTCGACGCGTTCCTCGACGAGCTCGAAGATGCGGCGGCGGCGATATTCTGGCTGCACGGTGCCGAGGAGAGTATGCCAGGATACGACCACGCTGTCAGTCGTCTGGAGGAGGCTGGCGTCCCGCTGGTCGTCAAATCGACCGGTGACGCCTACGCACTTGAAGACACGTCTGCCCCTGCGGAGGATCGCGATCGAGTCTACGAATATCTGGAGAAAGGTGGGACCAGCAACGTCGCGAACTGCGTTCGGTTCCTCGTCGACGAGTACGGGACCGTCGAGTGTGACTACGACGAACCGGTGACGCTTCCAACGGAGGGAGTCTACCATCCGGACCATCCGGGGGCATCGAACGAGGAACTGATAGGTACGCTTGACCCCGACACACCGACTGTCGCCATCTGGTTCTACGAATCTCATTGGACCCACGAGAACACGCGGTACGTCGACGGTCAGGTACGCGCCGTCGAGAACCAGGGTGCGGATGCACTCCCAATTTTCTGTAATCCCGCGACGGACAGCGACGAACAGTGGGACGCTGAGCGCGTAACGGAGGAGTGGCTTCTGGACGAGGGAGATCCTATCGTCGACGCCGTGCTCTCGTCGTTCATGTTCTCGCTGTCGATGGACGAGCGAGGGCGAGCGGCCGATGACGAGGGGGATGGCGCGGAGGACGTCTTCCTCGATCGACTCGGCGTGCCCGTCATCCAGACCGTGACGACGATGCGGTCTCGCTCACGGTACGAGAAGAACGACACGGGCGTCATGGGCTTCGAACTCGCGCTGTCGGTCGCACTCCCGGAGTTCGACGGCAACGTTATCACTCACCCGATTAGCGGCAAGGAACGGACCGACGACGAGGCGGGCATCGGAAGCGCGCCGAAACAGCACTTCCCCATCGACGACCGGGTGGACCACGCCGCGCGGCTCGCGGTCAACTGGGCGACTCTTCGACATACTTCGAACGAAGAGAAGAACGTCGCGGTCGTCCTACACAACTACCCGCCGAGCGACGACGGCATCGGCACTGCCTTCGGACTCGACAGCCCTGAGAGTACCGTCAATCTTCTCCAGGAACTTCGCGAGCGCGGCTACGATCTCGGCGGACGGACACCAACGAACGGTCAGGCCTTGATAGATCAGTTGACCGCGCAGCTGACGCTCGACGATCGATGGGTTGCCCCAGCGGACGTGCGTGACCTCAGCGTCGACGTCGTCCCCACGGAGCAGTATCGCGAGTGGTTCGCGGCCACGGACGAACGCTTCCAGTCGAACATCGTGGACGAGTGGGGCGGAGTACCGGACCGTCCGTTCGCTATCCCTGGCGTCGAGTTCGGGAACGTCCTCGTCACCGTCCAACCACCGCGTGGGTTCGGGATGGACCCATCGAAGGTCTATCACGACTCCGATCTCCAGCCCCCCCACGACTACGTGGCGTTCTACGGCTGGCTCCGAAACACGTTCGAGGCTGACGCCGTCGTTCACCTCGGTACGCACGGGAGTCTGGAATGGCTTCCCGGCAAGACGGTCGGACTAAACGGGGAGAGCGCTCCGGACCAGCTCGTCGACGATATCCCGAATGTATACCCGTACATCATCAACAATCCGGGCGAGGGGACCCAGGCGAAACGGCGCTCGTACGCAGCCATCGTCGACTACCTGACGCCGGTGATGCGCAACGCCGGAACGTATGACGAACTGGCCGAACTCGAGGAACTCGCCGACCAGTATCGCGAAGCCGGGATGGAAGACGCCCGCACCGACGACGGCGAACACCTCGAACGGCTCCTCCGGGAGAAGGTCGATGAACTCGACCTTGCGGTCGAACTCGGCATCGCAGGCGATGTCGACGAGCGCGTCGACGTTCGCGGTCCAGAGGAAGCCGGAACGACGCTCGCAGAGGGGAGAGTCGACGGTGACGAGGTCGCCGTTGATGAACTCGTCGAACGCATCCACGGGTACCTCACGGACGTGAAGACGACGCAGATTCGGATGGGGCTCCACACGATGAGCGAGCCCCCAGAGGCAGACCGTCTCGTCGAGTACCTCGTCGCACTCACGCGCCTAGAGAACCCAGGCGGGCCCAGTCTCCGGGAGAGTGTGGCCGGCGTGCTCGGCGTCGACTACCAGCAGATGCTCGGCGAACCGGGGGCGTACGACGGCGAACTGGGCATGACACTCTCGGAGGCTGCCGACGAAGTGTACGAGACGAGTCTTGAGCTCGTGGAGACGCTGGCCGACCACGACTTCGACATTCCGGCTTCGGAGGAAGAGGCGGGGCCGGAGGATGAGGTTAACATGAACCTTCTCGTGGTGGATATCGATCCGCTCGGGGACGCACGGGCGAAAGCCGGTGCACACAACGACCTTCGGGGCGCGCTGGCGTTCATCTGTGAAGAGGTTGCTCCTCGCGTCCGAGGTTCGGAGGACGAAATCCCGAGAACGGTAGACGCCCTGGCCGGCGACTACGTCCCGCCTGGCGGAAGCGGTGCGCCGACGCGGGGCGGGGTTGACCTGCTGCCGACAGCACGGAACTTCTACACGCTAGACCCACGGAAAGTGCCGGCCAAGAGCGCATGGCGCGTCGGCCGAGAGATAGCCGACGGTATCGCAGCGCGTCATCACGAAGCGGAAGGCGCGTATCCCGAGGAGATCGGCGTCGTCGCATGGGGAACGCCGACCGTTCGAACTCGGGGTGAGACTATCGCCCAGGTGCTTGCGCTGATGGGCGTCGAACCCGAATGGACCGACGCCGGACGTATCGACGGCGTCACTCCCATTCCCCTGGACGAACTCGACCGCCCCCGTATCGACGTCACCACTCGCGTTTCGGGGCTGTTCCGCGACGCCTTCCCGCAGGCCGCAGGCGTCGTTCACGACGCCGTCGACGCGGTTGTCGACCTCGACGAGCCACACGAGATGAACTACGTCAAAAAGCACGTCGAAGAGGAAGTCGAGCGGCTCGACGAGCAGGGTGTCGACGATTCCGAAAAGGCCGCCAGACAGCGGGTGTTCACGACTCGACCCGGAGGGTACGGTGCGGGCACGAACAAAGCAGTCGACGAGGGGAACTGGGACGACCGATCCGACCTCGCCGACGTGTACGTCCAGTGGGGCGGATACGCACTCGGGAAGCGGGGACGCGTCACGGAGGCGCACGAGTCCTTCGAGCGACGCCTCGGAAGCGTCGACGCCACGGTCAAGATCGAGGACACTGCCGAACAGGACGAGTTCGACAGCTCCGACTGGTACGCGTTCCACGGCGGGTTCATCACTGCCGTTTCAGAAATCGCTGGCGAGGAGCCAGCTTCCTACGTCGGCGACTCTAGCGACCCCGACAACGTCTCGGTGTACACCAACGAGGAGAAGGTCCGCAAAGCGATGCGCGCCCGCGTGCTCAATCCCGACTGGCTCGACAGTATGGAGGAACACGACTACAAGGGTGCCGGTGACTTGTCGACCACCGTGGACGTCGTCCTCGGCTGGGACGCGACCACCGACGTCGTCAGTGACGCGCTCTGGGGCGACGTCGCCGAGAAGTACGCGTTTGACGAGGATCGACAGGAGTGGATGCGCGACGTGAACCCGTGGGCCCTGGAGAGTATCAGTGACACGCTCCTCGAGGCGATCGACCGCGGTCTGTGGGACGCCGACGACGAGACTGCCGACCAGCTCCGGGACATCAATCTTCGAGTGGACGGTGACATCGAAGCGCGTACCGGGAGCCCGAACGCAACGGAGGTGTCCAGCGATGACGACTGACGCCGTCGAAGAAATCGATTGGACCGTCAGTAGCGGCGCTACCCCTCTGCTAGCACAGTCCAGGTGCCAGCACGCCGAGGACGTTGCCACTGCGATATACGAAGACGCGGAGCGCATCAAACGAGGCGAAGTCGAGGAAGCTCTCGACAAACTCAACGCACGCGGTGTGCTCAGTGATGCTCAGCGCGATATCGTCGAAGGGATGGCCGACGCCATCGTCGGTCAGATCCTTGCGGCACCGACAACGTGTATTCACAGAGCAGGCGATAGGTCTACTCTCGACGCCGTAGTTCGGCTATTCGATCTCGACTTTGAGGTCTTGGTGGATGACGATGAATTGCATAAGTATGGTTCGTATCGACCGGAGGTGACGAGCGTTGACAACTGACGACAGCCGAACGGACGGCGGTAGCGAGGCCGGGAACGCGAGTGACTTCGCGGAGTACGCTGATCTCGGTGCGACTACTGAGAACGCGATGGAGATCGCCGAGACGAGCATGGATCGCGTGCGCGAACTCGTTTCGGACGAGACGTTGGCCGACCGCATCCGACAGAAGAGTGTCCATGCCACGGGCGACCCCGAGTTCCAGCACCTCGTGCGGTTCACCGGTGAGACTGAGGACGAACCGGTCGTCGCCGGCGCACGGGCGGCCCTCGACGAGCGTCCTATCGTTACCGACATCACAATGGTCAAGGCCGGTATCACTGGTCGCGGTCACGACTGCCCTGTTCAGAAGGCTATCGGGAACGGTGCCGAACTCGCGAAACGGACTGGCATGACGCGGACGGCTGCGTCTGTACTCGAACTCGACAAACAGGGGGTTTACGACGGCGCCATCGCCGTTATCGGAAACGCCCCGACCGCAGCACTCGCCCTCGCTGACTGTATCGAAGACGGTACGTGCCCGGCCGTCGTAGTTGCCACTCCGGTCGGCTTCGTCAAAGCTGCGGAGAGTCGGACACGGCTGCGCGAGGTCGCGGACTCGTACGGCATCCCTGCAATCACGAACGTCGGCCGTCGCGGCGGAAGCGGGTTGGCAGCCGGCCTAACGAACGAACTCGTCCACGTGGCGAGCGACGTCCGGAGTGGAGAGGTCGACCTCCCGTGAGCGACACGTACGACCTAGACTCCGGCTCCGATCCAGCGGCACTGGCGGCATCGGTCCCTGAACTCGAGTCCGTATCTGCGGAGAACCCGGTGTACGCAGTCGGTATCGGTCCGGGGAATCTGGAGTATCTGACTCCCCGCGGCGAGCGCGCAATCCACGATGCCGATGTCGTCGTGGGTTTCGAGACTGTTGTCGAGTTCATCGGCGAGAAGACGAACGCCGATCTACTCACGTGCGGGTATCGTGATGAGGCCGAGACGCTTGCGACGTTCGCTGACCGCGTTGCCGACGGGGAGTCCGGAACGGCCGTCCTGATGGGTGATCCGAACCACTCGGGCTATCAGTTCGTCGGAAAAGTTCAGGCCGCCGTCGAACGGCCCGTTCGAGTCATTCCTGGAATCTCGTCCCTGCAGATGGCCGCCAGCAGGGCACGAACACCGATGGAGGAGACGGTCTTCGTGACACTCCACAAGAGCGGAGATGTCACACCTGGGCTCCGTCGACTTCGCGACGCTGTCGGTGACCGACACCTGCTCGTGCTCCCGCGTCCCTATGACTGGATGCCGGAAGACATCGCCGTCGAGTTACTCGATGCGGGTGCATCCCCCTCGCTCGAGGCTCTCGTATTGGAACGGCTGACACACGACGATGAAGAAGTGACGACGACGACGCTAGGAAGACTCCAAGCACTCACGAACGAATCAGATGACGAAACGTCACCGTTCTCCGATCTTTCGATATTAGCTGTTCGATCCAACTAGCTTAGACCGATCCAGTCTCCTTCTGAATCTTCGTTTTTCATCGCTGTTAATGCCATCTATGGGCTACTGAGTGTCCACTAGGTGTCACTACCACCGCTCTCTCGCTGAATGAAATCTGGCTCACCAAAACTTATTTGCCAGTCCGTCCCAACCGATAAGACAACCCAAATTGGGTTAACACAAATAAGATTGTGTTCGTGGATGATCCATGACAACCGAATCAATCCTGCTCATCGGCCGTAATACGAGAAACGCCCCCGAAGTGCTCGAAGCACACGCCGGCCGTCTCAGCCGGCGTTCCGTCGTCGATGACGTCGAGATAGCGACGTACGAGAGAGAACCGATCCGTGAGCTCAAAGAAAAGTTCGAGCGGATTTCTGCGGATACAGTGTATGCAGTCCCGATGTGCGCTGCACATAGCCACGACACGATCGACGGCGTCCCCGCCGCGCTCTCCTATGTCTCTGGGGACGTCCACTACTGCGAACCACTCGGTCAGAGTCCGGCCGTCACCGAGGTGATAGAAGAGAAAGGAGCAAATCTGATTCCGGCATCTGACGACGTCTCTCTCATCCTCGTTGGATTTGGGAGTAGCTCGAAACCGTACCACCGGCAAACGACCGACTATCACGCAGCCCGACTTCGAGAACAATCGGGATACGGAGAGGTGCTGACCTGCTATCTCCTCCAGAACCCCACAGTCGAATGTGTGCGGTACAATACTAGCAAGAATCAGTCGGTAGCTGTCCCGCTCTTTCTGACACGATCCGAAGCAACCGAGAGCCGAATTCCCGACGAACTTGAACTCGCACGCGGTGGCATCGAGTATGCTGACCCGCTTGGAGTGCATCCGCGAATAACGGACGCCGTTCACGCGGAGGTCGAAAAGCAGCGCGCGCTTGCTGGTGACGACAACGCGTCGGCAGCCTCGTTCGAAGCGCAATTGACCCGGACACAACGCCCAGTTGCAACCGACGGAGAAGGGATCCAGCGGTAATGATTCGGGTCTCACAATGAGATTCGTTCTCGTCGGAGGAAACACCGATACGGCTCGTATCGATAGTCGGCCTGTCGAGCGTCAGCGTAGGTGTTTGTCGCGCTGTCGCTGGTTACGCCGAAGAAGTCGTGAATGGACACAGGGAGTCACCTGCGAGGCACCGCCGCCCCCGCAGCTCTCAGGGGCGGAATAAACACCGTCGCGGGGTGAGTTACCCATAAGACCGGAATCGGCCCCACTCTGTTGGTTACTCCTCAAACAAGCAGCGAGCGGCCGCCTCGTTGCCGGCAAGCGTCTGTTGATTCTCGTCAGTATCCACGAACAAAGTCGCTTGATCACCCTCGGATGAACGGGTCACTTCCGGGCGGTCGTCGACGCCGAACTCGCTCGCCGCTAGTTGATCACATCGTGACTCGCGGTCGCGATGGTCGACCTCTGCGCCGAAATCTTCGAGTGAGGTTTCGACACTCGTTTCGGTCACTTCGAGCTGGCCGTCGTCACCAAAAGCTGTCTGCCGATGCACCGAGATGTCTGGTCGGTTGCTCATTTGAATCAAGCCTCCAGCCATCTGAGGCTCGAAAAACCCCTCAGGAAACCCCACTGTAATCGGTGGTCACCACGCTGATTTCTGATGGGTTGGCAAACAGACGACGTGTTATGTGGGTGAACGCTTAATCTGTAGCCATGCTCCGCAAGATATTCACGACGATTGGCATTGTCGAACTTGTGGCACCAGAAGCGTTCATTGCGACTGCCGAGCAGGTCGCCCTCGAAGACCCAGACGAGTGCGAGTTGCGGTCCTGGGTTACCACTGGTGCGCGGGTTGAAGGACTCGCCTTGTTACTGCTTGTGCGGAGCAGTGACACCTCGTATTCGAGATTCAAGAAACTCCTCGGTCTTATCGGAATTCTCGCCGTGAGTTCTCCACATGTCTTTGTGGGCTGTGCAACACCGCTTGCGTACACCGACGCAAGCAACTGCAATTGGAAGCCATGGGTGTACCAAGGAACACGTCTCGTCGGAGTGCTCTACGTGCTGATCGCTCTCAACGAGCTACGGCACGATTGGCTTTCAGACTCGAACTGAGTTATTCCTTCTGTGTCCGAATCTCCTGTGCTCGGTGTTCGAGCCGTCGGAGAATCCGCACGCGCTGTTGATTCGCGTTCTCGTAGGCGACACAGGCCCGAAGCGTCGCCATGTCGTGGATGGTCGCAATACCCGCGTCGATAAGGTTGGTGGTTGGTGCTTCGAGACGCTGCTCGGGTGTGAGGCCGGTCGATGTCGTTGATTCAGCTGAGTCGTTGCTCATTGAGTTTCGCCTCCAGCCATTCTGGAGGCGCGAAAAACCACCTCTCCGAGCGCTCTATTCTGCCTCGTCGTCGGGTTGAATCTGCCGAGCGTCCTCAGCGAGGTCGTGCAGATACACTCGCAGCGTGTCCATGTCTTCGCGGGCCTCCGCAAGCGTTCGTGCCTTGACCTTGGCCGTCAGCTCGTCCTGGTCTCTCGTCGCCGTTCCACGCTTCAGTTTCACCGTCAGTGACACGCCGACGTCGCTGCGCTCGACATATTCCGTCTGGGTCGCTTCCTCTCGATTCGACTTCGTCGCTGTTGGATTGTCGTCGGTCATCGGTTTACTGCGAGGGGTCTCTGTCCCCCGCACCCCTCTGGGGGCGAAAAAACTCACTCGGCGCTCACCGAGTCAGCAGGTTCGTCGTCGCCTTAACCAACAGAAATGGCGACAGTCGCGCTCTGTTGGTTAAGACTATAGTGCCTGTTCTGTCGGGTGATTCTTGGCTCAGTAGTGGACGTCTGCCGGGATGATCCACACCTGCTCGTCGGAGTCGAGGACACGATCGAGCTGGTCGCGATGGCGAATCGCCCCGCCGTACTCATCGTACAGGAAGAGCGACGGTCCCCGGTACGCCCCGAGGTTGTAGCAAGCGTGTCGAGCAAGCTCCTTGTCGCGCATGAGTTCTTCAGTAGAGAATTCGTTGACGGCGGTTTGCACTCGTTCGAGATTCCGCTCGAACTCTTCGGTTGTTGCGTTCCATCCTCGCTCAAGGAGTTCTGCTCCCTCGTCGGAGTCGACTGATGCCACGACGGGTAATTCACCCCATCGTGCCTTCCCGGCGACAGACGTTGTCTCGTCGTCGAACGTGACGTAGTAATCGAAGACAGCGGCGGTGTCGGGCCCGACGCCGACGAGTCGGTCGAACGCTGCGTTACCGCTGGCGAAGGCATCGTCTCGATTCGGTGCTTCAACGAGCGTATAGATGAGTTGGTGCATTGTGGTTCTCGGGACGCGATGTATGTGTGACGCCCCGCACCCTTGGGGGGCAGAAAAACGCTCTCCGGCGCGCTCCAGTTCGCTTGTGTTTCGATGCTCTCGTTTACTCTTCAATCAGTGATAGGTTTCTGTGGGCATGCTGAAGAGAGGGCGCAAGTTGGTCACGACAGATCCCACCAACTGGTGAAGAATTGAATCGCTGGATTCAGAGCGTGTACTGTTCGTGTGGGTAGTGATGTTTACAGAGACGGGGACTTACATCTCGGTATGGTTGCCACATATCCAATACTGTCGCTACTGGTCATCTTCGCGCTCTCATTGTTGATTGTGCGGATTGGCTCAATTGCGCTGGAGATGACGGGCCTCTCACCAGATGTGGCCTCCTTCCAAGCCACCTCAGCATTCTCTGGAGCAGGATATACCACCGAAGAGGCTGAACAGGCTGTTACTACGGCAGGCCGCCGCAAAACCGTGAAGGCGCTCATTCGACTCGGCAGTATTGGACTTCTCGGTGCAATTTCGTCGCTTGTCCTTTCATTCACTCGAACTGGTGGAGAAAACCTGTTGAACTTACTGTACATTCTCGGTGGTGCCGGTGTAATCATTCTGTTCGCACGGAGTCAATGGTTCAACCGCCTCGTTACGCCACTCATTGAGTGGACGCTTAGTAAGACGACAGAGTTGGAGGTCACAGACTATGCCCAATTACTCGGGTTGCAACGCGAGTATCGTGTGGCAGAGGTGGAAATCAACGCGGGCGATTGGCTGGCAGAGAAGACGATCACTGAATTGGATTTACCAAGCGAGGGTGTGTTGATACTCGGCATCCGCCGGGATAACTCATACATTGGTGCGCCGCAACCAGATGTGGAGGCGAAACCGGGTGACACGCTTGTCCTCTATGGGAAACAAGATCGTCTAAAAGAATTATCAGGACGTCTCAGTGGAGATACAAAGGCTCGGGGAGATGCTGTTGAAGACCACGAAGAAACGCTCGAAGAGCAAGAACAGCTCATTGAACAATAAGCACTCTCTTTCTAACAGCTGGTTTAGTAGAGTGTGATGAAATAAATAGACTCGCCGTGCTGACTCGATGGAAATTCTGCTACCCATAGAGCGCGTGAACAAAGTATGGGGCGCAAGAGACCGACCTGAGTTCCGTGCCCGAGAGCACGTCGTGCTGACTGGTCCGAGTGCGCAGGAAGCCGAGACTTGGGCGAGACAGCCCGGATGCCGCCGGAGCGGCATCCGGGAAAGCCCGCATAGGTGAATTTCTGTTCACGCACCGGCGTCCCGGAGGAACAAACCATGTACCTCGGAATCGACTTACACAAGCGGTACGCGCAAGTGGCAGTAATCGATCAAGCTGGTGAGCTTGTCGAAGAGGTTCGCGTCAAAAACGCGAACCTCGACGACCTCGCCCAGCGCTACGCTGGAGCCACAGCAGCGATTGAAGCAACCAGCAATTACTACCACGTCCATGATACTCTCTCAGAGTACTTGGACGTGGTTGTCGCCAACCCTGGCAAACTGAAGCTCATCGCTCACTCAGACAAGAAAACCGACCGCGTTGATGCGAAACAGCTCGCGCGGATGGTACGGCTCAATTCCATCCCCGAGAGTTACGTTCCTACCGATGAGGTTCGGAAAGCCCGCGCACTCGTGCGCGGGCGACAGAAGTTGGTCGAAAATCGAACCAGCTACGCGAACAAAGTTCACGGGTTGCTTTCTGAGCACGGCATCACCGAAGACGTGAAACCGCTGAGTGTGGAGGGACGAGAGTTCCTGCGGGAACTCTCGCTCCCGACACCGTGGGACTCGTTACTGGACTCCTACGTGACGATAATCGAAACGCTCACCGCTGAAATCGAGTCGCTCGAACTGGAGATCGAGGAACGCGCTGGGTCTCTGAAGGAGACCCAGCTGCTGATGACGATTCCTGGTGTCAGCTACTACTCAGCGTTAACGATCTACGCTGAACTTGGCGAGATCGAGCGGTTCGACGAGGATAAACAAGTCGTGAGTTACGTGGGATTGAACCCGGTGATCCGCGAGTCTGGCGACTCGCGGTTCGAGGGTGGCATCTCAAAGCGAGGATCCGGACGGGTACGATGGATCCTCGTCCAGTGTACGTACGTCGCAGTTCACACCTGCAACGACGAGTACTTGCGTCGGTTCTACGACCGCTTGGCGAGTCGCAAGAGTTCCAAGAAAGCAATCGTGGCAACCGCGCGAAAGCTACTGGTGTCGATTTACCACATGCTCGACCGGGAGGAAGTCTACGACCCACCGGGGGTGAGCGCCTGAAAACGGGAATCTGAGGAACGCCGGACCGGCGTTCCTCAGTGGCCGGATGGAGCCAGTGTGAGCGACAGCTATCGCGGAACTCGTTCCGACCGCCTACCGGTTGTGGAGGTCTCAATCACCACGCAGCCTAGTGGTTTCGCGCCGTTGAAGAGCGAGAGACGTGAGATCGTGCGAACAACTTTATCGCCAGCGGTGGTTAGTTGAGCCAGCAGAATTTCCATAGGTGAACTCACGCTCTAAGTTCAGCACGCACTTTCTGTCACCATTGGAGAAATAGACCGATAGCTGCTCGCTTCGTGAGCCGTGAGCCGGTGCTACTCCGGGAGCGTTCGCTTCCCGGTTCGATAGCAATCCCAGCAGGGAAACCCGTCGCCAAGCTCTGCACAGTCGCACTCGTCTGTCTCCCCAGCGTCGCCATCACTGACGACGGTTCCGCCGTCGGCGACCGGCTGCGTTGCAGCGGCATCGAGGAGTGGAGTTCGAATCGCAACCGCCACACGGTGCTTACAGGCTGAGGAATACTTCGCGTCAGCTGGACACTCACAAGCTACCGGAATCCCACCGTCGACGGTGACGTGGTACTCGTGCTCTGCTGGCTCGGCGTGACTGCAGTTTCTGACGCGAATACCGCCATTGAGACATTCGAACTCGAATGCCTCATACTGGGCTCGTTTGACGACTCTCCGGGTTGTGTCGAGGTGTGCAAATGCGTTCGTCATAGGTCGACGAGGCACGTCTCGAGTGCCCCGCACCCTTCAGGGGGCAAAGAAAATCTCCGTGGCGTTTAGCGTTGCAAGAGGTTTGACCTCGATGAGCCCCGTTGACTTCTTGAACGTGTCCACTCTCCACTTCACCGAATCGTGAGCTAGTCGGCGCTAGCGGGTGTACTGTCTGTATCGACATCGTCGAGGAGCGGGTAGTCGATGTGCATCTCGATCTTGTCGAAGGGGACGACTGGTTGAATCGCTCCACCGGGGCCACCTTCTTTGAGTTCGAGGATGTCGAGCACCTCCAGATGTTTCAGGTCTGCATGGACATCGGAGACGTCGCGATCGACGAGTCGGGCTGCCTCCCGCATACTCGAGGGCTGCTCTGTCGCGATTGCTTGAATGAGTTCGAGACGAAGTGGGGTGAGGCTATCGACGAGGTCGTTGTAGGACCCAAACTGAAGGACTGCTCGGTCATCCTCTGTTTCCTCGTCGGACTCTGTGTCTTGGACGAACTGCAGGGTGTCCTCACGGAGCTGTGCTCGGTCGCCGACGGTAATGTGGAGTGTCGTCATAATTGTTTCAGTTGGTGTTGTAATTTAGTATGACCGTGGTGGGTTGCCCCCGGTGGCATCCCAATACTCGTCAGCGCTGGCCCAGAACTCGACGAGGAGTTCTTCCATACCCGGGAACTCGACGTCAGTATCGCCGGCCGCGGTGTGGAGTTCGTGGCCCTTCGTATCCTCGTGGGCATTATCGTACCGGATGAGCGTGAGGTCTTCGAGCGTTCCCAGGTGAAGCGTGTACTTCCATCCGGATGGGTAGGCATCTGTATCGGTTGTTCGCCGGATGACGACGTTTTCGACGAGTCCGGCTTCGACGTGCGTGTAGCGACGTGTCAGTTCCTGGCCCATCCGTTAGCTGTTGGGATGGTTCCCAACAGCAAAAGTGTGTTGGGACACTGGCCAACACTTGTTGAATGTGCTATTCTTCACAGCCAAAGCCCCCCAGCAGTTAGAATCTGTAGGTCGTGATGTCGGTTGACTCACAAACTGAACACGAGTCGTCGGTGCTGTCGAATGTCGTTCCACAGTAACGACACTCGTGGACAACAGTCTCCTCAGTAGCGAACAAACGGGCAACTAGCCGTTTCATCGACCTACACCCTGCCGTGCGACGTATTTCATTTGACATCCGGTGTTGTTGAGAGCGATACGTGATTGCTCTTGAGAGGTGTCTGACTGATGGTGTCTTTTGTTGTCATCGTTTGGTCCCGGAACGATCATCTCTGAATGCCCCGCACCCGTCAGGGGCAGAAAAACCTCTCCGTGATAGTCCGCTCAGAATCGGTAGGTCACGACGTCGGTTGACTCACAGGCCGAACACGACTCATCGGCGCTGTCGAGCGTTGCCCCACACTGACGACACTCGTGGACAATGGTCTCGTCAGTGGTAAAGAGGCGTGCGAACAGCCACCCCATCGTCTCATGTCCCACCATGAGTGTCGCTAGTCTGCCGGTCGTACCTAAGCGTTACCCCTGTGATGACTGGACGTGTCTTAACCCGATGCTGTCTCCGCCCACACGATGGATTCCGTAGGCGGTGGTGGACTGAGAGTGGGAGTCGATGCTCGTTGGTGCTTGAGTGGCTCCTGTGTGCTCGTGTTGTCATGCGTTCCTTGAGGAACTCACTGTGCGACACCTCTGACAGACGATGTGGCAGGCACCGTATACTCAAGCGAAAGCAGAAACGAAGAGAAATCTACGGTAATCGCAACTCGCCGTCGACTTCGTAGAGGTAGCCTTTCTGTAGTAATTCCGAGAGTGCTTCATTTGTGTCGTAGTCGGTGAAGTCGTCGCCCTCGAGATGGGAATGTGCTGCTGGGCGAGTCAACCCAGTCTCTGTGACCTCGATCTTCGGGCGGAGTACGTCGAGTGCATCTTCGGCAGTCGCACTGAGTGGGGTTCGACTGTTCCGCATTACAGTGTTTTTCGCCTTGCGATGCATTGGAAGTTCGGGTGGAGACAGTCCTTGTGGGGAGTGTCACTCTCGATTCAGAGAGAGTCACACGGCCGACTCACGACTGAGTTCCAGTAGCCAGTGGGTGAACGCCTCACTCCAGGGGTTGACCTCCTCCGTACTGATAAACGGCGAGATTTCGTCCCCAGCCATGAGCAACGCAAAATCGAGTTGCTGTGGAGTCGGCGTAAGTCGATACGTCGTCCGTCCATTGTAGATGGCGCGATTGCGCTCGATCATTCCAGCAGCTTCCAGCGCCGTTGCGATGCGTGTCCCAGTTCGACTACTCATACCGAGTGCTTTCCACAGTTCACTCTGGTAGAACCCGTTGGCCTGTTCGATGAGTGCCAGTGCATGCCGTTCCCGTGGTGTGAGTTCTTCTTGGGGTGCTTCGACTTCCGCGTCGACAGGTTCCATCTCTGTCTCCCTGTCGACGGGTGTCAACTGGTAGGTAACCCGTCCCTCGTGAACCGTCCGCTCGCGAGTGATGAGCCCCTTCTCCGCCAAGGACCGTGCGATTCTACTTCCTGTGCGACTGCTGACGCCGAGCGCTTTCCACAACTCGCTCTGTGAGAGTTCTTTCGAGTCTCGAATGAGCTGATAGGCCTGCTGCTCAGCGGCAGACAGCGCCGCTGTGATGCTCATTAGCACTCCTAGGCGATCACCGAGCTAAAGCTGTTCGCACCCGGGTGTGTGACTCCGTACGGAGTCCGCTGGTGTGGCATATGACTCCCCGCTCTCAGTGACAAAACAGTGACAAAATGACGAGAGATCGCAGGCCCCTTGACCCACGTGACTCTGTGATGGTTCACCCTTCGATTGATTCGTTCGGATCCTTCTGATCGACCTTCGACTCCGTAGTCGTGAGTTCCTGCAAGTATGCCTGTCCGTCAGCCGTTATCTCATAGACGCTGGACGTCGCACGGCAGACGTAGCCATCCGCTTGAAGCTCGTCGCAATGGCGACTGATCGTAGTTGGATGGTACCCAAGTGTGTCTGCCAGCGCGGGCACGCTCACTGGGCCCTGCTTGTCGAGTTCCGACAAGAGAAGTTGGCGTGCGTAGTCATCCATGCTATTCTTACACAATGTCATGGCATGAGTGAATATAGGCGTTTGGGAAACACTGGAACACAGTTTTACCCATGAAAGAACGATAACGAGATATGTCATCGATTGATCTGACGCCGAGTCAGCAAACGATACTCACCGCACTCGTTAATCTGCATCGCGAGTCCGAACAGCCCATCAAAGGCGAAACGATCGCTGAGGAGATCGACCGCAATCCTGGAACCGTCCGGAATCAAATGCAGAGCCTGAAAGCACTGCAACTCGTCGAAGGCGTGCCTGGTCCGAAGGGTGGCTACAAGCCAACAGCACAAGCCTACGAGGTGCTCGATATTCAGGAGATGGATGAACCAGCGGTCATTCCGCTCGTCCACGAGGGTGAGCGTGTAACGGGTGTGAACATCGAAGAGATCAATCTCTCGAGTGTCCACCATCCCGAAAAATGCCGCGTCGAAGTCCACGTCCAAGGATCCATTCAAGAGTTCCACGAGGGCGAGACGGTGACGGTTGGTCCAACACCACTCTCGAAGTTGCTCATCGAGGGTGTTGTCGATGGGAAGGACGATACGAGCAACATCCTTATTCTCCGCATTGCGGAGATGACGGCCCCTGCAGCAGAACCGGCTCACTGAGCCGGCCTCAGGAGAATGTTGGATTTTCTTCGGAGCCAACGGAGTATGCCCAGTGACTGTCAGGGGTTCCGTACTGGCCGTCTCGGTGGGTGTTCACCTTACTTTTTCATCATTCGTGTCGTCTTTCTCTGGATTCGGCCCAAAGCACGGAGTTCCACACAGATCGCACTCCCAGATCGATTGTCCAGCCCACGCGTCGTCGGGACTCTCTTCGAACGCCAAAAACTGATGTGTCGTCTCTCGGCCACACTCCCAACACTGCAGCGACCTCTTCGTTGGGACCCGGTGCTCCCGAGACTCCGAACGCGTCTCCCCGGGAGAGTGCTGCAGTGCAATTGCTGGCACCAACCAGCCGTCATCGCCTTCGTTCTCGAGGCGTGTCGAGAGGTGCGCTTCATCCTGTATGGCGCTTCCACTCTCGGCGTAGAGGTACGTTCCGTGTTCAGTCACTGAGCACGTCGTGTTTCCACTCTCGGCGTAGAGGTACGTTCCGTGTTCAGTCACTGAGCACGTCGTGTTTCCACTCTCGGCGTAGAGGTACGTTCAGTGTTCAGTCACTGAGCACGTCGTGTTCCCCAGGTCGTCCGCTCACGAGCGACTGCAAGCACCTCCTCACCGCCTTTCGAGGTGGTTCGGATTGCAGCAGGAAGCGCCGGCCATTCGTCGGTCACCTGTGCGGCAGGCTCCTCGTCGAAGTCGTAGATGAGCTGGCACTCGTCGACGGCGGGATCGGACTCATTCGTCACAAGCAGTCTCGCTGCAGCGGCTCCCTTCGCGACGGCGCCGTAGTACGTCGACGACTCGACGAATAGGTGTACGACGTGCAGGAGTGACAGCTCGGTGTCCGAGCGACGCTGCTCGTCCGATGGATCGAGATGGTGAGTGAGACAGAACCGGCACTTTGGCTGGCCGAGAGGAATCGACGTCCCACAGGAAGCACACGTTGTCTCTCGCTGGTGATTCTCGGCCGGGTAGCCTACGAGAGACTCTTCTCGATCTTGAGTATCGAATCGAGCATCGAGTTCGCAGTCAGGTGTTTGGGTACCTTCACCCAGGGGGCGGAGTGCTTCGTAGTCGGCGTAGTGGTCAGTCATCGGCTTGTCTCGATTTCATCCGACATGGTACTTCAACTTCGAGACGACTCCGACTTCTCGCTCTTGATTATTCGAGAGGACACAAAGATATATGAGAACCAAACACGAACGCTAGGACAAGAGGTGACTAAGATGACTGAGTCTCCAGGGGAAGGTGTTGCATCGTGGACAGAGACAATGAGTGCACGTGAGCGGATTCGATCCGTCGCCGAAACGCTCAGTGAGCCACGTTCGACCAATTGGATTAGCGACCAAGCAGATGCGGCATGGAGTACCACCTCCAACGAGCTGAATGAGCTCGTTGAGCAAGGTCGGTTACGCCGCATTGAAGCTGGTGACACTACGCTGTATCAGCCAGACTATACCCGGTTGCTCTTCGAAGAAATCCGCTCCCTCATCGAGGAGAATGCCCGCGAGGAACTTCAGAGTGAGTTGGCGGCCATTGCTGAAGAAATCGAGGGATGGCAAGACACCTACAACGTAGAGACGTGGGAAGAGCTCGAACAGTCGCTTGCAGATGGCGAGGTCTCTAGCGCTGAGATTCGTGAGCGACGCGAGATCATCGCGTTCTGGCGTGCGAACGAAGAAGACCGTCAACTCATCAAGCACGCTCTCGAACTGTATTCGGATGTTGAAACCACTCGCAAACAGATGACCGACGCAGCAGACCGCGCTACGAGCTAACCTCTCTTTTCTACCACGATGATCTTCCTTGCGAATCGCGACCGCTATACGCAACGTACCCTGCTTCGAGAAGTACACAGTCGGCTCTCGAAACACGCTGGCTGTGAGAATGTGCGCTACCGTCCATCTCGTCGTCGTCCACGCTTTGTCATCGCTGATATCGACACAGCAACGTTCCTGAATCACTCCTACGACGTCGAAACTGCACGATTAGAGATTCGATTCTGGTATCCAATCGGTGTTGACCACGAGTACTACCAAATCAATTGGATCGAACCAACGCGGAACCTCATGCTCGGGTTCCACCAAGACGCTGACCATCCTGAATTGGGCTCTTGTCACATTCAACTCAACCACGAGGACACCGATGTTGACAGGCATACTGCGGCATTTCTCGATGCACATCCGCTTGCAGCACTCGATCAACGACTTCAGCAGTTGCCAACCGCTTTGGAGGCGATTCGGTGGCAGGATGGACAACCATCACTCTCGGAATGGCCGGATGCAGAGTGAGCGACTGTTCCAACGACGCATCTGAACAACCCCTACGCCGATGCGACTTGAACCTCCCCGTCAATCAGCTCGGTGAGTTCTGCATGTCGTGCTCGCAACGTCGTTGGCGTCGTGCCAGCGGCCGCTGCAACCTGTGTCTGTGTCTGTGACTCACCGTGTTCACGACTGGCGAGATAGAGACAGGCTGCAGCAACCCCAGACGGCTGATAGCCGTTCGTAATGGACGTCTCATGCACACGCTCAGCGAGTGTACGCGCTCGACGACGAACCTGTTTCTCGACACCGAGTTCCGAAGCGAGTTTGGGGATCAGTGATTGTGGGGCGACAGGCTGTGTCGGGAGTCCCAACTCTCTGTTCAACGTTTTGTACGCGTTTGTGACACCCGAGTGGTCGACACGAGCAACGTCGACGAGGTCATCACGGGCGAGTGGTCGTCCGTGACACCGACAGACCCCGTAGACGCTGGCGGCGGCTATCGCTTCGATTGACCGGCCGAGCAAGAGGTCCTCGCGTTGGGTACTCCGGAAGAGCTGACACGCCTGGTCGCGAACTGAGCCTCCGAGTCCGAGAGCGCTCGTGACTCTTCGGACCTCGCCTAGCCCGTGTGCGAGGTTCCGCTCGGCTTTCGACTGGAACCGCCCCCGCATCTGCTCACGCCGCATCCGGGCAAGCTGACGTCGTTTCGACCAAAGAGCGTGCGTCCTTTCCCATCGGTTCTGCGACCGATTTCGGTCGACAAGCCTCGGTCGTGACGGCTCGCCGTGAGTGGGGCCCTGTCCGTTCGCGGTCGCTGTCGTCGTCTTCGAACGAACGCCACTCGGGGCCGTGGTCGATCTGCTGGTCTGCGATGACGAGCCCACAGTCTTCACAGACTGTTTCCACCGCGTTGGTCGCCACGTAGCCGTTGTATTCGGGATAGGTGTTCGAGCTGGACTCATGCTGGACGTCTTCGTCGAAGGTCGTCTCGTAGATCTCTCTCGTTGCCATGGTATTCACGAGGGACACCAGACGAATCGCACGTCTCCATGTGCCCCTCACCCTTCAGGGGCAGAAAAACAGCCGTGCGGTCTTATCAAATTCTCTAGATAGCGTCAGAGGCGGTATACAACAGCCAAATAATGTTTAATTCGCTGTGTTCAGAATACAGATCTGGCAAATTTTTGCGTCAGTCGTTCACCACAGTGGGTTGTAAATCTGCAGTAAGCCCGTCGGCGTACTCGGCGATAAGTTCGTCATCGATCTGTTCAAGAAGTCGAATCTGTCCGCGTTCCGTTCGGTGGTCGATTTCCACCTCTGAGAGGTACGTCTCAAACCGACGGTCAATCTCTTCTTCCCGCAATTCAACCCAATCCTCCTCGTCAACCTCGTGTTCGTCGGGTCGCTCAGCCTCCGCGTAATCGCGCCAACGGTCACGGTCAGACCACTCCTCAGTCCGTTCAGCTTCTCGCCGCCGCCAATCACGGTGTCTGGCGAACGACTCAAAGTACCCGCGTTCGTGACGGAGGCGATCGATTACTGCTAGCGCCACGCTCGCACCGCGTCCTGCAGCGATGATTGCCTGACGGTCGGTCCCATCGGTCGGGGACGCAATATAGAGGCCGTCAATGGGTGTTGTTCCATCGTCTTCGGGATACGACCGATCGAAGCGTTCGTGGACTTCGCCGTCGTATTCGTGAGTCTCGAACATCTCATCACCACCGAGGGGCCGAAGATATTCCCCGTCGTACCGAGTTGCCGCGATAACGTGCGCCGCGGTCACGGCATCCCCCTGCTGCGGTTTGACGACGAACCCATCTCCATCGTCAGTACGCGTGATAGACTCAACAAGACCTGGGACGTACTCACAGCCTGCTTCTTTTGCGTGGTCGTGCATCAACGTGTAGAACGTCTCGATATCGATTCCAATCGGGAAGCCAAGATAGTTCTCAAGGAATGCACACCGCTGTATCGACGAGCGTCCACGGTCGAAGATGACTGTGTCAAGGTCGTACCGTGCGGTGAAGACACCTGCCGAACAGCCGGCTGGGCCGCCGCCGACGATCACAACGTCGTAGTCGAACGATTCCAGTCTCTGTTCTATTGTCGTGGAACTCATTCCTTAGACCTCTCCATTGACGATGTCTGCAACGCGCTGGCGGTCGAACAGTTTTTCATCGGCAGTTACCTCGCCGAAGACCTCTGGGTAGAGTTGCTTCGCCGCACGTTCAGTCTGGAAGAGGTTTTGAATCGGTCCCTGAAACAGTTGGCCGCCACGGTAGACGCGTCCGTTCTGCACGGCAGTCAACTCGCTTGCGACGGGGTGATTCCGCATGAACTCGAGAACCGTCTCTTGGAACTCGGTCGCGGACTTTCGTTCGTGCGCTCGAAGCATGATGACGTCGGGGTCGACTTCGAGCATCGTCTCGTAGTCGATTCGGCCACGGTCAGTAGTGCTCAGCCCTTTCACTCCTGTCCCGGCGAGGGCGTCACTAACGCCGAGGTCGCGCCACTGTTTCTTGCTGGTTCCCTTGTCGTTGAGTCGGTACGGCGAGAACTCTTCGGGCTGGTCGCTTCCCTCGTAGACGAGCAACACGTTGGGGCGACTGTCGGCCGGGGGGAGTTGTGTCTGGATCTCCGAGAGGAACTCGTCGTGCAATTCTTCGAACGCACTGTACCGTTCTTTTTCGCCGAAGGCCTGCGCGACTTTTTCGAACGCTTCGTAGAGCGTGTAGTACCGGTAGTCGTGCCACTCGTCTTCTCGGCGGAAAATGAGATTTCCGAAGAAGGGACCGACGTTCTGTGCGATTTCGTCGACGTCCTTCTCGCTCCAGTCGAACCAGTTGACGAGCATCTGCGGATCCATGAGGTGGACGTCGTTGTCAAGTTCGTAGAAAATCTCCTTCTCCATGCCAGCCTCTCCCAGATCGTTGGCTTCGAGTGACTCGCGGTCGACGCTCACGCCAGGGAGTTCATCGTAGACGTACGTGTAGTAGCGACCGGACGCGCCGATACCCGTCATCCCGTCGGCCTTGCCGAGTGCGACACCCATGTCAGCGTAGCCGCCATCATAGGCGATCCATCGTTCGGGGACTGACTCGAACGTGACCTTCCCAACCGGTTCAATCGAGGCTGAATAACCGGTGTCCTTGGATGCCGTCTCGGTATTCGCAGTCTTATTCGACGATTGTGTCTCCGTCGCTGTCCCTTCTGGTGCTGAGTCTGACTGGTTGTCACCAGTGCAACCGGCAAGCAGTCCCCCACCGAGAACCGCTCCGCCGTACTTTACGTACTCACGCCGGGTTGGACCTGTGCTGTTGTCTGTATCTTCCGACATACAGATTAGGCTTGCCTAAAACTATATGACTGCTTCGAAATTTAGGCCAGCCTAAAAGATAGCTGGCTGAAACGTAAGTGAGATTCGACGTCGAAGTTGATGTGGATCCCCGACTACAACGGATTCCAGCCCCTTCGCCAATTTCTGTTTTACCTCTGGTTTGTCGAACGAGAGCCCAATACAGAATCTGCCAGTACTTCCGGTGAGTACTTCCGGTGAGGCTGTTTGAGCGCGATGTATCCGAGTTTGATACTATATCGAGTGAACTGAATGGCTTATCCGAGGACTTTGCCGCGAACGACTTGCGCGCTCTATTCGACATTGACCGAAGAAACCTATCACAAACGAGAACAATCCAAAACCGCCCATACGGAGCGAACTCACCACCGAACGATAGCGAAAGCCCGGCGGCTGGTGAGCCGCCCGGAACGTGGAGGTTGGGTGGGGCGGCGGGAAGTGGGCGAACGGGCACGTAGCAAAAAAGAAGGCCCCGATGACTGGCTATTCCCACCACCGACCGCGCTCGGGGAAGGTGAGACTCGACCACCCGGTGACGGCCAGTGAAACGCGCCCTTCGTACCAGTTCCGCGCCGCGCCATCGATGCGCACCTGCTCGCCCTCGTCCATCAATGGAGCGTTCGACGCCTTCCAGACCGTCACTCTGGTTTTTCCACTGTCGTCGGCAATGAGGCCCACTTGAGCGATACTCGGATGCGAGGGTTCCCACAGCGTCTCGACGCGTCCTTCGATACGCACCTCTTTGCGATTGACGTCCTCGAGCTTCCCAATCGGAACCACCTGTCCCGGCGCCGTCTGCAACTCCTCGAACACACTGACGACCGCGCTCATCATGCCTTTGCCACCGACCACATCCTCACCGAGCCGTCGCCCAATCGCCGCTCGCGACCAGCCATCGAGTTTCTCGCTCAACCGCATCGCCTGCGTGTTCACCGCCCCCAACTGCTCCTTCGTCAGTTCTTCACGTGGATCGGCTCGCTCGGGGTCTGCCCACACATCCACGCTCGCCGCTCGCTTCTGGAACGCTGTCCGTCGCTTCTCATTTCGTTTCGCCGCCACGTCTCGCGACCGCTTCTCCCGACCGTCCTGCGTTCCGAACGTCGCTCGTGCACTGATGCGCTCTAGCTCTTCCTCGCGACCTCGAATGCGCTCTTCTTGTTCGAGGGTTGCCCCGTAGATTCGTTCGTCGTCGGTGTCGACAATTCCGTCCGGGTGGTTTGCATCCACCTTCGCTTGTACTTCCATCTGCACCGTCGCTCTGAATTCCGGCGTCTCATCGACGACCTCGAAGCCGTCCTCGTCGACCGCTGCTTCGTTTTGGTTCTCGAATGCCTGTTCATCGACCGAAACTACATTACTGGTTGCGTTGTTACTTGACATTGGAATCTCCCTTGATTCCGAAGGCGTTCACGCGCCCGACACCGCGATGCTACTACATCGCGGACTTCTCACAACGTCACCCGACAGACCCGTCTACGCGCTCTCGCTCGCGCCTTCGTGAGCGCCCCTTGGGGCGCGAGCGAGAGCGCCTCAGGGAGGCCACCCAACCAGCACCGCGCGGCGACCCGCCCGGAGCAAGCGTCCAGCGGGATATGCCCGCTCGTGTCCGGCCCGATGCGCGGGACCGTGTCCAGGGCGACTGTCGCCGAGAACGCGCGCCGCTGTGTGGCGCGCGACAGCGCAGGCGGCACAAAGCGCTGGAACGCGAAAACCCGCAAGGGGCGCAACCGACGGGGATACCCGCTGGCGTCGAAGGCACATCCACTTTAGCCCGGCAGCCCGCCCGCTACTGCAGGCAGGCAGTCCCGGAATGGTCAGTCGCGAGCGACGCGGAGGTCTCGTGAGCGAAGCGAACGAGACGTCGGTGAGCTTGCTCACCGGCAGGCGGCAGCGGCGAGCGGGGCGTGCCGTAACGAAACACTCGTCCAGCCGGGCTCGACGATCGGTAGAGTTTAATTTGTCATACGAAATACTGATTTATCCCACGACAATTCTTCTTGTCGTGACTCGAAGTCTACCCCGTCGAGAAGTCCTCCAGAAACTCGGTGTCGCAGGGTCGGTTGTCTTCGCTGGTTGTTCGGCGACGACAGGCGACGAACCGACGACGTCGGTCGACGGCGCGACAACAACAGACCAAACGTCGACACAGACCGCGACAGCAGAATCGACCGCCGAAAACACGCAGACGGCGACACCCGAGGAATCACCGTGTCGTGAACCAGAGAGCAGGACGCCTCGCTGGCGGACGACCACTGACAGTCGTACCTACGACCCAGTCGTCGCCAACGGGATTGTCTACGTTGGCGGTGACAAGCCCGATACATTGCGCGCGTTCGACCTTACCGATGGAACCGAGCAGTGGCGTACGGCAGTGGACGGGATGCTCTACGTCGCACCGGCGGTCGGCGAAGACGCACTCTATTACCCAGAATACGATAGGGTGACGGCTCTCTCTCGAATCGATGGAACCGAGCGGTGGCGACACGACCCGACAGGTGACCTTACCGCACCTGCCACGGCCGCCGATGGACTCGTGGTCTTCGGCGAGTCGAACCACCCGACCATGCACACGACGGTCGACGACGAATTCGACCGTGCCGTCGCACTCGACGCCGCTGACGGGTCGGTTCGCTGGCGACAGCGGTTCGCGCCGGATGAGCGCGCACCGCTGACGACCCGACCGGTTACGCTCGACGCGAGCGTCGTCGCCGCCTCGGAGGACCACGTGATTCGCGCGTTCGATCTGGCTGATGGGGCCGCCCAGTGGTCGACGGGGGTGTCCGTTCCCTCGGACATGGCCGCATTTTCTTCCGGGGGCAACACGGGTGTCGTCGTTGCCTCGCGTGAAGGAACCGTGGCGCTCGATCCAGCCGACGGGACGACCCGCTGGCGTGATGGGCGAAGTTCCGAGCGTGTCGTCGCCGGAGGTGGGCGGGTCTTCGTGGCCCGCAACGACCTGCTCCGGGCGCTGGATGCGACCGACGGGAGTGCCCTGTAGACACACTCCACGACTGACCGACGACTCATCGGCCTCGCGGCCGACGCCAAGCACGTCGTCGCGTCGTTCAGGTCGAAGACTGAAAAGCGGGCACGTCTGACTGGGTTCGACCCACAGACCGGCTGTCCGGTGTGGCACGTCTCGCCGGGCGTGGGTCGCCTCTCGTCACCCACGCTCGGAGACGACACCGCCGTCGTCACCTCGGGCGTGGCCGACCGCTCGGTCTACGCGGTCGGGGCCACAGAGAAATGAGAGAGAGAGAGTATCGTAGCCAACCGTTTGTGTTGTCACGTCTTCGATGCGCTCGTCGACGAGCGAGGTTAGACGGAGTTCCATTCTGCAGCACTGTTGAGGGTCAGCTCCTCGTACACTCGCTCGGGGAGGCGGAACGTGATCTCGTTGCGCCGTGCAAACCGACGAACGGCTTGATACCGACGGTTTGATGGCTGGCCCATCGACACGAACAGGCCGGTGTCAGCGATATGAATCGTAGTCACGCGTCGTCGACGTCCTCGTCAACGCCTTCGATATCCGTGAGTGACGCACCCGATGTCTCGATGTCGAAATGTTCGAGGACCACGGGTCGGAGCGCCTGCAGGACAATCTCGGCTGCGAGTGGCGGAATGTCGAGATCACGGGCCATCAGGCGGTGCGTCACCTCGCCGCGCTCACGGGCGACAGCGTAGGAGAGTGCCGTCGCGAGGCCAGCAACCCCGTGACGGTCGATGTAGGTGTCGATGTCGCCGTTGGTCTCACGGCGGCCGACCGCATCAATCAGCGCCGGTGTAATCGTGTACTCACGGTCACCATCAGCAGTCACGGTCAGGTTAATCGGGCGAGCAGTGTACAGCCGGGGTTGCTCATCGCGGGTCACCTCGACAACGCCAGCATCAACAAGCCGGTTGACGTAGGTGTAGGCTGTCCCCTGTGCGAGGTCAAGTGCGTCCATGACGTCTTTGACGGATGTCTCGTCATTGCGAGCGAGATATGCATACAACTGAGCTAGCTGTGGCTCTTCGAGAAGATCCGCAACCGAGAGGAAGTCACGGACGATGTCACCTGTATTCTGCTTTGAGGTACGTGACATAGGGTTTCTGTACTGATTACAGTTTACAGCGAACCGATAAAGAGTGTTTGGGTAACCGTTGCTGGCTCGAGCTGATGTTCTTGCGGGGAGGATCTGAGTCAGTACAACCTCAACACTCTCGGTGGTCCGGCTCAGTTGGGCCACCGATTGGCCGTTGCAAAATGAGGAAGTGATTCAGCTATCGGTTCGGCACTTCGCAACAGAACGTCGGCAAGATGAGGACTAACCGTGTAACTGGAAATATATTACTCTGGAGCGTAAAGTAGCACCGTGCCCAACCCAGATGACTCCGCTATCGACACGCTCGACATTGAAGCCGTCGGGGCATACCTCGCTCAAACGGATGTCAACTTCGCGATTCTGTTCGGGTCACACGCACGAGGAACGGAAGATGAGTCATCGGACGTCGATATTGCGCTCCGGTTCCCAGAAGAGGTGTCTGAAGACGAGCGGTTCCGCCGACGGAACCGTATCGACGCTGAGTTACAGGAATTTGCAGATGGATTCGTCGACGTGAGTGATATCGAGTCGCTCCCAACGCACGTTGCGTACGCGGCGCTCCGAGATGGTATTCGTCTCGTTGGTGATGATGAGGTGGTTGACGCGTATCGACAGCAAGTCACCGCCACGTATGAGGCAGGCGAGAGTGAACGCGAACAAGAACGTCGTGAATTCATCGACCGGCTTGCGCGTGGAGACGTATCGGCCAGGGTATCACCGACTTCGCGATGTTCCACAAGTAAGACAGACTAGAACGACGGTCTCACCAGGACTGTCGGCACTCGAATCTGTCGAGTACAGTGTCGCTTCTTCAGTAGTCGCTTGTCGGTGTTCACGCCAGACGGGATCACCACTCTCCCCACAAGCGTGACAGTCCGCAATCCACGTCTGGGTCATGAGTGTATAGTCGTGGTCTACCCCCGACTAGGTGATGCCGAAAGGAATTGGCACGCGGGATCGCTTCTCTGTCGGTGCACGGGTTTCAAAACCCGACCAGAGCGTGCTTAGGCAGTGTACTGCATCATCCTACTTGTCTGACGACCCAAACACTCTCAGTGGTCGCTGACAGTTAGTCAAACAATGCGGCACTCATCAACCCCGTTGACGCCGTCACAGCAAACTGCGCTGGAACTGATCACGCAGAGGAGCGATGAGGACGGGACGATTACACACGACGCAGCTGTCGATCTCCTCATTGACGGTGGGTTCGAGCGACCAGAGGCGGAGGACCTCCTCGAGCAGTTGTTGCTGAAGGGGTACGTCTATGAATCGACGAACGGCCTCCGACTCACTCCGTGACGCGTCCCGACAAGGGCCCTGAACAGTGAAACACTGAGCGTTCGCCATCCTGTTAACCAACAAACTCGGAATTGTGCAACTTGCGTTGGTTAACACTGCTCTGAGACACCATCGTTTCCTGTGCTCTCAGGAAGCAAGAGACGTCGCAGTTGATCGAGTTCACACCGGGGACAGAAGTCGGCTCACGCTCCTGATGTACTGTAGGACGTTTCCCTTCTTGTGCAACCGACCACAGTTGGCTGCCGCCGTGAATCGATGCTGTACTCAGAGATCTCGTGCGACGACGCGTCCGTTCCTCGTCACCGCGAATACCGCCCCATCACCGACGACTGGGCCTCTCACTCTGTCCTCTCCGAGCGTGAGCGTCCAGCGGTGGTCACCACTCGCAGCATCATGGCCGTAGAGTGCACCACGCCGGTCGTCTCTGAGGACGACGACGCCGTCACCAACGGCCCGGGGGATTGCATACTCTACGGCTGTCTCGGTACGCCATCGTTCAGTTCCATCGTCCGTTGCGAGCGCAACGACGGTTCCTGACCGGAAGACGAACAGCGTTTCGTCAGTCAGTGGTGCATCATGAATGAGGCCACCGTCTTCGTAGCGCCACTGTTCGGTCCCGTCGGGGCCGAGTTTCGCGACGTGTTCGCCACCGAGATAGAGCGCGTCGCCAAGGCGCATCGACGTCACGTACCACTCGCTGTGTTCCCAGCGGACGGACCCGTCTTCGGGAGATAGGGCTCGCACCCAACTCCGTGGAGTCCGGTCGACGATTTCGGAGGTGTAGACGTAGACGTGCTCGCTGTCGGCAACAACACGGACGGTCTCGAACTCTAGGCCGTCGTGTCGCCATCTCTCACTTCCGTCGTCCAAGCCGAACGCGTATAGCCGACCAGGGACGGCAACATACGCATTCGTCTTGTCGAACGCGCCACCGGATGCAGAGCCCGCTTCTGCTCGCCAGCGAATTGCTCCGGTCGCTGTCTCGACAGCGAGTGCTGGGTCACAGCAGGGGCCGATACCGTCGTTGTTCGACCCAAGTACGACCGCGCCGTTGGCAACACCGAGGATACCGACCCAGTTGGTCACATCGAGGTCAGTTCGCCAGTGCTCTGCACCCGTCGCAGGATCGAGTGCATGCAGTACATTTTCTGAGCCAGAGTATGGCCCCGAAACACTACTCAGAACATATAGTGTACCGTCGGCGACGGTCATTACGTCGCCGCCCATCGCGACAGTCGCGATGCCGTTTGGCGCGTCGAATCGCCACTCTGGCTCGCCTGTGGCTGTGTCGAGCGTGTACAGGTGGCCATCCTCGGTGCCGACATAACAGAGTTCATCGTGATAGAGCGGGTCGTTCCGGACCGTCGACCCGACGTCGTACGACCACCGAAGTGACGGGTCTGCCACATCTGGTGTCGGTGTCGCAGGTGAGGTGGCTGGAGACTGTTCAGTCGGCGACTGTGTCGGTGTGTTTTCCGAACCGAGTTGTGAGAGACAGCCAGCAAGTGAGCCGATGAAACAGCCACCACCAAGTTGGAGGGCACTTCTACGTGTGAGAGGTCGCCGGATACGGGGGGACATGTTGGTTCTCATGCACGACGAGCGTACAAGCTTTGTGGACCTGCGGGGGAATGCGTCGGCTGCCAAGTGACGGTGAAATCTACAGAGCGCTTCTCAGCGTGATTTGTCGTTGAATACCGCGAGCGTATCCTGTGATAGCGAACCCAATACCGTCACTCGGTCGGACACGTCCAGTGCGCTGTCGCTCGCTGTTCTTCACTCTCGAACGACTCGCGTGAGCAAAGCGCATTCTGTTCGGCTCGGGTCACCACGTGATGGGCGTCGGGCACCGCCTCGTTGTCCTCATCAACCTCGACAGTCTCCGGAAGGACAGCGCTGTCAGCAAACCGCACCGTCACGCGGTAATGGATGCCACCGAGACTCGCTGTACAGGCGATTGGAAGCGGAATCGGCAGTCGAAGATACCACTTCTCCCGGTGTCCGACCGAGACGAAGAGCCGATTGTCTGCCCGCAACTCAACCGCCCTCAACACAGGCGCATCACATCCACCACCGTAGAAGACGAAGCCGGTGATTCGAACTGTCGACGCCGCGTCATCCCACGCCACAATCGGTGGATATCGATCGCGTTCCTCGTCGTCGGTGCCGACAGGACGGTCCTTTCGAGGAGTGATTTCCTCAAAGCGCACCTCAGCGATCGGGTCAGTGCGACGTCCGAGACCGTCGAGCCCGGCACAGCCCGCAGTTGTCGCAACGACACCAGTCACCCCCGTCAGAAACGTCCGTCGCTGCATTATGCGGCCTCCTCATGGGCGGCGATTGCATAACAGGACTCGCCAGCAGGGAGGTACACTACCCCATCGACGACCGCCGGCGTCGCCCGCCCAAGGCGCTGCCCAGTCGCAAACTCCCATCGAACCTGGCCTGTCGCAGTATCAAGCGCATAGAGGGTCGTATCGACACTCCCGACGTACACCGTGTCGCCTGCGACAGCCGGTGGCGACCCGACCGTATTCCACGCCCAAAAGTCCCACACCAACTCGCCGCGCTCGCGGTCAACCGCATAGAGGCGTGCATCAGTGGCGCCGACGTAGACACGCTCGTTGTCGACGGCCACCGGCGAGGCAATCACCTCAGCATGCTTGTCTGTCGGGCGTCCGATTCGCGTTGACCACTGTGTCTCCCCAGTCGCGGCGTCGAACGCAGACAGCAGCCCGCCGGTCTCTGCAGCGAACAGCGTCCCGTCAGCAACGGCAAACGTATGGAAGAATCGAGCGTCAAGCGAGCGCGTCCAGACGTCATTCCCGTCGCTGAGTTGCACAGCGAAAAGATCGCCATCGATAGTCCCGAAAAACACCTGCCCGTCCTCGACGACGGGCATCGTCCCAAGCCACGCGTCGACTGTTCTCACCCACTGACGCTCGCCACTGTCGAGTCCGACTGCATGGATGGCCCCACTTCGACCGCCACTATCGCCGCTCGCAACGACGACGGTTCCGTCAGCGATGACCGGCGACGTAATCTCATCGCTCGGCATCGAATCGCGCCATCGGACTGCAGCGTCGCCGTCGGCTGTCTTTGTGACATCGATCGCGAAGAGGGTCTCTTCGAAGCCCACGCAGACCGTCTCGTCCTGTACTGCTGGCGACGATTTGTACGTCCGTCCGAGGTCAACGTGCCAGCGTTCCTCGCCGCTTGCGGCGTCAAGTGCCGTGAGTCCGTCTCCTGCAAGGTAGATCGTGCCGTCGGTGACTGCCGGCGTGGTTTCACTCACCGGCGCCTCGACATGCCAGAGCTCGCCGACGGGCGGAGTGGGACCGCTCACAGTAGGAATGTAGCCTCGACCTGTCGGGTCATATCGATGGCTTGGCCAACTCCCGTCAATGGAGTCACGAGGGCTTGCAGGTGGATGCGTTGGTGGTCCAGTCGCGTCTGTGGGCGCACGACCGTTAGACAGACATCCAGATAGGCTGGAGCCGACGCCGACAACCGACGGAAGAGCCTGGAGGGCACGTCGCCGCGTAAGACGGGGCATGGTTCAGACTCACACGTCCGGTACGAGAGCGTTTCGACTGACTGACAGACGACTGTATTCTCTGTGTTCACCCTCGATACGTCGACGATCAATCAATGCAGTACTCTCCTCAAATCGCTGTTGGGCGTTTCCCAGTACTCTCTCGGCGGGCCTGGAGGGTGAGCGCAATCGCGGCAATTAGCAAGCACAGCGTTGGGAACATGAAGTACCACCCGATGCTCATGACGCCGATAATCGAGATGATTATCCCAACGACTGCGGTCGCCCAGGTGAGGTGTCGATAGCCGACCCACGCAGCAGCCCCGCCAAAGGCGACGAGCCCGATGAGCATCACGGCCCAGAAAAACAGAACTGGAGCGTTGCCGCTCGTGCTTCCGAAGAGATAGTCGATCCCTGCTTCACAACCACGAGTGACCACAGTGGTGGACTCCCCGCTGCTGGTCTCGGTGGCTGTCCGACTCGTCCAACAGGAAACGGGCCCGAATGCGCCCAGCATGAACAAGAACCCGTACCCGCCGCTGAGCCACGCGAGTACACCAGCGCCGCGGGCAACACCGCGAAGCGAGGGTCTCAGGAGAGTCATATTGAACAGTACAGTGGATTGAATCTTAACGACATCCCGTGGCGAGGACGACACCCCATCGTGAGGCGAATCGAGCAGACTACCACGCCAGGGATTCATGGCACACCGATGGCGTGGCGGTACGGGAAACCGACGCCGTTCGCCGGTCACTCAGAGTTGTCCGTGGTCGTGCCATTCAATTCCCCTAGAATCCACTGGGCCGTCGTCCCGATTCGGACGCCGTCGATCGAACGCATATCGAGGTCCGCGGCTGCAGTTCGAAACGTGACATCCCCGGCAAGGACGAGCTGGACGACCTCTCGAACAGCTGCCTCACCGTAGCGGTCAACAACGTCAGCCATTGCGATGTCGAAATGTGCATCCTGGTGGTTAGCTCGTGGATTGTTCGCTCGCGACACGAGTCGCTCACAGACCTCGTCGATCGATGCGTGATCGGGATTCTGCGTGCAGTCGCGAACGTTGTATCGGGCATCGGTGTCGGACATGTTTCTGTTAGAGCCTCTCGGTGTGTTCGTCAGTTACCTCCGACGTGTCAGCCTCTAACTGCCGAAACTCCGCAAGTGCCGCTTCGAGCGTTTCGAGATTGTCGATTGCTTCGAGTTCACTCGTAATCTCGTCGATGAGTGCAGCCCGCCTGATAGTGTGGGCATCACCAGTGGTCGTTTCGATCGACTCGATACGAACGACGCGTGTTTCCTGCCAGCCACACTCCCAACAGTTTCGGGACAGCTCGAGTTGTTCCTCGGCGTCCGCAGCAAGGAGCGCCTTGATCACGGATGTTGAGGGCGGCAGATCAGGGCCGACCTCCATCGTGACGGGTCCATCACACGCAGGGCACTTCATACACTATCAGATACCTGCAATCGGTTTAATGGAGTGGTGGGTTCGTCCCTTTTCTCCAAGCGGGCGAACATCGGGAGTGGGTGGCAGGGAGCTTCGCCAAGATGGGTAGTGGAACTCACATTAGCAACCGCGAGAATCCGCACTCAGTCCCCACCGAACGTCGTCTTCGACGGCCTGCAACTCCCGCTCTGCTCGCTTGACACGGCCACGGCCGACGAGACCAATCGCTGTCTCGCGATCGATTTCGTCGCTCGCGTATCGCGAGAGGACGAGGTCGACCCAGAGAGCTTCGACACCGCGTTCCAACGCCTGTTCGAGAATCTCCGACTCTGGGATGTCCCTCGCTTCGGCGATTTCCTGCACCCGTTCAGTGAGCTCCGTGGTCATGGCTAGTCGATTGCGCTGTGGTGATGTGAATACCCGTGGACCTGTCGACGGCGACAAGAATACGATCGAAGTAGTCCGCTGGACACACGTCATTAGTCATCATTGTCGGTCGTGCTCCTCGGATGCTGGACCACTGGATCCGCTGAGATGCTCATCAATCTTCGCGAGTGCGTCGTCGAAACGTTCGCGTGGCGACCGTGTATCAGACGATTTGTCGGTCACACGCCGCCGAAGCTCTTCGGCGTGTTCCAGGTTGCCAACAAGGAGGATACCCTCCTCGAAGACCGATGCAGCAACGCCTGGTGAGAGGCTGTGGATATCGACGAGGTCTACGTCATCCATTTCGAGTGCCTCGCTGAGGTCTGCGCTCAGGCTGAAGAACGCGTCATTGTACGCCGGGTTCTCACGCTGAGTCGTTTCTAACTCGACCGCAATGTCGATGTCGCTCGTTGGATGGGTTGTTGCTGTCGCGTAGGAACCGAAGCAAAGTGCACACCGAACCGAGTGCTCCCGAAGAATCCCTTGAAGCATCTCAATCGGGAGAGAATCGTCGATGGCAGCTGACTCAACGGTTCTCATTGTTGATTTTCGGCGCGACTGCGTTGCAGGCGAGCCCGTTCAGTAAGCTTCCGCTCCTCTCGAGCACTCGCCCAATCACGGAGGTCACTGTACACGTTGTCGATTGTCCGGTCACCACTCGCCTCTGCAACAGTGACAGCGTCAACGGCTGCCGGTGTCGACGCGTCGTACGCCGCTTCGTAGTCTGCGATTCGGGCAGTCAATTCACGGGCGCGTGCTTGGAGTTCCTCAACAGTGTATTCGGTGCGGAGCCGCTCGATTCGTCGCCACTCGAAGTAGGCGTCATTACGTTCGTAGGTAGCTGGGTCGTCGCTCGGGTTCTTCACAACACCAAGTTCTGTGAGGAAGTTGAGGTGCTCCCGTGCGGTATCCGGTGTGATGCCTGCCCGATCTGCGATGTCAGCGACACGCAGCGGTTCTCTGAGCTGGAGGGCGACGTCGTATATCTTTTCGACCGTCGTCCGGCGCTCAAGCGCTGCTTCCCACTCAGCAACGAAGTCAATTGACGGAGGGTCACTCATAATATACGCAAGTCTGTTTGTCTCACAGACTAATGGTGTTGTCTCCCAGAGTCACATGCTCTTGTCTCGCTTGCTTTCTGCGAAGGGAGACTGCGCTCCCTGTAGATCCGCCGGTATCTGCAAAGCACGTCGTGGAAGTAGGAAGCCCTCCCCGCAAGGGGCGAACGGCTGATGTCGTGAGCGAGTAGGGGAGGGTAGGGTCGTTCACATCGGCTCCATGCGATAGTTCGCGTCAGCGTCGACGTCGTCGTACATACGGTCGAGCATGTCGAGTGCTGACTGGAAATGCGCATAATGCTCATCTGCGTACGCGACGGTTTCCTGGAGCGAAATAACGGACCGTCCGTCGACTATTTCGGCATCGATCTGTGACCGTGGCTCCAGAACGACCTGGATGGTTCCATCGAGGTCTTCAGTGGCCTGGCGTTCCTGTGCAGTCGGGATTCCGAAGCGTTCGAAGAATGTTGCCCAAGCGTCGAGATCAGACTCCTGGACAGCGATGAACAGCGGATAGTCCTCGGGGTCACGTGCAACTTGATAGCCACCGCGAGTCCAGACGTAGACCGCATCGATGGCAGTGAATGCATATTCCATGCCAGCGAACTGTGGGAGGACGTACGCCTCTGAGATCGACGGCGACGAGGAAGCCGATGCTGCGGCAAGGAACTCGAGACCGACGTCTCGGATGGTCTGGTCAACGAGCTGGAGGCCATCAGTGTAGGCGACGTACCCAGCCTCCTCGAGGCGGTTCACGACGCGACGGATCGTCTCTCGGTTTTCGTCGATTTTTCGCGCAACGCCCGAGATGGAATCTCCCGAATCGAGCGCGAGGATGACCTTGAGTTCTTTCTCGCCACACACTTCGTACATCTTATGGTTGCATATTTTTGCGTAACAGTCAAAAAAATTACCTCTTATGCCGGTTTGCAGGCTGGACGTCCCACGCACTGCCTGTGAGCACAGGCTGTTGGTGTTGCGTTGGCTCACGTTGTCGACGACGTCACTCCTCGTGGTCTGTGCAGTATCGGAGCTAGGAAGCCGCGCCACTTCTCCCTCAAGTTCCTCAATACGCTCGTTTCGCTCCTCAAGTGTTGCTTCGAGTCTGCTCACACGCTCTCGTCACCACTGTTCTTTTCGACTGCGCGTCGCGTCGGTGTCGTCGCCATTACGTATGCCATTCGGCGAAATCAGTCCTCGGTCGTCTTCTGCAATTCGCCGGGCAGCCGATCGAGACAAATTTCGAGAAAGCTCAGTGGTGCTTCAACCTCGATCTGGCCCGGTTCGTGGATGAGTTCGTCACCGACTTCGAGTTGGAAGTGCGTTGTGCCAAGGTCGGGATGATCGTCATCCTTGTGCTAGCCAAGACTCACGCTCTCGTCGGCCCAGTGGACACGCTGGATATCTGTCTCCGCTTGTGGTCGCCAAAGCACCTCTAATTTTGCCTCCGTCCGTGGAAATGAGCCGTTTAGAAACATCTCCACGTCGACGTCAGCGACAACAGTGCGGGGCCGAAGTCCAGAGGGTTCGTATCGGACGTTCGAGCACCCTGGCTCGTTTTGCAGTCGTTCCTTGAGTTGACGAAGGCCTTCGCGGCGGATGAATCACCGACCACCAGCAAGAAATATCACCATCTGTGTTGCTAGCCTTCCTATGGGAGGCCCGTCGAATCCTCCAACCCTGACGCTGCCCCCAACGTCGTCAGCGAACTCTTGAGACTGATCGCGAGCTGCATCGACTCGCGGACTTCGATGTTGTACTCCCACTCGCCGATGACGTCGAGACGTTCACGACGCTCGTCACCGGTGAGGGCTTCATCGCCGATGCTCTGACGCAACTCCGCAAGCGAATCGACTTCGTAGGTGTCTTTCCACTCGTCAATCTCTGCCCCGATTGCGTTGAGTTCCTGCGTCAGTTCCTCAAGCGTGTGTGCTTCCGCGAGCTGGCGGACCTCACGGAGGAACTGTGTCACGGCGTCGGGCTTGTAGCTCGTTCCCTCCGCTGTCTCGATGGCTTCGAGATCGCCCTGCTCAACCATCCGAGTGAGGTATTTCACAGCCGTATCGCGTGACACTGCTGCTTCCTCTGCGATCCACCCTGCATTGCGTGGTTCTGTCCGCGTCAGCGCCACGTGGCGGACGCGCTCTGCGGCATCCATTCCAGCTGGCCAACTCGGATCTTTCTCAGTCATTGGTGGTGTCTTCACCGTTAGTACACTAATAAATTCGCATCAATAAGAATTATTTAGCCCCGTTTTGCGCACTGCATCATGAGAAGCTTCTCTCGACCGTCTTGCGGACGAGCCCGTATCCGGCGTGTTCCTGCGCGTCGGCTGTTCTCTGAGTCGGTCCAGCCTGTCGGTGTTGTGCCGGGTTAGTTGTGTGCTCCGTCACCCTTGACGGAGTCAAAAAACGCTGCTGTCACTCAGCGTCTGTTCCGAGCAATCGCTTCGTTCGTCCCCACAGCGACGACGTCTCGTCATCAGTCGCTTCCAGGTGGCCGTCGTCGTCGCCGACGTCAGGCCTCTTGTGCTGTGCTCTCTCGGTGCCACTGAGACGTTCGACCTCTGCCTTGAGTTCGTCAATACGCTCGTTTCGCTTCTCAAGTGTTGCTTCGAGGCTGTTCACACGCTCTCGCAGCAACCGGTTCTTTTCGGTGAGATACGCTCGACTGCGTGCGTCGTCGGCGTCGGCGTCATCGGTGGCAGACGTGTCTGTCTCTGCGTCCGCCTTCGACCGTGGTTCGTAGAATTCTGACGTCCGTTCGATCGCACGCTCAATCGTCTTTGCGTTTCAAAGCCAGTCGAATCATTCACCAAGTGAGGTTGACGTCTTCCAGTGAAATCGCAGGCAAATCGAACTTAGCAGGACTGAGCGCTGCAAATTCACTATCATCAGTAAGGATGTGGGGACGCTCATATCGGTGTTCGTATGCGAGGAGGAAGATTGGAACGTCCTTCTTTTGAATACCGAGTAGATGACTTAACAGTCGTACTGTCGACCCACCACGTACCTCTTCGAGTGTTGTTTCACGGACTGCCTCTGCAGTAAAGTCAGCTGTAATCGAATCACAGGTCCAAATGAGCCCGAAGAGCTTCTCGAGTACACGGTCGACATCGGGGCCGGATACACGTTGGGAACGGTAGAGTCCGTGTTTGATTTCCAGAAGCATGTATGGTGTGATGGCCGTTTCGTACGTCCCCGAGAGAAACCCTTCAAAAAAGTGCAGACGTTCGCCTAATACGTCTGAGTAGATCTCGACTGGGAATTTGTCTGCTGTGGCTGCGTATATCCACACGTTGCTATCTAGAACAAGAAACATTCCAGTCGTTAGTCGTCTGCGCGAACTTGCGTTCGGTCGGTCGAAATATCCTCACGAAGATTCTCGCGGTCCCAGTTCAACTCTTGATTGAGCTCCGCTAACTGGGCTTCAATCTCGGAGGCATCGCTCTCTGATCCCATCGCTTTCTCCCACAGATCTGCCGTTTTCTCACTCATGGAACGTACCTCCTGTCTATGGTAACAAAATCGCCCGTTGGTTATAATACTGGCGTCTACCGGTGTCTGGTTGGTGTATGAATCGAAGCCTCCGAACGTGGATTCCATTCGACTCAGTGACCACGGGGGTGCTTCAGGTACCGTTGCGCTTTGCTACAGGTTCTGGATGTTACGTTGGGTCACGCTGACTGCTCCGGCACTCTTGACGGAGCAAAAACCCCTCCCGTCACTCAGTATCTGTTCCGAGCAATTGCTTCGTTCGTCCCCACAACGACGACGTCTCTGACTCTCCCTCGTCATCAGTCACTTCAGTGTGTCCACCGTCGTCGACGGCGTCAGAGGTTCCGGTCTGCGCTGTAACGGAGCCAGTGAGCCGTGCTACTTCTGCCTCGAGTTTCTCGATACGCTCCTCTCGCTTGTCGAGCGTCGCTTCGAGACTGTTCACACGCTCTCGCAGCAAGCGATTCTTCTCCATGAGATATGCTCGACTACGCGTGTTGTCGGCATCGTCGCCATCGGTGGTGGGTGTGTCTGTGTCCGCCTTCGCCCGTGGCTCGTAGAACTCTGACGTCCGTTCGATCGCACGTTCGATGGTCTTCTCGCCGTACGTCGACCCGTCGGCGTAGTGCACTTCGTCCCACTTCTCACGGATGAGCCCTGACTGGCGGAACAGCTGATCCATCTGTGTCGTGTCGCCGCCGCTCCAAAAGGCCAGCATGCAACATAGCGCCATATCGGCCTCTGAGTTACTGTCGTAGCCACTGGTTGAGCCGTTCCACAGGCGGTCGAACTTCTCACCGTTCGAGGCGCTCTTCGCTTTCTCGAGGAGGGTGTCGTCGTCGAGTGACGTGCTAGATGTGGTCTCATCTCGCTGTGTGACATCCGTAGGGGTGTCCGTCGCCTGTGTGGGTGTCTCCTCGGCGATGTACTCACGATGGATCGCTTCCAGGGCGTCTTGTCTCTGCGACACCGCTGTTGGCGTTCCTGTCACTCGATCGCCGGTGACGGTGAAAAAGCGGGCTGTGTCGTAACACTCGATCTCCCCTCGTCGGTTCCGACCCTCCGGCAAGCTCCCTTGGATGAGTACGTGATACCCCGTTCCCGATGGCGACACTTCAGTGTAGGAATCCAGTCGGGTGATGATGTCCTGTGCATCGTCGTCGGTGTCACCACTCTCGGGATTACGACAGTCGTCGAGGTCGACGCCGACGATCGGGTCCTCCTCGGTGAACACAAAGCCGATTCCATCGGCCCGGCCACGTTCGAGATAGTCACAGGCAGTCTCAAAGTCTGCCCACGTTTCTGGGTCCGTCGACGAGGCGAACGACCCCACTCCACGTAACACCGGAATCTTCGTCGCTTTCCCGTCACGTTGCTCTCGTCGCCAACACACCCACTGGGGTCGTTCAGCGAGCTCGTCCGGTATCGATTCCTGTGTCAGCATCTCGGTGGGTTCCTCAGTCATTGGGTGTCTCCTCTGGAAGCCGCGCCCCTTTTGGCGCCAGAAAAAATCTCCCGCTGTTCGCTTCGCTCACTTGCACCGGCTTCACCCCT
>NZ_JBUEED010000006.1:0-222787 GCF_059695585.1 Halogranum roseipondis
CCGCAGGCGGTGCATCTGGCTTCGCTTCTCCGAGGAGAGCGACCGCCCGTAGGCGTCCTTGTTCTTCCAGTCGATCTGGGTGGTCAGCCCCTTGTCGTGCATCGTCTTCGTCGTCGGTGCGCCGACGCGCGATTTCGAATCACGCTCGTTCTGGTTGAACGCACGCCACTCCGGCCCCCGGTCGATGTTCTGCTCGTCGAGCACGAGTCCACAGTCGTCACAGACGAGTTCGCCCCCACTGTGGACGATACTATCGGACGAGCACTCCGGACAGGTCTGCTCTTCCGATTCGTCGGACGTCTGTTCGTCCTCGTCGACGCGACGGCGGGATCGTTGCCGGGAGAAATCAGCCATTGAGATACGTTTTCAGGTTCGAGCGTGTAAATATGTGCTGTTTTCGGATTCCGGGGGAAATCGACAGACGGTGGCGCGATAGAGTGTACAACCCGGAAGGTTCCCCTACTTTATCGTACCGATTCACCCCCGACCAGCAGAGCTACAAACGTGCTCGAACCGCCAGTTGAAGCTTCCGACCAGACTTATCGGCACGACGGAACAAACTGAAAGAAACAATAAATATTCTTTAATTAACTGGTAAATAGACAGTTTGGGGCGAATCCTCCAGGAGACTGTCCGACTGTGGGAAAAGAATATGTGGTATGCTATCGATTGTCGTGGATGTATGTTGTACGAATGTCGATTCTGCGAGCAAGGGTTCGTCGGTGACCCCGGTGAGTCGTGTCCCGACTGTGGCGCGGACGACGAGGAGTTCCCGGAGGGGTACCTCCGGGCGAGACCGACCACGCCCGAGACGGCCTACGGGAGGGTCTCTGACTCTCGACGCCGGGGAGGGACCTCGACGATGTGACTCCTCCTCTCGGCGGCGTCGAGGGACTCCCGGCTACGCCTCGAGTACCTCGACGAGGTTCCCCTCCGGGTCGCGGACGAAGAGGATCCGCGTCCCGCTCTCGGTCGTCTGGGGGGAACTGAGCGTCTCGACGTCGTCTGGGAGGTCGGCGTAGAACGCGTCGAGGTCGTCGACCGACAGCCCCAGATGTGTCGCACCCGGCTGGTTGAGTCGGCCCGCTCTGTGCGCGTCGCCCTCGGGGTCGTACTCGACGAGTTCGACGCGTGCACCGCCAGCGTCGAGGTGAGCGAAGCGGCCAGTCGCGTCGTCGACGTCGACGCCGGTCGAGAACGCCTCGCCGGAGACCGAGAAGCGGGCGGCGACGTCGAGTCCGAACACGTCCTCGTAGAACGCGACCGCTCGATCGAGCTCCGCGACGGTGACGCCGAAGTGGTGTGCGCTGCAGTCGTTCATATCTTCTCTCGCGAAGCCGGTCGCAAAAGCGTCGGTGCCGCGGCAACGGTCACCGCCGTCCGAGAGATGCGGGCGCTACCGGCCCCGTCGTTCCACCGCGCTGCGGAGGCGACGCACCTCCCCGAGGACGGCGGTCCACTGCTCGACGTCGCCCGGGATGTCGTCGTCGCCGATCTGCCGTTCGATCAGCGTGCGGACGGCGCGTGGGTCGTCGACGTCGGCGAACGCGATGGACCCGCCGCCCGCCGCCTCGACCGAGACGGTGCCGTAGTCGAACAGCGATCCGAGCACCCCCTGCGTGAACGAACTGTTCTGGACGCGGGACAGCGAGACGCGCTCGACGCGACGCGAGAGAACGCCGGTCTTGCGGTACAGCGCACGGTCGGTGACGACGTAGCGGACGTTGACCACCCGAAGGTACGCACCGACCGCGACCGCGAGACCGGCCGGGACGAGCAGCGCAACCAGCGGTCGGGTCTGTGTGGCAGCGCCACCGACGCCACCGACGAGTGCGACCCCGACGGCGGCGAGCGCGACTCCGACGACGACGGCCGGGAGCGCCGTCGTCACGCGCGGCTGGCCGCTCCAGCGGACGTCCTCGTCGTCGCCGCGGACCATCCACTCGTCGATGCGCACCGTCCGTTCGGTGTCGGGAGCCCCCGTGACGCTCATCGGCCGTCCACGTCGGTCTCCGTATCGGACCGGTCGTCTGCCCCGCCCACGTCGGTCTCCGCATCGGACGCTGCGCCGAACGTGGTCTCGTCGGTCGCGGCCGTCGAGGACGGCGACTCGCTGGGCGAGGACCCAGCTTCGACCGCCCGTCGGATCGCCCGCAGTTCGGCGAGGATGTCGTCGAGGACGGACGCCTTGTCGCCGTCGCCGGTCCGGCTCTCGCGCCGGCGGAGTCGCTCGTTGATCAGCGTCTGGAGCTGCTGGGGGTCGGCGACGTTCTGGAAGCTCAGTTCGACGCCGGCGCCGCCCGCCGTGCTGATGTCGACGGTGCCGTAACCGAACTGCGCGCCGAAGAAGCTCTGGCGGTAGGAGGTGTCCTGCACCTTGTCGAACTCGATGCGCTGGACGCTCCGGGAGAGCACGCCCGTCTTCTTGTAGAGGGCCGTCGAGGTGACGACGTAGTTGGTGTTCTGGTACGTGAGGTACGCGGAGACCAGGATGGGGATGCCGACGAGGACGAACGCCAGCGGGACGCCGACGACGAACGCGGGGACGAGGCTGTAGGGGTGTGGCGTGTCGGCCCAGAGGACCTCCTCGTCGTCGTCGAGCGAGAGCCAGTCGAACTCGGTGTCCATACCGACTGCTCCGACGGCCGAGAGTTAACTCTTCGCCGCGGCGACGACGCCGTGGTTATTTGTACCGGCAGAGTGTCACGTCGAGCAGACAGATGGGTCCCCTCACACGACGACGCGCCCTCCACGGAGCGACGGCGCTGCTCGCCGGCCTCGCCGGTTGCAGCGGGTCGAACTCCAGTTCGCGCTCCAGCAGCCCGACGGCCTCGGCGTCGGGCGGGTCGGGCGACACCGACACCGACCCCGAGAGCTACACGCTCCGCGGGCCGACCGACGAGCCGCTCGTTCGGACGAGCGAGAAGTCGACCGACACCCCGACCGACCGCCTCGAAGAGCGACGCTGGCACCACGAGTTCGTCACCTCGGCCGACGCGGCCGAGTCGCTCCGGTTCGCCGACGTCGACGGCGTCGACGGTGCGCGCGCGTTCCTCGCAGAGACGTCGTTCGAGACGGAGACGGTCTACGTCGAACGGCGGACCGTCGGCGAGTGTTGGGAGATCGACCTCTGTTACGTGCAGTGGGGACCGGAACGCGTCGAGACCGACTACGGGCGGCGGCTGCGGCCGGCGGACGTCGCCTGCAGCGCCGACGAGCAGGTCGCCGTCGCGACGTTCGTCCGCATCCCCGTCCGTCTCGACCCCGAGGAGATACGCCAGTACGGCTCGGGGATGAGCAGCGACGGCTGTCGACTGCCGCCCCACCTCCGCGACGGCGAGACCGGAGACGGAGCCGAGACGACCGACGCGGAGGCGAACTGATGGTCGACGGCACGGGCTCGCCAGATTCGCCGGACTCCTCGCAGCCGGAGTCGACGAGTCGCTCTTCGGCGACGACGCGGCGTACGATGCTCGCGCTGGTCGGGAGCGTCGCCGCCGCCGGATGTGCCGACCTCCCGGTGGGCGGTCAGTTCGACACGCGGGAGCTCGACGGCGCGGCGCTTCGGTCGCTCGCGACGGAGGGAGACGAGGTGCCACAGACGCTCCCGGTGGACGTCGCGTCGACGTATCTGTCCGAGTCGGAGCAGTGGGCGCGCGAATCGCTCGACGCGGTGCCGTCGCCGCTGACCGAGGCCGAGATCCCGAACGGCGTGGTGCGAGCGCGCGTCGTCGACGCACGGGAGGCGGCAGTGGACGCGCTTCGAGAGGCGGCAGCGACGGAGGCGCCGTACCAGCGGTTGCTGGAACTCCAGCGGGCACGCGCCGACGCTCGGTTCGTCGAGGCCGCGTGGGCCGCCGTCGACGCGGGGCTCACCCGCGAGGACGTCGTCGCGGAGGCGTCTGATCTCCAAGCGTCGCTGGCGGCGCTCCGCGACGAGTGGCGGTACGTCGGCGACGACCCCGTCCGGAGCGTCGTCGTCCACGATGCGCTCGAGGGGTGGGTGCGTGCTGGGGGCAACCTCCTCGACAGTCTCCGCGACGCTCGGACGCACCAGCCGGGCGACGTGCTCGAGGTCGGCGAACTCGCGGAGACCGCCGAACGAGTGCGCGTGAACGTCGCCGACGGTCGACACGTCTACGGACGGTACACGGCGTCCCTGGCCGACGGCCGCGAGCTGCGACCGACGTTCGAGACGGCGCGGGACGCGCTCGTCGCCGCGGTCCGAGAGCGCACCCGCGAGCGGTTCGGCTCCGACGAGGACTACCCGGAGCCGTCGTCGCTCGTCGACCGCGACGTCGAGGGGACGCCCGCCGAGCGAGTGTTTCACGAACTCGCCCGCGAACTCGCGTTCAGGCGGATAGACGACGGGAGCGCCGAGTGGGTCGCCGACGGCGTCGTCCGCGCCCACGAGCAGCTGGTCCGTCACCGCGCGCTCGACGCCGTGCTGACCGAGATAGAGGCGGGCGAGACGTTCGCCGTCGAGCGCGTGGCGGACGTCGAGACCGCTCGCGCCGACGCGGTCGACGCGACCCGCACCGCGCTGTCGGGCTCCGACGTCTCGCCGCTCACGCGGAACCTCGTCCCCGACGTCGCTCGCCGGATCGCGTCCGGGGACCGTCGACTCGCCGACGCCGAGGGGACGGTACGGGCGACCCGTCTCGGAGAACCCGTCGCCCAGTACGTCGTCGCCGCTGCGATGGTCGAGGCGACGCCGCCGGTGAGCGACCGCGTGGCGAGCGAGCTCCGTACGGCCTGAGCGGCTGGGGTGACGTCTAAACCGGCCGGATAGCACAAATCGCTCTCTCACCTTACAACACGGTTAATCCCTCGTCCGACCATCTCTCTGCTATGTTCCCGACACGACGGACGTTCCTCCGCACGGGCGGTATCGCGACGGTCGCCCTCCTCGCCGGCTGTACGGCCGGTGGCGACGGATCGACCGACGACCCCACGGACGAAGGGACGACCGACGAGCCGACCACGAGCGAGCCGACGACGGACGAGCTGCCGACCGACGGGACGCCCACCGACGACGATGCCGGTGGCACGCGGCCGACGGGGACGGGCGGGCCGGGGATCACGCTCGCGAGCGTCGACGACGCGCCCAGTCTCCCGGTGACGCCCACGGTCGAGGTGACCGAGGACACGGCGACCGAGGACCACCCGCCACAGCTTCGCGTGACGCTCACCAACGACGGCGACGAGGCGATACAGGTCGGGGAGGGGCGGGCAGTCCTCTTCGCCTACGTGACGAGCGAGAGCGGGCAACTGACGCTGCTGCCGACCGACGGCGACTACCCGGCCGAACCGGGCTGCTGGCGGCTGACCGAGGGTATCGCCGTCACCGAGGAGTACCGCATCCTGACGCTCCAGCCCGGCGAGTCGGTGTCGCAGCTCGTCGACGTCTACGGCGCGGCCGGTGGCGACGGCTGTCTCCCCGTCGGCGAACACCGCTTCGAGTCGACCTACACCGTCGGTCGCGGCGAGGACGGACTGGCCGGTGGCGACGAGGGGCGACAGGCCCGCTGGGGGTTCTCAGTCCTCTTGGAGTGAGTGGACGGGAGCGACGGTCTGCGAGCGGCAGACGTCCGTCTGACAGGATTTCAAGCGGCTGGCTCACGAACCGGCGGTCATGCCGCGGCGCGCCCGTCGGGACCCCGCCTCGCTGAGCGAGTGTTTCGAATCGCGGGTTCGGACGTACGCGCGCCTCCCGTGGCGGTGGGGTCGCGACCTGCGGCGCGCGCTGTTCGCCCGCTCGCCGCTCCACTTCGCCCGCGGCGACATGCGGCGGGAGTACGGGTGGACCCGCGCGCTTCTGACCGCCGGTGCGACGGTCGCCGGCGTCGCACTGCTCTCTCGACTCCTCCTCACCGGCCTGTTCGTGACGCTCGTCTCCGCGGACGTCTCGCTCGTCGTCCTGTTCAACCTCTGTGTCTCGTTACTCCTCGGGCGGACGTTGCTCGACGTCGTCGACACCGAACCACGGACGCGGCGTCGGGTGATCACGCCCCGGCCGTGGCGGATGCAGTCGACACGCCGACGCCGCGGCGTGTCGGGAGGCCGACGCCGGCGGCGGGAGCAGCGACGGCGACGGGGGCGGAGAGAGTCGCCACTCAGCGGCCCTCGGCGGTCGAAGTGAGTAACCTCTCGGGCGGCCGTCACGAGTGCCATCGCGCTTATCAGCGCGGACCGACAACCGCCTGGTATGGCTGGGAACTTCGACGAGATCGAGGAGGCGTTCGACGACAGTTACGACGGCGAGATACCGCCGGGCGTCGACGAGGCGGCCGTCGAGCGGATGCGCACCGTCGCCCGCGTGTTCGACGACCTCGTCCGGGTGCCGGGGACGGAGTTCCGTATCGGCCTCGATCCGATCCTCGGGTCGGTGCCGGTCGTCGGCGACGCGGTGAGCGCGGGGCTCTCGCTGTACGTCGTCCTCGAGTCGGCGCGGCTCGGCGTCTCGTTCCCGACGCTGCTGCGGATGCTCGCGAACGTGACGCTCGACGCGGCCGTCGGGTCGATCCCGATCGTCGGCAGCGTCTTCGACGCCGTCTGGAAGGCGAACAAGCGCAACCTCGAACTGGCGATCGAGGATCTCACGGCCGAGGCCGACCGGGAAGAGCGCGAGGAGAGCGAGCCGATCGTCATCGAAGTCGAGTAACGGGCTCAGAGCGACGGCTGTGCCGCAGCCGTCAGCGAGTCGAACAGCGCCGGATCCTCCCACAGTTCGCCGAGCGTCGCCGCCGCGAGATACCGCGTCGGCGCGGCGACCCACTCGGTGGCGGCCGCGTCGGTCGGCTCCGGCGCGGTCGTCGTAAACCACCACGCGATGTATCGACCGTCGTCTAACTTCGCGGTCGGGTACATCTGTCCGTCGACCGAGACGTCGATGCGGGAGGCGGGTTCGACCGGCGGCCGTTCTCCCTCGCCGTCGTCGACGAGGAGTTCGACGAGAACCGACTGCTCAGACACCGAGACCACCGTCCGTGAGCGAATCACGCTCGGCCGCAGTCTCGCCGGTCGCGCGTAATTCGTCGTACATACGCGTCACATCGCTCTCCCGAGATATAAGTGCCAGTCAGGCGCGTGTCAGACGTTTTCGTCCGTCACGAGCGGCGTGAACAGAGGGTTCGCTGAGAGACTCGGCGTCCCGAAGCGGCAAGAACGTTCAAGAGTGTGGGATGGTAACTGATGCCATGGTTCGACCAGTGACGGTGACTCTCGTCGGCGACCGGCTCTCGGTAGCAGCGGCGTTCCAGCAACTCGACGAGATGATGTCGGAGGTGACGACAGAGCGGTGGACGGAGGTGCCGCGGGGGCCGACGGCGGGGACGCAGTCGCCCGAACGTGCCCGCGTCGCGACGGACACCGACCTCGACGTCGCGGTCGAACGGGCGTCCGCCCGCGCCGCCACCGGGTCGGTGCCGGTGGACGTGCTCCGGCTGTCGGTGGCGGTCCCATCGGAGATCGCGCGGGACATCGTCGCGACCGTCCTGCACAACCACCTCACCGACCGCACGCGCCCGGTACAGGTCGTCATCGAGAACGACCGAGTGACCGAACACGACGAGCTCGACGAGCTCCAGCGGCGGGTCTGGGACGCCGCGAACGGCGAGGCGGTGGCCGAGTAGCCGCGTCGCCTGCTACCAGTCGGCAGGACAGGACGACTTACCAAACCTTATACGTGGCCCGGAGGTAGAAACTGGTAGCGGGATGGGATAGCCAGGAGATTCCGCCGGGCTCATAACCCGGAGATCGGTAGTTCAAATCTACTTCCCGCTACTTCTCTGCGACAGTCACCCACCGAGCGAGGCGCTCAGTTGCCCAGTAGATACGTCATATCTGGCAGTAATCAGAGAGCTTTCAGCGGTCGTGCTGAATAGCGAGCGCTAGTCGGTCAAAATGATTCTCCAGAACGATACGCAAAAATTCAGCGAACAATTTAATGTTATTAGTTTGTAGTCTGGATTATGTCAATAGATTCTCGTGACGCACTCACAATTGCTTTTAGCCTATTTGGATTCTTTGTCGGTGGATTATTCTGGATCTTGTTAGGAGGGGCAGGATTCCCGGTCGGCCCCGGCTTTGTGTGGGGAATCGTCGGACTCATCTTGGGGGCATATGTCGGTGTCCGTGCGACCGTACCAAATGCGGATACTAACTAAAATTCAGGACACGAAATTGCTGCATACACCCTCTAAGTCTTGCACGCCTTTTCTGACAGCGTTCGGTGAGGTTACTTCGGTCGTGCTGAATAGAGAGCGCAAGTCGGTCACAGAGCAATTCGACATCGAAATGATAATTTAACCAGGAAGAGGAGTTATTAGAGTGAAAAGACGGTCACTACTTGCGTCACTGAGCCTCGGTTCTATATCTGCGTTAAGTGGCTGCCTCAATCTCGAGGGAATCGATGGTGGCGTTCTCACAGTCATGCATCTGTCGTCGTCCGAAGTGCCAGAGGTTGTTCCCTCCTCCGACGACAGACTCAGCGAAGAGCCGTTGATACAGCGAGCGCTTGACCGCGTGAAGCAAGAAGATCCTCATGGAGTGATGGACTTCCGATTGGATAGGAAAGAGTACAAGACTGTCGCAGATACGCTCGAGAGGCTACCGTACTACGATCGCACGGAGCACGAGATGGCGATCCCATCCGGGTTCTTCGTTAGTCACGACGATTTCGTCTACCGTCTCGCATACAGACCGATCTGCTCGGAGACACCATTCGTCTCGTCCGAAAATCCTCGAAACCGGTGCTGGACGTCAGTACCCAAAGGAACTACCACGCTGTAACAAACGATCTTGGCTCTGTGAACACTCCCACTCAAACCTCTGTACGTGTCACGCCGTTTCTGATAGCGTTCGGTGAGGTTTCTGTGGTCGTGCTGAAGAGAGGGCGCGAGTCTCTCGAACGCAATTGTGGATGTCCGCAAGTGACGTGACGAATCGGTCTCACTGACCTCAACTAACTCATATTGGTTACGATTGTTCTAAGACGCGCAGCAATTGCGCGATATAAGGGCTGTTCTCCCAGCTTCGGTGCGGAGAAATCGTCGTGATGAGCGTCCGTGCCTCTGAGTGAGTCATGTGGCCGTTGCGAGCGTAGTCACAAATGAGTCTTGGCGTCGGGACAATTCGTGGACCACGCAGGACAGCATGAATAAGTGCAAAATTTGTCCCGCCAAACTCGTCGGTCAGAAAGCCGTCGACACCAAGCGCGTTCGCAAGGACAATCCCGTCGGTTTCTCCATCGTCAAGGCCGAATGTCGGGCGCTCACCGGGTGTGTCTGCTCGTTCATACGGGTCTTCGACCGTGTAGTAGTCCCGAGCAGCAAGGACATTAGTCGCCGCTGCGCCGTGGATGTCCTGATACTGTGCGATGTCACGCAGTTCTGCAATCACTTCCGGTGGCACAGAAACGTCACACGATGTGAGAACGTACTGAAGTGGGTCTGGTGCGGTGTTAGTGTCGTAGTCGGAATCAGCACGTGGCACGGCAAGGCTCACGAGTGCACTTGTGTCGGCGGTTGCTGTCCGGAGACGTGGCCTGCTCATCACTCGTCAGCGCTACTGGTATCGGCCGTTGTCGCGTCTCCACCGTATATGTCGACGTCTTCTGGTGTAGCCAAGTCCAACGGTTCGTCTTCGAGATCCGCTTTGAGCAGACGGAGTCGCTGGGCTGTCTCAGCACCAACGAGCTGCTTGACCGTCTCGAAGTCGATTTGGTCGTCGTAGTACTTCGTCGCGACCAATTCTTGAACGGTCTCACTGTGAGCGGTATCTTCGATGTAGTCACGGATCGCTTCTACGAGGAGGTCGGTCCGATCTTTGTCGAAGAGGTCGGCGATTGCATCGAGACGCTCCACGAGGTACTCAGGAGACTGAAAGTGGACTCGCCGGGGTTTATCACTCGCGCCCATTATATGTGCAAGTTCTGCACACAGACCAATAATGGTTTCGCCACATTGCACAAGACTTGCACATGAAGTGTTGTATGATAGTTAATTCTGTTGAATCCCTCTGAAATTGATACTTTGATGAGGCCGTGCTGAATAGAGCGCGCAATCTCGCATTTGTATCTGTAGGCAGCCACCTGAGAAGGGAGAAAGAACATCACTGCCCGGCAGAGAGAGAGAGAAACGACTATCCAAAGTCGACCTGTATTTGTCACTGTGAGCGACGAACTGGTGTATCCTACGGTTGAGCTCATCCTCGAGATTCACGAACAGATCGTCGAGGAGGGTGACAACACAGAGCCAGGCGTCCGCTCGAAGAAACCGATTACGTCCGCGGTACACTACATCTCTGAAGGATACTTCGGTGAGTCACCAGAAACGATTCACCACAAAGCTGTGCACCTGATGCGCCTCTTGGTCGCCGACCACCCGTTTGTCGACGGCAACAAACGAACTGCACTCGACACAGTAGCGACGTTCTACATCTCAACGGGTACACGTTCAATTACGGCAATGAAGTTCGAGCACTGTTGAAGCGTTTTGCAACCGATGCAGAGAGTATCGACATCGAGACAGCGGTCGTGTACTTCCGTGCCTGTTCACGGCGGAACAGATAAACGACACCAGAAACTACACACCAAGAAGAGATGGCGTCCAGCACTGATTCCTCGCGTTCTGCCGACGACGAAGTCAGTGAGCTCTACGAACGGTATCACGTGGCAGAGACTGACGAGGAACGCCGCGAAATCGCACTTGAAATGGCGCGGCTTGACAGGCGCCGTCATGCGGATATCTATACGGCCCTCGAAACCGAGTGAATCACCTGTCGAATTTATACCACCCCTGAACGGGTAGGTTTCGATGAACGTGCTGACTGTAGGTCGCTAGTCTTGAAGTTGGTATTTTACCTCAACCTCGTCTTCTCTGATGAAGGCTACTAAGCCACCACTTTCTCTCGGGATAAATGTCTTCTCGACCGTTGCACGACCGACTACCTTGACTACAACGCGATAGGGTTCACCGACACACCCGCCAGGAAAAACAGAGAACCCATGGTTTCCTTCATTGTAGGCAGACAGCCGACTCTGTTTCGACAATATCCGCTGGTCATCACGGAATAGTTGTATCCAGACGGTTTGTGAACGGCCTGTTCGATTGAATCCATCCACGCTAAAATATGAGCCGCTTTCACAGGATGTTGGTGTTTCTCTGACTGACTCAACAGTCGTCGGGGTATTCGTCCGTGCAGGTGTCGAGGAGGTAATCGGATAGGCTGTTATCGTACTCGTCTCGGAAGTCGTCGGTTGAGCTGTCGTAGCGGTCGTCTCGGAGGTTGCTCGTTCGCCGGGTTGTTGTCCAGTACAGCCCGCTAGGAAAGCACCAGACAGGAGGGAACTTCTATGGAGGAATTTTCGCCGGGACCATTTGATCGGCATACATGTGGCTTGTATTCTGTCGTTATGATAACTTCGCACCAGCGATTCACAGCGCGTTTTGTGACGTAAGCTCAGGGATAGAAGGTCTGGCAAGTGCTGAACACACTCTCTTACTGGGCATCAAGGCGGTAAGTAAAGTCGTACTTCGCGCTACTACCAGACCCTTCTACAATTGTGATTTCTCCGGTCCGATTCGTCCCGCCCCACTCGGCGTTGCTGTCCTCAGGAACCGAAAATGGTGCATACGTTGTCTCGAACGGTGCTGTCTCCCCGGGTGAGATAACTAAATCCGAACGACTCGGAGACTGTGGGCGGTTTGACCCAGTTCCCAATACTCCTGGACCAAACCCAAGAGCTGAAATGTCGAACGATTCCTGCTGTGGATCAACTGTCGGATTAGGAACGTCTCCGGTGATAGCGACGAACCGAACGAGTACCGGTGTTTCGCCTTGGTTCGTGATATCGAATTGAGCTTGACTCTCCGGTCCGACGTCAACGGCTGACGTGCGACCGTGCGCGGGGCCTTTCCAGACCCACTCGGTGACCGTCCCCCTAGCCGTTTTCACTTCGAGATGGAGTGATTGCGTGGCGTACGTCTCCAGGCGGTCGGGGAATATTACTTGAAACCGACAGCTCGACCGTGGATGTTCTATAGACGCATATTGTGTATCGCTTGATAGATCGTAGATACTGGCCTGCTTAATATCGAACTCATCGCTGAGTTGGACGACCAACTCAGTCTCCTCGTAGTGGTAACTTTTGACAACTGATGCGGCATTAGGTGGTTCGTTCCCGAACGGTAGTGACCCAGAACAGCCCGCCACAGACCCAAGTGCACCGGTACTGAGTGTAGCGAGGACCTGACGGCGCTTCATATCAGTATTTAAACAGACTCGGTTCAAATACTTTCTTCAAATCGAACTGAGAGACTCACCCTCTATCTTCAGCACGCCGATACTGACAGCACGTGGTGAGGTTTCACTGGTCGTACCGAGGAGAGAACACAGACCGAGCAGGGTCTCTCGATGAGAGGCGAGCACCACACGTCCAGATCTAGTGAAGCCGGGGACGTCTCGACGACCACGCCGGTTTCCTCACCTGTGACGGAAACTACCAGTCAGTCGGCACCGTCGGGCAGCGGGCGGGTGTACCGCCACGCCCACAGGACGAGTAATCCTTGGAGTGGGAGTCGCGCCCACCGAGCCGCGTCGGATGGGTCACGCAGCACCTCGGGAGCACCCTCGAGAACTACGTCGCTGGTCGCCATGTACACGTTCGCCGGGAAGACGGCGAGCAGGAGGAACACGAGCCCCCAGGCGGCGAGACGGCGTGTCCGCGGATACAACACCCCTGCCCCGAGGACGATCTCCGCGACGCCGGAGAGATAGACGAGTTCGAGTGCGCCGGGGAACGACGGCGGCACGATCTGGGCGTACACCCTCGGTGAGACGAAGTGCATCACACCCGCGAGGATATACAGCCCACCCATCACGAAGAGGAGGGGTCGCTCGAGTCGACGGCGTGTACTCTCGGTCTCGGTGCGCATTCCGTTTCACGGTCGTGACGAGGTCGCATGAGCGTTGTGTCTCTGCAGTTCGGTGGCTCCGACGGAGGGACGACCCGTTCGAGCGCCGCCACGCTTTCGTCGGTTCGCACGCTACGACCGATCGTGAGCTACACCTGGCAGTACTACGACCTCGTCCTGCTGGGCATCGCCGCGAGTCTCGCCGGCGGCGTCGCCCTCGGCGCGTTCACCGCGCTCTCGTCGACGACGACGGTGTCCGTGGCCGGGCTCGTCGCCATCGCCATCATGGCCCACGGGCTGTTCGTCAACGGCCCGGTCGACGCGCCGAGCGACCTCACCGACGAGGTCGACGCGTTGAACTAGGGACTCCGTCGGCGTGGCCGTCGAGCGCGTCGACGCGCGCTCTCCACCCCCTCCAGAACGGCTATGCCCTCGAAGCGTGTCTAGTCACAACATGGTCCACGCATACGTGATGGTCACAACCGGGTCGGGCGGGTCGCCCGACGTGCTGTCTGCGGTCCGCGAGTTCGAGCGCGTCACCGAGGCCCACATCGTCGCCGGCGAGTGGGACCTCGTCGTCGAGGTCGACGCCGACCGCGTCTACGAGGTGCTCAGCCTCGTCTCCGCGGAGATCGGGACCGTCGAGGGCGTCGACGCGACGCGGACGTACATCGTTCTGGAGTAATCAGTAGAGCAGCACCTCGGCGACGACGGCACAGAGCGTCCCCACGAACAGGCCGCCGAGCAGGACGCCGAACAGCAGCGGGGCGCCGCCGGCGACCGCGGGGTTGCCGAGGAGGTACGGGCCGACGACGGGGATCACGAGAAGTGCGGCGACGACGAGGGTGAAAAGCGACCACGTGCCGACGCGCAGGACGTCGACGGCCTTCGCGATCTTGTTCTCCGGTGGCGTCTGCGACGGTTCGCTCATGCGGTCCCCGAGGAGCGATAGCCTCTTCAGCCCACCGGCGGGCGAGTCGGCGAGGAGGCGGTGCAGTCGTCGCATCCGGTGGCTCGAGTGGTCACTCCCGCGAGGTCGACTCGCCGACGGAGTCCATGAACTCCAGTCGTCCGCCGACCTCGTTGTAGATGTCGACCAGCGCCTTCATCGCCCCGAGGACGATGGGGCCGTAGAAGAGACCGACAAAGCCGAACGCGCCGATGCCGCCGAAGATGCCGACGATGAACAGCCCCGGGTTGAGATGGGCTTCGTGACCGCCGATGAGTGGCCGAAGGTAGTTGTCCGAGAGGCTGACGACGAGCGCCCCGTAGACGAAGAGCGCCGCACCGGCGGTGAGGTCGCCGACGAAGAACAGGTAGAGCGACGCCGGGAACCAGACGACCGACGCGCCGATCAGCGGCAGCAGCGACAGGCCGACCGTCATCACGGTCCAGAAGAGGGCGTTCGGGAGGCCGACGGCGACGAAACCGAGCCCGGTGAGGACGCCCTGGACGAGAGCGACGAGCACGTTGCCGACGAGGACGGCCCACATGAGTCGATCGAGGTGGGTGAAGAGGTCGTCTTGCACGTCCGCGGGCAGCGGCGTGGCCGCTCGAATCCACGCGACGAGTCGCCGGCCGTCTTTCAGCAGATAGTAGAGCACGAACAGAAGGACCGCGAGTCCGATCGCGGCGTTGGAGATGCCGCCGAAGATGTCGAAGACGCTGTCGAACAGGGCGGCACGGCCGTCGGTCGTGAGTGACCGGAGCAGTTCCCGAAGGTCGACGGTGACGCCGAAGTACGTCTGGATGTACGCCTCGAGGATGTCGAGGTGGAGTTGGCCGTTGCGGATCGCCGTCACGACCGTCAGCGCCTGTCCGGCGACGACGCTCAGGAGGACGGCGAACGGCAACAGCACGACGAGGACGGTGGCGACGATGAGCGTGCCGGCCGAGAGACGCGGGCCGACACGCGGGGCGAGTCGCAGATGGACCGGGTGGAGGACGTACGCGAGGAGTGTGCCGAGGAGGATGTACTGAAGATACGGGAGCGCGACGAGCAGCGACAGCGTCGCGACGACGGCGAGGACGAGGAGAAAGAACGCCCGGTTGCGGTTCATGCCTGTTCCGTCGTCGGTCGAGGTGATAAATCCCGTCCGCTCGCGACCGGCAGTCGGGGACTCGGTGTCGCGCCGTGACCGACGAGACCTGAGAGTACGCGTGACTCGGGGAGTCGGGGTTCAAAAATCGGCTGCAGTTCTCGTTCTCGGCTGTCAGTCGCGTGTCCACCCACACTCGCGGCACTCGGTGGGCTGCCACGTGTTTCCGAAGTGGAGAAGCGTCGCGCGGACGCACGGACTGCCACAGTCGGGGCATTGAGCGCCAGCAAAGTCGGTTACGTCCTGTGTGCTCATCGCCGCACCTCCGAGAGCGCACACGGGAGAGTCGTCGGAGTCGTCCAGCCTTCTGAGGGCATACTGCCGAACATTTGTTGTTGCTCCATGCCCGAAACAGGGGCGCACCGAGTCCCAGTCGGGCCATCGCCCACGTCGGAATCGAACCGACGACGTCGGTCACCAGATGGGCTACCGTGTCCCACGGCGAGGTCTGTCTAGACGGTATCCGGGGTCCCACTTAAATCTACGTCCGATGGAAGGTCAGGACAGTATACAGATCACGTGAGTCTCGGGTTCACAGGGGAGCGCTACCGAGACGGCAGTTCGACGACGCGGTCGGCCCACGACCGGAGCCGAGCGAGTGCGTCCCGCTCGTTCCGCGAGACGGGGTCGTCGACGCCGAGTTCGTCGCTCTCGAAGGCGTTGAGCACGGCCACGTCGGCGCGGTCGCAGTAGCCCGTCAGTCGACCCGTCCGGGAGGCGTCCGCCTGCAGGGCGACGGTGGCGTCGTTGACGAAGACGGCCGTCGGGGCCGAGGGGGCGGCCGCGAGCAGGCGGTCGACGCCGGCGGCGTTCCGCTCGGCGAGCGCGAGCGCCGCCGCGTCGGTCTCCCCCTCCGAGCGTGGCGCACGGGCCTCGAGGACGCCCTGCCACGCGGCGTCCGGGACGGTCGTGAACCGCGAGAGCCGCCCGCCGAGCAGGACGCCGTCGCGTTCGACCTCGGGGGCGAACTCGAAGACGACGACGCCGGCGGGGCCGTGCTCGGCGACCCAGGCGTCGAGCGCCCGCGCCGTCGTCGTCGTCTTGCCGACGTTCGAGGGGCCGACGACGAGCGTCCGGCCGGCGAGCGGGAACGGGAGGTCCGTCATCGGCGTCACTCGGCGGCCGCCCGTGCGGCCCGCGTCGACTGCACCCACTCACGGACGAACAGCGCCAACAGGGCGAGCGTCGCTGCGGCCAACACCGCCGCGAAGACGACGACTAGCACCGTCGCCGGGTCGGCGAGACCGCTCGCGACCTGCTCGCGGAGGAACGACCCGGCGGTGACGACGGTGACGCCGATCAACAGGAGTCCGGCGGCGTTCGCGGCGTGAGAGTTCGTCTCCGGCACCGCGCCGGGGTCGTTGAGCAGGTAGAGGACGAGCGCGAGCGCGAACGGCGTCCCGACGAGGCCGAACGCGAGCACCAGCACCAGCAGTTGGAAGAACGCGCCGCCGAGGAAGACGCCGCCGATGCCGGCGAGGGCGGTGACGACGATCGCACCCCGGTATCGCGGATCGGAGACGTCGCGCTCCCAGCCGAGTTTGTCGCCGAGGAGGTACGGCGGGACGACCGTGTTACCGCCGAGCGTCGAGACGGCCGCCCCCCAGAGACCGAGCAGGAACAGCCACTCGGCGTACGGTCCGACGAGCGGGCCGAGCGCCGTCGCCGCCGCCGTCGCCGTCAGCCCGCTCGCGTCGACCGTCGGCGAGTGGAGCACCGCTGCCGCCACGAGGAAGATAGCGAGGCTGTAGACGCCGAACGCGACGAGCATCGACGCGCCGACGTCGAACCGCGCGAGGTCGTAGTCGTCGCGGGTCCAGCCGCGAGCGCGCATCGTGTACGACTGCATCGTCACGAGCGTGATGTGGACCGCACCGCCGAGGATGCCCGCCGCCACGAGCGCGCCGCTCACGCCCGCCGGGATCCGCGGGACGAGTCCGGCGGCGGCCGCCCCCAGGTCGATGGGGACGACGAACACCGAGGCGACGAACGCGAGCACGACGAGCGAGACGAGCACCTTCGCGCCGGTCTCCGCGAAGCGGTAACCGCCGCCCGCGATGCCAACGGCGAGGACGACGCCCCAGACGACCGCCCACAGCCGGTTGTCGAACCCGGTGACGGTGGCGCTGACGTCGGCGACGGTCTTCATGATCACCAACTGGGCCAGCCCGGACGCGAGCACCGTGTCCGCGACCAGAAGCCACGCCCAGCCGGAGCCGAGTCGGTCCTCGACGACCGAGACGATACCGTCCTCGGTCAGCAGGCCCAGACGCATCGCGAGATACTGCGAGGTCGCCCCGAGTATCGCCGACAGCACCGCGATCCACAGCAGCGTGTAGCCGAACCCCGCGCCGGCGGTGATGAGACTCGCCATCGTCGCCGGCCCGGCCGCGATGGCCCCCGCGAGCCAGGTCGGCCCCATCGCCGAGAGCCGCGACGTGAGTCGGCCGCTCCCGTCTCTCGCTGTCATCTCAGACGCACCCCGGGAACTCCTCGCCCGCGACGTGGAGACTGTCGACCCACTCCGGCGGGTTCACCTCGGTGAACCGAGAGCGACTCCGCATGTACGACAGGATGAACGCCCGCCGCCAGTCGTCGGTCGCGTTCTCGGCAGTGTAGTGCGGGAGCAGACAGTGCTGGAACAGCACGCTCCCCGGCTTCATCGGGAGGGCGACGGTGTCGTCGGGCCCGTACTCCCGCTCAGTGAGCGTGATGTCGGTGTCGTACTCGAGCGCCTCGTGGCGCAGCAGGCCGTCGGTGTGCCCCCCTGGGACGACCTGCATACAGCCGTTGTCGGTCGTCGCCTCGTCGAGTGCGATCCACACGGTGACGTGGTCCATCGGGTGGATGGGGTAGTAGGCGGCGTCCTGGTGGAACTTCTTCTCGCTGCCGACGCGAGGGGGTTTCAGCATCGCGGCGCTGCGGTGCAGTTTCAGGTTCGGCCCCTGGAGCCGGTGGATCACGTCCAGAATCGCGTCGTCGAAGGCGAGTTCGCGGAAGACGTCGTCCTCGCGCACCATCCCCACTCCCTCGAACTTCCGGACGGGGTCGCCGTCGCCGGCGAACGTCTCTGCGTTCGGTTCGAGCATCCGCCCGAACGCCGTCTCCGTCCGCTCGCCGGTCACGTACTCGCGGAGGCGTGTCTTCACACGCTCGACCGTCTCCGGCGGGAGGAGGTCCTCGACGATGACGTAGCCCTCTCGCTGATACTGTTCGAACTGCGCGTCCGTGAGCGCCATACCACTAAGTAGTATGATTCGATGGTAAAGCGTTCTGGTGTCGGCGGTGACAGGTCGGCGACCGAGCGACGGGGAAACCGTGCGGGAGACGGAGCGAGCGGTCAGTCGTCGAACGAGACCGTCGCGAGGTCGGCGTCGAGCTCTTCGACGTGGTCGTTGAACGCGGCGACGAACCCGGCGACGTCGTCGGCGAGGGTACGGACGTCCTGTGCGGAGGGCGGCGAGTACTGCGAGACGAGGTAGATGCCGCCCTCGCCGCCGACGCGGAGGTAGGAGGCGAGTCCGTCCTCCCACTTGAGTTCCCAGCGTTTCCCGTCGACGCGCTTCGCGAACGTCCCGTAGGCGTCACCCTCGTAGCGGTGGAGCTGCCCCGCCATCTCGTTCGACGTCTCGCGGATCGTACCGACGATGCGGTCGCGTTCGGCGACGACGGACTCGGTCGAAGCGACGTCCGGAAACTCGTCGGTGACGTCGTCGAGGACGCCGTCGAGCGACTCGACGTAGGCGTTGTACGAGGCGACGAAGGCGTCGTAGTCGCTCATCGCCGTCGCGAGCTCCTTCGGCTCCGGTGGACGGTGCGTCGAGACGACGTACGTCTCGCCGCCACCCTTCCCCGAGAAGCGGAGGTACTGCAGCGCGCCGGCCTCGTACTTGACGGTCCACTCGCCCGCGTCGGTGTTGAACGTCTCCGACCCGTAGTCGCCGCCCTTCAGCACCGCGAGTTCGCGGGCGATGCGTCCGGCGTGTGTCTCGACCGCCGCGAGGATCTCCTCGCGACGCTCGGCGACGGTCTCGGTCGAACTGACATCTGCGTCCATCGAATCGACCGAAAGAAAGGGACAGCGACGGATATAGTCGGTGCTTGTCAGTCCGCCGTCGGCGTCGTCCGGCCGTTCGGCAACGCGCCGAAGTCGTAGCTGACGTCGGTCAGAGTCAGATCCTCTGAGACGGCCCACAGCTCGTCGGCGAGCTGCATGTCGTAGGAGGTGTCGTTCGAGGTCACCTTCTCCGGGTAGCCGCGCATCTCGCCGAGACCGTCCGGGCCGACGTAGTCGCCGCCGCGGACGTCCTCAGCGGTGGCAGCGTAGAGGATGGGCAGCGCGCCCTTCTCCGCCGATTGCGCGACCACGTCGTTCGTGAGCGCCATGAGTCGCTGCCGGAGGTCCGCTCCCTCCATCTCCGGGCCGCGAATCTGGAGGTTCGTCGCGGCGTACCCCGGGTGGGCGGCGACGCTCGTCACGTCGACGTCGGCGACGGCGAGGCGGCGGTCGAGTTCGTAGGCGAACAGCAGGTTCGCGAGTTTGCTCTGGCCGTACGCCTCCCACTTACTGTAGGAGCGCTGGTGGTGGAGGTCGTCGAGGTCGATCTCCCCCATGCGGTGTGCGCCGCTGGAGGTGGTGACGACGCGCGTCTCGCCTGACGTCGCCGCGAGCGTCGGAGCAACTGGCCGGTGAGCGCGAAGTGGCCGAGGTGATTGACGCCGAACTGGAGTTCGAAGCCGTCCGTCGTCGTCCGGTAGGGGGTCGCCATCACGCCCGCGTTGTTGCAGAGGACGTCGAGTTCGTCGTAGTCGTCGGTGAACGCCTCGGCGAACGAGCGAACGGCGTCAAGGTCGGCGAGGTCGAGTTCGCGGACGTCGAGGGAGGCGTCGGGGTGGTCGTCCAGAATCTCCTCTCGGGCGTCGTCGCCGCGCGACGTGCTCCGACAGGCGAGGACGACGTGCGCGCCCTTCCCCGCGAACGCCCGACTCGCCTCGAGGCCGAGGCCGCTGTTGGCTCCGGTGACGACGACGGTCTTCCCGGAACAGTCCGGCCTCGCGTCGACGGTCCACGGCGACTTGCGTGACTGAGAGAACACAGTGCGGGTAGGGGGCGGAGCCTCTTGGGCGCTCTGGCGGCGCGCGCGAGGGTCGACGGCGGCGGCGGTCGCACGGGCGACGGCGCTCGGCCCGCGCGTCGGTGACCGCCGACCGCAAGAGGCATTGTGACCGGCCGACGACAGCCGGCGATGACCTCCCGTCACGGTCGGAACGAATCGGCGGCGGTTCGACTCGTCGGCACCGGTCTCCTCACCGCGCTGACGCTGCTCGGCGGCGTCGCCGTCGGCGGCTGGCTCGCGTTCGAGACGCCCCACTGGCGCGCGTTCAAGGCGTTCGTCGAGGGGCTGTCGGTGCTGTCGGCGCTCCATCTCGGTCTCCTCCTGGTGGTCGTCGGCGTCGCCGCGAAGGCGGCGCTCGTGGCCGTCTCGACGCGCCAGTGAGCGGCGGCGTGCGCATCAGAGCAACAATCGGCGTCGGCACCGCCGCTTTTGTCGGAGAGGGCCGTCCCCCCGTACATGGAGACGGAGAACTCCGAACTGGTGGCCGAGCGCGCGGCGAACGCCGGCGCGGACGTGGCGCTGTCGCTGTTCAGGACGTCCCTCTCGGTCGAGGAGAAGACCTCGCAGGTCGACGTCGTCACGGAGGCCGACCGCGCCGCACAGGAACGCGCGATCGAGATCATCCGCGAGGCCGACCCCGAGGCCGCCGTCGTCGCCGAGGAGGACGACGCACGGAAGACGCTCCCCGAGACGGGGCGGGCGTGGATCGTCGACCCGATCGACGGGACGACCAACTTCGTCCACGAGAGTCGCGTCTGGGCGACGAGCGTCGCACTCGTCGACGACGGGACGGCGGTCGCCGCCGCCAACGTCGCCCCCGCGCTCGACGACCGCTACGTCGTCCGCAACGGGGCGGTGACGCGCAACGACGACCCGGTCGCGACCAGCGCGACCGACGACCTCTCGGGGTTCGTCGTCGCGTCGACGCTCCGGCTGGGAGCGGGCGACGGCCGGGCGACCGCCGCGCTCTCGCGACTCGCCGTCGAGCGGTTCGGCGAGTTCCGACGCGTCGGCTCCGCGCAGGTGACGCTGTCGATGGTCGCCAGCGGCGAACTCGACGCCGCCGTCTCGACCGCCGAGGGGCCGAACGCCTGGGATACGGTCGCCGGCATCCACCAGATCCGGTGTGCTGGCGGCACCGTCACCGACCTCGCGGGCGACCCGTGGCGACCCACCTCGGAAGGGCTCGTCGCGTCGAACGGCGAAGCCCACGAGGAGTTGCTCGCGGCGGTTCACGACGCGCTCGACGGTCGGAGGGAGTAGCGGAACTCTTCGTACGTCTCGACGTTGCATGTCTCTTAGCTGTTGAAATCGGCGTGCTGACTCGATGGAAATTCTGCTACCCATAGAGCGCGTGAACAAAGTATGGGGCGCAAGAGACCGAGCTGAGTTCCGTGCCCGAGAGCACGTCGTGCTGACTGGTCCGAGTGCGCAGGAAGCCGAGACTTGGGCGAGACAGCCCGGATGCCGCTCGGCGGCATCCGGGAAAGCCCGCATAGGTGAATTTCTGTTCACGCACCGGCGTCCCATCCCGGAGGAACAAACCATGTACCTCGGAATCGACTTACACAAGCGGTACGCGCAAGTGGCAGTAATCGATCAGGCTGGTGAGCTTGTCGAAGAGGTTCGCGTCAAAAACGCGAACCTCGACGACCTCGCCCAGCGCTACGCTGGAGCCACAGCAGCGATCGAGGCAACCAGCAATTACTACCACGTCCATGATACTCTTTCAGAGTACTTGGACGTGGTTGTCGCCAACCCTGGCAAACTGAAGCTCATCGCTCACTCAGACAAGAAAACCGACCGCGTTGATGCGAAACAGCTCGCGCGGATGGTTCGGCTCAACTCCATCCCCGAGAGTTACGTCCCTACCGATGAGGTTCGGAAAGCCCGCGCACTCGTGCGCGGGCGACAGAAGTTGGTCGAAAACCGAACCAGCTACGCGAACAAAGTTCACGGGTTGCTTTCTGAGCACGGCATCACTGAAGACGTGAAACCGCTGAGTGTAGAGGGGCGAGAGTTCCTGCGGGAACTCTCGCTCCCGGCACCGTGGAACTCGTTGTTAGACTCCTACGCGACGATAATCGAGACGCTCACCGCTGAAATCGAGTCGCTCGAAATGGAGATCGAGGAACGCGCTGGGTCTCTGAAGGAGACCCAGCTGCTGATGACGATTCCTGGTGTCAGCTACTACTCAGCGTTGACGATCTACGCTGAACTCGGCGAGATCGAGCGGTTCGACGAGGACAAACAAGTCGTGAGTTACGTGGGATTGAACCCGGTGATCCGCGAGTCTGGCGACTCGCGGTTCGAGGGTGGCATCTCGAAACGAGGATCAGGACGGGTACGATGGATCCTCGTCCAGTGTACGTACGTCGCAGTTCACACCTGTAACGACGAGTACTTGCGTCGGTTCTACGACCGCTTGGCAAGTCGCAAGAGTTCCAAGAAAGCAATCGTGGCAACCGCGCGGAAGCTACTGGTATCGATTTACCACATGCTTGACCGGGAGGAAGTCTACGACCCACCGGGGGTGAGCGCCTGAGAAAGGGAACCTGAGGGACGCCGGTCCGGCGTCCCTCAGTGGCCGGGTGGAGCCAGCGTGAGCGACAGCTATAGCGGAACTCGTTCCGACCGCCTACCGGTTGTGGAGGTCTCAATCACCACGCAGCCTAGTGGTTTCGCGCCGTTGAAGAGCGAGAGACGTGAGATCGTGCGAACAACTTTATCGCCAGCGGTGGTTAGTTGAGCCAGCAGAATTTCCATAGGTGAACTCAGCGCGTGAGTCGGTCAGAAGTTGCAGAGTAATTTCCCACTCTTTGATGGGCTATGTCCCATATACTCATTGTGATGGGATCTATACCATAGAGAGAGAGGAATGACGTTCGAGGTTATCGAGAACACCGAAGACAGGACAGGCGAGACGGTTATCCGGCGGAAAATCTATCGAACTGACGACCCTTAGTATCCGAGCGGGTACCGATACGCGCTTCACTACGGCTTTCTCGATGGCCAAGGCGTCATTCTCCGTTACGACAACGAGAACCGAACTCCCGGACGCCACGAACGACACAGACCCGATGGCATCGAAGAAATCGAGTTCCCCGGAATGATGGAACTCCGTGACCGATTCCTAAACGAAATCCAAGACCTTCCATGACCGCAAACACACTCAAAATCACGTACGGACAACGCGAGAATAACCAGCGAGCTGCTCGCGAGCGACTCCGTCGGGCGGAGTCTGGAGAAGAGTTCGAAGAACAAGAGGCAGCGTTCGTCCTCAACTTCGAGGATCTCGACGACGTCGAACGACTCATGCGTCGGTTGAATCTCCAGCTCCTGGACATCGTCGCTAGTGAGCGCCCAGAAAGTATCCGTGAGACTGCTCGACTTGCGAATCGTGATTACAAGGAGGTCCACCGGAATCTCAAGGAACTCGAAGCGCTCGGCGTCATTGAGTTCACCACAGATGGTAACAGTAAGCGCCCGATACTCCGCGATGGAACCGAGGCGATTGATCTCTCAATTACGTTCCCCATCGATACCGACACGTCAAATTCCAATTCTCGTCAAGAGAAGTCAGCGTGAGCAACAATACTGTCAAGACGTCGCTTAGAATGTCCGCTGACAATCAGGCTCGGATGAAACCCTCGATCGACGATAGTTCTTGGAAGCTATGCTGAATAGAGGGCGCAAGTCGGTCATACCAGATTTCAATTTTGGGTGTCTCAACACTCAAAAGTAGACTCACAATCGCTTAAATAGAAGCTCTGTTTACACGCATCTAATGGACGGCCTCCTCAACAGACGCCGGTTCGTCGGATTTTCGCGTCCCGTGACTGCGAGCGGATTGGTACTGTCAGTTCTGTTCTTTGCGACTGTCGCGTTCAATTTGTCACCCGCATTCTATCTGTTCGGACGGAGTGCGACGATCTACGTGGTTGTTTTTACTGCAACCCTTCTCGGCAGTGTCGTTGCATATCTGAATGGGGGCTTGATTGCGACGTGGTCACTGGTGTTTGGAGCGTCGTTTCCCCACTATTTCAGCGCGTGTTCAGCTACGCTTGTAGCAGCTGGGAGAGGAGCAAGCACCAGTTATGTTTGCCCGATTGAGCTGCCTTGGTTCTTCGTCTTCTTTGAAGCACTCCCGATTACACTGCTCGTGACGTTTGGACTCGGAACCAGTGGCTACCTACTAGGCCGGGGACTCCGTGCCGTTACTGGCTCGGCGAAATCCGTGTAAACCGCTGAAGAAGGGCAGAGTTATTTTCTGTAGGCGAAGGCCAGTGCTGAATACATCCCTCTGAATGTTGCACGCCGTTTCTAACAGATGATCGAGATGATCGAAGTCAGATACACAGCCACTTCTGCGAACCCCGATCAGGAGTTCCGAGCGTCGCCACCGTCGAGGACGGCCGGGTCGTCGACGACGTCGGCGTTCTCTCGGAGCCACGCGGTCGCGTCGGCGAGCGTCGCCTCGTCGTCGGCGCTGAGTTTGACGCGGTTCGGCGTCGACCCGCTCGATGCGTAACTGCCGACGACGACGTCGAAGCGGTCGTGCAGGTCGGCGAAGAGGCCGGTCATCGCCCCCTCCGGCGCGGGCGTGTAGAACGTCTCGCTGACGAGGTCGCCGCCGAAGCGGTCGGCGACCCCCTCGAACATCGGTTTCAGTTCGTCGGGCGGGCCGGGGAAGACGTAGACGTCCTCGACGGCGCACCCGGGTGAGAGACCCGTCGGGTTGAGCAGCGGTTCGGCTCCGGCCGGCGTCGACGCCCACGATTCGACGTCGATGTCGAGGTCGTCGTACTCCGCGACCACGTCGGGGTTCGCCTCTGCGTAGGCGCGGGCCGTCTCGACGACGTCTGCTCGCACCTCCTCCTCGACGACGAGGTCGCGGTCGAAGGCGTCGGCGACGGCGGCCATCGTCACGTCGTCGTGGGTGCCGCCGAGACCGCCGCTGACGACGACGGCGTCGAACGCGGCGTGCCACTCGCGGACCGTCTCGGCGATGAGCGCGACGTCGTCCGGGACGGTGAGCATCCGCGTGACCGTCGCACCGCGGGCGGTGACCTGCCGGGCGAGCCACGAGGCGTTGGTGTTCTCGGTGTCGCCGGCGAGCAGTTCGTCGCCGACGGTCAGGATCGCGACTTCCATCGGCGAATCGAGGCGGTGGAGACGGGTAAATCCGCGGCTCGCGGCCGCCCTCGCCGACGTTCGAAAGGGTACTGAGTTCCGAGTTACAGAACTAATTACTTCGGTGAACTCGAAGGAGACGGCGATGTCCGAACGTACGCGTACGCCGCTCACGGAGCTCTCGGCCGTCGAGTACATCGAGCGTCTCCAGAACGACGCCGAGCTCGTCTGTACGGACGACGACTGTCTGAGCTACCCCCGTCGGATCAGCGTGGACCGTCCATACTCCGCGCGGCTGGCGCTCGAAGACCCGACCTGTTCGGAGTGCGGCAGCGGACTAGCGGTGAAGTGATCGGTGACGACGCGCCGAAGCGGTGGCGCGCTCGGAAGCGACCGTCAGGTCCCGGTAGAGCTCCGAGCGTCGCGGACGCTCGTCCCCTCCCGGATGCGGTCGCAGTTGGGACAGCAGCGGACCGAGTCCTGACTGGGGAGTGCGAAGACGCGGACGTACTGCTTTGTGACCGCCGATCCGCAGTTCTGACACTCTGGCATGAGAGACACAGGCACGGGGTGTGCTGTAGGCTTTTCCCTGCGTCGACGGGTTTCGACGGACGAACCACCGGCGGCGGACTGCAAAACTGCTTGGATGGTGCTCAGTCCCGGGCGTCGAACTCGCGCAGGAGTCGACGGACGTGGCCGGTGGAGTAGGAGACGCCGTACTCGCGTTCGATATGCGTCTGGACGAGCTCCGGGGTCCAGCTCTCGGCGTCGTACCCGCAGTCGGTCGGGTCGCCCACGACGTCGGTCCGGAGCGACTCGCGCGACTCGTCGGTGAGCCGGGGCGGCCGTCCCGGCCGCGGTTCGTCCTCGACGGCGTCCTCGATCGACTGTTCTTCGAACCGGTCGAGCCAGTAGTAGAGCGTCGACCGGGGGACGCCGTACCGCTCGGCGAGCACGGCGACGGAGACGCCGTCCTTGTAGTCGAGCGCGACCACCAACCGCTTGGCCGCCTTCGCGCTCTCGACGTCTGCGAGCGCGTCTCGAAGTGCGTCGGCGCTGACGTCGGCGAGTTTGTCCATGCGTTCCGTTCGTAGAGAGGTGTTTAGTTACTTGTGTTCGGCCGGTCGTTCCGTCGAGACAGAACGCGCCGTTATGTGGGTTGCGACCGTAGCACAAGATATGCATCTCCCGACCACACGGACGCCGGAAGGTGCCTTCGAGTACCTGCTGGCGTTCATCCTGACCGCGCTGGTGGTGATCTCGCTGTGGTTCCTCGCGGCGGGCCTCGTCCAGTTACCCTGACGGAGACGCGGCTATAGTAACGAGTGCACGTCATCACACACCCGACCGGCCGCTGTCGTGCGGTCGGGTGCGTGGACAGTTGCACGAGGTACTATAGTGTGAGTGCGACACCGGCAGGAGAGCGGGAGCGCCGAGAGAGCGACCGCGTTCGCGCTCGAACGTCGAGGTCGATCGGACCGCGTCGGAGTCGTAGTCTGCGTCGAAGTCGTTTCGGACCGTGTTCAGGCGTCGGTCGTCTCCTCGTCGGGACGCTGCAACCGCGTCGTACACCAGTGACAGAAGTCCAGTTCCGGGTCGACCTCCCGACCGCAGGCGGGACATTCGATTCCGGCCTCGGCGTCGTCTCCGGCGGCGACCGCCGCCTGCTCGGCACGGAACTGGGCGTTGTGGCGCCGGGCGACGAGGTAGGCGTCGACGATGCTCAGGACGCCGACGGCGAGTATCGGTGCGAGGGCGGCGAAGTCGGGGGTGGGGACGCTCGCCGCACTGCCGGTGGCGAAGAGCCCCTGTTCCCACGTCGCGTTCAGCGCCTCGAGCTCCTCGGGAGGGACGAAGACCGACGCGCCGACGACCAAGAAGAGCCAGCCAGCGGCTCGCGCCCAGCGACGCAGATAGAGGTGGCCCAACCCGACGACGGGGATTGCGAGGGCCACCGCGAGCCACGTGCGCTTCTCCTTGCGTTGTTCCATAGCAACAGTACTGTGTCGAACTGTAATCAGTCTTGAGTCTCACCGGGCCGACAGTCTCGCCGGACCGCGGGCGACTCCCGCACTCCGTCGACGAGGCACGCGACCGCGCCGACCGTCCACGGCCGCGTCGACGACTCGGCTACGCCTTCAGCTTCTCGCGGAACGTCTCGCGGACCTTCTCGACTTTGGGCTGGGCGTGCATCGAGCAGTACGCGTCGTTCGGGTTCTTCGCGAAGTAGTCCTGGTGTTTCTCCTCGGCGCGGTAGAACCGCTCGAGCGGTTCGATCTCGGTCACGACGTCGTCGTCGTACCCCCCTTCCTCGTCCAACGCCTCGACGTACGACTCCGCGAGGGCGCGCTGGTCGTCGTCGTGGTACAGCACGATCGAACGGTACTGCGTGCCGACGTCCGGTCCCTGACGGTTCAGCTGCGTCGGGTCGTGGATCGTGAAGAAGACCTCCAGCAGTTCGTCGTAGGCGATGACGTCCGGGTCGTACTCGATCTGCACCACCTCGGCGTGTCCGGTCGTGCCGGAGCAGACCTCCCGGTACGTTGGGTCGTCCGTGTGGCCGCCGGCGTAGCCCGACGTCACCGTCTCGACGCCGTCGAGTTCCTCGAACGCCGCTTCGATACACCAGAAGCAGCCGCCACCGAAGGTCGCCGTCTCGGTCATACCTCGGTCAAGGTGTCGGAGAAGTATGTACCTGCCGTCCGACGGGAGCGTCGGTCCCGGACGACTCGTCGCGGTCGCTCGGGCTACTCGTCTCGTCCGTCGTGCCGACTCCCGTGGGGGGCTCTCACCTTGCGCCGCTGTCCGCCGCCGAACAGCCGCTCGACGAGCGAGCGGTCGCTCGGACGTTCGGCCAACAGCACCGAGCAGTCGACCTCGTCGACGACGTTCAGGTGTAGCGAGTCCGAGACCAGCCGAGAGAGCAGTCCCTGTTCGGTCGCACCGAGGAGGACGACGGTGTTGTCGGCCGCCTCACGCTTTATCGCCCCTTCGACGTCGCCGGAGTCGTCGACGATCTGGGTCGCATCCGACAGGTCGTGGTCGACGGCCCAGTTCCGGAGGAAGCGCTCGCCCGTTTCGCGCTCGCTCGGGTCGTCGACGACGTGCATGAGCGAGATCTCGGAGCCGGCGACCGACCGGAACGTCCGTGCGACCTCGGCGCTCAGATCCGAGTCGGGACCGCCCGCCGTCGGCAAGAGCACCCGCGAGTAGTCGAGTCCGCGGTCCTTGACGACGAGGAAGTCGCAGGGGAGTCGGTTGGTCAGTTCGGCGATCGGTCGCTCTGCGCGGGCGGAGGCCCACAGTCCGTTCTCCTCCCAGTTCATCATCACGAGATCCGGCCGGGTTCGGTTCGCCCGGTCGAAGACGTCCTCGAAGGAGCGGTGCGTGACGATTGTCGACGTCTCGAACTTGACGTCGTACTGTGCGCCGATCTGGCTGATGTCGTCCAGTAGTCTGTTCGACTCCCGGACGATCTGGTCGCGCTGGGTTCGCTTGTCGCTCTTGCTGAGCTGCTGGGGTGCCTGAACGATGTGGACGACGTGGACGGTCCCCCGTTCGCGAGTGCTGGCGAGCGCACAGGCCATCTTGACGAGTTCCGATTCGGTTCGCGGGTTTGCGATGGGGACCAGTATCCGGTAGGAGTTGGGGTCCCGGACGAACTCCTCGACGGTGTCGACGAGCGGGACGTACGACCGACCCGCCAGCCCCCCGAGCAGCCACTCGCGGACCGAGAGCCGTCGGACGTTCTCGAAGCGGGCGGTCTCGAGTCGTTCCTCGGTGGTCTGATAGTAGTTGACGACAGTGACGAGGACGACACCACCGATCGTGTTGCCGAGCAACACCGGGAGGATGAAGTCGGTCATCGCCAACACGAAGCTCAGGTTGCCGACCAGCATCAGGTAGACCGCCTCTGTGAAGGAGACGACGACGTGAAAGAGGTTCCCCAGCGGCACCACGAGAAACGCCATGTAGACGATGAGCAGCCGCGAGACCGTGTCGCTGGCGGCGAAGTTCATCCAGACGACGCCGGCGACAACCAGCCCCGCGTAGGCCCCCTTGAAGAACAGCTCCCAGCGAGACGTCTCGTAGACGCCTTCGATGGCGAAGTCCGCCGCTACCGTCGCCGCCTCGGGAGAGAGTACGCCGCCGAACGCGAGGACGACCGCGCCGATCGCACCGCCGAGGAAGTTGCCGGCGAGGACGACCGCCCAGTGGCGGAGCAACGACGGAATCGACGCCAATCGTTCGAGCGTCAGCGCGACCGGCGGCAGCGTGTTCTCCGTGTAGAGTTGGTAGCCGCCGATGATGATGTAGACGAAGCCGATGGGGTACAGCAGCGTGGCGACGATGCTGCTGTCGGTCTTCGTGTACATCGACGCGTACACGACGAGCGTGATCGTGATGGCGAGTCCGCCAGCCAGTGCGCTGAAGAACAGTTCGCGCGTCCCCGAGGTGATCTCGTGATCGGCGTCGGCGACGATCCGACGAAACACCTCGTCGGAGGAGAACCGGTCGGGGACAGCCTCGTCCGACGTATGGGCGTCGTTCTCGGTGTGCTCCCGACCGTTCTGAGGTCGGGGCCGACTGTCGGGGTCAGACATTGTCGAGTCAATCACAGAGTGCGGTGAAGAATGTTGTTTTCGCACTCACGACTGCCGAGACTGCGGTGTCGGCAGGTTTCGCCGGTCCTCCCGCCGTCGAACGCGCCTCTCCGTCACTTGATCCCCGCCGACTCGGGGCTGTCCTCGTCGAAGGCGGCCTCCATCTCGGCGAAGTACGGGTCGCCGCTGATGCGGTAGAGTTCGCGGAGTTGGCGGATGTGGACGGCGTGGTAGTACTCGTTGCCCCGATAGCCGCGGTTGAGGCCGTACCAACTGACTTCGCCCGGGACGCGGAACTCCTCGACGTAGCGTTCGACCGTCGTGATGGCCGCCTCCAACAGCGCGCGACTCTCCTCGGTCTCCGTGAGCAGCCAGTACTCGTACAGCCCCCAGAGACCGACGTTGAACCCGTTGAGAACGTGCGTCGGCGGGTCGTGCGGGTACTCCTCGATCCAGTAGTAGCCGTCGTCGTCGACCATGACGGTCCACGGCTCCTCGCGGGGGCCGGTCCGAGTGAACGTCGCGAAGACGTCGTCGGCGACGTCCATGTACGCCTCGTCGCCGGTCTGCTCGTAGAGTCTGAGAAACGCCGACAGCGACGTCCCCTGCGCCATCCCCGAGAACCACGGCGGCGCGAAGTCCTCGCCGGAGCCGCCCTTGGCGAGCGTGTACGCGAAGTACGGGAGTCCGTCGACCATCGTCGCCGAGTCGAGGTAGGCGGCGGCGATCTCCTCGGCCCGGTCGAGGTAGGCCTCGCGGTCGATCTCGCGGTTGCAGTGGAGCAGCCGCATCACCATCCGCGAGGTCCGGATCGGCATGTGGCCGGTGTCGCCGTCGATGGTGGCCATCTGGAGATCGTCGATCTCGTCGAGTTCGGCGACGTTGTACGCACAGCGCGGCGGTTCGCGTCGGTCGAGGATGAACTGTGGGCGCTCCTCGTAGGCGACCCGCTGGAGGTCGTAGCGGTTCCGCTCGACGGGGTGGCCGTCGACCGTGAACGCGGCCTCGTCGGGCGACTCGGTCGTCGGTTCGGGCGAGTCCGTCGGCGGGGCGGTCGTCGTCGGAGACGCGGTCGCCGACGTCGTCGCCGTCGCCGTATCCGAGGGGGTCGCGGACTGCGTGCCGGTACAGCCTGCGACACCGGCGGAGAGCAACGCGACGAACGTGCGTCGGTCCATCGGTTTACGCCCCTCTGAGTGCGATTAGACGTCCGCGAAGCGAGTAGAAGCCCGGAAGAGACGGAGAGTAAGCTGACATTACTGGTAGAAACTGGTTTCTACGAAGACATGAACTTGACGGAACGACAACCGCTTCCGGCCACAGAGCGCTCGCCAGCGGGTACGCCTTTGTCGGTCGGGGTCGTAGGCGGGCCATGGCTCAGCAGACGGTTCTCCTCGCGGTCGACGACGACGACGCCCGAAGCGAGAAGCAGGCACGACTCGTGTGCGACCTCTTCGACCCCGACGACGTGCGCGCTGTCGTCCACCACAACTTCCCGATGGACGACACCGAGTCGACGCTCGACGACGTCTCCGCCGTCGGCACCGCCGAAGCGACCCTTCGAGAGGCGGGGTTCGAGGTCGAACGCTACGAGACGACCGGGAAGACGGGCGTCTCCATCGTCGACACCGCCGAGAAGTTCGACGCCGACGTCGTCTGTCTGTACGCGCGACGACGCAGTCCGACCGGGAAGGTGGTGTTCGGTAGCACCGCACAGGACGTCATCCTCAGCACCGACCGAGCGGTGTTGCTCGCGCCGAAGTAGTGACGGATTCCCCGCCCGTCTTCGGAACGCGGAGCGGTCTCACGGACGAGTCACAGCCCCCGCTCCGTCTCGGCGGAGCGACTCCGACCCTCTCCGTGACCCGTTAGCGCCCACCGCGCCGAACCGCGCCGAACCGCTCCGAACATCGCAGAGAGTTTAAGTAGCAGAGCGGAACCATCAGTACCTTCTGAACACGATGAGCGACAGAATACACAGCATAGATACGCTGCGCGCGATCGCGATCTTCTTCATCGTCGTCGCACACGTCCAGCCGTTTCGTGGCTTCGAAGCGTACGGGAACTACGTCTACTTCGTCTTGGACACCGTCGGTCAGTTCGACGTGCCGTTCTTCTTCGTCACGTCCGGCTACTTCTTCGCGAAGACGGTGAACCCCGACAACGTCAGGGCCGTCGTCGCCGGTGCTGCCGGAAAGCTCGGATCCATCTATCTGTTCGGGAGACTCCTCTCCCTGGCGACAGTGACGGGGATCGCGCTCCTCGCAGGCGTCCCCGTCGCGACTGCGGTGATCGACCGTGGTCTCGGCAACTTCAGCCTGCTCGGCTTCCTGTACTACGGAAGCGCGATGACCGTCCCACTGTGGTTTCTGACGGCGTTGTTCTTCTCGCTCGTCTTCGTGGCGTGTTTCGTCACGGTCGGCAAGACCCGCTATCTGCTGCCCGTCGCGGCGCTCGTCCACCTCGTCGGCGTCGTCGGAACGAGCTATCCGATGCTCGTCGACGTCCCGTTCCGGACGCGTGACGCCCTGTTCTTCGGGTTCTTCTACGTCGCGCTCGGATACACGATCAGCTCGGTGGACTGGACCCCCGACGAGGACCGGAGCCACCTCTACCTCGGAGCAGTCTGTCTCTTCGCAGGGGCCCAGCTCGTCGAACAGTACGTGCTCGGCTACGTCGTTCGCGACCACGTCCTCGGACAGGGAGTATACGTGACGGAGTACACGCTCTCGACGGTGTTCTTCGTGCTCGCTGTCTTCGCGTACGCCCTCTCGAACCCGGGATGGGGGAAGAACACGGTGCTCCCGAAAGTGGGACGACACGCCCTCGGAGTCTATCTGATCCACGTGCCGATGTTCCGTCTCATCCACGCGACGAGGCGGGTGTGGGGTCCGGCGATCGGGTTCGATCCGACGACGACGCTCTCGTGGCAACTGGTCGTGACGCCGCTCGTCTACGTGCTCTCGCTGGGGGGCTATCTCCTCATGGCGAAGCTGCACATCGTCGAGATCGAGGGGAGTCACACGCCGTGGCTGACTCGTCTCCGGTCGTACGTCGTGGGCGCGGCGCGAGACGGGCGTTCGAGCGACGGCTGATCCCTCGTCGCTTCGAGCGGGAGTCGTCGGTACAGAAGCCTCTCTCCACACGTTGGGGGGTCGTTTCGCGAGACACAGTAAGTGAGTAGTCGCTCGTCCGGTGAGTTGCGGGTCTCAGCGAAGAGACGTCCTGTGGGAGGACGTCTCGTCACCGGAATGCCGCAATTTGCGTACCAAAACTCCGAACGGCGACCTGTCCGTCGAAACAGGACCTGAACGGGCAAATTGCATCTGTACCAACGAACGGGTCACCTGTACCAGTGGTGCCTAACTGTATAGGCCGGCGGACCGAAGCGCGCGTCTCGTGCTCACTCGTGGCCGGAGATCGGGACCGGTTCGTACGGCTCTTCGAGGTACTCGATCTCGCTGTCGCGCAGGTCGACGTCGAACGCCTCGACGGCCGCCTCCAGATGCTCGACACTCGACGTACCGAGGATGGGTGTCGTGACGACGTCCTTGTGCAGCAGCCACGCCATCGACAGCTGCGCCATCGAGACCCCCTTCTCGTCGGCCAGCTCCTGCACGCGTTCGTTGATCTCGACGCCGCCGCCCTGCTTGTACGGGCGTCCGAGGTCGTCCTCGTGTTCGCCGCGGGTGGTCGCGTCGAACTCCTCGTGAGGGCGCGTGAGGTAGCCCGCGCCGAGCGGCGACCACGGCACGACGCCGACGTCCTCCTTCGCACAGAGCGGCAGCATCTCGCGTTCCTCCTCGCGGTAGGCGAGGTTGTAGAGGTTTTGCATCGTCCGGAACCGTTCGAGACCGAGGCGGTCGGCCGTGTGGAGCGCCTCGGCGAACTGGTGGGCCCACATCGACGACGCGCCGAGGTAGCGGACCTTCCCGCGGCGGACGGCGTCGTCGAGCGCCCGGAGCGTCTGCTCGATGGGGGTGTCGTAGTCCCAGCGGTGGATCTGATAGAGGTCGACGGTGTCCATCCCCAGTCTGTCGAGAGAGTTGTCCAGCTCCTGCTCGATGGTCTTCCGCGAGAGCCCCTCGGCGTTCTCGTGTTCGGTCGGCCCGGGGAACCGCACCTTCGTGGCGACGACCAGTTCGTCGCGGTCGTACTCGGCGAGCACGTCGCCGAGGATCGACTCGCTCTCGCCCGCGGAGTAGACGTTGGCGGTGTCGAAGAAGTTGATCCCCAACTCGATGGCTCGTTCGACGAGTTCCTCACCCTCCTCGCGGTCGAGCATCCAGTCGTGGCTGCTCCCGAAGCTCATACAGCCGAGACAGAGGCGACTGACGGTCGTCCCCGTGTCACCGAGTGTCGTGTACTCCATGCGTGGGGGTTCTGGAGTGAGCCGTAAGTGCGTTCGCCTCGGGGAAAACCGCTCACGGCGCGGACGGTGCGGCGTCGGCGCGGCCGCTGACGACGTGGGCGGCAGCAGTCGACCCGTGGCAGGCGAGGACGAGGCGCGGCGGCTACTCGAACGTCTCCAGCGACCCTTCGGCGCGTTCGTCGAGCGCCGAGAGCACCCGCGGGGAGGTCTCCTCGCGCAGCTGGACGAGGTTGTCGAGCGCCATCCGGAACGTCTCCTCCTGTTCGCTCGTGGTGCCCGACTGGAGGGCGTCCTGGATGACGAGCGACTCCTCGCGGAACGCCGTCGCGAGCGCGTCGAACTCGCGGCTCCGCGGATGTTCCGCCTCGTCGGCGAGCGTCGTCGCCAACCCCGCCAGCGTCTCCAGATTGGCCGACAGCACACTGAGCCGCGTGCGGGCGTCCATCTGCCACGTATCGGTGTCGTCGGTCACACGCTACTGTAGTGGCTCCAGCGTCTTGTCGTTTTGCAGGTCAGTCCCGTTCGTCGGCGTCGTCGACGTCCCGTCTGGCGACTCGCTCGGCCGCCGTGCGGTCCATCACCGGGAGGTCGTCCGTCTCCGCGGAGACGAGCACGTACAGGACGAACGGGGCGGCGAGGGCGAGCAGGAACACGAGGAGGGCGAATCCGAACTCGGCGACCATACGTAAAGCGACGGGCGGTCGGAAGAAAACGGTTCGCCCCCGAGACGTCAGCGGACGACGCTCCGGAGTTCGCCGAGGTCGAGCCCGTCGGCAGTGACCCGGAACGCGTCGTCGCGCAGCGCGACGGTGTAGAGGCTCTCGCCGTCGTCGAGCAGGTACGGCGGCTGGACCTTCACGACCGTCGCGTCCACGTCCTCGCGCTCGTCGGGGCGAGCGACCGGTTTGACGATGAGCGACACCTGCTCGCCGAGTCGGAGCCCGTCGAGCGCGGCTTCGACGTCTCTCATAGGCTCGCTCTCGCCCGGGTCACCGAATAGGTATCGTCGTCGCGTCCCGACGCCGACGTTCGGCGCGCTCGACGAGTCGCTGGACGCGCTCGTCCATCGGCGGATGCGTCGACAGCAGCCGCCCGAGCGGGCTCTCCTCGGGGCCGTAGATGGTCAGCGGCGAGCGGAGCCCCCACGTCGGCTGCGAGGCGCGTTCGATGCGGCGGAGCGCTCGCGCCAGCGCCAGCGGGTCGCCGGTGACCTCGACGGCGCGGTCGTCGGCGGCGATCTCCCGCCGACGCGAGTGAGCGCGGACGAGCAACGTCAGCCCGACGAACAACAGGGCGACGGCCTGACCGAGACGTTCGCGGAGGCGACCGAACGGGGAGGCGTTCCACTCCGCCGGCCGGCCGTTCAGCCAACCGAACGCCCGGCCGAGTCCGGTGACGACGAGGACGAACGGCACCGCGACGACGAGCACGAGTCCGACGAGGGTCCGCAGCGCGCTGTAGGCGAGCGTCTGGACGAGACCGTCGTGGCTCTCCAGGTGGGCGAGTTCGTGGGCGACGATCGCCTCGAACTCGGCAGGCGTCAACAGCCACAGCAGCGACCGGTCGAAGACGATCGCCCCCCCGCGGGCGGTGCCGAGCGCCATCGCGTTCGGCAGCCGCATCCGCGCGACGAACACCGTCGGCGGCGCGACGTCCATCTCCGCACACAGGTGGTCGAGACGCCGGTAGAGTCCGGCACCGTACTCACGGTCGAGTTCGACGGCGTCCATCGAGTCGAGCATCTGGGCCGTCCCGAAGCGGTAGCTGAAGAATCCGAACAGGAGGGTCAGAACGGCGACGAGCAGCACCGTCGTCGTCAGGTCGCCGCGCGAGGAGAACACCGTCGCGAGGGCGAGAAAGACGACGGCGGCGACGCCGAGATAGAGCACGAGGAGCGACAGCCCGACCGCGGCCATCAGGAGGCGGAGTCCGAGTCGGCGCATGGCCGCCGGTAGGGGCGGCGGCGGCAAACCGCTACTGGTCGCGGCGGGTTCAGAGGTCGTAATGGTCGAGAAAGACGTCGATGATCTCGCTCTTCCGGTGGTGTTCGTGGAGATGCTCACGGAGGTGGTTTCGACCATCGCACTCGTGGTCACAGAGCGGGCAGTTGCACTGCATATCTGTCGACATGACTGTCGAGAGGAGTTCCACGGGGAAAACCGCACCGCCGAAGGCAGACGTCCACGACGGACGAGACGTCGAGTCGATCTCTCGAACCGATTTCCCCTGCCCAAAGAGGTTACTGTCACTCGACCGACGGAGGGAGTATGACAGTCAGAAACGAGAGCGACGTGTTCCACCTCGACGGCGAGACGCCGATCCACCGGCTCGGCTACGGCGCGATGCGGCTCACCGGCGACGACATCGTCGGCGAACCGGACGACCCGGAGAACGCCCGCAAGGTGCTGCACACCGCGCTAGCACGCGGCGTCGACTTCGTCGACACCGCCGACTCCTACGGCCCCGCCGTCAGCGAGCGCCTCATCGGCGAGGCGCTCCACCCCTACCCCGAGGACCTCGTCGTCGCGACGAAGGGAGGGCTGCTCCGGAACGCCGACGGCGAGTGGCTGCCGAACGGCGACCCGGACTACCTTCGAAACGCCGTTCTCGGCAGTCTCGACCGCCTGCGCGTCGACACGATCGACCTCTACCAGCTCCACCGCCCGGACCCCGACACGCCGTTCGAGGACTCGGTGCACGCCCTCGCCGAACTGAAAGACGAGGGGATGATCGAACACGTCGGGCTGAGCAACGTCTCGGTCGACCAGCTCGACGAGGCGCGCGACGTCGTCGACGTCGCCACCGTCCAGAACGAGTACAACGTCGGCAACCGCGACTCCGAGGACGTGCTCGACGCCTGTGAGGAGTCCGACGTCGGCTTCATCCCCTGGTTCCCGCTCGGCGCGGGCGACCTCGGCGAGAAGGAGTCCGTCGTCGACGACGTCGCGGCGGCACACGACGCGACGCCCGAGCAGATCTCGCTGGCGTGGCTGCTGCAGCACTCGCCCGTGACGCTCCCGATTCCGGGGACGTCGAGCGTCGACCACCTCGAACAGAACGTCGCCGCCGCGAGCATCGAACTGACCGACGACGAGCTGTCGCGGCTGACCGAGTAGAACGACGAGTCGACGCGACGGCGTGCCGACGTGCCGACGCGCTACCTCCACAACGACTATTTTCGCGCCAACCGTTACCACACACGATGGCCTCCCTCCAGCTCACCAGTTCGGCGTTCGCGTCGGGCGAGCGGATCCCCGACGAGTACGGCTACCGCGAGCGGAACGTCAACCCGCCGCTGTCGGTGCGCGGCGTCCCCGACGGGACCGCCTCGCTGGCGCTCGTCGTCGACGACCCGGACGCGGTGGAGCCGGCCGGGAAAGTGTGGGACCACTGGGTCGTCTGGAACGTCGACCCCGAGACGGGCGAGATTCCCGAGGACTGGACGCCCACGGAGGCGGTCGAGGGCGAGAACTCCTACGGCGAACACGGCTACGGCGGTCCGAACCCGCCGGACCGCGAACACACCTACCGGTTCAGGCTGTACGCACTCGACGCGGAACTCGAACTCGCGGCGGGCGCGACGAAGGCCGACCTCGAACGGGCGATGGAGGGCCACGTCCTCGAGGAGACGCTGCTCGAGGGGACGTACGCCCCGTGAGTCGGCAGTCGCGGAGGCCGCAGTCCGGTGCGGGCGAGCGCGTCACGGTCGGCGGCCGGTGACCGCCGACGTCGGACTGCTCGCGCTGCTCGCAGTCGGTGCGGTGGCGCTCGTGGTGCTCGTCGAGAGCGCCGAGGTCGCCGTCGACCGGGCACTGTCGCTGGCGACGTACTACGACGTCCCGGACGTGGTCGTCGGCGTCACCGTCATCGCCGTCGGGACGAGCCTCCCGGAGATCGCCGCCCACGTCATCGCCTCGCTGGGCATCCTCGCGGGGACGCTCGACTACGGCGTGACGTCGGCGACCGTCCTCGGGGGGAACATGGGGTCGTCGACGGTCCAACAGACGCTGCTCGTGGGTGTGTTCCTCGTCGGGTTCGGCCACTACACGGTGACGGCGGCGTTTCTCCGGACGAGCTACCTCCCAATGCTCGGCGCGTTCGCGCTGACGTTCGCCGTCGCCGTCGACGGCACCGTCGGACGACTCGACGGCGTCGTCCTGCTCGTCGCCTTCGCGGGCTACACGTACCACGCGCTTCAACAGCGGGAGCGACGTCTCCGGCTGCCGGAGACCGAGAGCACGAACGTCCGACGCGACGTGCTCGTCGCGCTCGGGTCGCTGGTCGGCATCCTCGCGAGTAGCTACGTCGTGCTGCTCGTGGTGCAGGTCGTCGTCGACGAGCTCACACTCGGCGGGTCGATGCTCGGCGTCGTCACGCTGGGGCTGGCCGCGGCGCTCCCCGAACTGTCGACCGTCGTCGACGCCGTCAGGCGACGGGCCCCGAACGTCGCGCTCGGCACGCTCGTCGGGAGCAACGTCGTCAACCCGCTCGTCGGCATCGGTCTCGGCGGTATCATCTCGGGGTACGAGGTCCCCCGGTCGGTCGTCGTCTGGGATCTCCCCTTCAAGTTCGTCGTCGGGGTCGCGCTGCTCGCAGTCGTCCTCCGGCGCGACTCGCGGACGCTCCGCCGGCGCGACGGGGCGCTACTCGTCGTCGCCTACTTCGGCTACGTGACGGTCCGGTTGCTCCTGTTCGTCGGCGAGTAGCGGAGACGGGCCGCACGAGGAGCGAACGAAGCGCCGTCGTCACCGCTCCTCGGGTGAGATAACAGCGCGGGAGAACTGGCGTCAGGCTTCGTGTACCCCTACCCGAAGGCCTGCCGCATCGACCCCGCGTTTCGTACTCGGTAGTGAGCACACCACCGGTATATGTTTTGTGCCGCTCCGGCGGGCGGCGGTCGGCCCGACGGCTGGACGGTCGGTGTCGAGGAGACGTCGCTTCCGAGGAGTGGCGACGCTTCTCAGCGGTGAACGGCGGCCGACGCGGTGCTGGCACGCGAATCGGTCGGCCGAGAACGAGCGGAACCCGAACCCGGTCAGTCGCCCGGGTTGTTGCCGCGCTGGTACTGCGCGACCATCTTCCACATCGTGTTGTCGAGGTTGTCCTCGCCCGACGCGTCCACGAGCTGCCGGTAGAGGGTGTCCGAGACGGTGATTTCTGGCATCACCCCACAGTATGACGTGAGGACGTAAAGTAGTACTGTAATACGTAATTGAGTAAATAAGCGGACGGGGCGACAGTTCGATCGGGGGAGCGACGACTCGCCGGGTTGATGTACGAGGGCCTCGTTCCGGAGGAGGGATGCTACTCAGCGGAACGGTCGTCGCCGATTCGGCGACGGTCATCGAAGACGGAGCGGTCGTCGTCGACGGGACGACCGTCGAGGCGATCGGAGAGCGATCGGACCTCGTCGAGCGGTACGCCGACCACGAGCGTCGCGACTACGACGTCGTCGCGCCGGGGATGGTCGGCAGTCACATCCACTCGGTGCAGAGTCTCGGGCGAGGCATCGCCGACGACACCGAACTCCTGGACTGGCTGTTCGATCACATCCTCCCGATGGAGGGGTCGATGAGCGCCGCGGAGATGCGGACGGCGGCGACGCTGGGCTATCTCGAACTCGTCGAGAGCGGAACGACCACCTGTATCGACCACCTCTCGGTGGCCCACGCCGAAGAGGCATTCGAGGCCGCCGGCGAGGTCGGAATCCGCGCGCTCATGGGGAAGGTGCTCATGGACAAGGAGTCACCCACCGACCTGCAGGAGAGCACCGACGAGGCGCTCGCCGAGTCCGAGCGCCTCATCCGGCAGTACCACGGCGCGTTCGGCGACCGCGTACGGTACGCAGTGACGCCGCGGTTCGCAGTCACCTGCTCGGAGGACTGTCTCCGGGGCGCACGCGACCTCGCCGACAGGTACGACGGCGTCCGCATTCACACCCACGCCAGCGAGAACAGAGGCGAGATCGCGACCGTCGAGGCCGACACCGGGATGCGAAACGTCCACTGGCTCGACGAGGTGGGACTGACGGGAGAGGACGTCGTACTCGCCCACTGCGTCCACACCGACGAGTCCGAGCGCGAGGTGCTCGCGGAGACGGGGACGCACGTCACTCACTGCCCGTCGTCGAACATGAAACTCGCCAGCGGCGTCGCGCCGGTGGGAGACTATCTCGACCGCGGTATCAACGTCGCGCTCGGCAACGACGGTCCGCCGTGCAACAACACGCTCGACCCGTTCACCGAGATGCGACAGGCGAGTCTGCTCCAGAAGGTCGACACACTAGACTCGACAGCGTTGCCCGCGCGAACCGTCTTCGAGATGGCGACGGTCAACGGCGCGAGAGCCGCCGGGTTCGAGCGCCTCGGGAAACTGAAGCCCGGGTGGAAAGCCGACGTCGTGGGACTCCGCACCGACACGAGTCGAGCGACGCCGGTCCACGACGTGCTCTCGCACCTCGTCTTCGCCACCCACGGCGACGACGTCGCGTTCACGATGGTCGACGGCGACGTGCTGCTCGACGACGGCGAGGTCGTCGGTGTCGACGCCGAAGCGATCCGAACGCAGGCACAGGAGTACGCCGAGACGTACGCATAGTCCGGGTCGGGGACGCGACGCTGGCGGACGCGGTTCGTGGCGTTCCGAGCGACGCCGACGCCGCAAGAGATTTATTTCGACTCTGTGAGTTTCCGTACAGATGTCGTCGACAGCGCTCGCCAGGGCGGTCGGGCTCTACACCGTCGCGTTGGCGCTCGGTACCGTCGCCGTCGCGGTGTTGCTCGTCGGTTCGGGGCTACTCGTACTGGGTCTCGCCGCGCTCGGACTGCTGTTGGCCGTCCTCGGCGGCGCGAGCGGCGGGTCGGTCGACTCGGGGCTCCCCAGCAGCCAGTCGACCTCGTTCGGGCTCGGCGAGAGCGTGAGCGTCGCCGCGGAGGGAGGTGGGTCGACGTCGTGGCGACTCCCCGGCCGCGCGGCGCTGCTGTTCTACGGCGTCGGGCTGGCCGGGTGGAGTATCGCCGCGCTGGCGACGCTCGGAGGCCGGTTGTCGTGACGGCCGTCGACCCGCCGCTCTCGGACGATCTCTGGGAAGAGGACGTACCGGAGGCGCCGACCGCACGGCCCGAGGCGGAGCTCGTCGCCGACGCGATGGCGGCGTTCTCGCTGTCGAAGTCGGAGGCCGAGGAGTTGGTCGCAGCGTACACCTCCCGACAGGTCGAGACGCTGCTGTTGCGTCACTGGCGGCAGTCGGAGTAGCCGCTCTCGGAGGGATCTCTCGTCGTCGACGGCACGGCGAACCTCGGCTGGCTCCCGTCGTCGAGCCTCACGGGAGCGATCGATGGAACGCTCCGAGAACCCCTCTCAGTCGCCGCCCTCGCCCTCGCCGGTCAGTTCGTTTATCGTTCTGACGAGGTCGATCACCGTTTCGAGGAACTGGTCGATCTCGCGTATCGTCTCTTCGAGTCCGCTCAACGTGTCGCCGTCGACCTGTCGGACCGTCTCGTCGCCGACCGACGCCGTCGGAGTGGTGGCCGTCGCCGTCGGCGCGACGCCGACGGTCGCGACGACCACCAGACAGGCGACCGCGACACCGCTCGCTCGAACGTTCATACAAGTACTCCCGGAGGGAACCACGTAGTCGCTACGGCCGTCGATGCGGGTCCACGACGGCGAACGCGTCCGAAACGTCGGTCACCAAACTGTTTTGGCATGACGACTATAGCCGTACACTTCATTACGAAGTATGTATGCCGGAATGCAGCAACTGTGGGTCGTTCGTCACCGTGGACTACGTGCGCGTCTTCGCGCCGAACGAGATGACCAACCCCCGGGTCTGTCCGCACTGTGAGGACATGGTCCGTGACGGACCCGACGTCCGAGAGGCCCGCAGCGTCCGACAGTAACGACCGAACCGACGCATCGCTCCGATAGACGCGCTATCGCGAAACCGCTCCCATCCGTTCTCCGAGACAGCTACCCCACCGAGCGGAGCGGCCGTCCCGAGTGACCCCGGCAGGTTCGAGCGGTCCGTCGCATCTCCCGCTAGTCACAAATTTTGAAAATTTTAAAATTTTCATCCGTCACAGAGTGACGGCTCATCGTCGTACCGCTAGACAGAATCCAGTCACTCCCCGTTTCGCACGGGCGGAGAACGATCATGAATTGCATGAACGGTCACTTTTTGGAGAGTCATCGCGACGCGTCGGGAGGTCATGTGGCCGGGAGCGACGTCGGTTCGACCGTGGCCCGTCCTGGGTACGAGCCGCAAGAGAGCACCTGGCAGACGGACAGGAGGCGCGTCCCGTCGACCGGTTCTTTCAGCGTTCGTGTCGACTCACCTAATACAATGATTAATATATGGGTATCCCTTCGGTTCGTTTGGTTATGAGTAGCAAGCCCCACGGAGAGCAGACAGACTCGGTCTCGACCAACAGACGTCGGTTTCTCGCGGGCGTCGGTGCGACGGGAGTCGCGGGACTCGCGGGCTGCCTCGGCAGCGTCGGCGGCGGCGGTGGCGACAGCATCACCTACGGCGCGTTGAACCCGATCTCGGGTGCGTACAGCAGCCTCGGTCCGGCCCAGCGGCGGGGGTCGGAGCTCGCGGTCCAACAGCTCAACGAGAGCGACGAGTTCGACGTCGAGATCGAGCTGGTGACGGCGGACACCGAGACCGACCCGACGCAGGCCCAGCAGGCGGCCGAGCGACTCGTCAGCCGGGACGGTGCGGACTATCTCGTCGGTGCCATCTCCAGTTCCGTCGCCATCGCGCTCAACGACTTCGCGCAGAGCGAGGAGGTGATCTACAACCCCGGTGCGGCGGCCGTCCCGGTCACCGGCGAGAACTGCAACGAGTACGTCTTCCGGTTCGAGACGAACACCGCACAGGTCGCGGAGGCGGTCTCGGAGTACACGGTGCAGAACCTCGGCACCAAGGTGTGGTTCCACATCGCCGACTACGCCTACGGGGAGTCGGTACTCAACCGCGTCCGGGCGCGGATGAAGCAGGCCGACGCGAACCTGGAGGTCGTCGGCACCTCCCGCTCGCAGCTGGGCGCGAGCAACTTCGACTCGTTCATCTCCGAGATCGCGAACTCCGAGGCCGAGGTCGCCGTCTTGGGGATGACCGGCGGCGACCTCATCAACTTCGTCAACCAGGCGAACGACCAGGGACTCAAAGAGCAGGTGAACCTGATGAGCCCGACGATGAGCTTCCAGGTCGTCCGCGGCGCGCTCGGCCCGGCCGCCGTCGGCACCTACGGCGGCGTCCGCTACCTCCCGAAGCTGGAGACCGGCGACAACCAGCAGTTCGTCCAGGCGTACCGCGAGGAGTTCGACGCCGACCCGGACAACTTCGCGCGCGTCGGCTACGAGTCCATCCGGATGACCGTCCGCGGCATCGCCGAGGCGGGGTCGACCGACCCCACCGAGGTCAAAGACAGCCTCGCGGGGATGCAGATGCCCACCATCTTCGGGCAGAACCAGTTCCGCACCTGTGACCAGCAGGCGGAGAACCCGACGTGGATGGGCGAACTCGTCGAGGGCGACGGCGAGATGGCCGACGTGGAGCTGCTGAGCAAGGTCGACGGACCGGACACGCTCCCCGACTGCAGCGAGACGGGCTGCAGCCTCTAACATGGCCGTCGGTACCGCCCTGCTGGAGCAGGTACTGAACGGACTCACCATCGGGATGGTGTACGTCCTGCTCGCGGCGGGGCTCTCGATCATCTTCGGCGTGATGGACGTCATCAACTTCGCCCACGGCGAGTTCTTCGCGCTCGGCGCGTACTTCGCGTTCGCGCTCGCCGTCGGCGCCGGTCCGGGCGGCTTCTGGATCGCACTGCTCGTCGCCCCCCTGCTCATCGCCGTCGTCGGCGCGGGCGTCGAACGGTTCACCATCAGACCGCTCTACGGCCGCAACCCGCTCTATCACATCCTCCTGACGTTCGGACTCGTCCTCATCTTCAAAGATCTCATCGACCTGATCTGGGGGACCCAACCCCGGCAGATCGCCCGCCCGGACGTGCTCTCGGGGACGGTCGAACTGTTCGGCTTCGACTACGCCGTCTACAGCTACTTCGTCATCGCCGTCGGCGCGGTCATCGCCCTCGGGACGTGGCTCGCACTCACCAAGACCCGCTACGGCCTCGTTATCCGTGCGGGGTCGATGGACCGCGACATGGTGCGCTATCTCGGTATCGACATCGACCGCTACTACACCGTCGTCTTCGCGTTCGGGGCCGCGCTGGCCGCCGTCGGCGGTATCGTCCTCGCCGGTCGCCAGAGCGTCAGCCCCGGGATGGGCGACCTCGTCATCATCCCGGCGTTCATCATCGTCGTGCTCGGCGGTCTCGGCAGCTTTCGGGGAGCCGTCGTCGGCGGTCTCGCGGTCGGCGTCATCCAGACGCTGATGCGGAGTTTCGTCCCCGCGCTGGAGGGGCTCGCCGTCTTCCTCTTGATGATCCTCGTGCTCCTCGTCCGCCCGCAGGGGCTGTTCGGCAACCCCGAGTGGGGGAGCCACGGCGACGAGGGGAAACTGCTCACCGCCGGCGGACACGGCGTGCTCACCCCGGAGCTCCGGCGGTGGCTCGGCATCGGCGTCGTCGCCGCACTCGCCGTCCTCCCGCTCGCACTCGGCCTCGTCGGCCAGTCGTACTACGTCAACACGCTCCTCGTCAACATCCTCGTCTGGGCGCTGTTCGCGCTGAGCCTCGACTTCGTGATGGGATACGCTGGACTCGTCTCGCTCGGCCACGTGCTGTTCTACGGCGTGGGTGCCTACGCGTCGGTACTGGTGCTCATCCATCTCGTCCCCTCGCTGTTCCTCGCGCTCGCCGTCGGCATCTGTCTGAGCGTCGTCGTCGCGTGGGTGGTCGGCCACCTCTCGATTCGGGTGGCCGGCGTCTACTTCGCGATGATCACCCTCGGCTTCGCCGAACTGTTCCACAGCGCCGTCTTCAAGTTCGAGTTCACCGGCGGCGACAACGGACTCTTCGGTATCGACCCGGTGTACGGGTTCGCGAGCGGCCCCGAGGTCGGTAGTGTCGAGATCATCGGCGGGGTCGAACTGTACTACTACGTCGTGCTCGTGCTCGTCGTCGGCTCGTACCTGCTGGCTCGCCAGCTCATGCGCGCCCCCTTCGGGAGCGTGCTGCAGTCGATCCGCGAGAGCGAACAGCGCACGGAGTTCGTCGGCTACGACGTGACTGCGTACAAGCGCCGGGCGTTCGTCGTCAGCGGCGGCCTCGCGTCCCTTGCAGGCGGTCTCGCAGCGGTCTCGACCGGTGGCGTCGCCCCGTCGTTCCTCGCGTGGATCAAGTCGGGTGAGGTCATCGTCATGACCATCCTCGGCGGGATGGGGACGCTCTACGGTCCGATGCTCGGAGCGGGGGTGTTCTTCGTCGCCAAGGAAGCCCTCCTGGGGTTCACCGAGCAGTGGCAGGGCGTGCTGGGCGTGCTGTTCGTGCTGTTCGTCATCTTCGTCCCGCGCGGGCTGGTCTCGCTACCCGGCGTGCTCGCGGCGCGGTTCGGGGGTCGCACGCGGGGTCCGGACGTCGTCGCCGACGACGACGTGGAGGTGACCGACTGATGGCGACGACCACGAGCGGCGACGACGTCGGCGACGCCGACACCACGGACACCGTCCTCGAGACACGCGATCTCGTCCGGCGGTTCGGCGAACTCGTCGCCACCGACGAGGTGAACCTCCGCGTCGAGCGCGGGGAGTTCCGCAGCGTCATCGGACCGAACGGGGCCGGGAAGACGACGCTTTTCAACCTCATCTCCGGCGCGCTCGCGCCCACCTCCGGGCAGGTCGTCTTCGAGGGCGAGGACGTGAGCGGACTCGCACCGCACGAGCGCGTCCGCCGCGGCATCGGCCGGTCGTTCCAGATCACGAACGTCTTCGCCGGGCTGAGCGTCCGCGAGAACGTCCGCGTCGCCGCCCAGTCGGTGTTCGACGACCGCATCTCGTTCCGCGATCGGTTCCTGCGCGGGGCCGACGAGTTCGACGACGTCAACGAACGCACCGAGTGGACGCTCGAACGAGTCGGCCTCGGCGACAGGGCCGACGAACGCGCCGGGTCGCTCGCCTACGGCGACCGCCGTCGCCTCGAGATCGGCCTCGTGCTCGCGACGGACCCGCAGGTCGTCCTGCTGGACGAGCCGACGGCGGGGATGAGCCGCGAGGAGACGCGGGCGACGATGCGCCTCATCGACGAGGTGCTCGCCGACCGCACTCTCTTGCTCATCGAACACGACATCGACCTCGTGATGAACGTCTCCGACCGCATCACCGTCCTCGACCGCGGGCGGGAGTTGGCGACGGGGACACCCGAAGAGGTGGCCGCGAACGAAGCGGTGCAGGCGGCGTATCTCGGGGGTGAGCGCCGGTGACCGACCCGCTTCTCGAACTGCGCGACGTGGAGGCGGGGTACGGCGAGACCCAGGTGTTGGAGGGCGTCTCGCTGGACGTCCACGCTGGCGAGACCGTCGCGCTCGTCGGTCGCAACGGCGTCGGCAAGACCACCACCCTGCGGTCGATCCTGGGGGCGGTGACGCCGACGGGCGGCCGGATCAGCTACGACGGCGAAGAGATCACGGCGCTCGACCCCGTCGAGACGGTCAGACGCGGCGTCGGCATCGTCCCCGAGGAACGGCGAGTGTTCCCGGGGCTCTCCGTCGAGGAGAACCTCCGCATCGGCAGCTACGGCGGCAGCGACACGCCGAACCGCCGCAGCGTCGACGAGGTGCTCGACACCTTCGAGAACCTCTCGCGGCGACGCGAGTCCCGCGGCGTCGACCTCAGCGGCGGCGAACAGCAGATGCTCTCGATCGGCCGCGCGCTCGTCGCTGGCGCGGACCTGCTGATGCTGGACGAACCGACCGAGGGGCTCGCGCCGCTCATCGTCGACCGCGTCGCCGACCTCGTCGCGGAGATCAACGACGAGGGGATCACCGTCCTGCTCGTCGAACAGAACGTCGCCGTCGCCCTCGAGCTGGCCGATCGGGTCTACATCCTCGACAAGGGGAGCGTCGCCTACGAGGGGACGCCGGCCGAACTGGAGGCCGACGAGCGCATCCTCGACCGCTATCTCGGCGTCAGCGTCTGAGCGCATCCTTCTTTCGACCGACGTGGCAGTGACTGACACACAAACGTATTTAACGGTAGAGGGTAGCGATTCTGTATGGTCTATAATGAGGTAGAAACCGCACCACGGGAGGACCTCGACGAACTGCAGAGCGAGCGCCTCCGGGAGACGGTCGCCCACGCCTACGAGCACGTCGACCACTACCGCGAGGCGCTGGACGAGGCGGGCGTGTCGCCCGAGGACGTCGAGAGCGTCGACGACATCGACAAACTGCCGTTCACGCGGAAGGAGGACTTTCGCGACGAGTACCCCGACGGGATGTTCGCGGTCGACTGGGCCGACGTCCGGCGCATCCACGCCTCCTCGGGGACGACGGGGAAACCGAAGGTCGTCTCCTACACGGAGGAGGACCTCGACGTCTGGCGCGAGGTGATGGCCCGGTCGCTCTACGCGGCGGGCGTCCGCGAAAACCAGGTCGTCCAGAACGCCTACGGCTACGGCCTCTTTACTGGAGGGTTGGGCTTCCACGACGGGATCCAGCAACTGGGCGCGTGCGTCGTCCCGACCGGCGGCGGCAACACGGCCCGACAGATCGACATGCTCCAGGACCTCGGGAGCGACGTGCTCTGCTGTACGCCCTCGTACTGTCTCTACCTCGCCGAGGCGGCCGAGAAGCGCGGCCTCGACGTCCGCGACCTGCCGCTGTCGACCGTCGTCATCGGCGCGGAGCCGTTCACCGACCCGATGCGCGAGGAGATCGAGGAAGCGCTCGGCGTCACCGCCGTCGACGTCTACGGTCTCTCCGAGATCATCGGCCCCGGCGTCTCCATCGAGTGCGCCCACGCTCAGGACGGCCTCCACATCTGGGAGGACCACTTCTACCCCGAGGTGGTCGACCCCGCGACGGGCGAGGTGCTGCCCGAGGGCGAGGAGGGCGAACTGGTGTTGACGACCCTCTCGAAGCAGGCGCTCCCCGTCCTTCGCTACCGCACTGGCGACATGACGACGCTGAACTACGACACCTGCGAGTGCGGTCGGACCTGCGTCCGCATGGGCAACGTCACCGGCCGGGCCGACGACCTGCTCATCGTCCGCGGCGTCAACGTCTACCCGAGTCAGATCGAGGAGGTGATGCTCGACCTCGAGGAGGTCGCCCCGCACTACCGGATCGACCTCCGGCGGGAGGACAACCTCGACCGCCTCGAACTGACGGTCGAACACCACGAGGACTACGACGGGTCGAGCGAGTCGCTCCGCCAGGAGGTGCAGGCCCGGTTGGAGGACGTCCTCGACGTGAAACCCGACAGCCTCGACATCGTCGCCCCGGGTCAGATCGGCCGGACCGAGGTCGGGAAGGTCCAGCGCGTCTACGACCACCGCTGAGCCGGACACTCGCCGCTCACCGCTCGCGTCGACGGCGAGAGCGAAGTTATGTTGCCTGCTAGCGTACAACACGGTGAGAGGGAGAGAGGATGTCGTCAGTTCACGTCACGCGATCTCGCGTCTGGGTCGCCGCCGTCCTCGCCGGCCTCGTCGGCGGCGTCGGCATGGGCGCAGTTCTGTACAGCACGACGAACGCCATGCCGCTCATCGGGGCGCTGTACGGCCAGCCGACGGCGCTCGGCGGGTGGCTGGCGCATCTGTTCAACAGCGTCGTCTTCGCGCTCGCGTTCGCGGCCGCAGTCACGTTGACGCCGCTGCGCGACTACGCGCGGAGCGTCGCCACGTGTGCCGGGCTCGGCGTCGGCTACGGCGCGCTCCTCGGCGTCGTCACCGGCGGACTCGTCCTCCCGGTGGCGCTGAACCTCGCCGGCGCGACGGCGCTCCCGGTACCGCTGTGGCCGATTCCGGGGGGGTCGCTCACGTTCGGCGTCGTCCTCGCGATCGGGCATCTCGTGTACGGACTCGGCCTCGGGACGGCGTTCGGCGTCGCGCTGGCCGTCCTCCCCACAGGAGCCGAGACGGAGACGATCGCCGAACACTGAACTTCAGGGCCGATAGACCCGTCCGCGGAACGTCGCCAGACGCTCGCCGTCGCCCTCGGTCGTGAGTACGACCTCGTACTCGCCGGTCCGTCTCGTCAGGTGCGTCTCCGTCGCCGTCGCGAGGACCGTCGTCCCGACGTCGACGGCGGCGAGGTAGGAGACGTTCGTCTCCAGCGCCACCGCCGTCTCGCCGTGGCTGTTGGAGGCGGCGGCGAACGCGGCGTCGGCCAGCGAGTAGATGGCCCCGCCGTGCGGCGTGCCGTGGAAGTTCACCAGATCGTCGGTGAGCGTCAGCGCCGTCGTCGCCGACCCGAGGCCGAGGTCGCGGAGTTCGATGCCGAGCGTCGCACAATAGGGGTCCGACTCGATACGCTCGCGGACGTCGGCGTCGACCGACTCGGCGGTCGAGCCGTCGCTCGTCGATCCGGTAGTTGCGGAGTCGCTCGCGTGGTCGTCGGGCGTCGCGTCGCCCGCCGGGTCGTCGGTCATCGCTCGCCTCCCAGCGGGACGCCGCCGACGTAGGCGGCCTCGGGGCCGCCGTGACGCGCCGCGTAGCCCTCGTGGTACTCCATCAGTTGGAACAGGACGCCTGTCGGGTTGCGCGGCGAGACGAACGCCTCGGTCCAGTCGTCGCGTTCGGTGACGTCGACGACGCGCACGCCGGCTGACTCGAGACTGTCGACGACGGCCCCCAGGTCGGCGACTTCGAGCGTGACGTGGTGGACGCCGGGGCCGTGTTCGGCGAGGAACTCGGTGAGGAAGCTCTCGGCACCCTCGCGCGGAGAGACGAGTTCGAGCCGTGAAGCGCCGCCCAGTTCGTAGGTCCCCCAGGTGAACGAGCCGTCGGGGCTCGGCTCCTCGTGTCGCTTCACCGCACCGAGGACCGTGAGCACCGCCTCCGCTTCCGGCACGGAATCGACGGCGATGCCGACGTGGTCGACACGGATCGATGTGTCGTGTGTGGACATGGTTGACGACTCGGCGCGCGCACCTTAACCGTACTCACGGAGCGGCGGCCGGAACACGCGCCGAGCTGCACCGTCGTTTCTGTAGGAAAGTCCGCAAAATCTCGTCGTTCTTTCGGCGATGTCGAGAAACTGCCGACGACTCTGTGATATCGTATCCCACACAATAGTTAATACAGTTTAGGGAGATGTCAGACCATGGACTCCGCCAGTCCGCCCGCCGACCGCATCGTTGGCAGTGACCGCCTCCGAACGCAGCCGGAGCAGACACTGGCGGGGAAACTTTTCGCGACACGCTGGAAGACAGATCGGTTCGACGCCGAGCCCACCGAGGGGCCGCTGAAACGCCGATAGCCGCGCGTTCGCAGTCTGCCGTCGACGCCGCCGAACGTCGTCGGAGACGGATGAAGACGCGAGCGAACGGGCGACCGGACCTCTCGAGCGAACAGCGCACGGACGACAGATCGACGACTACCAGCGACCGACCCACGACCATCGACCACCACGACATGAGCGTACTCGACCACTCGACCGACGACTCGCCACGGTATCAGCTCTTGACCCCCGACGGGTCGAGAACCGACGAACCACTGCCCGACGACCTCGACGACGACACCCTGTTGGGCATCTACGAACACATGCGGCTGGCCCGCCGCTTCGACGAACGGGCGGTCAGCCTGCAGCGACAGGGCCGCATCGCCACCTACGCCCCGCTCGCTGGACAGGAGGCCTCGCAGGTCGCCAGCGCCTACGCGCTGGACGCCCAAGACTGGCTCTACCCCACCTACCGCGACCACGCCGCGAAGGTCGTCCGGGGCGTCCCCGTCGAGTCGCTACTCCTGACGATGATGGGCCACGGTGACGGCTACGCCGTCCCCGAGGACGTCAACGTGATGCCCGAGTACATCCCCATCGCGACACAGATCCCGCAGGCGGCGGGCGCAGCGATGGCGTCGCGCTATCTCGACGAGGACAGCGTCTACTGCTGTTACTTCGGCGACGGTGCGACCAGCGAGGGCGACTTCCACGAGGGGCTGAACTTCGCCGGCGTCTTCGACGCGCCGGTCGTCTTCTTCTGCAACAACAACCAGTGGGCCATCTCAGTGCCACGCGAACAGCAGACCGCCAGCGAGACCATCGCCCAGAAGGCCGACGCCTACGGCTTCGAGGGCGTGCAGGTCGACGGGATGGACCCGCTGGCGGTCTACGTCGCCACCCGCGAGGCCGTCGAGAAGGCGCGGAACCCGAGTCCCGGCGAGGCCCGACCGACGCTCATCGAGGCGGTGCAGTACCGCTTCGGCGCCCACACCACTGCCGACGACCCGGACGTCTACCGCGAGGGCGTCCCCGACGAGTGGCGCGAACGCGACCCGATCCCGCGCTACGAGACGTTCCTCCGGGAGACGGGCCGACTCGACGACGAGACCGACGACGCCATCTCCGACCGCATCGAGCGGCGGCTCGCCGACGCCATCGAGGCGGCCGAGTCCACGACGCCCGAGCCCGTCTCGGCGATGTTCGACCACGTCTACGCGGAGCCGTCGCCCGAACTCGAACGCCAGCGCGAGGAGTTGGAGCGACTCGTCGAGCGCTACGGCGAGGACGCCTTCCGGAGGGATCACTCGTGAGCCTCGCGTCGAACGGTCGAGGCGACAGTGAGGGTGACGGCGAACACGAGCAGCTGACGCTCGTCGACGGCGTCCGCGAGGCGCTGCGGACGGAGATGCAGCGCGACGACCGCGTGCTCGTGCTCGGCGAGGACGTCGGCAAGAACGGCGGCGTCTTCCGCGCGACCGGCGGACTGTACGACGAGTTCGGCTCCGCCCGCGTCGTCGACACCCCGCTGGCGGAGTCGGGTATCGTCGGGACGAGCATCGGGATGGCGACGAAGGGGCTTCGTCCCGTCGCCGAGATGCAGTTCATGGGGTTCATCTACCCCGCGTTCGACCAGCTCGTCTCCCACGCCGCGCGCCTGCGCAACCGGAGTCGCGGGCGGTTCACCTGTCCGCTGGTCGTCCGCGCCCCCTACGGCGGCGGTATTCGCGCGCCCGAACACCACTCGGAGTCGATGGAGGCGCTGTTCGCCCACCAGCCAGGGTTGAAAGTGGTCGTCCCGAGCACGCCGCGCGACGCCTACGGCCTGCTCCGGGCGTCGATCCGCGACCCCGACCCGGTCGTCTTCCTCGAACCGAAGCGCATCTACCGGTCGTTCCGCGAACCGGTCGACCTCGACGCCGAACCGGCCGCGTTGGGGGAGGCGACCGTCCGCCGCGAGGGGTCCGACGTCTCGGTGTTCACCTACGGGTCGATGGTGCCGGAGGCGTTGGAGGCCGCCGCGATGGCCGAGGAGGACCTCGGCGTCGACGTCGAAGTGGTCGACCTCCGGACGCTCTCGCCGCTGGACCGCGAGTCGATGGTCGCCTCGCTGAAGCGGACGGGGCGGGCCGTCGTCGTCCACGAGGCACCGCTCTCCGGCGGGTTCGGCGGCGAGATCGTCAGCGCGCTGCAGGAGGACGGCCTCTACCACCTCGAAGCACCCATCAAGCGCGTCGCCGGATTCGACACGCCCGTCCCGCTGCACGCGCTGGAGGACTTCTACCTGCCCGCACCGGTGCGCATCGCCGAAGGCATCCGCGAGACGGTCGAAGCCGAAGCGTAACTCAGGTAGACTGACCCTATTTTTAAGACGAGCGGGAGAGACGCACAGGCATGGACATCGAGGAGTTCTTCGAGACGATGCCCTTCGCCGACCTGCTGGGCGTCGAAGTCACCGAAGCCGAAGACGGCCACGCCGAAGGTCGCGTCGAGATGCGCGAGGAGTTGTCGTGGAACAGCGAGAAGCAGATGGCCCACGGCGGCGTCACGTTCACGTTGGCAGATACGGTGGGCGGCGCGGCGCTCGTTTCGCTCGTCGACCAACCCGTCCCGACCATCGACATGCGAATCGACTATCTGAGCGCCGGCACCGGCGACCTCCGGGCGGTGGCGGATGTCGTCCGCCTCGGCGGCGACATCGGCGTCGTCGACGTCGATGTCTACACCGAGGACGACGAACGCGCCGCGCAGGTCCGCGGCGTCTACAAGACGGGCTAGCGCGGCGATTACGCGACCGAAACGGCGGTGCGGCGCAGCGTGGGACGACGGAGCGTGGGGCAGCGCGGGACGGCACGGCGAAAGGGTGAGTGGTGGAGAGGGGGGTGTGGGGGGAGAGGAGGCGAGCGGGAAAACGAGAGTTCGGCCGCGGCGACGCCGTCGACTCGGTTCGGTCGGTCGGTGTCGAACGCGCACGTCAGGCGGCGAACACCTCAAGAGGAACGACGGCGGAGAGGCAGCGATGACGAGTTCAGAGAGACGAGACGAGGAGTCCGTGAACGCGACCCGGAGCAGACCCCAGACTGAGGAGAGTTACGGCATCCCCGAGAGCAGCGACGGACTGCTCCCGTGGTCGTTCGTCGCAGAGACGATGGCCGACGACCGTAACTACTGGGTGTCGACGACGCTGCCCGACGGTCGCCCGCACGCTCGACCGGTCTGGGGCGTCTGGGTCGACGGAACCATCCACTGCGGCGGCGGCGAGAAGACCCGGTGGGTCAGAAATCTCGCACACAACGACGCGATCACGGTCCATCGCGAGGACGCCGAGACGGTCGTCATCGTCGAGGGGACCGCGGAGCGATACACCGAGGGCGAGACGGACCCCGAAGTTCTGCGACGCATCGACGACGCCTACGAAGCGAAGTACGGGGTTCGCCACGGGACGCCCGTCTTTGCGATTCGTCCCGAACGCGTGCTCGCGTGGAGCGACTACCCGACCGACGCGACGCGGTGGACCTTCGGCGACGAGTGAGCGCGGGAGAGAAGAGAAAAAGGAGTTGGGGCCTTACGCGAAATTCGGCGCGACTTCGTCACCGAGACGTTCGATACACTCGACCATGCGCTCGGTGCCGATACCGGGGTGGTACGTCCGGAAGATGAAGTGGACGTCGTCGCCGAGCGCCTCACGGTAGGGTTCGAGTTCCTCGGTCACCTGCTCGGGCGTGCCGAAGATAGCCTGTTCCTTCAGCTCCTGTTTTCGCTCGTCTGAGAGCTCCGAGACGGACTCGCCGGAGAAGATCTCGGCGTAGCGCCGCTGGAGATAGAGGTACCCGTCTCGCATCGCCTCCCACGCCTCTTCGCGAGAGTCGCCGACGAACCCGTGCTGGAGGACGTAGATCGTGAACTCGTCGTCCAGCCCCTCCTCTTGGCGGACGTTGCGGATGTCGTCGACGCGTTTCTTCACGCCGCCGACCGAGAGCGACGAGGGAGCACACCAGCCGTCGGCGGTGCGGGCGGCGCGGCGAACGGCGGGTTTGGCCGCCCCGCCGAGCATGATGGGGAGGTGACCGTCGGGTTTGGGCGTGATCGAGGTCTCCGGTGAGACGTCGTTGAACGGCGAGTCGTGGTCGAGTGGCCCCTCCGACCACGCGCCTCTGAGGAGGTCGACCGTGTCGGCGAGGCGTTCGACGCGTTCGTTCTCGGGGACGCCGAACTCCGCGAACTCCCGTGGGTTCGACCCGATGGCGAGACCGAGGGTGAGCCGGTTGTTCGAGACGAGATCGACCGTCGCGGCGTCTTCGGCGAGTCTGACGGCGTTGTAGAGCGGCGCGAGCGCGATACAGGAACCGATCTCGATCTCGTCGGTCTCGGCCGCGAGCGCGCCGAGTGCGGGCATCGTCCCCGAGAGGTAACCGTCGTCGAGGAAGTGGTGTTCGGAGACCCACGCGCTGTCGAGACCGGCGTCCTCGATGGTGCGGGCGAGCGTCAACATCTCGTCGTAGATGTCGCTCGTGGGCCGGTCGTCGTCCGGGCGGCGCTGGCAGGTGAACAAACCCGTGCCGAGTTTCATGCGTGAGGGTCGGACGGACGGAACTTAACGGTTTGTCAGGAGCGTCCGAGCGCGTCGGTCAAACAGTCGTTTGACACTACGCAACCGATTTACGAGTACGGCGTGGAGACGAAGTATGTCACGTCCCCCGCGACTCACCCGCCGTCGCCTCCTCGGTACGGTGTCGAGCGTCGCCCTCCTCGCCGGTTGTACCGCCGGCCCTGGCCGGAACGACGTCCCCGAGACCACCCACGAACCGGACGGTCACAGTCCGCCACAGACCTGTGGAGACGGGAGCGGCGGAAGCGACGCCGACGGTGCCGCCGGCGGGAGAGCGCCCGACTCGTGGGCCGAGTTCGGCTACGACGCCGGCAACACTGCCGCTCCGACCGAGTGGAACGGTCCCTGCAGCGGCGACGTGCGCTGGACGTTCGACGGCGGGACGCCGACGATGAACAGTTCGCCGGTCACCCACGACGGAGTCGTCTACGGCGGCGGGTCGGGCGACCCCGGCGGCCTGTTCGCGCTCGACGCCGAGAGCGGCGAGGTGGAGTGGGAGATCGAGACGGACGGCTACGTCACGTCCGCGCCGGCCGTCGTCGGCGACACGCTCTACGTCGGCACGTGGGGCAAGACGTTCTACGCCGTCGACGTCGACGACGGGTCGGTACGGTGGTCCGTCGACGTCGGTCACCGCTTCGGGATGTCGTCGCCGACTGTGGTCGACGACACCGTCTACGTCGGCACGCTCGGCGACGCACCGCTCGTCGTCAGCGGGTCCGACGACGAGGGGTTCGCCGCGCCGGCCGTCCTCGCGCTCGACGCCGAGACGGGCGAAGAGCGCTGGCGCTACGACGAGTTCGGCGAGCGAGACGACGTCTCGGCGTCGCCGGCGGTCGTCGACGGCACCGTCTTCGTCCCCGTCGAGGGGACGCTGTACGCGCTGGACGCCGACGGCGGGTCGGTGACGTGGCAGCGGGCGCTGCACGTCCACCCGAACGCCTCGGTCGCCGTCCGCGACGGCGTCGTCTACTGCCCGACGATGCCGCCGCGCGGCGACGAGGAGCGCGACGAACCGCACGGACGACTGCTCGCACTCGACGCGACGAGCGGCGAGACGCGCTGGGCGGCGACCGTCGAGGACCTGAGCCTCCGGACGTCGCCGGCGGTGACGGACGACAGCGTCTACGTCGCCGCGACGACGACGACCGCCTGTCTCGCAACGGGCGGCGGCGACGAGACGTGCGAGTCGACGAGTCGCGGCCGACTCCACGCCTTCGACCGTGAGACCGGGACGCGACGCTGGGTCGCCGACGTCGAACCGGACACCCGGTCGTCGCCCGCAGTCGTCGGCGACACAGTCTACCTCGGCTGTCGGAACGGCCTCTCGGCGGTGACCACGGAGGGCGAGAGGGTGTTCCGTACCGACTTCGCCGACGAGGTGTACGTCCAGTCGTCACCCGCCGTCGCCGACGGCCGGGTCTACCTCGGCGCGTCGAACGGAACGCTGTACGCGGTCGGGAGCGTCCAGTACTGACGGAGAGGGCGTCTCGGAGGCAGGATCGAGAGCCGACTCGGGAGCGTCAGTAGTCGATAGTGGTTATCTCTTCGACGGGCCACTGACTCAGGATCTCGACGCCGTTTTCGCGGACGACGACCATCTCCTCGACGCGGACGCCCTGTCGCTCCGCCGGCTCTTGGGTCTCGACGGCCATCACCATCCCCTCCTCTAACTCGATGGGGTGGTCTTCGGAGATGCCGCGCCAGATGAGCGGCACCTCGTACAGCTGGAGTCCCAGTCCGTGCGCCCAGTGGTTGGTGGTCATCTGCCAGTGGTCGTCGGCGTCGTACCACTCGGCGTGTTCGCCCTCCATATCGGGGAACCCCTGCGAGACCTCGTCGGTGGTCGCCCCGGGTTCGATCCGTTCGAGCACGTCGTAGAGGTTGTCGCGGGCGGTCTCGTAGGCGTCCTTTTGCGCCTGCGTCGGTTCGCCGAGCGAGAACGTCCGGTAGTAACAGGAGCGGTAGCCGAGGTAGCCGATGTTGTACATGTCGGCGTAGACGAGGTCGCCGGGGCGCATCATCCGGTCCGTGGTGTTGGCCTGGTGCTTGGGCCACGTGTTCGGCCCCGAGGTGAGGTAGCCGCCGCCGACGAACGCCCCGTGTCGCCAGAGTTCACGCGTGACGTCGCCCCAGACCTCCGATTCTCTCCGTCCGGGACGCGCGTTCTCGACGACCTGCTGGAACCCCGCCTCGGCGATAGCCGCGACCATCCGCAGACACTCGATCTCGTCTCTCGTCTTCACCTTCCGCGCATCTTCCATCACGGCCGAGCACGTCTCGGTGTCGACGTCGACGCCCTGTCGTTCGAGAGCGTCGACGAGGCCCGCGTTGCCGACGTCGAGGCCCATCGCCTCCCCTTTCAGGTCGTAGTCGTCGAGCGCCGTGGCGACTGTCTCGGCCATCTTGTCGAGGAGGAAGCGTCGGGCCGACTGACTGCCGGAGGCGCGCGGCACGTTGCCGAGGCCGGGACACGCGTAGCGGACGTCGTTCAGCCACGGGCAGTTGAACCGCTGGTTCGAGGCGTGGTCGGCCGTGTCCCAGTGGACGACGTTGCCGTCTTCGAGCAACAGCGAGTAGTGGTCCGCGCCGCTCCCGCCGGTCATCGCGAGACCGGTGACGTAGCGGATGTTGGGGTCCGAGAGGAGCAACATCGAACTCAGACCGGCGTCGCGCATCCGTTCGAGCGCGCGCTCCTTCCGTTCGTTGCGCATGCGCTTCGTGTCGATGCGCTCCTCCCAGTCGACGGCCATGGTTCCGCGGGTGCCCTCCATGAAGTCGCGTTCGTAGAACGTCATGTTCTCTCGTCCGCAGTGTGGTCCCTTAATTCCTCCCTCATGATTTATACTCACGAACCGAGTGGGTGGGAGTGAATGAGTCTCTACAAGCACATTGCACTTCTCGTCCGGAAGGACGGGATGAGCCACGACGAGTTCGTCGACTACTGGCAGACCAACCACACCCCCATCGCCCGCGAGATCGAGGGCGTCGTCAAGTACAGCACTGTCCAACCCGTGACCCCCGAGGCGGCGGAGTTCGACGGACTCGCGGAGCTCTACTTCGACGACCTCGATGCGCTCCACGACGCGCTCGGCAGCGAGGGCTCCCGCGACTACGACCCCGCGAAGGGGAAGGCCAAGGAAGCCCGTGAGGACGTCGACAACTTCCTCGACGTCGAGAGCCGCCCGCGGTTCATCGGCGAGGTCAAGGTTCAAAGAGACGACGCCGACGGCGACACGGACGGTCTCTACAAGCACTCGGCGTTTCTCGTCCGCAAAGAGGGGATGAGCCACGGCGAGTTCGTCGACTACTGGCAGACCAACCACACCCCCATCGCCCGCGAGATCGAGGGCGTCGTCAAGTACGACACGGTGATTCCGACGAACCCCGAGGCGGCGGAGTTCGACGGCGTGGCGGAGCTGTACTTCGAGGATCTCGACGCGCTACACGACGCACTGGGCAGCGAGGGTTCGCGCGACTACGACCCCGCGAAGGGGAAGGCCAAAGAGGCCAGAGAGGACGTCGACAACTTCCTCGCCATCGGCGAGCGCCCGCGGTTCATCGGGCGAGAGACCGTCCAGAAGGACGAACTCAGATAGCGATGGCGACCGACTTCAGCGACCTACGGACGCAGGTCGAAGACGCGTTCCCCGAACTCGCGGAGATCGACGACGACGAGTTGCGCGAGCAGGTCGTCGAGGCGTGGTGTCTCGGCCTCTCTCGTGGCGGGTGGCGCGACGTCCACGACATCCCCTACGCGTGGAACATCCACGAGACGGACAACGTCGAACACGTCCGCGGCGTGACGCGAATCGCCCTCAAATCGGCCGAAGAACAGCGCGAGTTCCACGGCGCGGAGCCGGATACGGACGTCGTCGTCGCCGCCTGCCTCCTGCACGACGTCGGCAAGTGCTACGAGTACGTCGGCTTCGTCGACGACGACGTGCTGGACGAGCCGAACCCCGAGTACGCCTCCTCGGAGGTGCCGCACTCCATCTCCGGCTACGCGCTGGCCCACGAGGTGGGCTGTCCGCTGGCCGTCCAGCGGGCGATCCCGCACTTCCTCGGCGAGGTGCCGACGCGGACGCTGGAGGCCGAACTGGTCAAGAGCGCGAACTCGGCGTCGTCGAACGCGATCACGTACGCGACGATGGGGATCAGTCTGAAAGAGTGGGTGCAGGAGTACTCGCAGACGCAGAAGTGAGTGGGCGAACTGTGGGGAGTACACGGAGTGTTCTCCCGATTCGGGTTCGGGGGGTGGTGAGCAGTGGAGGGATCGAGACGTGGCTCGGGACTGCTCGACAAACGAGACAGCCACGCCCTCCCCACCCGATTCGCTCACTCGCTCCCGCTCGTTCGCTCATCCCTCGCACGCTGACTGGCGTGACACGGAGGTCACGCCAGCGTGCGCCACAACGGAAGGCCGGCTGGACGCACCTTTTTCCGTCTCTCGTGTGAAGCGCCGACGATGCACGAACGACTCAACCTCGACGAGACGGACGCCCGCGACCTCGAGGAGTTCGACCCGAAGCTGAAAGCCGTCGGCTACGAACTCCGACCCGAACAGATGCGCCCGAGCGTCTGGGTGTACGAGGCGGGCGACGCCTCGAACCGACATTACCACGAGGAGCAGGAGGAGCTCTACCACGTGCTCTCGGGGCGTTTCGAACTGCGCTTCGAGGACGAGACCGAGGAGTTGACTGCGGGCGATATGATCGTCGTCTCGCCCGACGAGATCCGCCAGTTGGTCTGTGTCGAGGCGGGCGAGGTGTTCGTCGTCGGCGCGCCGTCGGTGAAAGACGACGGCGTCGTCGTCGACGACGAGTAGCGTCGGGGACTCGTCTCAGACCGCCTCCAACCCCGCCTCCTCGCGCAGCACGTCGATGTACTGCCGGAAGCCGGCTTCGAGGTCGTACTCGGGGTCGTAGCCCAGATCCTCCTTGGCCTTGGTCATGTCGAGTTTCTGCGTCCACGGGAGTTCGCCCTCGTCGGAGACGGTGAGGTCCGCGTCGGGCAGGATGTGCTGGACCGTCTCGGCGGCCTCGCGGATCGTCGCGAGTTCGCCGCGGACGTTGTAGATGCGCTGGGTCAGGTCCTCTTCGGGGGCGAAGGCGGCACAGCGGAACGACTGGGCGATGTCGCGGACGTGCTGCCAGTCGACGTGCTGGTCGCCGTACTCCACCGAAAAGGACTCGCCGACCGCGGGTTTCTCGACGATGTTCGCGAGGAACGCCGACCCGCCGGTCTCGCGGTACGGGCCGTAGGCGACGGTGGGACGGACGCCGACGTGCGAGACGCCGAAGTCCTCGTGGTAGACCTTCGCCTGGTGTTCGTTGTACTCTTTCGTCGCGCCGTAGAGCGTGTCCGGGTAGACGAGGTCGTCCTCCGTGACCCACCAGTCACCGCCGTCGTCGTAGTTCGTCGGCGGCGCGTAGACGGCGGCGCTGGAGGCCCACGCGACACGTTCGACCTGCTCCGAGAGGGTGCGGGCGGCCTCGAAGACGTTGTTCGTCCCCTGGACGTTGACGTCGAGCGCGAGTCGCGGGTTCTCGCGGGCGGTCGTCGTCAGGAGCGCCGCGAGGTGGACGACGTGGGTCGCACCGGTCTCCTTGATGGCGCGGATCACGTCGGTCGAGTCGGAGACGTCGCCGCGACGGATCTCCACGTCGTCGGCGATGCCGAGTTTCTCCAGGATACGGGGGTCCGTCGAGAGGTCGTAGGCGACGACGTCGTGGCCGTGTTCCAGCAGGTCTTCGGCGACGTAGGAACCGATGAACCCGGTCCCGCCAGTTACCAACACTGTAGACATGCTCGAAAGAGGTCGCGTCGCGAGCAAAAAGGTTTCCCAGGAACGTCCGTGTGGATTCGGTCGCCGATGCGACGGACGCGACGGCCTCAGCAGTAGCGCTGGAGCAGCCACGCGCCGCCGGCGCCGACGCCGAGCGCGACGCTCCCGAAGGCGACGAGGCCGAAAACGTGCGCGAACGCCTCGATCACCGGCCGCCCTCCCGTGGGCTCTTCGAGACGTTCGAGATGGGTTTCGCCTCCAGTCGCGCCCGTTCACGGGCGTTGGCGGCGACGCCGGCGACGAGCGAGACGCCGAGACTCGACAGCGCGAGCGCCGCGACCGGGAGCGAGAGCAGGACGCCGCGGACGTCGTCGGTGACGTAGAAGTACGGGAGCGACACGCCGAGGGCGAGCACCGTCGCGATCGCGGCGTTGGCGGCGAGCCACGAGGCCCGACTGCGGACGCGTTCGGCGGGGGTCTGGGTCAGCATAGACCGGAGTGGTCCCGGTCTCGTACATGAAGGTTCGGCGGCGAACGACGGTGAGGCTACTCGTGTAGTCCGCCGACCTGCGCGTAGAACGACGACTGCAGCGTCTCGGCCATGTCCTGCTCGCGGTCGATGCGGACGTCGACGACCGTGGGGACGTCGCTGGCCTTCCCCTCGCGCAGGGCGTCGGCGAGGTCGTCGGCAGTCGTGACGCGGCGACCGACCGCGCCGAACCCCTCCGCGACTTTCACGAAGTCGGTGTCGTGGAACTCGACGCCGGAGATGTCGTCCGGCCCGTGCTGCATCTGTCGGACCATCCCCAGACTCGTGTCGTTGAGCACGACAAATGTGGGAGAAACGCCGTACTCGACGGCCGTCTCGACGCTCGTCATCGTCATCGTGAACCCGCCGTCGCCGGCGACCGAAATCACGTCTTTGTCGGTCGCGAGCGCAGCCGAGACGGCCGCCGGGTTCGCCCAGCCCATCCCGCCGACGCCACCGCTGCCGAAGTAGGTGCGGACGGCCGGCGTCTGGAGGTAGTTCAAGAGCCAGAAGCGGTTGTTCCCCGAGTCGGCGGTGACGAGGGTGTCCTCGTCGACGACGGCCTGAATCTCTTTGGCGGCGCGCTGCGGGAGGATAGGGGAGGCGTCGGAGTCGCACTCCGGGGCGGTGAACGACTCGCGGGCCTCGCGGGCGCGGTCGAGCGCCCAGTCGTTCTCGCCGCCGCCGGCCTCGGCGAGTTCGCGCAGCGACTCCGTGGCGTCGCCGATCAGACCCACGTCCGCCGGGTAGACCCACCCCGCGTTCCGGGTGTCGACGTCGGCGTGGACGATGGTCTGCTCGTCGGGGCGGATAAACGTCGGCGCCTGCCAGTTGGTGTCCATCGGGTTCATCCGACAGCCGACGACGAGCAGCGCGTCGGCCTCGCTGACGACCCGGTTGGCCCCTTCGTGGCCGAACGACCCGATGACGCCCGCCGCCCGGTCGTCGGTCTCGGGGAACGTCGACTTGCCGAGATAGGAGGTGGTGACGACGGCGTCGTACGCGTCGGCGACGGCCGCGAGTTCGTCGTAGGCCTTCGCCGCGTGGACGCCGTTGCCGGCGACGATGACTGGGCGGTCGGCGTCGGCGAGGGCGTCGACGGCGGCGGCGACGTCCTCGGCGGTCGGCCGCGACAGCCACGTTCGGGTCTGCTGGACCGGGTCCCAGACCGGCGGAACAGGGTCGTCGGGGACGTCCTTCGTCACGCCGGTGCCGTCGAGGACGACGGCGGTGGGGCCGGGGCGGCCCGCGACGGCGTGTTTGAACGCCAGTTGGACGCTCCGCAGGGTCTCCGTCGGCGTGCGCGGGAACCAGTGTTCCTTCGTCACCCCGTCGAGGATCTTCGGCAGGTCCAATCCGCCATAATCGCCGCGGGCCTGCTGGTAGGGCGCGAGCGTCGAGTAGTCGCCGCGCTCGCTGGCCTCCGTGAGCACGACCATCGGCGACGACGACAGTCGCGCCTCCATCTGACCGATGACGCCCAGACTGCCGATCCACGGCCCCTGCCCGGAGAGGACGCCCGGTTGGCCGGTCAGCCGGCCGTGCATCTCGGCCATCACGCTCGCCTCGCGCTCGTCGCGCGGCCGGACGAGGTCGACGTCGGACTCGGGGAGGTGGTCGAACAGTTCGATGACGCGCCCGCCGGGATAGCCGAAGACGCGCTCGACGCCGAGCGCCTCCAGCGTCTCGACGATCGCTTCGGCGGTCGACGTCATGCGACTGACTCCGGGGTGCGGTCGGTAGGCGTCTCGGCGTCGCCGTGGCTGGGGTCCTCCCACTGGAGGACGCAGTCGGCCGTCTTCGTCATGCTACCGGATACCACTTCGTTCGGGTACTTTGCTCTGTTGGTGGTCGAACCCCTCGGGTCGACCCGTCGGCCGGAGAGACGAGAGGAAAAGAGAGACGGAGGCGTTCGTGTAGCTCGAACAAGATTTATGTGGCCGTGGTGCGGTCGATGACGTATAATGATGAACGAACCCCAGTCACGGCCGGTGAAGACGGCCGAAACCTCGTTCGCACTCCTCGAACAGTTGAGCGAGGCCGAAGGTGACTCACTCGGCGTCACGGAACTGGCCGAGCAGGTCGGGTTGGCGAAGAGCACCGTCCACCGACACGTCGCGACGCTCGAATCGCTCGGGTTCGTCGCCCGCGAAGGCAACGAGTATCGGATCGGCCTCCGACTCCTCGACTTCGGACTGCGAGCGCGCGACCGACACGACCTCTACCACATCGCCCGGCCGAAGGTCGAGGAGCTGGCCGAGGTGACGGGCGAGAAGGTGTGGTGTATCACCGAAGAACAGGGCCGAAGTGTCCACCTCTACGGTGCCTCGGGGGAGCACTCCGTGCAGACGAGCGCCCGAGCGGGCGCGTGGGGCTACCTCCACCAGCACGCCGCCGGGAAGGCCATCCTCGCCCACCTCCCGGCCGAGCGCGTCCAGCGGATCGTCGACGGGCACGGGCTGCCGGCGAAGACGCCGAACACGATCACCGACGAGACGGAGCTGTTCGAACAGCTCGAACAGATCGTCGACCGGGGTTACGCGTTCAACCGCGAGGAGTCGATCACGGGGCTGCACGCCGTGGGCGCACCCGTCACCGACGACGAGGGGGTCGCTATCGGCGCGATCAGCGTCTCGGGGCCGGCGAACCGCCTGAAGGGCGAGCGGTTCACCGACGAACTGCCGGACCTGCTGCTCGGCGCGACCAACGAGATCGAGATCAACCTGAGCTTCTCGTAACAGATTCGTTCGAACTATTCGGACAGGTGGAGAGAGTGTTACACGACTACGTACGTAACGGATCGTGAGCCCGGAGCTCCGGCGTCGAGGATGGAGCGTGACCGGACGTGACTCGACGGGTGGCGGCACGACGGAGGGAGGGCGGTGTGGACGCGAGACGGGGCGACGACAGGCCGGCCGCGTGAACGCGACGCGACGCGACGCGTTCGTCCCGGTCGCTCAGAGGGGTCATCGTAGCTAACCGGAAGACCAGCACTCCTCGGCGACCCACAGGGTTCGATTCTCCAGAAGAAAATCTACGAGCTTCTACGACAACCCCGCTCAGATGTCGGTGACGCGGGCGTGTCGCTCGTCGACGGCGGCGGCGTCCTCCGGGAGCAGCGCCACGACGAGGTAGTCGGCGTAGTCGGTCATGTAGTCGATGAGCTTCGCGATGCGTTCGGAGTCGATCGCCTCCAGCGAGTCCAAGAGGATGAACGGCAGCGTCTCGTAGACGTCGTGGGCGAGATACCCCGCGAGCGCGAAGATGAGCCCCGTCACCTCGCGTTCGCTCTCCGAGAGGTGGTCGACGGTGTCCTCGTAGGTGCGGCCGTCGGCGGCGCTCCGGATGATGTGCAGGTCGAAGTGGCTCTTGGTCACCTTGCGTCGACCCTCGCGGACCTCGCGTTCGGTGCGTTCGATCCAGATGCGGTCGATGTTCTCGTAGGCGAGTTCACCGAGCACGGCGTCCATGTGGTCGTTGAACTCGTCGACCATCTGCTGTTCGATGCGCTCGATGCGGGTCCGGAGCTCTTCGAGTTCCTCCTGGATCTCCTCGCGGCGCGTCTCCAGTTCGTCGCGCTCCGCGAGTCGGTCCTCGACCGAGCGGATCTCGTCTTCGACCGACGACAGCTCCTTCTCGAGTCGCTGGACCTCGAACTCGAGCTGGTTGGCCTCCTTGTGTCGGTCGAGCACCTCGCTGTACTCCTCGGTCTCGAGTTCGTCGACCTCGGTCTCGAGGTCCGCGAGCTCGTCGATGAGCTCGTCCTCGCGCGTCTCGAGGTCCTCGACGGTGTGTTCGCGGCGGCGGATCTCGTCTTCGATCTCGTCGAGCCGTCGGTCGAGCCGCTGTTTCTTCTTCTGGGTCCCCTCGAGCGACCGCTTCTTCGACTGGAGGTCGTCGATCTCGGAGGTCAGCTCGTTGCGGGTCGAGAGCTTCGAGGACCGCAGCTCCCGCAGGCGGTCGAGCGTGTCCTCGATCTGGCCGGTCTCGACCTCCGAACCACAGGTCCAACAGACGGTCGTGTCGGTCTCGACGAGCTGGTCGGTGACCGACCCGTTCGACTCCGGCTGGAGCGCGCTCTGAAACTCGCTACGGCCGCCCTCGAGCATCTCCTCGTTGAACTGGATGAGCGACTGGAGTTCGCTGACGACCGAGTCGATGGTCTCGGACTGCCCGCGCAGCCGCTGGATCTGCTTGTCGAGCTCCTGGATCTCGTCGTCGGGTGCGGTGGGGAGCTCCGAGCGTTCCTCGGAGACCTCGTCGCGGTCGGCGCGCAGCGCCTCGAGACTGTCGCGTTCGGTCTCCATGTCGAAGCGGACGTCCTCCAGCGCCGACTCCGTCTCGCGGAGCTCCTGGAGTTTGGCGTCCAGCTCGGACTGCTCCTCGCGGGACTCTTCGACGTCGGCGTCGAACTCCTCGAGCGCCTCGCGTTTCTCCTCGAGTTCGGCCCGCTGGTCGTCGATCTGGGACTGGAGTTTGGTCCGCTTCTCCTCGAGTCCGGGGAGGCGGCGTTTCAGTCCGTCGAGGTCGTCGAGTTTGGCGTCGATGTCGCGTTTGGTCGACTGGAGTTCGCTGATCTCCGCCTGGATCGCGTCGGTGTCGACCGGCCGCATCACGAGTTCGTGGAGGTCGTCGCCGCGCGCGACCGCCTGTCGCGCCTCGTTCATCTCGAGGAGGAACGCGAAGAGGTCGCCGAGTTCGGGGTCCTCGAGGAACGGGGTGCCGTCGGAGACGACGGTGCCGTTCCGTCGGCGGAGCGTCCGAGTGTACGTCTCGTCGCCGAGCTGGAGCTCGACGTGCGCCTCGTCGGCGTCCCGCTTGATGGAGACGTTGTCGCTGCCGAGCGCCGCCATGATTGCCTGCAGGAGCGACGTCCGGTTCGTCGCGTTGCGCCCGGTCAGCGCCGTGACGCCGCGCTCGAGTGTGACCGTCGTCTCGTCGATGCCGCCAACGTTCCTGACCTGAAGTTCAGCACGTTCGGCCGAAAACTGCCGAGATTCCATTAGTGTTCGGCATATGGTGCCCCTGGTATTTACGTTTCGGGGTCTCGTCAGAAGCGGTCTCGAGCGACGAGCGACGAGAGGTCGCGATCAACCGGATCGGCGTACTCGACCGTGTCGACGGCGTCGTCACGCGACCGGATCGACGCCGTCTGTGTCGTCACGCGACCGCCGGCGTCACTCCCTCACGCGACCGCCGGCGTCACTCCCTCACGCGACCGCCGGCGTCACTCCCTCACGCAACCGGGTCGGCGTCACCCCCCTCACTCGGCCGTGTCGGCGGCGTCGGCTGTGTCGGCGTCGTCGACAGCGGCGGTGTCGCTCGCGCGTTCCTCGAACAGTTCGCCCACGTCGTACGTCTCGCCGGTCGCCGTCTCGATGACGCGGACGTCGACCATCACGTCGAAGTCGTCGATGTCGAGACGACCGGTGTCCCGGAGGTTCTCGATGATGTTCGTCGCGACCGCGCGCGTCCGCCCCTTCAGCTGCTGGATCGTCTGTTGGTTCTTCTCGAGTTTCGCCCGGTCGTCTTCGGGTTCGGTCTGCTTCGAGACGCCGCGGTGTTTCGTCAGGTAGGTGTGGACCGCCTGGTGGGAGACGAAATCCCGGAGGACGCTCTCGACGTCGACGTCGTCGCGTTCGAGGGACCGCTTCGCCTCGGTCCGGACACCGCTGCTGACGTCGTCGCCGGTCAGCAGTCGGTACGTGTTCTCGACCTCGCCGTCGATGGGGTTCAGACCGGCCTCCCGCATCGCGCTCGCGAGGACGCGACGGTTGAACACGTCCGCCAGCGACCGGAGACTCTCTCCCTCGTCGACCCACCGTTCGACCAGTTCGTCGCCGAGTCCGTTCAACGAGTACGCGTCGATGACGCGACTGACCTTGCTGTTCATCGGATGTCTCCTCCGCTTCGAGTCGCCGCTCGTTCGCACGCGTCGGCCATTGTCGACCGTTACTCGGAGCGCAGTTAAAAACCCTCGCTCTGTGACGCGAGCGCCACGAGCGGGGCCGAGCGTGACCACGGAGCGTCGCCGACGAGTGCGTCTCGACGGGCGAGCGCGGTCGAGAGGGCCTGTTACACGAGTAGACGTGTAATCCGCGGCGGTCGTCGGTCTCGGCGAGGAGTCGGACGCGGCGGGGACGCGGCGAGGAGTCGGACGCGGCGGGGACGCGGCGAGGAGTCGAGCCACCGGCGGTCGGGTCTGCTCCGCGGTGGGAGGAACGAGCGTCCGTCTCGCGAGGTAGGAACTCCGTACCGACCGCCGACGGGACGGACGAGTCGGTAGGGCGTTCATACTCATTACCCCGCCTGCGTGTAGAGGTGGGTGTGACGACTCTGCTCCGCGGAGCGGTCGCAGTCGCCGCGTTGCTGCTCGTCGTTCTCGCCGTGGCGCTCACCGGCGCACCGAGTTTTCCGCTGCGCGGCGACGCCGACTACCGGACGGTCGTGATCTTCCGGAACGACGACCTCGAACCGGGCAACCGCGACGACCTCCGGCGGACGGTCGACCGCGTCTTCCTCGAGGCGGGGGTGCCGCTGACGAACGCCGTCGTCCCGACGAGCGGCGGCGAACCGATCGACAGAAACGAGGCGTTCTGTCGCGAACTGCGGGCCGTCCGCGACGGCAACTCCGGGCGCAACGACAGCTCCGGCCGCATCGAGTACGCGCTGCACGGCTACTTTCACGACGAGAGCGACACCGGCTTCTACAGCGAGCGGCGGCCCGACCTCCTGACCGAGTTCGGCGGCCTCCCGTCGGCCGAACAGCACCGCCGCGTCACCGAGGGGAACGTCGTCCTGACGCGGTGTCTCGGCGAACCGCCCGCGTCGTTCGTCCCGCCGTACGGCACCTACGACGAGGAGACGGTGCGGGCGCTCGTCGCCGAGAACGTCACCGTCGTCAGCGCCGACGCCTGGTTCACCGACCTCCACTACGGGGAGTCGAGCGTCTTCGAGACCGAGGGCGTCCTCCACGTCCCCCGGACCGGCGGGTTCGTCGAAGACTGGGAGACGTACGAGTTCTTCGACCGCGAGACGCTCCGCGAGGAGTTCGACGCCGCCTACCGGAACGGCGAGCTCTACGTCCACGTCCTCCACTACTGGACCTTCGACACGACGGCCAAGCAGGACGACCTCCGGTGGTTCCTCGAGTACGTCGCGAGCCACGACGACGTGCTGTTTCTGACCGTCGGCGAGTTCGCCGACGCCTACCGGGACGGACGGTTGGAGCGGGTCGACGGCGGGTGGATGCTCCACGACGAGTCGACGACGGGGGACGGCCTCACGACAGGGAATGGGCCCAAGACGGAGGGTTATCCCCCGTCGGGCGACGAATCCGCGACCGTCGTCGCCGACGAACGCCGGGTGGACGGCCGCGAACGCGACTCCGAGCGGGTCGAGCGCGGAAGCGACCGACGAGAGTGAGCGGCGAGCGACGGTGAGCGGTGAAGGTTGAACGATGAGCGACGACGTACCCGAGGCGTCGCCGGTAAGCCGTCGCTGCCGTCCCATCAGCGAGCGCACACTTACGGTCGTGGACGGCGAGCGTCGAGTCGAATGAGAGTGCTCTGTGTTGCTGCCCACCCGGACGACGAGGTGATCGGCGTCGGTGGAACGCTCGCGAAACACGCCGCCGACGGCGACGAGGTGTTCGTCCTCCTGCTCGGCGACGGCGAGATGGCCCGCTACGAGACGGTCACCCCCGAGGCCGAGGCCGGGATGCGGCGCCGACGGGAGGCCGCACGCGACGTCGGCGACGTGCTGGGCGTCGAATCCGTCCGCATCCTCGAGTTCTGGGGGAACCAACTCGACAAGGAGCCGTTCATCGACGTCGTGCGGGCCGTCGAAGACGAGATACGGCGGGTCGAGCCGACCGTCGTCTACACGCACCACTTCGGCGACCTCAACATGGACCACCAGTTGACCGCGCGAGCGGTGAAGACGGCGACGCGCCCCTTCGCGGACTCCTCGGTCGACCGCGTCTACTCCTTCGAGACGCTGTCGTCGACGGAGTGGGCGATGCCGACCGCGGAGACGGCGTTTCAACCGACAGTCGCGATAGAGATCGACGAACAGCTCGACCGGAAGCGCGAGGCGCTGTCGATCTACGACGACGAGATGCGCGAGCGACCCCACCCCCGGAACCCCGACAGCATCGTCCAGAACGCGCGGCTCTGGGGCGACAAGTTCGGACTCCGAGCCGCCGAACCGTTCGTCCTCCTCCTCGAACGACGGCGGTAAGCACCGTCGACTGCCGACCCCTCGTCGCGCACGGACAGCATATTCAAGCGGCGTCCCCTCGTTCTAGTGGCAGAATGGGTACGATAGTCGCCGCATATCAACCACACTACCTGCCACGGTTACACTATCTCGCACGGGCCCAGGAGGCGGACGTGTTCGTCGTCTACGACGACGTCCAGTTCGTGCGCGGGTCGCCACACCACAGAGCCGCCGTCGCGTCCGGCGACGCGGAGTGGCTCACCGTCCCGGTTCGGCACACCGGCGTCGACACGCCGCTCGTCGAGGCGCGGATCGACATGTCGACGCCGTGGACGGCGGCGCATCTCGAGACGCTCTGTGCGACCTACGGCGACGGGGCGCTCGAACTCGCGCCGTTCTACGAGCGACTCCGTCCGTCCGTGCTCGACGTGGGGTTCGTCCGGGAGCAGTCGGCCGAGCTCCTCGCGCTCGTCGACGGCGACGGCGACGTTCGGGCGACGCTGGAGGCGTTCGCCGAGGCCGACCGGCGGTGGCGCGAGCAGCGACAGGCGCTGAACGGACTGCAGGCCGAGAAGAACGAGCTCGCCGAACGGATCGCGGCCCGGAAGCGCGCAGACCCGACCGCGGCGATCGACGATCTGACCGACGGCGTCGCCGACCTCGACGCTCGGTTGGCGGCGGCCGAGACGACGTGCGAAGAGCTGAAACGCCGGCGTGACGACAACCTCGTCGTGCTGTCCGAGCAGGTCGCGGCGGCGGGCGGCGACGAGACGGCGGACGCAGTCGTCGACGTCGGCGTCGCGACCGACGGCGGCGGCAGCGACAGCAACGACGGCAGCGACAGCAACGACGGTCACGGCGGGGGGGTCGACGACCCCCTCGAGTGGATGCCGAGACGGGGGGTCTGGGACCTCGACAGCCCCGAACTCGACGCGCGACTGGACGGCGTCGCCGTCACCGATCTGACGGTCCCGTTGCTGGAGGAGCTGTTTCGGCGATTCGACGTGACGAGCGACGTCGTGCGGTCGAGCGAACTCGACGTCGAGCATCCGGGCGACGCCTCGGCGTATCTGGCGCGTCTCACCGAGGCGCTCGGCGGCGACTGCTACCTCTCGGGAGGGACCGGCTACGACAACTACCTCGACGAGACGCCGTTCGACGACCGGGGGTTCGACGTCGTCGTCCAGGACTGGGAACCGACGTGGCCCGACGGCAACGTCTGTGCGCTCGACGTGCTCTACGGAGCCGAGAACCCCGGAGCGTACGTCAGATGAAGGCGGGCGGAGCGACGAGGACGAGGCGAACCGGGAGCCGGAGACAGAAGAGCCGGAAGCAGAGGAGCCGAGAGCGGACGACAGCCCACGTCGGGGGGCGGTGAGCCGATGTCTCCGCTCTCCCGACGGGGCGTGCTCGTCGCGGCCACCGGCCTGCTGGCGGTCGGCTTCGGGTACTTCGGCTTCGGTCCGGGAGCGAACGGTCGGTCGACGGACGGCGAGGTGAGCGACCGGCCGGCGTGGGAGCGGGCGGCAGACGAGCGCATCCGAGCGCACCGGACGGCACCCTTCGAGGTCGTCGTCGAGGACGGCGCGGGCGACCGCGTCGCCGACGCGACGGTGACCGTCGAGATGCAGCGCCACCAGTTCGGGTTCGGGACGGCGGTCAACGCCGACTACTTCGTCGATGAGACCGAGGAGGGCGACGAGTACCGCCGCCGCATCCGGGAGCTGTTCAACAAGGCGGTGCTGGAGAACCACCACAAGTGGGGGTTCTGGGAGCAGCCCGACGAGCGCCGGCGAGCAGAAGAGACGACGCGGTGGCTGCTCGACAGCGGGCTGACGGTTCGGGGCCACACCTGCATCTGGCAGCGACGCGGCGAGGGAGCCATCCCCGAAGACGTCGACCGCGCCATCGACCGGGGCGACGGCGAGCACATCTCCCGACGGGCGCGGCAGCACGTCGCCGACGTCGTCGGTCACTACCGCGACGTCGACGGCTTCGCCGAGTGGGACGTGCTCAACGAACCGATAGCCGAGCAGGCGATGACGGCCGTCGTCGACCCGGAAGCACCGAGCGGTCGCGCACCGGAACTGCTCGCGTGGCTGCGGGTCGCCCGGGAGGCCGACCCCGACGCCCGCCTCTTCCTCAACGAGTACAACGTGCTCGTCGGCGACGACGAGGAGAAACGCGACGCCGTCGAGGCGACGACGCGGTGGCTGCTCGACAACGGGGGCGACGTCGGCGGGCTCGGACTGCAGGGACACCACTCGACGGCGGCACAGCGGCGGACGCCCGCGGAGCTACTCGACACGCTCGATCGGTTCGCGGCGCTGGGTCTCGCCCTCCAGATCCACGAGTACGACACGTGGGGCGACGACTGGGACGAGGACGAACAGGGCGAGTACTTCGCGCAGTTCCTGAAGACCGTCTTCAGCCACCCCGCGACCGTCGGCTTCCTGCTGTGGGGGTTCTGGGACGAGATCCACTGGCAGGGGAACGCGTCGCTGTTCCGCGCCGACTGGTCGCCGAAACCGGCCTACGACGCCTACGTCGACCTGGTGTTCGGCGAGTGGTGGACCGACGAGTCGGGACGAACGGGGTCCGACGGCGTCTACCGGACGCGAGCGTTCCTCGGCGAGCACCGGGTGACCGTCCGCACGGCCGACGGGGAGACGACGGAGACGGTGACGCTCGAGCGACCCGAGGCGACGACCGTCACCGTCGTCGTCGGAGTGCCGGGGTAGGGCCAGTAAGGGCCGCGAGTCGTCGAGTCAGCGGTCCATAACAATAGGTCGACGCCGAGTAGGGCGGCGTATGGCTGTCCCCCTCCCCTTCCCCGGTCTCGCGGCGGCGCTCGGGACGTACGGGAAGCTGTTCAAGCAGCGACCGGCGGCGGCGACCGACGGCGGGGCCGTTGCGACGTCGGCGACGGTGACGGCGGTGATCCCCGCCCTGAACGAGGTCGAGACCATCCCCTACGCGCTGACCTCGTTGGCGACGCAGACGACCAGACTGGACCGCGTCGTCGTCGTCGACGACGGGTCGACCGACGGGACGCTCGACGCCGTCGACGAACTCGCCGAGACGTTCGACCTCGACGTCGACGTCGTCGTCCACGAGACGCCACAGGGGAAGACGGTCGGAATCAAGGAAGTCGCTCGGTCGGCGACGACGGACAAACTGTTCGTCCTCGACGCCGACACGTTCGTCGAGAGCGACGACTACCTCGAGCAGTTGGTGGCGGCTCACGCCGACGGCGACGTCGCCAGCGCGTTCGGCGTCGTCCAACCGATCACCCTCCGCACGAAGGAGGCGTTCTTCGAGCGGCACGTCGACGGGACGCTGTCGAGCGACAGCGACGTCCGCGCTACGCTCCGGGCGCAACTCGACCGCCAACGGGATCGGGGGGTGGTCGGCTACGTGACGGGGACGCGGCCGATCGAGCAGTTCCGCAGCATCAACTACAGCGTCGAACAGGGGTTCTTCGCCGACGCCTTCATGCGGCTGTTCGGGACGACGCTGTTCCCCGTCGGCTGTGCGGTACTCTACGACCGCGAGAAGCTCGTCGAGGTGTTCGACGCCTACGAGGACGAACTCGGCGACGATCTGACGAACAGCGAGGACATCTTCGTCGGGTTCGCCTTCTGCGACCGGGGGTACGAGAACGTGCAGGTGCGGGACGTCGTCATGCGGTCGCACGTTCCGGGGCTGTCCGGGACGATGCGGCAGAACTACCTCTGGGGGTCGGGGTATCTCCAGAGCGCCTACTACTTCCGGAACGTCGCGACCCGCTACCGGAGGCGCGTCGTCGCCGACGGCGGCACCGAGCGAGTTCGCCCCCCGGTCGGGCGGGGCGTTACGGCACAGCTCGTCGACGGGCTGTACCCGATCACTGCACTCGTCATCCTGTCGCTGACGCTACTGGGCGTCCTGGGGACCGAGATCATCGGCTTCCTGCTGGCGTGGGAGTTCGGGCTCTATCTGACCATCGGACTGCTCACCATCCCCGACCGGCTCAAGCTCGTCCGCGACCTGCTGCCGTTCCTCGTCGTCCGGTTCCTGACGCTGCCGGTCGGCGCCTACACGTACCTCCGCGTGGGGTACGACCTGATTACCGGCAACCGAAGCTGGCGGAAGTGACAGCCTACCGAACGGACGGTGCGGTAGGCGGAGCGAACGGACACGACCGCGCCGGTCGACCGAGAGACGGGACCGCGATGGGACCGGTTAACCGGAGAGTACTCACCTCATGACTATCATGTCGAGATTAAAACTATTGTCGAAGGTTATGACACGACTCTGTATCGTCGGCCTCGGCTACGTCGGGCTCCCGCTCGCGGTACTGTTCGAGCGGGCGGGCCACGCGGTGACCGGGTACGACATCGACGAGCGGAAGGTACGGTTGCTCCAGACGGGGATCGACCCGGTCGGGGAGTTGGGCGACGACCTCGTCGCGGACGCCGCAGTCGAGTACTCGGCGGACCCGGCGTGCATCGAGCGTGCGGACTACGTCGTCGTCACGGTGCCGACGCCCGTGACCGAGGAGTCGGTTCCCGACCTCGGTCCGCTTCGGACCGCGGCGGCGACGATCGGCGAGCGGCTCCGGCCGGGGACGACCGTCGTCCTCGAGTCGACGATCCACCCCGGCGGGACGCGCGAGGAGCTGGCTCCGGCGCTCGAAGCCGCCTCCGGGCTGACCGCGGGCGTCGACTTCACCGTGGGCTACTCGCCGGAGCGGATCGTCCCCGGAGAGCCCCTCGAGTCGCTGACGGGACGTGTCAAACTCGTCGCCGGACAGGACGACGAGACGCTGGCGCGACTGACTCGGCTCTACGGGACGGTGTTCGAGCGGGTCCACCCCGCGCCGACACTCGAGACCGCCGAGGCGGCCAAGTGTCTGGAGAACACCCAGCGGGACGTCAACATCGCGCTCGTCAACGAGTTCGCGATGGCGTGTTCGGACGTCGAGGGACTCGACTACCGCGACGTGCTCGCGTCCGCCGAGACGAAGTGGAACTTCCACAGCTACCGGCCGGGACTCGTCGGCGGCCACTGCATCCCGGTCGACCCCTACTATCTCATCCATCGACTGGAGTCGTCGGACGTCGCCCCCGAGTTGATGCGGACCGCCCGGCGGGTCAACGAGCGGCTGTCGTCCTACGTGACCGGCGAGGTGTTCGACGCGCTCGCCGAACGTCGACGCCTGCTCGACGCGCCGGTGCTGGAGACCGACGGGGGCGCGCGGGCGACCGACACCGTGCTCGTCGCCGGACTGACCTACAAGCGGAACTCGAGTGACCTCCGCTCGGACGCGGTGAGGGCGGTCGTCGACGGACTGCAGACCGGCGGCGTCTCGGTCGTCGGCTACGAACCGCACGCGACGCCGGATGCGGTCGAGTCGGCGTTCGGCATCCCCGCCCAGACCGAACTCGACCCGACGGCGGTCGACGCGTTCGTCGTCTGCACGCCGCACGACGCCTTCCGCGAGGTCGACGTCGACGACCTCACGGGTCGGATGCGCGACGTCCCCGTCGTCGTCGACGTGCCGGGCGTACTCGACGGAGACCCGACGAGCGAGGCCTACCTCTACCGGAGGCTCTGACGATGAGCGAACGCACGGTGACGAACGGTCACCCACCCCGCGACGCCGCGCTCGGCTCCCTGCCGGGACGGACCGTCGCCGAAGAGGCCGCCGAACGACTCGTCGGCGAGCGCATCCTCGTGACGGGCGGGGCCGGGTTCATCGGCAGCGCCGTCGCCCGCCAGTTGACCGCCGGCAACGACGTGACCGTCCTCGATAACTTCGCGACGGGGACGGCGACGAACCTCGAAGGCATGTCGGTCGACACGGTGAAGGTGGACGTCACCGACAGCGCCGCCGTCGCCGACGCCGTCGCCGACCACGACGTCGTCCTCCACATGGCGGCGATGATGGGCGTCCGTCGGACGCTCGAGAACCCGCTGGGCGTCCTCGAGGTGAACATGGAGGGGACGCGGAACGTGCTGACGGCGGCGGCCGACGCCGACGTCGACCGGGTGCTGTTCGCGTCGACCTCGGAGGTGTACGGCGACCTGATCGACCCGCCCTACCCGGAGACCACGGCCGTCTCCCCGAAGACCAACTACGCGGTGGCGAAGCTCGCCGACGAACGCTACACCGCCGCGTTCTGCGAGGAGAGCGGTATCGACTACACTATCGTCCGGTACTTCAACGTCTACGGCGCTCGACAGGACTCCTCGCCGTACGGCTACGTCGTCCCCATGTTCATCGCACGGGCGAAAGCCGACGACGTGGTCCCGGTGTACGGCGACGGGAGCCAGACCCGCGACTTCACCTACATCGACGACGCGGTGGACGCGACGATTCGGGCGCTCGGTCCCACCGGCGCCGGCGAGACGTTCAACGTCGGCACCGGGGTCGAGACGCCCATCAGACGGTTGGCCGAGACCGTCGTCGACGTCGTCGGCAGCGGCAGCGTCGAGTTCGTCGAGAACCCGCGGCCGTACCGCATCGCACGACGGGGTGCGGACATCACGAAGGCGCGGACGACGCTCGGCTTCGAACCCAAGGTGAGTCTCGAAGAGGGAGTGCGACGCCTAGCCGACGAGCCGTGAACCCGAGCTCGAGAGCCGACAGCCACGGACACGAGACGGCGTCGACACTGCGGACACCGCGGGCGTTCCGAGCGGTGGAGAGTTCGTGGACTCTCCACGAGGTGCAGCGTGTCTGCGAAGTGTGAAAATTTTCGTGCCTCGTTTTGTGTCCGTTCCTCCAGAGATACCCCAGTAGAAGAAACATCTCGGAGTAAACTTCCGATGTTTTCAAAATGTCTACAATGTTTAGAATGTTCGTCTCCCAGTATGTCGACCGTCGTCGTCAGTCGTCGCGCTCCTCGAGGATCAGTTCGGCGACGGCCTCCGGGTGAGAGGCGACGGCTCGAACGAGCGCGTCGTGGAACTCCCGACCGGTCAGGTCGCGGACGTCGTGGTTGCGACGGAGGATGGACTCCACCTCGAACTCGACGTCGGCCAGCAGTTCCAGCGTCTCGGGGCGGACGTAGATGCTCTTCGCCCGGGTCGCGTCGAACTCGAACGCCGGCCCGTCGGCGTCCGCCGAGGCCACGTCGTCGATCGACGCGTCGGCGGGGTCGGCCTCCGTCGAACTCGCGTCGGGGGCGTCGTCGCCGTTGGCGGCGTCGTCGACGTCGGTGTCGGCTTCGCCGCCAGTCACGTCGCTTTCGACGTTCGCGTCGACCTCGGTGTCGTCGGGATCGTCGGTCGCCGTGCCAGCGTCGGCCTCGTCTGTCGTCGTGCCACCGTCGGCGTCAGTGTCGGCGTCAGCGAGCTGGTCGCCGAGACCGGCAAAGCGGTTCTCGTCAGGCATCGGCGACGCCCCCCTCCTCGACGATGCGAGCCAGCTCGTCGAGCCGACCGAGCATGTCGTTGTCCGCGTCGTACTCGCGGAGCGTCTGGCCCTCGCGCCACGCGCGACTGAACGCGATCCGGTGGCGGAGTCCCGGTCCCGGCGACTCGTCGAACTCGTCGCTGCGGGCGAACGTCGGCAGGAACTGCGCGAACGGCGACTCTTCGAGGTCGGCGATGATGCGCTTCTCCTCGTTGTTGCCGCTCAGGTCGTTCGGGACGATTGCGAGCAGGTCGATGCCGACCTCGTCACGGATGGGTCGGATCTGCTGTTCCCACATCCGCTCGAACCCGCTGACGCTGGGTTCGCTCATCAGCAACGGCACGATGACGTGGCGAGCACCGATGAGCGCGGCGTCTGAGAGGGGGCCGAGACTCGGTGGAGAGTCGACGACGATGTAGTCGTACCGGTCGTTGAGGAGCGGTTCGACGATGCGGCGACGCACCCAGAGCATCCCGAACGTCGAGTTGCGGATCCTGTCTTCGACCTCGTCGAGGTTGACGTGGGCGGGGAGGACGTCGAACGCGTCGCGTTCGTGAATGATCTCGGCGACGTCGACCGGGTCGGTGTCGGTGAGGAGATCGCCCACGTGGGGAGACTCCTGTTTGTAGAGGTCTTTGAGTCCGACGCCCTCGGTGGCGTTCCCCTGCTGGTCGAGGTCGACGAGGAGCACCTCGTGACCGCGCTCGCTGAGCGCGTCCGCGAGGTTGATCGCGAGCGTCGTCTTCCCGACGCCACCCTTCTGAAGCGAGACGCTCACTGCGCGTCCCATTCAGACACCCCCTGCACACAGTCTACAAATTGTAGAATGTTCGGACACTGTCCCCTGTTCGCACCGTGTCGCCCGTGTGCGCCGTGCGGACCGCGTCGACTGGTTCATTCGTATCGGGTGACTCAGTCCGGTCCACCTTAACGCTATCCCACTTGTGAAATGTCTGGCCTCGGTAGACTTTTGAAACATTGTACAGATTGTAAAAGTCTCACACTGGGGAAGAAGGCGGTGGGCGGAACGACACGGGCGACGAAGATCGACGACGAACCCGGTCGTTTTTGTGATCGACCGTCGTTTCAGACGAGGAAGATGAACGACGCGACACGACTCGCAGACCTGTCCGAGCTCTCGGTGGGCGGTTCGCTCCTCGTCACGGTTCGCGAAGCCGACGGCTCCGAGGAGGAAGTGATCGTCGTCCGAACCGACGACTGCGTCGCCGGCTGGAAGAACTTCTGTCAGCACGAGACCGACCAACGGCTGGACCGCGGGTTCGGGGCAGCGATTCGAGACGGTCAGATCGTCTGTCCGAAACACGGCTCGATGTTCGACGGGTGTTCCGGCTACTGTGACAGCGGGAAGGCAGCCGAGTCGACGCTCGTAGAAGTCGAAGTGGTAGTCGAAGAGGGCGTGATCTACCTCACCGACGATCAGTGTTCGTTTCTCCACGAAGGCGGGATCGACGAGGACGACGGGATGCCGGGGTCGTCTTCGCATCTGACGTTCTGACGACGTCTTCGAGTCGACCCCGGACGGGAGCGCCCACCTTCGCGCCGCCAGGCGCGATGGTGGGCCGACCGTCCGTCTCTGCTGGTGCTGAATGGTCGTTGCGGGCGCGGTGCTGCCTCGTTGCGGACGCGGTGCTGTGACGGGCGCTGGCGGTTGCTCGTTGCTCTCGCGCTCTGTCGGCGCGCTCGCTTCCGGGGGAGTGCTGCTGCTCGTCGCTATAAATGAAACAAGCCCCCGAGCGCCGGTGCTCGGAGGCTATAGTATGAGTGGAGGCGGCGAAGTAGTGTTCCCAGAGGGTCTCCCACTCCAGTACTTGCTACCACGCTGGTGAGCTTAACTTCCGTGTTCGGGATGGGTACGGGTGGAACCTCACCGCTGTGGCCGCCTGAACGCCGATCTACGGAATCGAACCGTAGTTGTGACCACGATCGGTGTGTGGCGTGATGACCGTTGTGTACGTGCATTCCAGTTAGCACCTGGACCCGTGTATCGGACACGGTGTCTTCCCATGCGGTATGAATGTGGCTTGGACTGTTAGTGCTCGCGGGCTGAACGCCTCGTTGCCTCGGCGCGTACACCCCGAGTCTATCGAACTCGTCTTCTACGAGTGTCCTCGGTGGTACTTCTTTTTCATGTGGGTTTCGAGCTTAGATGCGTTCAGCTCTTACCCCGTGGTGCGTAGCTTCCCGGCAGTGCCTTCTCAGACAACCGGTACACCAGTGGCACCCAAACGTAGTTCCTCTCGTACTATACGTTCGTTCACGTCAAGTACCGTAACACCCCCAATAGATAGCAGCCGACCTGTCTCACGACGGTCTAAACCCAGCTCACGACCTCCTTTAATAGGCGAACAACCTCACCCTTGCCTGCTTCTGCACAGGCAGGATGGAGGGAACCGACATCGAGGTAGCAAGCCACCGGGTCGATATGTGCTCTTGCCGGTGACGACTCTGTTATCCCTAAGGTAGCTTTTCTGTCATCTACGGCCCGCATCAAGCAGGCTCGTAGGTTCGCTAGACCACACTTTCGTGTCAGCGTCCCTCGTTAGGCAGGACACTGTCAGGCTTCCGTTTGCTCTTGCGCTCTTCCTCGGGTTTCCGACCCGAGTGAGGAAACCTTGGGGCGCGCTCGATATCTTTTCGAGCGCGTACCGCCCCAGTCAAACTGCCCGGCTACCGGTGTCCTCCGCCAGGAGTGAGAGTCGCAGTCACTAACGGGTAGTATTTCACTGATGCCTCGGTGGCCCGCTGGCGCGGGTACCTGTGTAACGGCTCCTACCTATGCTGCACATTAGCGACCACGTCTCAGCGACAGCCTGCAGTAAAGCTCTATAGGGTCTTCGCTTCCCCTTGGGGGTCTCCAGACTCCGCACTGGAACGTACAGTTCACCGGGCCCAACGTTGGGACAGTGGCGCTCTCGTTGATCCATTCATGCAAGCCGCTACTGAAGCGGCAAGGTACTACGCTACCTTAAGAGGGTCATAGTTACCCCCGCCGTTGACGGGTCCTTCGTCCTCTTGTACGAGGTGTTCAGATACCCGCACTGGGCAGGATTCAGTGACCGTACGAGTCCTTGCGGATTTGCGGTCACCTATGTTGTTACTAGACAGTCGGAGCGCCCGAGTCACTGCGACCTGCCCTTCTGCGGGGCAGGCATCCCTTCTCGCGAACTTACGGGACTAACTTGCCGAATTCCCTAACGTCGGTTGTTCCCGACGGGCCTTGGCTTGCGCTGCCAGAGTACCTGTGTCGGATCTCGGTACGAGTACCACGCTCGTCTTTTCACGGGCTCTGGGTACCACCGACTTGCGCTATCCCGGTGTTCGCTCGCTTCCTGCCGTTACGGCGTCCACGAGTTTCTCCGGTTCGACCGGGCGAAGGCCCGGCTCGGTGTTTCCCAAAGCGTCGACTTTTGATGGTGGTAGTACTGGAATATTAACCAGTTCCCCGTTTGTCCTACTCGAATTACGATAGGACTTAGGATCGACTAACCCTCGGCTGATTGGCAGTGCCGAGGAACCCTTACTCTTCAGGCCGTCGGGGTTACTCACCCGACTTTCGCTGCTACTGTGACCAGGATTTTCGTTACTGCGTGGTCCACACGAACTCTCGCCCGTGCTTCCACCCGCGCAGAATGCCGACCTACTCGATCGCCCGATGAGGGGCGCGGTCAGGTCTCGGAAGTGGATTTGAGCCCCGATCATTTTCGGCGCCTCGAACCTCGGCCGGTAAGCTGTTACGCTTTTCTTAGAGGGTAGCTGCTTCTAAGCTCACCTCCCGGCTGTTTAGGGCTCGAGACCACCTTCAATCGCACTTAATCCACATTTGGGGTCCTTAACCAGACTCTAGGTTGTCTCCTTCACGGTACCCAAGCTTACCCCGGAGTACCGGATTCCTCGCGTCCACGGCGTTCGTAAGTTCGGAGTTCGACAGGGAGGCCGACTCCTCTCGGAGGCGGGTCTCCCAATCGGTCGCTCTACCTCACGAACTACCTCGGCGAAGGTCATGCTTCGACATGTTTCGGTCGGAACCAGCTGTTGCCGAGTTCGATGGGCCTTTCACCCCTACACGAAGGTCACGAGAGGGTATTGTAGGACACCAACTCTAACAGGCCTCCACGTGCCTTTCGGCACGCTTCACCTTGCCCTCGTGTAGATCACTCGGTTTCGGGTCGTGTCCGGTTGACTCCCCGCGCTTGAACACGGTGGCCCTCGTCTTCCGAAGAAGACTGCGGCCGTATCGGTTTCCCTGCGCCTTCCACGATACTCGTGTTAGACTCGCCAACCAAACACACTCCCTGGTTCGTTTTTCAAAACGCACGACGGAACACCGGCTCCTCTCGAGTCCTACTGTCGGATCGCTCCGAGGTCGTTCGTCGAGAGGCCTTCTATGCCCCGTCGCTCTATCGCCAACTGATTTCAAGCCCTATTGCACCGCCCTTCTCGGGGTGCTTTTCAGCGTTCGCTCACGCTACTTGTTCGCTATCGGTCTCGAGTAGTGTTTAGTCTTCGCGGTCGATGCCCGCGAAATTCACGAGGGATATCCAACCCCCGCTACTCTGGAGCTGACGCGTCTCGTACTGGTCTGACTTACGGGATTGTCACCCTGTTTCATACTCCGTTCCAGGAGATTTCAGTCAGAGGGTCGGAGAGTGAGAGTCAGTCCGAACACCACATGTCCCGTGAGGGATTCGGTTTGGACTGTGTCGCGTTTACTCGCCGTTACTGACGACATCGCGTTTGCTTTCTTTTCCTGTCGGTACTGAGATGTTTCAATTCCCGACGTTCCCCATTGCGCAAGGCAATTGCGGTGAGGATTCCTATTCGGAGATCACTGGTTCTTTGTCTCCATGCGACTCCCCAGTGCTTTTCGCAGCTTGGCACGTCCTTCTTCGGCTCTCGAGCCGAGCTATCCACCAGCTGGCACAGTAGCCATTCTACTGATTCGGTGAATCAACCAGATGGTTGATTCGAGAGTCAACTCGTAGTGAGTTGACTCGGTGGGAACACTCCACTGCCCGATAAACGGGTCCAGTGGGTGCCTGGAATGCACGTACACACGGTCGTCATTGCACGTCCCGAGGTGTCTCTCGGGAGCGTGCGTCGAACCCTTCCCATCCTCGTTTTCACGAGATGGTGCATCAGTTCGTCGGGACCAGTACGTTGCCGGGTTTCCCACTTAAGGGAACCGGTCTCGTTTGGTCCGTCTATGGACCCACTGGGATTTGAACCCAGGGCTTCCTCCTTGCAAAGGAGGTGCTCTGCCGCTGAGCTATGGGCCCACCCCCTTGCGGGGGCGAGGAGTGTCAGCCTTGATAGTTCGTAGGTGCCCGATCGGGCGCTCGGTCGGCGACGTATCGAACTTGGAGTGCCACCTATGACTGTGAAGTGAGCCAGGCACGTCGGCCTGGTCTCGGTCGTTAGGAGGTGATCCAGCCGCAGATTCCCCTACGGCTACCTTGTTACGACTTAAGCCCCCTTGCGAAGCCCAGATTCGACACTCGTTGCGAGTGCCTCATCCGGACCTCACTCGGGTGCTTTGACGGGCGGTGTGTGCAAGGAGCAGGGACGTATTCACCGCGCCCTTCTGAGACGCGATTACTACCGAATCCAGCTTCATGAGGGTGAGTTTCAACCCTCAATCCGAACTACGACCGAGTTTCTGAGATTACCATCCTCTTTCGAGGTAGGAACCCATTGTCTCGACCATTGTAGCCCGCGTGTAGCCCAGCACATTCGGGGCATACTGACCTACCGTTGCCCGTTCCTTCCTCCGCTTTAGCAGCGGCAGTCCTCCTAATGTACCCATCCACGCGAACGTGATGCTGGCAATTAGGAGTGCGGGTCTCGCTCGTTGCCTGACTTAACAGGACGCCTCACGGTACGAGCTGACGGCGGCCATGCACCTCCTCTCTGTAGCTCAACATAGAGGTCATCAACCTGATGATCATTGCTACAGTCGATGCTGGTGAGATGTCCGGCGTTGAGTCCAATTAAACCGCAGGCTCCTCCGGTTGTAGTGCTCCCCCGCCAATTCCTTTAAGTTTCATCCTTGCGGACGTACTTCCCAGGCGGCCAATTTATCGGCTTCCCTACGGCACAGCACCGACTCGTAGTCGGTGCCACACCTAATTGGCATTGTTTACGGCTGGGACTACCCGGGTATCTAATCCGGTTCGAGACCCCAGCTTTCGTCCCTCACTGTCGGATCCGTCTTCTCGAGGTGCTTTCGCCATCGGCGGTCCGTCCAGGATTACGGGATTTCACTCCTACCCCGGACGTACCCCTCGAGCCTTCCGGTCCCAAGCCACGTGGTTTTCGCCGGACGCCCATCCGTTGAGCGGATGGATTTCCCGACGAACCTACGCGGCCAGCTACGGACGCTTTAGGCCCAATAATATCGGTCATCACTTGAGCTGCCGGTATTACCGCGGCGGCTGGCACCGGTCTTGCCCAGCTCTTATTCGTGTACCACCTTACGGTACACAAAAGCGAGGACTATATGCCCTCGCACTTGGGGTCCCCTTATCGCACTGTCGTGCAGTGTAAAGGTTTCGCGCCTGCTGCGCCCCGTAGGGCCCGGAATCTTGTCTCAGATTCCGTCTCCGGGCTCTTGCTCTCACAACCCGTACCGATTATCGGCACGGTGGGCCGTTACCCCACCGTCTACCTAATCGGCCGCAGCCACATCCTGCAGCGCCGAAGCGTTTCGTGCACTCCGCATTCCAGCGTGAGTGCGGTATGGAGTATTAGCCTCAGTTTCCCGAGATTATGCTCCTCTGCAGGGTAGGTTGGCCACGTGTTACTGAGCTTTCCGCTGCGATCTAAGTCGCGCAACTAGCATGGCTAAATCGGACCCCAATAGCAATGACCTCCGGCAGGATCAACCGGAATGTTTCCTCTCTCTGTTTGGGGGCAGAGAGAGGGGGTGGCGGGATTTCCACTCTGACGAGTGGGAATCACCATACACTCTGTAAAGAGTGCAATTGCAAGGTCCAAGTTCGGTGTGTCGATCGAGTCGAGTGACCGATCGGGTATCACCGAACTATCAAGGCTAACGTCAGATTCCGTCGTGTACGGCGGACCGCAGGGGCGGAATCCTCATCTTCTTCGGACCTGAACCAAAACGACGAAAGGGTATAAACCCAACGGATTCGTTTTGGCCGCGGGACGTCGTCCCACGAGGCCCACGTGTGAGATCGGGCCGAGGTGATCGGCCCGAAGTCACGGTGTGTCGTACGCATTTCTACGGATGGGCGGGTACTACTTAACAGCAGTGATATCGTTCAATATCCGAAAAATCATCCAAGATGAGAGTGAATGTCAAGAAGCGCGTTTCCAATCGACAGAGTTTCTGGATATTTGCGAAACTGCAAAAACTCAGGATGAGCGGGAAGATGATCATCTTGAGTACGACTGTGCGTGCGCGCATGCGAGGCCGACGCTCAAGGCCGTAGACCGACACTCGGTCCTGGAGAGACGATGGTTCTCGGTTCGGGGCACCCGAGTCGTTATAACAGTCCACGACGCAGGGACCAAGTAGCATGGCGAAAGACACCGTCCGCTATCCGGACCAGGTGGTCGACGAGATCGAATCGCTGGTCGAGGACGGGACGTTCGAGAGCAAATCCGAGTTCTACCGTTTCTCCGCGGAGTACATGCTCGAGCTGGTTTCTCCCGATTACGACGAAAAGACGTTCAGCTACGAGGAGCTGAAGACGGAGCTCGACTTGGAGTTCCCCTCCGACGTCGACGACGAGTACGTATTCGACGACGACTTTCTGCAGGCGGTGGTGTCGGTCCGAACGTACGGTCTTCGAGGGGAGTTCGAAGCCGGCTACGAGTTTATCGACGCGGAGATCGACACCGGGAGCAGAGCGGCCCTCGTCTTAGAGGAGTTGCTCGCGATGTACCGGAAAGAACACTGACCAGCGGGGTCGTACTGGGGTTCGAGCTGTCAGGAGACGTCGTCGACGAGAGCTCGTCCACTCGACGAGAGCGGATGGGAAGCGGAAGAGAACGAGAAACGGTGGAGAGACGCTGCGGAAGCAGAGCGCCGTCTGAACTTGTTTAACGTCCCGACGAAGCCGAGACGTGCCCTTCGATGGGGTCGTAGTCGATGGCGCCGAGTTCGGCGAGTCGCGGAAGGTGGACGTAGTAGAGTGCGTTCGCAACGCGGCGGCGGTGTGAGACGGGGTCGGTCTCACCCGTGTACTCACGCTCGTACACCCGGTTTACGAGCGTGTCGAACGACACGTGCCCGTGGCGTGCGTCCGAGAGTACCGCCTCGATCCGCTGTCGACGAACCGAGTCACGGTCTGCCGCGATGCTCACACCCTGGTCCCCTCCCTGCGATTGAGTCCCGATCGCCATCACCAGCGACTTCACGGGTAGAATACAAGAGTACACCAGACCGTCCCAGCCGTTGCAGACTGTTTCACCGGCGGTAGAGATGCTCACGAGGGCGAACAGAATCACCCCGAGCTCGAAAGCGGAAGAGACTGTCAGATTCCGATATCTTCGTAGCTCTCGAATCGCCCGTCGGTCGTGATGACCTTCTTGACGATGGTGGCGTCTTCGAGGAGACGGTGCTTACTGTAGACACCCCGGCCACGACCGCGGCTGGTTCGTGTCGAGTTGATCACGTTGAGGAACGCCTGTTCTTGGAGGATCTCGTTGACCCGACGTTCAGACAGGCGGTCCATCCCGATCTCGTCGACGATCTTCGTGTACGTATCGTAGACGCGTTTCGTCGAGAACTCGCTCTCGTCGGTCATGAGCGTCAGGAGTGCGAGTGCGAGCAGGATCGCCTTCCCCTGTACGGGTGTCCCGGCGATAATCTCGTTGAACCGATCGGCTTCGGTCCGCTCCTTTGCCTTCCGAACGTGTTCGACAGTCACCTCGGGCGTCTCCTCTTCGGTCGCGATCCGGCCGGCGTTCCGGAGGATGTCGATTGCCTTCCGCGCGTCGCCGTGTTCTTGCGCAGCGAGTGCGGAAGTCAGCGGGATCACGTCGTCACCGAGAACACCGTCGCGGAAGGCGTCTTTCCGGTTGTTGAGAATCTCGCTCAACTGGTCTGCGGCGTACGGTTTGAACACGATCTCGTCGTGTTGGAAGCTACTTTTCACGCGTTCTGTCAGTTGGTCGGGATAGTCGATCTTGTTGCTGATACCGATGACGCCCACGCTACACCGTTCGATGCGGCCGTTCTCTCCTGCTCGCGAGAGCTTTCGCAAGATCTCGTCGTCCTCGAGCATGTCGATCTCGTCGAGGAGTACGATGACGACGTCCGAACGCGTATCGAGGATGTGCCAGAGCCGCTTGTAGTAGTCGCCCGTGGAGAGTCCTCGCTCTGGAACAGTGACACCTGTCTCGTCCGGATCGTTGAGTTGAGCCGCGATCGTCTTCACTGCCGACGTCTCAGTGTTCTCTTCGCCACAGTCGACGAACGCCGTTCGGACGATGACCTCGTCTTTGGCTGCTTCGGTCGCGAGTCGTTGCGTGACGTGACGGGAGACGAGTGATTTCCCGGTTCCCGTCTTGCCGTAGACGAGGAGATGTTTTGGTGGGCGTCCGAAGATGGCGGGGTTGACCGCGTTCGCGACACGCTGCATGTGAGTGTCGCGACCGACGATCCGGTCGGGGCCGGGGATGTGACGAATGTCGAGGAGTTCCTCACGGGCGAAGATAGGTTCCTCGTAGCGGAAGAGCGAGTCGCGCTCTTTCTCGGGAGAGTCTCCGGCAGTCATCGAATACTACGCTTTTTCGGTAATGAGACGTATAAATGTACTGGGAGTCTGACGCCCCAATCGCGAATGTATATGTTCTAAAACACAGAGTAGAGCGTTTTCTATAGGAGATTCCGAGGAAGCAGCTGAAGACCGCCGCCGCGAATGAACAGGAGCGTGATGCTCGTCGTACCGTCTGGTCTGGAGGGCCTGATTGCGTTCTTGTTTTATAGCGATTGCCCGCTCATTGAGTATTTATTTGATTCGCGCGTGCGCGCGCGCGTGTGATTCGTGTGATACTGATACCAGACATCAGACATCGTTATACTCACATACGAGACGTCGGCTGTTGTTCTGACAGAGGTCTCCAAAAGTAGTCGTGAGTAGGTGGGAGATGGCAACGTTGGACGACAGTAGGCTTCGCGTGGAACCTGTGCTGTCGAAAGGAACCATCGGACACTACTGTCGCGAATGTATTGACTGACACCTCGTCACACCTGGGCGGGAACTCGGACACACCACCCTCGCGAATGTAACGACACGAGTTGACACGGTGATGAAGGACACTATGGTGAAGGACACTATCGTCGCGAATGTATCACTGGGTGGGATGGACAGTCAGATAGTCGAAGCGTCAACGTTACCGACCAGAACCGCACACACACCTCCCTCGCGAATGTAAACGGGACACACGGGAGGGGGGCGAGAGCAGGTCTCGTCGACCAAGACACCACGTTCGCGAATGTAACACTCCTCGAGGTGGCGGGCTCCGACGCTCCCGTGACCGTCCTGGCTGACGCCGCTCACCGGACTCACACACACCATGTTCGCGAATGTAAGTCCTGAAAGAGAGGGGTAGCAACGGCTGAAAGAGGAAATCTATCTCGAGAGAGTTCGTCGGGGAGAACTCGTCGAAGGGGAGTTCGTCGGGGAGAGTTCCTCGAGAGAGTTCGTTGAGTGGTTTGGGTGGCGGCTGTAGACGGGACTGTAGACGAATTTGAACGAGAGTAACAGAGCTGTACTGGTAGAGAGCTGCTTTCTCACGGGCGAGAGAGATATCAGGCAGACGAGAGTGAGAGAGATACGACGATCGTCGGGTTGTATCTGTCACTCGCCCTTCTTCACCTCATTTCCCATATACCAATAGAATTAAGAGTAATAGACGAGAAAAGTCCACCAAGTTAACTTCGGAAAAACACGAGAGAAACGATTCTTCGTTTCGGGCGGAGTCGAAACGAGGGTCGTCGTCTAGTCACCGGAGAACGGTTCGGTCGTTCGCCCTCGTCGTCGTCGAGTGGCGTCTCGGCTTCCGAACGGGTCTCTTCGGGAACTTACACGTCTTTCTCTCGTCGCCGCGTTCGGCGGTCCCGATCTCAACCCCTTGATTTCAACCCCCTCCCCCTCTCTCACACCGTTACATTCGCGAACATGGTGTGTGTGTGTGGTCGCTATCACCCCCAAATATCTCTGTAATATATCACAAGTTCCGCTCGTCACGTCGTCCCATCGGTCTCGGGACCGAGCTTCGTCCAGTTCGTTTAGGCGGTTACTACGGCGATCGGTTGGGAGGGTCTGGGTCTGAACAGTCTGGGCTGTTTTTATCGCATCCCGCAGTACGTACGACCCGAACCGTGACACGTTGGTATCGATCGACGGGAGATCTCCTCGTCGTCGCACTCTGGACCATCATCACCGCCACCGCCGTCCTCGAACTCGGCGTCGAACGGCCGGTGTTGCGAGCACTCCTCGTCACGCCGCTGGTGTTGTTTTTCCCCGGTTACGCTCTCCTCGAAGCGACGTTTCCCGAGCGGCCGGTATCGGCCGATCGCCGTACCAGTTCGGAGTCGAAAGAGACGTCGACGCGAGAGCAGTTCGGACTCGACAGCATCGACGGACTCGAGCGGTTCGTCCTCGCGTCGGTCGTCAGCCTCGGACTCGTCCCACTCGTGGCGTTCGTCGTCAACTACACGCCGTACGGTCTCCGTCTCCGGCCGGTCATGGTCGCTGTGGCGGGAGTGACCGTCGTACTCGTTGCGGTCGGGTTCGTTCGCCGTCTCAGATTGCCGGCAGAGCGACGCCGACGTACGACGTTCGTGGGCGGAGTCGCTGCGCTCTGGTCTCGATACGTAGCCGGCGACAGGAGCGCTGGTGCGTCCGCCGGATCGTTGACGCCTCAGACGAACACACATCGCGCACTCAATCTACTTCTCGTCTTTGGACTGGTGACGCTCGTCGGCACTGTCGGTTACGCCGCACTCGCGCCCCCAGACGATGGGGCAGGATTCACCGAAGCGTATCTGGTGACGCAGACCGACACCGGCGAGTACACCTCCGAGAACTTGCCGCAGGAGTTCACCGCCGGCGAGGGACAGCGACTCTTCGTCGCGCTCGGGAATCAGGAACACGAACGGGTCACGTACACCGTCGTCGCTACACTCGACGGAAACGAGCTCGGTCGAACCGAGGAGACGGTCGCCTCCGGAGAGACAGCGTACGTCGAACAGGAGATCACGCCACAGCAGACCGGAGATTCGCTCCCACTCCGGTTCTTCGTCTACAAAGACGATGCACCCGAGACTGCCAACGCAGAGACCGCGTATCGGACGGTCGACCTCTGGATCTCCGTCAGCTAGTCTGACTCTCTATCGGATGGCCTGACTCTCCGTCAGATAGGTCGGCTTGGCGGAGTTCGACCGCTCTTCTCGCCGACGCCGTTCGACTGTCGTTCGATGGCGCCTGACTATCGTCCGCCGCTCGATGGCGTCTGACTGTCGTTTCGCCACGTTTCTCGTCGTCTCGATAGAAAGCTTACGTCGAGCATAACTTTAATCCACAATCCCGAACGGCACAATATGGGTCAGAACCCTGGTGGTCAGTCGTCCAACGGTGGTCAGGCTGCCCAATCTGGTCAGCAGACCCAGCACGGCCGACAGCATCAGTCTGCACAGGGAGCCCAGCAGAACCAGTCTGCACAGGGTGCCCAGCAGAACCAGCCTGCGCAGGGGAACCCACGACGGAACCAACAGCCCCAGTCGCGACAGCGCGGCACCGGAGAGCAGATCGCGAGTTGGTTCACGGAGACGATCATTCGGACGGCAGTCGCGGTGTTCGGCGTCGCGCTCCTGCTGTTAGCGCTCGGACAGCTCGTCGGCGTCGACCTGCTCAGTACCGTCGTCGAGTTCCTCGCGTCCGGTATCGGCGTGTGGCTCGTCATCGCGTTCTTCGCGGTGTTGCTCATCGTCGCTGCGAGCAAGAGCTGGAACATCAGTCGGCAGTAGACCGACGCACTAGCGGTCGACCCTGGTTTTTTGCACGCCGGTCGTCAGTCGTTCATCAGTCGTTCGTCGACAGAGAGAAAACGGATCAGTAGTCGGTTTCCTTCCGTTCCGAGTGTCACGGTGCCGACGTATGGGTTAAATTTACGTGATGAATTCGTCCACGTTTGGCGATCGTTTCGACAGTTGTCCTGCTAAACCGTCGACTCAGCAGTTGTACCTCTCGTCCCCGATATCCGGGCGAGAGACGCTTACTTCCCAGTTAATGCGACTTAGTAGCTGTATTATAATGGGGGAACGCTCTGAACGGGAGAGTAAGGAAGATGAAGCGACCATCGACCCGCCGCAGTCTAATGGCAACGCTTGGAGCCGTCGGCGTAACCGGTCTTGCAGGGTGCTCGGGAGGCACCGGCTCGACCCCGACCGACAACGACACGACCTCCAATACGACAACCCAATCCGAGACAACCTCGGGCAACGAGACGACCTCAGGGTCCTCCGACGGCGAGAACCAGGCGTTCACGCGCGGTGAACTCGTCGAGGACTTCGAGAAGTTCGAGGACTCTCGATGGGGAACCATCGGGGGAACGATCAAACCCGACACCAACGAGGTGTACGCCGGGAGTCAGTCTCTCCACATGTCTAACGACAAGGGCCGGGTCGCGGGGATCTTCAAGTCGTTCCCGGACGGGCTCGATCTCTCGAAACACGATCTCTCGCTCGCCGTCAAGCTGGACAAGCCAGTTCGTGGCAAGATCGCAGCCGAGATCATCGCTCCCGCACGGAGCGACATGCTCACGAGCAAGCGGTTCATCCCCAAGGAGCTGAACGGCTGGACCCGTATCGATCTGGGCTACACCGGTCGGAAGGGCGACCCGGTTCTCAAAGGCGTCCAGGAGATCCGACTGATGGTGCAGTCCGAAGAGGGGACTGCCATCGACGTCCGAATCGACGACCTCCGGAAGATCCCGAAACCCGGCAAGGGGAAGGTGATGCTCCAGTTCGACGACGCCGTCACCTCCCAGTACGAGGTCGCGTTCAAGGAACTGCAGGACCGCGGCTGGGCCGGTGGCGTCGCCGTCATCCCCGACGCGATCAACAGTCAGGGGAACCTGACGACCGGACAGATGCGCGAGATGCGCGACGCGGGCTGGGACATGATGGCACACCCGCAGGTCCCGAAGCCGCTCCCCGCCTACTCCGAGAAGAAACAGCGCGAACTCATCAAGAAAGCGTACAACTACCTCGAGCTCAAGGGGTTCCCGAAGGGCGCTCGCCACTTCGTCGCGCCGTACAACCGGGTCAGCAAGACGACCCTCGACATCGTCTCGGAGTTCCACGAAGCAGGCTACATGTTCGGGGCCTGTCCGAACAACGCACAGCAACCGAGCAACATGCACGCCATCTCCCGCGTGATGGGGAAAGACCCGCAGGGAACGCGCCGTGTGCTGAACATCGCCGAGAAGTACAACCAGCTGGCCGTCATCCAGTTCCACGACATCGGTGAAGGTGAGGATTACGAGACATCGCCCAAGGACTTCAAGAACGTCCTCAACCACATCGAGAAGAAGGACATGGACGTCATCACGCCGTCGGACCTGATCGACGGGTAACCGACCGCAGCCGAACTCGAGACGAGCTCGTCTTCGACGGACGACGGCTCTTTTTGCCACCGCTCCCGTTCGAGCGGGTAGGATTCACGACGACTGACGACTTACCCGCGGCACACCACACCCACTAACAGATCACTCAGCGAACGCTTATCGAAGGCGGTCCGTGAGTAGTGATGTGCGCAGCGACCATCGGTCCGTGCTCCTGTCGGTCACACTCGTGATCACACTCGTGACTGCCGGCTGTGTCGGTTCGCTCCCGACGCCGGAGTCGCCGACGACGGAGCAGAACCGACCAGAATCGACGGCCACGGGTGACGCGAGCGTCGAATCGACGCCGGTGCCAGCACCGGGGACGACGAGCGGTCCGGTGAGCCAGGCACCGCGCGAGCAACCTCGCGGAACGGTCCCCGAGCTATCCTCGCCGACGCCGACCGCTCGACCGACGCCGTCTCCGACCACCCCGGCGGGGACGCCGGCAACGACGCTGACACCGATCACCCCGGCAGCGACGCCGACACCGACCGAGACGTCGGTCGCGTCGGAACCCGCACCCGCTCCGGCTCCCGCACCTGCTCCCTCCTCGGGCGGATCGGCTGCTCCGTCGCCGACGGGGGAGCAGTCGTCGTCGACGACGCCCACACGGACTGCGATACCCTCGACCGATTCCACATCGACCGCCTCGACCGATTCGACCGACTCCACGTCGACTGCTACTGCCTCGACCGATTCGACTTCCGGAACGACCGTCGAGGTACGCCGCGTCGTCGACGGCGACACGATCCGCGTCGCCTACGACGACGGGACGACGGGCCTCGTCGACCTGGTCGGTGTCGACGCCCCGGACCTCTACGGTGGGGGCGACCCCGAGGAGTTCGTCGGCGTCCCCGACACCGACGCCGGTCGGACGTATCTGTACGCCTGGGGATGGGTCGCCCGGGGGACGCTTCGACAGCTCGTCGCCGACCGGTCGGTTCGGCTCCGGTTCGTCGACGCGGTTCCCCCCGCGATCGACGACTACGCCACCACCGCCGAGGGCGACGACGTCCGTGTGGCGGTCGTCTCAGTCGAGGGGACGGACGTCAACCGGGCGTTGCTCCGGCGAGGGGTCGCCCGCGCGACGGACACCGACCATCCGGACCGGGAGTCGTACCTCGAGACGACCCGGACTGCACAGCAGGACGACCGTGGTCTGTGGGGGACGGCCGACGGACTGAGCGTCCCCTGATCGGATCCGTCACCGCACGGTCCCGTCACCGTTCTGTCAGGCGATTTCGACGCCGTCTCTCCCCGTCGAGACTGTTGAGGCGGCCGTTGCAACGATGTAAACTGTTGCTACCCCTCCCCCTCTTCGAGCGTATTCGACTGAGAAACCGGGTCGCTGTCGTCGAAATCCGGACTTACTCCTTCTCCGATGACTTTTGTACCCCCTTATGGTGAGAACACCGGACTTACGGAGCCAGTAACTAAAGTACTAGCAGACAGAGTGGGTAGTGACGCCTCTCAGTTCGAGGGGTGTCAGACTGCACGGGTCGAGACGGAACAGAGGGGTCCCTCCTCCCATCCCCTTGCCAGCCACCCCTCCCCACCGTTTCGTTCTTCACACCGCACGACACTCCGAGTCCTCACCGTCTCTAGCGCTCGGCTCGCCACGCCACCGTTCGAACCACTGCTGTTATACCGTGTCCGAGTCGTACCGCCGTCCTCGACGAGTCTGCTCTCCAGACCTCGACGAGTCTGCTCTCCAGAGACAGCGCCGTGCGTCGGACAGACGGTGTCCGCGTTCTGTCTTCTGCCTCGAGTCGCTCTCTTCGAGAGCCCCGCTTCGCGAGTCTTCCCGCTCCGAGCCTCTCGCTCTCGGCGCGTCCGTGAGTTTCGTCGCGTCTGTGGATCTCGTCACGTCAGTGGACGACCCCCTTTCGACTCGAAAACCGTCGATACAGAGACGCTGTCGCCTTATCAACCGGGTAATAATGGTCCCTGTCTGTGAATTCCCGGGTAGAGCATACGATGTCGACTGCAACTCTACGACCCGATGGAGCAACTACTGGTGGCGGGGGCGATCGCCGGAGCGAGCGACGTCGCTCGGAGGACTCGCCGTGGTCGTCTCTGCTGGCGTTCGTGACCGTCGTCTTCCGCAGAGCGGCCGACGACGGTGGTCGGATGATACAACTCGGGCTGTTTCTGGCGGGCATCCTCTTCTTTCTCGGCGGCGTCGCGATCGTTATCGGCATCCCCGGGGCGGGAAGCATCACCCCAGCCCCGGCCAACGACACGATGACGGAGACGCCGATGAACGACGGCGTCGACGACGCTACGCCCACGCCGCCCCCGGAGACGACCGAGCCGTCTCAGCAGACGCAGACCGCCGAGCCGACCCAGACGGAGGGGGGGACGTCGGACTCCGAGACCGCGACACCGGGGGGCAACCAGACGACGACCGACTCGTCCGGCTCGGACGACCGGAACTCCGACGGTGGGGATTCGGACGATCAGAACTCGGACGACGGGTCGCAGACGACGTCGACGCCGGAGTCGACGCAGACGACAACTGAGACGACGCAGACGACGTCGACCACGGAGACGACGTCGGAACCGACGCAGACGACGTCGACGCAGACGACGTCGACCACCGAGACAACGCAGACGACGCAGACCACACAGACGACATCCGGCTCCGGTAACGATTCGGTGTTCGGCTAACCGACGCCGCGCGAGTCCACGCAGTCGACAGCGTTCGCCGTCCTTCGGGGGTTCTCCCGGCTCGATCCACTCGCTCGATCCACTCGCTCGACCCCCGCCCTCGACCCCCTCTGTCGAAAACTTATCGGTATCAAAGGAATTAAACCATCTCAGATACTGACTAGACGCGAACGCAGGGTGGGAATGATGAACACGGGCACGGGTAACCGAGAGACCCGCTACAGAGACGGAGTGTGATATGAGCTACGCTGAGACAACACACGGCGTCACACAGGAAGAATGGCCAGACTACGCGCTCGAATTCACGTTCAATCCGCGAGATCCGGCACTCGCCGACGAACTCGACCCCGACGAGGTCGTCATCTTCGAACCGTCGGGCGACGACATCGGATCACGGTGGATCTCCGGGAAACGCGACTCGTACGTCGCCGTCGAAGAGATGCGTTGAGAACTGTCCGCGACTGTAGTTCCTTCTCTCTCGTCTCTGCACGCGTCTCCGAACCGTCACACCCGTCGATCGGTTCGCGCCTCGACCGCCAGTCGGCGGTCGGGCAGTGTCGGCAGCGTCGCTTCACGGCCCCGAGTCGGCGTCGTAGCTCGGTGTCTCGACGACGACGACGCCGTCGCCGTAGACGGTGACGTCGTGATCCGACACGGGAAACTGGACGACGCTCTCGGCGGGTCGGGCACCGTCGTCGGTCGGCAGAAACAGCCGTTCGAGCGCGTCGGTGTTCACCACGGAGTACAGCGGCTCGAGGTCGGTCGGGCGGACGCCAGCGACGGCCGACACGGCCTTGACGACGGTCGTCACGAGCGGTGTCTCGTCCGTCCAATCGTGCTGGACGCTGTAGACGTCGCGGTCTGCCGTCGACGCGGCCTGCCTCCGCGAGCCGTCTTCGTCAACTTCGGTCATGGGATCGGTCCGTGTATCGTTCATCTGATATAGTACCTAACATAAGAACTCTCGGATTCTTCTGGTATCGCTCGATCAGAGCTCCTGTCCGTCCATCGTGCTGACCCAGCGACTGCCGTTCCAGAGACACAGCCCCCACGGTGAGTCGTCGCCGCCGTCGTGGACGCCGATGTCTCCTCGACGCGTCCCGTCGACGCCCGAGAGGTCGGTCTCCTGGACGATGCCGTTGCTCCGAGTCCGTTCGTCGCCTCGCTGTTCGAGGAGCGGGGTCTCGTCGAGCGCACAGTGGGATGGGCTGTGGACGTCGAGGTCGGTCGTGCTGATCGCCAGCACGAACGAGGAGTCGTAGTTCCGGTACGTACAGTTCTTCACCGAGGTGTAGATCGTCCCGTCGAGTGCGATGGCCGTGTAGGCCTGCTCGTGGCCGTTCTCGAAGTCGCGTGCGAAGTTCCCCTGGAAGTAACAACCGTCGACGGTGAGCCCGGCGGCCGACCCGGTCGCGTAGACGTCGATCGGCGACTTCTGGCGGGTGCCGTTGCCTTCGAAGTAGACGGCGCTGAGTAGCTGTCCAGCACCGCTCCGGGCGTCCACGCCGTACTTCCCGTTGTTCTGAATCGTCCCGCCGTAGATACGACTCGAGAATCCACGAAGCATGACGCCGTAGCCGTCGTTGAACTCCGAGTGACAGCCGAAAAAGGACGTGCTGTGCGGACGTGCCTCGGTATCGAGGCGGAACCCGTTGCCACCGCAGTTCCACGTCATCACGTTGCGGAAGGTGATGCCGAACGACCCCTTGTGACCGGTCTCGTCGGCGTACTCGTCGACGGCGACGCCGTGGGAGTTCGTGTTCCAGACGACGATGTCCTTGTACGACGAGTAGGGGGCGGCGCGGATCCTGAGGCCGATCTCGCCGCCGACGATCTTGAGGTTCTGGACGGCCGGACTGTTCCGGTAGTCGTTGTGACCGCGGCCGAGCACCTCGACGACGTTCTCGTCGACGTCGCCGGCGTCGATCACCGATCCCGAAGGGTGGCCGCCGGTCAACGTCACCTCCTTCTGTTCGTAGTTCAGGACGATCGGGAACTCCTCGCCGGCTGCCTGTGCGTCGTACGACGAGTGGACGAAGACGACGTCGCCGTCCTCCGCGGCGGCCCAGGCGTCCGCGATGGTCGCGTAGCCGCCGTCGCCGACGATGAGGCGGCCGCCGAGCGAACCGACGCTCGGGTCGACGCTCTCGACGGCCGTCGTCTCGACCGACTCGACGGCTTCGACGTCTCTCCGCTCGGTCGTCGTGGCGGCCACTCCCCCGGTGGCCCCCGCGACCGTCGCCGCACCCGTCGCTCCGACGAACTGACGGCGACTCAGTCTGCTGGTGTCTGTGCTGTCTTTCCGTAGTGGCTTGCCAGCCATGCTCCTCCGTCCGGTGAAACCCGCTTCCGACACTTGAACCACAGCTAACCATTTCGTAACTGGCGGCCGTTACCCGGCTGTAAGCGGTCTTACGCACCTAATAAGGCGAATTCGTTGCACTGTTGCTCGCCTCCGTCAAGTGTCGCTTGCGTTGAGCGTCCTGTTTACTCTGCTTATAACCAAACTGGAGAGTCACGAAGGGCGAACAAGGAGCGATATCTGGTGAGCATCATCTGGAGTGTGTCCCCCTCTGACGTCGGCGTGACCGAACGGACCGCAGGGCCGGTTCGAGTGCTCTCCGGCGCGACGTTCCGCTCGCCCGTCTCGACTCGTTACCTCCCCTCCGTGAGAGCACCGTCTCCCGCTCTCCTCGCTCGCTGACGATGGGGATCAGCACACGGTTTCGCGCGTACGACCGGCTCGCAGCGGTGCTCGGGATCGTCGTCGCCCTCGCACTGTTACCGCTCCAGCTGTTCGTCTCGCACATCTACGCACAGACCATCCCGGTCGTCGTCGGGGGGGCGAGTGTCGTCTATCTCCTCGCGACGCGGCGGCAGACGGCGACCCGTCCGTTCAGGCTCCCGCAAGTGGCCGCACATCTGTTACCGCCCGTCGTCGTCTTCGGGTCGGCGGCGCTGGTGCTCCTGGCTCACACGCAGGGGCGTCGGACCGGGTTGTTCTACGTCGCCGCGGCCGCACTCGGGACGCTCGTCCTCGCGCAGGTGCTGTTCGTCGACGACGCCGACCTCCACCCCGGCGTCGTCCTCGGTCAGATCGTCGTCTTCGCCGGCGTCGTCAGGTTCAGCTCGCTGCTGACCACGCCCGGCTTCGTCGGCATCGACGTCTGGGTCCACATCCCCGAGTTCACGCAGGGGATGTTGTCGGCCAACTCGATCGGCGGGATGGGACAGACGAAGTACGTGATGGCGCCGCTGTACCACCTGCTCGTGGGGACGACTGCGATGTTCGCGGACGTCTCGCTCCGGACCGCGCTGTATCTCTCGTTGGGGGTCACGATGCCGTTGTTCGTCCTCTTCGTCTACCTCCTGAGCCGGACGCTCGTGCCGACGCGATGGGCGCTGTTCGCCACCGCCCTCTACGCGTTCAGCGACTCCGTCATCCGGTGGGGGATCCACCTCATCCCGACGAGTCTCGGACTCGCCTTCTTCCTCGCGGTGCTGTATCTCGTCGTCCGCGTCATGCAACAGCCGACGGGGCTCCGCGACACGTTCCTCCTGCTTCTCTTCTTCGTCGCACAGGCGTTCACCCACCAGGTGTCGTCGTTCATCACGCTCGTCCTGCTGTTGGCGGGGTGGATCACCCGCCTCGGCATCGGCACGGGGTTGTTCGACCGCCAGCTCGGCGGCGACGACGGCTTCGATCTCGATCGGTCCGGAGCCATCCCCTTCGGCGGCTACTTCGCGTTCAACCTCGGCCTACTGACGCTCATCTGGAGTCTCACCCCCTACTACGGCCAGCCGTTCCTGAAGACGGCGTTCCTCTTCTTCTGGAACTCGGTCGGTGGGGGACTCGGCGACGTCGCCGGGGCCGCGAGTGGTGGTGGCGGCGGTGGCGGCGGTGCGGGCGGGGCGGCACCGACGTTCCTCGAGTTCGTCGTCCTCAACTTCGACACCATCGGCTTTCTGCTGTTGCTCTTCGGGACCACCGTCGGATCGCTGTACGCGCTCCGACGCGGCCGCACGAACCAGGCGGTGCTCACGCTCGTCGTCGCCGTCGTGTTGATGACGTTGTTCACGCTCGTCCCGCCGCTCGTCGGCGTGGGGACGTTCCTCTCGGGTCGTTGGTTCGCCTTCCTCTACGCCGGGATGGCCGTGCTGTCCGCCGTCGGGTTCGAGTACCTCCAGCGAGGGCTCTCTCCGAAGGTGTTTCTCGTCCTCCTCCTCGTGGTTCTCTATGCGTTCCCGATGGTGATGATCGCCTCGCCGAAGGCGACCGTCGACAGCCCGATGATGGAGAACGACCGCCCTCGCTACAGCTTCACGGAACAGGAACTGGCCGCTCACGACACCGTCCTCGACATCACCACGGGGAGTCCGACCGATCCCATCTACACCGACCATCCGTACACCTCGATTCTGAACCCACACGGCGAACCACGGTTCGGGACGGCGCGGATACCACCCGACGGCGTCGCCTCACACGACGAGGTGCTCTATCGGGAGTACCAGCGGACCGGTGCGCCCGTCTTCCGCACCGGGACGGGTGCACAGCGCATCTACCCGATCGAGGAGGGCGTCATCTGTAGCGGCCGTCACGAGACGGTGTACTCCAACGGCGACGTCAAACTGTGTCGCTCCGTCTGAGCTGACGGTGTCGCTTCCGAGGCGACGACCGACTGTCGGCGTGTTCGCTGTTCCGTCGGCATGCTCACGGTGACGGTCGCCCGCGTCACGCCGTCGAGGCCACGACGGCGAGAGACAGTTCACTCGGCACGTTGACGCGACGCCGCATCCGTTCGGATCGCTCACGCCCCACGACAGTCGTTCTCAGCGAACTGTCGAAGATCGGACGACTCGCGGTCGAGAGTGCCGCCTATCGGTGATTTACATTCGCGTCGGAGGTGTGTCGCCGACGACACGTTCGCCGTTCAACGGTTGCGAGTTCGTTTCAGTCGGCTCTGGGCCTTTATATCGCACCTAAGCGATCGCCGTGTCGATTCTTATGCGGCTTATAGTAGTGTTCCCCCACTCGGTAATGTAATTTAGAGAGATGGCATCCGACCGCAAGTTCCGTCGCCGTGCGTTCCTCGGCAGTATTGCCGCAGCCTCTTCGACACTCGTCGCGGGCTGCAGTGGAGGCACCGGCTCGACGCCTTCTTCGAACACCAGCGAGAACGAGACGAACACGGGTACCGGTACAGGCACCGGGACGTCCGACGGGACGTCGAACCCCGACGGGGCGCAGTCCGACGACCCCGGGACGAACAAACCGATGAACCCGAAGGGAGCGACGTTCGAGGACCTCTCTTTCTGGCAGGCACAGGCGAACGTGACGCTCAAGGGTGACTCCGAGAACGCGTATCAGGGCAGCCAGTCGGCCCGCATCGAGGGGAGCAGCGGGTCGATCTCCCGCGAGTTCCCCGTCCCGATGGACTTCTCGAACAAGGACATCTCTATCGCGGTCAAACTCGACAAGCCGGAGCCGACGAACCTCCGTATCTGGCTCGAGGACTCCAACGGCGATCAGACCCGACTCATCCAGCAACTCAACCAGAACCACCCCGACACCTGGATGCGGATCAACCCCTCGATCAACAGCGCCAAGGCCGACATGGCCAGCATCGAGTCGATGCTCATCACGCTCGACGGCGACGGCGCGAACAAGAAGTACTGGGTGGACGACATCCGCTTCCACGAGAAACAGGCCGACAAGGGGCAGGTGATGCTCTCGTTCGACGACATCCACGCCTCGGTCTACCACCTCGCGTTCCCCATCATGGAGGAGTTCGGACTGAAGGGCGTTCTCGCCGTCTCCCCGGACATCATCGGTAACGACGGCCGGATGACGAAAGACGAGATCCAGGAGCTCCACGACGCCGGCTGGGAGATCGCCAGCCACGGCAACGACATGCAGGGGCTCTACGGTCTCCGGCGTTCGGCACAGAAGAAGAAGATCAAGCGGGCGAAGAAGCTCATCAAAGACAACGGCTGGGGCGAGTCGACGGCGTTCATGTACCCCGGCGGCGGCTGTGACAAGAACACGGTCGAACTCGTCCAGAAACACCACGAACTGGGCTACCTCGCGTTCAAGGGCTCCGAGAAGGGGCTGTCGCAGTCGGCGATCATGGGGCCGATGTTCGTCAACCGCTCGCGACCGAACACCCACAAGGCGGTCAAGAACCAACTCGACGTCGCCACTGCCTACAACGGACTGTACAACATCTACCTGCACGTCATCGGCGACGACGCCCAGAACGACAAGCAGGCGTTCCGCCAGATGTGTCAGCACATCGCAGACTACAAGAAGCAGGGGAAGGTCGAGGTCGTCCAGCCCTCGGACGTCGTGCTGAAAGAGTAGCCCCCTCTCCCCTCCCCGGACCCCTCCCCTCACCCCCGACTCGACTCGCGCCGCACCACTGCGGCCGGTCGACGTCGCTTCGCTGCGGCACTACCACCGTAGTCGAGCGCGTGAGTCTCTGGTTTTGGTTGGACGGGTTTCCCCGTCTTTTCGGTTCGGACACTCGCGTACCGACGGCCGAGACGCTCCCTCTCCCAACAGACCGTGTTCACGAACCCGACGAGGAGCGACAGCACCACGGGACCGAACCCCGGTTACGAGACTGATAATTAAGCCCTCCGGCAGCGTGGTGTCTGACAGCATGGACGTAGACGCTGTCTCCGACCGAAGTACTGCGATTCTCGACGAGGTCTCCCGCGCCGTCATCGCCGACGAGAGAGTGCTCGAAACCGTCCTCACCGGGTTTCTCGCCCGCGGGCACGTGCTCCTCGAGGACGTCCCCGGCACCGGGAAGACGCTCACCGCCAACTCGCTGTCGACGGCGCTGGGGCTCTCCTTCTCGCGCATCCAGTTCACTCCCGACCTCCTCCCGGCCGACGTGACCGGCACGCACATCTTCAACGAGAAGAGCCGCGAGTTCGAGTTCCAACCCGGCCCCATCTTCGCGAACGTCGTGCTGGCCGACGAGATCAACCGCGCCTCGCCGAAGACGCAGTCGGCACTGCTCGAAGCGATGGCGGAGGGCCAGGTCACCGTCGACGGCGAGACGCGGGAACTGCCGGACCCGTTCTTCGTCATCGCAACGCAGAACCCCGTCGAACAGGAAGGAACGTTCCCGCTGCCGGAGGCGCAGAAGGACCGCTTCATCATCAAGACCAGCCTCGGCTATCCCGACGAGGAGGGGGAGCTGGAGATCCTCAACCGTCGCGCCGAACGGACGACGCGGACGCCGAAGGCGACGCCCGTCACCGACGAGCGAGAGGCCCGCGCGCTCCAGTCGACGCCCGAGGAAGTCCACGTCGAGCGCAGCGTCCGCCGCTACATCACCCAGATCTGCCGGGCGACCCGGACGGACAGTCGGGTGAACACGGGTGTCTCGCCGCGCGCGACTCAGCGGCTGTTCGAGGCGTCGCGAGCGATGGCGGCGACGAACGACCGCTCCTACGTCACCCCGGAGGACGTCAAACGGATGGCACGCCCCGTCCTCGCACACCGACTCCAGCTGACAGCCGACGCCCGGGTGGGGAACGTCGAGAAGCGGAGCGTCGTCGCCGGCATCCTCGACGAGGTCGAGGTGCCATCGGTCAACACGGCGAACGGCGCCCGAGAGACGACCTCCCACCGCAACGCCGGGGACTGAGAGACAGAGACGAAGTCGAAATCGAGAAACGGTGTCGGTCGCCGGCCCGCTCAGGGCGACAGCGCCGCGTCCAACTGCTCGGTGTAGGTGCCGAGCATCGCTCGTAGCACCTCCTCCGGTGGTCTCTCGTCGCCGTCGACGATGCCCTCGGGCCACCAGTCGTCCTCGTGGCTCGCTTCCTGTTCTGCGATCTCCTCGACGGCGATGACGTCGTTGCGCTGGTCGACGTACCGGGTCACCAGTGTCGCGAATGTAACGGCGTCAGCGAGGTCGGCGTAGTTGACGAGCGGGACGCGAGCGGTGGGGTCGTCCAAGTCGGGGACGGCGTAGACCTGGTAGGCGTTGGCGGTATCCTTCGGGACGTCGGGGCGGACGTGGACGTCGTCGCCGTGGTAGTGGACGTCCGCGGTGGTGATGGAGACGCCGAGCGAGAGCTCGTCGTCGTCGCGCTCGAACCCGCTGCCCGTCTTGGTCCACTTGCCGGAGATGCTTGGCATAATACTGTGTTGGAGGGGTTCGCATAAGAATCGGCGGATGTCGATGGAGGAGAGAGAGAGAGTCCGTTTCGTCTGCTCTCACGCTCGACTCACAGTCACGATCTGCTCCGAGTGCCTGCTGAGAGACGCCGAGAACTACTACGAGCGTCTGTACGTCCCATCTGTCACTCGGTGGGAGGGGTGCGCGAGGACGTTTGTACGACGCTCTCTGTCTCTCGTTACGAGGGGTGTCTCCCGACCGAAACCGGACACGACCACCTCACTCGACACGCCCTCAGTTGTACAACCCGACGAGCAACAGCACGGCCGCGCCGAACAGCGCGAACAGCCCCACGAGCGGGACGTTCGTCACGTTCAGGTCGTGGAAGCCGACGGCGGCGGCGACGGCGACGCCGCCGTACAGCGCGGTCGCCGCCGAGTGGCTCACCTCGACCGGCCACGTGCGGGCGTCGACGCCGATCTGTTCGCCGAGGTTGATCGCCTGCTCGCCGGCGTCCCAGGCGACGATCGTCGCGGTGAACGCACCCAGGAGCGACAGCATCTCCGTCCCGTGGACGAGCCCCGAGAGGCCGATGGTGAGGACGACGAAGGCGGCCCCCAGCGAGACGAAGGTGCGTGAAAAGCGCTTCCAGACCGGGAGGACGCCGCAGGCGACGAAGAGCGGACCCAGCAGTCCGGGGGCGACCTCGACGCGTTCGCTCACCGCCTCTCCCTGGGTCACCACGACGCCGACCGACGCCAGCGAGACGGCCACCCCGGCGAGGGCGAGCAGTCCCCCCGTGAGGCGGTGACCGCGGTGCCACGCCGCCCCGCCGAGTGCGAGAACGACGATCCCGGCGACGTCGACGCCGAGCGCGAGTCGCTGGGCGTCCGTCGTGCCGACGAGACCGACGGCGACGACGGCGGCGACGACCGCGACGACGCTGCCGACTGTCGTCGGCCGGCGCGCGATACTCTTCGCGGCGTTCGTCTCGGGAGGGGCAACGCTCCCGTCGGAGCGGGTGACCGCCGCCTCAGATGACGTGTTCGAGTTGCTCATGCGATCTGCTCCTGTGTCCGCAGTAGTTCGGTTCCGAGCCGTTCGGTCTCGGGGTCCCAGTCGACGACGGGGATGCCCGACTCTCGAAGCGACCGGATGCGGTTGTCGCGCTCGGTGGCCGCGAGTCGCCCACCCAGCGTCGCGTCGGACGTCACGTCCGGACTCACCACTGTGACGCGCGTGCCGTTCGCCTCGAGTCCGAGCGCCATGCTGACGACGTCGGGGTCGGTCAGCGGCGAGAGCAACACTACCTGGGCGTTGCTCCCGAGTCGCCGCTGGAGTTCGGCGTGTTGGCTCTGGAGGTTCCACTCGCCGTCGCCGCCGTCGCTACTCTCGTCACCGTCGACGCCCTCGTCGATTCCGCTCACACCGCCATCGCCTGTTCGCTCGTTCTCGCCCGGTGGCACCGTCGAGAACGTCGGACTCGTCGCGAGCAACGTCTTCGCGGCGTCGTCGTGTTCCGGGCCGGTTCCGGGTGCGAGCCACGCGAACTCTCGGCCGACGCCGGCGACGCCGACGAAGTTGCGGGTGTTCGACAGCGCAGACAGCATCTGCTCTGCCCCCGCGAGGCTGTGGGCGACCGCGTTCTGCTCGTCCGGCCGGCGCGCACGGTAGGCGTCGACGGTGGCATCGACCAGCAGGACGACCGACGCGGTCCGCTCCTCGCGGAACTCGATGGTGGTCAACTCGCCGGTCTTGGCGTGGCGCTTCCAGTCGATCCGACTCATCGGGTCGCCGTGACGGTACTCGCGGGTCTGGTGGAACTCGATGCCGCTGCCACCTTCGTCGGTGATGAGACGGCCGCTGTGGCGTTCGGTCTGCTGTCGGAGCGGCACCTCGGGCACCTCGCCCGTACAGGCCAGTTCGGCCTCAGCGTCGACCGTCGTCTCGACCTCGCGCGTCCCGGCGACGTCGCGGGCGACGACGGTCGCCGGCTCGAACCGGTGACGGCCGCGCTCGGCCTCGACGGTGTACTCGAACTCCGTCGTGCTCCCCGGCCGGAGGACGGCGGCGTGTCGAGGCGACCCGTCTATCACCTTCAGCATCGGCGGGACGCCGTCGACGAGACGGAGGTCCGCGAGCGTCCCGCTCCCGGTGTTCTGCACGCGGACGGTCACGATGACCGCCTCGCCGTCGTCGGGGCTGTCGTCGCTGAACCGACGGTCGACGTCGAGACTCACCTCGGGCGCCGTCGTCAGGTGTGGGTACGCCGCGAACGCCGCGCCGACGACGCCCAAGAGGAGGACGAGCGGCCGGGCGGCGACGACGCCGACGCCACCGACGAACAGGGCGACGGCGACGATGCCGCGCCACCGTCGGGTGCGACGGACCGTCATCGGTCGTCCTCCGTCCGGCGACTGCCTTCACTCCCGTCGCTGCGCTCGGTCGCTCCACGCTCCACCGCTCGTCCGCCGTCGGTCGCGTGCCGGATGTCGTCGCGAGTCGACCGCTCGTCGTCAGCCCGCCGCTCGCCGCCGGCGACGATCGCTTCGGCCGCCCGACGAGCGCCGTGTTGGAACCACGACCGACCGCGCAACGCGGCCGAGACGCGCGAGGAGAGCGGCGGACTCGGTCCCTCGGCACCGCCGACGAAGGCGGCGGCGTCGCGGTCGTCGGTCCACGCGCCGGTTTCGACCGACTCGCGTGCCGTCTCTCTTCCGCAGTTCTCCCGTCGCATCACGGTCTGGGTCGCCGTCTCTCGGAGTCGACCGCGAACCTGCTCGTGGGCGTCGCCGAACAGTCGATCGCGCAGTCCGACGCCGTCGGCGAGGACGGCGTCGAACCCCGCTCCCGGCACGGGCGCGGTCCGAACGTCCTCGGGGTCCGGCGGCGTCGCCTGGTCCTGGCCGCCGATGGCTCGCAAGGCGAACACGACGAACACGACGGCGAGCGCCGCCGCGCCGAAGACGACGAACAGCTTGTAGTCGCTGCCCGCGGCGTCGACTGCCTCGCCGACGGGGATCGACCCGCCGAGCTCCGGCGTCACGAGGACGCCGAGCGCGAGCGCGAAGACGAGGACGCCGAGCGCGACGACCGGGGTTCGCGCCCTCATCGACTCCCTCCGAGACCGAGTTCGCGACGACTCCGTTCGACCTGCTTGCGGTAGTCGTCGGTGAGCGTCATCTCGCCGTACCGGACGTCCTCGAACGCTCGGCGGAGCTGGTGGACGGCGTCGGGGTCGTACCCGGCGGCGACCGCCTCGTCGGCGCACTCGGCGGGCGTCTTGGCGTGCGGTCGGTCGACGCCGGCCGTCTGCACCAACTCGTGCCACGCGGCTTCGACGTCGTCTCGCGGCCGCCACTCGACTCGCTCGCCGTCGTCGTCGTCGTCGTGCCCGCCGGACGAGGGGACGAGCGCGAGGAACGGTGCGACGAGCCGGTGGCGGTAGCGATAGGCGAGGCCGACGACCGTCAGCACCAGCAGCGCCCCGATCAGATAGGGCAACAGCGCCTCGAGCATCGCGAGGATGATGTCGAGTAGACTCCGTTCGTCGGTCTGCGACGAACTGTCGGAGCTGGCCGAACTCGACGAGCTCGAGCTGGACGACGACGCGCTCGCCGCACTCGCACTCGACGAACTCGAGCTGGACGACTGGGACTGCTCGTTGGCCTCGTTTCGTTCGACCTCCTGTTTCACCTCTGCTGCGTCCTCTCTCCCGATGGGGAGGGTGTCGTAGTCGAGTTCGATGGCGTCGTCGGGGTTCGACGTCAGCGACGACTCGAGCGTCGTCGACGCCACCCCCATGGAGGCGACGCAGGCCAGGGCGACGACGACGGCGACGACTCGCTCTCTGTTCATACCGAAAGTGTGACTCCTTGTACGTTCTCTACTAGGTACCTCAATAGTTATTCGGCGTCTAAGCGTTTCTCGGGACGGTTTTTGCGCGTTCGGATCGACGTCGATCGGTCTTCACGTCGGCGTCGATCGGTCTCACGTCGACGTCGTTGCGCGTCGTCTCGCCGTGTTCGCCGACGTGCGCGGCGTCCAACAGATCTCGCGTCGGCGTCCTCTCGCACCGTCCCGCCGTACTCGCCGACAGTCGCTCGGGGAGTCGAGATACGCACGGCGGTTCGGTACCCGTCGCTCGCGCTGTCAACCAATCGAGTTTACGACGGGTATAATCAAGGCCTACCCGGGTGTGTGTCGAAGTAATGAGCCTGTTCGGTACGAGCGGAATCAGAGGACCAGTCGGCGACGAAGTGACGGCGGAGCTCGCCCTGTCGGTTGGGCGAGCGGTCGCCTCGGAGGGCGCGGCGACCGTCGTCGTCGGCCGCGACCCCCGCGGGAGCGGCGAACTGCTGGCCGACGCGGCGAAGGCGGGCGCTCGCGAGTGTGGGGCCGACGTCGTCGACCTCGGGATGGTGTCGACGCCGACGCTCGCCCGGAGCGTCGCCCGCCACGACGCCGACGCCGGCATCGTGGTCACCGCTTCCCACAACCCCGCACCGGACAACGGGCTGAAGCTCTGGAACCCCTCCGGACAGGCGTTCGACACCGACCAGCGCGAACGGATCGAGTCGCGCATCCTCGACGAGGAGTTCGACCTGCAGGCGTGGGACGGACTCGGCGACGAATCGACCGAGGACGACGCCACTGCCCACCACGTCGACGCGCTGGTCGCGTCGATCCGCGACGAGTTCGACGGAGACGAAACGCCGCTCGAGGGGCTCTCCGTCGCCGTCGACGTCGGTAACGGAGCCGGCGGCGAGACGGCCGACGCGCTGACCGAACTCGGCGCGCACGTCCACACGCTCAACGCCCAGCCGGACGGCCGGTTCCCGGCGCGACCGAGCGAACCCACCGCAGAGAACTGTACGGCGCTGTCGGCGTTCGTCGCCGAGTCCGACGCCGACCTCGGCATCGCCCACGACGGCGACGCAGACCGGATGCGCGCGGCCACCGAGTCCGGTCAGTTCGTCTCCGGCGACACGCTGCTCGCCCTGTTCGCGCGGGCGGTCGTCTCGGAGGGCGACCGCGTCGCCGCGCCGCTCAACGTCAGTCTCGCCGTCGACGACGAACTCGAGGCCCGCGGTGCGTCCCTCACGCGCACGCGCGTAGGTGACGTATTCGTCGCCGAGCGCGCCACCGAACCGAACGTCGTCTTCGGCGGCGAGTCCAGCGGCGCGTGGATCTGGCCCGACGAGACGCTCTGCCCCGACGGGCCGCTGGCCGCGTGCAAACTCGCGGCCATCGTCGCTCGCGACGGCTCGCTCGACGCGCAGGTCGACGAGATCGCCACCTACCCGCTGCTGCGAGAGAACCGCGAAGTCGAGGGGAAGTACGACGTGATCGCCCGCATCGAAGAGGCCGTGACGGCCGCCTACGACGACGAGCAGGTTCAGACGATCGACGGCGTCCACGTCCAGACCGACGAGGGGTGGTTCCTCATCCGGGCCAGCGGGACACAGCCGCTCGTCCGCGTGAAGGCGCAGGCCCGCTCCGAGGCCGACGCCGAGGCGTTGCTCGCGAGCGCACTCGAATTCCTCGACGACGCGGCGTAGTCGGGCACGACGAGCCCGCTCGTGTTCGCAGCCGCCCGTGACGTCTTCGGCCGGCCACGAACGCAAACCACTAACACCGACGGAGAGTAGCCGCCGCTGTGACACCGACGACGCTCGACACGTTCGACGGCCCCACCTACTCGACGAACGATGACTGACGCAGAACTCGCCAACGCGCTATGACTGACGCAGAACCCGGCAACACGATGCGTGAGCGGGTCGGGAACCGACGGAGCCGACTCCAGCTCTACGTCCAACTGAACGTCAACCGGCTGCTGTTCACGCTCGTCGTGAGTCTCATGTTCTTCGTCTCGATCGTCGTCCTCAGCACGTTCGACGAGACGCCGCTCCGCGTGGTCATGCGAGCGTCGGACCCCGTCGAGACGCTGTTTCAGGGGTATCTGACGGCGATCATCACCGGCGTCACGCTCGTCGTCACCATCTCGCAGTTGGTGCTCTCACAGGAGCTCGGTCCGCTGGGTGACCAACGCGACCGGATGGAGGGAGCCGTCGAGTTCCGTCGTCGCGTCGAGGAGTTCTTCGACGCGACGCCGCCGCCGGAGCCGTCGTCGTTCCTGCAGGCGCTCATCGACATGAGCTCGGAGAACGCAGAGGAACTCGGCGAGACGATCTCCGACGACCACGACGAGGAGTTTCTGGAGAAGCTCGAGGGGTTCCTCGACGAACTCGTCCAGAACGCCGAGGTCGTCAGCGACGAACTCGAGGACGCTCAGTTCGGACGGTATCAGGTCATCAAGTCGGCGCTCGACTACAACTACTCGTGGAAGATCTACCAGGCGCGCCGACTCCGACGCGACTACGCTGAGGAACTCTCCGAGGCGGAGGAGGCGGCGTTCGACGATCTCACGCAGGTACTGGAGTTCTTCGGACCCGCCCGCGAACACTTCAAGACGCTCTACTTCGAGTGGGAGCTCGTCGACCTCTCGCGGAAGATGCTCTACATCTCCGTACCGGCGCTGACGATCGCGGTCGCGATGTTGATCGTCGTCGATCCGTCGACGCTTCCGGGGTTCACGTTCGGCATCGACAACATGTACTGGATCGTCATCGGCGCGGCGACGGTCTCGTCGATGCCGTTCTTCCTGCTCGGTGCGTACATGATCAGACTCGCGACCATCGCCCGCCGGACGCTCGCCATCGGCCCGTTCATCCTCCGAGAGTCGGGGCGGACCGACGCCATCGACTGGGAGTCCTGACCGACGCCGTCGCGGACGACCTCCCCACTCACTTCGCCTCGTTTCGTCCGCTCCCTTCCGCTGGCTCCGTCTGCTCGCTCACCGACCCGTTCTCGCCGTGCGGTCCCACTCGACGTTCTCCCCTCGAACCCGCAACGTCGAAACAGTGGTTTAGCGACTGCCAACCACCCGCGAAGCGCCGGCCCAGTGCACTTTGTGACCCGATCTCGTGACTCGCTCTCTTAACCGGCTCATAATAATGGGCGCTTAGTGAGTAGCCGCAGTCAGCAAGACATGCAGGCAGTCATCTTAGCCGCTGGCCAGGGGACCCGAATCCGCCCGTTGTCGGAGACGACGCCGAAACCGATGCTCCCGGTAGCGGACCGCCCCATCGTCGCCCACGTCGCAGACACCGCCGTCGAAGCGGGCGCGGACGAACTCGTCTTCGTCGTCGGCTATCTCGGCGACCACGTCCGCGAGTACTTCGGCGAGGAGTACCGCGGTCTCCCCGTCGCCTACGTCGAACAGGACGAGCAGGTCGGGACTGCCGACGCCGTCAACGAGGCACGCGAGTACCTCGACGGCGAGTTCGCCGTGATGAACGGCGACAACATCTTCGACGCCGAGAGCGTCTCGAAGCTCTTCGACGCCGCACCCAGCGTCGCCGCGTACACCGTCGACGACCCGACGAGCTACGGCGTGCTCTCGACGGACGACGGCGGCTCGGTCGTCACCGACATCGTCGAGAAACCGGACGACCCGCCGACGACGATGGCCAACGCCGGGGCGTACGTCTTCCCCGCCGAGGCACGCGAGTATCTCGACGTCCCCGCGAGCGAGCGTGGCGAACACGAGATCACCGACGTCCTCGAACGCGTCATCGACGAGTTCACCGTGACGCCCGTCGAGGTCGACCGCTGGCTCGACGTCGGCCGCCCGTGGGAACTGCTCGAAGCAAACGAGATCCTGCTCTCGGATCTCGAGCGTGACCTCCGCGGCGACGTCGCCGAGGGTGCGGACCTCCGTGGCGACGTCGTCGTCGAGGAGGGGGCGACGGTCGAACCGGGCGTCGTCGTGGAAGGACCGGCGCTCATCCGTGAGGGAGCGAAGGTCGGCCCGAACGCCTACGTTCGCGGGGCGACGGTCGTCGGCAAGGACGCGAGAGTCGGCCACAGCGTCGAGGTGAAGAACAGCGTCCTCATGGAGGACGCGCACGTCTCGCATCTCTCGTACGTCGGCGACAGCGTCCTCGGCCCACACGTCAACTTCGGGGCTGGCACGAACGTCGCCAACCTGCGCCACGACGACGAGGACGTCCACCTGATGGTCAAAGGTGAGTACACCTCGACCGGGCGGCGGAAGTTCGGCGTCGTCGCCGGCCCGCGCGCCAAGACCGCGATCAACACCAGCCTCAACCCCGGGACGAAGCTCTCGCTCGACGCGACGACGAAACCCGGCGAGTCGGTGATGGAAGACCGGTAAGCCCCCCGTTTCCACCGCACAGTACCACTTCCCGAACACCTGATCCACCACTAAACTACAGCCCGTGTCACGGAGTCTCGTCACCGCGTTCGCCTCGATCGCCGGCTCGCGAATACTGGTCATCATCGCCTCGGCCGTCATCTCGCCGGCGCTGGTCTACTTCCTCACGACCGGCGAGTTCGGTCAGTACGGCTCCGTGATGGCCGTCTTCAACCTGCTGATGATCCTCGTCAGCTCGGGTATCAACAGCGGGGTTCGCAAGTACATCTCCGAGGAGCGCGACGACGACCACTGGAAAGATCACGTCTTCGCGTACTACTTCCGGCTCGCTGCCGGGCTGGCCGCGCTCGCAGCCGTCAGTCTCGCGCTCGGCGCTTACACCGGCGTACTGTCGAGTCTCCTGAACTCCGACAGCAACATCTCGACGTACTTCTACCTCCTCGCGTTTCTCGTCGTCGCCTCGCAGTTCCGCGAGTACGTCCGTCGCGCGCTGATGGGGCTGAAGTTCGAGCACATCGGCGAACCGCTCCGCGTCATCGAGAAGATCTCGTTCGGTGTCGTCGCCGTCACGCTCGCCGCACTCGACTTCGGCGTCGTCGGCGTGCTGTTCGGACTCATCACGGCGAGCATGCTCGTGTTCAGCGTCGGGCTCTTCTTCATCGCGAAGGAGATCCGCCTCTCGTACGTGCTGAAGCCGCTTCCGGACGACTTCCCCCGGAAGGAGATGTTCCACTTCAACCATCTCACCATCGTCTACGTCTTCCTGCTCACGTCGATGTACCACATCGACGTCATCTTCGTCCAGTCGTTCATCGGCTCGACGGAGGCGGGGTTGTACAAGATGGCGCTGGTGTTGGTGGAGTTCCTCTGGGTCATCCCGCGGTCGATCCAGTCGGTGATGATCCAGTCGACGTCGAACCTCTGGGTCGAAGGGAAGATAGAGCAGATCCAGGAGATCGCCGCCAAGTCGACGCGGTACGCCCTGCTCATCACGATGCTGCTCGCGCTGGGGATGGGCGCACTCGCGGGCGACTTCGTGCCGCTGTACTACCCGAGCGTCGAGACCCCCGAGACGGTCGTCACCGCCATCCTGCTGTTGCTGCCGGGAACGCTCGGCTTCGCGATGGCGCGACCGCTGCTCTCTATCAACCACGCGAAAGGCGACATGCGATCGCTCATCGCCGCGACGGGCGCGGCGGCCGGCATCAACCTCGTGCTGAACGTGCTTCTCATCCCCGGTCTGGGCCCGGTGCCCGAACTCGGGACGCAGGGAGCGGCCATCGCGACGAGTATCGGTTACGGGTCGCTTCCGATCTTCCAGGTGTGGGTGGGTCGACGGTTCGGCTACGACCCCTTCGCGGACGTTCGGTTCCCCCGCCTCATCACGACGGGTCTCGTCGCCGGCATTCCGATCATCGGACTCACGCTCCTCATCGACAACTCGTTCGTCGCGCTGCTCGTCGTCCCGCCGGTGGGGTTCGTCGTCTACGTGGCGACGGCGATCGTCACCGGGTCGCTTCCCACCGGCGAGTTGTTGAGTCTCCTCGGGTCGCTCCCCGAACCGTTCGCCTCGAAGGCGCGGGCGGTCGAGCGACGACTCGACGGGAGCGGGTCGCTGGGTGGCATCAACTCGCAGTCGATCTTCAGCGTCGCGCTTCCGGTCGTCGGCATCGTCTTCTTCGCCATCGGTATCAGTTTCGTCGCAGGCGTCCCCGGAATCCCCGGTCTGGGAGGTGACGACGACAGTCCGGCGACGCCGGGCGGGAACGTCACCTCGACGACGCCGACCCAGAACGGGTCGCTGACCGACAGTCCGACGGCGACGCCCACGGAAGACGGGGGGACGAACACCGACGACAGCACGGACGAGGCGACTCCCTCGCCGACGGCGACCGAGACCGAGACGGAGACCGACGACGGCGGCGGCGGGTTGTTCGGCGACGACGGGCTGTTCGGCGGCGACGAGAGTGACGACGACAGCGAGAACGACGACGGTAATGACGGGAACGCAGACGGTACTGACGGCGATAGCGGTGATGAGAGTAGTAACACCGACGGCGGCAACGCCGACGACACGACGGACTCACCGACGGATTCGCAAACGGATTCGCCGACGGACTCGCAAACGGATTCGCCGACGGACTCGCAAACGGATTCGCCGACAGAGACGACGACGACGGACTCACCGACAGAGACGACGAACTCACCGACGGAGACGACGAACTCGCCGACGGAGACGACGAACTCACCGACGGAGACGACGAACTCGCCAACGGAGACGACGAACTCACCGACGGAGACGACGAACTCGCCGACGGAGACGACGAACTCACCGACGGAGACGACAACGGACGGCTCATCGACGGAGACGACAACGGAGAACTCGTCGACGGAGTCGCCGACGCCGACACCATCCGGGACGCCGACGCCGACACCATCAGAGACGCCGACGGCGACGCCGGCCACCTCACAGACCACCGAGACGTCGACACGAACCGAGACGACGCAGACGTCGACACGGACTTCAAATGAGACTTCGACGCCGACCGCCACCTCGACTCCGACGTCGTCGACCGAGACGCCGACGTCGAGTACGACGACGTCAAATACGACGACGTCGAGTACGACGACTGACACGTCGACCGCAGAGTCCACCACTGCGACGTCGACAAGTGTGTCAGATGACACGTCTACGACCGAAGCATGATCCGCTCACACGACGTGTGTGAGCACGTCGCAAAACATTTCACTTATCTTGGGAATCTGGCCGTCACGAACGGTCTACGACCTGTTTAAACGGTTCGAAACCGATTTCGTCGGACGCGTGTCGGACGCTCAGACGCCAGAAATCAGCCGTTGCAACGGTGTGCAACGGTCGGGAGTGTCGGCCCGGTTTATTATCAATCCGTTATTCCGCTTGACCAGCGATGAACGCAACGCAGTCGACCCGTGCATCCCCCGCGTCCGCCGAGGCAAGCGGCGACGTGGCGCAGTTCGAACCGCTCTCGAAGGACAAACTGTTCCACATCCTACAGAACCAGCGGCGACGATACGCCCTCCGGTACTTGCAAGGGACCGAGGGCGTCGTGGACATGCGCGACGTCGCCGAACAGGTCGCCGCGTGGGAGCACGACACGACCGTCCAGCAGCTCACGTCCAACCAGCGTCAGCGAGCGTACATCTCGCTCTACCAGTGTCACCTGCCGAAGCTCGACGACGAGGGGATCATCGAGTACAACCAGCAGCGTGGCTTCGTCGAGCGAACGCCGTTGGCGAACCAGCTCGATCCGTACCTCGAGACCGATAACTCGACGGAGGAACAAGAGGAGTCGGAGGCAGACGACGAGTCGACGCCGGCACGGGAGGGCCGGCAGTCCGGCGCGTCGGAGTGGATGGCGATCGGCGGCGTCGCAGTCGCGGCGCTGCTGTCGGCGCTCACCGCACTCGACGTGTCGATGTTCGCCGGGATTCCGGACCTCGCGGTGGCTGGCGTGGTCCTGTGTCTCTGTTCGTTCTTGACACTCAGACTTCCCCGTTCGCTGTCACAGTCGATTCGGTAACGCCATCCGCGGTACGCACCCCGATTTAGTAGGTTCGCGGTCGACCCGCTGGTCATAACCGTGAACTCTACGTGGGAGGACATAATTCTGTGAACACGAACAGCGGACAAGCCGTTCCGTCCCGACCCGACCCATGCACATCCGTACACGCGCCGCGGTACTCACCGCGTTAGTCCTCATTGTAAGCCTCGTTGCGGCCCCCGTCGCTGCCGCCACCGCCCAGCTCGGTGCGGTCACCGTCGAGGGCGACGCCGTCGTCCAGACGGGCGCCAACGAGACGTATCTCTGGCAGTCCGAACCGTTCTCGGTCAACACCTCGTTCGCCACGGACACGGGTGGCGTGTATCAGTTCTGTCTCGAGGCACAGAGCGAAAACGGATCGGAACGGCTGTCGTGCCAGTCCCAGTCGGTCGATCCGGGGACGACCACGTCGGTGTCGTTCGCGATCGAGAACGTCTCTGACACCGCACTCGCCGGAGAGACGCAACTGAACGTCTCTGCGTCCGAGTCGTTCAACAGCAGCAGCGCGACGACCAACCGTTCGGTCACCGTCCACGTCATCACGAAGGACGGCGACTTCGACGACGACGGCCTGAAGAACCGGGCGGAGGTTCGACACGGGACCGAGATGAACGGCACCGACACTGACGACGACGGCTTACAAGACGGCCCCGAGGTACAGGACTACGGAACCGACCCGACCGACAACGACAGCGACGGCGACGGTCTTCTGGACAGTCGGGAGCTACAGATCGGGACGGAGCCGACGGACCCGGACACGGACGGCGACGGACTCACCGACGGCGAGGAGATAAACGAATTCGAAACCGACCCGAAGGGGACCGACACGGACGGCGACGGTCTCCCCGACGGCGAGGAGGTGCGACGGCACAAAACCGACCCGACGAACCCGGACACGGACGGCGACGGCCTCCGCGACGACCGGGAGATAGTGCAAGGGACGGCCCCCAACGACAGCGAGGCCGACAGCGACGGCGACGATCTCAACGACACCCAGGAAGTCGAACACGGGACGAACGCCTCGAAGGCCGACACCGACGGCGACTTCCTCTCCGACTCGACGGAGGTCGAACTCGGCACCGACCCGAACGACCCGACCACGCCCCTCGTCCTGCTCGCCGGACTCGGTTTCCTCGTCGTCGGGGTCCTGGGCTTCTTCCGCGTGTTCGGTTCCGAGGACGTCCGCACCTGGGTCGCCGAGCGCGACGTCGTCTCCCGCGTGGCGACGCTGACCGCCACCGACGCGGCTACCAACGGTTCGGACGTCTCGACGAGCGACGGGTCGACGACCCCGTCGTCGCCAGCGTCCGCCGAACCCGTCGGGCCTGCCACCCCTACTGCTTCCGCCGGCGACGGTTCGACGGACGCAACCGACACAGAGGCGGCGGACGACGGACTCCCGTTCGATCTCTCGAACCCACTCACCGACGAGGACGAGGTGTTGAAACTGCTCTACGAGGCCGACGGCCGACTCCGACAGAGCGAGATCAACAACTCGACGGAGTGGTCGAAGTCGAAGGTCAGTCGACTGCTCTCCAGCATGGAAGACGAAGGGAAGATTCGGAAGATTACCATCGGCCGCGAGAACCTCGTCACGCTGGCCGATCGGGTGCCGCAGAGCGCCGAGTCGCCGTTTGACGAGGACGACGCGGCGTGAGGTAACGAGAGACGATCTCTTCTGAGCCAAAACCGGTCGTTCGTTGCCACATCAAGTCAAAACGTAACTTCGGTGTCTGCAAAAGCATATCGTGGAAACACGAAGACCCTTCACCAGGGAATCTGCTCTGAGAGGGGGAGGGGGGTTGTCTCGAGAAGACTCCTCTGGAATGTACGCCTTGACGTTCGATTTCCTGTTTATCGTTGCCGGTACCAGCAAATTTAAAATCAGATTTCAAACGTTTCCTAACTATAACTAGTGCGAAGAGAGACGAAGACTCGTATTCGAGATCTCTCTGGTGTCGTTTCTATATGGTGAGCTCACGTCGCGTACATGGTTTCTCGAGACAACCCCCCCCTCACCCCATACACGAACCAGCTACCAGGGTAGGTTCGTGTGTGATTTCTCAGGACAACCCCCCTCTCTCCCTTCTTTCACGAGACGCACGAGACTCTCGAGACAGGGGGTTTATATTATCTCTGTCAGAGTGTTCTGACAATGGATTCGTTCGCCGACGCTACAGATTCACTGTTCGTCGAGGATGACGCGCTCAGACGAGACTGGACTCCCGACGAACTTCCGGAGCGAGAGACTGAGTTGTCGCAGATACATTCACTACTTGAACCGGCGGCACGCGGTCAATCGCCACTCAATGCGTTCATCTACGGCAAGACTGGCCAGGGGAAGACAGCCGCTGTCGATGTTAAACTTCAGCAGTTAGAGGAACATGCAGACAGTCGAGACGACCTCTCGATCACGCCAGTCAAACTCTCGTGCAACAATCTCTCGGGGTCGTACCACGTCGCTGCTCACTTGCTCAAGACCCTGCGTGGACCTGGCGCGCAAGTTCCTCGTGGATACGATCTGCAGACTCTCTATGACAAAATCTACGCAGAACTCAACGACATCGGTGAAGTCATTATCGTGGTCCTCGACGAGATAGATTCCATCGGAACTGACGATTCGCTTCTGTACGAATTTCCTCGTGCAAGATACAACGGTCATCTTGACGATGGTGTGCGTCTGTCGGTCATTGGTATTAGCAACGACTTCGCGTTCCGGGACAACCTGTCTCCGAAGGTCAAGGACTCGCTCTGTGACGAGGAAATTGAGTTCGCGCCGTACGATGCGAACCAACTCCGGCAGATTCTCCGTCGACGGGCCGACATTGCACTTCGAGACGATGTACTTGGTGACGACGTCATCCCCCTTTGTGCGGCGTTCTCTGCGCAGGAGAGTGGTTCGGCGCGTCTCGCAATCAAATATCTCGCTAAGGCAGCGTCACTTGCTGATTCCGAGGGTACATCCGTAGTCGAGGGTCGTCATGTTCGCAACGCCGAGGACGAGATCGAACAAGAGTTCATCAGTAAGGGAATGCGGAATCTCACCACTCACGACCACCTAACGTTGTGCGCGGTCGCACTCTTGGAGGCAGACGAAGAAACTCCGGCACGGACGCGAGCCCTGTATAGAGAGTACCAACACGTCTGCAAAGAACTTGAGGTCGACCCGTTAGTGCAGCGGCGGATGCGTGATCGGCTCTCTGACCTCAATCTGCATGGTATCATTCAAATCCACCAAGAGAACAAGGGACGGAATGGCGGGAACTTGTGGTTGTGCGAACTTGACGTGAGTCTTGAACAGACAGTCGAAGTATTGTCGGGTGTGAAGCGGTTCGAGTCAGTTGCCGAGATGGTTCAGGAGCGGTTATCTCTATCTCACTAAACACCAGATGCTGTGCCGAGAGTCGTAGCGCGCGAGATCTGATGAGTCGCTTGTCTTCGCTATTCTGCATACGATTCACCTCGCCTGTTGCGAATCCCGACCGACCTCTAAAAACTCTCACCGACTACCGAAACTGCCCGAGCACCGCCTTCACCGTTCGCTGTTTCGACGACGGCAGGTCGTACAGCTGTTGGTCCTCGGTCCAGGCGAACAGCTCGCGGACGTCGCGTCGGATCTCCGGGGTCCGACGGTCCCGGACGTCGCCGGTCTGCACGGCGAGCGCCGTCTCGATGGCGTCGCGGTGTGACTCGTTGCGGACGACGTTCAACAGGGTCAGCAGTTCGGTCCGCCGCTCCTCGGCGTCCCACACGTCGTCGCCGAGCGCCGCCTTGGGGTCCTTGAGCAGTTGGAGCGGACCGGAGGCGGTGCCGGCGCGGAGCCAGTTGCTGTACCGCTGTTCGAACAGGCGGAGGGCGATCTCCTGCCAGTAGGCGTGCAGGCGTTCGCGGTCGGCCGTGAGCTCCGAGACGCGGTGCAGGTAGTCGAGGTGCTCGTCGACGTCGCGGTCGCGACCCATCTCGTCGACGACGCCGTCGACCAGTTCCGTCGGGAGCAGGTCGACGCCGGTGACCGTGTCGCCCCGGAGCGTCAGTTCGACGCAGAGCCCCCACTTCGTGTTCGGGCGGTTCGACTGGTCGAACAGGAAGTTGCCGAGACTGTAGTAGATGGGACTGTCCTCGTACACTTCCCACCCCTGTGCGACGTGGGGGTGGTGGCCGACGACCGCGTCCGCGCCGGCGTCGACGAACCCGCGGAGCTGCGCCTGTCGCTGCTGGGGCGGCAGCGGGGTGAACTCCACGCCGCCGTGGGCGACGACGACCACGACGTCGGCGTCGGCGTTCGCCTCGGCGATCCGACGCTCGGTGCTGCGGTGGGAGGCCCACGCCGTCCCCGGCGTGTCGCGTTCGGCGACGCCGAACTCCCGTTCACAGACGTTCACCACCGCCACCGACGTCTCTCCGACGGTGACGGTCAACGGATCGAGCGCCGCGTGCTGGTTCTCTCCCGCGCCGACGGTCTGCAGGCCGACGGCGTCGCAGGCGTCGAGCGTCGCGGTCAACCCGCCCTCGCCGTAGTCCATGATGTGGTTGTTGGCGAGACAGGCGACGTCGAAGCCGGCGTCCGCGAGCAGTCGTGGTGCGGTCGGATCCGACGCCTTCGCCGGCCCCGCCTTCGCGATCGGGTCGCCGTCGCCGGGGATCGGTGCCTCCAGATTGACGAGCGCGTGGTCGGCCGCCGCGATGCGCTCGCGGAGGCCGTCACCGATGGGGTCGTCGGCGAAGTCGCTCCGGTAGATGCAGTCGCCGGCGAAGAACAGGCGTCGCTCGGGCGAGTCGTCGATGCTGTCACCGTCGTCGGTGTCGACGTCGACGAGGCTGAGTCGGTCTGCTGGTGTGGTTGTCATAGAGTCGAATCAGAACTGAGTCGTGATGGTGCGTTCGGTGACGGGCGGTGGAAGCTGACTCACGTCGAGGTCGACGGTGGGCGCAGCAGTTGGTCCGGTGTACAGCGCGACTCGCCCGTCGCGAACTCGATCCACGTCGTCAGGTCGTTCATCCGGAGTTTCACTCGCGGCGGCAGGCCGTGGACCTCCTCGTAGCCGGGGAACAGTTTCTGATCGAGGTTGTTCCGCTCGTACAGTTCCTTTCGGTCCGGCCACGGGTTCTCGAAGGCCCGGACGCCGGGGAGTTTCTCGCGGAGGAACTTCTCGATCTGGTTCATCCGGAACGAGTGGTGCGGTCTGTCCGGCGGCTGGTGACGCAGGATGTCGGGGTCGAGTTTCCGGAGCGCTTGCAGGAACGTCTGGGTGTTGCGGCGTTCCGGCGGCGTCTTCAGGTGCCAGTCGAGCAGTTCGCGGTCGACGGCGACGAAGCTCTCGACGTAGTGGTCCGCGAGATGACCGCGGAACGGGAGCGTCGGCTTCTGTTTGACCCCGAGCAGGTCGATCGCGTTGTGTGGGTCGTCCGCGCGGTCGAAACACGCCTCGTAGCGGGGTTCGATGACGTCGCGGGCGAACTCGTCCGCCGAACGACTGTCGAGCACCCCCCAGTCGGGGAGGTCGACGTCGCTGCCGAGGAATCCCAGTTTCTCGGCGAAGTGCTGTGAGACGTCCGGTTCCGGCTCCAACCCCTGCAGCGGGAACGTCCGGTCGAACAGCTCGAGTCCCTTGCCCGGGAGGAAGAACCCACGGAACAGCGTGTCGAACAGCATCCCGTGGTAGACGGTGTCGACCTCGATCTCGTCGTTGTTGCCACGGTGGTGGATGTGCAGCGACTCGCGGATCCCCTGTGAGTACTGGATGACCTCCGGGCGGACGTCGAGATAGCGTTCGGTCACCTCGAGCGTCTCGTGGTCGATCCCGTACTGACCGGCGAGCCGTTTTGCGACCTTCACCTCGTCGGAGTCGGGGGTGCCGAGCGTGTAGCCGACGTCGAGGTTCGGGTGCTGTGAGAGGATCGCACGCGAGTCGTAGCCGGCGCTGAGGAGCATCCCCTTCCGTCCGGGGAGGTCGATCCGTCGCTGGATGGCCCGCTCCAGTCGCTCGGCCAACTCCGTCGCGTAGTCGAACGTCTCCGGGGGCTGCGGGTCGTAGACGAACCGCGACAGCTCGCCCGTCGTCTCGGGGGTGAGATAGCCGTCGAACGGCACTCGGTGGAGTTCGTCGAACACCGTCGCCTCGTCGAAGGCGACGCCGAAGTGTGTCACCTCGGTGAGTGCCTGTTTGTCGAGCGACGCGTTCGGCACCGCCTGTGCGACGTTCGCCGCGTCGGTCCCGAACACGCGAACACCCGGTGCGTCGGTGAAGTAACACTCCCACGAGCGGATCGCGTCGGTGACGAGTTGGGCGTCGCCGCCGCGTTCCACGTAGGCGAGATACGAACCGTTCAGAGCGTCGAACGCGTCGTCGCCGACCTCGGCGTACCGGGCCAACAGCTCCTTGGCCGGCGAGACGCCGGTCTCCGAGACGACCTCGCCCCAGATGACGCAGGTCCCCGCCTCGCCGTCGTGTGCGACGGTCCGGCCCGGGAGCCCGTAGCCGAGATCACGGACGCCGATGGTCGCCTGCTTGGTCTCGACGACCGCGTTGAAGCGTGCCGGGTTACAGAAGCGCTCGAAGTCGGCTCGCTCGCCGAAGACGCCGAACAGTTCGTTCTGCATCGTCGATGATGTCACGAGAGGTATGTCGATGCGCTATTCCACCGTTACGCTCTTCGCGAGGTTGCGCGGCTTGTCGATCTCGCGGTCGAGCAGGTCGGCGGTGTAGTAGGAGACGAGCTGGAGTTGGACGTTCGCGAGGAGCCCAGCGATGTCGGGGTGCGTCTCCGGAATGTGGAGCACCGTGTCGGCGAACTCGTGGACGCTGTCGGCGTCGTCGGTGACGGCGACGATGTCGGCGCCGCGGGTGTGCGCCTCCTCGGCGTTCTTCCGCGTCTTCTCGCCGTTCTCGCCCGTGAACATCGAGAACACGACCGACTTCGGCGTCACGAGCGCGAGCGGTCCGTGTTTCAATTCGCCCGAGGCGAACCCTTCTGCGTGCTCGTAGGTGATCTCCTTGAACTTCAGTGCGCCCTCGAGTGCGACGGGGTACTCGTTGTCTCGGCCGATGAAGAAGTACGAGTCTTTGTCGAGATACTTCTCGCCGACCGCCTCGGCCGTCGACGTCTCGAGCACCTCGTCGATGTACTCGGGGAGCTTCTGGAGTTCGGTGAAGAACTCCTCGTTGTCCTCACGCGGCGTCCCCTGCTCGAGGTCCTGGGAGAGTCGGTGTGCGAGCAGCGTCAGCGTCGCGACCTGCGAGGAGAACGTCTTGGTCGCGGCGACGCCGATCTCGGGGCCGGCGCGGATGTACAGCGCGTGGTCGGCCTCGCGGGCGGCGCTCGACCCGACGACGTTCGTCACTGCGACGGTCTCGGCGCCGGCGTCCTGTGCGGCGCGGAGCGCCGAGATGGTGTCTGCGGTCTCACCGCTCTGCGTGACCGCGATGGTGAGCGTGTTCTCGGTCACCGTCGCCGTGTCGTACTCGCTGGCGATGGTCGCCGTCGCGCGGATCCCAGTCCGCTGGAGCTGCTGTGCCCCGTAGAGTGCGGCGTGATAGGAGGTCCCACACGCGATGAACTCGACGTGGTCGACGTCGTCGAACGTCCCCGGCGGGAACTCTTCGAGGTCGACGTCGCCGTCGTCGGTGATACGGCCACCGAGCGTGTTCGAGAGGGAGTCGGCCTGCTCGTTGATCTCCTTGAGCATGTAGTGGTCGTACTGACCCTTGCCGGTCTCCTCGGCGTTCCACTCGACCTCTTCGACGTCGCGCTCGACGACGTTCCCCTCGCGGTCCGTGAGGACGAGGTTCTCGGGTGTGACCTCCGCGAAGTCGCCGTTCTGGATGTACATGACCTCGTCGGTGAAGTCGAGGAACGCGGGGACGTCGCTCGCGAGATAGAAGCGGTCGTCGTCGACGCCGACGACGAGCGGCGAGTCCTGCCGCGCGGCGTACACCTTGTCCTCGCCGTCGACCATCAGCGCGACCGCGTAGCTGCCGTCGAGCTCGTCGACGGCGGTCTTGAACGCTTCCTCCACGTCCATCCCGCGGTCGAGGTGGTGCTCGACGAGATGCGGGATGACCTCCGTGTCGGTCTCGCTCTGGAACTCGTAGCCCTCGGCCTCCAGCTGCCGGCGGATGGACTCGTAGTTCTCGACGATGCCGTTGTGGACGACGACGACCTCGTCGGTCTGACTCGTGTGCGGGTGGGCGTTGTCGTCGGTCGGCGGCCCGTGGGTGCTCCAGCGGGTGTGGCCGATGCCGACGCTGCCGTTCGGCACGTCGCTCGCGATGGTCTCCTTGAGCTCGCTGATCTTGCCGGCTTTCTTCCGGACGGCGATCCCGCTGCCGTTCTGGACGGCGATCCCAGCCGAGTCGTAGCCGCGATACTCCAGGTTCTCGAGGCCGGTGAGCAGCTCACCGACTGCGTCGTCCGAACCGACGCACGCGATGATCCCACACATCAGTAGGCTCCCTCCGTGCTGCGGTCAGTTTTCTGCGCGGTCCAACCACCGTGGTTCCGGTCGAACGTGCCCGGTCGGTTCATGTTGTGTGTGTCTCCTCCCGCGCACTCCCGGTGCGGGAGATGACGCGGCTCTGTGACTGCTGCTTTGGCTGTAAGGCCCATTATTATACGTGGGCTAACAGTCTGAGCCCTCCATACGCCGATTTTCGCCGTCGCGTTTAGGTGTCGGTGAGGATGCAATCGTCGACAACGGCCCCAGTTGCGACTATCCGCTCACACACCGAATTTCGGGCCGTATCGCGCTTAGGACAGGGGTAAACGGCCTCGGACAGCCGAATTCGGCACTCCCGCCGATTCGAGTCGGTGAGTCGGAGACGTCGCGGCCACCTCGTATCTGTTACTAAGATAACAAGAACTTACTCCTCGGTCGGCGGTCACCGTCCCTCGCCCGAGCGGTCGGTGAGGTCCGCGGACCGGTATCCGTCTCGATACTCCCGTCGCGTGAACGTCGTCGTTCTCCTGAGTCGACGACCCGGCGCTCCCGCCGTCGGTGGCTCGGCGGTCTCGCGAGGCGGGGAGCAGCCACTCCTGACGACCATTTAGATTACTGAGCTGGTAAGTCAATTTAGCGAGACAGTAGCGCGGTGCGTGTGTCGTGACAACAGTTGATATGGCGTCAGATCGGCACAACGATCGGACGACGTCCTCCGATCTGCCGCACTCGCGGGCGAGCAGATCGGCGTCGGTCGACCCACCGGCGTCGCTGTGGCTCTCTCGCGCACTCCGGTCACAGAACAGGTCGTCCCGGCCAGTACGTCCGGCGGTAGCTCAGAGGGTCGTCCTCGACTCGCATCGATGTGCACCACGAGAATCGAACCCCGTGGTTCGCCGGGCGTCGCTGGTCTCCCGGTTGGCGACGGTAACGCCTCTCAGATGCGGTTCCGGTAGGTGAGTCCCACCGTGACGAAGAGGAACATCCCAGTGATGAAGGTCGCGAGGTAGCTCGACAACGCCGTCGGCGCGACGCCGACCCACGACGCGGCGGTGAGTGCGACGCCGACTGCCGTCGCACTGCTGTAGTAGCGCGTCGAGTCGGCCGTCGGTTCGACGACTGACGCTGCCGAGGCGGCGACCGCCTCGTCGGAGTCGCTCTCGGTATCCGCCTGGGAACCGACGTCAAGATAGTGTTCGAACCGGTCTGCGAGAGCGGTCCGTTCGACGACACCGCGGCTCTGGTTGTACTCGACGATCCCCTTCTCGTCGAGCTTCGGCAGGTGCGACTGGTAGAGCGCGATGTAGACGCGCTGCCGTTCGTTGGAGGTGAGCTGCTGGACGGTCGTGTCGTGCTCCCACGCGGCGACCTGCTCGGCGACGTCGCGCATGTCGACGCGCTCCTCGTCGGTCGCCTGGAGGTACTTCAGCACGCGGCGACGACGCTGGTTCTGCAGGATGTGAAACAGGTCGTCTTTCGACAGGTCGGCAACCGCCGGTTCGTCGTCGGTCTCGTCTCGATGCTCCGTCCCCGTCTCGACTGTCTCTGCCGTACTCATCACTGTTCTCGTTTCAGTAGACGGACGTTTTCTCCATCAACGTCTCTCCCAAACAGTTTGGGAGAGACGAGAATCTGTCGAACCGAGGTAACCAGGGGGGCGTTCAGAACCCCAAAACAGGTTGAATCCGGACGTCTCGTCACCGACAGCGCGTCACAGGGCCTTATACGACGGATTGATAGACGTCGAGCAGGCGGTCGCCCATCTCGTCGAGCGACAACCCGTCGACCACTTCGCGGCCGTCCGAGCGGGCATCGCCGGCGACGACGTCGGCCAGTCCGGCGGCCAACGCGGCGTCGTCGTCGGTGACGACCGAGTTCGTCACGCCGTCGAGCACGTCGGGGGCGAACCCGACGGGCGTCGAGACGACGGGGACGTTACAGGCGGCCGCCTCGCGGACGACCATCGGCCCGCTCTCGTACTCGGAGGTGACGAGCAGTGCGTCGGCCGCGTTGAAGTAGTACGGCATCTCCTCGTAGTCGACGCCCGACACCGTCCGCAGGTCGACCCCGGCCTCGTCGGCGACGCGCTCGGCGCGTGCGTAATCTTTCACCGGCCGCTCGGTGTCGTAGGGGAACAGCGCGATCTCCTCGCCGACTGGCCAGCCGACGCGCTCGCGTGCCTCCGTCCGGTCGATGGGGCGGAACAGGTCGGTGTCGACCCCGTACGGGATGCGGTGGTGCGGCACCGACAGCTCCTCGGACAGCGGTTTCGACGGCGAGACGACGGCGTCGAACCGTTCGCCACAGAGCTCGCTGAGCGTCGCGAGCCACGACGGACCCAGCACGTCCGACCCCCAAAGCGAGAGGACGATCGGACGCACCGGCTGTGCCAGCGCCATCGGTGCGGTCAGCCCGTAGTTGGCGTGGACGAGGTCGAACTCCTCCAAACTCCGGCCGAGCGTCTGCAGGTAGAAGGCGAGATACTCTCGCGGCCCGCGACCCTCGCCCGCACGCGGGACGACGACCGTCACGCACTCGACGCCGCGCTCCTCGAGCACCTCGACCTGCTTCCGGAAGAACGACCGCTCGGAGGTCGTCAGTTGCAGCACGCGGAGGTCGACGCCGTCGGTCTCCTCGTCGGCTGTCGCCGTCGGCTCCGATTCCGGACTCATCGGAGTGCGTCCAGCACCGTCTCGGTGACGTCGTTCTTCTCGTCGAGCAGGCGCTCGCGGCGGGCGTCCCAGTCGTCGCCCTCCTCGCCGTCGAGGATGGCGACGGCCGTCTCGAGCGCGTTGGCGTGGCGGTACGCCCCCTGACAGTTGTAGAGCAGCCCGTAGCGGGCCTCGATCTCGTCGGTGTACCCCATCCGCAGCGTGTTGACGTAGACGGCGGGTGTGCCCAGCACCGCGCTCTCGACGGCCATCGTCGCTCCCTCGCCGACGAAGAGGTCGGCGTACGCCAGGACGTGGTGGATGCGGTGCGGCGCGACGGTGGCGCGGCGGTCCTCCAACTCCCCGGGGAGAGAGGCCTCCGACGTGATGATCACCTGCGCGCCCGTCGCCTCCAACTGCTCGACCACGTCGCCGATGTCGTCGAAGCCGGCCTCGCCGACGTCGTGAGAGGCGTCCCACGAGACGAGTCGGAGCACGACCAGCTTCTCCTCGGGGTCGACGCCGAGCTCTTCCAGCACGCTCGGGTCCGGGTCGAACCGGTCGGGGTGGAGGTAGGCCAGTTCGTGGTAGCCCGCGTACTCCCGCTGGCTGCTCCCGGCGTCGTCGTGGAAGCACTCGGGCGTCCACACCTCGTCGGCGACGGGGAACGTGATCTTGTTCGCCGGGGCGTGCTCGGTGTCGGTGAAGACGACGCTGCGCGCGCCGACGAGCGCGGCGACGTGCGCCACCGCGGTGCCGCCGATGGCGGCCATCACGTCTGGCCGAAGCTCACGGGCCCGCTTCAGCAGTTTGTACTCGTACTGTAGCTGCGAGGTCGCCATCCCGCCGACGCCGCCGAGCACGCCGCTGCCCTGTCCGTCGAGCAGCACCTCGTGGTCGATCTCGTAGGCGTCCAGCAGGTCGACGGCGACCTCCTTGTCGCGGGCGAACACGTACACCTCGTGGCCCTCGTCCTCCAACTCCTCGATGGCGTGCTTGAAGAAGTGGACGTGTGCCGGATGCTGGATGGTGATGACGTACTTCATGCTCCTGTCTCCGTGGCGTGTCCGCGCCGACTCGACGTGCGTCCGTCCTGAATCATCGTGGGCTCCTCCTGAATCACGGTCGGCTTACAGGTTGTCGTAGGCGAAACCGGCCGCCGTCGCCACCTCTTCGTCCACCGTGTTCTCGACGTCGATGAGCACCGGCCGGTCGTTGAGGTCGGCGGAGATGCCTTCGACGTCGAGGTCGGCGAACTCGTCGTGCGGCGTGGCGAGGATGATCCCGTCGTAGCCGTTGAAGTCCATCTCGTCGGCCATCTCGATGCCGAAGTACTCCGCGCTGGCCTCGTCGTCCGCTCGCGGGTCGTAGCCGACGAGCTCGACGCCGTACTCCTGCAGTTCGCTGATGACGCCGCGCACCTCGGAGGTGCGGATGTCGCCGACGTTCGGCTTGTAGGCGAGACCGAGCACGAGCAGGCGGGCGTCGGAGAGCACCTTCTTCTGGTCGTTGAGCGCCTTCAGCGTCAACTCGGCGGTGTGCTTCGGCATGTACTCGTTGACCTCGCGGGCCTGCAGGATCAGCTTCGGCTGGTACCCCTTCCGCTCGGAGCCGTGGGCGAGGTAGTTCGGGTCCACCGGGATGCAGTGGCCGCCGACGAGCCCGGGGTGGTAGTCGTGGAAGTTCCACTTCGTCCCCGCCGCCTCGAGCACGTCGTTGGTGTCGATGTCGAGGTGGTCACAGATGATCGAGAGCTCGTTCATCAGCGCGATGTTGAGGTCGCGCTGGACGTTCTCGGTCACCTTCGCCGCCTCGGCTGTCTCGAGGTTGGGCGCCTCGTGGATGCCCGCGTCGACGACGGAGCCGTACAGCTCCGCGAGGTCGGCGAGCACCTCGTCGGTCGAGCCGCTGACGATCTTCACGACCTCCTGGAGCGTCCGGTCGGTCCCCGGTGCGAGCCGTTCCGGCGAGTAGCCCAGGTAGAACTCCTCGTCCAGCGTGAGCCCCGACTCCTCCTCGATGATCGGTCCGAGCACGTCGCGGGTGACGCCAGGGTAGACGGTCGACTCGAGGACGACCGTGGTGTCCTCGGTCAGGTTCTCCCCGACCGTGCGGGCGGCGGCCTTGATGAAGTCGAGGTTCGGGTTGTTCATCTCGTCGACCGGCGTCGGCACGGTGACGATGACGTAGTCGGCCTCCGCGATCTTCACGGCGTCGGTCGTGAACTCGACGTCGCTCTCGGCGATGGTGTCGTCTCCGAGGTCGCCTTCGGTCGTGTCGACGCCGTCGTCGAGCGCGGCGATCTTGTCCTCGTCGATGTCGAATCCGGTGACCTCGTGGCCCTCTCCGTCGAAGGCGACCGCCAGCGGCAGGCCCACGTAGCCCTGCCCGACCACACAGATTCGTTTGCTCTCGGCTCTCGTGTCGCGTGCTTCCGTCGTTGCTTCAGACATTGATACCAACTCCTCGGTAGTGGATCGCGTCGTGGCCACGTAGTTCGGTCAGCGACTGACGGCCGTCCACGACGACCAGCCGTCCGTCGTTCGGTGCGAGACTCGTGAGATCGAGGTCGTCGAACGCCTCCTGCGGCGTCACGAGCACGACCGCGTCGTACGTCTCGGCGATTTCGTCCATCTCGACCAGGTTCGCGCCGGCCGACTCGAACGGGTCGGTGTGAGTGTTGACCGGGTCGACCGCGTCGACGTCGACGCCCTCCTCGATCAGTCGCTCGACGAGCGGCAGCGCGGGGGTCGCGCGGATCTCGTCGACGCCGGGTCGGTACGTGAGTCCGAGCACGAGCGCCGTCGACTCGGCGGGGTCGACGCCCTCGGCGTGCAGCCCGTCGAGGGCGTGGTCGGCGGTGTAGCGCGGCATCTCGTCGTTCGTGTCGCGGGCGGCCCGCATGACGGGCGTCTCCGTGTCGAACTCCTTCATGATGAACCGCGGGTAGTACGGGATACAGTGACCGCCGACGCCCGCACCCGGCGTGTGAATCTCACAGAACGGCTGAGTGTTGGCCGCCTCGATGGCCTCCGTCACGTCGATGTCGAACGCCTCGGTGTGCTTCGCCAGTTCGTTGGCGAGGCCGATGTTGACGTCGCGGTAGACGCCCTCGAACACCTTGACCGCCTCCGCCGTCGTCGTGTCGGAGACGGTGAGGATGTCGTTCGAGTTGATGTGGCTGTAGATGAGTTCCGCGACCCGCGTGCTCTCCTCGTCGGCGCCGCCGACGATCTTCGGGTAGGCGCCGCGGATGTCTTCCAGCGCGCGCCCGCTCGCCGTTCGTTCCGGGCAGAACGCGAGGCCGAACTCGCCCAGTTCGAGTCCGGACTCCTCCTCTAAGATGGGCAGCAGGCGGTCGACGCAGGAGCGCGGCGGCAGCGTCGACTCGGCGATCACCATGTCGCCCTCCTCCAGTCCGCTGGCGATGTCGCGCATCACCGACTCGACGATAGAGAGGTCGGGTGCGCCGTCGTCGTCGATGAGCGTCGGGACGATGACGACGTGGACGCGGGCGTCCGTGGCGGCCTCTTTCGGGTCCGAGACCGCCCGGAAGGCGTCGTGAGAGACGAGTTCGTCGACGAGTTCGTCGAGTCCCGGCTCGCCCGCGATGTGGTTCTCGCCGGCGTTGAGTCCGGCGACGACGTCGGGGTCGACGTCCGCGCCGGTGACGTTGCCCGTCACCTCGGCGTAGACGCTCGCCAGCGGGAGGCCCATCTTGCCGAGGCCGTAGACGGCGACGGGTACCTCGCCGTTCGTGAACGCCGTCTGTTGGTCGTCCGTCGATGCATCACTGCCGTACAGGGGGGTCCCTGTGTTGACTGCCTCACTCATGCGAGTTCGTTCTCCGTGTCGAGTTCGTCGGGGAGGGGGCGGTGTTCGGCGGGGGAGCCGACCGCGAGCGTCTCCGGCGGCACGTCCTCCGTCACTGTGGAGCCGGCGGCGACGAACGCGCCCTCGCCGATGGTGACGCCGGGGAGGATGGTCGCGTTCGCGCCGATGGAGACGCCGTCCTCGATGGTCGGCCCCTGCATCTCGACGTCTTGTCGGACCGGGTAGGGGTCGTTCGTCAGCGTCGCCTTCGGCCCGATGAAGACGTTCGAGCCGACGGTGGTGTGCGTCGGGATGTAGACGCCCGTCTGCAGGCTGACGTTCGAGCCGATCTCGCAGGTTCCGTCGATGACCGTCTCGGTGCCGACGACGACCTCGTCGCCGATGGTGGTGTCCTCGCGGACGAGGGCGTTGTGACCGGTGACGAAGTCGTCGCCGACGTCGACGTCGGCGTAGACGATCGTCCCCTCTCGGATGCGCGCTCGGTCGCCCAGCGTCGTCGGCGACACGTCGTCGCCGTGCATGTAGCCGACCGTCGCGCCGTCGTCGATCTCGCAGCAGTCGCCGGCGTGGTACCAGCCCATCTCAGCCCTCCACGCTGGCGGTGGCCGTCTCGAAGTCGATTCGGTCGTCGGTGGTGTCCGTGTCGTCGTCCGCTGGCGCGGCGACCCTCCGGGCGGCGACGCCGAGCGCCGCCAGGGTGATGCCGAGAAGTGCCAGCCCGACGAGGAGTTTGCGGGTCATCTCTGGGTTGCTCTCACTGTCTCTGTGTCCTCAAAGGCGTTTTATTATGGGCGGAGTAAGGCCGCGCTTAGGCGTGCGTTAGGGTGATAAACGCCGCTGAAAACCGGATTTCTCCACGCTGAGTGGCTCTCGTTGACATCCCACTCGACGGACTGCGCTCAGAGCTCCAGCGCGGCCAGACAGTCGTCCATCAGGGGGTTCTTCGAGATGAACACCGACGGCTCCAGCGACACCGCGACGCCCTCACACGCGCTGAGGAAGAAGAACGTCTCCGTGACCGTATCGTAGTTCTTCACCACGAAGTTCAGCGTGTCGTGGTCCTCGTGTTGGTGACGGATGGTGCGTCCGAGCGACTCCATCCCCGTCGCCTCCATCACCGTCTCCAACTCTGTCTGCGCTGTCGGAACCGTCTCGTCGCCCCGCAGGTAGACGAGTTCGTACGTCCCCGAGTCCTGAAACAGTTCCGTGTCGGTCGAGTAGTGGACGACCGCCCGCAACCCGTCTCCGATCTCTCGCTGCAGCAACTCCGCAAGCCGTTGTGCCCGTTCCATCTGCTTCGAGAACAACGGCGGCGTCCACGCTGTTAGCTGTTTCCTTGTCGACGAGGCGCCGCCGACCCGGTCGGTCACTCGCGGACGGCGTCGGCGAACGCCCCGAGTTCGGCGGCGGTGAGCACGTCGTCGAGCAGCCAGTAGCTGTGGACCGACCCCGTGAAGTTCTCGCCGCCGGTCATCGCCCCACCGAACACCGTATAGGAGTTGTTGAAGTGGAACGTGCCGACGCTGTCGATCGACTCCAGCATCTCCCCGTCGGCGTACACCGTGTACCCGCCGTCGCGGACGACCGCGAGCGTGGTCGGCGTCGTCGCGTCGCCACCCCTGACGGTGCTCTCGGCTCTCCCGCTGTCGACGGTCACCGCCCACTCGCCGTCGCGGACGTCGACTCGCATCCCCCGCGTCTTGTCTCGCTTGCCGTAGTCGAGCACGCGGGCGTCCTCGCCGTCGCCCGGCGCGACCGACAGCAGGAGCGTGAACGAGCGACGCTTGAGGAGTTCGGGGAACTCGTGGGGGATGAGCACGCGGTCCTCGTCGGTGCCGGCGAACGCCCGGCCCGCACCCAGCGTCGTGTCCGTCGTCGCCGACGTCCCGCGGATCGTCCCGTGACGCGACCCGCAGCGGTCGAAGACGACGCCGTCGAGGCCGTGGCTGAAGTCGTACCACGCGGTCACGCCGTACTCGTCGACGACGTCGCCGGGGGCGGGCGTCGGGTCGACGGTGGGGACGTCGTAGATACCGATGCTGTAGTCTTCCTTCGACGCCGTCCCGTCGACCGCACACCGCCACCCCTCCCCGTCGCCGAGCGACCACGGGTCGAACGTGTGCATCGTCGTCGCGTTCCAGCCGACGCCGAACTCCGAGAGCACCGGCGAGGAGGCGACCTCCTCGTCGGCGTAGCTGCTCGTCGTGAGGTCGGTCACGCGGTAGGCGCGGGTCTTGTCGCCGTACTGGTCCTCGAGATCCTGGAAGAAGAAGTAGATCTCGCTGTCGACGACGAGCGGTCGACCGCCCTGTCGGGCCGCCTCTCGACGTCCCGTCACCACCGGGTTGTTCTCGTGGGGCGTCCAGTCGGTCGCCTCGAGCTCCGTCGAGTGGTAGAGCATCACCTTGTCGTTGTCCTTGTCGGTCGCGAGCCACCAGCGGCCGTCGTAGCGGAAGAACACCGGGTCGTGCGAGTAGTAGTCGACGTCGATGGCGTCGCCGACCTTCGACCAGTCGGTGGGGAACTCGTCGGCCTTCCACAGTTCGACCCGCTTGCCCGTCGGCGGACACATGTAGTACTCGCCGTCGTACTTCCAGATCAGCGGGAACGAGGTGTGTTCGTCCTTCTGGAGGACGACCTGGTCGTACTCCCACTCCAGCCCGTCGTCGCTGGTGGCGTGTCCGATGGGAGCGTCCGGTCGCCGGTCGTGGTTGACGATCTCGAAGAACATGTGCCACTCGCCCTCCTCGACGAACATGAACGGGTCGGCGACGTAGTCGACGTCGCCGTAGTCGGTGACGTCGGCGGCGGTCAACACGGGGTTGTCGGCCTCGGGGCTCGGACCGGCGACCAGCGGGAGGACGCCGGGCGTCTCCGTCGGCCACGGAGGAATGGTGTCACCGCTGTGGACGAACTGCGGCTCCGGTGTCGTCGTCTCGGTGTCGGTCGGCGTGTGGGAGGGCGTTCCCGTCTCCGTCGGCGTCTGTGCCGGTTCGGTGGACTGTCCGATGCATCCGGCCAGCCCCGCCGCGGCAGCCGAGAGGGACCAGAGGAACGTCCGCCGTTTCTGTTCCATACCCCGACTTCCGCTTTCTGGTGGTGTAAATGAGCGCGACTGTTCAATACACTCATAGATATCGAGAACGGCCAAAACGACCGGTTAAGGCGCTCTTGTTTGTATACTAACCCAAAACGTCTCTCGCCACTATCGCGAGCTGACAGGACCGGCGCGTCGCCGTCTCAGTCTGCCGACGACGGCGTAGTTGGGTGTGATTACTTCGAAAACAGCCGCCACGAAAAGTAGACTGGGCCGATCTGGGGGGTCAGTCGTCCTGCGTGACCGGGGTGTGTTCGGTCCGCGTCGCCGGTTCGTCCGCCGCGAGTTCGTCGAGTTCGCGAGTGACCTCGAGTGCGCGGAGGCCGTCCGCGCCGGAGACGACCGGTTCGGAGCCGGTGCGCACCGCGTCGGTGAAGGCCGCGAGTTCCTTTTTCAGGGGTTCGCCCTGGTCGACGGTGAGCTTCTCGACGACGTTCTCGTGTCGGTAGCGGACGTCGCCGTCCTCGACGTACTCGGGTGCCGACTGGCGGTGGATCTCGATGCTCTGGTCGATGTAGTCGACCTTCACGCGCGCCTCGGCGGCCGAGATGGTCAGCTGTCGGACCTTCTCTTGGGTGACGCGACTCGCGGTCAGTTCGGCGACCGTCCCGTCGTCGAACTGGAGGTTGGCGGCACCGTAGGCACCCTCCTGGGTGCCGACGGCGTTGACCGAGCGGACCTCCTCGCCGACGATGGCGAGCACGATGTCGATGTCGTGGATCATCAGATCCATCACGGCGCTGTCGTCGATCTCGCGGTCCAGCGGCGGGCCGAGTCGCTCGGCCGTCACCGCGATGACGTCGAGGTCGTCGACGAGGTCCATCAGGGTGCGGACCGCCGGGTTGAACCGCTCGACGTGGCCCACCTGTAGTACGACGTCGCGCTCCTCGGCGAAGTCGATGAGCGTCTGGCCCTTCTGGGGGTCCTCGACGAACGGCTTCTCGACGAGCACGTTGACGCCCGCGTCGATACATTCGCGGGCGGCGTCGAAGTGGTACTGCGTCGGGACGGCGATGGAGACCGCGTCGGCCTCCTCGAGCAGTTCGTCCATCGTGAGCGCTCGCGTGTCGAAGTCGTCGGCGACCTCCTCGGCGCGCTCCATCGCGGCGTCGTAGACACCGACCAGTTCGACGCCCGGCAGGTCCCGGTAGATGCGGACGTGGTTCTGTCCCATACTGCCGACGCCGATCACTCCGGCTTTGACTGTCTCTGAGTTAGACATGGGTTACCTCCTCTCTGCGGGCGAGTTCGTCGACCGGCTCGACGTCGATCTCGTGCATCACGTCGACGATGGTCTCGAGGTCCTCCTGCGTCAGGTTCGGGTGGACCGGCAGCGAGAGCGCCTGCTCGGCGACGGTTTCGGCGACGTCGAGGTCGGTCGGTCCCGAGTAGTCGTCGTACGCCTCGAGTTCGTGGATCGGGTTGGGGTAGTAGACGCCGCTGCCGACGCCGTGGTCGTCGAGCTGCTCGACGAGTTCCTCGCGGTTGCCCACCCGGATCGTGTACTGGTGGTAGACGTGACGCAGTCCCTCCGGCTCCGTCGGGGTGACGGCCGCGGTGTCCGCGAGCCCGTCGGTGAGGAACGCCGCGTGTTCGCGGCGGGCCTCGTTGAACTCGCGGATGCGGTCCATCTGTGCGACGCCGATGGCGGCACAGAGGTTCGTCATCCGGAAGTTGTGGCCGACCTCGACGTGTTCGTAGCCGGACTGACTCCGACCGTGGTTGATGAACTGTCGCGCGGCGTCGGCGACGTCCTCGTCGTTCGTCGTGATCATCCCGCCCTCGCCGGTCGTCATGTTCTTCGTCGGGTAGAACGAGAAGCAGGCGACGTCGCCCATCGAGCCGGCGGTCTCGTCGTGGTAGCCCGCGCCGTGTGCCTGTGCGGCGTCCTCGACGAGCGGGACGTCGTACTCGGCGGCGATCTCGCGCAGGTGGTCCATCTCGGCCGACAGGCCGTAGAGGTGGACCGGCATGATGGCGTCGACGTCGCCGTCGCGCTCGCGGATCAGCTCTTCGACCGCGTGCGGGTCGAGGTTGAACGTCTCGGGGTCGACGTCGGCGAAGGCGGGCTCAGCGCCCGCGAATCTGATCGTGTTCGCCGTCGCGACGAACGAGAAGGGCGTCGTGACGACGGTGTCGCCCTCGTCGACGCCTGCCGCGGTCAGCGCCGCGTGCAGCGCGGTGGTGCCGTTCGTCGTGGCGACGGCGTGCTCCGCGCCAGCGTAGTCGGCGAAGCGGTTCTCGAACTCCTCGACGGCGTCGCCCGCGGCGAGCTGGCCGGACTCGAGGACGTCGACGACTCCCTTCAGTTCGGCGTCTCCCACCTCGGGGTCGGCGATCGGAATACTCATCTGGCTCCCTCCATCTGTTCGCTCCGACGGACGTGCGTCCCGTCCGGTCTGTCGGCCGGCGTGACTGTCGGAGCGCCCTTGTGGCCCAGTCGTCGCATCACCAGAGTAGAGAAGAGAGAGTGGCTTTATTATCGGCCGACTAAGCGGTGTCACGGGCCGTTTCCGTCGGTTCCTGTGTGACGCTACGCCCCGCGTAAACGTTGCAACCGCGTCGACCGCAGAAAGGCATATTTGGACTTAGGCACCCGCTATGACGGAGAATTCGGAGGTTTAGGCGTGAACGGTGCTCGGGCTTTTTAGTTGCGGAGCCAGTAGTCGTCGTCAATGACAGCCGTGTACGAGTGGGTAGCCGACCTGTTTCTCGCCATCGTCGCCGCGCTGGCGGCGGCGGGAGCGGTCTACGTCGGTCTCTCGGGACCGATCCGTATCCTCGCACTCCTCCCGATCGTGTTGTTCCTTCCCGGGTACGCGATAGTCTCGGCGCTCTACCCCGAGGGGACGCCGCGGTTGCGTTCGCGCTCGATTCGCGCTCTCAACCGGGCCGAACTCGACGACCCGACCGGCGTGAGCTACCGTCGCATCGGTCCGACCGAACGAGTGGTGCTCGCACTGGCGCTCAGCCTCGTCGTGCTCCCGATGACGGCGTACGCGCTCAACTTCACGCCGTTTGGCATCGCCACGCTACCGCTCGTCGCGATCATCGCCGGCGTGACGGTGCTGTTCTCGATACTGGCGGCCGTCCGCCGCGCGTTCGTCGCTGCCGACGAACGGTTCACGGTCGGCAGTCTCCTCCCGAGCGGGATGTTCGCCGGACTCGGCGGTGGGACGTACAGCCTCCTGTTCGTCGCGAGTCTCCTCGTGCTCGCCGCGAGCGCCGGCGTGGCCGGTCTCGCGTCGCCCGCACAGGACACGTTCACCGAGACGTACCTCGTCACCGAACAGAACGGTAACGTTACCACCGAGAACGTCGGCGAAACGGCTCGCAACGGTGGAACCGTCCAACTCGCCATCACGAACCAGGAGAGAGAAGACGTGAGCTACACGACCGTCGTCCAGCTCGAACAGGTGCAGAACGGGCAGGTGACGAACGCCGAGCGGGTCGACTCGTTCAGCACCGCCGTCGCCGCCGGCCAGACGGAGCGGACGCCGTATCAGGTCGAGCAGTCCGGCGGCGACAACAGTCGGTTGGCGTTCCTCGTCTACAAGGGCGACCCGCCGTCGAACCCCTCCCGTGACAACGCCTACCGCGTCGTCCACGTCTGGCTCTCCGCCCCGAACGGACAACAGGCGCTCGCCGCGCCGTCGTCCTCGGGGGCCGTCTAGATGTGGCCGTGGGGACACGCCGCCTTCGGCTACGTCCTCGTCTCTCTCGGATCGCGGTTGACACGCGGTAGCCCCCCGAGCGGTGCGGCCGTCTTCGCCCTGCTCGTCGCGACGCAGTTGCCGGACCTCGTCGACAAGCCGCTGTCGTGGGTGTTCCACCTCTTCCCGCAGGGCGTCTCAGTCGCCCACTCGGTGTTCGTCGCCGTCCCGCTCGGTCTGCTCGCCGTCGTCGCCGCGGCCCGACTCCGCCGGCTGGAGGTCGGCGTGGCGTTCACCGTCGGCTGGTGGTCGCATCTCCTCGGCGACGTCGCCACGGCCTTACTCTACGGCTACGGGACGGAGTTCGCGCTCATGCGCGTGCTCTGGCCGGTCGCGACGTTCCCGCCGTACGACGACCAGCAGGTGGCGCTCGAACGGATCCTCGGCTACCTCGGCGAGTTTCTGACCGCGCTGTCGACGACCCAGCAGGTCGGCCTGCTCGCCGTCTACTTCGGCCCCTTCTTCGTCGCGTTTGTCCTCTGGCTCGTCGACGGCGCTCCCGGCGTGCGGGAGATTCGGGAGCTGGCGAACATCTAGACTATTTTGTGATTCTTTTCGCCCAAACTGTTTATTTCTCCATTCTAGAAGGGAATATCCTTCACATTTGTATCTTGTGGCCGTCTGTTAGTTCTGTTTCACAACTCTTATCAACAAACCCGATTGTGGAGAAATTGCAAATGCCTGAGACCCCAGACAAGACGTTCAGTCGACGTTCCGTCCTTGGCACGGTCGGGGCGGCGGCACTCGGCGCGACGGTTCTCTCCGGTCGCGCCTCTGCAAGTCACGACTCCTACGAGACGATCGACATCGTCGACGCCGGTGCGGACAACACCGGCGGCGACTCTATCACCCCTGTCCTCGACGACGTTCTCGACGACAACAGGAAGATCTACTTCCCGCCCGGCGAGTACTACGTCGACGAAGGTGTCCGATTCACCGACTTCGAGAAACTCTGGCTCTACGGCGAGGACGCCACCATCGTTCCGGCTCCCGCCGACGAGTTCGACGGAGCGGACCACATCTTCAAGCTCGGGACGGACTACGCACCGGGTGACTGGCTCCACATCGGCGATCTCACCTTCGACTTCACCGCCGAGAACACGGGAGTGCGAGCCATCCAGGCGCAGGTCAACGACTGTTACATCCACGACGTCGATTTCGTCGGCGAACACGACGCCGGCACGCACGGACCGATGCTCGTCGACATCATCGACGAGGACAGCATCGCCGCGGTCGACCGCGTCCGGATGCCCGACGGCGGCGCGTGGACGGAGAACACCGAACAGGACGGCGACCCCGTCGTCCAGTGGGGCCCCACCGGCTTCATCGTCAGTCCGTATCACAACGGGACTCTCTGGGTGCGCGACTGCGTCATCGGCGGCTTCCCCGACAACGGGCTCTACGACTCCGGCGAGGATGGCACCGTCGTCGTCCGCGGCGGCCAGTTCGAGAACAGCAACACGGCGAGCATCCGCCTCGACGGTCACCGAAGCATGATCGACGGTGCCACCATCACCGTCGACGGCGCACGCAACGACGACGCCGCCCAGCAGGCGATCCGTCTCGACGGCGGCAGCGGCTGTGCCGTCAAGAACACGGAGATCGTCCTCGAGGAACCCACCGCCAACGGGATCACCGTCCGCTCCGGGGTCGACTCCGCGAAGATCGAAGGGACGACCATCGACGTCACGGACGGCTACGTGAACGCGGCCATCATGGTCGAAGAGGGTGCCGGTCGGACGGTGATCGACGACTGTTCCGTCGACCTGGACGCCACCGGGCAGGCCATCGAACTCCGCCCCGGTGACGAACCCTGTGTGATCGAGAACACCACCGTCACCGGCGACGGCTCCGGCGCGACGGGCGGCCGCGAGACCATCATCTGCGACCGCGACGGCTCGCTGCTCCGCTCGAACACGGTCGAACACTCCGGGCCGGGCTACCGCCGCGGCGTCGTGCTCCGCGGCGACGACGTCACCGTCTCCGGCGGTCGCTACGAGGCGACGCACCACCCGATCGTCGTCGAGGGCGACGACGCCACTATCGAGAACGTCACGGCCAGCTCCTACGAGGGTTACGACGCGGTCGACGTCGACGGCGGAAGCGGACTCCGACTCGTCGACAACGACTTCTAGACCGACGCCGTCGACGCGCCGGTCGTCACACTCGACTCACTTCTCAAAATTTTCACTCGGTCTCGAGTAACTATGGTGGCGATTTCTCGAGAAGTATAGTCTTTCTGGCCGTCTTATTTATATTTTGTGGCCAAGCAGAGATTCAATTTCAAAATACTTTTCAATAAAAACGACTGTCTGAGAACTGCGTTATGCCTGAGACCCCAGAACAGACCTCAACTCGAACGCTCGGTCGTCGATCCTTCCTTGGCACGGTCGGAGCGACGGCCCTGGGTGCTGCAGCCTTCTCCGAACGTGCTTCGGCGAGCCACAGCTCCTACGAAACGATCAACATCGTCGACGCCGGTGCGGACAACACCGGCGGCGACTCTATCACTCCGATTCTCGACGACGTTCTCGGCGACAACAGGAAGATCTACTTCCCGCCCGGCGAGTACTACGTCGACGAGGGGATCCGGTTCACCGGCTTCGACAAACTCTGGCTGATCGGTGACGACGCGACCATCGTCCCCGCTCCCGCCGACGAGTTCGAGGGTGCCCACCGTATCTTCAAACTCGGCACCCACTACGCGCCGGGCGACTGGCTCCGTATCGGCTACTTCACATTCGACTTCCGTGCGCACAACACCGGACTCCGCGCGATCCAGGCGCAGGTCAACGACTGTTACATCCACGACGTCGATTTCGTCGGCGAACACGACGCCGGCACGCACGGGCCGATGCTCGTCGACATCGTCGACGAGGACAGCATCGGCGCGGTCGACCGCGTCCGGATGCCCGACGGCGGTGCGTGGACGGAAGACACGGACCGCGACGGCAACCCCGACGTCAGATGGGGCCCCACCGGCTTCATCGTCAGCCCGTACCACAGTGGCAAGCTCTGGGTGCGCGACTGCGTCATCGGCGGTTTCCCCGACAACGGACTCTACGACTCCGGCGAGGACGGCCGCGTCGTCGTCCGTGGCGGTCGGTTCGAGAACAGCAACTCCGCGAACATCCGCTTGGACGGCCATCAGAGCACGATTCAGGACGCGACAGTCGTCGTCGATCACGCTCGTGACCGAGACAACAACCAGCGCGGCATCCGCCTCGACGGTGGCTCCAACTGTTGGGTCGAGAACTGCGAAATCGTCCTCGCGGAGCCGAACGGCCACGCCATCACCGTGATGCCGGGGTGTGGCTCGGCGAAGATCGAGAACACCTCGATCACGCTCGGGGCCAGCGACGAGTCGAACGACGCCGCCATCATGATCTCGGAGGGCTGCGGCGACGTCGAGCTCCAGAACGTCGACATCGAGATGCACTGTCCGGGACAGGCGATCGATATCGAACCCGGCGACGGCGACGTGCTCGTCGAGGAGTGCACCGTCACGGGCGAGGCCTCCGGCGCGATCGGCGGTCGAAACGCCATCCGCTGTGAACGCGACGGCTCGCGGTTCTACAGCAACACGGTCGAACAGCCCGGACCGGGCTACCGCCGTGCGCTCGCGCTCGTCGCCGACGACTGCGTCGTCTCGAAGGGGAGCTACGAGTCGACGCACCACCCGATCGTCAACGACGGTAACGACAACGTCGTCTCGAAGACCACCGCCCGCTCCTACGACGACTACGACGGCCTCAAAGTCGCCAGCGGCGACGTCGAGCTCTACTGGAGCACCGTCTACGAGGGCGTCGCCGGTTCCTACGACGGTTACGGCAACGAGTTCCCGAGCTGACGCGGTCGGCTTCGTTCCCTCCGTCCACTGCTCCGCTCGTCCACGTCTCGTCCGTGCATCTGACACTCACCGTGCCGCAAGACGTGGTCTGGAACTGCCCTTTTCGGCTCTCCTTTCCTCTCCTCTTCTCTCTTCTCCTCTCCTCCTTCTCGTCTGTCGCTGTCACTGCGTGACGACGCGCTTCTGCGTCGCGACCTCCCGGTAGAGGTCGGAGTACTTCCCGATGACCGTCTCCGGGGCGAACCGCGGCAGTTCCTCGTCGATTGCGGCGTAGTGGTCGTCGTAGTCGGCGACGAGACGCTCGAAGGCGTCGGCCAGCGCCGCGGGGTTGCCCGCCTCGAACGGTTCGCCGGCGTCGCCGACGATGAAGTCCATGCTGCCGACGTCGGAGACGAGAAGCGGCGTCCGCATCGACAGCGCCTCCAGCACGACGCGCCCGAACGGTTCGTCGATGAGTCCCGGGTAGACGAACGCGTCGGCCTCGTCGTAGACGTCGGGGAGGTCGTCGTGGTCGACGTAGCCGAGCCAGTCGACGGCGTCGGCGACGCCCTCCTCGTGGGCCAGCTCCTTCAGCCGCGTCTCGTACGGCCCCGCGCCGACGATCTCGAGTTCGACGTCGTGGCCGCGCTCGCGCATCTCCGCGAGGCCGGGGATGAGCACGTGCAGCCCCTTGATGTCCTGCAGCGCACCGACGTAGAGCAGGGTGACGGGGTCGCCGTCGTCGACGCCGGCGTCCGGGTCGGGCTCCTCGCGGTGGAACGCCTCGTCGTAGAAGTGCGGGATGACGGTCGTCCGCTCGCCCGGGAACCCGAGCGCGTCGTAGTCCTCCTTGAGGTGCGGCGAGAGCGCGTGGTAGGCGTCGATGTCGCTCGCCCGCTCGATCGACTTCCGGACGAGGTCGATCTTCCCCAGCGAGGAGTAGCTCGCGCGGAGTTCGCGCTCGACGCCCTGCCGGCGCTTGACCGCCGTCGTGGCGATACAGCTCGCACACTTCCCGGTCGAGGGGCCGGAACACTTCTCCTCTCCGTGGTACATCATGTCGCCCTTGGGGCAGACCGGCACGTAGGAGTTCAGCGTCGACAGCGTCGGAACGTCGAGTTCGGCGAGCAGCGGGATGAACGCCGACGAGTAGGAGTGGACGAGGTCGTGACGCTCCATCGCGGGCAGTTCCTCGCGGAGCGCCTCGTGTTTCGCGGCGATCGGGTGCGGGAGCTTCGAGAGGTTGTCGTGCAGCACGTACTCGACGCGGTCTTCGGCGGGTAGCTCCGCGTCGGCCGAGTCCATCTGACTCGACACGTAGACCGTCAGGTCGTGGTGCTCGGACAGGCGCTCGATGAGGAGCGTCGACGTCTCGACCGCGCCCGACCCGGGCGCACCGGGACACTCCGCCGGGACGAAGCCGACGTCGAGTCGTTCGCTCACGCGGTCCCCCCCGTCGGTCGTCGTGCTCGCGCGTTCATGTACAGGTGGTAGATTCCGGGGCGGCTTTATTATCGCCCGCGTAAAGCGGTCGGTGACTCCCGGTGGCCGCTGCGGTGGACGCGCCGGACCGTCGGTCACTCGACCCGTTCGAGTTCGACGTAGAACACCGCTCCCTCGGGGTGGTTGTCCTCGACCCAGACGTCGCCGCCGTACTGCGCGACGAGCTGTTTGACGAGGTAGAGCCCGATTCCCGTCCCACTGCTCTCGGGGCCCTGTTCGCCCTCGCCGAACACCGTCTCCTTCCGCCGGTCGGGGATACCGGGGCCGTTGTCGGCGACGGAGACGACGACGCGGCTCTCGTCGGTCTCGACCCGGACGGTCACCTCGGGCGTCTCCTTGTCGTTGTAGAGGATGGCGTTCGACAGCAGGTTCGCGAACACCGACGACAGCAGGTCGTTCGCCCGGACGTTCACCGGCGGGATCTCGCCGTCGACGTCGACGACGATCCCGCCGTACAGCTGTCTGGCGCTCTCGATCTCCGACTCGAGCACCGACTGCAGCGAGACGTCGGCGAGGTCGGCCGCCTCGCTGCCGGTGACCGAGGAGACGATGTCGCCGATGCTGCGGGTCAGCTGGAGGATGTGGTTGCTCGTCCGGACGATCTCCTCCAACTGGGACTCGCCGTGGTGGTCGACGTGCTCGGACAGCTCCCGTGCCCGGCCGACCACGAGCGTCATCTCGTTGCGGATGTCGTGGCGGGTCAGCTGGTTGAGGATGCGCAGCTCCTCGGCCTGCTGCCGGAGCGTCTCCTCGGTCTTCTTCCGTTCGATGGCGTACCGGATGGCCCGCATGAGCACCTCCGGCGTCACCTCGTCTTTCACGAGGTAGTCCTGTGCGCCGTGAGAGACGGCGTCGATGCCGAGTCGCTCCTCGGGGACGCCCGTCAGCACGATGATGGGCGTCGTCTCCGTCCGGTCGCGGACGTAGTCGACGGTCTCGAGTCCGTGGCTCCCGGGGAGGTTCAGATCCAGCAGGACGACGTCGAACTCGACGGCCGCCAGTCGCGGTTCGACCTCGGTGATGCGGTCGCAGTGATACAGCGTGACCCCCTCGTTCGAGGGCTCGGCGTGGTCGTCCGGGTCGTCGACGACGGTGACGGGGTGTTCCGCGTCTCGGAAGTGCTCCTGGAGCAGGCGGGCGTCCCCCGGGTTGTCCTCGACGAGGAGGACGGTGATGTCGTCAGGAATCATCGGTGAGTGGCGGCAGTGTTGCGGCGCGGACCCAAAAAGACTCGATTCGCTCGACGGCCTCGTCGAACCCCTCGGGGTCCGAGGGCCGTTCGACGTGGGCGTTCGCGCGCTGGTCGTACGACAGTTCACAGGCGTCCGGCGTGTCGCCGATGGTGATGACGGGGAGCCGTCGCAGCGTCTCGTCGGCCTTCACCGACTGGAGGAGCTCCATCCCGTCGCCGTCGCCCTCGAACTCGACGAGCAGCAACTGTGGCGGCACCTCTCCGCTCTGCAGTCGGCCGAGCGCGGCGTCGGTCGTGGTGGCGACGGCGAGGTCGAAGCGGTCGGCGCGGTCGAACGCGCCCGCGAGCGCCTCGTCGCCGGTCGCGGCGAACAACAGGACGTCGACTTCGGTGTCGGATGACATCGGTAGCTCTGGACCCTCTCGGTGTTCAGGTGTCGTTCAACAGTGCCTGTACGTCGCGGACCGTCGACTCCTCGTCGGCGTCGTCGACGCTCGACTCCAGTTCGCGCAGCCGAGCCTCGACGCGCCGATAGCGGTCGTCGCGCTGGAGCGCCCCTTCGGTCTTCTCGGCTCGGAGCACCGCCCGCTTCGCGCTCAGCGCGAGATACTCCTGTACCTCGTTGTCGTAGGCGTTCCGTGCCAACACGTCGGCGATGACCTCCTTCAGCTCCTCTTTGGCCCCCGGTTTGACGATGTAGGCGTCGAACCCCATCTCGAGGATGTCGAAGTCCGGTTCGACCGCGCTGAGCATGATGACCTGACACCCCAGTCGGAGATCGCGGATGCGGTCGAGCACCTCCTCGCCCGACAGGCCGGGCATCCGGCGGTCGAGCAGGACGACGTCGATCTCGTCGGTGAGCTTTCTGAGCGCCTCCTCGCCGTCGTAGGCGCGTTCGATCTGGTACTCGTCTTCCAACCAACTGGCGTGCATCGTCACCAGCCGTGGGTCGTTGTCGACCACGAGCACCACCGGCCGGGTGTCCTCTCCCAGATGCTCCGCTCCCCAGTCGGACAACGCGTCGATGACCGACTGCATGTCTCGACCGTGTCGGGTCAGATCGTACTCGACGCGGCGGGGCGATTCACTGACCTCGTTTCGGTTGACGAGTTCGTTCTCGACGAGGTCGTCGAGACTGTCCGTCAACACTTTCGCCGAGATGTCGAGACGTTGCTTCAGCTCGCTGAACCGGAGGGGGCCGTCCCGAAGGAGCGACTGGATGATGACCGGATGCCACTTCTTCGAGATGAGGTTCACAGCCGCGACCATCGTCTCGACGTCGGTGTCGTTGCGCCTCACCACGGTTTTTCTTACGTCCACTCTGGGCGTGACAGGTATTGTTATAGGCCTGATAAGGTCTCCCTACTCCCGACGTCGGTGACGCCGTCCGGGGCTTATCAGCCACCTAAGCGAGTTACTCTCGGGTGACGCGCCAGCTAACCGTTGTGTTAGTTCTCATTGATACACTGACAGACGTTCTGGAAAGATAGAATCCGAATGGAAACCAGACAGCAGACAGGAGAGAACGGAATCGATCGCCGAACGTTTCTGGGGGCGGCAGGTGCGGCCACGTTGCTCGGTTCGGCCGGCGGCCGAGCACGTGCGACGTCCGACGCGCCGATGGCGCTCGGCGACGCGGCGGAGATCGACTCGGTGACGGGGATCGCGAACCTCGGCGGGAAACTCGTCGTCGGCCGCGGCGGCTACCGGACGATCCAGGCGGCGTGGGACGACGCTCGCAGCGGCGACGTCGTCTACGTCCACTCGTCGTACGACGCACAGGAGGCGGGCGAGGAGTTCCCGATCGTCCTGAACTACGAACAGAAGGAGGTCATGCTCACCGGCGGCCACCCCTCGGGGTCGGTGATCGACGCCGGCGACGTCGACGCGAACGTCGTCGAGGTGCTCGGTCGCGGGATGAACGACTACCGGAACAACCCGCTCGTCCAGAACCTCAAGATCGTCGGCGGCGAGATCGGCCTCAGGATCCGCGCTGCCCCCTACTCGTCGTACAAGGACATCGTCGTCTACGGGACGAACTCCCACGGCGTCTCCGTCGAGGGGTACACCGACGACACCGGGTTCAAGGGGACGTTCGGTGCCACCTTCCGCAACGTGATGGCGTGGGGCTGTGGCGGCACGGGGTTCCGCCTCGACACCGACGCGCGTCCGCACAGCACGTCTTTCTTCGGCTGTCACTCGGAGTTCAACGACGGCTACGGCGTCCAACTGCGCGGCTACTCCTGTCGGTGGGTCGGCGGCACGATCCAGAACAACGGGAGTCACGGCGTCGACGCCCGCAGCGGCTGTAGCCAGTTCCTCAGCGGCGTCTACTTCGAGGGAAATGGCACCACGATGGAGTACCCGGTCGAGGTGTACGTCTCCGCGTCCGCACCCGGGTTCACCTGCGACACCTGCTACTTCCAGGGCAACTTCGCCCGCAACTTCGCCAACGGACTCGACCGCTGTGCGATCGGCGTCGCGGTCAACGGGGCGGCACAGGCGTCGGTCTCGAACTGTACGTACCGCAACTACGAGAGCTGCTTCCTCCTCGTCCGCGACGCTCGCGACGTCGACGTCCACCGGCCCTCCCACTGCGCGCTCGACGACACGACGTTCCTCGAATACGACGACTGCGAGCGACTCCGCAGCGACGGCTGCGTGCAGGAGGACGACCTCCGTACCGTCGAGGGGGCCTACCGGGGCGACATGGGGATCCACGACGGATCGGGCGACGCGCTCTGGGGGCCGGCCGTCTGGAACGGCCGCGAGTGGATCAGCGTGATGCGACCGGACGTCATCTGAGGCAGGTGGGGGAGTCGGACCGACGGCTCGGAGAGATCGGAGACGCGTCTCTGTCACCCGTTAACACGGACTCTCCAGCGGTCTGACGGCACTATGGAGTTCTTATCGCTCGGTTTCGGTACTTAGGCGGTGTATTATAAAGCACGTAGGGAGAGCAGACGGAACTACGAGAGCCACGCATCACCATGTACCGAGAACACACCATCGGCATTGTCGTCCCTGCGTACAACGAGGAAGGCTACGTAGGCGGCGTCATCGACACGTTCCCCGACTTCGTCGACCGCGCGTACGTCGTCGACGACGGGTCGACGGACGAGACGTGGGAGGAGATACAGGAGCACGCGGCGTCGTACAACGACGACCACGCCTCGGAAGCGGCGAGCTTCGAGGACGTCGTCGTCCCGATCCAGCACGAGGAGAACCGCGGCGTCGGCGGCGGCATCAAGACGGGCTACCTCGCGGCGCTGGACGACGACGTCGACGTCGTGACCGTGATGGGCGGCGACGGACAGATGGACCCCGACGTGCTGACGAAGTTCATCGACCCCATCGTCGACGACGTGGCAGACTACACGAAGGGCAACCGCTTCATGCGCGAGGAGGACTTAGACGCCATGCCGCGGTTCCGCCTCGTCGGCAACTCCATGCTGTCGCTGCTGACGAAGATCGCCAGCGGCTACTGGAAGATCGCCGACCCGCAGAACGGCTACACCGCCATCTCGAAGGAGGCGCTCCAGCAGGCCCCCATCGAGGACATGTACGAGTACTACGGCTACTGTAACGACCTGCTGGTGAAGCTCAACGTGGAGAACCTCCGGGTCGCCGACGTCGCGCACTCCGCCGACAGCGTCTACGACGAGGAAGACTGGAAGAGCCACATCGAGTACGACGAGTACATCCCGAAGGTGTCGTTCATGCTTCTGCGGAACTTCCTCTGGCGGCTGAACCGCAAGTACCTCCTGAAGGACTTCAACCCGACCGCGTTCCTCTACTACTTCGGTGCCGGCGTCTCTGCGGTCTCCGTCGGCGGCGCGGTCGCCTCGCTCCGCAAGCGGAAGGCCGAGTCCGGCAGCTGGGCGCTGTCGCTGTTCCTCGGCGTCGCCCTCCTGCTGTTCGCGATGGTCTTCGACATGGAGGCCAACAGCGACAAAGAGGTGCTGATCGACGACCAGGCGGTCGCGGGCGGCATGGCCGCAGACGACGCCGCGTCCGACGCGGACGTCCCCGCCGGACAGCGGGACGGCGTCACGGACGCCGCGACGGCGGACGATGACTGAACGACGGACGCCGACCGACTAACCCCCTCTCACCATGAGCCACAAGACACCGAACTCGCTGTTGGGGATGCTGAAGAGCGGCCGACTCGACATCATCGGCGCCGTCGGCGGACTGCTCGCCGCGGTGTTGATGCTGCCGCTCCAGCTTCTCGCCTCGCAGGTGTACATCCAGACGCTGCCGCTCGTGCTCGGCGTCGCGTCCGTCCTGTACTTGCTCGCCTCGCGGACCGAGAGCGAGAGCACCATCGCCACGCTGACGCCGCAGGCCGCACGACTGTTGCCGTCGCTGTCGGTCGTCGGGATGGCGGTGCTCGTCGCGCTGGCGACGTTCCAGGGCGACCGGACGCTGCTCTACTACGACGTCGCCGCGATGACCGGGATGCTGGTCATGGCACAGGTGTTCTTCACCGACGACGGGGAGTTCTCGCCGACGCTCATCCTGACGCAGATCGTGCTTCTGGGGCTCGTCGTCCGACTCACCGCGCTCATGACGTCGCCGGGCTACGTCGGGATCGACGTCTGGTCGCACGTCTCGAACTGGACGACGGCCATCTACCAGACGCAGTCGCTCGACCCGATCGCCGACCGGAAGTACTTCGCGTCGCCGCTGTTCCACCTCCTCGTCGCCGGCGCGGCGCTGCTGTTCGACCTCGGCGTCAGGGAGGCGCTGTTTCTCTCCTTGGCGGTCGCGATGCCTATCTCGGTGCTGTTCGTCTACTCGACGACCAAACTGCTCGTCGGCGTCCGCTGGGCCGTCTTCGCGGCGGCCGCGTACGCGATGATCGGCCACGTCGTCGAGTGGGGGATCCACCTCATCCCGACGAGCCTGGGGCTGATCTTCTTCCTCGCGATCCTCTACAGTCTCACCCGCGTCCTCCATCTCGACTACAAGCTCCGCGACTTCGTCCTCGTGGTGGTGTTCAGCGTCGCGGTCATCCTCACCCACCAGATCTCGGCGTTCATCATGCTGGTGTTCACGGGGGCGGGGCTGCTCGCGCAGTTCGCGCTGAGCTTCGGGCTGTTCAACCCCCGGATGTCGAACGCGCTCGACTTCAGCCCGCAGGACACGGTGAACCTCTCGGGGCTCATCGCGTTCGACCTCGGGCTCATCACGTTCATGTGGTCGCTGACGCCGTATCAGGGCGGGACGTTCCTCGCGACCATCTTCAGCTACCTGCGGAACACGATCGACTCCTCGGCCGGCTTCCTCGCACTCGCCGGTCCGGACGGGAGCACCGGCGGTGCCGCCGCCGGCCCCGACCGCGGGATGACGCTCATGCAGCAGCTCGTCCAGTACATCGACGTCGCCGGCTTCCTGCTTCTGCTCCTGTTGACGATCGTCGGGAGCATGTACGTGCTCCGGCGGGAGAACGCCTCCCACGCGACGTTCACGGGCGTCGTCGCCACCGTCGCGATGCTCGTGTTCGTCTTCGGCTTCCCGCTCTTCGGCATCCGGACGTTCGTCCCCGGGCGCTGGTTCGCCTTCCTCGCGGCCCCGATGGCGGTCATCGCCGCCCTCGGCGTCGCGTTCCTCGTGAAGAACCTCACCCCACGGACGGCCGTGATCATGTTGCTCATCTTCACCGTGGCGTTCCCCACGGTGACCGCGGTCGCGAGCCACGGGACGCTCGACTCCCCGCCGTTCGCCGACACGCAGACGCGCTACAGCTACACCGACGCGGAACTGGCGGCCACGAGCACTATCGGGGATATCCAACCTGCCAGCACGGAACGGCCGTTGCACACCGACCACCCGTACCAGACGGTGTTCGACAGACGCGAGGACACGCCGACGAAACCGATGACCGTCGCCAACGGATCGGCGTCGACGGCGAACGAGACCGTCGTCTACCGCGACTACCAACAGCAGGGCGCGGCCTACGTCAGAGACGGTTTCGGCTTCTCCTACCAGCCGTCGCTCTCCGAACAGCAGGCCTGTAGTGGCACGCGCGACGTCACCTACACCAACGGCGAGGTGACGATGTGTACGGCCGCGGGTTCGAGCGGCGGTGGCTCCTGATGCCACCGAAACGCCTGCCTACCGGTTCGGTGTATCGCACGCCAGATAGCAGTCTCCGGCTTATCGGAGGCATAATTAAATGAGTAACACCCATACGACAGATACGATGACTGCGGAAGGGACGCTCACGACACGGCAGGACACGCTCGCCGACGTCGGGTCGCAGCAGCTGGCGACCGACCGAGGTGAGCGCCGATGACCGACGACGATCGGATGGAGGCGCTGCTCGTCGGGATCGACGCCGGCTGTCTCCCCGTGTTCGAGCGTCTGTACGAAGAAGAGGCGATTCCGAACATTCGCGAACTCTGTGAGTCCGGCGCGAGCGGCCCGCTAGAGTCACAGATCCCGCCGTGGACGCCGAGTGCGTGGCCGTCGATGTACACCGGAGTCAACCCCGGCAAGCACGGCGTCTACGGCTTCGTCGACTACGACGGCTACGACTGGCGCGTCGTCGGCGGCGAGGACGTCAAGGAACACTCCATCTGGTCGCTGCTCGACCAGCACGGCAAGTCTAGCGTCGTCGTCAACGTCCCGGTGACGCACCCACCCGAGGAGATCGACGGCGCGGTCGTCCCGGGGTTCATCGGCCCCGAGAACCCCCGCTGTCACCCCGAGGGGACGCTCGACGAACTCCGCGAGGAGCTCGGCGAGTACCGGGTCTACCCGAAGTACGCCCGTGGCGACGACTCGCTGTCGGACGACGAGAAGATGGACGAGTACGAGACGCTCGTCCGGATGCGCGGCGGTGCGTTCCGCTACCTCGCGAACAAACACGAACCGGACTTCGGCTTCGTCCAGTTCCAGAAGACCGACACCGTCTTCCACGAGTTCGAGGGCGACGAGGAGAAAGTCGAGCGCGTCTACCGTGCCACCGACGACGAGATCGGGAAGATCGTCGAGGAGTTCGACCCCAAACGGATCTTCGTCGCCAGCGACCACGGGATGGGTCCCTACGAGAAGTACGAGTTCCGTGCCAACCAGTTCCTCCGCGACGAGGGGTTCGTGAAGACGACGAAAGGCGGCAAGGGGATGCCATCGTGGAACCCGATCCGGAACCAGCTGCGCGAAGGCGAAGACGAGGACACGTGGGAGCCGTCGACGGCCGAACGCATCGCCGCCAGCGCGGCCAAGTTCGGCCTCACCGCCGACCGTGTCGGCCACGGCCTCCGCAAACTCGGCCTCGACACCATCGTCAAACAGTACGCCCCGGAGAACATCACACGCACGGCCTCCGAACAGGTCGACTTCCCGAACTCGAAGGCGTACATGCGCGCCAGGACGGAACTCGGCGTCCGCATCAACCTCGAGGGCCGCGAACCGAACGGCGTCGTCTCCGAGGCGGAGTACGACGAGGTGCGCGCGGAGCTCATCGAGCTACTCCGCGGCGTGTCGACGCCCGACGGCGACCGAATGTTCGAGGACGTCGCCCCACGCGAGGAGTACTTCCACGGCCCCTACGAGGAGAAGGCGGTCGACATCGTGCTCGTCCCGAACGACTTCGAGCAGTTCCTCTCGGCGCACGTGCTCGACGGTTACTTCGCGCCGCCGACGGAGACCTGGAACCACAAACTCGCCGGCGTCTTCGCCGCGACGGGCGAGGGGATCGACGCGACCGCCGACGTCTCCGACGCGCACCTGTTCGACGTCGCACCGACGATCATGGCCGCGATGGGGATCCCCTACAGCGACCGGATGGACGGGCGCGTCCTCCCCGCCGTCGACGACGTCGATCCGGAGACCTACCCCGAGTACGAGTCCTCGGACGCGACGGCGCTCGCCGACGACGGCGTCGAGGACCGCCTCGCCGACCTCGGCTACCTGTAACCGTCGCACACAACCGCTCGTTCTCGTCCCGGTCTGCCGCCGTACGTCCGTCAGCGGTGAGTTCGTCGGACGGGCGGTCGGACGGAACGAACGTCACCCCGCGGACGACGACTCCTCTTCGGGGAGCGTGAAGTAGAACGTCGACCCCTCGTCGACGGTCGACTCGACCCAGATGTCGCCGCCGTGGTGGTCGACGATCTTCTCACAGATGGCGAGTCCGATCCCGCTTCCGTTCTGTCCCCCTTCGCCGGAGAAGATGTCGAAGATCGACTCCTGTCGCTCGTCGGGGATGCCGACGCCGTCGTCCGTGACGGCGAACTGCCAGCCGTCGTCGACGCGGGCCACCGAGACGTCGACGCGGGGCGGGCCGTCTTCGGTGTACTTGATGGCGTTGGCGACGAGGTTCTGGAACAGTTGCGTGAGCTGTCCGGGGTCGCCGTGGACCGTCGGGAGGTCGTCGGTCTCGACGACGGCGTCGCTCTCGTCGATGGCGATCCGGAGGTTCGAGCGAGCGGTGTCGACGACCTCGTCGACGTCGACGCGCTCGAAGTCGCGCGTCTGCCGGCCGACCCGCGAGTACGCCAACAGCCCGTTTATCATCTCGCGCATCCGCTCTGCCCCCTCGACGGCGAAGTCGATGAACTCCTGGGCGTCGTCGTCGAGCCCCTCACCGTAGCGGCGTTCGAGCAGTTCGAGGTAGCTCGACACCATCCGCAGCGGTTCTTTCATGTCGTGGGAGGCGACGTAGGCGAACTGTTCGAGTTCGGTGTTCGACTGTTCGAGCTCCGCGACGACCTCGTCGAGTTTCTCCTCCGCCTCTCGCCGTTCGGTGATGTCGCGTCCGACGCCGCAGATGAACTGCTCGTCGCCGGAGCCGACGAGCGACGCCGTGAGTTCGTACGGGACGACCGACCCGTCCTTCGTCAGGAGGTCGGCCGTGAACCGGATGTCGGAGTCCGACCGCATCTCTGCGACCTTCGACCGGACGTCGATGTCGCCGACGAAGAACTCTCTCGGCACCCGGTCTCTGATCTCGTCGTCGGTGTAGCCGGTGACGGCGTTCAGCCGGTCGTTCCAGCGCACCAGGTTGCCGTCGAGGTCGGCGAGAAACAGCACGTCCGGCAACCCCTTGACGACGGCGTCCGCGAACGTCCCGTCGCCGACGACGTCGGCGAAGGTCCGCTCGCCGAGCGACCCCGTCGACGTCCCGCCGTCGCCGAGGGAGACCTGTCCGTAGTCGCCGACGGGAGTCGCCGGCGCGTCGGTGACGAGCGTCTCGACGGTCGAGGCGAGTCTCGCGCCGCCCGCGGGAACCGTCTCGTCGTAGCGGTCGGTCGGGAGGTCGCCCGGCGCGTCGGTCTCGACGACGACCGGGAGCGTCGGCGTCCGGTTCTCGACCGTCGAGAGGAAGCTCGCTACCCCGTCGACGTCGTCGTTCACCACGACGACGTCGAACGGGGCGACGGAGAGTCGCTCCAGCGCCTGCTCCGGGGTGGCGACCGCACAGACGCTCAGCTCGGTGCGTACGACGAGCTCCGAGAGGCTCTCGCCGTCACCGACGTAGAGGAGATCGACGCTCACGGTGGTTCCATCCTCGGAGTCGACACTCCGGCCGCTGGAGGACCCCCCGCGTTCGGTCGACTGGTACCCTCCTCTTTCGACCCCGACTGTTCCATAGTTGTTTCACGTGAATCCGACAAGAAATATGTTACTCAATGCGACGGTGTGACAAAGAAGACTCTCACCGAGGGTGGAACGTCTCGAAGACCGGTCGAAACCGGCGAAATCGGGGGTTACTGCCCAGTAAGCCCGACAACTCACTTATCTGTTATGTCAAGTATATATCCCACCCGGCTGTAGCAGCGCGGTAGACCAACTGTGATCGCCCTCGCACACGAGCCACCCGACCATCCGAGATCAGGAGCGGACGAATGAGTATCGACGAACGACAGTCGTCGGCGACCGGCGACTGGCCGCGCTTCACGGTCAAGTACGCCTTCGGGCGTCAGGTCCCCGGAATCGACGCCGTGTTCGAGGCCGACGAGGTCGTCCTGTTCGATCCGACGCGGACGGGGAACGCCGACTGGCTCTCGGCGAAGAAAGGATCGTACGTCCCACTCGAGGAGACGCGTTGAACTCGTCGTAGTTCTCGTCGCAGTTCAGAGACGCTCTCCGTGCGAACTGACTCCTGTAGCTCGCCGGACCACTGATTCTCCGACCGACTCCGGTCTCGAGCTCCACGGGATCGACGGCTCCCGACGACACCCCCGCTCAGTCGCGGTAGGAGACCGGCTCCGCCGACACCTCGCCGTCGCCGTGGATCGTCACGTGGTACCCCTCGAAGACGAACGCGATGTAGCCGTCGGTACGCTCGTCGCCGTTGTTCGTCGGCACGAACAGGCGGTCGAGCGCCTCCGGGTCGATCGTTCCGTGAAGCGGGTCGAGGTCGATCGGTCGCACGTTCTCGGCGTCGGCGACGAGGGTGACCACGACGTGGCTCGGCGTCTGCTCACCGCCCCAGTCGACCGTTGTCGTGTACGTCGATGACTCGGTGTCGGCGTCGTGAGTGGCGTAGTCCATCTCTGTTTTCCTCGACAGACTGTCTGTCTCTGGAGAACAATACGACTACAGACATAAATAATGACCGCCCACTCTCGACGCTCGAACTCTCTCCTTCGTATGAGTACCGATTCCGGCCGAGATGTCGCCTAGATGTATATTTCTTCGGTCACTTCGGTTGCCGGACGACGGTGAGCCAGAAGTCGGTGATCTCTTCGACGACGTCGAGGATGTCGGGGAAGTGACCCGGTTTGGTGACGTAGGCGTTCGCACCGAGCGTGTACGCGTCGTCGACGTCCTGTTCGGCGGTCGAGTCGCTGAACACGACCACCGGGATGTGTCTGAGTTCGGCCGTCTGCTTCAGCTCTCTGAGGACCGACTTCCCGTTCTTCCGGGGGAGGCCGAGATCGAGCAACACGAGATCCGGCTGTGGGACCGAGGCGTGTTCGCCCCGCTGGTGGAGGAAGTCGAGCGCGTCGACGCCGTCTTCGGCGAGATGCGTCCTCGTTCGGTCGTCGACCTCGGCGAACGCCTCTTCGACGAGGCGGCTGGTCGCGACGTCGTCCTCGACGAGCAGCACGTCGGGCGTCTCTCGAGTCGACGGGGGAGATGTCGTCGTCGACATCGGTCTCAGGCGTCGTCCGGGCCGAGCGAGGCGCGGATCTCGTCGAACCGACGGCCGTCGTCGGTGACGGTCGTCAGGTTCGCCTCGGGGTCGTAGCTGACGAGCCCCTCCGCGGCGAGTTTCGGGAGGTGGTGGTGATGCAGGTCGATCGCGATCTGCTGGCGGTCGCTCTCCGCCTCGTTCGTCGCGACGTGGCGTGCGAGCTCAGAGAGCGGGACCGTCGTCTCCGTCGCGACGAGATACCGGAGTGCGTGCCGCCGTCGGCTCGCGGCGAGTACGTCGAACAGTCGATCGAGGACGTCCGCGGAGAGATCGGCCGGTGTGGTCCCAGCCGACACCGCCGCGCCGTCCCGTTGCCCGGATTCGAACGCAGAGTCCATGTTCGTCTAGACGGACACAGACTATCATCAAAAGAAAAACGCCCAAACAGTTTGGCTCACCACACTGTCGGCTCTGGCGGCAGGTGGCGACAGTCGCGGGGTCAGTCGGCGAGCAGAACCGAGAGCAACTTCCGCTGTGCTGCCCGGAGATGTTCGTGGAACGTCGCCGGCGAGATCCCCAGCGACTCGGCGACCTCCTCGCCCGTGCTGGCGCGCGGCCACTCGAAGAAGCCAGCGTAGAACGCCGTCTGTAGCGCACTCCACTGGCGTTCGGTCAGGCTCTCGCGGAACGTCGCCCACAGCTCCTGTCGCGACTCCAGCTGCCGTTCTGTCTCGCGCTGTGCGAGGAGTTCGACCTCGTCGTACGTGGCGTCGAGCGACTCGACGATGGTGTGGAGCTCCGCGTTGTAGGGGAACTCGACGGTGACCACGTGCACCCCGTCCTCTACGGTGAGCTCCGTCACCTTCCCACCGAGTTCGCCGAACAGACGGACGATCAGATCGTGTGTGAAGACGAACTCGAACAGCGCCTCGTCGTCGTGTTCGCCGACGAGACGGACGTGGTCGACGTGGTCCGACGCCGTCGCCATCGCCAGGATGCCGTCGGTGTCCTCGCAGGGCGTCGAGAAGTACTCCAGATACGAACCGCCGGGTTCGGAGACGATCCCCTCGTAGGTGAACGTACAGCCGAGTTGCTCGGAGACGCCGCCGAGGAAGGGGTCCGAGTCCCTGATCTGGAAGTCGAGTTCGTTCAGCCGGTCGGTTAGGAGCGCCTTCTTGTTCTCGGCGGCGTTGATCGCGTGACCGATCGTCTCGCCGAGCTCGCGGAGCACCGTCTGCTCGTCGGCGTCGAACGCGTACGACTCGTCGGCGTAGATGTTCAACGCACCGTACGTCGTCTCGCCGTAGACGAGCGGGACGGCGATGGAGGAGCGGTAGCCGCGGTCGATCGCCGCCTCGCGCCACGGTTCGAACGTCGGGTCGCTCTCGATGTCCTGGATGACGTGCGCCTCTCGCGTCGACAGCGCCTTCCCCGCTGGCCCCTTGCCGGTCGCACCGCCGCCGACCGTCACCTCGATCTGTTCGAGGTAGTCGTCGACGCTCCCGGCGGAGGCTCGCGGCGTGATCTCCCGACTCGTCGCCTGGTCGTTGCCGATCCACGCCGAGACGTAGCGGTCGGCGGCGACGAGTCGTTCGCACACCGTCTGTTCGATCTCCTCCCGACTGGACGCCTGCACGAGCGCCTGGTCGATGTCCCGGATGACGGCGTTCAGTCGGTTGAGCTTCTCGAGTTGGTCGCGCTGGCGTTCGACCTCCTTCTCGCGACGCCGACGGTTGGTGACGTCGCGGATGATGAGCTGCACCGCGGGCTTCTGTTCGTAGGTGATCGGTGCGGCCCCCACCTCGACGTAGCGGACGTCGCCGCCGGCGAGGAACCGTCCCTCCATGAAGCCAGCCTGCTCCTGGGCGGTGTCGACGCCGGCGACCATCGTCGCCAGCGAGTCGCGGTCCTCCTCGTGGATGTACTCGAACAGCGACTCGCCGTACACCGCCTCGGGGCTGTCGACGTGGAACAGCTCCGCACCACGGCTGTTGAGGTAGGCGATCTCGCCCTCCTTGCTCACCGTCGCGATGGTCTCCGGAGCGACCTCGAGCAGCCGTCGGTACTGTTCGCGCTGTTCGCGTAACTGCAGCGACAGCTCGCGGGAGCTCAGGAGGTTGTTGAGCCGTCCCTCGAGTTCGGCCTTCTTGATCGGCGTGGTGATGAGTTCGTCGACGCGGTCGCGGACGACGCCGTCCATCTGTTGCCAGACGTTCGAGCCGTACCGTTCGAGCTGTCGCTCGGGGATGACGAGGAGGTACGGCAGCAACACGGGTTTCTCCCGTTGCTTCCGCTCCATCAGCGCCTCGTCGTGTTCTTCCATCGCGACGCGGTCCATCAGACAGAGGTCGAACGGCTGATCGAGGTCCGAGGGTCGACGCCCTTCGACGACGTCGTACTCGTTCGCCAGCCACTCCGCCAGGAGTCGCCGGTTCTCGGCTTTCCCGATGAACAGGAGGATGCGACTCATTCCCCCTCCAGTCGCGTCTGCCTCCGTCCCGTCTCCCAGTTTCGGGGGAGGTCGACGACCCCGTTGGGGTCGCCTTCGCGTTCGACCGCACTCCGTGCCCGGATGTCGGTCATGGGGTTACTCTGCGTCCCAACCGTCGCGTCGGTGGTCCATCCCCGACGGGTGGTTTGATCTGAACGGTGGCGACCGACCGCCCGTCGGTCCTCGCTGCTGGCGGTCGGTCAGCTGTTGGTTGTCCGCTCTGTCCTCGAGGTCGACCCACGTCGGGTTGCCGCTGAGGATCCCCGTCAGTCCGAGCAGCGGCTCTCCGATCTGGAGGCCGTACTCGGTGATGCGGAACTCGCGGACGTGTCGCTCGAAGTCGCTGGTGCGCTTCTTCAACACCCCGATCACCTTCCGCATCTCCGACTCCATCTCGATGTGCTGGATGAAGACGATGTTGTCCGAGAGATAGCTGAGCCCCTCCTGTGTGAGCTGGAACTCGCCGACGATGGTCTGCATCTCGTTCATGAGGATCACCGTCACGCCCATGTTCTTCAGATACCGACACAGCGAGTGGAGTTCGTTGATGATGTCCTCGTCCTGGTCGCGAAGCGCGAGTCGATACCCCTCGACTCCGTCGATCATGACGATGCGGGTGTCGTTCTGCTCGACCTCCTCGCGGACGCGGTGGGCGAACTCCGTCGCCGACAGCTGGAGCGCCTCCACCTCCTCGATGGCGAGCGTCCCCTTGTCCATCATCTCGGTGACGGGCATGTTGATCGACTCACACCGGTGGACGAGCGTGTTCTTCGCCTCCTCGAAGGAGTAGACGACCGAGCGCTCGCCGCGACCGGCGGCCTCCTTCATGAACTGGACGCCCGTCGTCGTCTTCCCGACGCCGGGCGACCCCGAGACGATGGTGACCGTCCCGCGTTCGAGCCCGCCGTTGAGCAGTTTGTCGAGTTCGGGGACGCCGGAGGTGATCGACTCGTTGGCGAACTCCTTGTCGTACATCTCGGGGAGCAGTTTCGGGAACACGCTGATCCCCCCGTCGTCGATACGCAGCGAGTGGTCGCCGTCTTTGATGCTCGACCCGCGGAACTTCGGGACGGAGACGATCCGACCTTTCTCGACCCGTCGCAGGTGGACGATACCGTCGCTCATGAACTGGAGGTCGTCGTCCGGTGCGGAGGGGGTGTCCTGCGAGGTGAAGAGCACCGTCGCGCCCTGCTCTTTGAGGAACTGCATGAACGAGAGCACCTCCTTGCGGAACTGGTACTCGTCGGGCGAGAGATACCGCAGTTGGGTAATCGGATCGACGAAGATGCGGTCCGGGGCGACGTCCTGGACCTGCTCGGAGATGCGACTCGTGAGCGACTCGTCTTCGACCTCGTCGGGCGCGAAGATGTCGTACGAGAGGTTGTCGACGAAGAACTCCGAGTCCGGACTCAGGTCGAGGAAGTCGACCCCCGAGACGTCGATGCCGAGCGAGTCCGCGTTCTGCTCGATCTCGTCGGTCGGTTCCTCGAGGTTGACGTACAGCGCGTTCTCGTCGTTCTCGACGCCCGCCGTGAGAAAGTGCATCCCGAGGATACTCTTTCCCGCTCCCGGTTCGCCACGTATCATGTAGGTTCGATTCGGAACGAGACCACCGTTGAGAACCTCGTCGAGGCCTGCAACGCCGGTTGAGACTCGGTCCTGTTCCCGACTCATTGGCTTGATAAACACGACGGCCCATTATGTAGTTTGTGTCCTCACAGACGGTGAGGAGAACCGGGAGACTGCGCCGTAATTTCGACCGAACCTTGTCAGATATCTATCACACACCCAAAACAGTATGGGCCGAAACGGTCGGGAGTGAGTGAAACGGTCACAACTCTTAACGTGTAACCTCCGTAAGACTGTATTCGCCATGCCGGAATGCCAAAACTGCGGGTCGTTCGTCACCGAAAGTTACGTACGGGTGTTCGCGCCGAACGGGTCGGAGCACCCGCGCGTCTGTCCGCACTGTGAAGACAAACTCCGAGACGGCTCCGAGATCAGAGAGGCACGTAGCCGCCGGCACTGACGGAGGTCGGCGACGCGTCGTCCGTTCGCTCTGCTCTGTCCGATCTCGCCGTCTTCTCTGTCCGATCTCGCCGTCCGTTCTCTCGACAGACGCTTCTGCCAGTACAACTATACCACCCCCCTTCGAAGACGGACGTGCGGTTCACACCCTGCGTGCGAACCGCAGCATTCCGGCATGTTGGTCGTCCACGCGACCACGGGGCGTCCATTACGTGGACGCTCTTTGCGGGATATGCCTGGTTGTGCGCCGTGGACGTAATCGTGTTATAGGGTGAGTGCTTCGACAGTAATAGAGATGGAGCTCTCGACCAGCGTCCTCTACGTCGCGGCGGACCGAACGACCGCCGCTCCTTTCGTCGAGGCCGTCAGCGCGGAGTTTCCGTCGCTGTCGGTCGACGTCGTCACCGCCGCCGAGAGCGCGCGAGTCCGACTCGACCGCGGCGACGTCGACTGCGTCGTCGCCGAGGCGGACGCGAGCGGCGTCGCCGGCGGCAACTTCCTGGCGGGTGTCGCGGACGTCCCGACCGTGCTGTACACCGCCGCCGACACCGCGGACGCCGTCCGGACCGCTCGAGAGACCGGCACGGACGTCGTGTTCCGGTCCGAGGGAGGCGGTCCACACCGACTCGGTGCACGGATCCGTTCGCTCGTCGCGCCGACGCCCGACGCGCCGACGCCAGCCGTGCCGACGGCCGCACCGGACGGCGGATCGGTCGAACCCGCCCGGCGGTCGGTCGTCGAGGCGATGGTGGAGGCGGTCGACGACGGGCTGTACGCGCTGGACGCCGACGGGAGGTTCCTCGCGGTCAACGAGGCCTACGAGCGACTGACCGGCTACGACCGCGAGGAGTTGCTCGGCGCGCACGCGACGACGGTGACGAACGACGCCGTCCACACCGAGGTCGACGAGATACAGGCGGCGCTCGAACGCGGCGAGGACGTGCCGACGTTCAGAACCGAGCTCATCCGACCCGACGGGACCACGATTCAGGTCGAGGCGCACCTCTCGTTGCTCCCGCTCGGCGACGGCGAGTGCGGTCGCGTCGGCGTCGTCCGTGACGTCACCGAACGCGAGCATCTGAAGTCGGAACTCGATCGGTTCAACGACCGAGTGACCGACGCGCTCGTCGCCCTCGACACCGACTGGCGGTACACGTACGTCAACGATCGGGCCGAGCAGATCTTCGAGGGGACGAAATCGGAGTACCTCGGCGAGGTGGTGTGGGAGGTCACGCCCGGCCTCACGGGCACGGCCGCCGAGACGAACCTCCGCGAGGCGATGGCGACGCAGGAACCGACGTCGTTCCACATGCAGTCGGTCGACGGCGACCGCTGGTTCCACGTCAACGCCTACCCCTCCGAGACCGGCCTCTCCATCTACTTCCAGGACGTCACGGAGCGCAGAGCGCGCGAGCAGGCGCTCGAACGGTACGAGACGATCGTCGAGACCGTCCAGGACGGCATCTACACGGTCGACGAGGACGGCACGTTCACCTTCGTCAACGACGCGTACGCGTCGCTGCTCGGCTACGAGCCCGAGGAGCTTCTCGGCGAACACGTCTCGCTGGTCGTCGCCGACGAGACGGTCGAAGAGGCCAGCGCGGTCGAGGATCGACTCCGGTCCGGGGAGGCGGAGACGGCGACCATCGAGACGCGTCTCACGACCGCCGACGGCGAGTACGTCCCGGTCGAGGGGACGTTCGCACTTCTGCCCACTGAGCGGGGCGACGAGCGCGTCGGCGTCGTCCGCGACGTCACCGAACGGACGCGGCGGGAGGCGGAGTTGAACGCGCGGATCCGCCAACAGACGGCCACGGCCGAACTCGGACGGCGCGCGCTCGAGGGCGACAGTATCGACACCCTGTTCGACGAGGCGGTCGAACTCGTCGCGGAGACGCTCGACGCGGACTACTGTAAGGTGTTGGACCTCCTCCCCGGCCGCGAGGAGCTGCTGTTGCGCTCGGGCGTCGGGTGGCGCGAGGGGATCGTCGGCGAGGCGACCGTCGGCAGCACCGAAGAGGCCTCTCAGGCGGGCTACACGCTCCAGTCGGAGGAACCGGTCGTCGTCGACGACTTCGAGGCCGACGCCCGGTTCGACGGTCCCGAACTGCTGACCGGCCACGACGTTCAGAGCGGGATCAGCGTCATCGTCGGCCCGACGGCGGAGCCGTGGGGGATCCTCGGCGTCCACGACACGGAACGCCGCGAGTTCTCCGATCACGACGTCAGTTTCGTCCAGAGCGTCGCCAACGTGCTGGCGACCGCCATCGAGCGGATGCAGCGACAGCGCGAACTCCGCCAGTACGAGTCGATGTTCGAGACGGTGAAAGACGGCGTCTACGTCCTCGACAGCGACGGCCGCTTCGTCTCCGTCAACGAGGCGTACGCCGACATCACGGGCTACGACCGCGAGGAGTTGCTCGGCGCGCACGCGACGACGGTCTCCGAGGAGATCTACGAGTTGACCACCGAACGGCAGGCGTCGCTCGACGCCGACGACGACGGGACGGTCCGCAGTACGATGGAGACCGCCGACGGCCGGACCGTCACCCTCGAGTTCCGCTTCGTCCCGTTCACCGTCGAGGACGGGTCGGAGGGTCGCGTCGGCGTCGTCCGCGACATCACCGAACGGGAGCGACTCCGCTCCGAACTGGACGAGGTGCTCGACCGCGTCACGGACGGGTTCTTCGGACTCGATACCGACTGGCAGTTCACCTTCGCCAACGAGCGGGCCGAGGAACTCATCGCGAGCCCCTCGGAGGAACTCGTCGGGGAGTCGATCTGGGAGAAGTATCCGTCGGCGGTCGGGACGGCGTTCGAGACCGAGTACCGCCGCGCGATGGAGACCCAACGGTCGGTGAGCTTCGAGGAGTACTTCCCGCCGCTCGAGACGTGGTTCAGCGTCCACGCCTACCCCTCCGAGACCGGGCTCTCGGTGTACTTCCGGGACGTGACGGAGCGAAAGCAGCGCGAGGAGCAACTCTCTGCGCTCAACCGGACGATGCAGACGCTGTTAGACACGACGACTCCCGAGGAGGTCGTCGACATCGGCGTCGAGACTGCACGCGACGCGCTGGCGCTGTCGACGACGCTCATCCTCCGGTACGACGAGTCGTCGGGACGGCTCTACCCCGGTGAACAGACCGCCGACGAGGCGGCGGCGGTCGACGACGCGCTCGTCGACGGCGACGACGCCATCGCGTGGCAGGTGTTCGTCGAGAACGAACCTCGCGTGTACGACTCGCTGTCGGCGGAGCTGAGCCGCGAGACGACCGTCGAGAGCGTCGTGCTCGTCCCGATGGGACGGCACGGCGTCCTCCTCGCTGCCGACGCCGAACCGGCGGCCTTCTCGGAGAACGACCTCTCGCTCATCGACATCCTCAGCGCCAGCGTCCAGACGGCGCTGGACCGGGCCGACCGCGAGGAGACGCTTCGAGAGCGTCGTGACACGCTGGAGGAACAGAACGAGTCGCTCGACCGGCTCCGCCGCATCAACGGCGTCATCCGCGAGATCACCGGGACGCTCACGCAGGCGTCCACGCGCGAGGAGATCGAGGAGGCGGTCTGTGATCGGTTGGCGACGACCGACCCGTACCGATTCGCGTGGATCGGATCGAGAGACGCCGTCTCCGGCGAACTGTCCCCGCGGGTCTCTGCCGGCGACGAGCAAGGGTTCCTCTCGACGCTGAACGCGGCGGACGGCGACGCCGACGAGAGCCGACCGGCCGTGCTCGCCGCCGACACGCTGGAACCGGCGGTCCAGAACACGATCCCCGGCACGCCGCCGTTCGACCCGTGGCGCGAGGCGGCGCTCAAACGCGGGTTCCGGTCGTGCATCGCCGTCCCGATCGTCCACCGGGAGACGCTCTACGGCGTCCTCTGTCTCTACGCCTCCGAACCGAACGTGTTCAACCAGATGGAGCAGACGGTGCTCGGCGAACTCGGCGAGATCATCGGTCACGCGCTGAACGCCCTCGAACGCAAACGGGCGCTCACGAGCGAACGCTCGGTCGAACTCGACTTCGAGGTGGCCGACCCGCTGGACCAACCGCTCCGATTCGTCGCCGACCTGGAGGCGACGTTCGAGTACCAGAACGTCGTCCAGCGGAGCGACGGCCACCTCCATCTCTTCTTCGTCGTCCGCGGTGCGAGCGCCGAGGCGGTGTTGGACGCCGGATCGACGGCTATCGACGTCACCGACCTCACGCTCGTCGCCGACCGTGGCGAGGAACTGCTGTTCGAGTGTACCGTCGCCGCGGAGACGCTGTTCGCGACCCTCCTCGAACGCGGCGCGCGCCCGCAGACGGTCTCGATGGAGGGGCCGACGGGGCGGGTCGTCGTCCGGTGTCCACAGAACGTCGAACCGCGCTCGATGGTCGAACTGCTCGAACGGCGGTTCGAGCGGGCCGAGCTCGTCGCCCGCCGTGAACACGACGATCCCGTCTGGACGCGACAGGAACTCCACTCGGCGTTCGAGAACAACCTCACCGACCGACAGGAGGAGGTGCTCCGGACGGCACACTTCGCGGGGTTCTTCGAGTGGCCCCGCGAGAGCACGGGTGAAGAGGTCGCCGAGATCCTCGGCGTCTCACAGCCGACCGTCCACCGCCACGTCCGAGCCGGCGAGCGAAAACTGTTCTCGCTCTTGTTCGACGAGTGAGTGACTCTACTCACCGATTTATACTGTTAACCCCTCTCCGACCGGGGGAGGTAGCAGTATAGCGTCAACCCCTATTGACGTGTGGCGAGTTCGTCTAGTCAGCATGGAGCGCGACGCCGGACGCCCCGGTCTGTGGTCGAACGGAGTCGTTCGCCGTCTCGCCTCCGTACGTTCGACGTCCCGTGTCGCTGCGGCGGTAACACGACCGGCTCCCCCCGTGGTCAGTGAACCGACGCGGCCGCGACGTCCGAACGGTCCGTCCGAACGACCGACCCCGAGACAGCTATCCCGATCCCTATGAGCAAACAGGACACGACAACCACGAACGTCTCTCACGAACCGAAGGAGTTCGGCTCCGACACGTGCTCGACCTGCGGTCGACGCATCGACACGACTCGGTGGCGACCTGCGACGACTGGTCGAGACGAGACGGGCCAGTACCAAGTGCACGTCTTCTGCGACGCGGACTGTCGCGGCGGCTGGGCACACGACTGACCGAGCCGTCCGCGGTTCCCGCCGTCCGGACCGCCCAGACGCCGGACTCCGCATCCGACGCTCTCTCCGACTCCGGTCGAGCCGCCGATCCGACCCGGTCACTCGACGAATATATCTCTTCGAACATTTTCGAAAAGACGAACTGCATCTAACTATCATCGGTCCGTCCCGTTCACGGCGCGCCCTCGTCGCCCGCGCGCGACGGTCGACCAGTCAGTGGGCGTCGCCAGAATCGGAACTCGACGCCCGAAACCAGGCGCAAAAGCCCCCTCTACCGGCGCTATCTCGTCTCTCGGCGTCCACACTCCGGACCGACGTCCGTCCTGACCACCGCTCTCGTCGTTTCGTCCGTCGCTCGCGCGGAGAGCCGACGTGTGCGTCCCTCAGAGTCTCCCTCGCACGTTCGTCGACTGGTGTGGACGCTCTCACCGCGTGTGGGAAACCGTCGGGGAGACGGTTCTCTGATAGAGGAATTATAATGTCTAATTACATATGTCTATACTGGTATGAGATCGGAGCGGGCGGTAGCGGAGGGCCAAAGAGGAGGGCCGAAGAGGAGGGTCAGGCGGGGAGTGCGGCGGTGGTCTCGACCGACTGGGGTTCGGCGCCGGCCGGGACGATGTGCCAAGTGGTCGCACCCGTGTAGGACCAGCGTTCGATCTCGAGTTCGGTCGTCGAGTCGCGGAGTTTGTACATCAGCGCGCCGATCTGCTTCGGCGACAGGCCGACGTCGTCGGCGATGAACTTGCCTTTGAAGTAGAACTCGCCGTCGCGGGCCTTCTCCAGGAGGAACTGTTCGAGTCGCTCTTCTTTCGAGACGTCAGCGGGGTCAGGGGTACTCATTCTCTCCACCTCTGTCGTACAGTATCGTTCGCGGCTTGCTTATACCAGGAAGATGCTGTCGAGCGCTTCGGGTAGCTTCACGTTGACACCGCTGACGGGACGCGCTCTGCTCGCCCGAAGACGTTTCTCGACACGACTCGGGTCTTTATTTCGTTTGGCTGTCGCCGACCAGATGGGGGCGGACGTCCGTCCGTCCCGCGTAACTCTCTCCGTCGCTGGACAGTCACCGTGAAACGTCAACGGCCCGTTACGGCGACGGATCGCTCGCCGTCTCCGACGGAAACGACCGCCTTCCAGTTTTCCCGTTCGGTTCGGCGGAGTCTCTGCCCGAACGGTCTCTCCGGACAGTACGGTGCCGGCACGCGGTTTCTGGCGGCCGTCGGCCAAACGCTCCGTTGCGACGGACCGTCCCGCCGACACGTCGTGCAACGTCACGTTCGTCGGTTCTGTCTCGCCGATACGTCGAGCGCTCACCGCGCAGGTCTGTCATCTCGAGCGACTATGACATCGTGAAACATGGTTCGGACCGAACACGCCTCAGTGCCCAGTTTCCTGCAGAATCTGACTGGCTGAACTGAATGCGTCCCGCGCACGAGCCGAATCGGACTCCTCGCTCTCTCGACGGCGGTCTCTGACAGCGTCCCCGACTGTCCGTCCGAGCGCACGATGGACTTTTGCGTCCGGGAGACCTCTCGTCTCCCAACGAGAAGCCCGTCTTCGGTAGCGTCGCTTCCGGTCCACATGAACTCCCTCCCCGCAGTCGTCGTGCTGAGTCTCGTCCTCGCGACGGTGTTCGCCGGTCCCGTCACCGCACAGGTCGACACCACGCAGGTCATCGGCGAACCGGACCTGCGGGTGGTCAGCCCGACCTACCGGTTCACACCCGGACAGGAGGTGACGCTCGACCTCTACGTCGTCAACGAGGGCGACGTCCGGAAGGGTGGCCCGGCACAGTACGTCGAACGGGTGACGACCGCCCGCGCGACGACGGTTCGCCTGCGCGCGGGCGACGCGCCGGTCGAGGTGACGAGCGGGCGCGTCCCCGTCGGCGAGGTCTCGACCGGCACCGCCGGCCCGTTCGGCGTCTCTCTCGTCGTCGCCGAAGAGGCCCCTCCGGGACGCTACCGTCTCCCAGTTGACCTCGAGTACATCTACACTCGTATCATCACTATCGACGAGGAAGCTTCGAACCCCGCGCCGCGCTATCTCGACGTCGAGGTGACCGAGCGGCAGTACGTCGAGTTCGTCGTCGAGGATACCGCCCGATTCGCCGTCGTCGACGCCAGCACCGACGTGCTCGTCGGCGACCGCGGGACGTTCGACCTGACGCTCCGCAACGTCGGCACGGAACCCGCCAGCGACCTCCGGGTGGCGCTGACGTCGACGAGCGAGGAGCTGCAGTTCGGCACCGGGACGACGACGGCGGGCGGCTTCGTCACCCGTCTGGAACCCGGCGAGACCGCCTCGCTCCGCTACACCGTCAGCGTCGCTGGCGACGTCGTCGACCGCGACTACCCCGTCGACGTCGCCGTCACCTACACCGACGTCGACGGCATCCGCCGCGAGGGGCTGCCGCTGTCGTCGAGCGTCCGCGCCGACGCCGAACAGGCGTTCTCGCTCGGCGGCGTCGCCACGACGCTCAGCGTCGGTCAGGAGGGGACGGTCACGGGGACCGTCTACAACGACGGCCCCGAGTCGGTCTCCTCGCCGGTCGTCGAACTCGCCGTCGGCAGCGCGTTCCTCGACGTCCCCGAACCGGAGTTCGCGCTCCCCGACCTCGCCCCCGGCGAGTCGGCCGACTTCATCTTCGACGTCGACGTCAGCGACGCCGCCACCGCCGGCTTCCGCGAGTTCACCTTCGACGTCCGCTACCGGACCGCCCGCGGCGACGTACGGACGAGCGATTCGCTGCCCGCCCGCGTCGAGATCGCCCCCGAGCGGCCGGTGTTCCGCGTCGAGCCGCTCTCGGATCCCGTCCCCGCGGGCGGGAGTGACATGCTCGTCTTCCGGGTGACCAACGACGGTCGCGAACGGGTGACCGACGTCACGGCGAAGGCGTTCTTCGACGACCCGCTCGACAGCGACGACGACGAGGCGTTCGTCGCGGCGCTCGACCCCGGCGAGTCGACGAACGTCACCTTCAGTGCGAGCGTCGCGCGCGGTGCCGCGAGCAAGGTCTACCCCGTCTCGGTCGACTTCGAGTACGACACGCCCGACGGCGATACGGAGATCTCCGAGGCGTACCGCGTTCCGGTCGCGGTGACCGCCGCCGAGCGGCGTGGTGTCGGTCTCGACGCTCCGACCTCGCTCGTCGGCGTCGGTCTCATCGCTGTCGTCGTCGCGGGCGTCTGGGTCTGGCGGCGACGCTGATGCGCCCGAGGCTCCAGCGACTCGTCGACCGCGGCGACGCATGGATCGTCGACCGCCCGGGTCGAGTCGTCCTCGCCTTCCTCCTCGTGACGGCCGTCTTCGGCGTCGGGCTCGCGAACGTCTCGACCGAGAGCGGCACCGAGTCGTTCTCCGAGGACCTCCCCGAGCAGCGGGCGCTCGACGCCGTCACCGACCGGTTCGAGGACCCCTTCGACCCGGACCCACAGACGACGCAGCTGATCCAGTCCGGCGAGAACGTCGTCTCGAAACCCGGACTCGTCCGGATGGCCGAGGCGCAGTACCGCCTCGCGGAGCGTCCCGACCTGCGGGTCGTCTCGACCCGGAGCGCCGCCTCGCTGGTCGCGACCCGGCTGGACCCCGCGGCGACGACGCTGGAGGCCCAACGCGACGTGCTCCGCCGAGCGCCGCCGGACGTCGTCAGACGAGCGGTTCGCGAGACGGCCGCCGAGGACCCCGCGTTCGTCCGCCTGCTGAGCAGGGACTTCAACCGACGGAGCGCGACGGCGTCGGCGACGGTCGCCATCGTCGAACACGACGTCCCGGGCGACCCCGCCGAACAGGGAGCGACGGGGGAACTCACTCGCATCCAGCGGACGAGCCAGCGCGTCGTCGCGACCGTCGGCGGCGACATCCGCGTGTTCGGGGCCGGTATCATCAACGACGAGTTCTCGACGGTCATCGGTGACTCGCTTCTGGTGGTGATTCCGGCCGCCGTCGTCCTGCTCGTGGCCTTCCTGATCGTCGCCTACCGCGACCTCGTCGACCTCCTGCTCGGGATGGTCGCACTCGGGACGACGATCGTCTGGACGCTCGGCTTCATGGGGCTCGTCGGCATCCCGTTCAGCCAGATCCTCATCGCCGTCCCGCCGTTGCTCTTGGCGGTCGGCATCGACTTCGGCATCCACGCCATCAACCGCTTCCGCGAGGAGAAAGCGACGGGCACCGACCGCGAGACGGCGATGCGCCGCACCACCGACCAACTGCTCGTCGCCTTCTTCCTCGTCACTGCCACCAGCGTCGTCGGCTTCGCCGCCAACCTCGTCAGCGGTCTCCCACCGATCCGGGAGTTCGGCGTCGTCGCCTCGGTCGGCATCGTCTTCGCCTTCCTCGTCTTCGGCGTCTTCCTCCCCGCGTCGAAGACCTACACCGACGACCTCCGGGAGCGCTACCCCCGGATTCCGACGTTCAGTCAGGCGCCGCTGGCCTCCGCGGAGTCGACGGTCGGCGGCGTGCTGCGCGTCGGCGTCGTCGTCGGCCGTCGCGCCCCGGTCGCGGTCGTCGCCGTCGCGCTCGTGGCCGCCGCCGGTGCCGGCGTCTACGCCACCGGCGTCGACACCACGTTCACCCAGGAGCAGTTCCTCCCGCCGGAGGAGACGCCGGCGTATCTGGCCTCGCTCCCGGAACCGTTCAGGCCGAGCGAGTACACCATCACCCGCGACATCAACTTCCTCGAAGACACGTTCGAGGCGAGCGAGGGCGACCAAGTGGTTATCTACGTCGAGGGACCGATGACGCGCGACGCCGCGCTCGAGTCGATGGCCCGCGCCGGCGACGACCCGCCGTCGACGTTCGTCCGCGACGGCCGCCGTGCCGAGGAAGAGAGCGTCGTGACGCTCGTCCGCTTCCAGGCCGCCCGGGACCCCGCGTTCGCCGCGCTCGTCGAACGCAACGACGCCGATAGAAACGGTATCCCCGACAAGAACCTCGAGCGGGTCTACGACGCGCTGTTCGCCTCGCCGGTCGGCGACGCGGCCGAGACGTATCTCACCGACGACTATCGGAGCGCCCGCGTCCTCTACACGGTGCAGGGCGACGCCGCCGACGCCGAGATCACCGCCGACGCCCGCGCCGTCGCCGACGAGTATCGATACAGAGCGACGGCGACGGGCGAGATCGTCGTCTTCCAAGCTGTTGCGGATCTCATCTTCGAGTCGGCGATCCTCAGCCTCGCGCTCGCGCTCGTCGGCACCGCGGTGTTCCTCGTCGTCGCCTTCACGGCGCTGGAGGGGCGGCCCTCGCTGGGGCTGGTCAACTTCCTGCCGATCGTGTTGACCGTCGCCTTCGTCGCGGCGACGATGCGACTCGTCGGCTACTCGTTGAACGCCTTCACCGCCACCGTCCTCGCCATGACCATCGGACTGGGCATCGACTACTCCGTCCACGTCGTCCACCGGTTCGTCGACGAACTCGACGTCGTCGGCGACCCCGTCGCGGCGGCGACGGCGACGGTCGTCGGGACCGGCGGCGCGCTCGCCGGCAGCATGCTCACCACCGTCTTCGGCATCGGCGTGCTCGTGCTCGCCGTCTTCCCCGCCATCGGCCAGTTCGGCGTGCTGGCGGCCATCAGCGTCGTCTACTCCTTCTTCTCGTCGATGCTCGTGCTCCCGGCTGCGCTGCTGCTGTGGCACCGCGCAGTCAGTCGGTCCACACCCGCGTGAACGAGTCGAAGAAGTCGTCGCCGGTGTCGATGGGAACGTAGGCTGCACCTCTGTCCTGACACTCGTCGCCGATAGCGGTGACGTGGTTCGTCAGTCGTTCGCGGTAGTGCTCGCGGAGCCGTGACCCGAAGTAGGTGCGGAGTTGTTGCGGGGATTCGACGTCCTCGAACCGGGTGTCGCCGGCAGCGGGTGGGTTCCACTCGTCGGGCGTCAACACCCCTGCGACGACGAGGTGGTGGTCCGACAGCGCGTCCAGCGCCTCGCCGAAGACGGCAGGCTCGATCAGACAGTCGCTGGCGACGAGGACGAGCGACTTCGTGTGGATGGTAGCGGCGTACTCCTCGAACGACTGCATGAAGTCGGTTCCCGCGGTCGGCGTCCGCTCGTTGAGTAGTTCGATGAGTTCGAGCACCGTTCCCCGGTTCGATCGCCCACTGTCGAGCCGTTCGGCCGTCTCGCCGAAGACGACGAACCGGAAGTCGTTGCCCTCCGCCGCGGTCAGGTAGGAGAAGCCGAGCCCGAGTTTCGCACCGTACTCGTACTTGTTCGTCTCGCCCTCGCCGAACCCCATCGACGCACTCTCGTCTAGGAGGACGTGAACCGTCAGGTTGCGCTCGGATTCGTACTGCTTGATGAACAGGTCGTCCGTCCGGGCGTACACTTTCCAGTCGATGAGGCGGGTGTCGTCGCCCGGCGCGTACGGGCGGTAGTCTTTGAACGTCAACCCTTCGCCGACCGTCTGGGCGACCTGCTCGCCCTGGAAGATACTACTGATGCGGCGTTTTCGGGCGGTCGCGAACGCCTCGATCTCGTCGAGGAACTCCGGGGTGATCATAGCAGTTCGTCGTGGTTCACGTTTCGTCTCACAGCAGGTCGGCGATGATGGAGTCGGCCGTCATCCCCTGTCGCTCGGCGCGGAAGTCGAGGATGAGGCGGTGTCTGAGCACGGGTGCGGCCATCGCTTCGATGTCGTCGCTCTTGACGTGTGTGCGTCCGTCGAGCAACGCCCGCGCCTTCGCGGCGACGACGAGCCCCATGCTCGCCCGCGGACTCGCCCCGAAGTCGATGTGCTCGGTGTCGCGCGTCTGCCGGACGAGTTCGATGGCGGAGAGTTGGAGGTCGTTGGCGATGGGGACTTGCCGCGTGAGTTCCTGCACTTGACGGAGTTCACCCGCCGTCAACACCGTCTCGATGGGGATCGCCGGGTTCAGACTCCGCGTGTAGCGGTTGACGATCTCCTCTTCCTCGTCGAGGCCCGGATAGTCGACGAGGATCTTCATCAGGAAGCGGTCGGACTGTGCCTCCGGAAGCGGGTAGACCCCCTCCTGGTCGATGGGGTTCTGCGTCGCGAGCAGGAAGAACGGTCGCGGCAACTCGTAGGTCTCACCACCGACCGTCACCTGTTTCTCCTGCATCGCTTCGAGCAGCGCCGCCTGCGTCTTCGGCGTCGCACGGTTAATCTCGTCGGCCAGCACGACGTTCGCGAACACCGGCCCGCGCTCGAAGACGAACTCTCGGCCGCGCTCGGTCTCGCGGATGAGCTCCGTCCCAGTGATGTCCGACGGCATCAGGTCCGGCGTGTTCTGGATACGCGAGAAGGAGAGGTCTGTCACCGATGCGAGCGTCCGCACCATGAGCGTCTTGCCGAGGCCGGGGTTCGACTCCAGCAGGGCGTTGCCATCACAGAGCAGACAGGCGAGCAACTGCTCGACGACCGCCTCCTGACCGACGATGCGCTTGCCGACCTCCGTCCGGACGCGGTCGAGCGTCTCGGTGACAGCGCCGAGGTCGAACTCCTCTCCTGCGGTCTCCATCTGTGCTTCGCCACCGTTCTCTCTCGTCTCGTCGTTCATTCGTCTTCCTCCCGTATCTTCAGGTTATACTCGCGGATGAGGTCCGCGTCCTCCAGCACTTCACCGGACGCAAACCCGGCGCGCTGGGCCTCGATGGCCGTGTCGCTGGCGAACCCGCCCGTGTTGTAGGCGCGTTCTTCAGAGTCGCCCGCACCGCCGCCGACGTCGACCGAGACGGGGAGTTCCTCGCTTCCGGCCGTGACGTCTTCCGGTTCGCCGAGTACTAGTGACCCGTCGCGTAGCTCTTCACCTCCGTCGCCGACACCGGACACTGGGCCGCCGCTGCCGCCCCCACCCCCGCCGCCACCACCTAACTGGGCGTCGATGTCGAAGTCGTCGATCGTGAGCTCTTCGATAGTGACCTGGGCGGTCACGAGCGACAACACGACCACGAGTATGAGACAAATGGCCAGCCGTCGACTGTCGATCAGCCCCGCACTCGACGTGTCACGGAGTCGGGTCAGGACGTCGTCGTACAGTGTTCGCGCCAACGGCCCAGTCTCGCCGCGAACGTACGCGTCGCGGGCTGTCCGGAGTGCCTCGTCGACCGACGGGTTCAGTCGCTCGAACCGCTCGACGAGTGGTCGGCGAGTGCGGAGTCTCACGCCGAGGACGAGCGCGAGGAGCGTCGCGACCGCGACCGCAGTGAGTCGGACGTCGCGCTCGACGGTCGGGCCGAGTGTCCCCACGAAGAGGTTGACGACGAGTCCGGCCAGCGCCGCCTCGGCGATCGCGTGGACGAACGCCGCCTTCCGCCCCTCGCGTCTGACCTGTCGGACCGCGGCGGCGATCCGCTTCATCTCTGCTCGGTTCTGTGCTTCCGCATCCGTCTCTTGGGTCTGATCGGGTGTCGACACCACGGTCGACTGGGCCGCCTGTGGGGTTTCGTCGCTCACAGTGGCACCTCCGCGAGACGGCCAGCCTCGCTTCGGGCGTCCGCGAGTGCGTCTTCCAGTTGGCGGATGCGGTCGCGCAGGTCCTCGTTCTGCCGTTCGAGTGCACCCACGTCTCCTTCGAGCGCGTCGACCTCGTCGGAGAGCTGGTCGTTCTGCTGTTCGAGGTCGTCGTTCCGGTCGGCGAGCGCGTCGTTGACGTCTTGGAGGTCGTCGTTCTCGCGTTCGAGTTCGAGCCGTTGGCGTTCGAGGTCCGAGACACGCCGTTCCAACGCGGAGACTTGCGAGCGCACCCGGACGAGTTCGGTCCGCGTCGATTCTAACGCTGCGCGGGTCTCGTCGAGCGTGCCTTCGGTCACGCGGAGCTCCTCACCGACCTGTTGGAGGTCGCTCTCTCGGGTTTCGAGGCTCTCGTTCAGCTCCACGAGCTGACCGCTCACGCCAGTGATTTCGCTCTCTCTGGCGGCGAGGTTCGCGCGGAGAGCCTCGTTCTGTGCTTCCAACCTCTCGTTCCGCTCGACCAACTGGTCGACCGACTCCTGGTAGTACATCGTCGCACCGGCGGTCCCCAGCACCGAGAGGGCGACGAGGAGCACGAACGTGAGGTTGATGGTTCGGCCGATAAACGTCATCGTCCCTCTCCAATTGGTGCGCCACGGTAGTATAGCTTGAGTCGACGGACTGCCACGTCGAGGAGGTAGACCACGAGTGCGGCGGTCAGGAACATCCACGCCAGCGACTCGCGAACCAGTCGGACCTTCGTCGCCCGCTGCCTGGCGAAGTTCGCGATGAGCCGTCCCTCGTCGGCCGCGAAGCTCCGCCCACCGGTCGTCTCGACCGCGCTCGTGAGCGTCGGTGCGGGGCCGAAGGCGGCGTACTCGGCCGGATAGTTCACCGCGTACTCGGCGTCGAGTAGCGTCTCGAACCCTGTCTCGACGGGAATGACGGTCGCCTCGTACCGCTCCTCGCTCACTCTGACGAACCGAACGTCCGGTGCCGTCGGGCGGTTGCTGCCGAGGTAGGTCGCCGTGACGGCCTCGCCGACGCGCGTGTCCGGCACGTCGACGACGTCCGCCTGCTTCCGCTCGGGGTCGCCGACGGCCCAGTTGACGCCTTTCGTCAGGACCAGCGAGTCCGGGCGGGCCAGCAGCCCGTCGAGCGTTCCGTCGCTTCCGTAGGCTGTCACCGTCACCACGCGCCCGAGTCCGTAGCGCCACGCGGCGACGGCGGGTTCGCCCGTCCCCGACGCCACGAGATAGTCGGCTCCGGGCCGGACGCTGACGTCGTGGCTCTCCGGCGGATTCGACTGGAGCGTCACGCCCGACGTCACGAAGTGGGTGTCGTCGACGACGGTGAGCGAGTTCGCCGAGAACGGTCGCGAGTCGTCCTGAAACAGGAGTCTGAGCCGATTCGTCTCGTCGGCGCGAACGTACGCACCGCCGGTCGTCTCGGCGACGATGCGGAGCAGCGACTCGTCGATCTCCGAGCCGACGCCGACGGCGACGACCCGGGTGTCACGCGCGGCGAGGCGGTCGGCCGCCGCGATCGTCGTCGGTGCCTGCCCGATGCCGTCGGAGATGAGGATGACGCTCCCCCCCTCGTCGCCCAGCATGTCGGCCGCGCCGACGAGCCCCGCGCCGATGTTCGTCCCCCCACCCGCTTGGAGTCGCTTGATCGTGTCCTCGACGCCCGGCCGCGACGTTCCGAGGGGGACGGGGTTGGTGACGCGGTAGGCGGCGTCGTTGAACGCGACGAGGCCGACCCGCTGGTCGTCGCCGAGTTGGTCGAGTACGTCGAGCGCCAGCGCCTTCTGGACACGCATCCCGGCCGAGGCGCTCCCCGAGATGTCGATGAGGAGGACGACGGTCGCGGCGTCGTCCCCACCGGCCTCACCGGACTGGACGGGGAGCATCCCGCTGAGCGGCGAGGTGGCGTAGTCGCCGTTCTCGAAGGCGTTGCGTCCACCGACCACGACCAACCCGTTACCGTCGATGACGAACCGCTGGAGTGCGGCCACGTCGCCGAGGTCGGTGGCGGCGACGTCCTGGACGACGACGGCCGTGTAGGGGTCGAGGTTCGACGGCACCGACTCGGCCCGCGTCACGTCGTACAGTTCGCCGAGCAGCGTCGCGAAGGGGTACTCCCCGCGCGAGACGTACAGTACCGCCGGGCGTTCGACGACGCGGACGGAGAGGCGAGCGACGTCGTTCTCGTCGTAGACGTCGTCGCCGTCGAGCGTGGCGACGACACGGTGGTCGCCGGTCGTCGCGAAACTGTGTGTGAACTCGACGGCGTCCTCCGTCGTCGACACCTGCTGGCTCACCACCTGCTGGCCGTCGAGCGTGACGGTCAGCGTCCGCGACCCCCCGTCGCCGACCCCCGCCACGCGCACGAGGAAAGTGTTCTCGACGCCGACGCTGGTCTTCGCCGGCCCGGCGACGCTGACCGCGCGTTCGACGTCCGACGTCTCCGGCGAGACGACGCTCAACGTCGTGTTGGCACCACGAGCGACCTCCGCAGCGGCGTCGAGACTCCGCCCACCTGTCACGTGGCCGTCCGAGACCATCACGAGACTCCCGTCGGGCTGACTGTTGGCGACGATGGCTTCGCCCAACCGGGAGTCGGTCCCGCGAGCGACCGTGACGGTGGTGACGGGGACGCCGCCCGCCTCGATGTCGCGGACGAGTCGCGCCGTGTCGACCGGGGCGAGCGCCATACTGTCGGACTCGTCGACGAGGAGGATCACCTCCGGGTCACCCGGCGTCTCGCGGACCGAAATGGCCGTCGGTCCCGCCGCCGCGACGAGTAGACAGCCGACGACGACGAGGCGGGTGAGGAACATGAGTCGACGCTCCCCCCGACCGGCAGTGGTCGGTCCTACCGCGTCCGAATCCGGTCGCCGGAAGAGGAGATACCAGAGGACGAGCACCGCAAGCGGGATCCCCACAAGGACGAGCGGCCGGTCGAACCCCAGGTCGAAGTCCAGCGGGAGGGGTAGCTGCGTCGGAACGGTCGAACGGGGAAGCGACATCAGAGGTCACCCCGACGGCGCAAGAACAGTAACTCGCCGGCGAGGACGGTGAGGACGACGGCGACGACGGCAGGGGTGAGATCAAACGGCACCGACGCGACGGCGGCTTCACCGGTCGTCCCACCTGCGACGATCTCGCTCGTCACGAGGGGTGCGTTCACGTCGGACTCGACCACGTCGAGCAGCGACGCCCCCACCTCACGGTCGCCAACGGTGTAGATTCCCGCCTGCGAGAGCGGCACCGTCGTCCCCGAGACTCGACCACCCGGCGTCGTGACGGCCGTCTCGTCGGCGAACGTCAGGCGGTCGCCGGTCCGGTAGTTCAGGTCTTCGAGCGAGGCGCGTCCGGCCAGCGAGAGCGTCGCCCGCTTCCAGAACACTGGGTAGAGGTAGTTGAACCGGAACGCGGAGGACCGTTCGAGGTAGCCGTAGTAGAGGGTTCGGCCGCCGTCGCTGTCGGCGACGGCGACGAGCGGCGTCCCGTCGTTCGCAGCGACGAGCGTCCGTCCACTCGTCAACTCACCGCGGACGTATTCCCCCCCGCTGAAGTCGATACCGGCGACGAGTGGGTCGCTGCTGGTCGTCGCGCTCGCGGTCGCCCCCACCTCACGAGTCGCGCGGAGGAGGAGCAGGTCGCCGTAGCCGAGTTGGGCGAGGTCGTCCTGGGCGAGAACGGCTACACCCCCACCGTCGGTGAGCGTGTCCCGAGCGAGCGCGAGGTCACCGCGGAGCAGTCGTTGCGGTTCGAGGTCACCGAAGATGACGACGTCGTACTCACCCCGAACTGCAGTCGGCGGGTTTACGACCGTGAGGTCGACCTCCTCGACGAGTTCGAGTGCAGTTGTGAGATACGTGTTCTCGTCGTTGGTCAGGAGGAGCACGCGTACCTGCGCCGTCCCCGGGGCGGCGACGTAGGCAACGTCGTCCGTGGCGAACGCGTCGCCCGGCGTGAGTCGGAGCTGTCCCCCGCCCGTCGGGACGTCGAACGTCTCGACGGCGACGTCACCAGGTGCAAGTTGGATCGTCCGCCGGTCGTCGTCGTCGAAGCCGAGTCGCCGAGTTGCAGTCGACTCACCGCTGTTTCGGACCGTCGCCGTCACTCGGCCGTCGGCGAACGAGAGGTGGATGATGCCGACGTTGTCGCTGCCGCCCCCGCGGAACTGCTGGAGTTCGACCGCCAGCCCCTTCGCGCGGGCTTCCTCGACCGCCGTCTGCCAGCCTTCGCCCGCGAAGTCGCTGACGACGACGATCCGGCCGTCCTCGCTCGCGAGTGCTGCTGCGGACGTCACTGCCGCACCGAGGTCACCCGGTGCGTCCGTCCGCTGGAGGGTACGCAACGTTCGCCGTGCCGCTGTTTCCGACCCGTCGCGGAGGACGACTCGCGGATTCGTCTCGGCGACGACGACGGTCGTCGACCCGGCAGCGGCGTCGCCAGCGGCGTCGACGGCACGGGCGAACCGGGTCGTCCCGCCGCTCTCGACGCCCATGCTCGCGCTCGCGTCGACGACGAGCACCGTCTCCTCGGCGACGGCGGCGCTCGGGACGGACAGGTACGGCGTCGCGAGCGCGAGCGAGACACCGACGAGCACGGCGAGCTGGAAGAGAAACAGCGCGTCCCGACGCAGTCGCTCGAGAAACCGGTGTCTGGTCGCCTGTTCGGTGTCGACGCCGAGGAAGGCGAACGTCGGCAGGCGGACCAGCGACGGTTTCGGGCGGAGCAGATAGAGGATGACGAGTGGGATCACCGACGCGAGGCCGAGTAGCCCCAGCGGGGTGAGGAAGGCGTCCCCGAGTGCCATACCGACTACACGTTCCCGAACGGCATGAATCACCTCCTCGCCCGTCGACGTCGCTCCTTCAGCCAGTCCGTCCGTTCGCTCTCCCGACCCGACGGTCGGCGTACTGTCCGCGCAACGACCGGTTTCGCCCGTCGCTCCCCGGTCGGGACGGTCGCCGCCCTCGCCCCGTCTCAGTTCTGTGTGCGTGTTTCGTCCGCTCTCACCCACCCGCCGGATCTGCGTTACGAACGTAGCGTTGTAACAGAATCACGCGACGGAACGGAACGAACGCCCCCGAACAACGGAACGTTTCGAGGCGTCTCCGGTGCGAACTCGGTCTCGTCGGTCGCCTCGTCAGCGGGCGTTCGCAGCGGTGCCCGATCGACGGGAACGGGCGACTGGACGACGGTTCGGCGGCTGCCGGACGGGAAGGGTCACCACAAAGGATATACTTCGAGTGAGTGAACGTACTACCACGTCTTACCTTCACGGAGTATGTCATTCGTCCATCCCCCCACGAGCGTCGTCGGCCTCGTGTTCATCATCGTGTTCGCGTTCGCCACCGCCGGAGTGACGGCCGACGTCGCCACTGCTGCCGGCGTCGTCGGCGTCTCCGAGGGTGAGGGGACGCTCGCCCTCGACGCCGAGTCGTACTCGGCTCCTCGGGGAGCCGTGGTGCCGGTCGTCGTCTCGCTGGACGGGACGTCGAGTGCGCGACTCACGCTCGTCGAGACGACAGGGGCGTACGTCGCGACCGCGACCGTCGTCGACGCCGACGGCGACGGACAGATCGGCGTCGCGTTCGACACGTTCGCCGCGGGACGGGGCGACGAACGGCAGGCGTATCGCGCTGCCGCCGGAGACGCCGTCGTCGACGTGACGCGACTCACTCCCACCCGCACGACGCCCGTTCCAGCCGGAACGTACGCCGTCGTCGCGACGACGGCGGACGCACGAGTCGACGCCACGCTCACGCTCTCGCCGTTCGCGTTCGGGCCGACGGCCGTCGAGACGGCTCCCCGCGGTGTCTCCCCGTTCCCCGAGACGCCCGACGAGGCCGAAACGCCCGACGACGCCGAGACGCGTCACGAGACCGACGCCGTCGCGACCGGCGACTGGGTCGTCCTCCGGTTCGACGCGCCCGGCCTCTCCGGGCTGGTCGAGGCGGACGCCGTCCCGGTGTCGAACCTCGTCTACGCCGACCCGAGCACGCCGACGGCGCGGTCGACGCACACCGTCCGGGTCCCGGTGGTCAGCGACGAGCCGCTCCGCCGACTCGTCGTCGACTACGACGGCGGGGACGGCGACCGGCCGCGGAACCTCACCGTCGGGACGGCCGTGACGCTCGTCGGCGTCGACCGCGACGGCGACGGCACCGTCGACGTCGACCTCGACGAGAGTCTCGTCTCGATCAGCACCCACAGCGACGGCCGGTACCGGTTCCAGTTCGACGGGCAGTACCGACTCACGCCCGGCGACGACCTCGTCGTTCGGTACGCGCTCGTCAACCCCGACACGACCGGTCGCGATCGCGTCACCGTCGGCGTCAACGCCGCTCCGCCGACCGTCGGGACGGTGACCTACGGACTGCCCGGTCGGGGGACGCTCGGCAACGGCGCGACGCTCGATCTCGTCCGCACCGTCGACGGCGAGACGGTCCCCGTCTCGCTCGCGACGGCGGAGTACGGTCTCGACGCGGAGGCGGGCGTGCTCACCGTCGCGTTCCCCGCCCCGGCGCTCGCCGAGGGACGGGGCGCCGCGGCGTATACGGCGACGCTCTCGCTCACGCCCGACAGCCCCTACGCGGGCGACGTCGGCGACGACCGAGCGGTCGCCCGCTTCGTCGTCGTCCCTCGGACGGCGAGCGTCGGCGGCGTCGTCGACGGAACGCTCTCGGTCGAGTCCGGTCGACAGCCGCTCGCCGGGACGGCGTCGGTCGCACCCGGGAGTCGCATCGTCGTCTACGCCGCCCGGTACGACGACCCCGGCTCGTTCATCCAGGCACGACTCGCGACCGTCGACGACGACAGGTCGTGGACGGCGCAGTTCGACTTCCGCGACGTCGACCCCGACACCCGGTTCGAACTCACCGTCTACGATCTGGAGCGTGGCGGTCTCGCGCCGACCGCTCGACTCACCGACGAACCGGTCGACGTCGTCGTCCGTGCCGACGATAGAGAACCGTGACACTGCTCGGGAGCCGCGACGCCGACTCGGTCGTCGGCGTCGCCCCCCGACAGACAGAAAGTATTTACCGTTTCATTCTGCCCTCGGAGAAAGTATATACCGGTCGATGCTGTTGTTTCTATTGCTCATACCAGTGTGGGGTTTAGGCCCTCCACCGGCCCTCTCGGACGCGTGGACGTCGAGTCCGCAGCTGTTCGGGTCCAGCCGACCGTCGCGTCGGCCGCTCCCGCGGTCGGCGTGCGGCCCTCGAACCCGTACGAGCGCATCCGACCTCTAGTCTCGCAGAGGCTAGCGAGCCACGGCTATGTGGCCGTCGGCGACGGTTAGCGGTCCCGGGTCTGACCCGACCTCCCTCCGAGTGTCGAGTCGGGCATGAGCAGTTCGCACACGAAAGGGAAAACAGAATCACCAGTCGACTCACCGCATCGCCCGTGGCAACACGAACTATCCAGCAGACAGACAACACAATCAATGTTTACAACAACGAACCGTAGCCGAAAGATACGGGCGCTGGTTCTGACGGCCCTCATGGTCACCTCCCTGTTCGCAGGGACGGTCGCCCTCACGGGACTCGCCGCATCACAGGAACTACCGTCCGTCTCCGAGGCCCCCGCTGGCACCGTGTTCTCACAGGTGCAGCGCGGCGGCCCCGACGGAACAGTCGAACGAATTGGCCTCGTAAAGCGCGGTAACTCCGGGAACTTCCTCTACAACCCGTCGACCGACAGCACGACACTCAACGAGGGTGACGTGCTCGTCGTCCGCGGCGGTGCAGAGCGCTTCCTGGTGACCGCCGAGGCCGCCCAGACGTACCGCGGTAGCGCGGGCTTCATCGGCCCCGGTGCCACGGTGTTCCAGGGCGAACAGGACACCCGCTTCGTCGGCTTCGACTCCGATACGCTGATCGGCGTCGAGAACGGCGGTGCGGAGGGCCAGACGCTCGACGCCGACCAGACGGTCCCGCGTGACCAAGACACCGGCGTCTACTCCGACGACGGCACCCGCGACGGCAACACCCTGACCATCCAGGAGCCGCGCGTCAGCCGGTTCGAGGTGCTCAACCAGAACGGCCAGCGCATCGACGCCGGCGGCTCCGTCGAGGAAGACGAGTTCGTCGTCGTCCGCGCCGACGTCAACTTCCTCGAAGCCGAGCGTGCCGAGATCAAGCTCATCGACCCCGCGTCCGGTGGCTCCGTCACCGACGGCATCCTGACGCTCGACGAGGCGCGCGAGCGCTTCGGCGACCGCGCCGTCTTCGACAGAGTCGAATCCGACGCGGGCAAGGAGCTGTCCGACAACACGTTCGGGAAGGCCGGCGACCGAGACGGACTCGACCGCTCGCTGTTCAACCCGAACCTCGGCACCCGAGACACGATCCTGCTCGTCCAGAGCCTCCAAGAGGTCGAGAAGGCCGGTGACTACGAGTACGAAGTCATCAGCGAGGACGACGAACCGTACGGCGACCTCGACGTCCGTAGCACGCTCGAGTTCACCGTCGTCTCCTCGGACGATCCGGTGCTCAACTTCGCAGCGGACAACCGTACTCTCGTCCAGGGTGAGTTCGCCACCTACGAGATCGACCGCTCGAGCGCAGGCGACTTCCACGTCGTCTCGATCACTGCGGACGACCTCCGTAGCCCGCCGACCGACGACGTCGAGGTCGGTGAGATCACTCGCGTCTTCCGTGAGTTCAACGACGGTGGGTTCCTCTCGGGCGTGCTCGTGCGCTCGAACGGTGAACTCGTCGCCGTCCTCGAAGACGGTCGCGTCTTCAACGACGGCCAAGAGGCGAGCGACGACTTCCCCGACCTCGCCGACGGCACCGTGCCCGGCCGTGACGTCCAGGAAGTGTTCACGCTCGTCGAAGTCGACACCGACGGGCTGGGAATCAACCAGCTCGACACGAGTCGCCTCGACGACGCCAGCATCGACCTCAACCTCTACGACGGCTTCAACTCCGTCGAGGAGGCTGTCGCCGACTACGAGAACAACGACGCCCGCAGCGAAGTCGACGAGATTACCTTCCGCGTGGCCGAGGGCAGCGAAGGGCTCGCCCTCACCGAACCCGGCGCGGCCTACGTCGCCGGCGACGACGTCGACGTCGAGGGGACGGCCAACCCGGCGATCAACGCCGTGTCGGTCTACGCCCGCGACGACGGCGACTGGGAGCTCGTCGACGAACTCGACCGCGTGTCGGTCGACGCCGACGGCACCTGGGACCGCAGAGACGTCACGCTCTCGGAAGCGAGCCGCATCCTCCGCGTCCCCGGCACCTACCGCATCGGTGTCATCGACTTCGAGGACGCCGACCGCGACGGTGACGGTCAAGCCGACGCGACGCTGACGACCTCGCAGTTCAGCTCCGGCGCGAGCATCCAGCGCGGCATCCGCGTCACGGACCAGGCGCTCGACGGCCAGATGCTGACCTACAACGAGCAGGTCGCCGTCGAGGACGGTACCATCAACGTGACCGGTACTGCCCCCGGTGCGCAAGAACTCGTCGTGGTCTTCGTCGGCCAGCGCGGTAGCATCGTCGTGAACCGCGACACCGTCGACGACCAGGACGTCTTCGAGAACGACGACACCCTGCTGTCGGACGCCGACGGCCTCATCGAAGAGGGCAACGTGCGCGGCTTCATCATCAGCCCTGCCCGTGACGGCGTCTTCGGCGGCGAGAACCAGCGCTCCGTCGGTGAGTTCACCGCCTACCTGAACGACCTCGAAGAACGTGGTCTGACGCAGGCGCAGGCGATCGAACTCATCCGGCAGGCCTCCGTCGACAACGAAGGGTCCGACGATCTCATCGTCGAGACGGAGTTCGAGTTCACGGACGCCGACACGGTCATCCGCAACGTCTACGCAGAGGGCGCGGGCGACAACGTCAGCGGCGTCCAGCCGGTCGCACTCGGCGAGACGATGCAGATCGAGGGCGTGACCAACCTCCGCCCCGACGACAACACCATCGTCCTCGAGATGATCCGCGGCCCGAACGCAGAGCTGTTCGACGTCGGCATCGCCGACGACTGGGGCACCGACGGCATGTGGACGACCACGATGCCGGTCCCGGAGGACGTGGAACCCGGAACGTACACGCTCCGCGCGGACGACGGTGAGACCATCACCACCGTGACGGTCGAAGTCGTCGAGCAGCGCGAGGAGCCGACCGAAGAACCGACCGAAGAACCGACCGAAGAACCGACCGAGACGGAGACGGCCGAGCCGACGACGGAAGAACCGACGCCGACGCCCGAGCCGACTCCCGAGCCCACGACGACCGAGACTGAATCACCCGGATTCGGTGTCCTCGTCGCGGCCCTCGCCATGCTCGCTGCCGCCGCCCTCCTGGCGATGCGCCGCCGCATGGACTGATCGGTCATCCGACCGGTCGTTATTTTTTGCGCACACCTCCCCCTGTGAGCGGTCGCTCTCTGAGTCGACTCAGTCGGTCGCCGTCGCGTCGACCGGTCGTCGGTCGCTCCACCCCACAGAAAGTATTTACAAGCACCTGCTGTACTTCTTTTCGCAGCATCCGACTCGTTGCCCTCCCGTACGCCGACCCTCCCGTCAGTGGAGCGACCGCACCGCCGATCGACGACCGGCCTCGCGCCGACACCGTCGTTCGAGCCGGTCCCCGCAGGTGGCGGTTGGACGACGAAAGACAGATGCAGAGACTATGAGACTCACTTACACAGTCAATCGACCCGGACGGTCTTCGGGGCGAGCCGACGTGCGCCGACGAGTGCGGGCAGTGTTGCTGTCCGTGCTCGTGGTGACGTCGGTGTTCGCCGGGACCGTCGCCTTCGCAGGGACAGCAGCGTCACAGGAGCTGCCGACCGTCGCGGAGGCACCGCCAGGAACGATCTTCAACCAGGTACTCCCGGGCGGTGACGACGCCGACGCCGTCGCCGTCGGCCTCGTCAAGCGCGGGGCGTCCGGCAGCCAGCTGTACAACCCGTCGACCGACCGCCTCACCCTGAACGAGGGCGACGTGGTCGTCGCCCGCGACGGCACGCAGTACCGCGTGCCCGCCCAGCAACGACTGACCGGTAGTACCGGCGTCGTCGGTCCGGGCGCGACCGTCTTCCAGGGCGAAGAGGACACCCTCTTCGTGGGCTTCACCAGCGACACGCTGATCGGCGTCGAGAACGGTGGAGCCGAGGGACAGACGCTCGATCTGAACCAGACCGTCTCGGGCGACCAGGACACCGGCGTCTACTCCGACGACGGCACCCGTGACGGCAACACGCTCGTCGTCCAACAGCCGCGTATCTCCCGGCTGGAGATCCTCAACCAGAACGGCCAGCGCATCGACGCCGGCGGCTCCATCGAGGAAGACGAGTTCGTCATCGTCCGCGCCGATGTCAACTTCCTCGGTGCCGAGCGCGCCGAGATGTTCCTCGTCGACCCGCCGACCGGGTCGGTGATCACCGACGGGCTTCTCACCCGCGAGGAGGCCATCGAGCAGTTCCCCGACAGCGCGGACGTCATCCGTAACCTCGTCCCCGAGGGGAAGAACGTCGACGCCCCCGCCGTCGGTGACCGCTCGCTTCTGAACGACGCGGCCCGAACGAGCGACACGATCTACCAGATCCAAGACCTCCAGGAGGTCGAGAAGGCGGGCGACTACGAGTACCTCGTCCTCGCCGAGGACGACGAACCGTTCGGCGACCTCTACGTCAACGGCGTCTCGCGGAGCGTCGCCTTCAGCGTCGCCTCCTCGAACGACCCCCGTCTCGACTTCGCGGCGGACAACGAGACCATCGTCCAGGGCGAGTTCGCCACCTACGAGGTCGACCGCTCGACCGCCGGCAGTTTCCACGTCACCTCCATCGACGCCGGCGACCTCCGGACGCGTCCCAGCGGCGACGTGAGCGTCCGCGACGTGACGCAGGTGTTCCGCGAGTTCAACGACGGCGGGTTCCTCTCGGGCGTGCTCGTGCGCTCGAACGGTGAACTCGTCGCCGTCCTCGAAGACGGTCACGTCTTCGACGGCGGCGAACTCGTCGAGGAACGCGGCGACGACCCGACCGTCGACGGATCGAGCATCCAAGAGGTGTTCACGCTCGTCGAGGTCGACACCGACGGGCTGGGAATCAACCAGCTCGACACGGGCCGTCTCGACGATGCCAGCATCGACATCAACCTCTACGACGGCTTCAACTCCATCGAGGAGGCTGTCGCCGACTACGAGGGTAACGACGCCCGCGACGAGGTCGACGAGGTCACCTTCCGCGTGGCCGAGGGCAGCGAAGGGCTCGCCCTCACCGAACCCGGCGCGGCCTACGTCGCCGGCGACGACGTCGACGTCGAGGGGACCGCCGACTCGGCGATCGACGCCGTAGCGGTGTACGCCCGCGACGACGGCGACTGGGAGCTCGTCGACGAACTCGACCGCGTGTCGGTCGACGCCGACGGCACCTGGGACCGCAGAGACGTCACGCTCTCGGAAGCGAGCCGCATCCTCCGCGTCCCCGGCACCTACCGCATCGGCGTCATCGACGTCGACGACGCCGACTTCGACGGTGACGGTCAAGCCGACGCGACGCTGACGACCTCGCGGTTCAGCTCCGGCTCGAGCGTGCAACGCGGCATCCGCGTCACGGACCAGGCGCTCGACGGCCAGATGCTGACCTACAACGGACAGGTCGCCGTCGAGGACGGTACCATCAACGTGACCGGCGTCGCCCCCGGCGCCGAGGAGGTCGTCGTGGTCTTCGTCGGCCAGCGCGGCGGCATCGTCGTGAACCGCGACACCGTCGACGACCAGGACGTCTTCGAGAACGACGACACCGGACTGGAGGACGCCGACGGCCTCGTCGAAGAGGGCAACGTGCGCGGCTTCATCATCAGCCCTGCCCGTGATGGCGTCTTCGGCGGCGAGAACCAGCGCTCCGTCGCCGAGTTCGTCGCCTTCGTCAACGACCTCGAGGAACGCGGGCTGACGCAGAGCCAGTCGATCGAACTCATCCGCGAGCAGTCGGTCGACAACGAGGGCTCCGACGACATCCTCGTCGAGACGGAGTTCGAGTTCACGGACGCCGACACGGTCATCCGCAACGTCTACGCAGAGGGCGCGGGCGACAACGTCAGTGGCGTCCAGCCGGTCGCACTCGGCGAGACGATGCAGATCGAGGGCGTGACCAACCTCCGCCCCGACGACAACACCATCGTCCTCGAGATGATCCGCGGCCCGACCGCCGAGAGCTTCGACGTCGGCATCGCCGACGACTGGGGTACCGACGGCACCTGGTCGACGAGCCTCGCAGTGCCCTCTGACGCCGAGGCGGGCACCTACACGCTCCGCGCGGACGACGGCGAGACGATCACCACCGTGATGGTCGAGATCGTCGAACAGCGCGAGGAGCCAACTGAAGAACCGACCGACGAACAGACCGACGAACCGACCGAGACGGCGACGCCCGACGAGACGACCGCAGAGCCGACGCCGACGCCCGAGCCGACCCCGGAGCCCACGACGACCGAGACCGAGTCGCCCGGCTTCGGACTCGTCGTCGCCCTCGTCGCGCTGCTCGCAGCGGCCCTGCTGGCGGCCCGTCGCCGCTGAGTCTGTCTCCGGTTCCTCTTTTTGCCGCGATCTGAGACCGTACGTCGCCACCTGACGAACGTATTTGCCACTCGCGGTCCATTGTGTTCGGGAGAACAGTATGAGAGAGTCACACCAGCGCAGAGCGGTGGTCCTCGTGTTCCTCCTCGTCGGAGCGACGATCGGTGGAACCGTTCCGCTCGCCACCGCGGCGAGCGTCTCCCCGTTCACCGCCCAGACGGATTCGAAGGACGACTTCGCGGCGTCGGTCGAGACGTACGACGGACAGATCGCCGTCGAAGACGGCGTCGTCGGCGTCTCGGGATCGTCGACGACGGACGCGGACGTCGTCGTCGTCTTCGTCGGAGCTCGTGGCACCGTCGTCGCCTCGGTGCTCCCGGTCACCGGCGAGCGGTTCGCTGCGACGGTCGACGTCGCCGAGATCGAGGAGGGGTTTGTCGACGGCGTCGTGCTCTCGTCGGGGAGCGATGAGACGTTCGGCACGCCGGGCGACGGGCCGGACTCCGCCGCCGACCTCGTCGACTACGCGGACGGCCTCGGTGACCGCGACCTGACGCAGGACCAGGTCCGGGAGGTGCTGCTCGAAGCGACCGTGAACGGCGGCGGGTCGGACGACCACCTCGTCGACGTCCCGTTCGTTCTGACGGAGGGCGACGTCCGCGTCACCGACGTCGTCCCGGCAAGCGATCGACAGGCGTCGGGCGTCCAGCAGGTGCCGGCCGGCGAGCCGATGGTCGTCCGCGGTGTGACGAACCGCCGCCCGTCCGGCCGACTGATCGAGGCGAGTCTCGTCGACGCCGACGGCGACGCGGTCGACGTCGCCACCGTCGACGACTGGGACACCGACGGCGTCTGGAGCGTCGAACTGGCGGTCCCAGACGACGCCACGCCCGGCACGTACACGGTGGTCGCCGACGACGGCGAACAGTCTGCCCGCGTCGACGTGGAGATCCTCGCGGCTGGTGCGCCGAGTACGGTCACGAGCACGACCACGACCACGGCGACGGCAGAACCAACCACGACCGCCGAATCGACGTCGACTGCGACGGCGACGCCGGCGCAGACGACGACCGTCGCCGGCTCAGAGCCGACTCCCGAACCGACTCCCGATCCGACCACGACCGAGACGCAGTCGCCCGGCCTCGGCCTGCTCGTCGCACTCGGTGCGCTCGCTGTGGCTGCGCTCACGCTCGTCGGTCTGCGCGAGAAGCGAACGTGACTCCGGGTCGCACCCTGCTCATAGAGGTTATCGTAGCCAACTGGAAGACCGGCCATCCCCGGCAAACCACAGGGTTCGATTCTCCTGAAGAAACGCTATGAGATTCTACGATACCCCCTATCAGTTCCGGAGCGCGACGCCGAACAGCACCACCGCGACCACGAGCGCGACGAACGAGGGGAACGACACGTCGGACGTACCGACGTCGCTGACGAGGCGGCCGGCGACGACGGCGACGCCACCGACGAGGAGGCTGGCCATCAGATGCGTCAGTTCGAGGCGCGTCGTCGGTGCGTTCCGCCCGAGTTGTTCGCCGACAGTGACGGCGTTCTCGCCGAGGTCCCACACGAGGAGCGCCGCGACCGCGCCGACGAGCAGCGTCGACAGCGGTCCGAGCGAGACGAGCCCGCCGAGCAGGACGCTGACGAAGAGGAGGACGGACGCGACCTTGAGCAGGTGGCGCGCGCGCCGGTCGACGACCGGCACGACGGCGACGGCGACCAGGAACACGGCGCCCGTCCCGACGAGGAGCCACAGTCTGACGCCCATCCGACGCGGTTCGGTGACGGCCAGCCCGAACGCGACGAGGACGACCAGCAGTCCGCCGGCCGTGAGTACGAGTCCGAACGCGCGCTTCCCGTCGGTTCGGAGGCTCCTGCCGAGGGCGAGCAGACCGATTCCCACACCTTCGACGAACAGCGTCGCCCACACGACGCCCGAACTGTCGAGTTCCCCGGCCACCGCGACTGCCGCGAGGGCGCTCAGCCCGAGGAGGACCGCCGCTGCGCCACTGAGCCGGGCCGGACGGTGGTCGACGCGGACGCCCGTCGACGTCGGCGTGCTCACGATCTCACCCCCGGCGTCGACGCCGAGAGCGCCGTCGCCAGCGGCGTCGACGGTCGCCACTCGACGACCGGGATGCCGACCGCCCGGAGGTCGGCGATGCAGTTCTGCCGGTCCAGCGCCGCGAGTCGCTGACCGACCGTCTCCTCGCTGGTGACGTCGGGACTGACGACGGTGACGTGGTGGCCGTACACCTCGAGCGTCCGGGCGGCACGGGCGATACCGGGACCGCACAGCGGCGACAGGAGCAGTACTTGCGTCCCCGCGCCGATGCGGCCGAGCAACTGGTCGACCTGTTCGTCCAGCGGCGGTTCGTCCGCCGGATCGTGCGGCGTCGCGCCGAACGTCTCGTGACTCAGGAGATAGCGCCGTGCCCGGATCCGGTGTTGCGGTCCCCGTCCCGGGGAGAACCAACAGGCGTCACAGCCGAACGCCGCGAGGCCGACGTCGTTGTGGGCGTCGAGCAGTCCCTCCAGCAGGTCCTCGGCCGCGGCGACGCTGTAGGCGACGCCGTGCGGTTGCTCCGGCGGTGCGCGGTACGCGACCGCCCGCGCGTCGACGAGGAGCAGGATGCGGGCGGCCTGTTCGACCCGGTACTCGATGGTGGTCTCCTCTCGCGTCCGGGCGTACCGCTTCCAGTCGAACTGCGAGAGCGGGTCGCCGTGGCGGTACTCGCGGCTGCTGTGGAACTCGATACCGGGGCCGCCGCGCTGGGTGGCGATCTTCCCGATGCACTCGATCGTGTGTCGTCGGAGGTGGGCGTCCGACGGGAGCGCCCGACAGGTGAGTTCGGTCTCCTCGAGGACGCTCGTCTCGACCTCGTACGCGCCGCTGGGGTCCCGCGCCACGACCGTCATCGGTTCGAACGTGTGCGTCCCGTGGGTCGCCTCGACGCTGTAGCTGAACCGCGCCGTCTCACCCGGTCTGAGCGCCGTCCCGTACCGGGCGGACCCGTCCGTGACCGTCAGCGTGGCCGGAACGCCGTCGACGACTCGCAGGTCGAAGAGCGGTTTCGCGCCGACGTTCGTGAGTCTGACCGTCACCTCGACCTCCTCGCCGAACCCGGGCGTCGGGTCGGCGAGTCGGCGGTCCAGTTCGAGATCGGGCGTCGGCGGCGAGAGCACTCGCGGGTACACCGCGAAGACGACGCCGACGACGCCCAAGAGGAGCAAGGTGGGGCGGGCAGCGAGCAGACCGACAGCGCCGGCGAGCAAGGCGAGTCCACTGACGCCCCGCCAGCGGTTCGTCTCGCGGTCCGTCATCGGTCACCCCCCGACCGTACGCTCGCGACGTCGTCGGCAGCTCCGACACGCTCGGCGCGTCTCCCGTTCCCGTTTCCGTTCGCGTTCGTCTCCGCGAACGTGAGCAGTGCCTCGGCCGTACGGCAGGCTCGTTCGCGGAACCACGGCTCGCCACGGAGGAGCGACGCGAGTTCGACCGTCAGCGACGGCGTCGGCGGGTCGTCCTCGCGGAGGAACGCCGCGGCGGCGTCGTCGGTGGTCCAGTCGCCTCGCTCGAGGTGAGCGAGCGCCTCCGCCCGACTGCAGTGGTCCACTCGACGAAGCGTTCTGAGTGCGACGTCGCGCAGGTCCGCGTAGAGCCGTCGCCGAACTGCGCGCCCGACGAGCGGGACGTGGAGCCGGGGGTTCGACAGCGCGTCGTCGAACTCGTCGCCGAGCGGACGCACCGTCACCGGTCGTTCCGGGTCGGGCATGGTCGCCTGCTCGATGTTCGACGCTCGCCCCGCGTAGAACCGCCCGAGTGCGGCGACGAGGCCGACGGCTGCGACGCCCGCGACGACCAGGTAGTCGTTGCCCGCGGCCGCGACGACGCCGTCCAGTGCGTCGGTCGGAACCGTCGCCGTCAGCGCCACGCCGAGGGCGAGCAGGCCGACGGTTCCGACGGCGGCTCGCGCGAGTGTTCGTCGGTGCATGGTTACGACTCCTGTCCGTGTTGGCGTTGCTGGTGGCGTTCGCGGATGTGCTCGGCGGCGGCACGCACCTGTGCGACGAGCTCCTCGGTCGCGGGGTGGCCACCGTAGCGGACGGACTGGAACGCCTCGGTGACGGTTCGGACGGCGTCGGGGTCGTACCCGGCGTCGACTGCCCGCGCGGCACACTCGTCGGGCGTCTTCGAGCGCTCGCCGTCGAGACCCAGACAGCAGACCATCTCGTACCACGCACGAGCGACCTCGTTCGAACACTCCGGCCGCGCCGACGCGTCCGGTTCGGTGACGGTCTCGCCGTCGGCGGCGAGTCCGAGTCGCGCGAGCAACGAAGCCAGGAGTTCGCGGAGTCGATCTCGGTTCCGGTCGGCGAGGACACCGGTCACGACGGCCCCGACCACACCGAGCAAGAGCAGCGCGAGCTGGAGGAGATGCCGCAGCAACCACTGCAACCAGTCGATCTCCGACGTCGTGCCGGTCTGCGTGTCGCTCTCTCCACCCGACTCGACCGTGGCGTCGCCCGATCCGACCTGCGCCTGTTCGACCTCCTGGTCGGACTGACCGCTTCCGGAGCGCCGCTGCTCTCTGTCGCCGGTGTCGTCGTCGGTGGCGGTCGGTTCGACGACTTCCTGCTTCAGTTCGCCGAACTGGTCGGAACCGATCGGGAGCAGACTCGTGTCGAGGTCGACGACGTCGTTGGGATCGGTCGTCACGGCCGAGTCCATCGCCGCGGCGCTCACGCCGAAGGCGAACACCAGCGCGACGGCGAGGCCGACGTCGGCCAGGCGTTCCCATCTCATCTACTCACGCCCTCTGTAGTTCACGGGTCATGTCTGGGCTCCGTCGTCATAAGTAGTGGCTGCCAACCACCGTCCTAACTGATCGTTTCCCTGTCACTGCCGCGCACGGGCCGCGAGCAGGGAAGCGCCGAGCAGTGCGACGACCGCGGCGACGACGCCGAACCCGGGCGAGGCCGCACCCGACTCGCCACCGGTTGCGGTGTCGTCACCACTGCCGTCGCCGTCTCCGACGGTCGCGTCGGTCGTCGTGGGTTCGGGTGTCGGCTCGGGCGTCGGTTCCGGCGTCGACGCTGTCGTCGAACTGTCGGTCGACTCGGGTGTCGGTTCGGGCGTCGAACTGTCGGTCGACTCGGGTGTCGGTTCGGGCGTCGAACTGTCGGTCGACTCGGCGGCCTCTGCCGAATCGTCGTCGATCTGCTGGACGACGACGCCGGACGTCTCGCCGATCACTGCGTCGTTCCAGACGACAGCCGCGGTCACGTTCGTCCCGACGGGGACGCCGGTGAGGTCGAACGTCGCGTCGAACGTGCCGTCGTCGCTCACGGTGACCGTCTCGTTGGCGGGGAGCGCGTCGATGCCGGAGTCGTCGAGTGCCACCGTCAGCTCGCTGCCGGGAGCGACGTTCGCCGTCCCGCGGATCGTGGTCGCTGCGGTCCGCGAGAACGTCCGGTCGGTCGCGAGCGTCGCGCGGGGGTCGGCGACGGCGAACGTCGCCGACAGTTCCTCGCGGTTCGTCTCGCCCATCTCGCCGGCGGCCAGCAGTGCGTTCCGCTCGTCGAGCGCGAACGTCGCCCGGTACACCGCGTCGGGGTCGAAGGCGTCGCCGTGCGTGTTCACGAGGAGGAACATCGTGTCGTTGGCCGGGTCGGTGACGAGGACGTGGTCCCGGTCGGTCAGGTCGACGCGCCGCACCTCGTCGGCCGTCGCGCTCGGGTTCGCCTCCTCGATGCGGAGTTCGAGGCCGCTCGGTTCGCCGAACTCGTCGACGCCCGTGAGGTCGTGGCGGTCCATCACCTGTCCGTAGACGCCCGCGGCGTCGACCTGGACGACGGCGTAGTCGCCCTTGGCGACGTGGGTGGCCTCGGTGAGATACGTGTCGAGTCCGCCCGCGCCCACGCGCTCGACGAACTCCTCGCGCGTGTCGAACGCCAGCGAGGTGTAGGGGGCGGTCCAAATCCGCAGCCCGTCGAGGCTGCCGTCTTCGAGCGTCACCGTCATCGTGTCCTGCTCCTCGGCGAGCGCGTCGCCGTCGAGGTCGACGCCGACGGCGACGTCGTAGCTCCCGGTCGGCAGCGGTTCGTCGCCCGTCTCCGGCGGTGTGGTGACGTCGACGACGCTGTACTCGTCGCCGGCGGCCGCGCTCGCCGCCGTCAGGCCGACGCCGGCCGTGACGTCGTTGACGCGCGCGTAGTGGGTGTTGAGCTCGAGACCGACGTGGCCGTCCTCGTCGCCGTCGACGACCTCGACGAGGACGCCGTACTCGCCCTCGTGCGTCACCGAGACGTAGGCGGTCGTGGTGTTGTTCAACGCGACGTCGACGGGGACGACGTCGCCGCGGTGCTCGGTGAGACTGTCTTCCGGCAGTTCGGCGCTCCCGTGTTCCTCTGCGGCGACGAGGCCGCTGAACGCGACGGACCCCCCGACGACCGAGAGGACGAGGAGTAGTGTGAGACCGACTGCCCGGTTGGTTCGTTGTGTTGCTGTCATGTGTGCCTCTGTCGTCCTCCCGGTCCGTACCGGCCGACTGCCCCGTCGACTGTGTGGTCGTGTCTCGCGCACGCCCCCACGACGGAGGCGACTCGGGAGGTCTGTCCACTCGCAAACCTGTCCCTGTCTTATAAGTACTTTTTGTAAGTCTCTGTGATGTGTATAGTAATTTGAGGCCTACGGTGAACGTCCCTGTACGTTCTTGTAGATTTATATACATCACCCGTACGGAGGCGTTCGGCGTCAGACTGCGAGACAGTCGCGTCGGACGTTCTTTCGAGTGGAGAGCTCCCAGCAATAGTTTTGCCGTTGTGTGCGAAACTATACCTTGCTATGTCGTCAGTCACTGAGACTACGGTAGAGACGGGTGTCGAAGGGAGAGCGTGGCAGGCCGGCGTCGTGGGCGGTCTGTTCGGGGGTGCGCTGATGGGAGTCCTGCTCTCGGTGCTGATGACTCCCGTCGTCCAGAGTGCGATCCCGGCACTGTGGGGACTCTCCGGCGGCGTCGCCGGGTGGATCATCCACATGTCCAACGCGGCGATTCTCGGCGTCGCCTTCGCGGCGCTCGCGAAGGCGCTCCCACAGTACTCGTCGTCGATCGGACGGAGCACCGCACTGGGTGCGGTCTACGGCGTCGTGCTGTGGGTCGTGCTGGCGGCGCTCGTGATGCCCGTGTGGCTCGGTGCGGTCGGGTTCGCGGGTGCACCACCGTTGCCGAACTTCGACCCGATGAGTCTCGTCGCACATCTGGTGTACGGTATCGCGCTCGGCGCGGCCTACCCCCTCGTCCTCAACCGCTGAGGCGTCCTTCCCGCGAGACGCGGACGTGAGACCTTTTTACCGTCGTCGTGTACGCGCCGAACTATCGAGAAAACAGTCCGTTTTCGTCCGTGTAGTCGGCCGTCCGCCTCCGTAAACCTCACCGAAAACCCGAGTGTTCTCGGGCCGCTGCCCTCGCTCGCGACGGACGGGAGGGTAGTCACTGCCAAACCGGAAGACGGGAGACGAACTGCGTCCGTCGAACCGGGTCAGTTCACCCGATTTTACCGCCGTCGACGGCGCAGACCGGGAGACGTGAACTCGTCGAAAGGATACTCCGACTATTTATCTGCAGCACGTTGTCAGTAGAGATACGCTCAGGTTCCCGTATCGAGCAGTCGGTACACCAGTCTTCCGACGCGTACCCGCAGCGATAGGTGCAAACTACTGAGCGCCGATCTGGAGGGACCAACGATGGCAGCAACACAGGAGAGTCTCGAAGCGATTCGAGAGAACGACGTGGGCGTGGCGACCGTCACGCCCACGTCAGTACAGCAACCGGACGTTCCGGCGACGACGCTCGACGACCCGGTCGTGACGCTCGTCATGCCGACGATGAACGAGGCCGACGGTATCGCCGACTGCATCGCGAACGCGACCGCGGCGTTCGAGGCGCTCGGCGTCCCGGGCGAGATTCTCGTCAGCGACAGCTCGACCGACGCGACGCCGGAGATCGCCCGCGCGCTCGGTGCGCGGGTCGTCACCCCCGACCGCCGGGGCTACGGCTACGCCTACCGCTACGCGTTCGAACACGCCCGCGGCGAGTACATCGTCATCGGCGACGCCGACACGACGTACGACTTCAAAGAGATCCCTCGCCTCCTCGACGCACTCCAGCGGGAGGACGCCGACATGGTGCTCGGCAGTCGGTTCGACGGCGAGATCCTCCCCGGTGCGATGCCGCCGCTCCACCAGTACCTCGGCAACCCCGGGTTGACGGCTGTGTTGAACCTGCTCTACCGGAGCGACGTCTCCGACGCCCACAGCGGGTTCCGCATCCTCACCCGCGAGGCACTCGAGAGGCTCGACCTCCGCTCGGAAGGGATGGAGTTCGCCAGCGAGATGATCATGGAGGCGACGGCGAAGGGACTCCACATCGTCGAGGTGCCCATCACCTACCACGTCCGCAAGGGCGAGGCGACGCTCGCGAGTTTCCGCGACGGCTGGCGACACGTGAAGTTCATGCTCGTCAACGCGCCCGGCGCGCTCTTTGCGACCCCTGGATCCGCCTGTGTGGCCCTCGGCGTCGTCGTACTCGGATTCGGCCTCGCGGGGATCGCTGCCCCGCTCGCGACGCTCGCGACCGTACTCGTCGGCAGTACGCTGTTGCTCGGCGGCGTCCACCTCGTCGGGATGGCGTTCGTCGTCCGGGCCGCCGGACGGCCGATCCGAGCACCGAACGGGCGGGTGATACAGTGGCTCGCCCGCACGTTCACCGTCGAGCGGGGAGTCGTCGCCGGCGGGACGCTCGCCGCCGTCGGCCTCGTCCCCACGCTCACGCTCGTGACCGCACCGACGACGCTGTCCGCGGCGGGACTCGTCGGACTGACCCTGCTCGCGCTCGGCGGCTACGTCGTCTCCGTCTCGCTGTTCGTCGCCGCGCTCGAACGGCGCTAGGCCACTCGCCGCGGCCGCGCCGTCCCACTTTCGACTGCTCGTTCGTAACTCGCGAGCGTCCGCTCCGCGACGACGTCCCAGTCGTACGCCGACGCCGCCTCGACACACGCTCGCCCCGAGAGATTGCGTGCGGCGTCGAGCGCCGCCGCGAACGCTGCCGGCGAAGAGTCTGCGACGACGCCGGTGACGCCGTCGTCGACGAGGTCTGCCGCGGCGTTCATCGGTTCGGCGACGGTGACGACGGGCGTCCCGCAGGCCTGCGCCTCCAACGCGCCGATGCCGAACCCCTCACGTCGCGAGGGAGACGCGTACACATCGGCGGCCTTCATCAGTGCGTAGACGTCCTCGACGTCCGGGAGGAACCCGCTCAGTTCGACCTGTTCGTCGAGTCCGAGCGTCGCGACGAGTCGCTCGATCCGACGCCGCTCGGGGCCGTCGCCGACGATGCGACACCGGACGTCCGGGTCGTCGGCCGCGAGGCGGGCGACCGCCCGAACCAACAGCGCGACGTTCTTCTCCGGGATGAGTCGCCCCGCGTAGACCACGTCGTAGCGGTCGCTCGCGGCCGGTACCGCTCGGATCGCGTCGATGTCGATCCCGTTCGGGACGAGTTCGACGGGGTCGCCGGTGAGCGCGGCGACGCGTCGCCGGGTGAGCGGTGAGACGGCGACGTGGGCGTCGGCGAGCGCGCCGACGCCTCGCTCGGCGAGTTTCCCGGCAGTGCCGGCGACACCGAGGTACTCGTCCCAGTAGTCGCCCCACAGCTCGTGCCAGGTGACGACGAGCGGCGTCCCGTGGCGGAGCGTCGCGAGTTTACACGGGACGACCGGCAGGTAGGGGAACTCCTGGAAGTCGACGACGTCGAACCGCTCGGCAGCCAGCGGCCGTGCGAGGTGACGCGTGAACGACAGCGCCTGCCGGACCGACCGGCGGCCGTCGACGTACAGCGGCGTCGGCGGGGCGACGCCGTGGAGCGTGATCCCATCGAACTCGACGACGGCCGGCCCGTCCCACGAGTGGGTTCCGAACCAGTGGACGTCGTGGTCGTCGCCGAGTCGCCGACCGAGTTCGGCGACCCGTCGCTGGACGCCACCCGTGACCCACGGGTGGACTGCGTCGTAGACGTAGGCGATGCGCATCTCCCCTCCACCTACGTCGGCGACGCCCATAACCCGTTGGCACGCCCACAAGTTTATGCGGTTCTCACACGTCGTAACGGGAGAGAACGGTCCGCTATGTCAGACACTCCCCTTCGAGCCACCGCGCCAGAGACGGTCAGCGTCGACGGTACGAACACCGGCCCCCAGTTCCCCGCCGTCGACGGTCACGTCCTCCTCGTCGGCGGCTACGGTGCCGGCAACCTCGGCGACGAGGCGATCCTCCGCGGGTTGCTGTCGGCGCTCCCACCGACGGTGACGACGCTCACCGTCGTCTCCCACGACCCCGAGACGACCGTCGCGGACCACGCGACCGAACCCCCGGAAGGGGTCGACCTCCGAGCGGTCCGCCCGACGCCGACGAGACTCCTCCGTCTCTTGCTCGCCGTCGACGGCGTCGTGATCGGCGGCGGCGGCATCTTCTCGCGGTACATGGGCCCCTACGCGGCGAAACTCCCCCTGTTCGCCCTCGCGGCGATCGCCCTCGGGAAACCGGTCCACTGGACCGCGGTGGGGGTGTACGACTCGACGCCGGAGCGGGTCGTCCGCCCGCTCGTCGCCGCCCTGCGACGCTCGGACTCGGTCACCGTCCGCGACCCGGCGAGTCTCGACACGCTGACGCGCTGGGGAGTGCCGGACGTCCGCCTCGTCGACGACCCGGCGACGTGGCTGTCGACGTCGCCCGCCCACGGTCGAGCGATACTCGCCGACGCCGGACTCGACCCGGACCGGCCCGTCCTCGCGATCGCGGCCCGTCGCGTCGCCGACCCGGCGGCGGCCGACCGCCTGTTCGACGCCTACCGTGTGGTCGCCGAGACGTACGCCGACCGCGGCTGGCAACTCGTTTACCTCCCGTTCTGCCGGCATCCCACGGAGCCGATCGAGCGCGACCAGCGGGTCTGCGTCGCCCTCGCCGCCCGGTGCGGCGGGACGGTGCTGCCGGTCGCGACGGCGCCCGACCTGCTCGACGTCGTCGCCGCCTGCGACGCGCTCGTCGCGACGCGACTACACGCGATGCTGTTCGCCCACGTCGCCGAGACGCCGTTCGTCGCCGTCGCCTACGCCACGAAGGTGGAGTCGCTGCTCGACGCGCTCGGACACGCCGATCACGGCGTCTCGCTCGGCGGCGTCAGTGGCTCGAAACTGCTCGACGCGCTCGACCGGGCGACCGGCCACGGTGAGGTGACCCTTCGGTGACGACCCGTCACCGCCTCTCGGTCGTCGCTCGCGTCGTCGTCACCGTCATCCTGCTGGCAGTGGTCGTGCGGTCGCTGGACGTGCGGACGCTCGTGGACACCGTCGGTCGCTTCCGCCCGTCGTGGGTCGTCGTGGCGCTGGCGCTGCAGTTCCTCGGCGTCGCTGCGAGCACGCTCGCCTGGCGGTCGTTGCTCGCGCCGTTCGAGGAGCGGCGACGGGGGTTCGGGTCGCTCTTCCGGCTCTATCTCGTCAGCCGCTTCTTCACGCTCGTCGGCCCGGGGACCGTCGTCGGCGACGCCACTCGGGTCTACCGGACCCAGCGCGAGGCGGAGACGCGACGCGACGCGCTGGCGACGCCGACCGCGGCGGTCGTCGCCGAGAAGGCGCTGTACGCGGGCGCGCTCGTCGCCGTCGCGTCGGTCGCGAGTCTCGCCGTCGACCTCCCGGCGTCCGCGCTGGAGGGACTTCGACTCGCCGGCGCGGTGCTTCTGGTCGGAGCGGTCGGCGCGCTCGCCGGCGCGGTCGTCGTCGACCGCGTGCCGACTGGGGGACTCACTACCGCCGGGCGGACGGTGGTCTTGGGCTACGCCGATCGGCCGGGGTCGCTCCTCGTCGCCGCCGCGGCGAGTCTCGGCACCGTCGCCGCCACCGTCCTCTCGACGTGGGCGCTCGTCGTCGCGCTCGACCTGACCGTCCCGGTCGCCTACCTCTGGGCGACGGTGCCGCTCGTCGCGGTGCTGGTGGCGCTTCCCATCTCCGTGCAGGGACTCGGCGTCCGCGAGGGGGCCTACGTCTTTCTCCTCGGCTACGTCGGCGTCCCGCCCGAGGCGGCGCTCGCGATCAGCGTGACCAACTTCGGGCTCTCCTTGGTCGTCGCCGCCGTCGGCGCGACGCTGTATCTCTCCGGTCGACAGGAGGTGACGACGGCGTGAGCGGGTCGATGCTGTCGGACCGGCTGTTCACCCGCCTGTTCGGACGGACCGCGACCGCCGGCGACTACCGGACGGTCGCCGCGCTCGCTGCGGTGACGCTCCTCAACGCGTGGCTCGTCGGCAGTCGACTGTTCGCGTCGACGTTTCCACCGAACGACTCGAAACACTGGCTGCTGCGGGCGCGCTACTACGCGGGGCTGCAGATGCCGGCGTCGGAACTGCCGGGGCAGTTCGCCACCCACCCGGTGTCGATCCTCCTCTTGGCGCTCGTGCTCGTCGTCGTCGGCGCGCCCATCCTCGCGGCCAAACTGTGGACGCTCGGCGCGTATCTCGGCGCGACGGCGGCGGTCTACGTCACCGCACAGGAGCTGTTCTCCCGGCGCGTCGCGCTCGCGTCGTACGTGACCGTGAGCTTCGGCCAGTACCTCTACTTCGATCTCATCTCGTGGGGCGGTATCCCGAACCTCGTCGCCGTCGGCTTGCTCACGCTCGCCGTCGGCGCACTCGCCCGTGCCCGTCGGACCGAAGCGCGACGCGACCGGGTCGCCTTCGGCGTCGTCGTCGCACTCGGCCTGTTCGCCCACCCGCCGAGTTCGCCCGTCTTCGTCGCCACGCTCGGCTGTGCGGGCCTCGGACTCGCCGTCGCGACGCGCGACCGGGGGGTGCTCACGCGGACGCTCGCCGACGTCGCACTCCCCTCGGCGGTGTTCCTCCTCTACGTGGCGAGTCTGTGGGACATCTTCGTCACCTACACCGAGAGTACCGGCGGGCACAGCATCGCCGTCATCTGGCAGATGCTGCTGCGGAACCCGCCGATGTTCCTCGCGTTCGCCGCCGCCGTCGCGGGGCTGCCGATCCTCTTTCTCCGGGCGACGCTCGACGACGAGGCGACGAGACCCACCGACGAGTCGACGGCGATGCGACGGCTGGGGCCGCTGGCGGTCGGCGGCCTCTCGTTGGGCTGGTTCGTCGGCGGCATCGTCCTCGCCGCAGTCGTCACCGTACTCCCCTCGGTCCGGACCGAACTCGCCCGCATCACGTACTATCTCGCCGCGCCGATGGCGGTCGTCTTCGCGGTGTACGTCGACACGCTCGCCAGACTGTTCGTCCAACGAACTGCGGGGACGGAGTGGGAGCTACGCCTCCCCGGCCTGTCGTCGACGGGTGCGGCGGTGGCGGTGCTGCTCTGTCTCGTCGTCACGCCGGCGTTCGCGGCGTCGCTGTCGTTCTACGACGACGCACGGTCGTACTACGCGATCGACGATCAGGAGTCGATCTCGGAGATCGTCCGGTGGGTCGACGGTCAGCAACCGTTCGAGGGGCGCGTCGCCGGTCCGTTCGCCGTCGTCCCGTGGGTAAAGGCGCTGACAGGTCAAGACGGGCTGACGCCGACGCCGGCCTCCGGCTCGTATCGCCCCGAAGAGGCCGCTGAGCGCGAGGCGTTCATCGCGCTCGAACGCGTGCGGACGGAGGGGGCGACGCCGGAGAACCTCGCGGCCGCCGAGGCGGTCGTCGAGGAGTACGACGTCCGCTACCTCGTCGCGCCCAACAACTGGCGCGCCAGTCGGTACGGGTCGCTCGGCGCGCGCGTCTACGAGACCGAGGCGCTGGTCGTCGTCGACTTCGCCGCGCCGCCGGAGCGACCCGCTCCACCTGCAGCAGACGCGCCGACGGTCGACGGAGCCGCGGCCACGAGCGACCGAGAGACCGACGGAGAAGCGATCGACTGGGAGGAGCTCCGCGCGACGGTACGGGCGTCGGAAGAGACGTCACGAGAGCCGACGGACACCGACGGAGACGACGCGACGGATGGAGACGACACAGCCGACGAAGACGAGTCGTAGCGGCCGATCTGTCCCGGGAGTGGACTCTCCGTTCGTGGCCGAACGTGTGCCCGTTACAACAATACGGTTGTCACGGAACGTCCACCGCAGCAGAATCCCACGGCGGACGGTCAGTCTCGGCGTCGGAGGCGGTCGAGCGGATCCGATTCGTCCGAACGGGGACCGTAGTGGAACTCTTTGAAGACGATCCCCGTCGTCCGGTCGACGTACGCGACGACGACGCCGTCGGTGTACTCGACCTCGACGTAGAGAAGGTCGGCGTCGATGCGGCGGATCGTGTACCCCGTCCGGTTCGTCCACTCGGCGGGGTAGTTGGTCGCGACGAGCTCGGTCACTCCTTCGATGGTCGCCGGCTCGTCGGTCGGGGCGTCGAGATAGTCCGCACGGTAGCGTTCGACGACCGTCCGGTCGTCGGTGTGGACGCCGAGCGCGACGCTGTCCCGCGTCGTCTCGACGCTGACTGACGCTTCGTCGACCGTCCCGACCGCTATCGCGGCGACCCGCGCCCGGACGGGCCCCTGCAGCGCCATCAGGTCGGCACGGAGTTCCCGCGTGTCTACGCCTACCGCCGAGAGATCGTCGAGGCGGGCGGCGGCGGCGGCGCGCTGGCTCTCGAGTCGACGAGCGGAACTGTCGACGGCGGCGAGTTCGAAGACGAGGTCTCTCGTCGTCGCGTTGCGACGGACGTGCTGTTCGAGGACGTCCGTCTGTCGAGTCGCGAGACGGGTGGTCGCGCGTCGTATCGTGCGTAGTTCGGCCGCCAGTACGGCCGTTTCGTTCTCCGAGGTGGTGGCGGCGAGTCGTTCTCCGTGGGCCAGCGTGGCGAGTCGGTCGTCGAGTTCGTTCGCTCGAAGCGTCAGCCCGACCGCCGCGTTCGGTCCGACGGCGAGTGCGTTTGTCCGACTGACGTTCGTCGTCGACAGCTCTGACACCACGGGATGGTCGATCCGCTCGTCCGGCGAGGTCGCGACACTGGCGTCGGCGACCCCGCTGACGAGCGTGATCAGGACGACCGCAACGACGGCTAGCTGCTGGCTCCCGGCGTTCATGAGTGGAGTGGCTGCCGGCGACGGAGTTCACTGTCCCCTCAGACGATCTGGTTGCTGAGAGACAGAACCCCTCGCCGAGATTCAACTAGCAGAGACGTGCGCTGTGAGAATAAACCTATGTTGAGGTGGTACAGTCGACGCAGTACCGATGCTCTCCCCGTCTCGTCACCGCGTCTCGTCGTCGCCGACACGGTCACGGACGGCTACTCGCCCTGGTCGGCCGTCTGGTACGACACGAGGACGAGATGGAGGAGTTCGCCGTCGCACGTTCGGACGACGTACGCCTCCGCAGATCGGATGAGCAGCTCGAGCTCGCCACGGTCGAGCGCGAGTTGGAGCAGTAGGTCGGACCACTCACGGCCGTCCGGAGCGACCCAGCGGCCGCGGTTCGCGGCATTCATCTATCGACGCCTCTCTCGGACGGATATCGCGTCGGCAGCGGCATATACTTTCTATCCGGGTGCGACGAGCGGTCCGTCCGGCGACGACGACTCCCGAGAAATCTCCTGTTTGTCCCCGCCAACGATTTATTCCCTGAGGGTCTATCACATGGTGAGAGGACAGCCAGCCGTCCGTCGTCGTCCGGCGATGGAGAGAACCCGCGAATGAACACCAATGAGACGACAGTAGTGCCTTCAGATCCAGTGTTAACCGAGAACGACGTCTACCGGCTCATCGGGAACAGCCGGCGTCGGGCCGTCATCAACATCCTGTTGTCCGAGAACGAGTCGATGATGTTGAGCGAACTCGCCCGCCAGACGGCCGCGGTGACGAGCGAGCGCGAGGACGCCGACCCCAGCGACATCTACAAGAGCGTCTACGTCTCGCTGCAGCAGAACCACCTGCCGAAACTCGACGAACGGGGTGTCATTGAGTACGACTCCGACGCCGGCACCGTCGCTCCCGGTCCGGAGCTGTACCGGTTCGGTCCGTACGTCCACCAACGGCGCTCCGACGCGCCGCTCGACCGTCTCGGTGACCTCGATCCGACTGTCGTCGTCGTCCTCGTCACCATCGGGCTCGTGCTGGGATTCCTGCTCGCGCTCGTCGCCGGCGTCGCGATCTGACCGGGAGAAAGTATTTGCTCACGGCAAGGGTCTTACCACACGCTGAACCGTCCTCGTCGGACGACCGTTCGGATCTGACGGTCCCGATACCTGCGGTTTCAGCACCGTACCGCAACCATGGCAGTGCCGCGGTTCCGGTCGTCGCAGGTGAGTGTCTGCAAGTACGGGTACGTGACACGATTCCTCTCGTGTCCCGATCCGAGAGCGACAACGCCAGTTGGACGCCGATGCCGACACTGCCGCTCTCCACCACCTCATGAACCCCTCACACACAGTTTTCGTTCTCGTCGTCGTCATCGCCCTCCTCGGAACCGTCGGTCTCGAGTACGGACTCACCCCGACGACAGCGAACGGTCTCTCGGACGTACCGGTCTCGACTCCCCTCGACAGTCGCTCGACACTCACTGACAGTAAGTCGACGCCCACCGACCGTCTCGCGACGTCCGTCGAGGGCGACTCGACGGCCACCGACAGCCTCGAACGCACTCCCACGCCGTCGAAATCGGTCGAATCCGTCGCACTCGATGCGCCGTCGACCGAGTCGCCCACTGCTGAGTCGCCCACTGTTCGACCCGACGCCGAGACGGACCCGAGCGTCCGACTGCGCGTCGGTCGCGTCGCCGCCTGCGGATCGACGTGCCGCGACGTGACTGCCCACCTCCACAACGACGGGTCGACCGCACTGACGAACGTCGACGTGTCCACGACGGTGTACGCCGGCGACGAGGTCGTGTGGGCCGACACCGACCGCGTCGGTCGGATCGACGCCGGCGACCGATACACCACGACGAAGCGCATGCAGGTCGGGTACGGAGAGGCCCTCCAGATCCGCTCGAACGACGGTGTGATCAGAGTCGAGACGGTCGTCGAGTCCGACGAGGGGTCGACGGTCGTCGCCGAGGAGAGACGCGTCCTCTGAACACCTTTTTCACCACTGCCGAACCCACGATGGGAGATCGATCCCGACGGGCCAGTCGGTCGTCGTCCCCGTCTCGCCGGACTGCTCGCTCGCGGTGTCGATGGCGACGTAGTCGGTACTGCGGACGTCGACCGCGAGATCGCAGTCGAACGAGTCGTCGTACCGACGGTGCCAGTCGGGCGAGACGCGGTCGCCGTGCCAGTCGGTGAGCGTGATGTCCTCGAACATCGTCCCGCCGGGGAGGAAGCCGCAGTTCCCGGGGTCGTAGGCGCGGTTGGCCTCCAGCGTGAGATACGCGTATCTGAACCGCTGGTCGAGTCGATGCGAGCGGCTGACCGCCACGTCGCCGGTCGTCCGGTTCCGCATCTCGAGATACCACCGACCGGGCAGCGAGTCCGGACGCTGGATGACCGCGCGGAGTCGGTCTCCCGGTGAGACCGGGACTAACTTCGAGTGTTCGAACCCGTGGCTCGACGACCCGCTCCAGGTGCCGATCTCCCACCGTCCGGAGCCGCCCCAGTTCCACGCCAACACGGGCTGGAGGATGTAGCCGTCGGCGTCGTCGCTGTCGTCGCTGTAACTCTGGAACGCCGGAAAGTAGAAGAAGACGACCCGCTCGTCGTGGACCGGGGGGACGCAGGGGACGCGCAGCGTCGACTCGTAGCGCCCGAACCCCGCTCCGTGTTTCGTCCACCCGAAGGCGAGCCAGTGGTTGCCACCCTCGTCGCTCGCCTCGACGCCGTCGGACTGCAGTTCGGCCCGAGTGCTCGAACAGTCCTCACAGCAGTCGCCGCCGACCGACCCGGAGCGATCGGCCCGGTCGGTGCCGACGGTTCGGAGCGCTCCCGACCCCACGACCGCGAGGCCGGCCGCGGCACCCGCCGAGAGGAGCGACCGCCGACTGACACGCCGATCTGTCATCTACTCGCGGTCACCTCCCCGAACCCGCCGGCGCGTGACACGGGTTAACAACCGGTTTCCCGTGGCGTCGCCGACCCGCCCGCCCGCCCCCGTTCGACGATCGTGAGACATAGTCGGCGGTTCTGCGGTCAGCAGTAAATAAATGTTGGCTTAGACGTGATATTGTTATCCGGATAGACAGTCTACTCCGCGGGAACGAGAACGGTGCAGAATAGGTAACGGTCTTTCGGGTGTGACAGACTCCAGAAACGTTCTGTTTCGTCCGTTCGATCCCGCACTCGCCGTCGCTGGCGAGTGGAACTCGGAGACCGCATCGGTGACTGCATCGACGACGACGCCCCCGTCGTCGCTTGCCCGGCAGAGCGCGACGAGATAGTTCGTGTTTCTTGAGTATTGTGTCACGTTACCACTACTCTAGGCATCTAGATGCACGTTTCTTGAGGATACGTGTTCCCCGATAAGAGTAAGGGAAGGACCATGGGTGCAAATCAGAACACGGCCGAACGAGGGACAGCGCGGGAGACAGCGGCCGAACCGTCGGAGAAGAACCAGTGTCCGGAGTGCCAGTCGACCGCGCTCGTCAGGAGTCCGGACCGTGGCGAGCTCGTGTGTGACGACTGCGGACTCGTCGTCGACGACAACGTCGTCGACCACGGCCCCGAGTGGCGGGCGTTCGACCACTCGGAGCGACAGTCGAAGTCGCGCGTGGGCGCACCGGTCACGCGGACGATGCACGATAAGGGGCTGACGACGACCATCGACTGGAAGAATCAGGACTCGTCGGGACACGTTCTCTCCTCGGAGAAGCGGAACCAGATGCACCGCCTGCGGAAGTGGCAGGAGCGCATTCGGACGAAGGACGCCGGCGAGCGCAACCTCCAGTTCGCACTCAGCGAGATCGATCGCATGGCCTCCGCGCTCGGCGTGCCGCGGTCGGTTCGGGAGGTCGCAGCCGTCATCTACCGACGGGCGCTCGACACCGACCTCATCCGCGGGCGGTCCATCGAAGGCGTCGCCACGAGCGCGCTCTACATCGCCTGCCGGCAGGAGGGAATCCCGCGAAGCCTCGAGGAGGTGTCGTCGGTCGCCCGCGTCGAACGGCGGGAGATCGGCCGCACCTACCGGTACATCGCCCACGAACTGGGACTCGACATGCCGCCGGTCGACCCGAAGCAGTACCTCCCGCGGTTCTGTTCGGAGCTCGACCTCAGCGAGGACGTCCAACAGCGCGCGTCGACGATCGTCGAGCGGACGACGGCCGAGGGGTTACACTCCGGGAAGTCGCCGACGGGGTTCGCCGCCGCCGCCATCTACACGGCCGCGTTGCTCTGCAACGAGAAGCGGACCCAGCGGGAGATCGCGAAGGTCGCGCAGGTGACCGAAGTCACCATCCGCAACCGCTACCGCGAGCAGCTCGAGGTCGTCGGCGTCGACTTCGACGAGCTGCTCTCCCACCGGTAGCTCGACCCGTTCGCCCTCGGGCGAGTGAGGGTCGCTCGGCCGAACCGGTCGCTCACTGCCGTGGCGACTCCGCCTCGATGATGGCGGCCAGCTTCTCCAGTTCGGCGGCGAGCAGCCCGACGAAGTCGTCCAGCGTGACGATGCCGACGAGGCTCCCGTTCTCGAGCACCGGCACCCGACGGACCTTCCGTTCGTACATCTCGCTGATGACCGTGAAGACGTCGGAGTCGACGTCGACGGTGAACAGGTCCTCCGCCATCACGTTCCGTGCGGTCAGCGACTCCTCGCCGTCCATCGCGTAGAGGACAAGATCGCGGTCGGTGACGATGCCGCGGGGGCTCTCGCCGTCGACGACGACGACCGACCCGACGTTGTACGTCCGCATCGTCTCGACGATCTCGTCGATGGGGGCGTCAGCGCCGACGGTGACGACGTCGGTTCTGGCGAGTCTCTCGAGGGTCATGGAGCGATCTCACTCGTGGGTGACGGGGAAGGCGAGTTCGACGGTCGCCTTGTACTCGGTGATCTGTCCGTCTTCGACCGTCGCGGTCCAGTCTTCGACTTCGATACCGTGGATGTCTTGGACTGTCTCCGCCGCCTGCGCGACCGCTTCGCGCGCGGCGTCTTCCCACGATTCGGTGGAGGTACCCAGGACTTTGATGATTTTGACGGCTGTCATCGCATCGTGTATAACGTCCGACAGCGGCAAATAGCTATGTGCGGGCGAGGTGGGCCGTCGGCCGTGGGGCCGAGACGTCCCGACCCACGAAATCTTATTCGTGATGACGCACGTCTCTCCGGTGTCGACGTCGGCGCTCACGACCCGCGCGAGGCCGACGACAGCTCCATTATGTTCCGAAACCGAACCGACGCAGGCAGTAGACTCGCATCGCTCCTCCGGGAGAAGGGCGTCGAGGCGGACGTCGTCCTCGCCGTCCCGCGGGGCGGCCTCCCCATCGGCCGTGCCGTCGCCGACGCACTCGACGTCCCGCTCGACGTCGTCGCCGCCCGGAAGATCGGCGCGCCGTCGAACCCCGAACTCGCCATCGGCGCCGTCGCCAGCGACGGCACCGTCTGGCTGAACGACTCGATCATCGACTCGCTGGGTGTCGGCGACGAGTACGTCGAGCGAAAGCGCGCGGAGGAGGCCGAGGCCGCCGCCGACAAACTCGAACGGTACCGACGCGACCGTCCCCCGCTCGACCTCGCGGGGAAGCGCGTCCTCGTCGTCGACGACGGCGTCGCGACGGGGGCGACCACCATCGCCTGTCTCCGCCAGGTGCGCGACGCCGGGGCGAAGAGGACGATCCTCGCGGTTCCGGTCGCCCCGCCGGACACGGTCCTCAAACTGGAAGACGAGGCCGACGAGGTCGTCTGCGTCGAGACGCCGCAGTATTTCGGTGCGGTCGGGGCGTTCTACGACGACTTCCGGCAGGTGAGCGACGCCGAGGCGATGTCGTATCTCTCGGACGACGAGACGGGTGCGAGCGCCTGAGGGCGTCGCCTTCTCACCGGAGAGTCGTCGGGATAACGTCCGGTTACTCGGGACTGTCGTCAGCCGTACCGACCAAATTTATATACCGTTATTTAATTTATGAACGCGCGAACCCACCGGATTCACGAGTGATAGCGTTCAGCGACGTCGATCCGTCGCTTCGACGATTACTCTTGATTACTCCGATAGTCAAGAGTAGTTTTTAGTGGGTCGCCGCCGTCGGCCACAGACAGACGATGACCACCACACGTTCTCCGGTTTCGACGCCCAGCGCTGCCACGGACACCGCGCCCGAGGTGACGCGATGAGCCAGCGGTTCGTCGACACGCTGCCGGACAGGGCGGTCGAAGCCGACCTCGCCGACGAACTCGAAGAGCTCGACGGCATCGAACAGTGCGTCGCCGTCCGCGGCAGCTACGACGGCGAACAGATGGCCTACCAGCTGCTCGTCAACATCACCGGCCGCGGCCTCCTCGCGCTCCACTACGACGAGGAGTGGCAACTCGTCTACGACTCGGCCGACGAGGACCCCGACGTGACGGACGCGGAGGAGCTCTATCGCCACGCCCACGACGCGCTCTACGCCCACGCCGACGAGGACCCCGACTCGAACCACTACGAGACGACCCCGCCGTTCTGGACGGTGCCCGACGAGGAATGACCGCCGAGTCGAGAGACACTCCCGTCGTCGACCCGCTGGAGGCGTTTCTCCGCTCGAAGGCGAAGGGTGGAGCCGAGAGCGGCAACTACCGTCGGAACTGCGAGCGCGTCGTCCGGGACTTCCTCGAGTGGCTCGCCCGCGACGGGGGGTCGCCGGTCACCTTCGACGACCTCGACGCGCCGACGCTCCGCCGGTTCGCCCGCGCGCTGACCATCCACGACCCGACGTCGGACGACCCGCTCCAGCGACGCGAACTCGCGGCCGGAACGGTGCTCACCTACTACGCGCAGGTGAGCGCCTACGTCGGGTGGTGCGTCCGGGAGGGGTATCTCGACCGGAACCCGGCCCAGCAGAACGTCGCGAAGGAACCGCTGCCCGAGAACGACGGGCGGCGGTCCGGCGACCAGCAGGCGTGGACCGACGACCACCGCCGGCGGATCACCCGTCACGTCGACCGGGCGGTCGACGACGCGCTCGACGCACTCGACGAGGGCGAGGACCTCTTCGAGGCGGTGCGGCCCTACCGGGACCGCGCGCTCGTGTACGTGCTCTGTTACTCGGGCGTCCGCGGCGGCGAACTCGTCGCCGACCCGAAAGACGACCGCCGAACGGGGCTTCGCTGGCGCGACGTCTCGTTGGCCGACAACACGATGACGGTGTTCTCGAAGAAGCAACGGTGGTCGGACCGATCGCTCCCGACGCAGGCGGTCGCCGCAGTCGAGCGGTATCGTCGGGTACTCGACCCGCGACCGGACTGGCCGGTGTTCCCGACGTTTCACTACCCGAAGCTCTACGCGACGATCCGGACGGGGCTCGCCGACGACCACGACTGGAGCGAGTCGGCCGTCGAGGCGTACGTCGACGGACTGTCCGGACACGCCGACGTCTTCGACGCGCTCCGGAGTACGACCTGCCACCACCCTCGATCACGACCGACGGCGCACGGCGGACGATGCGTCGACTCTGCGAGGCGGCCGACCTCACGCTCGACGACAGACACGGCTATCTCGCCCCGCACGGCGGGCGTCGTGGCGTCGGCGAGGTGATGGTCCGACAGCGCGGGTTCACGGCGGCCGCCCGACTGCTCGACAACTCCGAGTCGATGGTACGGGAGCATTACTCGCACATCGAAGCGAGGGACCTCGCTGCCGACGCCGGGTCGGCCTTCGAGGAACACGACACGGAGTGAGACGGTCAGTTGCAGACCGTTGTCGGGGTTATTCGGTGTGAAAACGTCCCTCGACGGCGGTATTAACAGCTCTATAGTGATACCCGTCCGGCCCCAAGCAGGGAGTGAAGACGATGGCCGCCAAGAAACCCCACCACGTGCAACTCGTCGAATCGTGTCCCGGTTGCGGCGAGGACACAGAGCACCAGGTTCGACTCCAGATCATGGAGGAGAACGACGGTCCGGACGACAAGAGCCGCTCGTTCTCGCGTGAGCCGTACCGCGTGAGCGAGTGTTCGGTCTGTGGCGAGACCGAGACGACCCGGATGAACAACGCCTGAGCGGACGCGTCCCGACCGCCGACGCACGCGTTAGCGATCCCGGTCGACGGTCAGACCCCGACCGTCGGTCGGCACACAGCCCGTTAGCAACCTGCTAAGCGTACTGTAGCGCTTTCTCCGGATCGACGATCCCGAGGCACTGACAGTGCTATGTGTGTAACGCCGAACACGAGCGGCGCTCCTCAGACGAAGTCCGGGAGGTCCGACCCGCTCTCGGACATGTTGACGTTGACCTCGATGACGTTGGCCGTGTTCGTCACCTTCTCGACGATCAGCTCGTGGTACTCCTCTTCTTTCATCCGCCGGCGTGGCCCGGAGACCGAGATCGATCCGAGGACGCTGCCGTGACGGTTCAACACCGGTGCACCGACGGCCTGCAACCCCTCTATCTCCTCCTCGTCGTTGTACGCGTACCCCCGATCGCGGATGCACTCGAGTTCCTCGAACAGCTCGTCGCGGTCGGTGATGGTGTTGGCCGTCTTCCGGACGAGTCCGTATCGGTCGACGATGTCGTCGACGCGGTCCTCGGGGAGGTGAGCGAGGATCGACTTGCCGGTCGCAGAGAAGTGTAGGTAGTCGGGTTTCTGGAGTTTGCTCGTCTGGTAGTCGCTGCCGACCGCCTTCTCGCCCCGAACCTTGTAGAGGTTCACCCCGAGACCGTGTTGTTCCGTCGAGAGGTGGGCGTACTCGCCCGTCTCCTCGGCCAGATTTTCGAGTTCCGACTTGCCGAGTCGGTAGAGTTGGTGTTGGTTGCGGACGTACTCCCCCATGAGCAGGAACTGCAGCGACAGCGAGTACGTGTTCCCCTCCTTGACCACGAACTTGTTGTCCTGCAACGTCATCAGGTGGTTGTAGACGGCGCTCTTCGACAGCCCGAGGTGGTCGGCGAGTTCGGTCACGCGGGCACCGTCGAGTTCTTCGAGCGCACGGACGACGTCGAGCGAGCGTGAGACGGTCTTCAACAACCGCGGCGAGTCGGTGGTCGTGCGGTCTGCCATACCACACCTACCGAGTGAGTCACTTTATCTGTTCGTATTTGATGCACAGATTGTGAGTACCGGAGAAACTACCCTGAGAACTCTCGAAACGGCCGCTGAGAGAATCACCTGCAACTGGTTGGTCTCGAATGCGCTGATTCGAGGCCTCTATCGGTCGTATCCAGCTAGTCAGTTTCAGACTGTGTTCTCGTTTGGTGCAAATAGGGGAGAGATGCATCGGCTTCTCGAACACCCCGACGGAGGGTCGAGACCGATCTGGCGTGGTCGGAAGTTGCGTTACCAGGAGTGGACGCCGACTCCGACGCCGAAGAGACGGCGTTCTCCACTGCGACACGCTGCAGGTTAGATCGAGACACGGGTCGACAGCGCCGAACGTGGCACACGGAAGGGTCTTCGCCCGAGAGAGGGAGAGAGCCGAACGGCTGTCTCTCCGCCGAGATACCACAGCAAGTACGTCGAGTCGGCCGATTTCGTCGAACGGTGTCGTTCGTCGCGTTCGAGAACACCGCTCGACTCACTCGGTGGCGAGTGTCGCGAGCGCGCCAGCGAGAACGTTCGTCGCCGCCGCGCAGTCCTCCCAGTCGGTCCACTCTCGAGGGTTGTGCGAGATGCCGTCTCGTGAGGGTGCGAACAGGAGACCGGCGTCCGTCACCTTCGCGATGTTCATCGTGTCGTGTGCCGCGCCGGAGTGGAGGTCCATCGTCCCGACGTCCGCCTCCGCGCCGGCGGCGTGCATGGCGTCGCGACACCGCTCGCTCATCGGGACCGGCGCACGGTTCCAGGGGCGCTCGAACCCGGTGTCGACGTCGCGCTTCGACTCGATCCGGTCGAGACTGGTCCGTGCGCGCTCGACGATAGTCTCGATGGAGTCGGCCTCGACGTCGCGGACGTCGACGGTGAGCTCCGTCTTCCCGGCGATGACGTTCGGCGCGTTCGGCCGGACGTCCGTCCACCCGACGGTGCCGACGGCCGTCTCGGAGGTAGACTGGACGACGTCGTTCGCGGCGGCCTCGACGTCGAGGACGAACTCGCTGGCGGCCGCGAGCGCGTCCGACCGGTCGTCCATCAGCGTGGATCCGGCGTGGTTGGCCTCGCCGACGAACTCGACGGCACAGCGCGTCAGTCCGGTGATAGTCGTCACCACGCCCGCGGGGACGTCGGCGTCCTCCAGTCGTTCGCTCTGTTCGACGTGGAGTTCGAGCCACGCGGCCCACTCGCTGGCGTCGACGACGCCCTCGCCGCGGAAGCCGACGTCGGCGAGTGCCGTTTCGAGCGTGACGCCGTCGGCGTCTTCGAGTGCGAGCGCCGCGTCGACGGTCAGCTCACCGGCCGCGACGGCCGACCCGAGCAGGCCGCCGTCGAACCGTTGGCCCTCCTCCTCGGTCAGACAGACGACTTCGACCGGGCGCGTCGGTTCGACTCCCGCGTCCTGCATGGCGCGGACGCTCTCCAGTGCGGCGTAGACGCCGAGCGGCCCGTCGAAGATCCCACCTTCGGGGACGGAGTCGAGGTGACTCCCGGCGGCGACCGCGTCGGCCGTCGAGTCGGCACTGTCGGGGTCCCACCGGCCGACGACGTTGCCGACGGCGTCGACGCGGACGGCGAGTCCGGCGTCGCGCAGTCGCTCACAGAACTGTTCGCGGGCCCGTCGGTCCGCCTCGGTTCCGGTGAGGACGGTCCGGCCGTGGCCCTCCTCGACCGCGAGTTTCCCGAACTCGGCGTTCGCTTCGATGTCTCTGCGGAGACGGCGCTGGCTCACCTGCATGCTGACTACGCCATGATTTCCCAACCCACTACTTGACTGTTTTCGTCGGATGTGTACCCTAGCGGCCGCCGTCGATATTAGGAACCTAGAATCGAGTCGTGGTAGTGTGTCAAACACTACCAGAAGTTTTATCAGTGATAACCGGGACCGTAGTCGTATGTCACGGGATAGCAATAGCGGTCCCAGTGAGAACGACCTGTCTCGTTCTTCGTCTGGGCGGCCGACGCTCGACCGTCGTAAGTTCCTCGCCGCGACGGCCGCAGGTGTGCCAGTCGCGCTCGCCGGGTGTACGGGCGGCGACGGCGGGTCGGACAGTGGCGGAGACAGCGGTGGAAGTACCGGTGACGGGTCGAGCGGGACGCCAACCTCCGGCGGGACGCTCCGGTGGGGCGGTGCCGTCCCGGTGCAGGGGCTCGACCCCCATCTCGAGAGCGCAGCCGCGACCAACCGTGTACTCGAGAACATCACCGAACCGCTCATCCAACTCGACTTCGACTACTCGCTGAACCCGCATCTCGCGAAGGAGTGGACGACCTCCGAGGACAACACGACGCTCACCTTCACGCTCCAGGAGGGCGTGACGTTCCACAACGGCAAGGAGATGACCTCGGCGGACGTGCTCGCGTCCTACGAGCGCATCGCCAACGGCGAGTTCCTCGCCACCGGCTTCTTCGAGTTCGTCGACTCGATGGAGACGCCCGACGACTACACGTTCGTCGTCAACCTCTCGAAACCGTTCGCGCCGTTCCTCTCCCGGATGGCGACGGGCGAGATGCACATCCTCCCCAAGGAACAGACGTCCGAGCAGAAGGTCGCAGAACCGATCGGAACCGGCCCCTACCAGTTCGAGAGCCGCGAGATCGAGACGTCGTTCACCATGACGAAGTTCGAGGACTACTGGGACGCCAGCGAGGAGAGCGGTCCGTTCCTCGACAAGATCGTCAAGAGCGAGATCTCGGACCCGAGCGTCCGCCTCCAGTCGTTCCGCGCCGGCGAGTACGACTTCATCAACGGCATCCCGCCGAAAGACGTCGAGTCGGTCAAGAACGCGTCGAACATCCGCTTCGAGAAGCAGTTCCCGAAGGCGCTCGTCTACCTCGGGTTGAACTGCAACAAAGCGCCGTTCGACAACAAGGACGCGCGTCTCGCGCTCGACTACGCCCTCGACAAAGCGCAGATCACCGAGGCGGCACTCTACGGCACGGGACAGGCGACGGCGACGCCCGCCGCACCCGACAGTCCGTGGGAACACCCCGACATCCAACCACGGCCACGTAACCTCGACAAGGCACAGGAGCACCTCGACAAGGCCGGTCTCTCCGACGGCTTCTCGGTCTCGTTCAAGATTCCGCAGTCGTACCCCAACCAGGTGCAGGGCGCGAAGGTCATCGCCGACCAGGCCTCGGACGCCGGCATCGAACTGAACATCCAGCAGATCACGTGGAGTACGTGGCTCTCGGACGTCTACTCGAAGCAGAACTTCGAGGCGACGACGTCGAGCTATCTCGCGCTCTACTACCCCGACGTGTCGTTCTACAAGTTCCTCCACCCGGACGGCGCGTTCTTCTTCACCGGCTGGGAGAACGAGGAGTACAACAAACTGGTCGAAGAGGCCAGACACATGTACGACGAGGACAAGCGCGTCGAGCGCTACCACGAGGCGACGGAGATTCTCCACGAGGAGCGCGCCGGTCACCTGTTCCTCTGGTGGCAGGCGAACCTCTACGGGTCGGCGACGAACTACAAGGGAAAGATCGGAGCCCCGGACGGGTCGACGCTTCGCTTCAAGGACAACTGGATGGAATAGCTCGGAGACACGCACATGTCTATGTACAACTATCTGGCTCGACGGCTGGGGTTCATGCTGTTGACCCTGCTGTTCGTGACGGTCATCACGTTCGCCGTCACGAACGTCCTCCCCGGCGACGTGGCGTTGCTCATCCTCGGGCCGAACGCCACCGAGCAGTCCATTCAGGCACTGCAGGCACAGCTCGGGTTGGACAAGCCGCTCTACGTCCAGTACGTCGACTGGGTGTTCGGGCTCCTGCAGGGAGATATGGGAACCTCGCTCCGCTTCGACGAACCGGTCGCACAACTCATCGCCGAGAAACTCGGCCGCTCGCTGTTGCTGGCGGCGTCGGCGACGGCCATCGCCGTCTTCTTCGCGCTGCCGCTCGGCGTCGTCGCCGCGGTCAAGCAGAACGAACTGCCGGACCTCGCCGCGTCGATGTTCGGCTTCGTCGGCATCTCCATCCCCATCTTCCTCTGGGGGCTGGTGTTCATCCTCGTCTTCGCCGTCTGGTTCGGCCTCTTCCCGACGGGCGGCTACGTGCCCCCCTCCGAGAACCCGATCGCGACGCTCCGACATCTGGTGTTGCCGGCCTCGGCGATGGGCTTTGCGCTCACCGCCTACATCATGCGGATGACCCGGTCGTCGATGCTGGAGGTGCTGAGCGAGGAGTACATCAAACTCGCCCGTGCCAAGGGGATGACCCAGCGCGTCGTCGTGCTGAAGCACGCGCTCCGGAACGCCATCATCCCGGTCGTCACCGTCGTCGCCTTCCAGTTCAGCTACGCCTTCGGCGGCGTCGTCGTCTTGGAGGAGGTGTTCTTCTGGCCGGGCATCGGACGACTCACCCTCACCGCCATCCAGAGTCGGGACATCCCGCTCCTGCAGGGCTGTATCATCGTCGTCGCGGTCATCTACATGGTGTCGAACCTCACCGCCGACCTCCTCTACGGCTACTTCGACCCGCGCATCCGCTACGGAGGTGACGACTGATGGCGACCTCGACGTTCTCCATCACGTCCGCCCGCAGAGAACGGATGGAACGCTTCGTGCGGAAGTTCCGCGGCAACACGAAGGCGGTGATCGGCCTCACCATCGTGGTGACGCTCGTCCTCGTCGCCGTCTTCGCGCCGGTCATCGCGCCGTACGAGATCGACACGACGTCGGTCGAAGACCGCTCGCAACCGCCGTCGGTCGACCACCCGTTCGGTACCGACGACCTCGGCCGCGACATCTTCAGCCGCGTCGTCATGGGGAGTCGGATCTCCCTGTACGTCGGCTTCGGCGCGATCAGCGCGGCGTTGCTGGTGGGGACGGTCATCGGGGTCGTCTCCGGGTACTACGGTGGCCTCGTCGACGAACTGCTCATGCGCCTGATGGACGCGGCGATGTCGTTCCCGCCCATCCTGCTCGCACTGACGCTGATGGTCGTCCTCGGCCCCGACTTGAACAACGTCATCCTGGCGCTGGCGTTCGTCTACACGCCGTACATCGCACGCGTCGGCCGCAGCGCGACGCTCTCGGAGACCAACGAGGCGTACGTCGAGTCCGCCGTCGCTCGCGGGGAGAGCAACTCCCGAATCGTCTTCAGCGAGGTGCTCCCGAACACGACGGCACCGCTGCTCGTCCAGGGGTCGCTGAACATCGCCTTCGCCATGCTCGCGGAGGCGAGTCTGTCGTTCCTCGGCCTCGGAGCACAGCCGCCGACGCCGTCGTGGGGGCTGATGATCGACACCGGCCGCGGGTTCATGCAGTCCGCGCCGTGGATGATCATCTTCCCCGGTCTCGCCATCGCAATCACCGTCATCGGCTTCAACATGCTCGGCGACGGCCTCCGTGACGTCCTCGATCCCAAGGTGGACGCGATAGAATGAGTTCACAGAATCAGACCACGAGTTCGCCCCTGCTGGAGGTCCGGAACCTCCGCACGCAGTTCCGCACAGAGAGCGGTACCGTCGTCGCCGCCAACGACGTCTCGTTCACGCTCGACGCGGGCGAGACGATGGGGCTCGTCGGTGAGTCCGGCGCAGGCAAGAGCGTCACCGCACGCTCGCTGCTCCAACTCATCGACAAACCCGGCGAGATCGTCGGCGGCGAGGTCATCTTCGACGGGGAGGACTTACTCTCCTACTCGGAGAAGCAGATCCACGAGGTGCGCGGGAACAAGATCGCGCTCGTCCCGCAGGACCCGATGTCCTCGCTCAACCCCGTCCTCACGGTCGGCGAGCAGATCGTCGAGACCATCACACACCACCAGGAGCTCGACCGCGACGAGGCGAGAGCACAGGCCATCGAGGCGATGACCGACGTCGGCATCCCGGACGCCGTCGAACGCGTCGACGACTACCCCCACGAGTTCTCCGGCGGGATGCGCCAGCGCGTGCTCATCGCCATCGGGCTCTCCTGCCAGCCGGATCTCATCATCGCCGACGAGCCGACGACGGCGCTCGACGTGACCACGCAGGCGAAGATTCTCGACCTGCTCAACGAACTGCAGGAGGAGAAGGGGATGGGGATCCTGATGATCACGCACAACCTCGGCGTCGTCGCCCAGACCTGCGACCACGTCGGCGTGATGTACGCGGGCAACCTCGTCGAGACGGCGGAGATGCACGAACTGTTCCGCAACCCTCGACATCCCTACACGCGCGGCCTCATCGACTCCATCCCGCAGACGGACACGGAGTACGACGAGTTGCCGACGCTCGACGGGTCGATGCCCGACCTGCTGGACCTGCCGCAGGGCTGTAACTTCGCCCCCCGGTGTGAGCACGCCACCGAAGCGTGTCGAACCGGCGACGACCCGGCGCTCGAACCGGCGGGAGACGGCTCGTCGCGCGCGGCGTGTCTCCGGACGGACGAACTCGACCTGCGCGAGGGCTACGTCCCCGACGAACTCGAACGGGCCGAGAAACGGATCGACCGCAGCGGCGACCCGCTGTTCGAGGTCGAGAACTTAGAGAAGTACTTCTCGGCGGGCGACGGAATGTTGGGAACCCTCTCGTTGACGCGGAGCGACGGCGGGATACCGAAACTGGAACGTCGGCACGTCAAGGCCGTCGACGGCATCAGTTTCGACATCTACCCCGGCGAGACGGTCGGACTCGTCGGCGAGTCCGGGTGTGGCAAGTCCACCGTCGCACGCACGGCGCTGAAGTTGCTCGAACCAACGGGCGGCGAAGTCTACTTCGAGGGTCGCCCGATGCACGAGATGGGCGACGGCGAGGTTCGGAGTCTGCGCCGTGAGATGCAGATGGTGTTCCAGGACCCGCACAGTTCGCTGAACCCGCGGAAGACCGTCGGCCAGATCGTCGGGCGAGCGATGGAGAAACACGACATCGCCACGGGCGAAGCGAAGCGCCAGCGGACGCGCGAGCTGCTCGAGCGCGTCGGGCTCTCGGCGGCTGCGGCCAAGAAGTACCCCCACGAGTTCTCCGGCGGCCAACAGCAGCGCATCGCCATCGCGCACGCGCTCGCAGTCGAACCGAAGCTCATCGTCTGCGACGAACCTGTCTCGGCACTCGACGTGAGCGTGCAGGCGCAGATTCTCAACCTGCTCAACGAGATTCAGGCGGAGTTCGGCCTGTCCTATCTGTTCATCTCGCACAACATCGGCGTCGTCCGCCACATCTGTGACCGACTCGCCGTGATGTATCTGGGCAAGATCGTGGAGTTCGGCAGCGTCTCGCAGGTGTTCGACGCGCCGTTCCACCCCTACACCGAGAGTCTCCTCTCTGCCGTCCCCCACGCCGACCCGACGCGGACCTCCGAGCGCATCTTCCTCGAAGGGAGCGTCCCGAGTCCGATCGATCCGCCGTCTGGCTGTCCGTTCCAGACGCGGTGTCCGAAGAAGATCGGCGAGGAGTGTGAGACGGTCGTGCCGGACCTCGAAGAGAGAGCGTCGGGCACCGGACACTACCTCTCGTGTCACCTCTCGGTCGAGGAGATGAGCGAGCACGAGGGGTTCACGCAGTCCGCAGAGGCACAGCACGGCGACTGACCGCTTTCGGAGCTTTCAGAGGTACCCACCGACGTTCACCCCGCGCGGCCTTCGGCGGGCACACCGGAGGCCGCGACGCCGTCTTGTGTCACCGCACGAGGGGTTCGGACGACAGCCGTCACCGCTGGAGGGACCACCGTCGCGAATGTAACGAAGCGGGGCGATGGGGGGTGACGAGGCTCGTTACACGGGTAGTCGCGTAACAGTATCGCGCCGCCATCGTGCGAACAAATCGCATCGAGCGCGCGGGAGCGACGGGTGTCGTCACTCGAACCGTCCGGTTTGCTTGTACTGCTGGCCGAGTTCGACGTAGTGCTCGTGGACGCGGGCGATTTCGTCGCGCTGGTCGTCCGTGAGCGGTCGGGTCTCCGCCGGCGCGCCGTACGCCACGTGGCCCGACGGTACCGTCTGGTCCTGCAGGACGACCGCGCCGGCGGCGACGATGCTGTTCGACTCCACGGTCGCTCCGCGGAGGACGGCACTCGCCCACGCGACGAGCGAGTGGTCCTCGACGGTGGCGTAGTCGACGACGACGGTGTGGCCGACGGTCACCTCGTCGCCGAGGATCGCGCCGTGGAGCATCGTGAACTCCTGGACGTTGGTCTCGCGGCCGACGACGGTCGCACCGCCGTCGCCGCGCAGGCAGGTGAACGGCCACAGACTCGCGCGCTCGTCGACAGCGACGTCGCCGACGAGGTACGACAGCTCCGAGACGAACGCCGACTCCGCGACCGCGGGGGCCTTCCCGTCGAGAGGTCTCTGTATAGCCCGACCCCGCAAGCCGGACAGAGATAGTAACGAGTGCAAGTCATCACTCATCCGACCGCATGACGGCGTGCGGTCGGATGAGTGACCAGTTGCACAAGCTACTATAGTCCTGTCGCCGATAGAGTGCGACCGCTCGTTCGAACCTGTCGCTCGCTCGACCGTCGAGCAAAGGTCCTACCTACCTCCGCTACGAGGGAGAGACCGATGACACTCGAAGACGACGCACGGGAGTACCACCGGCGTGCCCCGCCGGGCAAGGTAGAGATCTCGACGACCAAACCGACGAACACGCAACGAGACCTGTCGCTGGCGTACTCGCCGGGCGTGGCCGCGCCGTGTCGCGACATCGACGCCGACCCCGAGCAGGCCTACGAGTACACGGCGAAGGGGAACCTCGTCGGCGTCGTCTCCAACGGGTCGGCCGTCCTGGGCCTCGGCGACATCGGCGCACAGGCGTCGAAGCCAGTCATGGAGGGGAAAGGAGTCCTCTTCAAACGCTTCGCCGACATCGACGTGTTCGACGTCGAACTCGACCTCGAGGACCCCGACGCGTTCACCGAGGCCGTCGCCGCGATGGAGCCGACGTTCGGCGGCGTCAACCTCGAGGACATCAAGGCCCCCGAGTGTTTCGCCATCGAGTCGGAACTCTCCGAGCGGATGGACGTCCCCGTCTTCCACGACGACCAACACGGGACGGCGATCATCTCCGGGGCCGCGCTCGTCAACGCCGTCGACATCGCCGGCAAGGAGCTCTCGGAGCTCGAAGTCACCTTCGCGGGTGCGGGCGCGGCGGCGACGGCGACCGCCCGCTTCTACGTCTCGCTCGGTATCCCCCGAGAGAACATCACGATGTGCGACATCAACGGCGTGCTCTCGGAGACGCGCGCCGAAGCGGGCGACCTCAACGAGTTCACCGAGCCGTTCGCCCGCGGCGAAGACGACGGCGAACTCGAAGACGCGATGGCAGGCGCCGACGTGTTCGTCGGCCTCTCTGTCGGCGGCATCGTCAGCCAGGAGATGGTGCGTTCGATGGCCGACGACCCCATCATCTTCGCGATGGCGAACCCCGACCCCGAGATCGCCTACGAGGAGGCCAAAGCCGCCCGCGAGGACACGGTGATCATGGCGACGGGGCGCTCTGACTACCCCAACCAGGTGAACAACGTGCTGGGGTTCCCGTTCATCTTCCGCGGCGCGCTCGACGTCCGGGCCACCGAGATCAACGAGGAGATGAAGGTCGCCGCCGCCGACGCGCTGGCCGACCTCGCCCGCCAGGACGTCCCCGACGCCGTCGTCAAGGCCTACGGGGACGAACCGCTCCAGTTCGGTCCCGACTACCTCATCCCGAAACCGCTCGACCAGCGCGTCCTCTACGAGGTGACGCCCGCCGTCGCGGAGGCGGCGATGGACAGCGGTGCGGCCCGAAAGGAGATCGACCTCGGCGAGTACCGCGAGGAGTTGGAAGCCCGCCTCGGGAAGTCCCGCGAGATGATGCGGGTCGTGCTCAACAAGGCGAAGTCCGAACCCAAGCGCGTCGCGCTCGCCGAGGGCGAGGACGCGAAGATGATCCGCGCGGCCAACCAGTTGGTCGAAGACGACATCGCCGAACCGATCCTCATCGGGCGGACGAAACAGATCCTGCGGAAGGCCGAGGAGCTCGGGCTGGACTTCGACCCGGTCATCGCCAACCCCCACGAGGGCGAGTGGAACCACTACGTCGAGCACCTCTACGAGCGGCGACAGCGCAAGGGACTCACCCGGACGGAGGCGGGCGAGCTCATCCGACAGGACTCGAACTACTTCGCCAGCGTGATGGTCGGGATGGACGACGCCGACGCGATGCTCACCGGCCTGACGCACCACTACCCCTCGGCGCTCCGCCCGCCGCTGCAGGTGATCGGCACCGCCGAGGACGCCGACTACGCCGCCGGCGTCTACATGCTGACGTTCAAGAACCGCGTGATCTTCTGTGCGGACGCCACGGTCAACCTCGACCCCGACGAAGACGTGCTCGCCGAAGTGACGAAGCACACGGCCAACCTCGCCCGCAGTTTCAACGTCGAACCCCGAGCGGCACTCCTATCGTACTCGGACTTCGGCAGCGTCGACAACGAAGGCGTGCGGAAACCCCGAAACGCGGTGAAGCGGCTGCACGACGACCCCGAGGTCGACTTCCCGGTCGACGGGGAGATGCAGGCCGACACCGCACTCGTCGAGGAGATGCTGAACGACACCTACGACTTCGCCGACCTGGACGGCCCGGCGAACGTGCTCGTGTTCCCGAACCTCGAGGCGGGCAACATCGGCTACAAACTGCTGCAGCGACTCGGCGGTGCGGAGGCGATCGGCCCGATGCTCGTCGGCATGGACAAACCCGTCCACGTCCTGCAGCGCGGTGACGAGGTCAAAGACATCGTCAACCTCGCCAGCGTCGCCGTCGTCGACGCACAGGAAGACAGCGAAGGCGAACTGTAGCGCTCTCTCCGGCTTCTTTTTTGCTCCAGCTTTTTCGGGAGCGTCCGCAGTGCGGACTCGACGGCGAAAAGCGGATGCGACATCGTCACCCTCGCCAGCGTCGCCCGTGGCGACCCCGAGAGGAGCCGTCGGTGATCGCCTCTCTTCGAAACGCGACACGTGCAGACAGATGTCGTTAGAGTATAATCTGCGTATACCCGTGCAAAACTCCGAAAACTTCAAAATTTCTAAAAATTGTAAAAATTGTAAGTTGTTGAGAGTGTTATCCGACGATTAGATCCACAAACAGAATCGAGAGAGCACTAGAGGCACCTCTGGATCGCCCGAATCCAAAAATTTTTGTCGCTCTGTCTTCGTCCGTCTTCGACCCTGTGTCGTGGTGACAACCGACCGTGAGAGTTAAACGCTTACACGCAAACGAGTAAATAATGAGTAGTACGCAACGTACCGGGAACGAGGTGCGCGACACGGTCGACGAACTGCGAGCGGGAACGCGGTCCGTCCGCGTCAACGGGATGGGGCCGTTCAACGTCCGCGAACGGCGCGAGCGCGCGAACTACGCCGGCGAGTACGTCGACACGACCGTCGAACTCATCGGAGAGGACCGCCGTATCCGTCTCCTCGCGAAGGACAAGGGGACGCGCGGCGCCGGAACGCCCGTCGTCTACGAGATCGACCCGGAGGGGAACCGCATCTCCGACGCCGAGCGCGTCGACTCGATCACGCTTCCCGAGACGATCACGTCCGACGTGACGGTGCTCGACTACATCGACTCTGTTCAGTAGCGGAGAGATTCTTTCTTTGGTGGATATATTCTAGGTATTTTTCCGACTGCGACGCGTACGGTAACGTATGTCAGTCGACTCGGTCCTCGTGCGAGTCAGCTGGGAGTGTCCGTTCTGCGGAGCCAGTCGGACGAACATCCGACAGGCCGCCGACGACCCTCGTGCCCGAAGCGGACTGTTGAACCACATCCGACACACCGCCGACGAGGAACACGGGGAGTGGCGAGCGCTCCCCGACGGTCTCTCGACGGTGGAGTTGGACGCGTACCTGTCGGTCGAGCCGGTGGCGCTGTGACCGTCTCTAGTAGCTCGTGCACCTGTCTCCACACTTGACCGCACGACAGCGGCCGGTCGGGTGGGTGATGGCGTGCACTCGCCACTAGAGAGTTGACGAGTCGCAGTCAGGCGGTCAGCGCGTCGGCGACGCGGTGGAGGGTCTCAGCCTGTCGGCGGACGTTCGCGGCGAGTTCTTCGACGAGTTCGTGATCCGAGTCGTACCGTCGGCGACACTCCTCGAGCGCCGTGGTGCTCGTCTCGAGCGTCTCGAGCAGTGTCTCGAGGCGATCGGCTGCCGCCCGGATCTGCTCGGCGTAGTCGAGCGTCGGACTGTCCCAGACCTCCTCGGCGGCCTCGCGCGTCTCGACCAGTTCCACCCGCCACCGCGCCACTCGCGTCGCGGGCGGAACCGCCTCGGCGTCGCCGAACTCGTCGACTAACTGGACGAGTCCCCCGTAGAGGATCGACGGTCCGAGGTTCCGTTCCAGCCACGCCTCGGCGGTCATCTCGTCGGCGGCGGCGACGCCGACGAGGTCGTCCAGCACGGACGCGGGGACCTCGATCCGTTCGCCCCGAATCCGAGCGACGACGTAGCTCGACTCGTGAGGAGACTCGGACTCGTCCGCTCGGCGCTGCTGATCGTCGCTCACGGTCGTAAGAGGGAGAACAGGGGTGTATAGCTTCCCCCGCGGGGTTCGAGACGGCTGAGAAGCGAGCGAGCGAGGCGACGACCTCAGTAGAGACCCATCGCTTCGATCTGTTCCTGATAGCGGTTGCGGATGGTGACCTCGGTCACCTGCGACACCTCGGCGACCTCCCGCTGGGTCTTCTTCTCGTTACACAGCAGCGAGGCGGCGTAGAGCGCGGCGGCGGCGAACCCCGTCGGCGACTTCCCCGACAGCAGCCCCTGCTCGGCGGAGACGTCGATGATCTCGTTGGCCTTCTGTTTGACCTCCTCGCTGACGCCGAGTTCGCTCGCGAACCGCGGCACGTACTCCTTGGGGTCGACCGGCTGCATCTCCAACTTGAGTTCCTGGGCGATGTAGCGGTACGTCCGGCCGATCTCCTTGTACGGGACGCGGGCGACTTCGGTCACTTCGTCGAGGCTCCGCGGGATCCCCTCCATCCGGCAGGCGGCGTAGAGACAACTCGTCGAGACGGCCTCGATGGAGCGTCCGCGGATGAGGTCCTCGTTGAGCGCGCGGCGGTAGAGCACCGACGCCACCTCGCGTGTCGACCGCGGTGCGCCGAGCGCCGAGGCCATCCGGTCCATCTCGCTCAGTGCGAACTGGAGGTTGCGCTCGCCGGCGTCCTTCGTCCGGATGCGCTCCTGCCACTT
>NZ_JBUEED010000007.1:0-325284 GCF_059695585.1 Halogranum roseipondis
AACGACCCGTACCACGTATGAGGCTACTGCTCACCTAACTGGTGAACTCAAATACAAGAAGGGTATCGGAGAATGGGAGATCTGGTGTGAGAGTTCCGAGGTTACTAACTTCCAGCCATTGTGAGCGAACTTCGAAGAAGCACGGATACTCCCTAATTACGAACTCATCTCTACTATACCTCATCCTCACGGTACAAGCCGGAAATTAACCCTGCCTGCCACGTATGTTTCAACGTGGGGATGCCCGCGTCATTTATCCGTTCCAATCTTCACAGTCACACGGAAGCTCATTGGCGGATTGACGATGCCAACGACAGTCCCCATCGAGTGCACCACGCTGATAAGCGGCACGAACGGGAGCGCCAGTAGCCACTTGAGTTCGGTCGCTCCATAAGAGAGGAGCCCACGGACAAACCAGAAGGCCGTGAAAGCCGCGAGTCCGAGCGAAGCGAGCAAGAACGCGCCGGCATACGCCATGCTCACGCCGAGCAGCGACAACGGCACAGCGACGACAGTCACGATCGGAGAGAGCGCCCACGTGAAGTTACGGATGCGTGTGACCAGTCGGTAGTGACGGGGTAAGAGTGCTGTCGTCTCGAGATTTCCCGCAGCCCAGCGACGGCGCTGTTGGAGAATCTCAGCGAGCGACGGCGGCGCTTCGTTACGACACGTACTCGTCGAGAGTGCAAACTCAATGTCGCACTGTTGGGCGGCCGCCCAGACGAATGCTGTATCCTCGACGAGTGTCTCACGATTCCATGTGACCTCGTTCTGCTTGTGTGCATCGATGAACAACAGCGTATCGGCGTCGAGGCCTTCGGATTCGGTTCGAGCCTCATCATCGGCGTCAGCGTCCGATTCAACTACCTGTGTCGTCGTGACTGTTCAGCCTCAGTAACTATAGTAGTCATCAAGAGTAGTTGCTCACATCTGGAATAGAAAGTCGGTCAAGTGCAGTGTCGATCGCTGTGTTGAGTTCGTCGGGAGACTCAAAGAATCGGTTGCCAAGAGCGTCTTTCAGTTGTCTCCAATACTCTTCAACCGGGTTTAACTCCGGTGAGTACGCCGGCAATCTCACGAGGGCGAGATCGTCACGGGCCGTCAGGTCCGTGACGGACGACGCCCGGAAATACGGTGCCCCATCGAGTACGACAATCAAATCTTCTTGGAATTCTTCACACAATGCGAGAATGAAGTGCTTCGCGTGGTCGGCGGTTACGTACTCCTCGAATCGTGAGAAGAAGCGATCACCGTTCTCGGTGATCGCGCCGAGTAAGCACGTCCAGTCACGTTGCCCAGAGAGTTCGACCGATGGTCGCGTGCCGCGCGGAAACCACGCGGCACGCGGCTCAACTTGCACGGATTTCTTGGTTTGGTCGATACAGACTACCGTCGCGTCCATCTCTCGTCGCTTTTTTTGAGTTCGTCGTGAAACTCGTCTCGGTCTTCAGGCTCGGCTTCGGCGGCTGTTCGACGAGGCTTTTGATAGCTCAATCCCGCTTCTTTCATCAACCGCCGACAGCTGGGGAGTGAGTAGTCAACGTCGAACGTCTCTTTGAGGAAATCGGCGAGGAGCGCCGGCGTCCACGCCGGCGCGTCGATTCCTGCTTTAATTGGTGGTTGCTGAAGCGTTTGTTCCAACTGCTTTTGTTGTTCCTCGGTGAGCTTACGCGGTCTTCCTGACCGATGATCGTCCTGAACAGCCTGCTCAAGCGGCTCTGTTTCGAGCCGCTTGAGCCAGCTGTAAATCGTTCGTCTCTGCACACCGTACCACTCGGCAAGTTCAGTTTGTGTGACGCCGTTTTTGTACGCAATCGCTGCGGTAAGCCGTTGTGCCGGCTTATTTCCTTCAACTTCGTTGAGCGCCCGCTGAAGTTCCTCGACAGAGATTTCGTCGAGATGGTCCATGAGTAATCACTAACGCTTGGGTAGAAATTTCTAACGCCTACTATATGTCGTAATCAGAGCGGGTCCCGCTACAGTTGAAAGGGTAACTGCGAGTAATTCGCAGTATTATTAGACTGTGCGTCAAGATGCCTTCGACATCGTGTGAGAGCGTGTTCGGTTCACCAAGAGAATCTACGCTCACCGACTAAAATAGCGGACTTCCGACTGTCAGCGCTATAGCACCGATAACCACCATTGCGCCGATGATCTTTGGAAGACTCGGAGTGTAACCGGCGGTTGCCTCCGTCGGAAGTGGCTTGGGCCGTTCAGTTGGTTGAGTACTCTCTGATAACCCCCCAGCATCAGAGTGCTCATCCGCAGTGTTACTCGTAAAGAATAGAAACAGCACAGCAAGTACAAGTGCGGTTCCACAGAAGATAGCTAAGTCACGTGTTGTATCTGTAACAAGGTTAATCGCGACCTTCCCAAATTTGATGTCTAGTTTAGACATTCTAGACGTGTAAGCACGAATACTAATAAAATTATTTATGTTTTACTGATCACCAGAGCTACTCTGAGTGGGGAATTCGAAATCACGAGATTCGTGTGTACTTTCGACTTCTTCTTGATAGACGTATACGATCGGCGAGTCAAATATCACGTAGGTGCCTTGTGCTGCATCATGGATAATTCGCTTCTTACTGTCGAGGGCGACATCAACGAGGTCCTCTAAACTCTCCATCTGGACTGTCTGATTGGGAGACATCGATGGAAGCGTCCCTGTTGAAATCCACTCAGCATAGCGGGCCTTCTGTAACGACGCCTGTTCGTCGTTTGGATCGAAATCATCAGCATACCGGACGGTAATCATCGTGGTACTTGCCCCGATCACCCCGAGCAATGCAAAGACCAGTGTCGTATGGGGGATGGCGGTTACGCCGAGGAGAGGGAGTGGTAGTTGAACAACCTTTGCGGCGACGGGCTGGCGCTGCTGCTCGGTTATTGTGAGTTCATCCCGTAGCGCGAGATGTTCAATCTCGTAGGAGTTCTGTCGGATGCGTATCTCACCACGGTCCTGTAACGTACCTTTGTGCTGTGGGCTTGAGTACACTGTTTTCACTGCCACGTAGACTCGAACGTGTCCAGCGTCACCAACCTCTGTTTCTAATTGAGCGAGTCGGGTATCGATTGCAGAGATATTCACCGTCGCGTTGCTGACAATGGCACCGTCAGTCGCAGATGCTCTCGTTCGTTGGAGAGGCTCTGTCTCTTGCCAGAACGTCTCCCCACTCGCTGTTTGCGCTTCGTAGACGAGCATCGTCCGTTGATCAAGTTGTAAGTCTTGATCCTGTGGTGGGGTTGTCCGTGCACTCACCAGTACCGTTGGTGCGGTCATACGGGGGTACACAGGCATCTCGGAGAGCGTATCGCCTCGTGCGTAGAGATGCGAATCCTGAGTAACGGTCGCCTGTGATGTGAGGGTTGTTGCGATCGGTGAGCTCTCAGTCGTAATCGTTGCTTCAGTAATTGGTGGATTAAGGTATGTGAATCCAGCACCGAGCACGCTGACAAGGGTTACAGCGAGACAAACCCGAATGAGAAGATCTGAGCGGGTTGCAATCAAATACCGAAGTTTGTGAATTCCTGGCGTCATTTATGTAGTGAGTGTGGTGGATCGATCCGATGCAGTGACGGTTAGACCAGACGCTGACGCATTCACGTGGAAGTACACTTGTTGTCCATCGAGCGTCGCATTTGATGGAACGGTGAAGTCAACCGTCTGTGAACTACCATTCAGCAGCGAGAACGACGTTTCATCGCCAACAGTGACCCCATCAACGACGAGATCACCTCTCTCGATTGAGTCGGGGCGCACCTGCATCTCGATCGTTACGTCAGTGCCCAAGTTGTTCGTAACAGTAACCAACCGAGAGGTCTGTCCAATCGTGACCGACGGCGACACATCGAGATTGTGGCTTGCCTCTGTATCGGAGACAACTGCAACGGTCGAACTTCGGGTGATGTCTGCTGTCGAGAACGATCCCGCTGGAACGACGAGCGATCCGAGAAGAACGATAAAGATCACTCCGAGGATGGCTGGCGTGCGGCGCTGTCGTCGGGGGTGGCTTCGTTGTCTCATTTAAACGTTCTCCGGAGGGGCCGCCGTCGTGAGCGGCCGTGTAACACCGTCTTTCCGTCAACAAACAACCAGATGAGCCCATACAGTGGGCCGAACAGACCAGCCATGGTTGCGAATGCTGCGAGGACGGGATGAATCGCCTGTACGGGTGCGATAACCCCGTAGGGGAGCAACGCAGGATATCGATACACCCGGATACTCGTTTGATAGGGCCCCTCGTTCAGCTGGGCGGGGACTTGAACGTGCAGCGTCGTCGCTTGACTGGCAGCGTCGATCTTCGTGAGCGTCATCCCGTCTGCTTCGATGAACTGGTGGGTATACGCCGGTTGTGGGCCCAGCTCAACATCGAATGATCGGGCGACCGATTCGCCGACTGGAATCTGGGCATCGCTCGTGGTTGCTGCGTCGGTGGCGGTGAACGTCATCGTGGTGGTTGGTGCACCGAGTACCAACCCCGCGGCGCTTCCGACGACTGCCATTACGATCAGCGGAATCAACAGCGATCGGAAGCGGACGATATCTCGACTCCGGATCTTACCACCCGAGAACCCGAGGGTCACGACCAGTAGGCCAACGCCAATCTTCCAGTGAGTCTGGATTAGTCCCACTACAACCCCAAATTTTGGGATAACGAACGGCTGGGACCCGAGTGTCGCTACCTTGCCAAGGACTTCATCTCTCGTTACGACTGGGTAGCCAGCGTTCTGGTCCGTTGAGGGGTTGTTGTCGCCTTGAGTGATGAACCCCTCGTCGGTGACGTCGACGACACGGTGGGTCGCATATTCGCCTCGTTCGTCCGAGTAGAACGTGAGAATATCTCCCGCCTCGACCGTGCCCGCCGGAACGAGGAGATAGCCATCTCCCTGCATGATTGTCGGCTCCATGCTGTTGCTGTAGACGTACGACAGGTGGACCGGCGAACTCGGCAGTACGAAGACCAGTAAGCAGACTGCCGCTCCAACGTAGATCCACCGTTTCATCAAAAATGTCGCTCGCTTGATTAGGCGGAGATAGTAAGTGTTCCGCTGAGGTCTGCCGTAGACATATCGACATTAGTCGTATCGATAGTGAGCACAACGTAGTACGTCGTACCGGCAGTTGGGGTGAAAGTGTCACCACCCGTCGTGCTAGGTGCTTCCTCACTAGCAATCGCTTGAGATGTTGCGGTCGTAGTATCCGTGTCCCAAGAGAAGATCTCGAACTGCACGTTTGGGTTACTACTAGCTGGGTCAGCACCACTATTAAGTGCGTAAGAAAACGTCACGTCGTTCGCTTCCGAAGGGGTGATGGTGAATGCATGTGCCGTATTTGGATTAGCTGTATCACCAAAGACGAACTCGGAGTTCGCATTCAGTGACGTAAAGTTAATCGATAGTTCTCCTGTGGTATCGTCCTTCGAGATTTGATCAAAATCAGAACTCGGGGTGAGTTGAATGAGTGCGGTATCGTCTGCTACGACGCCGATCGTCGCCTCACGAGCCACCGTTGCGCTTGTGTATGCCGTTGCGCCGATACCTGTTCCCATGATCGCGCCAGTTGCTGCGATGAATGTTCTTCTTTGCATCACTATCTGAAAAGGCAGAATGAACGATGTGTCTGTCCGATTGATACGTAGGTCAGTACGTTTTCCTACCTACGTATATAGGATCCACACTAATGTGCATGATACTACTCAGATATATTTGTAGAGACTTCACCGAGAAAGTCCGGTTTACGGCCTCTTCTGTAGATGAACTAATAAGCTCGGGGATGACACAGACTCAATGTGTGATGTCCTGAGGACCATCCATTGTCGTCCTCACTTGCTGGGTTGTCATTGAGTCTCCTCTCTGACAGTAAAAATTGAGAAATTGACAACAAATAACCATAGTGAGTCCGAATTATGCTGTTCGGACTCAGTCGAATATGGTCGTCTCAAGAGAGGTTGCTGCTGATCGACAGCACCACATGTGCAACGCTGGTTCGAACCTTCGATCTATGGACCCGCTGGCCGGCATCGAGGACTTCTTAAAAAGTCAGCGTACGTGAATCGTGATTGTTCCATCGCTGCGGACGAAGAGTTGGTACCCTTCGTAGGTGAACCAGAGTCCGGCGTCGTTCTGTGGCGCGCCCGAAGAATCGACGAGTACGGCGTCGAGAGCGTCCGGATCGATAGCCGAATACAGAGGAGTCAGCTCAAGCGGATCGACACCAGCGACGTCGGCAACTGCAGTGACAATCGTGTAGTGAAGGTCATCGTCACTCTCCCAATCGTGATACACGACCGTTGTTTCGATGTCCGCCTCGATTGATGGAACGTCAAAACTCGTGTATTGGGATGTCGCTGCTGTGTGCGCGTCGGAGTGATTGTGGTGTGTCATTGTGTATCTCGTGGTCGCTGGCATCTTATCTTGATTCACGTCACTGTCGGGAGGGTTATCGAACGGTTCGTTGGAACTGTGGGGTAGCCTCGTGGACCACTTCTCCACAGGCGGTACACTTCCAAACGGCGGCAGCGAGTTCGCAGTAGTCATCTGGTTGGTAGGGTGACCATGCGCTGCCACAACGTGGGCATCCGGTGGGGAGGTGTCTCATGAGCCTCTTCCTTGCACGTCGAATTGTCGAAATGCGGTTTCGAAGTCGGCGTCGTCGAACTCGGTGATGATCTCGGACAACGCACTATTGAGTTCTGTGAGCTCCTGTGTTTGGCTGTGACGAGCGGGCTCGTCGACTGGGATGGACTGTAGGCAGCCGTTTGCGTATTCAGCGTCTCGAACTGCCTGCTGGAAGTATTGCTCGAGAAGAGTTCTGTATCGCTGGTGTCGTAGTACCCGTGTAACTGACTTATACAACCGTTGTTGATCGACCTGACCGGCGAACTGAACGCTCACGTGGTGGACCTCAAGTGAGTTGGTGTTCGTGACAGTCGCCACAAGCAGTACTGTCCACTCTTCCGGAAGCTCTCGAAGGTCATCTATTTGCACGGGATAGACCTCATCGAGAATTCCGGCGTTACAAACGATGCAATCGACGGTGTTCTCACGAAGAACCGCCAACAGTTCCGTCTCGTTCATAACTGTAATTACCGCTCCTAGCGAGTCTAACCACTTGGTGTACCGATGAGCATCCGTGGTGTCGCTCTCACCGACGACTAAGACTGATTCGTCGCGAGTGGTCGATGCTTTCTCTCTGACTTCCATGTGAATCTCGCGTGCTGCTACCGTACATGTAGACTGTGACTTCGTACAGCGTTTCAGGCACGATGTCTCAGTCAGCTACCTGTTCATACCAGCACACATTGGTTCGACAGATTATACAGAAAGTCTGTTCTCTCAGCATATAGGTCTCGTATCATGAGCTACCTATTTGCTTAACCCCCGTTGTGAGTCTCAGTCGAATGTACGACGAAGCATCCGCTGGATACCCTTCCGAATATGCTGTTGAAACGTCGGTCCCGAGACGTCAAGGGTTTCGGCGACTTCTTCTCCCGTTTTGTTCCGTGGCCATTCGAAATACCCCTCCATATATGCTGTCTGCAACGCCTGAAACTGCTTTTCAGTTAGTATCGCCGAAAGATCGTCCTTCATACCATCCGATGGCTGCTCTGAGACAGCTTTTCGTCGGAGCAGGTCTAACTGTGGAAGGACCTCAGTACAGTTATCGACGAATGACCGAACATTCGCGGCAGAAGAGAGCGTGACAGTAACACGCCCTCCATTTGCATCGATATGGAGTGACTGAATCGATCCACCCTCCTCAATAAGAGTGGATGCGAGTGTGAGATCCGTCGTGAGAAGCGCTAACAGGAACTCGTTCTCAGATGTTCGGATCACATCTGCCTTGGTGATACTCACCGATTTTTCGGCTGCTGCCAACACAGGTGCCGGGTCATTGCCCTGAACGGTCGCATGGATCTGCCACGATCCCTCTTGGTGCGGTGTGAGTGTCTCAACATCGAATGAACAGTTCCCTACTTGTGCAAGGTTGAAGAGCACATCGTCCAGTGGAGCAACTTCGAATTCAAGTGAGATTGAATGCCCTGAGAGGAGTGCTTCTTTTCGCTGTACGGCACTGATTGCATTGGCAATATGAGCAGCAAGTTCTTCTAATACAGCGACTTCTTGTTCGATGAAGATGTTGGGCTGATCACCGTACACCTCGAAAAATCCGTAGTGATGATTTCGGTCGATAAGAGGAAAACAGGCAACACTCCGAAATCCTTTGTCGAGTGCTTTTTTCCGCCATGACTCGTAGGGTTCATTCTGGAAAATATTCTGGATGATGACTGGCTTTTCAGCATCTAATGTCTCTGTTAGCGGGAGCTCGAGGTCATTTTCTCCGAGAATAGCGTTGAGAAACGTCTGTCCTTCCCCGGCCCACGCATGTGCTGTGATCCCGGTTTCAGATTCATAATCGCCGAGCCAGCTGAACTGATAGTGTTCTGCATTCGTCAGTTCCTCACAGACTGCCCGTTCGATTGCAGCGTGCGACTCCGCTCTTACGAGTGCTTTATTGATATCTCGAATGATCTTGTTGATTCGATTAAGTCGCTGTAAGTGCTCGTTTTGTTGTTTGAGCTGGCTCTCTTGTTGTTGAATTGCACGCTCGTGTTCTGTGCGCTCGAGTGCGCCTTCTGCACCCGAAGCTAGAAGCTCAGCAAATTCTACGTCACTCTCGTCAAACACACCCGATTCAGTAGCGCCCGAGAGGAGAATCCCGTAGTTCCCGATCGGCACGAAGAGTTCGTCCTGGATAACTGTCTCCGGATTATACGCTGATTTATTCTGAGAGACATTCTCTATGAGGCGCGTTTCTCCTTCCAAGAAGACATCCCAGATAAGACTCTCCCCACCTGTGAATACTGGTAGTTCATCGAACAGCTCATACGTATCATCGGTTGCCGCAGCGGGACGAAGGACGCCTGTCTCGTCGTCCCAGAGATACACTGTCACTGCAGGCAGTGTGAGAATATCCCCGGCGGCTTCGATTACGGTTTCTGCAATCGCCTCCGGTGTCGTCGCTCGAATGAGATCGCGTACCGTTCCGTGAAGTGTTTCGAGCCTCTGTTCACGCTCTCGCAGTGCGGACTCCTGCTCAAGTTGGGTCAGTGCGACCGTGCCGTTCGCCGCAAGGATCTCGAGGAGTTGTTGCGAATCAGTCGAAACCGGGTCGTCTGTCGCCACTCCAAGATTGAGTGTCCCATGTTCTCCAAGTGGATAATAGTAGACCTGTCGTAACGCACCTCGGTCCCGTCCATCGTCAATCTCTTCGACGTTCGTATAGGACTCTGGTGTTCCACTGCGGTACACTCGTGGAACCGGTGCATCCTCATTCACATGATAAGATGGAGGGTCGGGTAATACCTCTCTCGTCTCTTGCGGAACAGAAACAGGGACAAGCTGGTCGCCTTCGATGAGCTGAACCGTACTGACTGGGTTGTCTATGACTTGTGCAGTCGCCTTTGCCAGCACCGTCGCAATCTCTTCCCGAGAGTCTACTTCGAGTAACTCACGCGTCGTTTCGTGAAGTCCGTGAAGCGCACGCTCGTATTGCTTCTGTGCAGTAATATCTCGGCCAATACCACAGAGTCCGAGAATCTCTCCAGTCGTATCTTTGAGGGGGACTCTACTCAGTTCGAATGGGATCTCCTCGCCGTGTTTGGTAAGCAAGGTAAGTTCGATTCTCGATGTCTCCTCTTCGAATGGAACTGTCTCCGACTCCGAGAGTTTCTCGTGGTCTGTGAACAGATCATCTACATCAAGTGAATAGATTTCTGTATCTGTATACCCCGTCACACGAGATAACTCATCATTCCAATAGACAAGCTGGTGGTCAGGGTTTGTTACGTAGACAATGTTATCAATTGATTCGAAGAGGTTGTCAATTAGTGTTAGTCTCTCACGCACCTGTTGTCGCTGATTAGACTTCCGAACTGCCTTGACCACCAGATCTACTATCGCATCAATCTGTTCTTTTGTTGCCTGCTTTCGAAGATAACCGGTGCTGCCGGCGTTGATGGCCTTGCTCGCAACGACTTCACTACCCTCTGCTGTGAGCAAGATGAATGGCATCTCTGGGTTCGACACTCGTACCTGGCGGAGCAACTCGACTCCATTCAGGCCTGGCATCTGGTAATCAGAGATGACACAATCTAACTCTGCGTGAGTCTCGATCGTCTCGAGTGCATCCCTCGGATCGGTGTGAGTGATGAAATCAAACGATTGATCGGTTCGTCTAAGTTGCTCACAGAGAAGCTCTAGAATATCTGAATTGTCGTCAACGAGAAGGAGAGTAATTGAATCATCCTCCGTCATTATCCACTGGATGACTTTCTAGATATATTAGTCATATGTTTTGAAAACTACAATCTATAGGAAACACAAACTCGGCCGATATGAAGAGGTGCCATATCGATCCCGTAAGCATGATTTAGAGCGTTTACTGATGGAGAGACACATACGTCTCTAAATGGAGGACTTACTCCATTTCGATCGTTCTCTTCCAAGACAGCGGTAACCACAGTTGTCGCGATAAGATTCCCGGAAAGAATGCATATGTGTGTTTGTCAATTACTCATCAATTAAGTGCTGTTCTTATGATTCTGATCTTAAACACCTTGATAATTTTTAGTTAATAGCATAGGTGGAGTCTTCTCCGGTGGCTGTGGGATGAGTTACCGCTGCGAGCGAGACGAGCGATCTCGAATGGCTACGCCAACAGGTGGCGTTCTGGGGTGCACAGAGAGCACGTTAGACCAGTCGAACGAGTCTGAGTGAGAGTACTCTCACCAACACCAGTTATCGTCAGTAGTCGTCGTGTCTCTTTGTGACCGCTTGAACGCAGTCTCCTGATGAGCGCTCCTCATGGCAGCTGTCGTGACCGGCGTCGATAAACTCTGCGTCGAGGACCATATTGCAAAAACGGCAGTGGGAAGGGATGGATGGGTGAGTACCTCTGACGGGGGTCGTCCCCCATCGTGGAGTTACTACTCGCCAATAAGTTAGTTACTCGGTTTCTTCTCGACGCAATCGAAACTACTCGTGGTTACGTTGTCTGTCATTACAGGACTGTTGGTGTGTGCTTCCTTTTGTGCTGAGGGGTTTACACGAGCGAGTGACCGCCACTCATTGCGAGGTGTGACCTTCCAGAGGATGCCACTCAATGCCCTGACTGTGGGTCAACCCAGCATCGACTTGATTCAGACGTCCCAACGCACACCTGTGGGGAGTGCGAGGCCCCCAATGCTGGTGCTCATGGAGATTGTTGGGCCTGTGGTGCAAACTTAGCCGACCACTCCCGATCTTTCAAGTTGGAGTAACGATCTCGAATACCTCCTGACAGGCAGTGGTTTCCCAGATCGTCAGTGCATCCTCGCTGATAGTATTCTCTGTCACTGCTCAGTGATTGGGACTGTTAGAGTGGAACTGTGGAGATTCGCTTCCGAGAACTCGTGACAGGAAGAACACTCCAAGCGAGCAGCTCCCAACAAGCGGGAGAAGAGGTGAGAAGGGAGCGATAATCACGAGGTTGAGGTACCACAGCAAGAGACTGAGTCCAACCATACTTCCGATGGTTCCGACACGCTGTCGTAGTGATGGAGACGATTGAGATTTGGAGACCCGTGGATGTATCTCTCTTTTTGTCGCTTGGGTTTCTGATCCAGATGGGAGAGAAGACTCAAACGACATCAACGGTCACCTGCGATTGCGTTTGGAGGAATTGCGCGATATCTTGACCTCTCCCGAAAAGCCGACTCAGGGCTTGTCGCCACGATGGACGGTAGTCGTGACCGATAACCAGCAAATCAGCTTGTGAGGCGTCCAGCTCTTCAAGGATGAGCTCCTCAACGAGGAATCCCTCTCGCGTGACGTAGGAAACGTCGACATCACCAACGAGGTCTACAAGCGACCAGCTGATATCTGTTGGTGAAAACCGCTTCGAGTGGTGTCGGAGATTGATGTGAAGGATGATGAGATGGGCATCAGTTGATCGTGCGAGGCCACTTGCGTGCTCGACGGTGGTTCGACTCTGCGGTGAGTAGGGGTCTCTGATAGGGACGAGGATCTGCATGGGTTCCAACTCCGAGTCCAGAAACATCGGAATACATGAAGTTCTTGAATTCGGTACTTATCAAGATGCAACCATCTATTAAATACGTTGTGAGACCTTTGATATCCTATCTCTAGGTCAACTCCGAAAAACCCGGCTATACACGCCGCATTTCAGAGTCTTCCAACTCCGCCGTCAAATCTCACGCAACCCCGGTCAAGAAGCTCTCACAGAGACCATTCGAACTGTGCTCTGACTCACCAACAACGTGCTTCCCATGAGCGTTCTGACAAAGAGTGCGGCTCATGTCATGTTCACTCGCACGTTGTGTGCGATCCTGGGTCGGTTCGCTGATTTTCATGCTTGGAATATCACACCCGTTGTGAGCGGCCTCGAACGACCAAACCGCTCAAACTCGTTTCATACACTCCTACTACTCCTACAACAACCGAGGATTTCCCGAGTGCTGCTGCTAAGTATACTGTGCGTCCCGGCGTGGTGTGTCAGTGTCCTATCGTGTATCTAGTGTGTTTCGGCGGGTATCACACCCTCACTGTCGCCACCACATCACCACGTCTGTGATACTGCGCGACTCCTCGTTCGTCGACTCGAGATCGGCGACCGCTTGCTCGGTGAAGACAACGCGTTTGGTGCCGCGGCGTTTGACGATCTTCGTCTCGTCTTTGCCGAAGCGATTGAGGAACTCCATCACTCGCGAGACAGTCTCCGGGTGGGGGCTTTCGTCGTCCTTCGAGCGCAGGACGTTCCGAATCGTCCCCGAGTCGATTGAGTAGCCAGCCGGGACCTTCTTGGCGTAGTCGCTGATGCCCTTCGCGATGTAGCGAGCGCGCTTTTCGTTGGACGTGAGTTGCTGGACGGCGTCTTTCGAGAAGGCGACGACCTGCTGGAGTGGGGAGAGTGATGAGACGTCGTCGGTCGTGGCGACGTCGTCGGTGGTCAACTCGTGGAACTGCTGTTGGAGTCGCTTGCGGTGCTTTCTGGCTGATTCGTAGTTCGTCTCGAGTTTGCGCACGCGGGCTTTGGACTCGGCGAGGTCTGCGTGGTGGGACTCGATCGTCTCGGCCTGGCCGTCGACTGTGTTTTGGAGTTCGCGGTTTTCGGCCTCGAGGGTGTCGACACGGGCTTGGAGTTCTTGGTTCTCGGTTTCGAGCTCGTCGACGCGAGCTTCGAGCTGTTCGTTTTTCGTTTCGAGGGCGCTGAGGCGGGATTTAAGCGTCTCGAGTTCGTCGGCGAGGGCCGGACTCGTGGTTGCGCTCATTGGGTGCCCTCCGTGCTGCAGACTGGTTGTGCGGCGAGACCTTTTTGAGTCGGGGGCGTATTCGAAGTCATGCGGTTTGCTCCAACCAACCGCCTTGGATCCGTGTTCCTAGCACGGGTCCTTTCTGCGAGGACCAAATGATCCAGTGGACAGTGGTTACTCCATATTCTGTGGGGCACGCAATAAATTTTGGCACACTATATCTCAGATAGACACATTATATATCTATTTGCTCACAAGTCGATGCCTGTAAAGTGATGCGGCAAATCTAAGCCATCAATGCGTAAACGGGCGAGTTGGATGAACAAAGCAACCGACTCTATTCTTGAATTGCTAGCGGATTCTGACCTCGCTCTTTCTCCGGGTGTAATTCATCACAACCTGCAGCGCCTCTCCGAAAATCCACCATCACGCTCGACCGTCTATCGTGCAATCGATCCTCTTGCCGACCACGGGCTTATCGAAATCTCCGAGAGTAGTGATAATTACTACGTAATCACAGAACACGGGCTACAGTACCTCTCTGGCGAGATTGACGCCGGCAGTCTTGAGTCAGACGAAGATTAATTGCGCGGATCCTGCTGTAGTTCGTACAAGCCAGTGTCATACAGATTCTTCACATAATTGTGCTCTTGGAGTCGTTTGAGGCGTTGACCGAGATATTGCTCTGAAATGCTCTCTCGGATCTCTTCGTCAATGATACGCTCTCGAAGGTAAACCGGTGTTACTCGCCCTTCTGCGAGATAGTGGAGGATGGTACGATCAATCTCATTCAGGTCATCCGGTGAGAGAGTCATACAGCCGTCTTCATTGTGAAGCATTACAATTGTATTGGAAGGTTACAATACAGGACTGTAATGCAACCTTGTGATACAAACTACTAAGTGGGTGCAGCGTATACTTGTAACTGAGAAGCCCTGGTTTCGCCGTTCGCAGAAAGGCCACGTGCTAGAACACGTGACCGGGTGCTTCTCGGTCAGGAAGAAGCAATGTCAATTACGCACACCACGCCACAAGAGCGTACCGCATCGTTAGCTAGCCATCTCACCGACGCCCTCGCCCGGTCGTTCACCCTTGGCGTCGACGCCACGGGGGCGACCCATCACTATTACCGCCCTGCGGACGCCGTCGTCGTCTTCGATGGGCGCGAGCTCGATCACTACCAGCCGCTTGATGGCCGCCCGCTCGAAGAGTGGTGGCAGTTCGTGACCGAAGAGCGTGGGTGGGACTCGACCGGACAGCTTGCACAGATCGGTCTGCGGGCCGATTCGGAGCGCAAGGAGGCCCACGCATGAGCGCGCGCGAAGAGTTGGAGATGCACCTCTCACAAGCGCTGTCGCGAACGGAGGATGCTGAGGTACAGGCGCATCTGTACGCCGCCTTAGAGTCCACCGAGGCGTTGCCGCCGACGCCACTGGTGGAGTGTCCGGTGTGTGGGAAGGTAGGGTTGCCAGAGCGGATTGCAATGCATCAGTGTTGATGAGTTCCGTTCCTGGCGATTCTCGGCCTGTGTCAATCGTTTCAATGATGATGACCTGTCAGTCAATTCTATTGATTGTTATATTCTTCTACAGGTTCGTAGTTGTAGACTTGAACAGTAGGATCATCTCCGATAGAGATCGGCAGTTCCGCATCAAGTATGTCGCTGAGCTGTCCGTCCCATACGGGAGGCTTCGCAAAATCAGTTGGGGCCTCACCACTACCTTGAGCGATTTCTTTCCAGATCAGCGTCTCGTCGTAAAGGTCCGGATCTGCAGGGATATACCCAAGAAGAGTCTCAGGAGCGATAATAACGAGCTTCTCTCGATGACGGGTTAGTGAGACGTTGACTCGATTTTCACTCAATAAAAAGGCGCTCTCCTTTGAGATATACTGAAAATCAGAAACGGTGGCACTCACTACCATCAAATCCTGTTCTCCTCCCTGGAAGCGGTTGACTGTTTCTACAGTGACCCCGGCTGCGTCTCCACCATCAGGGGACACGCTTTCAAGAAGTGCCGTCACCCTACTTCGCTGTGCGTTGTGAGGCGTTACAACCCCGGCAGAAGAGCTCTTGTTCCGAGCTTCGATGAGGCGTGTTGCCAATAATGCCTCAATCGGGTTCCACTGTTGGTAATCCTCGTCGCTATCGTACGTGATCAGCGTCACCGCTGCATCGGAGAGAACAGCACTCACCGGAGTCGGTAAATCATCCTCAGCGACAGCGTCGGGCGCTGACTCACGTCCGGATCGGTAGTCTATCCCATCAGCACGGTATACCGTCTGGCGAGCGAGATCAGCTGTCACTGTCCCAAACCGATAAGTCCGAGACAGGCGGTAGAACGGGATACCAGTCGAGTCGGCTTTGGCGTTGTGTTCGTGTACCCACTCATCATGTCGCTCTTGCTCTAAGACATCGTCCTCTCCACGTAGAAGACGTACGTAGTCGAGAGCAGAGAGGTAGGGGACTGTCGCTCGAATATCTCTTCGGGCCTCTTCAGGCCAATCGTGTTTCTGCACAGGCGGGAGTTGACGGTGGTCACCACCTACCAACACCTGTCCTCCCGGTGCAAGGGCGCTCCCCGCTAAGATGAAATTGGGGAGTGTCAGCATTGACGCCTCATCAGCGGCGAGCACGTCCCAATATTCTTGACCGGCAGTCTCTTCGTCCTCAGAATCGGGACATAGCTTACTCACCAAACGCCATGCACGCCCCGGTGTGGCGAACACAAGCGTTTGTACGGGTTCGTCGGTGCTAGCACCGTCTTCTGTGGAAGCTGCAAAGCTGCCCAGGGTTGCCTGGCCTCCGGAGCCGGTTTCGCTTGAGCTGCTCCCTCCAGCTGTAATCCACTCTCGAAGCTGCTCTAACTGTTGATCGTCGTCTGGATCATTGTAGTCGATGTAAGTGACGTTATCTGGGGCATCTTCGGGTGCATCATCGGCAATGCGAACCAAGTGAGCGTTCTCCAGATTAGCCGAAATTTGAGAATACTTCTCTCCAGTCTCACCGCTCGCCTCTGCCAACGTCTCTGCCACGTCCTCTAACAACTCATCGATCGCAGTGTTTGAGGGGGCCGTCACTAGCCCAGCGAAATTAGCGTCATCGGCTGCCGCAGCATACATTCGGGCGCACAGCCCTGGTGCGAACGCACCAGCAGTCTTCCCTGTTCCAGGAGGTCCTTGTAAGCCAACAATTTGTGATTCCGCCTCCGTAATGAATGCCCGTTGTTCATCGCTCGGAAGCGAATCCGGACCAATTGAATCGGAGAGCCAGTTCACAAACTCATCTATCCCAGGCTGGAAAATGCCACTGGCTTTGGGCGAGGCCTGGTCTCCAAACCGAATTCCTTCAAGCACCCTATGGAGTTCGTTTGTGTCGGCATGTTCCAAGGCAGTCTTTGCCCGACCAGCTGTGATGTCATCCGTTTGTGGGGCTCTGTTGAATCGCCATACAGCGTACGATTTTACTGTTTAATGAGTCGCTTGATGTTGTAGACGACACACATCAGCGTGATTTCACGGAACTCTCGATACCAGTCACGCGCTCGCACGGCGTAGCCGAGCGAGCGCTTCACAGCCGAATTCACAGTTTCAGTCATTGAGCGCTGTGCGTAGCGATCTTGGTCAATTCGAGCGTTGTGTGCATGGTCGTACGGTGCGAAGACGCGATGTTTGATGAGCGGGCGAATCCCGAGTTCCCGCAACGCTTCTCTGAGCGCCTTCTTGTCGTAGCCTTTGTCTGCGGCGAGTGACTGCAGATCGCCCGCGTTCCGGCGGGCGATCTGCTCACAGAGGTCAGCATCACTTCCTTTTCGGGTCGTCGAACAGTGTACGTCAAGGATCGCCTGGCTGTCTGTATCGACGAGTTTCGTGACTTTGAGCTTCTGCACGCGGTAGTTCGTTCGATTGCAGTAGTGGCGGCTTGCTGTATCTCGTTCGTAGAACGTGGCATCGACCGCTCCGTGCTTCGAAGGGTCGTGCAGCTGCGCCGAGTGGCGCAGCAGCACTCGACAGACGCTCATGCTGAATCGGTCGAACGCCTTACACAACGTAGATGGTGAGGGGAGATCGGCCGCTTCGAGGCCGATCTCCCCGATTATTTGCGGCATCTCTTTGAGCAGGTCGATCGTCATGCGGTAGGACGTATCGAGGTAAATCCGCAGACAATGGAGGGAAACGAGGGCATAGTCAGCGAATCCGCCGCCACCTTCCGGGGCGGCGGATTCGTCTCCATCGCCAGTAACCCTTTGAGCAAGCGGCACAATCTCACCAGTGAAGCGGGAGATTTGTGTCATAGGCAACCGAATCTCTCCGCTTCAACTCCTTTGATTTAGCGACCCATCTCGACGCTGTCTAGTGATTCAACACAGCCGTTTGTGGGTCCAATATTACCTGCTCGCCGCTCTCGAGGTACGTAGAGTTGCTATCTTCCGTATCATAACGCTCAACAATAGTCCATTTATCGTGGCTTCGTCCAAACTCGTCGGACACGCCATAGAAGTTGTGTGCGTCGAAGGAGATATATCTGCTATCTAAATCCAGAGTGTCGAGGGTGACCTGGACGCCGGACTCAATCTCGTATGGCTGTATCGTCGCAGTCCCTAGCCGACCAAAATCATAAGGGTTTGCAACCATCCACGACCCACTGGACGACCCATCACTCCCCTTTTGACGACAAGCCCGACGGATTTCTTCTTCGTTCTTGCGGAATGGCTGGTCAAACCGAATCACTCCTTCAACGTGGAGTGTTCGGTTGTTTTTTTCTTCTACACTGTTGATCGTAACGGGAATTGACTTCCCGGAGAGCATCCGCTGAGTCGGAAGTTTCCGGTAGTGGTCGTACTCCTCTTTCCGCTGGGCCGTATGCTCAATCCACAAATACCGTCTGCAGGCTGTCGCAAGGGACGGGGCGGAATATGCATCTGTGGATAATCGGTCCATCGAATACGGTTCCTTGTTGAGCACGGCATCTCGACTGTTTAGAGAGCGCTCAACGTGTTCAAGGACATCGCAGAAGTGTCGACCAAGGGCCAAAATATCCTCTGTATTGATCTTCCGCGTCTTGGTGTTAACATCATGATACCGGAAACTAGCTAGTTCTCGTTCGGGAGCGTCATATTGCGATTTCACTTCCTCCACCCACTCATCATCTATACGCCCTACAGCAGACCAGAGATATCCGAGCGGAATTTCCGCTCCGTACCGAACCCTAGTAGGAATACCGTCGATAAAGTCGCGCTCACGTGGATCAATCGCGACCCCTGAACTTGCTCGCGCCTCACCGGCCACGCGATAATCAAATAGCCGATAACTGAATACAGACCGCAGATGTATGGAATCATCTTCATCTGCGCCAGCTGGTGTGTACGACCATTCCTCGCTACTTCTCGACTTTCGATAGGCATCATCCGTAACAGGAAAGATATGGTCGTACGCAGGGAGGAGCCCAGGAGAAGGAGTCGGAACTGCAGTATGAGTCGCCACGGTAGGCCGAAGGCGTGACACCATCGGACGGTCGTGGCCGGGTGGTCCCTCAAGGACGGACTGAAACGACTTGACGATGGGGGTTGTATGACGGTCGAACGCGTCATCTAATGCGGTCCGTTCCACTCCAGTATAGAGGTAAAAGTGAAGAGGGGGATCTGTCTGCTCGACTCCAGAGAACTCAATTTCTCCACCGACGCTCCTAATCGCCTTGTAAAGACGAGTGATAAAGGTCTCAAGCAGATTTCGTTCAACAGAGTGGGCCTCTTTTGTCGCATCTGGAGCGCCCTCAGAGACAACAGAGATACGTTGAGACTCCGCCTCGCTAGCAGTCGCAGAAACTCGAGCGCTCAATTGAAGCAACCGATCCCGGAGGTGATCTACCTGAACGTTCAGGTAGACTCGAACCATAGATCCGTGGAGCCAGTCGTGAGATATATTCGTACCTTCTGGAGGTTCGTCCTCTGGGATTGGACAGCGTCCTGTTCCAGGAACCCAAGGGACGGGTCGGCCAATTATATCGCCTCCTTCTGGATCCAGGTAATCTGCCATCGCCTTCGCCCGATACAGTAGCGTAGGTAATTGCTCTCCGATTCCGGGTGTACTCTTCAATTGACGGTAGGTCTCTTTTTCCCAGGAGACTCCACTATACTCTGTCGGATACCAGTCCTCTGGCGCCGGAGGCCTAGCGAGATTCGCGAGATCGTCGACCGTCTCGATCCCGTGCTCTTTCCGAAGGGTAGCCTGCTGGGCTGGTGATAACCCCAGTAGTCTAAGATGACCGTCTTCATAAGCGTCGGTCAGACAACTCTCGTTGTACGCACAATTGGCACACTTATCATTCAGTTGGTAAGGTACGTCTTCAAATTGTTCTTCTGCGAGGGAGGCAAGGTCTCCATCCGGGGCCAATAACCTTCGAACGTCTGTGATTCGAGGATCTACGTCAAATCTCGGAACAACCTCCGGAGAGGGTGGTTTGTAGGCGGCTTCTCGTGTGATAATTCCCCCGCTGCAATCAATTCTATCGCTCTTGAGTCTGCTAGAACTCTCAACTAAGCGTCTTAATAACTCGACGTAGGTGGCCGCCTGTATTTGATGATATGATTTCTCTTCCTGTGCGCTCTTAACATCGATAACACGGGCTTTTGCCCCGTCTTCAGTTGACCAGATGAGGATGAGGTCAGCATCACCAGCTACCTTCCATCCTCCGATATGGTCAACGAAGCTGGCTTGATACAGTATCGTAGGTTCAGCTGATGCTGCCGGACCCTCACAAGCTGATTTGAGAGCTTCGATAATGACATCATCATCTGGGGTAAAGTGCTCAGCATCTCTAGACAGGTCAACGAGCGCCTCCTCAGAACACAATATCTCATCACGAACACGCTCTTCGAACTCTTCTCCAGCTTTTGTTAGCAGGATATTCAGCGGTTGGAAGGATTCTTGGAACTTGTCACCATCGTGGTGGAGGGAGGATTTGATATCTTGGACAGTATGCTTAAAATAGCGTGGGCACTGTTCAAAGCCAATATACTCGCCAATTCGAGCGGGTGTAATCGTATGCTGTTGACCTGCGTTTTCTGGTAGCGGGAGTGTGTCCTCGTGGTCGAGTCGTGGTGGCGTAGAATCGTCTGGGTCGTAGCTAGACATGGTTGCGTTATTCGGGATGAAAGGGAGACGACAAGTTGGTCGGATACTCTTCAGTGGGAACTCCCCTCTCGCATATCGGAAATCGAATATTATTCCGATTCCAATTCAACTCTAATGACATATATAGGTAAAAGTCAGTAACTACACAAAAGTGTGGGGGTAGCATGGTGAAGTGTTCACCAATATATTAGGACCCGATAAGTCGACTGTGACGATAGCCCTCTCCACTCACGGGTTCTCAAAATGGGGTACACAAGGCGTGCTTGGCAAATCGAACTCAATGACTCCCAAGGAGTGAAATCCCAATTAGCGAAAGTCGATTTTCAGATATATGGAATACCCTTAACAAGCTCGTCAGATACCATATATCCCGCGCTGGCTGCTTTCGCACACTTGTGGGCGTAGTAGACCGGAAGTGGTAGGCGTGTACTTCGATTGACGCTCCCGACATGGGCCTCACTTAGCCAGTACATCTGTTCGAGGAGCGTCTCCATTTCCGTCTCTCCGTACCGGCGGCGAATGCGGAGTGGTTGGGGCGTTCCAAGTCCGTCACCATCATCGAATTCGGGCTTCCCTGTTGTCACCAACAACGCGTTCGGTGAGTTACGCGAAGTGAATCCGAGTCCTTTCTCTGTGATTTTGAACTTTGATCCGTTGTACTCGGCGATACGCGGTGCGCCCGTCTTGGTTACTTCGACGAGGTCCAGCTCGCAGTCGAGCCTGGACAGCGACTCAACGAGGTCATCAATATCAACGAAAAATCGTCCATCACGGAGGATGGAAAGCTTGTGCGGCGTGCGGTTGTATTGCCGAACAAACGCACGGAAGACATTCTTAATGATGCGGATAAGGCTATCGAGCGTGAACTTCTCACCCTGTTGAGGCGTGATTGCTTGCGACGCAAATACCGTCCCTGTCTCTGCGAAGATACCTGTCGCACTCGCTCCAAGATGCTGTCCAGTCTTCGGGTCAACCGTCACGTCAAGGCCGATGAGGACCTCGGAATTTCCGGGCATCTCCGCGATACTCCACGGGACACCCCCTGCTTTTGCGATGAGACCTACGGCCACATTTCCAGCGATGAAGCGGGTGTTTTGGAGACTGGTATCTTGTACCATCTGCGTCGGGACGTGCTTCGGTGCGAGTGCTTGTTTGAATTCAGGATAGGGATCGTCTACTCCTGCATCCAAGTCTTGCGGGCGTGGGACAACAACTAACCCGATGTCCGATTCTGCGAGCGATTCGGTGGAGTTGATGTATGAGAATTCATCCCCGAGTGGATAGGTTTCTCGCGAGGCGAGCTCGGTCGGGACTCCGAACGACTCCAGTTTATTGAGGACAGTTGTGATAAACGAGGATGCGACATCCTCTGAGACGGTCTCGGGGTAGCGGAAGTCGAGATTGAACTCGTCTGGGGACTGGTACGCCCCGTACCGTTTCAATCCAGTCTTTCCAAGATAATGACACTTTCCACCAGCGAATTTTAGATTATTTTCTTCCCGGTTGACTCGATAGGAGGTATACGGTTCAGTCGTGAACTGGGGATCCACGGTCAGTCCGAGGACAGGTGACTGTCCAATGTCGCTGATAAAGTCTTGTGCGACCGTGAACCGCTCATTGGGCAGCATCTTCACGTCGTCGAAGTATTTTCGGAAGAACCCTGGGTGCGTCTCCTTGAGCTGATCGTTTTGCGGGAGGGGACGCAGGAACTCCTTGGCTTGGACAGCTGGACCGCTCCCGTAATCGACCTCAACGAGTTGCGGGTCTTCATCAACTAATCCATCGATGATGAACTTGTCGGCAGCGTTATTCTGTCGATGGTATTCGGCGAGTGTCTCGTATGGCAGGTCGTCAATGGAGGACGTATAAGTCGCCTTAGTCCCCCCAAGGACGGTACATGTCGAGTGGTAGTTATATAGACGCGGATGATGCTCCACACGTAGTCCTTCGATATCGTATCCCTCTTCTTCGAACGTTGTAAGCGGCTTCCGACACTTTGCATCGTACCCAACTGACAGCCCCAAGATAACTGCTCCATCCGGCGTGATGTTGACTCGGATACCGTAATCGCGGTAGGCAGCGTATAGCCCATCGTCGCTGACATGGGCTGCCTCTGGAGAGACTATTTGATCGATACGTTGAACCGTATACCCCGCCTGTTCGCACGCCGACTTGAGGTCTGACTGAACAAGACGTTTCAGTTGAGGGCGGTCCTCATATTCGGACGCATGGAGCGTGACAGCATCGACGAGCGACAGGACCACATCAGTTCCGCCCGTCGTCACTCGCTCGGATGAGAGCCGACCTGTCGAGAAGACTTTCAGGTCACCATGCGGAACAACGAGTGCTGACTCCCGAGCAGTAAGTGCGCCTGCAGCACGGCTCGTCAATCGTTCGATATCACCGTCAAATTTGCCCTCGACACTAACTTCGTACACGGCTCCATCGACGGACGTAAGCGAATCTTGCGTCGAGACTTGGAGGAGACAGACACCTTCGTCTATCGACAGTTTTGTTTCCGTCTGTCTGGTATTCCTCGTCGCATCAGTTGGTGGTTCTGTCCGCTCAACCCGCATGACAGGTGAGGGATTCAACTGTCTCTGATTGTTCCACACATTCCCTGTCGTGTTCGTGAACGCATACCACTGCCCCTCCTCCCACGACTGGTCTGCTATCCTGCTATTGTGGAAGACCGTCAACAGTATTGAGTTTCCCTCAATATCGGAAACCGTTACTCGACGAGCGATGGAGTCGTGGCCAGTGAATTCCTCGACGTCTTCGACTCGAACCGTGATATCTATCTCCTCGCCATGTGAGATATCGTCGCGAGTATTCATATAATGGACAGTATGGATAATTAGTATAAAATTGAATGGTTTAAACTTGGTACATGACTATCTCACTATTGCACCGAGATAGCGTAATCCCCGGAAGGAATTGCATAGGAAGACATCAGCCGATATTGGTCAACATCCGAGGATCGTGAAATTGTGCAAAATCTAATTAGTTATCGCATAGTGGGATTATGTAGATGGACCCCCTCGTTCTCGACATCGAGACTGCCAGCCTGTTTGAAGAACCTCCCGCGAATAGTAACGACCGGAGATACTACGAGTGGCTCTCTGTTGCCGTCGCATACGTCGGTGGCGACCATATTGAGCCGGAGACATCGGTGATGTTCCGACAGGGTGGGTGGAGTGAAGAGTACACGGCTGACCTTTTAGATTACCTCGTTGACGGTGTCGTCGCTGGAATCGAAGGAACCCAGACGAATCAGGAGCTAGCGCAACTCCTCTACGACTACGGCATCAGTGATATCCTCGACCTCTATCAGCTCTACCGGTCTCTCGGCGACGAAGACTACCATTACCCCATCAGTGAGATAGACCGATGAGTGGTCTCGACGAACTGGCACCAGAAGATGCAGCGATCGTCGAGCACGTGATGGACGCTCACGGCTACGACTCGCTGAAAAAGACTCAGCAACTCGCTTTCGAGGACGGCATTCTCCAACCGAGGAACCACCTCCTCGTCGCCGAGACTGGCAACGGTAAAACACTCTGCGCCGAAGCGGTCACGAGGAGACAACTGGACCACGGCGGCCGAGTGGCCTATCTTGTTCCCTCCCGGCAGCTCGTTAGAGCCAAGCGAGAAGCAATCAAGGAGTGGGCGGGCGACAAATATCGAGTCTCTTCGGGTCCTCAGTCGTATCGAACTGCCGACGTCGTCGTGGCAACGTTCGACTCATTCTACCGCGCCATCCTCCAGAACCGCGGCAATGCGCGATCTCTCGACCTTGCCGTCCTTGACGACTTCCACGAGATATACGGAGGCTTCCGCGGCGGTGACATCGAGAAGTCCATCGCTGCGGCGATGTACGAGGGAATCGAGATATTCGCAATGAGCGCGACTCTCGGAAACCCCGAGGAACTCGCTAACTGGATGGACGCAGACCTCACTGTCAGCCCGGAGGGGCGGCAGATACCGATTCGAGAATTCACCGAGACCTTCGGCCACCGCGACAAAGCAGAGGCGATAGTGGACCTCCTCAGGCGTGAGCGCGACAAAGGTCCGTTCCTCGTCTTCAATTACGCGAAGCCTTGGACACAGTCGAGAGCGAAGGCAGTAGCCGACACGCGACTCTTCGCAGACCTTTCCGACCGTGACTTTCACCGAGAACTCCGAAACAAGGTAGACGGAGAGATGACCGACACCTTAGAGGACTTAGCTCGGATGCTCTCCCGTGGCGTCGCGTTCCATCACGCCGACCTCCCTAACGAGATTAAAAACTGGATCGAAGATCTCTACGCCGACGGAGAACTGGGTTGTCTCTTTGCGACGACGACCATCGCCTACGGATTCGACGCACCAGTCCAGACGGTGGTGGTCGCAGACATCACCCGAGGCCCGAACTATGTTGGCGTCTACGAGTACGTGCAGTGGATCGGGCGGGCTGCCCGTCCCGGATATGGGTACGAGGAGGGGTACGCCTACACGCTCACCAACGAATCCGAAGAGACCGAGGAACTCTTCTTCGAGCCGTATCGGGAGTTGGAAGACGTTCAGACACACATCGAGAGCAAGGCGGCTTTCCAATGGCTCCTTTTGGAACTCATCGTGACCGGATGGGACACGCCTCACGAGATCGAGGCGTTTGTGAAGGAGATGCTCTACTGGGAGCAGATGGAGCAGTTGGGCTCTTGGGGACGGACCCGTGGGAGTCGAGACGAACGCCTAAACGAACGACTCCGTACGACTGCAAATTGGTTGGAGGAGTTCGATTTCGTCGACGAAAAAGACACTGCCCGACAGTTCGACCCGACACCACTTGGAGAAGGGTCGGTAGCGTTCGCCTTCAACTCGTTCGTGAGCGCACCGCTGAGGAGTCTCTGCGTCTTTTACGACTGGCTCGAAGAGACTCCACACGAGGACGTCACGCAGTTGCTTCTTATCGAGAGGGTGGCTCGTCAGTTCGATAAGACGGCAAACGCTCAAGCGTCAGAAGTGAAGAGCGAACTATCCGGGTTGCTTCAAGAGCACGACCTCCCTGTCGACGACGCTGGAATCACCGCTGGAGTCGTCTATTGGTACTGGATGCAAAACTTCGACAATACCCAAATAGAGACCAGAACCGGCATTGACCCAACGTATCTACCGAGCACGACCCGGAAGCTTTCCGACGCGATCGATGCGACAAAGTACTTGATGGAGGCGTCGCCAAAGGCCCGAAAGCCGAACTGGTTCGACACGTTGGTCTTCCGAGTCGATCGCGGCGTCCGCCGCGAAGAGGTGCCTCTTGTCGAGAACATTCGAGGACTCGGTCGTTATCGCGTGAGACGCCTCCGGCGATACGTTGAAGCCGACAACGTGCTTGACTTCGGTGCTCTCGAAGGCGATAGCTTATGGGCCCGATTGCAGTCATTCCTGAATCACATCGGTGATAGTGGCCAGTTTGAGGACATACTCAAGGGTAACATCAAGGGCATCGGCCCAGCCACAGCCAACCGGATACGGACGTTCGTCGAACAAGGAGAAATCGACGATCATTACAAGCAGTCCGCGGAAGATATCGGACCTCGTCAGACATCCGAAGAAATCCCAGAAGACGAGGGCTTCAGTCGCGCGACTCGCTTGGATGACTTCTAAATTAGCAAGTTAGCAAGGAAGTATTTAGTAGGGCTATTATTTAATCAAAGTATTGATTTGGGAGTTCGGATCAAAGGTCACCATGACACCAGCTTCTAAGAACCACTCGACTCAGAAGACACCAACGCGTCCACAATTCGAACTCTACGCTGACTCTATCACCAACTACAGCACCATTCTCGAACCGCTTATTTATTGGAGAAACAGAACTATACGGACGTGAGTGACTTCGCCTACACGACGGTCAAGCTATCTCCGAGGAGCTCGGTCACTGGCGGTACGGACTCCCAGGTTTGCGTTGTCTGAATCGCAGCGTGGTTGTGATCCAATCGATTACGCTTGTCTATCTCCCAACGGTCTCGCAAGTAGTTTCACTGGGTGAGTATGATCACACATACGAGTATGTTGCTGCGGGCGCGGCTCATGAGACTGTAGCACTCGAACACCGTTGCTTCTGATTGGGTGATGTGTGTATCAAAACCGAATCCGCCAATACCGGAACAAGCTGGGCAGTCGACATCTAGGAAGACTACCTATCACGGTTTGACTCATCAACGACCACACACCGATGACCGGACGTCACCCCTCCCACCAGTCGCTGTCCGCGTGTGCACCATCCTCACGCAGCGGTGGCGGAAGATCTGACCGCTCATCCGCAACGGTTAGCATCCCAAGCCAGTAGCCCACGTGGTAAGCAACGCGGTCAGACTCGATGTCTTTGAGAACGATTGTGGCCGCCGAATAGTACTCGAGCGCATTATCGCCATCGGGATCGTACCCGACGCTCGTTGCTGTGGACCCCTCATCACTGACGGAGTCCCTGTATGAAACGACTATCGTCGCATTACTGCGGTTGTCTACAACGCTAAACGAGAGGTTCGAGGGAATCCCCTCGGGAGCAGATTCATAATATCGCAATGCGTGACCGACCTGCTCACGGTATTCATCTTGCTCCACATCGGTGACGTTCGAGTCGTCGACGAAGACAGTGAAGTTCGATGTCTTCCAGGGGTAGTCTCGATCGACCGCATCCGGTTGCGGCAGTGTGTGGTGGAATCCAGAAGCGGTCATGAACGACGGCGTGGATGCGTGTTCAAGGCCAAGCGTGTGACCGAGTTCGTGTTTAAGCGTCAGGACCGTACTGTTGTTCGTGTAGCCAGCCTCAATTTGCACTGGTGTCGAGAGAGCGGCCTCCTCATCGGCCTTAATGATTGGTGCACAGCCAACTGTGTCGACCGTATAGGTCGGGCCGCAATCGTCAATCTGTTCAACGAACTGAATCTCGATATCGGGTTGTTGTCGATTAGGAACGAGTCGATAGTCGATTGGATACTGCCCGTACTGGTCGCTGTTGGCTTCCCAGTACTGGAGTGCCTGCGCAACAAGTGGCGTGATGTTTCGGTTCGGAGCCGCAGTCTGGTTGATCCCGACTACAACAATCTCCTGTCCCCACGGGTTAGCCACTGCTTGCTCCGACGTTGCTGTCGGGGTTGCGGTTGGTGCTTGAGTGGGAGATGCAGTCGCACTCTCGGAGCTGGACGGTGTCGTTCCAAGCGCGTCGCTTGAGGTTGTGATGGCTGCCCCATCCGCTGGTGTTTCACTTGGGACTGATCCGACACACCCTGCCGAGAGAACGAAGACGACGACAAACAGGGTAGCCAATCTTTGCATACATGGAAGTTCAAATTATCCAATCATTAATCTTATCAAACATATTCGTGCCATCTCCTTCATAGACTGCCGAATCTTCCGCTGTGATGAGATACTCAAATAAATGAGGCGAGACCGTGTCGCCGCAACCGGTCTCGAGCTGCGACCGCACGAAGAGGATGTGAACGTCGACGAGGGTAGAAGTGTGCAAGCAAGAGCTCACACGTAACGAAGGGTGTCCCTCTTATCGAGAATCACCATCTCGTCGGCACTGATCGACTTCAAATTGCGACATAGTGCCTTGCGCCAGAGAGGCATCCCATCCGACAAACACATAAAAAGAATAATTTATATAATACAGAAATATCTGAAATGCTGAACATGGATCGAACAATCGCAACAGTATCGATCGCACTCCTACTCCTCATGGCGGGTTGCACAGGGGGCGGAAGTCCGACAGCTAATAATTCGCAGACACAGACTGCCACCACAGCGGTAGCAACCACCCAGACAACCGACGAACCGACCGCGACTGAAACCGCTCCGGGAACGCCAGAAATGCACACGACTGAGGCCGCCTTCCAGACAGGGAATCAGTCAGCGTCACTCTCCAAGGCCATTGACGGAGACTCGTTCGTACTCTACTACGGCGAACAGCACGCTAAGGCTCGGGTTGAACTCGCTGACGTGACCGTTCCTCCATGGAACGAGAGTGACATTGACCCAGCGACGTATCACTACGACGAAGCAGCAAACGACGAAGAACTCAGTGAACAGCGTCTGTCACTCAAGAGAGTTGCAGGCAACGCGATTCGAGCGGCCCGAGGGGAATTGTCGGGGCCATCCGGCGATGAAATCACGGTCGTTCACACAGGCGAAACGACCAGCGAAGGCGTCCCGCTCGTCTACATCTACTTTGATTGGGACGGACGCTGGACGATGTACAACGAGTACGTCGCTGGGTCAGGATTCGGCGTCCTCACCACTCCCGACTCGCCCTATGCCGAGCAAATTTCGAGTGCACAGGAGTGGGCGAAGGAAAACGACGAGGGACTCTGGGAGAATAACGAAACCGACGAGTAGACTCGGGACAAGGACGATCTGATTTGCCACCGCTCAGAAAGCGCTGAAGTCGCCTGGTTCGAGATAGTCGTCACTTAGACAAACTCATCATCCAAAACATTATTCTATATCAGAAGAACATCGGCCCATGCCGAAACTTCTCGATGACCTCTCTGGCTACGATTTTGAGGAACTCATGGTCGACGTCTTCCGAAAGCTGGGCTATGAGAACCCCCGTGTTCACAAACAGGGGGCCGATGAAGGCCGTGACATCGTCATGGAGGAGGTCATCGATGGACAACGACGTGCGGTTATCGTCGAGTGCAAACACCGCCAAAGCGTCAGCAGACCAGTCGTCCAAAAGCTCCATAGTGCCGTCACCACATACGACTACGACGGCCCGAAACGAGGAATCGTCGCGACCACGGGGAGATTCACCCAACCAGCTCGTGAGTACGCTGAGAAAGTCGGTGCCAACTCCACTGAATCAGCAATCGAACTCATCGATGGGACGGACTTGCGACGAATCGGTGACCAAGTTGGGCTCGATCTCTACAACGGCCGAATCGAAGTACTCTGTGACAAAACGCTCCGCCCGTACGATCCAATCGCAGGCTTGGACAAGCCCTTGCGTGAGGCATTGTCGCCCGTCAAGAACCTTCCAGTAGGGAATCTGACTGCCTCACAGCGAGCGGTCGAGTTTCTTCCCATGTTGGATATTGTGACGACTGTGGAGGCGACGTTCGAGACGTCTGTCGGGGAGATCCACCGCGTGAACGACACGAGCCGATTCATCATTCGGGCGGATAGACAAGGCCCCTCGATGCCCGCACAGCCCTACCAAGACCTCGTTAGCACACACATTCGGGAGGCGATGCAGTTCGACGAGTCGACGTTCAACTTCGACTTCGACACGATTGACGTCACTCGGTTCGAGCGAACGGAGACCGAGTACAACGAGTGGATCGTCGACCGCGTTCGAGATGCCCACACGACGACGGTGCACTACACAGGGAACAACAACGTCGATTACTCGAAAGAGTGCCGCCCGAAAAAGAGCGATGTTCAGATTCAATCGATTACGCCTGTGTATCTCCCAAAGGTCTCGCAAGTAGTCTCGCTGGGTGAGTATGATCACACATACGAGTATGCTGCTGCGGGGGCGGCTCGCGAGACTGCCACGAACCCAGTTCGGTGTGTCCACTGCACCGAAGAAGCTACAAAGCACACTTACACCTATTGTGCGAACTGTGGGTCGATTAACTGCCCAACACATACGAAGACCGAGCGTCTAGAGGGAGAGCCAATTTGTACTGGCTGTGCCGTCACAGAGTCGTTCATGTGGTCGACGAAGTACTTCTACGATGAGTCGAACCGTGAAACGTTCAAAGCGGAATACGATGAGATGCCCGTGCATCGAAAACTCGGAGAGAATCCCGCAGTAGCTGCTGGACTCGTCATGACGGCACTCTTGCTTGCCACCGGGATGGGGCTCTTCATTGTCTAATCTCACCCTTCATGGTGGGGATCCAGAGGGTTACTCTGCTATCGTCATACGGCACATAGAGTAGAATAACCTGACACATCGTGCCGTAGGACGTATCGAGATGAAAATGGGGGGGGGGTATACAGGTCACCAGGTTATCCAAACCACGAGTGCAGCGATGGCGACGAGTCCCCCGACGACGAGTCGAGTAACCCGTAGTCGACGTGTCATCGACTCGTGGTCCCCGCCCACATCGATGACGAACATCTCGATGGCTCCGAGAAAGACGCTCTTCAAGAGATCCAATAGGAGACTCATTGGGTGTGTGCTGTAGAATTATCAACTGCTATGGGTTAGCGGTTCGTGACACCGAGTGCACCCAAACGTCGAAGACGAGGGCCAACGGGCGAGAAGCTTCTAACTCGCATCACTCGCCGACGCCTCGCACCCAGTGTGCATCACAACACGTATCACTCCCACCGCACGACTCACCAGCAACCCACTGATGGCGTCGTCGCTCACTACTCGGCTCGAGGCGCTTGAAGCACGCTCGCCGCAACACTACAGCACCCTCCAACGGCACCTCCCACTCCTCCAGACAGCACTTGACGACGCCACCCGCCCCTACCCAACGGGCCGCCAACTGTACGCCCATCTCGAGGACCCACCCATTCCGGCACGGACCTTCGGCCGCCTGCTCGCCTTGCTGGTCGATCTCGAGATTATCGACATCTATGCCGAGCGTTCGAGCGCCAATCGCTACGACATTCGTGCCTACGATGCGGCTGACCTTGAGGAACTCAAGACACTGCTTGGATAGTCACGTCCTGGAGCACGCTCGCACTCTGAATCATCGTCCCAAATACCGAGTACTTCCACAGGAATTCCGACGACATTCGCAACTACAAGCCAACAGTGCTCGAAGAACTCACACCACATCTCTCCTCACACGGGTCTCCGACACCGGGTGCAACGAGAAACAGAACAGTCGATGACACAGGTGGACGCAAGTCAACTCTGAAGTGGACAAACAGTATCCAAGAAGAGAGTATCAAAATAGGACTGCTAAATTTACAGGCAAAATAGGCCGATTGTTATAAGTGTCTGTAGGAATACCGGACCCTGGGGAGCTCACCAACACATCAGAGGCACTCATCCCTTCCCAGCCGACACCCAAACAGCTCGTGTCGCTGCGGCGTCTCGTTGGTGGTACGCACGTGACTGTCGAATTGTGCTGACCCAGCTCCCCGAGACGTCGCTCGGGTACGCTGTCTCACCACGGCGAGACAGACTTCCCAACGCAACTCACGCCGACAGTTGTGAGTCCGATGCGGCACCCCTCGATGAGTTCGATGACGAGCACGCACCCACAGTGATCACAGTCGCCGCTGGGGTTCCACCAGCGGCAACTGGGATCCGGCACCGCAAGACACTGGATAGGCAAAACGCCTGCCCCAGAGTGTGTGGCATTCCGGTGTGACCCATGTCTCACATGGGCAGATGCTGAATACGTGATCCACTAATATAGAATTAATTACGTGAAGTTGTACGGTATCGCTGGGCGAGACGATATCGGTAGTGGAATCACATGTGCTGCCAGCTGGCGTCGTGCCGTCGCTTGATGCAGAGAGCGACAGTCACGGCGATTCAGCGGCGTCCGCACGCTCGAACTCCGGGTTCCACACGACTTCCCACAGATGCCCATCCGGATCTTGGAAGTGGCCAGAATAGCCACCCCAGGCACGGTCTCGCGCCGGGTCGGTGATCGTTGCGCCGGCGGTTGCTGCGTGCTGAAGGACAGCATCGACAGCAGCTTTCGACGCAACATTGTGCCCAAGGGTAAATTCTGCAGCGCTTGCGGACGTCCCATCGACGTTCGCAGTAGCTGCAAGCTGCTGCTTCGGATACAGCGCCAGCTGCAGACCGTGGTGTAAATCGATGAAGGCGACGTCGCCTCCCTCGAATTCAGTGCCGACGATGCCCTCGGTTGGCCAGCCCAACCCATCGCGATAGAAGCGAAGTGACGTTTCGAGGTCGGTGACACCGAGTGTGATAACCGTGATGTAGGGGTCCATTCTGTTTCACCGCGTCACTAGTCAACGCGTGCTGCAGCAATAGACCTACACGACCATCGTGAGCGTCACTGTGGTCGTCTGGGGGCTTGCCATACAACCCGCAGAAGCCACTCGTCGTCAGTGCTCTGCTCGCGCTTTGACAAGAGCCCAGAAACCATCGCTGTACACCACCCACAGCCGTCGCGAAGCCAGGGCAACATGATTTGACGGGTGGAGAGTGACTATAGACAGTTAGTAGTTCAACTTCACCATACATATAGAATTTATCCATATTATTTGATTATATAATACAGAAATGTACAAATGCGCAGGAGACAATCTCTACAGAGAGGCAATTGGAATGAACGGAATGTTTGAGCTGACGGGGTTCCAGCGTGATCTGCTCGTGGTGGCAAGTGGCCTCGAGAACCCGTCGGGACAGCACATCAAAAACCAGATCGAAGATGAGTGGGGGACCGAAGTGAAAGACGGGCGTCTATATCCGAATCTCGACACCCTCATTGAGCGTGGCCTCCTCGAGAAAGGCCAGCTGGACCGCCGGACAAACTATTACCAAGTCACGGAAAACGGGTCGGTGACCATCCAAGAGTACGTGGAGTGGGTGCAATCGCAATCGAGAGCGCAACCGACCTAACACTCGTTTAGAAGTGCGGTGAGAAGCAGATGCTCGCACCCAGGCTCGCTTCTGCACACCCAGCTACTCCTCTGGCGGACAGAGCATATGCGGCGTGCGGCGATGGACGGGCTGTGCAAGAAAGGCACGAATGCGCTTGCGGTCGTCGTCTGTGATACCTTCGACAGCGGCTGTTGAATCATCGTGTGTGACCATTGGTTGTTTCCTGCCATGTCCCATCTACAAACAAGACAATAAATAATCGCGAATTTTCTGAGATATATGATGCTCCTAAATCGTAGTCCGACTTCGCGAGTAGTCTCAACTACTGCTGGCCAGCACGGTACGGTGCCCGCATCGTCGTACAGGATCGACCACTGAACGTTCCAAGAGGCACCTGTGCAGGATGAGGATGGGAAGGGGGAGGGGGTGCCTCTGAACGTGCGACGTCTCACATCCGAGCAGCGGATGGGGTCGCACGCACTGCTTTCGAGTCGCCCTATAACACAGCGTCGATATTTTTGTTCAGCAGAAATTCTTAGTTAGACCAGTATCCAGACCGCTGGTAGCAACCTGTCCCCACACGGAATACCCGTCGGAGGGTTTATTCCTGCAACACAAACACGTCCGAAACGATGACGTTGGGGAACATCATTTACCTCGAGGAACATGGCCCAGTCCCGGTCGCTGAACTGCCTCACGAGATCACCACATCCCAACGTGCCGAAGGACTCAGTTGCTTAACCCTGTATGCCGGTCGTGGACCAGCCGAGCGAGTCGGTGGCCGCCTCTCGCCTATCGCGTATCTCGACGCCGAACACGAGCCTGTGGCAGTCGTCCGCGCACTGATCGAAGCGAATCCGAAGCTCACAGAACACAAGTCTCGCCGTGGGCTCCGACGGGTGCTCGGAAACCAAGGCCAGCAGTGGGGCGAGGCTGCTACCAGTGTCCTTGATGAGTACTATGAATCAACCGCTCATCACCCCGACCACCAGGAGGCCGCCGAAACACGTGATTGTCCGTTCTGTGGAGAAACGGTGACGAAGGGTGGGCTGCCCGATCATCTCACTGGCTGTCCAGGTACGTAGGCGGTATTTTACAGAAGGTCGCACGACACAGCGTCTCACATTCGAACGGGGGCGAGACACATCTAAGATGGTGTGTTTACAGACTCACCGAGGAGTGTCGTTTCCCACTGCCGTCGGTCAACCAACTGTTGGTGACTGAGCGTCGTCAGCTGATAGAAGTTCGTTCGCTGGTCACGCTGCCCCTTTTCGACGTACCCACCCTCAACGAGAACATCCAAGTTCGGGTACAGTCGTCCAGGATTGATTTCCGCACTGAAATCACGCTCGAATCGGTCTTTAATCGCTTGTCCCGAGGGCTTCTCTAGTCCACTGATGACGTACAGGAGGTCGCGTTGGAATCCAGTGAGCTCGATCAACATGTCAAGTCAATATATCCTCATCCCTGATAAGAGTTATTGGGATATTTATGTTTAAAGAAATATTACACTAATAGAATGCATTATTTGAAATTATATACAGGAGTGATGTGAACGAGTGGGTTGGTTCATTCCGTACAAAATCGGCAAGTGCACCGAGGTAGCCAGTTGGAGTCGCTCCGCTCCCACCGTGATCCGAAACGGTTCGAGTTGGGAGACAAGTCCAACACGAACGGGGAATGAGAGTGAATACAGCAGCTCCCGTATGGACGATTCACGGAGTTCCTCGCTCCCCCGTCAGTACTCGTTCGAGACACTGAGCACCCGCAGAAGGCCACTACGTCTATTTAGAGGGGGAGTGTTCAGTCGACCAGTGACACAGAGGGACAGAACCCATGCCACGAAACGAACTCCAGTCTCACGTTGAGGCGCTTCGAGACTGTGCGCCCCGCCGGATTCGGCTCCTCGAGGAATATTACCCCGAATTCAAAACAGCGCTCGACAGGACGACGCGGTCCTATCCGACGAGCAGTCAACTCTACGCAGAACTCGAAGACCCAGCCATCTCCGCACACACGTTCGGACGGGTGCTTCCCCTGCTGGTCGAGTGTGCCATTATCGACACCTACACTGAACGAAGTAATTCCACCCGCTACGATCTGAACGAAGTAATTTCCACCCCGCTACGATCTCCGTGAGTACGACCCACAGCAACTCGAAGCATTGGGAGACGTCCTTACGAAAACCCACGAGTAGCTCTGCGTCTCTCTCATCGACGATCCTGAAACCTCATTGATTATTCCCTAGATTTATGCACGAATAGAATAAAGCAATGAGTGGCGTCGCAAGACGCGCACTGTCATCCAACCATCGGAGAAGTCGTCTGACAGGTATCCATGAACCCCACGACCGACGCTTTTCTCGTCGGTCGTTGGTCTCTCGAAGAGCCTTGGCTCGATGTCTCACAAGCGCTCGCTGTAACCCACAACGACTGTTCTCCGGGGGTATCTACTTATGCATGTGATGACATACCACACATATGTCTGTGCGGCAAGATAATCTCGACCGTGTTCACGCCGGGAACCCAACATCACTCAGCCAGCATGTATCCGACGTCGTCGAGCGGATTCCAGACGATCATTACCGCGAACTCACAGACGTTCACCCGCTCCAGGCAAACCACAACCTCGGCACCGTGCTTGCCGAGTGCGCTCCATTTGCCGACTGGACCGGGCGCACCGATGCCGTCTACGTCCTCGAGGGTACGAACAGCTCCGGGGCAGACCACGCTGCCCGAGCCCAGCTCGGGCTCCAGCACTCGGTTACGTGGCCGCGAGAAGCGAGCACCGCAGAGCGGCGACTCTACGTCGGTATCTCAAATCGGGTTGCCATCAGCATCTGGCAGCACGTCGCCGGCGTCGGCGCAGACTTCTGTGCGATCTTCCCACCAGCTCGGATTCTGGATCTCTCCTTCTACGATCGTCTCTCTGAGGCTCGGCGTGCAGCGGAACTGACCGTCGAGATGGTACGCGAGCGATTCCCTGAAGACTACGTGACCCAACCTGAATAACAAGGCTGGAAACGCGACCGCTGTGACAAGACCGGTTCCCGATAGACCTCTGCTAGAGTTTGGGGTCGAAAGTCCGGAAACAACAGTAGAGAGATGGTCTCAGCCAGACTGCGACTGCAGCCACAACAACTCACCCATCGACAAGCTCTTCGAGAAGTCTGGTCTCCGAATAGTGTTGCAGTGGATAGTGGCTGTCGAGCTCACGCTCGATGACGAACGTGGAGTTCGTCCGAGCAACCTGTTCGAGTGCTTCAAATTCAGAGATTAACCGGCCAACGCTATCGCTATTCGGAAGGCGAGCAAGTGCGATGAAGTCCGTCCCGCCCATGGTGAAAAACACCTTAGTGACGCCTTCGACATCGGCGATGACCTGTCCACACTCCGTGTGGTCTTGATCGTCCTTGGTGAACACCTCGACGAGAATTGTCACCCCTAACCCGAGTTTGTCGAGGTCTACGTCTAAGCGGTCGTTGGTGATTACCCCTGCCTCTCGGAGATTGTTCAGCCGATAATGAACTGTCGAGATAGGAATCCCAGTCGCGTCGCTCACGGCTTCCGTACTCGTTGTCTCTAACTCTTCGAGTGACTTCAGTATTCGAATGTCTTTCTCGTCCATAGAGGGTTGTCTATGGCTATTTATTGTAGCCACTTCGAATTATAGGCTGTACTTCGGTGCCTCTCCGAATCGAATTCAACTTTCGTGAAATCTCATCGAGGGATTTCCGTGGTCGCCTCTTTCTTGCTCAGTCGCGAGACATCGTCGTGTAGATCGATATGCTTGCGATGCTTCGAGAACGCCTCCAGGTGCCCGCTGGACTCGCCGTCGTTGCCCTTGGCTTTCTATGGGGTGCCGGCTTCCCAGCAATCGATATTGTCGTCTCCTCCCTACCGCCGTTAGGCGCTGCCGGTGTCCGATATGCTGTCTCTGGCTGTATCATCCTTGGCTATGCAGCCGCGACAACAGAGCGATTGGTGCCACGGACACGACGAGAGTTGCTCGGAATTGCCATTGTCGGCGGGTTCATGTTCGGCGGCTATCAAGCCGGACTGTACTTGGGTACACAATACGTGTCAGGGGCCGTAGCGTCGGTCGTCACAACGATGTCACCCATCGTTGCTGCACTCATCGCTGTCCCCATCCTCGGAGAATCACGGGGACGAGTCGATGTGTGTGGGTTCGGTCTCGGACTCGCTGGAGTAGTGGTTCTCGCACAGCCTGCACCGGGGAGTGACTCAGTGGCAGCAACAGCCATCGGAGTCGGGCTCGTGTTTCTCGGAGCTGTGCTCTTCGCACTTGGCTCTGTGACAGTCCAACTGTTTGACGAAGGGCTTCCAGTTGAATCTCTCCAAGGCTGGGCGATGGTAGTGGGCGCGGGGATTCTCTTTGTTGGTGGCTTCGTACGCGGGGAAACCGTTCCCGCAGTCCACTCACTCTCGATGGAGGTCATCGGAGCGCTGGCATACATCACACTGGTTGCCGGCGCGGGTGGCTACCTGCTGTTCTTTCGATTGGTACGACACGTCGGAGCAACGGAGACGACGCTCGTGGCATATCTCGAGCCACTTTCGGCGACACTTGTCTCAGTGGCGCTCTTCGATCACACGATTGCGAGTGCGACCATTGTCGGATTTCTCGCAATCGCAGGGGGATTTACGCTCGTCAGTCGGGATACAATGCGGCGAACAATCGACGAGATTCGGACGTCGGAAACGGTGTCTTCTGCATACCACTCTCGAGAGCGATGAACGACGTCACTACCTTGGAGCGCTATAAGACGAACGAACCAGCAGTTGGGCTCACCTGAGAGAGTTGAAGTTCACGACACCATATGCAAATCCGTTGAATAAATCGGATCTCAGTCAGTCAAAGTCCGTTTGATTGAGCACATAGACCTAGATGATGCTCGTCTCGAATTCACAGAACACCGAGCGTGCCCTGCCAGGAAAGCTGTATGACCCGCTGTCAACTCTCCGGTCGCTATCAGTTGGATTGCTTCTCAAGGAACGTCTCGACAAGTTCCCCATCAGGGTTGTATTCAATCCCCGACTCAAGGTTCAGCAGCACTTTGCACGCGAGAATGTAGGCCTCTTCGGTCGAGATTCCATACATCTTGCCTAGCTCTTTCATACTCCCGTGAACCCCCTCCGGAATATCTGCATTCGGTCGTGTCATTGAATGACTCTCAGTGGGAACACTCAAGCTAAAAGCATTGGCACATCGCAAACTCACAACGAAGCCCCACATCCGAGATTTTGGCCGATAGCAGGAGAAACGTCGGAAATGAGGTGGGTGCCCCGAAACGTACAGTTGAGACCGGGCTTGAGATGCAGACTGAGATTGACAACAGACATTGGGTGCTCATCCGTCTCGATTGACTGAGCCACCTTGAGAAATCACCATCTCCTCGACGAACTGCGCGTACTCATCGACGACCCACTCACCACGTCCAGTGAGTGTGTATTCCTTGTATCGCTTGTCCGTGTCTTTCGTTTGCTTGTTAACCAATCCCGCATCGACCAACCGATCGAGGCTTGGATAGAGTCGGCCATGGTTGATTGGTTCGGGATAGAGTGTCTCAAGCGCCGATTGTAAGACGGCACCGTCTGTGGCCTCAAAGCGATAGATCAGACACAACAGATACGTCTGAAACGCCGTCAGGTCTGTTGGGAGATTGTAGTCATCGAAATCGACCGTGCCCTCCGTCCCAGACCCTGTCCCCGCATTCGAATTCGAATCTGTCATGCCCTATTCTTCCAATATCGGTCCTAATAATTCCACCTACAACTCTTGACAGAGAAACAATAGTGTGACGAATCCCCGAGACGTCTGTGTCCACGCGCTTGAGTAGTCACTGTCAGCGACGTACCTTCACCGTCCGAGAGCCAGCCAAGACGTTAGATTCCTCCACTACGTGCACCCAGGAGAGGACAATACGAAGCCTTACTAGAGTACCCGCACTCTCCAGATATCTTCCTTAGCTATCTGACCCACTGACACTAATCACACATCATATATCATAATGTATCAATAATCCTCACTAAAGCTTTTACTGCTTGAAATCGTGGAATTTTATATGCGCCTGAGACACCGCGTGTCACGACTGCTGGTCACAGTCGTCACGCTCAGCGCCACCGCCGGCGTTGCCGCCGCCCAGCAAAGTGAAATCAACAGCTCGCTTACCCAGATCGAGGAGTTCGTTGCCACCACCTTGGGACAGCTCGGCGTCATCGTATTCCTTGTCGGGGCAGCCCTCTGGTTCGTCTCCCGTCGAAGTGCCGACCGTGCCCAGTGGGGCTGGCGCGCCATGTGGGGTGGTGCGGGGATGATCGTGCTGTCGGTCAGCTATGGTGTGTTTGTTGGCCTCTTCGAGAATCTCGCCCCCGGTGTGCTGATTCCCGGGCTGCCGCTGCTATCCTGAAACGGCAGTGACAGTCACGCCAGCCGTACCGCACGCTTCCCACCCACACGCTGTCCCTACATGCCCAGCCGCCTGCTCGTGACGGTCCTACTCGTCTGTTTGCTCGCCGTGCCCGTCGGCACTGCTGTGACGACGTCCCAGCCGAGCGCCCCCGACAGTGCTGTTCGAGCCTTCGTCGCCGACGACCCAGACCCTGAGCAGGGTGCGATACCGCCGTTCGTGCTTTCGGGGCTGGCTGATGCAATTGCAATGGAGAACCTCTCCGTCCGTGAGGCCAGTCGGATACGCGATTTTACCTACAACACGACGACGCCACAGTACCGCGTCGGCGACGACCAACAGACGCTTCGTGAGTATCGGCTCGCACAACTGGAGCCGATCGAGCGAAATCGCTCGACGAGTCTCTGGGTGGCTGACTCCGAGCGCTCGAACGGTACAGTCGTCAAAGACGCCCACGTGACGATTCTCGGCTCCGAGTCGGGCGTCGCGAGTCGCTTCAACGCAACACGATCCGGAGCAAACGACAGCCGTCTACAGTACATCCCCCGGAATGGGACCGTCTTCACACAGCTCGATTACGCGACAGTGCTACCTGAACAGACGTGTACCGTCGCTGGCGAGACGAAGACCTGCCTCAGCTACCGCCTGCTCGACCAGCGTGTCAATCGCACTCTGCGCATCGGTAGTCAAGAGTGGCGCGCTACCGAGGACCCACCGCGGCAGCTCTCCTATAGTGGAGCCAGCGCAACCGCCCCCACGACGATGCAGGTCGAGGCGACGATCGAGACCACTGTCGCCGTCCAAACGAAAATTTACACTCGCGACGGTGGTGAGTGGACGGTGGCGAATACGAGTCTGAGCGAGCCAACCGTGTTCTCAGAGACCGTCAAAGACAGCGCTCGCGTGGTCGTGACGACAAATCAACCGCTGACGGTCACCCAGACGGTTGTCGAATCCGAAACTGGCGACGACCGACTCATCCTGCAGTTCGACGGCCCACAGTCGATGGCTGACCGCCGACTGTGGAGCACTGCTCAGTTCGAGGGAAGCAACACGCGGTTGCGGAACGTCTGGGGCGTCTACTCACAGCGACAGTATCAGAACGCGACACGAGGCTCGCAGCGACTCGTCGATGCGAACATCACAGTGGATGAAGACGGTGCGAGGGCGTCGCTGTCGCAGTCGGTCACGACGGCGGATACCGAGACCGTTGGGTTCCCGAACGTCCTTGAGCTCCAACTGCTTGCCCAGAGTCCCTCACCTACGATCCAGCGCGGTCCGAACACTGGTGTCCTCGCCGCTCCCGAGATTACCTCGATAAACGGGTTCACACTCACACAGCAGCCAGCCCCACTCGACAAGCGAGTCAATCTCACTTCGGTGCCAGCGCGAGGAACACAGACCGTCGTCATCACGAACGCCGACGAACCGATCACCGGCCTCCGCGATATCCACGGGGACCCAATCCCGATCGAGACACAGCGAACACGCGAGCACCAGACGAATCTCTCGACGACGAAACTCAACGACACGCATGCCCGCGTTCAATTGACCGACACCAAAACCGGGCAACCCCTTGCTGACCAACCGCTGTGGCTCAGTGGGGCTGCCGAGCCGACCGTCCGAACAAATGCACATGGGAGCGCTATTATTGAGCGACGGGATCTGTATGTGACGACCCGGTTCCGCGGGACAACGGCTGCCTCGACGGGCGTCTATTATAGTGCCACTCAGACACAACTCGCCTTTAGCCCCGATCCCTTCGATATCTACCAGCTGCTCGTGAGCCTTGCTGGGGCGCTTGTCTCGATTGCGGCGTTTCTCGTCTTCTATCTCCCCATCGCGTACATGCGAGGAGGAACCAGTTAGGAATCGTGAATAAACTATTTGATTGTCGACTGTAGAGATTAACACACCAAGTCGCTTAAAATAAGACAGAGCTTCCGATACGATGACCTTCCCGAGACCTCAACTCCCCGTCGACGTCGCCACTGACCGACTGAGCCACAGCACGATCGAATTCATCCACGTCGCCGCCAGAGTGGTGCCGCTGGATAGTGTAACACTGCTCGCTGCCGGCTATACCGAGTGGGTTGCGAACATGTTCATCTACGCCACAACCGGCATCCTGGGCTTCATAGGAACGCTAGTCGCTGATGGTATCCACACCTTCATCATCTTCGACAGTCCCTACTCGGATCCGGCGTTGCAGTCGGCATTCGCTCATAACTTAGACATCTTTCCGCAGCTGTTGGTGGTGATGGTCATGGCTGGGGTTGCCACCAAGCCCTTCGCAGATCAAGAAGAAGTGACGAACTTCATGCTTGCGTGGAAAGCACTGAAGGTCATCATCTTCGTCGCCGTCGGTCGCCAGCTCATGCATTTCGGGCTGTTGTTGACGAACGCGATCATCGGACATATCTTCACCGCCGACTACGGGACGTCGTTCGGTCCTGAGATTCTCCAATCGAGTCTCGAGGGGGCGGCTGCCTCAAGTGCCGGGGTCGTCCTTGGGGCGTTCATCCTGAGTCTGGTGTCTATCGCTGGTATCATCCTTGCACTCGGGGTCTTTGTCCTCCGAGAGTTCCTCTTCAACGCGACGTTCATCCTCTTACCCGTGCTTGGGGCAATGTTGTTCTTGGACTTCGGGCCGCTTCGCTCGAGTGCTGAACTCGCCAAGACCGCACTGCGGGTAACCACGTACATGCTGCTGGTCGGGGTCGTGATGGCTGGACTCTTACAGACCGGCGCCGCTGCGGCCGGTGCGTACGCCGACCTTGGTGGGCAAGCGGCCGCCCAGTCACAGCAAGCCGCCAGTGACCCAGCCTTCGGAGAAGTCCTCGAAGCGTATCTCTTCTGGCTGATTGGTCTCGTTGCACCGGCACTCGCCGGTATCAAGGCTGCCGCGATGTCCGGGCTATCTCCACGGAAGATCTCTGGGCGTGACGGCGGAAAGAGTCGGAGTTCGGGATCGTCGTCAAGACGGTCTGGGGAGAAGTCGACACGGACCGCGCTGATGGAGCAGGCGAAGTATGGAACATCCCGTTTCGACAACCGAGCAACTGGGGGAAGAGGAAGCGCTATTGTCAACAAGGCAGAATCCACTGCGGGCCAAGCAAAAGGTGCCGTCGGCCGCGCCGCCACAACTTTTATCTCAGAAAACAGAGTTGAAGACGCGAAAAAAGGTGGGCAGGCGTTCAAGAAAGGGGGAAAGCGCGCAGCTGAGGACGTAAAAGCGGGAACTGATTATGCAACGAGAAGCCTTCACCAATCACCAATTGATTGGGCCGAAGCGGGACTTGAGCGTTATCGAGAGAAACCAATTGTTGATACGAGTGGTGGAGAAGATCAACCAAAGACAGAGCTGAACGAGTCAGCTGACGGTTCCGACAATAAGGACCAGCCTCAATGATACTCAGCGTGAGTGAATATGGACAGGCCGACATATAGGCAGTGAAAAGCTATGGACGGCCAAGAACACACTACGTCCGACAGAGTTCAAAGAAGTAGACGCATCTTCTGGTCAGGTATCGTACTATCTGTATCGACAATATTATCTACTATCTGCTACATTGTAGCACCAATAGTCGTGGTCATCGCGGCAATTGAATTAGGGTCATCATTTGGCGTAATAGTCCCTGGAATTCTCAGCGTAGTTGCTGTACCCCTTTTCCCGCTAGCTATTGCGATTACCACATTGACAACAGTGGATTTGGTATTTGGAGAAGATCACGAAGAGATCGACCGGGGGTGGAGCTACGGGGTGATTATCGGAGCGGGGATATTGACTGTAGTTTGGTTTATCCCTTTGTGGGAACACGTTTGGCCGGTTCTCGCAGAGACTCTGCAGCCAATACGAGTTTCGGCTTTGTTTGACAAGCCTTGGTTGATGGGTCTCACATGGCTTCTCTATATTCCGATGATGATCTATACCAACCTTGGTGCTGTAGTCGGTGGCAATTCTAGTCCGTCAAAATCGCGTGAAAAACAAACAAATCAGTTAGATGTGCCGACCCCATCTAATCAGTCGAGCGAGTTTGAAGAGAGCAACACGGACGACAATAAGAGATCGACACCGAAGACCGAAGAGTTCGCCTACCACTGGAAACCAGCCCCAGATACCCGCTTCACCGACATCGGGGGGATGGACAACCTCAAAACCGATATCGAACGCTCAGTCTTGCGCCCACTCACCCGCATCGACGACGCCTACAAGCGATTCAACATCTCCCCACCGAACGGTATCCTCCTCCATGGCCCGCCCGGTACCGGGAAAACTCATTTTGCACGCGCCATCGCTGGTGAGCTCGGGCACCCGTATCTCGAGCTCAGCGCCGGCGACATCAAATCACGGTGGATCAACGAATCCACAGAGAAGGTCAACCAACTCTTCGACGAAGCCTCACAGTTCGACCGCTGTGTCATCTTCATCGACGAGATCGATGCGCTGCTGGCTGGGCGTGACAGTGACCTCCATCGCGAGCACGCCCAGGTCGTCAACGAATTCCTGGCGCACTTGGATGACGAGGACCCGAACTTCCTGGTGATTGCGGCCACGAACCGCGTGGACTTGCTGGATGAGGCCGCCACCCGTCGCGGCCGGTTCGATCAGCAGTACGAAGTCGGCCTCCCGGATGAAGCTGCACGCGAGGCGATCTTCCGAGTGCGACTGCGCGAGCTCCCGGCCGACCTTGACGACGAGGACTACGCAACACTCGCTACCCAGACTGAGGGCCACTCTGCCGCCGATATCGTCGGCATCATCGAGGATGCCGCAATGGACGCTGCAGAGCGTGATGCGCAGGTACTCACGCGGGAGGACCTTCTCGCTCGTGTAGAACCCAACCGGTGAGCGACGTTGAGAAACGCCCGACACCACCAGAAACGCTCTGCTTCCAACCCGAGCGTTGATGAACGTGTATACCCAAGTATACAGCAGTACATGAGTAAATCAGTCCGCATCTCTGAAGAGTTCCACGAGTTCGTCACGGCACACAAGCGTGACGACGAAACAATGGAAGAAACCCTCCGGCGACTCATCGGTGGGCCACATCCTGATGACGTCGCCGGGATCCTGTCTTCGGAAACAGCGGAAGCCATGCGGGACCGTCTCGACCGAAAGCGAGAGACGGACGTCGACGAGAAAGAGGACCTTCGAGAGCGATTCACGTGATTTTAGACACGTCATTCTTGATCGACCTCTTTGCTGGCCACCAGGGTGCCTTCGAGAAGGGCCTTGAGATTTCAGAGACACATACCATTCAGCGGGTTCCATCTCCAGTGATTATGGAACTGTCCTACGGTGTCGCGTTCGGGACCGAAGAGGAACACAGAAAGGTGCAAAACGCACTTCGAATGTATCCTGTCGTCGAACAGGACGAACAAATCGCACAGCGTGCTGGTCAGCTGCTCGCTCAGGCGGACAAAGCCGCTGGTGGTGAAAGCGGTATCGACAAAGTTGATCCCATGATTGCAGCAGTCGCGAATTTATACGATGAACCCGTCCTGACAGCGAATGTCAACGATTTCGATGCACTCGGTGTTGAGGTTGTGACTTACGGAGTCTGATGCAACGCTTGGGAACTGTACTGTCTCGCCTCCTTCGCTACTCTCACTCACCAAGAGCGAGACAGCAATCTTGGAGAGTGTTTCTCGTGGAGGACAAATGCCGCTGCGAAGACCTCAATTTAATCAGATAATTTGATACCTTAGCTACCTTGACCGCAAATTTATGATTCTCAGTCAGGAAAAGTATTAAGTTCTGTTATGGGGTAACAAACCTTAAGATGGAGACCTTTCCGATCGCCGGTCGGATTATTAACACAAAACTCGTGTTCGGTCTCACCGCTCGCGAAGTCGGTGAAGTCCTCCTCATCCCCTTTCTGGCACTTGGGATCGCCCAGAGTCTTGGGTACACTGGGACCGTGTTGCTCGTGGCTGGCGGGACGGGGCTTGTACTCGGGATTTGCATCCTGTTGGTGACCCCCGCTGGCCAGCGCCCGGTCAACTACGCCCGGGCAGCGACTGAGTACTATCTCACCCCGAACACGTCCTACAATCGCCGGACACGACCGGTCGACGAGGAGCCCGTTGTGCAGGACATGGTCGGTGTTCGACAGGCGGGTCTCGATATCGAGACGATCGAAGCTGAACGCGACGCCGACACGGAGTGACTCCCCATGGGTTCGACTGCTTCAACAGACGACCGACCGGACGCACCGGAGAGCAACGACACAGCAACCATCCAAGAAGACGACGTAGCAGACCCCGCATCCTCGACCCGCCACGGCGACGACCCAACCCCAACATCTGACCTCGAAGTCCTGCGTGAACTCGACAAGTTCCTCGACGATATCGACACGGACCTGCCCACAGCCCGCCAACGAGCCCGCGCTCGCGACCATTTCGAACTGGAAGACAAGCTCGGTGGCAAGCGAACCACCCAGGACAAGCTTGGCTTCGACTACGTTCGAGATGATGGCATCGCTGTCGACGGTGACAGCTACATCGGCCTGCTGAAAGTCCACCCCCAGAACTGGCTTTCGCTTAGTGAGGAGGCCAAACGCGACACGATGAGCGCGTACATGTCGTTTCTGATGTCGCTTGAATCGAGCGTGGCCGTCCCCTGTTATCCGACGACGTTCGATCTGACCGGGCATCTCGAGCAGTTCTACACGGCCGGGGCGAGTATGGCATCCCGGGGCCAGACACCCATCCTGCAATACGGACGGAAGTTCTACATCCAGTGGGCAAATACCAACATCGAAGAGGAAGACCTCAAACAACGAGATTTCTACGTTGTCACCCGGGTCGAGGCCGATCAGGTCCACAAGAACCTCGATACCGGAAGTGCACTCAGCCAGATCGAATCGATTCCGCTCGTTGGAGCGGTCAGTTCGTGGGTCGCCGGCTGGCTCCCCGGCGTCGACACTCACGAGGAAGCCCGGACTGAACTGTGTATCCGCGAAGTGCAGCAACGACAGCGGCGCATCCTCAACAAACTCGGCCGGACAGACGTCTCGATCAGCCGCGTCACCGACCGCCAGGAAACAATGGAAATCCTGTATCACTACTACAACCACGTCGACCCGCAGTTCGAACGCTTTGACCACGCGACAAGCACGGCGGGTGATCTCTGATGGGGTCGGACCGGTTCAGCCGGCTCCGATCGGTGTTGCCGTGGACAGAGTCGAAGCCGACGCTGAACGATATCGACGACGAGACGTTCGATCGCGCCGCGGCCGTCCTCGAAGCAAACGGCGACGAACTCACCAAGGAGAACATTCGCGAACAGGCCGAGTACCTGCTCGAGCTCGAGGAAGTCGACGATGGCGACCTCCGACTTGGCGTCGTCCAAGACGCCACCGAACGCTCGCTTTCGGACCGCGACATCATCGCCCCACGACAGCTCACCGAACAGTCGGAACTGTTCGAGTCGGGATACATGGTTCGCAACGACAAGTACGTCCGGACGTTGACTATCCACGGCTTCCCCGAGCGTGTCCCGCTTGGGTGGCTTGAGGATTTGTACACGACGAACGACCACATCCGTGTCACCCAGCATATCGAACCCCGTGATACGGGGACGGTCCTTCGGAAACTGCAGAAGCGACTCACCCAACTCCGAGCCCGTCTCACGAAGAAACAACAGAAGAACCGGACTGATACGCACGAAGCCGAGGCTGACCGCGAGATGGTGAAAGACCTCATCTGGGATATCATCCTCGGGGAAACCAAACTGTTCGATTTTGCGATCTACATTGAGGTCGTTGCCGACTCGAAACAGGAACTCAACGAAGCAACCGAACGCGTTGTCGACTCGCTCAGTACGGCGAACGCCAAAGCAGTCACCCTCGAAAAACGGCAGGTTGAATCCCAAGACGCGATGGCCCCCTACGGGACGGACCCAATCAAGTCGACCCAACTGATGCAGGAGACCGCCATCGCGACGATGTTTCCCTTTATCGAACCCACGGTGGCCGACGCTGATGGCATCTTCTATGGGTTCGATGGGACCAACACACCCGTTATCCTCGACCGGTATAACCTCTCGTCGTACTCGAAGGCGATTGCAGGCAAGATGGGATCGGGCAAGACATTCGCCGAGAAACACGAGATGTACCATCGGCTGATGATGGACCCCGAGATCGAGATGCTCGTCTTGGATCCACTGGGGGACTTCGTCGACTTCGCTGAGGACCTCGGTGGGCAGGTGATTCGCTTCGGTGGGCAGAACACGGTCAACCCACTTGAGATTCGGCGTGGCATCGACGACGTCGCCGACGACCCGTTCAAGAAGAAGTTCCGTTCGGTGATGGAGCTGTTCCGGACGCATTTCTCGGCGGTCGCTGATCAGTCACTCACCAAAGAGCAGGAGGGCATCCTCCGGCGAACGGTGAGACTCGCCTATCTCAAATACGGCATCACTGCCGACCCGGCGACCCACGAAAACACGAGCCCGACGATGCAGGATGTCCTCGAGATGCTGCATGCACTGGCCGACGGAAAACAGCCCAGCGAGTTTTTCGAGTTCCACGAGGAGGCTGACGCCGAGCGCCTCCAGCCAGAAGTCGAACAACTCGAGCTACGGTTCAAAGAGGCCGATGAGAAGTACGCCTACCAGCTCTTGCTCGGGCTGGAAGCGTTCCAACACGGTGGGGAGAACGACAATCTGAACGGCCAGACGAACGTCGAACTCGACAATCGCCTCGTCGTCATCGATATGTCGATGTTCGCCGACACGGGACAAGCCCCGCTGTTCATGCATGTGATGTTCGACTGGATCTACCAGCGGGCCCAAAGCAGCGACCGCCGCACGCAGGTCACCATCGACGAGGCGCACTATCTGTTGCGGCGGGCCGCGACGACAGATATGATCGACCTGTTCATCCGGCACAGTCGGCATTTCAACACCGCCATCACCCTCATTTCACAGACGGTCGATGAGTTCATCGCGAACACGAACAAGAAGTCCGACGAGGCCACCGAGAAGGCACGGAACGTCTACAACCTCTGTGATATCAAGCAGATCTTCCACCACGAGTCGGTCAGCGACGAGATGGTCGAGTTTCACGACTTGACCCCCGCCGAGCAGAACTTCATCGCGACGGCCCAGACCGGCGAGGACGGCTCCTATTCGGAGTGTCTGCTCACGGTCAACGACTGGTCGAAGTCACTGGCGTTGCACGTCAACGACTACGAAGTACACGTGCTGGACGACGATCTCGATCCGTGGGAGTATCTCATCGAGCAGCGGTATCTCGACGCCGACGATGTCCAGTATCTCGCTTCCGAGGGTCGCGTTGAGGACTACGACATCCCCGACTCGCTCCTGCAGCAAGCGGGAGTCCACACTGCACCCCAAGAGGCCGATGACTGAACCCCGTCGCTACATCCGCATCGAGCCCGCTCGCGAGCGTGTCGACCACACGGATCTCGTCTCTCGCCTTGCTGGACTCCGGAAGCTCCGAACCGGGTGGCAGATCAAGTACGACCCTCGAAAGAGTCCACCCACCTTCGAGTTTCTCGTGCTCACACAGGGCGATGGCGCACCAGTTCGGTTCTATCTCGGCGTCGACGACGAAGACCTGCTACCGACGCTCCTGTCTGAACTACAGACGGCCTATCCATCGAGCTACGATCTTTCGGAGGAGACAGTCGACGTTGAGGCAGAACTCTGTGGGCGTGGTAGCGAACAGGCCGCGGATTCAAACACGGAGGAAGCGATTGACGACGACACCGAGACGCAGAACCCGTCACTCTCCGAGCGAACGCCACTCGCCGCTCGGTGGAACGGCGTCGGTGAACGTGGCCGCGATTGGATGACGCCGCTCAAGCAGTATTCACAGCTCCAAGACGACGCTACCGGCTCAGGAAATCCAGCACGAGCACCACTTGCGACGGCCGTTGACCGGCTTGCTGAAGCGACGACCCCCTCTGCGTTGCAAGTGTTGTTCACGCGGTACAGCAGCTGGCAGAAGCTTGCCGAAGGCCGGAAAAAACAGATAGAGACCAAACACGACGGAGCCATTCAATCGGCGAAAACTAGCTTCACGGATATGCTCGTCGGGGCCGACGAAGAACGGATTCGCGACCGGCGACGTGGGCGGGATCCACCACATGTCGGGGAGAGTACACGGCAGACGACCAGTGCGGCCAGCGGGGAAGTCGCCTCACGACAGGCGCTCATCGACCAGAAAGGGCCTTCGCAGACGTTCTTGGTGAACATGCGGGCGGCCGCTACTCTGCCAGCCGACCCGGACGATGCGGTCAGTGCACAGGCGAGAAACAACATCGAGACGCTCGCGAACGCGTTCAATCATCTCGACGGCTACTTCTATCACCTCGATGGGAGTCGTGTCACGAAGGGACTGACGAACGTTCGTGATCCTGCCCGCAAGGAACTCAGACGGCTGCTCAGTCGTTCGCTCAACCACTCGTCACTGGGGAAACGCCGCCCGCAGCTCATCTTGAACGCAGACGAACTCGCGAACTTCGTGGCCGTCCCCAGTGCACAGACACTGACGACCGAAGGGTCGCGGGGAGCACGGGGGAAAGAGCGCTTGCGCCAGCCACTGCCGTTGCCCGATCCGGATATGCTCGAGGAGTTCGGCGGGCCCGGGATGGCGGTCGGCAAGCCACTCCGGAATCGCAACGACCCGCTGGACGAACCGATTCGGATTCCCCCGAAGCTGTTGACGACCAGCTACATTCGAGCGGGAGCGACCGGGAGCGGGAAGTCGAAAGCCACGCAGAACGAAATGCTCTCGCTCCACGAGGACGTTCCCGGACCGACCGTCCTCTTGGAGGGGAAAGGCGATGGAATGGCCGAGAACTATCTGCACGCCCACTATGCAAAGTACGGGACATTCGAGGACGTCTATTACTTCAACGCTCCCGAGATGCTGCCGGCGGTCTCGTTTTTCGACATTCGGCCAGCCCTCGCCGCCGGACGAAACCGAAAGGACGCCGTCCAAGACAAGGTTGAGCACTTCCACGAGGTCATGCGGTTGATTCTCGGTGAGGAGCGTCACGACCGGGCGTACGTCGCCAACGAAATTCTGACGTTCCTCATCAAGGCACTATTCGACCGCGAATACGGGCAGGACGCGTTCAATCTCACCGAGTTGATTCACGCCGTGTTCCAGATGAGTCGTGACCAGACGCTCCCCGAACTCTGTGAGGCGAACGCTCATATCGAACGATCGCTCGTCCAGAAGTGCCAGGTCGACGAGCGGCAGTTCCAACAGACGATGGGCGCAGCCGCGAACCGCCTCGACAAATTCGTCGAACACGAGCATCTCTACCAGATGTTCACCCACGTCCCTGAGTGGGATACAGCGGCCGAGGAGTACGTCGGCAACGCCTTCGATTTCCGCGAGTTCCTCTCGGAAGACGCAGTCGTTCTCTTCGATATCGGTGACCTCCGAACGGAATCCCAACGCGCGTTGACGATGGTGCTGTTGAGTAATCTCTGGGATGCCGTGCAGGGTCGCCGCGGGCGCGGACGGTCGCTGACCGGAGGTACTACACAGCCCACTGAAGCCGAGGACACGATTGTGAACATGATCATCGAAGAAGCCGCCGCGATCGCAACCTCATCGCTAGTCTACGAGCAGTTCATTCCACAGGGGCGGGCCTTCGGGGTGAGTCTCGGGTTAATCATGCAGTACCCTGAGCAGGTCGCCTTGCACAGTACCTCTGACCGACCATACACGGAAATCCTGAACAACGTCAAGACGAAGTTCATCGGCAATATCGCGACGGACGCGAAGCTCGCCGAATCGATGGCTCATGAGAATCTGAGTACGAGCGAGTTGCGCAATCGTGTGGGGCGCTTGCCAGATGGTGAGTGGATTACGCAACTACCGAGTCCGGGCTTCGGGAAGACCGGACCAGCCCCGTTCTCGCTCGCGTCACTGCCGATTCCCGAGGGACATCCGGAGAGTGAGAACCCCCTCTCTGGGGATGACCGGCATCTGTTCGAGGAGATGGCCGTCCCCCGGGTTATGCAACGAACCAAGCAGGAGTGCAGTCTTCCCGGTTCTGAGAGTGGTCTTCCACGGAAAGATGCACGAGACACGCTCGAGAAGGTGGGTGACGACGCTAACACGGAGGCAGAAGCAACGAACACCGACACAGTCGCTGCAAGTAGTGACACACCGGAGACGACCTTCTTCGGCGCTAGTGAGAGTGACGAGACGCAGGCGTCTACAGCGGACGATGCAGCACCGACTCCACCGAACAACTCGAGTACGGAACGAGATATCGGGGACTCACCTGCGTTCGGCAGTACGGATGCTACGAGCACATCTGAGGAGCCAGCAGAGGCCACGGTTTCAGAGCAATCAGCATCAACACCTCCGGATGAGCACACTGCCGCTGTAACGACCACCACAGAGTCGGCAACGACCCAAGAAACAGCAGGATCTCACCCAGGCGCCATACTCCCTGACCACATACACTTCGACGCGACTGCCGAGCACTACATCTGTGAGTGCTGTGGTGGGGTGTATGCAGAGTCTGAAGAGCGGAAGGCCAGTGTTTGTTGTCAGTTTGCCTCGAAAGACGATGTCTACGCCGCTGCCCGCCGGGCTCGTGACACAGCTGCGTCACCCAGTGAAATATTCACACGACTCGGCAATATCACTGAACGCGCTGAGGAGTACGGCATCGAAGTGACGATCCAGGACTTCGCGTCGTTGGATGCAATCGCCGACGAGTCTGCTACAACCCCCAACGGTGAGACAGAACCACCAGAGACGGTGCAGAGTCAGCACGAATCGACGTTGGACTCTCCTCGCTTTAGAGAAGCCACCACGGACATTCCTGATGACACGCTCCGTGCAGAGGGTGTGACACGCGACGAGGCAGCCTTCCTCGGCCTCGTACTTGACGCGATGAACCACCAGCTCGAAGAGTATTCGCTCTTGGAGAGTATGACCGCCCTTGAAGAGCCATTCTCCAATCTCGACGTCGAGGTGCTTATTCAGAACGAATATCTCGAAGAGCACCGGTCGTTTCGTCAGAAGTACTACACAGTATTGCCCGCAGGTCGGCGGTTTCTAGATCGAACGCTAGACGTCAGTCCCGGCATCGGTGATCTCGGTGAGAAAACACCACACAAGGCTGGCGTTGTCTTCCTTGAGGCGTGGCTCACTGAACAGGAGGACGTCACTCGAACAGAGACTTACTATCAACACAAGGACGACACGGTCTTTGACGTCGTTGGATTCGATGCCGCAGACGACCTCGTTTGGGTTGGCGAAGTGGAAACTCCGAGCAACAATTCCGAGGCACTAGTTGCGGATTATGAGAAACTCGCAAGCGTCGACGCGACTGCTGTCTGGGCTTGTGAAGATAAGTCGTTCATCCTCGACGCAATCAAGACGCTCACTGACGCAGGGAAGGTGGATTTCTCGCTGAGTTCGACGCAAAAGCGGACGATTAGCTCGCTTCGAGCAGCGATCGGCGAGTACGACGACTCCGGAATGACGGCCCTACACACGTTCCGAAGCCTCGAAGCGGAGGTGCCTGAGTAACCGTGGCTCCATCATGGCGAGAAGCGACTCGAGAAGAACTGCACACCTACTACACAGAGTCGTTTCCTGAGACAGTCGACGCGCTGCCGTCATTCATTACCAGTGTTGGTCCGAAGCAGTATGCCATCGCCTTCCGCGAAGCATACCCGATTCGGAAGCAGAACGCCCCGGATCGGTCGTTCATCCGTCGCGATACGTGGCAGACAAATGGATCCAGTGATCGCACGGTCCAACAGTTCGACTCGACTGACGACCTCATCGAGTTTATCCAGTATCCTGCGCGGTACGATCCAGCTCAGGGGGGTAACTATGCACTGGTCGACCCGGACCTCTGTGAGCGTCCAGAGCCACGCCCCGATGCAGTCTACTACGCACTGGACCACTGGGAACGCCCGTGGGTGCTCACAGTCGATATCGATGCGAAAGACGTTGCAGCACAACGTGCTGCCCGTGAGCGCACAACAGTTGACTCTCCTGACGATGTCGGGAGCGAACAGCTTCAAGCGGCAGGCATCCTCGATAGTCCACCCGAGGGCTATCCCTACGCGTTCGCGGATATCGAGCAAGCCCTCGAATACGGATTCACTGTCAAGGACATCTTCGAGGACGACTTCGCGGCAGAGGAGACGATGGTCGTCTACTCAGGGCAGGGCTGTCACGTCTATCTGCTTGATACCGACCTCGAACACCGCTATGACGAGCAAAGTCGTGAGGTGATCAATGACTTGCTGCTCGAAGCATACGAGATTCCCATCGACCCAGTTGTGACGGCAGACCGCAGCCGGGTGATGCGTCTGCCATACTCACTGCACGCCGACGTCTCACGCGTCGTCCAACCAATCGACAGTCCGGCGTTCGACTTCCGAACCGAGGCGATACCCGACTTTCTCACCCCATGAGCCGAGCGACCCCAGCGAACGACGAGTACATGGCGTATCGAGTAGCAGCACTCCCACGGGACGAAGGCGAGTTTCAGCTCACACAGCTGTTTGAACGGGGGTACGACCGCTGGACGGTCGACGGAACCCAGCAAACAGAGAAACTGCTCGCCGACGTCGAGCGGTTCACCACCGAAGCGTTCGCGCCGAGCACACGAGAGGCGGCAGCCGAGCGCCCCTATGTCGATGATCCGGGGATGCTTGCAGTCCTGACGACGCTCGGAGCGATTTGTATCATGGACCACCCCAAATTTGAGGACACCCCACCACGTCGTCTCGCACTCCTTGGTGATGTGCGCGAACTCTACGTCAACAATATCGGGTCGCTCGTTCGCGAGTTCGAGGACTGGTCGCTCCACCAGGAGATCGCCGAAACCCTCTACGCGAAAGACCCCGGGGAGGACGGCGTCCACCCAGGACGTGTCTGTACGGATATCACGACCCGGCCCGAGTTTGGCGAGGGGTATTATCTCGAGATTCCACTCGTCGCCGCCTCACGGAAATGTCTGGCCCGTGCGAGTGGTGACGAAGAGCAGCAGGGCGAGATCCAGGCCCACGTCGCGGACAACAATCTATACGTTCCCGTCTCGGATTTCATGGCGAAGTACCGTGAGTACGCAGAGGACGCCTTCGGACGTCTGCTCGCGGTTCAAGAAGAGGCGTTGACTCCCGAACAACGGAGCTGGCTCACCGCGAACGAATCCGCGATTACAGAGCGCATCGACCGCTTCTTCCAGGCCGGACAGACCCACCGCGTGTGGGAGAACTGGAGCCGGCAGAAGCGTGATATCCGGACAATCATCAGCGCCGTCAAAGCCGCGGACGCCGACACTGCACAGCTCGATGAGCCGCAGACAGCACGAGATTTGTACGAGGCGCTGGAGGCGTACGAGCCTGACCGGACGTGGGAACGGCGTGCCTGTGACTCGTTTTCGACGCCACGGAGTCTGGGGAACACCCTGACTGCGATGCAGAATCACGCGAGTGTCTCTGTCGAACACAAGTGGGAAAATCGCTATACACTCACCGAGTACAGCGATGGGGCACGCCCCATACACGTCGACAATCTCGAGGATCTGTTTGAACTGCCCTGTATGGCGGCGATGGACGACCGTCTCCAGGAGAAGAAACCAGTCCGGAAGGATCTGTTCAATCTGGTACGCATGGCCTGGTGGCTTCCCCAGTATCGAGACGCGAGTACGGAGGAATTCATCAGCGACGTGAAAGACCTGTTCGCGCGGTGGCCGTGGTACGACGAGGAAGAGACTGACTACCAGATTCGCTACGAGCTCGACAACGACATCGGCGGCGAAATCCCCCTTCCAATGAATTGTGCAAATGATGATATGCAGCGGTACTGCATTGGGCGTGACCAGTGCCCCTACTCGATCTATGGGAGCCTTCCGTTCCCAGAAGAGATGTACGAGCAGATCGACGATCAGCCGAAACACGCGCCGCAGTAGCCGGTGTGACACCATCCTATCTATCAAAATTCAAACTCACTCTACTACTGGCTAGTCTGCTCCCCAGGTGACCCGTTTTGCAAACACGATGTAGACGTTCTATCCGGCGATAATAACAGCGTGAGCCGTTCTCCATCTTTCGTTTTCATATAGGATGAGTAATGGTTTTCATATACGATTGGATACATGATTCGGTCGTCTGACTGCAACTCCGCAATTTCCCGGTGAGAGCGTTGAATGCGGTGAATATACCATTTCGTGGGTCCGAAGTCGTTTGCAAACACGATTTGAGGAGACGAGACCAGCCCTAAGCACGTCTCCAAGAGTCTATGTTCGTTATCACCCCGCCTGTACCTCGAAAATCGTCCAAAGAAATGGTGGGGTACAGGGGGCAGAATGGATGGTGTGCAAGAAGTATGAATCAACCGGGTAGCGACGACTGAAATCACAGACCTATCAGCAGTCGTATCTGAACTGAAGCGACGATATATGGAACTGGACTGTCGGTGGTGGGGGAGAGCGAGAGCCAAAGAAGTACAGAGGAAATGGCAGCTGGGCCTGAGCGAAAGACAGCCGATGTCTTCCGGTTGAAATTATAGCCACTATTCTGATAAGTTGGTTGTGTGTTGTTGCTCTCTGCACCATTCTGAGCGGTGGTGACCACCACGTGAGTGGCAGTGGTGACGGCTGGCGCTGACACCGGGACTGCGTTTTCCTCGTAGATTCATATTAGGATCACGTCATGAAGTGTGAGTCTGCTGTGTTCTCTGAGAGTTTATCTCGCCGACGAAGGGTGACGGCGCTCAGCGTAGCGAGCCACCAGGACGAATCCCGTCTTGCTGTGGATGTCGATGGCGGCTGAGTGCAGTCAGTGAGTACGCTCATGTCCACGTTCAGTGACTCCGAGTCCGCGACAGCATCGCCTTCAGAGACCCAGACGAATCCACGAAACAACGGTAAGCAATCTGGATCACAGTCCGGATGGCTTGACGACGAGAGTACCGAAACGGAGACGCCTACACTCAAGATGGATCGGTGTCCGGAGTGCAAAGCACGCCGCTTCGTCTCGAAGCTCCTCATGTACGAGGTGACGAGCTTCGATGAAGGCGGTGAGCGAGAGTTCCGTCGGCAACACGTCCGGGCAGAGTTCGAGTACACCTGTAGCGAGTGTCAGACGATACTCCGGAGGCTGCCTGCGGATCGGCGTGACTACTACGACGAGGTGCAGGTTCTCGAAGCAGAACGCCGTGCAGCCCTTCGGGATCAACTCTGCCAGCTGTGTAGGCAGGTCGGGCGACAGCTCTGGGCAACGAAGGCCTGGATTGTACTCGTGCTCCTCACTATTGCCGTTGTGATGGTCTGGCTGTAAGGGACGAAAGCGAGAGACGGTCGACGTCCATCCCCTCAGGGGCGTGATGGCAGCCGCAGTTCGTCATCGACCTCGTAGAGATAGCCCTTCAGGAGCAGCTGCTCGATGTGTGCTCGTGCGTCGGCACGTTCGATACCCTGGTCCATGAGATGAGCGACGGCGTCCTCGCGCGTGAGAGTCTCGTCAGTCCCCGCTCTGTCGACGTACTGCTCGAGATGGTCGAGCGCGGCTTCCTCACTGGAGTTGATCGGAGTCCGCGAATTCTCCATTATGTAAGGTATCGGTATCTCCGGATTTGACGATTGGGGTAGAGTCCACAGCGTGTCTGCATCCCAATTTCATTGCAACCTGATTCTTCGCTCCGTCATTGGGTATGGTTTATTCGTGGCTATCCAGACGAGTGGTCACTCATCGGTGGACCCTTTTCGATCCGAAAGTTGAACGATTTCTAGAGCAAAATCCGGTTGACTGCCGATTGTTTCGATATCATACCCACCCCTCACATCGATTCCGTTGGAGTTAGCTTGCTGAATCAATAGTTCCATCTGTTCGTGAAATTCGTCTCTGGTGGTCGGGTTTACTGCAGTCATCCTTGTCCCCCTCTAGTGAGTCGAGTATCCGTATATCCATGGCTTATTTCAGCCGGCGCGAACGGCAGGGAGGGGGGATCGAAACGGCCTTGCCCGGCCTCAAAGTGCCTCTGACATGGGAGGAGCAATCCTCCACCTGCAATATGCCCACCGATATACATAGGTCTGTTGACTCTTTATAACGGGTCTTCGAATACGCGGCTAGTCCGTGGAATAAAGTTCCCATCTCAGATCAAGGCGAGTCAAACCATCCTCTCGATTTATTCGAAGCGTTGGTGCTCCATCTGTAGCCCCGTTTATCGACGCCAGAAGACGCGAGGCGCGCCTGTGAGCGTGCCGGAGCGTGAACTCGCATGACTGATCCAGACGCATTTGATGATACGGCAGCCGATCACGAGCGACTCGAAACCGAACTCCTCGCACAGGACCGGGATGCGGGCCGCCCCTCGACGGCAGACGTCGACGAGACGACGGCGCGACAACTCGTCAGTGACCTCGTCGACGACGGTCTCGTGACGGCGGTCGCCGAACAACGAGTGCTAGTCCACGAACCAAGTGGTCACGCCTTCGACTCAATTCAGCAGGTCGCCGTCTTCCATCGTGGGTGGACGGCCGGTCATGATGCCAACGAGGAGACATCGTAATGCAGCAGACGCTTTCGGGATGTGCGTTCTGCGATGCGCTTCCCGGGTCGGAGCGTGGCGACGCCTTCACCTGGGGCAAAGACGAGCGAGTTTCGCATCCGATTTGCGTCGACTGTGCCGTCCAAGCCCGGGCCGACCCCGACGACCGAGATCACCACGCCTGTGATAGCTGTGGCCTCGTCGTCGACACGCTCGCAGCGCTCACGCGGTTTCGCGTGGAGCTCGGCCATCTCGGGGGGACACTACACCTCTGTGTCCGCTGTAGTCCTGGCGGGATCACAACGTACTGGACGCGCGACCTCGACGAGCATCTTGTTCGTGACACCACGTCGCAGTAGCCGGCGACCAGCCCGTTGAACCATTGTTCTGTATCGATGTGCAAGCTATGTGCATGCACCGGAACCGTTATCGGGCTGTGTGCAGAACTTGCACATAGAATGAGCGCGAGTGACAAGCCCCGACGGGTCCACTTCCAATCCCCGGAGTACCTCGTTGAGCGTCTCGACGCGATCGCGGACCTCTTCGACAAAGACCGGACCGATGTCCTCGTCGAAGCGATCCGCGAGTACATCGAAGAGACCGCCGACAGCGAGACGTTCCAGGAACTGGTGGCGACGAAATACTACGACGACCAACTCGAGTTCGAGACGGTCAAGCAGCTTGTCGGTGCCGAGACCGCCCAGCAGCTCCGGCTTCTCAAAGCGGATCTCGAGGGTGAACCACTCGATCTCGCTGCGCCTGCTGACGTCAACATCTACGGCGACGACGCGACGACGGTCGATACCGCGGACGGCGACGAGCGATGAGCAGGCCGAAGCTGCGGACCGTCGTCGTCGACACGAGTGCGCTGGTCAGTCTCGCCGTCCCACGCGCCGACGCAGCCTACGACACCGACACCGCGCCGGATCCGCTCCAGTATCTCCTCACCTCGTGTGACGTCTCCGTTCCACCGGAAGTCGTTGCAGAGCTCCGTGACATGGCCCAGTACCGGGACATCCACGGCGCAGCAGCGTCCAACGTCCTCGCCGCTCGCACCCACTATACGGTCGACGACCCCTATGAACGAGTCGACACGCCCGAGTCACGACCGACATTCGGCCTCGATGACGGTGAAACCGACGGCATCGTGCTCGCGAACGCCCTCGACGTCGACGGCTTTCTGACCGACGAGTTCGGCGGGACGAATTTCGCGCTCATCCATGCAGTCCTGCAGGGTCCGCGTATCGTCCCGACACCACGGTTGCTCTGTGATTACGCCCGCAACGACCACATGACCCACGAAGAGGCACGGACGCTCATCATGACGATTAGCCCGCATCGGAGCTGGGAGAACAGCCCCTACGTCGCTCAATTATTGGCTCTCTTGGAATAGAATTACGGTCTGAGACAGTGACCCAGTCGTTTAGGTTTCCGTAGTACGATGGTATTACCATGAACTACGCGAGTGTCAGCGTCAAGTTCCCGGTGGAGCTCGAAACCGAGATCGAGCGGTTCCTCGATGAAACAGGGATCTACACGAACAAGAGCGAGTTCATCAAAGAGGCCTGTCGTACCCACCTGCGGGAGCTCAATGACGACACGGCAATCGCTGCGCTTCGGCTTGAGCACCTGCTGGCGCAGGCCGAGCAGAGCCGCGAGTCCGATAGTGAAATCGATGCTGAGCTTGCAGCACTCAGCGAGAGCATCGATTCGGACGACCTCGAACGAGCTGTCGAAGAAGCACGTGAGGAAACCTCCGATCAAGTGTACGGGTCGGATGCGTGAGGTTTTCTGAAGATGAGCGGTCTTGCTACGATAGTCCTCTCGACATCGTGTGAGTGAATGGCACTGACGCCACATATTGAAAGCGACAGCGGTACTCGGTGTCGGTATGGAGTGCCCGGCGTGTGGTGGCCCAGTAACGATGGAAGTAGGGCCCGACCAGCCACTCTCAGCATCGGTGGCGGATGCACTGCTCGCCGCCGACGAAGACGAGCAGATCATCGTCGCCCGGAACTGCTGGGCGTGTGGCTGGACTGAGGAGCGGTCAGTGGTCATCGATTCAATCGAGACAACCGGGGGTGATGCCGACGCTGTTGAGCGAGCCGCGCTTCTCGAGGACATCATGAGTGAGGCGACGGCGATTGACGACCTCGCGACGCTCGAAGATGCTCTGGCGGAGATTTGCCGTCAGCGCCGTCTCGAGACGACTGCGTCTGGCTCGCCTGAGGATGTCGACGGTGGATAGGTTCGACTCTTGACCGATACCGACGCCCTCTACGACGTTCGTGAGCGGACGGGAAATCCAGCCCATGCGTCGGTCGACGACGTAATCGAACTCGTATTCGAGCGAGCACGGAACCAGCGAGAAGACCACCAGGACGCCCATTTCGATGAGGCCATGGCTACTGTCGTCGATCGATATGGCGAAGACACCGTCCGAACCGTCATCCATCGTGTGCTCGTTGAGCACTACCCGTTTCGCACAGCGACGGCCGACCTCGGTATGCGCAACATCGATGGCGTTCGAATCGGCACGACGGCTGGCTGGTTCCTTGAGGAATTGAACGCGGAGTAAGACAACTGAGACCTCACGCCAGAAAGCCCTCGGCCGCTCGGCATCCCGCGACCCACGCTGCGCTCCTCGTGCCTGCGGTGCTTGGCGGGGTCGGGGGACGACCGAGGCGGCCTCGCCCTTTCTGAGTCCACCAGGATGTCGGCTGAGTCACGAGCGTCGAGCCCGGTTGAGCGGTGTTTCTTAACGGCACGCCCCGCTCGCCGCTGCCGCCCTCCGCGTCGCTCGCGACCGACCATTCCGGGCGTGCGGGCGCTCTCCGCACCGCCCGCGCCCGTTCCGGGCTAAAATAGATGTGCCCTCGGCGCCAGCGGGTATCCCCGTCGGTTGCGCCCCTTGCGGGCTTTCGCGTTCCAGCGCTTTGTGCCGCCTGCGCTGGCGCGCGCCACACCGCGGCGCGCGTTCTCGGCGACAGTCGCCCTGGACACGGACCCGCACATCGGGCCGGACACGAGCGGGCATATCCCGCTGGCCGCTCGCTCCGGGCGGGTCGGCGCGCGGTGCTGGATGATCGTCCGCCTCGGGCGCGCTCTCGCTCGCGCCCACAGGGCGCTCGCGAAGGCGCGAGCGAGAGCGCGCAGATGGTTCTGTCGGTCGTTGTCGTCGAGGAAATCCGCGATGTTGTAGCATCGCGGTGTCGGGCGCGTGAGCGCCTTCAGGAGCTGAACTCCAATGTCGAGTAAGAACGTCTTTGGTAATGAGGTTTCGGTCGATGAACAGGCATTCGAAAAAGCGGACGAAGCGGCGGTCGACGAGGACGGCTTCGAGGTCGTCGATGAGACGCCGGAGTTCCAGGCGACGGTGCAGATGGAGGTGCAGGCAAAGGTCGATGCGAACCACCCGGACGGGATGGTCGACACCAGTGACGAGCGGATTTACGGTGCAACCCTGGAACAGGAAGAGCGCATTCGGGCGCAGGAGGCCGAGCTGGAACGTATCAGTGCCCAGGCGGAGATGGGAACACAAGACGGTCGGGAGAAGCGGACGCGAGACATCGCGGCGAAGCGGAGTGCTGAGCGGCGTGTGGAGTTCCAGAAGCGGGCGGCGAGTGTGAACCCGATGGCGAACCCGGAACGAGACGATCCCCGTGCAGAACTCGCGCAAGAGCAGTTGGCGGCGGTGAACAAGCAGTCGATGCGGCTGGCCGAAAAGCTGGATGGCTGGTCGCGAGCAGCGATTGGTCGGCGGCTGGGTGAAGCCGTCGTCGGTGGGAAAGACCTGACGAGTGCAGTCGTTGGGGTGTTCGAGGAGTTGCAGACGGCGCCGGGGCAGGTGGTCCCCATCGGGGAGCTCGAGGACGTCGATCGCAAAGAGGTGAGCATCGAAGGTACTGTGACGGTGCTGTGGGAGCCGTCGAGTGCAGCCATTTCCCAAGTAGGCCTCATCGAGGACGACAGTGGGAAAACGAAGTTCACGAGCTGGAAAGCGTCGGATGCCCCCTGGATCGAAGAGGGTGAGCGCGTTCGGATTCACGGGGCAGCGAAGAACTGGTACAACGGGCGTGTCTCAGTAGCCGTCACTGGATGGTCGACCCTGCATTTCCCTGAGCGCGGCCGCTGGTGGGAATAGCCGGAGCAACGCACCCCTTTTTTGCTGGTGTGAAGCGGTCACCGCCACCTCCCACCACCTCCACGGTCCGGGCTGCTCACGGCGCTGGGAGCGCCGTTGCGCTGCCGGGCTTTCGCCATAGAGTGAACCCCCTGGTTGCTGTCCTACTGGGCGTTTGTTTGCCCCAGAGTGGCTGAGGGGCGTCCCGAAGAACGCATCGTCCCTCGTGAACATCATGGCTACCAGAGAGATCTACGAAACTAGCTTCGACGAAGACGTCCAGACAGAGTCAAGCGCCAACCAGTGTCCCGAGTGTGACGGCTGGGTCACTACAAACTCGGTCGAAACGGTCTGTGAGGACTGTGGACTCGTGATCGACGAGAATCGAATCGACCACGGTCCGGAGTGGCGATCCTTCGACGAGGACGAACGAGAACGGACGGGCGCGCCGCTCACCGCAGCACGGCACGACCGAGGATTGTCAACGGAGATAGGTCGAAGTACCGATGCGAACGGCAACGAGCTCTCCGGTCAGAAGCGACGTCGAGTGGCTCGAATGCGCCGCGAGCAGTCTCGCGGGCGATTCCAGTCGAAGGCCGAGCGCAACCTCGCACACGGGTTGGGTGAAGTTCGCCGAATCGCGAGCGTTCTCGGGTTCGCAGAATCGGTTCGTAACCAGGCGTGTCAGCTGTTCCGGAGCGCTCAGAACGAAGACCTGCTTCGGGGGCGATCAATCGAGGCGATAGCGGCGGCAAGCGTCTACGGGGCCTGTCGCTGTAACGGCCACTCGCGGCTACTCGACGACGTCGTCGACGCGGCACGCGTTGAACAATCGAGAGTCGCGAATGCGTACAAGACTTTGAATACAGAACTCGGACTACCGGCCCAGCCTGTTCGACCGAGTGATTTCATCCCCCGCCTCGCGTCAGAACTCGATGTTCCAGCACACATCCGACAGCGAGCTCGGAGATTGGCTGAACAGACGGAATCGACAGGAGCAGCGTCGGGTGTCAAACCATCAGGATTCGCAGCCGCCTGTCTGTACAAGGCGGGTCACGAAGAGGGACGATGGCTGACGCAAGCGGACGTCGCTGAGGCGGCGAGCGTCACTGCAACGACCATCCGGTCGCATCGAGACACGCTGAGCGAATTGGCGGTCTGAAGACGCCGTCTGCGAGTTTTCTCCTGGTTCGAGTTCGGCGTTGATGGCTGAGTTTTAAATACAGAGACGAGGGAAGGTGCTGCCAGACGACTCTATGAATGGCCGTCAATCTGATTTTGAGGAACTACGACCCCTTGGCGAAGCGACTCACGTTCCCGACGACGAGCTTTCTGGGCGAGCAGAGGGACAGCGAAGGGAAAAACCCGAATCGTATCCAGATCGATCGAGATCGACACGGAGCGAGTGTTCCTCGTGCGGTGCTTCGATTCCTGCGAACCGTACCAAGTGTCGGTTCTGCCTCTCGAATCGTCTGGATGGAACCAGTAACGACAGTCCTACCCCGGATACGGAGTGGACACTACTCCATGTCGTCCATCTGCTCGTCGAGGCATCGACGTTCTACGCTGCCGTCGCGAAGGGTACTGCTGCGGCCACGCTCCTCACCAAGGCTGACAGGGATCCAGCGGTTGACGACTGCCAGCTGATCTACGACCTCGATACGAAGCCCGCCGCACAGCTGACCGACAAGTGGCCCTCGCTCCCCGAAGCAGTTCGGGTCACCTCTGAAGGTGGTGAACAGCTACTCACAACCGTTCGTGAACGGACGGGACAAACAGAGTCGACGCAGTCGCAGTGTGAGGGGGCGCACACGACGTTCCTCTACGATGAGGGAGGGCGCGGCGCTCGTGATGAAGATCGGCTTACAGCCCTACTTGAGAGCGCCGAGAACGACGTCTGGTTGGTGCCAGCGATTGCACTTCAGCGTTCCGTCGACGACAAGCACTCAGAGAATCGGCAACCCAGCGTTCCCTCGAAAATGCGGCTTGACTGCCGCAGCTGCGACCGAACGACTGTGCATCAGTTCCAGGAGTTCGAGTCTGTCCCAGATGAGAACTGGTCTGGGCAACCGATGTGGGAGTGTCAGGTGTGTCAGTCGCCTCGTCACGGACCGAATCCTCGGTAGGATACCCAGCAGCACACACCTTAACCAACGTAGTATGCATATACCTGAAGTCGTTGGTTAAGAGTGGGTCAGGACCTGGCGGGCACCATCAACGAACGCACCTCAATTTTCTGCGCCAGAAGTCGGCGAGGCGCGCATAATGGACCCACGAGACACACCTGGATATCGACTGCATCGCGCTCTGAGTAACCTCAACAGCATCGATATCGAGCAGCTGGATGACCCCGACCGAAAACGAATCGCTGAAGCGACGACGCTTCTGGAAGAGGTGGGACTGCTCACCCGACCCGGTGCTTCGAAAGAAACTGACGCCCCCGTCGACTCCTGAGGATATCCACAGCCGCGAAACAGTAATCCCACGTCTCTCCAAGCCGAGTTTGTCACCCCTCAAAAGGGGTGCGAGGGCAGGAAAACGCCCTTGAGTACAACCAATGGCAACACTCCAAGCTGCGACGACTTCGACCGGCGCAATCGTCTCGAATCCACAGACAGTCCGCGACCTCTGCGAGAGCCACTACTTCGGGACGCTGAATTGGGAGGTCACTGAAGCAGGCGAGCTCACCATCTGGGGCTACGATGATTTTGAGGTCTACGAAGCCTCGGACGACGGTCTTCCGGACTACGACGGCGGCATCGTGACCCACGAGTTCCTCCGGACGCTTGCCGACTATCTCGAGCCAGACGAAGAACTCGACATCCAGACATCTGGGTTCACGAAATGTCGCTTCCCGGTGCTGGCGAAGCGATACGTTGTTCGCGACGGCGAGGTCCTCCACGCTGATCTCAGGCCCTCGACCCGATTGAGCAGTAGCTGTTGTTCATCCCCTGAGAGGGATGCAGGGTGATGCAGCACGAGCATCGCCTCGTGAGGTGACAGAACGATGGGACATCGTGCTCCCGTTGCGTATGAACGAACGCACATTCGATCAATAGAGTGACCGAGGAACGGGACACTACCTACGCATGTGCCTCGTATCCGGCCTCTTTGATTGTGGCGATAAGGGTCTCTGTATCGGCAGATCCTTCGATGGTCACGGTTTCCGTCGTTCGGTCAGCGGTTGCCGTTTCAACTCCGCTCACGTTCTGAAGCGCCGTTTCGACCGTGTTCTCACACCCACCACAGGTCATGCCTTTGACAGCGATTGTCTGGCTCATACTAGTTCAAAAGGGTCCCGCTGTTTTGCCAGTTGTTGTTTCAGAAGTTGGGTTCACGGAGATGCTATTCGTTCGATTCAAAAGTAGAACTCCGGGATGAGGCGGACAAGCGTATAAGCGCGGTCAGTATAAGAACTAGTATGCGGGATCTTGACGAGACCGATATTACGATTCTCGAACTCCTTGCGAAGAACTCACGGCAATCCTACAGCGATATTGGTGAACAGGTTGGGCTCTCGGGACCGGCGGTCTCCAATCGCGTCCAGCGGCTCCAGGAGTCAGGGATTATCCAACAGTTCACGATCAACGTGGATCGCTCCCAGCTTCGTGCCGGTGTCCCGATACTCGTTACTGTGACGCTCCATCCAGATGACCTCGCGGAGGTTCGTGACTCCGTACGGGACGCAGAGGCGGTCGAACACGTCTTTACGACTGCCGAAAGCAACCTCGTCTTCCACGCCCGTGTGAGAGCGGACTCCATCCAGGAGTGGGTCACTCAGGTTGTCGGTAGCTCTCGGATTCACAGCTACGATGTAGCGATCATCTCCCACGTTGACTGGACGCCGAGCATCGGCGGAACAGACTTTGCGTTGACCTGTGCTGAGTGCGGGAACACCGTAACGAGCGAGGGGGAGTCCGCTCGTATCGGCGATCGTGTGTATCATTTCTGTTGCCCGTACTGTCAGTCACAGTTCCAAGAGCGATACGATCGCTTGGAAGACGCTTCGAGTGACTAGCCGTCCGAGGCTCACTTTGTACTTGAAAGTTTAGACTCCCTTTCAACCCGCATTTGGAAACAGTAATTGAGGTAACTGTGGGGGTACTAGAACTGTATAGCTAATGAGTATCCAGAAAATACAGCTCGACATCCAGGGCATGAGCTGCGCGACGTGTTCTCAAACAATTACTGATGCCCTACGTGAGCTTGACGGGGTCAGGGAGGTGAACGTCAACTTTGCCACCGACGAGGGGGCGGTCGAGTATGACCCAGAGCAGCTCTCGCTCAGTGATATTTACGATACGATCGATGCGACTGGCTATCACGCAGTACGCGAGTCAGCGACGATCGGGATTACCGGGATGACGTGTGCCAGCTGTGCGGAGACGAACGAGCAGGCACTCGAATCCGTCCCTGGAGTCATCGCGGCTGAGGTTAACATCGCTACTGACGAAGCGACGGTCACGTTCAATCCCGCAGCGGTCTCATTGACAAACCTCTATGACGCGATCGAGGACGCCGGCTATATGCCTGTCCGCGAGGATGAGGGTGAAGGCGACGCAGCCGAAGATCGACGCGAAGCTGCCCGGCAGGCCGAAATCAGGAAGCAACTTCGGTTGACGCTGTTCGGTGCAATCCTTTCAGCACCACTCGTCTTCTTCCTCATTGAGCGATTCCTCTTCGGTGGTGGCGTCCTCCCCGAGACAGTGCTCGGCGTCGAGTTCGGTTGGCTCGAGTTCCTGCTCGCCACGCCGGTCCAGGTCGTCCTCGGGTGGGCGTTCTACAAGAATTCCTACAAAGCACTCGTCAAGAACAAGCGCGCGAACATGGACGTCCTCATCGCGTTAGGGTCGTCGACAGCGTACCTCTTCTCGGTCGTCGTCCTGCTCGGTGTCATCACGGGTGGGCTCTACTTCGATACGGCGGCGCTCATCCTCGTGTTCATTACGCTCGGCAACTATCTCGAGGCCCGCTCGAAGGGACAGGCTAGTGAAGCCATCCGGGCGCTCCTCGAGATGGAGGCCGACACGGCAACCATCGTCGAAGACGGCGAGGAACGTGAGGTTCCGCTGGAGGACGTCGAGGTCGGTGATCTACTGAAAGTCCGCCCGGGCGAAAAGATTCCGACGGACGGTGTGGTCGTCGACGGCGAGAGTGCAGTCGACGAGTCGATGGTGACGGGCGAGTCCGTCCCGGTCGGCAAAGAGCCGGGTGACGAGGTCGTCGGCGCGACGATCAACGAGAACGGCGTGCTCCTCGTCGAGGCGACGAGGGTCGGCTCCGAGACGGCCATCCAGCAGATCGTCCAGATGGTCAAGGATGCCCAGAGCCGCCAGCCTGAGATTCAGAACCTCGCCGATCGCGTGAGCGCATACTTTGTCCCCGCGGTAATCCTTAATGCGCTGTTCTGGGCGGGTGTCTGGTACGCCTTCCCCGATGTCCTGACAGGCTTCATGACCAGTCTCCCGGTGTGGGGGTTAGTCGGCGGGGGGCCTGTGACCGTTGGCGTCTTCGAATTTGCGATCATCGTCTTCGCGAGTGCTGTCCTCATCGCGTGTCCGTGCGCCCTCGGCCTCGCGACGCCCGCAGCGACGATGGTTGGGACGACGATCGGCGCACAGAATGGCGTTCTCTTCAAGGGTGGGGACATCCTCGAACGTGTCAGAGACGTCGATACGGTCATCTTCGACAAGACGGGCACACTCACGAAGGGTGAGATGAGCCTCACTGACGTCGTTGTCATCGGTGATCGTACGGTTGCGGACGGCGGCGATGGTGATTCAGTCGCTGATGGTGGCCAACTGCAACCCCGTGAGCAGCTTGATGAAGCCTTCGTGCTTCGTGCCGCTGCCAGTGCCGAAAGCGGGAGCGAACACCCGCTCGCACGAGCGATCGTTGACGGGGCAGCACAGCGTGGTCTTGACGTTGAAGAGCCAGACGAGTTCGAAAACGTCCCCGGTCACGGGATTCGTGCGAGGATTGATGCAGGGGAGGTTCTCGTCGGCAACCGCAAGTTGATGCGAGACAACGGAATCGATCCGACCCCCGCCGAGGATGAACTCGAACGCCTCGAAAATGAAGGGAAGACTGCGATGCTCGTGGCGCTGAACGGCCGGTTGATCGGACTCGTCGCCGATGCGGATACGATCAAGGACAGCGCAATAGACGCAGTTGAGGCGCTCCACGAGCGTGGACTTGACGTCCTGATGATTACGGGCGACAACGAGCGGACGGCCCGTGCAGTCGCCGAGCAGGTCGGGCTTGCCCCCGAAAACGTTCGTGCTGAAGTCCTTCCGGAAGACAAGGCCGACGCTGTCGAAGGTATCCAAGCCGACGGACGGAAGGCGATGATGGTTGGTGACGGCGTGAACGACGCCCCAGCGCTTGCAGCGGCATACGTTGGGACTGCAATTGGATCCGGGACAGACGTCGCCATCGAGGCGGCGGACGTGACCCTGATGCGCGATGATCCAGTCGACGTGGTGAAGGCGATTCGCATCTCGGATGGAACACTCGCGAAGATCAAGCAGAACCTCGTCTGGGCGTTCGCGTACAACATCACGCTGATTCCGCTGGCATCACTCGGGCTGCTTCAGCCTGTCCTCGCGGCCGGCGCGATGGCGTTCTCATCGGTATCGGTACTTGCGAATAGTCTCCTGTTCCGACGGTATATTCCGGACCACGACTACACCCTACTCGGATTCCTCCGACGAGATCGATGATCGTCTCTCCCACCGTACTCCCTTTCATTACCAAACTCTAACAGATGACACACGTCACCTCAGATTCCATACGCACGTACCTCGAACAGCGTGCAACCGACGAACCAACGTATCTCAAAGCACGGGACATTGCGTCCGACCTTGAGACCTCACCGAAAGCCGTCGCGCAGTACCTCCACCGGCTACAAGATGAACTGACAGATATCACGCTCACGCAGTGGGGCCGGTCAAAAAGCGTTACATGGCAACTCCGGAGGGATACACCATGAGTACGACGCTGACTGAGCGCGTCTCCGCAAGCATCCCAGCGACGGGAAGTCAGAGCTGGTGGCTTCTATACCTATTTGGCCCCATTCTGGTCGTCGTTGGTGGTCTCCTCGCGTTCCCTGACCTCGTTTATGACCGCTTCATCTGGCAGTATCTCTGGGGACCAGTCGTTGCAGATGCCAGTAGTGGACCAGTAACACACGACGGTATCCAAGCGACTACCGGGTACAATCCTGTGAATACTCTCACCTACCTGGCTGTCGTCCTCTACAGCGTACCCGGGCTACGCGCGTTTCTTGATAGCTTGGGGATCAACCTCACCACCCGTCTCGCGTACGGCCTCGCGCCAATCATCCTCGCTGGGGGCGCGATGCGCGCTCTCGAGGATCTGGGAGTGCTCGGTGCACTCGACGTCCTGTTCATCACACCGAGCATCTACTTCGTCATTGCGGGCGTCACACTCGTTGGCCTCGCAATCGGGGCAGTCCTCCGTGATCGGGGGGTGGCCTCTGTGCCGGCAGCCGTTGGACTGCTCGGCTCCGTGTGGGCGGTGCTTGCAATTGGATGGACGCTCCTCTACGGTATCACCGCCGCAGAGACGTTCCGCCCGATTGTGCCGGTCCTCACCATTGGGATCGCGCTCTTGGTGACCGGCGGGTTCTATCTCGCTGGTACAGTTACTGGATGGGCTGCACTCCATCATCCGATGTATCTGCTCGTCATCTTCGGACAGATGTGGGATGCTGCACAGAACCTCGTCGGTGTAACTCTGTATGGCTATGCGCCGAAGATGTTCGTCACGAAGCAGCTCTATCAGTGGACTGGCTTCGAAGGTTCGACGTTTGTGGTCAAATTCCTCGCAGTGATCTTCGTCGTCTGGATACTCGCCGATGGTGACGACGAGCTGCCGCACGGACAGTGGTGGCTGATTGCGATAGTTATCATCGCAGTCGGTCTTCCCATGGGCGTCCGTGGCACCACGCGCATGATGCTCGGGGTCTAGCGCCGAATGAAATCAGTACATCCATGCCGGGGTGAATCGAACGCATGAATCAAGAGGCAGAGAACGGTACACCGATGGTTACGCTCAAGACAGTCGACCGGCTTGTCGGTCTCCTCGTCGTCGGGATCATCCTGTTCGGGAGCTACAGCTGGTGGCGAGCGACGCAGCGGGCGCTTGCACGCGACGGGATGATGGGCCAGATGATGGGCACGATGCCAGGAATGGACCCGATCTGGTATCTCTTCGGGACACTCATCGCGGTGAGTGTCGTCCTTGGCGTCTACGTCGTGAGTCGAGAGTCGCTTGCTGACGTCCTCTCGACATCGACACCAGCTGGCGTAGCGGAAGCTGATCGTGACGAGCCAGACGAGTCCACAAGCCCCAGTGCCCACTCGTCCGAGCATCCATCGGAGCAACCCACGCGAGAATCGTCGACGAACGATTCAGCTCCGAAGCGATCCTCGGCACTGGCCTTTCTGCCGGAGGACGAACGACGTGTTATCGACCCAATTTTGGAATCCCCTGGGTTGACGCAGGTCGAGCTTCGCGCTCGGTCTGACTTTTCGAAGGCGAAAGTGAGCCAGACCGTCAGCAAACTCGAAGATCGAGGCTTGATCTACCGCGAAAAGCAGGGACGGACGTATCGCGTCTACCCGGGAGAACTCCTGAAGGAAGAACAATTGTGATCGAAGTTGGGCAATCCTCCCTGCTCATCGTCGCCTATGCGACCGGTGTGCTCATGTTTTTTGCCCCGTGTAGTGTGGGTCTGCTGCCAGCGTATCTCACGTACTTCAATACGCACTCCAAGAACAGGACGACAACTGCACCACTTGCATCTGCACCACGATCGATCCAGTGGCTTGCCCGGTTAACTGGCGTTCTCGGAGTCGGAGCGTTCCTTGCCGGGGCGATTCCGTTGTTCTACATGGCCGTTTCCGGACTCCGGATCCTGCTTCCGGGGTATCACGTCATTGTGCCCCTCGCTCAGTTTGGCACAGGAAGCTATGATCCGCCAGTGATGCTCGTGACTGTTGGAACGCTCCTTTTGCTCCAGGGGGTAGTGATGGCGACCGGTGTCTCAGGACTCTACTCAGGGCTAATCACAGCACTCGGTGTTACTAGCACATACCTGGTAATCAGCATTCCAGTGCTCCTCATCGGCGAATGGATCCGGCCCTATCTCGTCCAGTTCCAGCTTCTCGCTGGCCCACTGATCATCGGGATTGGAGTGCTATACTATACGAACACCAGTCTCTCATCGATAGTCCGGCTTCCGAAACGCACCAACAGCTCGGGAGGGGCGTTTTTCAGCTTCGGCGTTGTGTATGGTGTCGGAAGTCTTGCGTGTAATATTCCGCTCTTCTTGGGCGTGATTCTCTCTGTCTTTGCGACGGACGGGATCATCGGCGGGCTCGCTGTGTTCGGTTCGTTCGCAGCAGGGATGAGCACCCTCATGATCGGAGTCAGTGTCCTCACTGCTACAACTGGCCGATCTATTTCACTCGGTCGCTATGCAGGCCGAGTACGCGTTCTTGGCAGTATCGGGTTCGTCCTTATTGGGAGCTACGTGACCTGGTACACGCTCATCTCCTTCGGCTATCTCTAGCTCTTCCTGCACACCGGGTCTGAAACAGAGTGATTTATTTTGACTGGCGGAGGTCTTCCCGTCGCTGTTCGAATTCTTCCTGAGAGAGTTCTCCGCGAGCGTATGCGAGTCGGAGTTCCTTGAGGGCAGGGTCGTTTCTGCTGAGCGACCCGCGGGCGAACGCCCGATAGACGAGATAGCCAATTCCGAGAAGGACCAAGAGGAATACCAGCATCATTCCGATACCCCACAGCGGAGACATTCCCGTCCCTGTGCTAGGTACGCCACCTGCCCACCACCCCATCATTCCCATCATCGGCATCATGAAGACCATCATAAAGAGAGGAGCTAATAGGACGAGTGCGACGATGATGAGCAGGACACGAAGCAGCGTTCCGTCTTGGTCCGTTCGAGGGGTAGATATGAATGAGATCACCGCGTACTGTCGAAAGTCATCCTTCCTCCAGTATAAGGGTGGTGTCCGTTGCTGTCTCCGGGTTCTTCAGCCTCAATATGACATTGATAGTTTCATCAGTTCGAGGAGTTGTGACGACGAGTAATCTCTATCGGGGATCGATCTGAGAGCGGCTTTGTGCTGGTTCGCCGTGAACTCAGTAGAAGGCCTGTCACTGTCGAGATTGGCCGCGATGAACGATCTTTCCTGGGAAACACGTTCAAATCGGCTTATGAACGTTCTAAGCTGATTTCAGACCATCGTTCACGCCCACAGCCATAAATCTGGAGCAGTTCTAAGGTCGAGTGTCGGTGAACAACAAATGCGTAACTTCACACTCACAATAACGGCCGTCCTTGCGGTTCTCCTGCTCGCTGTCGGCGGCGTCGCCGCACATGGAACGAACAGCAGCCCCGGCCACGACGATGCCCCCCAGAACGGCACTGCGGCCGAGTGGGCGACGTGGATGGAACAACACATGACCGAGCAGATGGGTGCCGATGCAGCCGCCCAGATGCAGGAACGAATGGGAATGAGCTACGAGGAGATGGGCGAACGGATGTCATCCCATCAAGGGGGCTCAATGATGGACGGCATAAAGAACGGTCGGATGATGGGCAGTATGATGGATGGAATGATGAACGGCATGATGCGCGGTGGAATGTCGGGGATGGGCTGTCACTGAGCAGCACTCTGCTTGATACCCCGAGGTTATGATGAGTTAAATGACACACCCTATGCACGGACTACTCTCTAAGAGCCTGACCGAGGAAGTACCTTGATATGAATCTCCCTCCGAACCACCAATCACTCACGCGACGCCGTCTCCTCCAGATAGCAGGGAGTGGCGCTCTCGCCGGACTTGCCGGCTGCTCAGAAATTGCCAGTGAACTACCCACAACGGACAAATCGCCCCCGTCGGGGTTACCAGCAGCGGCTGGACCGCCGGATGTGTCCGAGCGGCTAACCCCTGCGGCGGGGACCCTGCCTGTCGGGGCCGGGGAATCATATGATTCGTGGTTTTACGACGAGCAGTACCCCGGACCGGAACTCCGCATGAAAGAGGGAGAACGACTCCGCGTCGACGTCGCAAACCAGCTCCCTGCCCCGACGACGATCCACTGGCACGGCGTTCCGGTACCGAATCCGATGGACGGCGTTCCTGGACTCACCCAAGAGCCGATTCAATCCGGGGATAGCTTCCAGTACGAGTTCGACGCAACGCCAGCCGGTTCGTACCTTTATCACAGCCACGTTGACCTCCAGCTTGACCGTGGGCTCGTCGGCCCGCTCATCATCGAAGAACAGTCACCTCACGTCGACTATGACGAGGACATCACGCTGTTCCTGGACGACTATCTCCCGGCGGAGCCCAGCGTTGATGCAGGCAATGGGATGGGCGAACATCCGCCATACGAGGGGTTGCTCGTCAACGGTCGCGTGCCCGATGATCCGTTTACCGTCGACGTCGACGAGGGCCAACGCGTTCGCCTACGGTTCATCAACGGGAGTAGCGCCACCACGTATCACGTCGGTATCGGCGGCCATCAGATGACGGTCACGCATGCGGACGGCCAGCCCGTCGATCCGGTTGACGTCGACTCGTTCCTGCTTAGTATGGGCGAACGGTACGACGTCATCGTCGAGGCGGATAACCCCGGAGCGTGGGCGATCCAGGCAGCAGTCGTCGGACGAGAGGCGGAGCCAGCACAGGCCGTCTTCCAGTACGCGGCGACGGACGTATCGACGACACCTACCCAACCGCAGTTCGACGGCTACACCCTCACGTACGAGGACCTCCACTCACAGACCCCGCTCGATGTGAGTGGGACGCCTGATCGAGCGTTCGATCTGACGTTGTCAAGCGGGATGATGATGCAGCCCGATACGTGGACGATCGATGGGCAGGCGTACCCCGACGCAGACCCGCTGAAGATCCGCGAAGGCGAGCACGTCCGGGTCAAGATGGTGAATCACAGTATGATGCTTCATCCGATGCACCTGCACGGCCACTTCTTCCAGGTCGGCGATGCCGTGATGGATACCATCATTGTCCCGCCGCATATGGGCGAGGTGACGTTCGATTTCGTCGCCGACAATCCCGGGGACTGGTTCTTCCACTGTCACAACCTGTATCATCTCCACAGCGGGATGGCGCGGGAGCTCCACTATGTATAGTCGATAAACCATACCAGCGAATCTACAATGACGAGACGAACGCCGAATACGAACACAACGTCGCCTAACGCAAGAGAGAGCCCCCGACTAGAGCAGTCTCGACGTCGAGTTCTCGCGATGACCACGGGCCTAATTGGAACGGTAAGTCTCGCTGGTTGTACGAGTTCAGCGAACAGCAACTCTCCTGACGAAAGCCACGACGAAACCACGAATGAGACCCACGCTCACGATGAAGGGCTTCCCGACGCCCCGGTCGATCATGCTGAGGTTGCAATGCTCTCTGATGAGAGTGGCCATCACTTTGATCCCCACCTTGTCTGGGTAACGGAGGGCGGGACTGTCACGTGGACGAACGAGAGCGGAGCCCATACGACGACCGCATACCATCCCGATGTCGATAAACCATCCCGGATTCCCGAAGTCGCGGAATCGTGGGATAGCGGGATGTTCAGCAAGCAGGGCGCAACGTTCAAGCACACCTTCGAAGTCGAAGGAGTCTACGACTATTTCTGTATTCCACACGAATTCTGAGGAATGGTTGGAAGCGTTATCGTCGGTCATCCAGAGACCCAAGATCAGCCCGGCCTCGTTCCACCGCAGGAGAGCCTTCCAGGGGACGCACAAACAGTCATCGAGACGCTAAACGAACAGGCTACCAAGGCCCTTGAGCAGACACAGTGAAGCTAAACGAGCGATCACCAAACACTCTTGACATGAATCCCTCAGACACTAACCGAACACCGCCTCACGCAGATCAACCCTTGATGTCTGGCGTACCCCTCACTCGCCGAACCTTTCTCGGAGCGCTCGGAGTGACTGGTCTGGGAGCGCTTGCGGGCTGTACGAGCGGGGATCAAGGCGTCGCGGACTTCGCAACAGGAGGAAGCGAGAAGGAGTACCGACAGGCTGCCGCGACGTACCTCGGGTCGTCTACCATGTACAAAGTCCCGAATTGCAGCTGCTGTCTTGAGTACAAGAAGTACCTCGAAGCGACCACCGAGGCCGAGATCAAGGTTGTCAAAGTCAACGATCTCGCGAAGACCAAGGAGAAATATAATGTTCAGAGGGATGTCGAAAGCTGCCATACGCTCGATATTGGCGAGTATTTTCGCTAGTTGTCCACTCTCTCGATAGCGGCGGCAGCAAGAGGCTGGTCTGACATGGTGAGAACGCCGAAACGAGACGAAGGACACTTTTGGCACTACAGAGACTGCGAGAAGAGTCTCAGATCTGGTTGTTTTCCGCTGTGGCCATCGCTCAAACCGCTCTCAGAAGACAGCTGTTGCTCCCCGCCAGCCTCGCTTCGGTCGAAGCGAGGCGGCTCACCCGAGTCCGTGCTCGTATCCTGGTGGCAGTCCTTCCCCGTTCGTCCGATGCTTCCTCTTCCAGCCCAGTTCGTCATCCAACACCTGTTCGATCCCATGGAGAAACGCATCACTGAACGTGAAATCTACCGGGAGTGCTCGCCCGCCACGCCGTGGCCGGGCGAGCACTGCCCACTGCACCACCAGCCACAACTGCTCTAACAGGAACCCTACACCCACGTAGAAGAGCCGAATTGTCGTCGATGGCGTCGTCGTAAGGGCCCGCGCTTCCCGGAACTTCTCGTAGCTCTTCTCGATCCGTGAGCGGTTGTTGTAGATCCGCGCCACTTGCCGCGGCGTGCGGTCTTCCAGACCGTACGCCGCGTATCCAGTCTGTTTGAGTCCTGACTTCCCGCGATCACCGTTTTGGTAGGTTACGTTCACCGCCAGCGGAAACGTCTGTTCGTGCTCTTTGCCTTCACAGATCGTCTCTTCGGTCATGTACGACGCTGTCGCTGAAAGTTTCTTCCGGAGCGAGTCTTTCCCGGTCTTGACCGGGAAGACTGGCGGCGCTGTCGCCCGAAGCACGCCGATCACCTCGCCGACGTAGGCTGCTCGATCCATGAGAATCCGGTCGAACTCGAACGGATACAGTTCGACGCGGGCGAGCACGCGCTCGACCGCGTCGGCAGCGCTATCGTCGCCAGCAACCGGTTCAACCGCCAGCGTCAGCGGCTTTCCCTGCGCGAGCACGAACGCCGTGCAGTACCGATGGCACTTCGTCGTGCCATCACGCGCTTGCATTCGCCTGAACTCGTCTTCGTCCGCTGGGTGCCCGTGAAACGGGTTGTCCATGAAATCGATGCAGACGGTTCTCGACCGGTCGCGGTCGAGAACCGACATCGCCAACGTCGCGAGAATGTCGTTGACAGCGTCCAGCATCGGCTCTTTGTCGAGAGTATGGAGCCACTCCATGACGGGTTCTCTGTTGGGTGTCTCGTCTGTGTTGGTCGTGACGCCGTTGACCGAGGTTGTGCCGACAGCCGCACGGAGAACGACTTCCATGATATCGCCGGAATCGAGGGGCGAGCCCTCGATTCCTGGCATCGGAATCAACTCAAGCACTTCCAGAGCAAGAGTCTTGAGTTGGCTGTTCGTAATGAACTCGTCCGGATCTGTAAGCACCTGCTTGAGTTGTGGAAAGTTCATCAGGTGCGTATCCGGACAGCGGATGAATCAGGTCCCTGATTCACCCGCTTCACTCAGTACTACGTATCAGCTGCTGGAGTCCTGAGCCAGAGTGGACAACTAGCGATTTTGTCGAAGGACACGTTCCGCGCGAAGCGATCGGGAAACTTGCCCTCGAGAAACCAGAGGTCCTCGGGATTGCACTCCCGGGGATGCCTCTGGGCTCACCTGGCATGCCGGGTAAGAAATCAGAGCCGTTCGTTATCTATGCAGTAGAAAAAGACGGGTCCTATCGCGAGTTCATGACAATATGATATCTGGAGATCAATGACTGACGATTACACTGCCGAACGCAGCGAAGCGACACATGTATTGTCAATACGGACTCCCGTCATGAGCGATGTACGCACAGAAGCGAGACGAGAAGCCCAGCACGCATTGATGCACCGCGTAGGTACTTCTGCAGTTTGGAGTACGAGGCCAGACAGTACCGTCAGGTGTCGTACGGGGGCGTTATGGCTTCGGGAGAGAGACGGACAATGTGGCCGTGGGAATATTTCGCGTCGGGTATCTCCTAACAGCGTCGGTAACGGTATGGACTCTGGCTCGAAACTGATAGCCGACCGAATCAGGTAGGTAGAAGTGGGTCGCTGGATAATTTACACTAATGGCATCGGAACGGCGTCACGGAAGGGAAGAGGGAACCGGGAAGCGGTTCCAGCGGCGCGGATCGATACGTCCGGTATCTGTACTCGCTCTCTTTGTGCTCGTACTGACGCAGATTCCCGTCGCATCCGCAGGTCATGGTGCGGCTGAGGTCACACCACTCACACAGGGTCACGGAGTCCTTCTTGCGCTCGGCGGCGTCATTATTCTCGGTGGATTTCTCATTCTCAAGCGAACAAATCGCGTCACGCCAATGAAGGCCCTCTATGGCGTGTTTATTGGACTCACAGTAACGGCGCTCGGAGTGACCATCTTCTCCGCGACATCGCCACAGCCAACGTATACCGCGAGTTCTATGCCCTTGTCGCGGTCGTGGTATCCCCTATTGGGGTTGTCGGTCGGCTTTCTGATCATGATTGTGAGCATCATCGTCGGCTGGCTTCGATGGCCGACCCGCCCCCGCTATACCTTCTTCGGGATTCTGATGGGCCTGTGGATTGTGTACCCGAGTCTTCCTGGTCTGGTCAGTGAGAGGCACCCACTTGGATATGCTATCGTCTTGGGGACGCCCGTCTTTGTGGGGTATATCATCTGGAAAGACGCAGGAGACGTGCTCAGTGAAGTTCTACGTGATCCGGTTGCACGTCGGTTCGGAATCGGTGTGGGGGCTATCGTGGCACTCTACTTCGTCTCTGTCACCGGCTATCTCTCGTTCGTCCCGGAACCCGGCGTTCCCAACCCTGGTGAGCAATTTATTGGTGTCTTGGCCGATAATTATCAGCTTATTACCTGGCCGCTCTTATTCATTTACCTCCCAGACGTCCCTCTCGTCCCGATATTTCTACTTGCCATTTCACCCGGACTGCTCGTCGTGACCGGATTGTTGAGCGGGCTCATTGGATTGAACGCCGCCATCGTTGCCCGCCACTGGCGCCTTGAAGAACAAGCTGGGAAAGCACAGAGTACGGCCGGAACGGCCGCAGTTGTAGGCTGCAGTACCTGTGGATGCTGTGGCCCGCTCGTCGCGAAAGTGGCGATATTGGCGGCTGGTCCCTCCATCGCAGCACCACTGTACTGGGTATTCGTCGACTCGGCGTCCCCGCTTAGTACGCTCTTCGTCGTCGCGAGTATCGTCCTGTTCACCGGGAGTCTCGTCTATTCGGTCGAAGCAGCCCGCTAACCTAGTCGAACAGCCCCCATAATCCCTGCCGATTGATCAGTAGGGGATGCAGGTCCGAACAGTGTTTGATAGACTAAAGCTGGATACGGCACTGTCTAGTTACTTGACTTCGCACGTTAGACGAACAGCACGTCGATTTCCTGCATTAGCTGGTCGATATTCCGGTTTTCACTGCTGAGTGCCCACGACAGAAGGTTCTGAACGGTTTCACGGAAGGAACGTTTGAGGTCGTTACGAAGCGAACTTGCTCGTGAAATCACCGTTCCGAGAGCGCTGTCTGCAATCCCGAGCTTCAGGAGGCTGTAGGCCAGCATCAGCAGGTGCCAGTGCCGACTGGCACCTGCGGCATGTCGGAGCTCGCAGGCTCCCAAACCGAGGTCTTGCTTGGTGTCTCTGAAGAACGTCTCGATTCGCCATCTCATCGCGTACAACACGATGAGATGGCTCGCTTTTGCGTCGATTTTATTTGAGACGATGTACTTCACGCTAGGTTCGTCTTCACCTTCGTCATCCTCCGAAGAGTCGTCCGATTCTTTTTCGGTAATCAGGAGCTTCACCTCTCCAAGACGTGCAACGTCGCGTTTCTGCGTCCAGATATGGTACGTTTCCTCACCAATCATCCGCTTCACTTTCCAAACGCGCTGGGCGAGCGCATCGACACGGATGCGCTCGCCCGCGTAGGTGACGCGAGTGTCGCTCTTGACTGCTGAGACCCACTGCTTGTGGTAAGAATCGAGGTGCGTGACGAATGCTTCCGAGCAGTAGCTTATGTCAAAGAGATAGGTGTCCGCCGGGATACCTATCTCGATGAGTTCGTCGACGAGGTCGATCGCTAATTCGATCCGCGTCTTTGCATTTTTCTCGTAGAGGCGAAAGCTGAGTGGGTATGTGGTTTTTCGTCAGCGTAGAGAGCGTAGATGAGGTTTTGTCCCCAGATGTAGCCGCGTTTGGTGTGATCGTAAAACTTTCAGACGTTTGGAATCCGTTTGCCAGTCTTGTGAGTGAAGGTGTCGTTGATGATGACGACACCTTCACGACTCCATGCGGTTTCGTTGTGTGCCTGGAGGAGCGCGAACCGTTCTCTGTTCAGCTGACCAGTATCCCAGTTATACTCGGTGAGGAACTTGTTCAAGGCTCGTTCGCTTTTCGCTGGAAGAACGTGTATTAAGATGCCCTCGACGGTCTTGTTGCTAGCCGCAACAAGACCTGTGACGTAGGTTTTCGCATGGTATTTCTGCCGTGTCAAAAAGCACTCTAGCTCATCAATCGGAGCAGTGCAGGAGAGGAACGACGTGATCGGCAGCATCAGTCACTCTAGGTCACTGACCTCGATAAACGTATGATTCGACTCGATACAAACGGATTGGTGAAATCCTTGCTGAGTAAGGTGCTGTGCTCTGTAGGATCGCTAGACTGCGGCGTGGCGACTCCGTTATCTCGGTAGAAAGCGAAGAGACAGATTGGTTTGAGTTCGGAATTCCGCCGCTTCACACGTGTTACGGTCGCTACTGCTAAGACAGTTGTCGAGAACCCAGGCGAACCCGCCGACTGGACAATGCTCACGCTTCCTGCACTCAGAGTTGAACTTGGGAACACCTACCGCCAGACGGTCGACATACTTAGCGACTGCCGGGCGTTCTCGGAGAGATTGACCTCACGCGGTTGCCATACGACACGATCCTTTATGATTAGTTCCTCCCCCGAGTACCTCGTGAGAGAAGAGGCGGCACTCAATAACATTCAGTTAAACACTGCAAAAAGGGCGGTTCCGAACGAAATGCTGAGCCACAGACAGAACCCCGAGAGGCTAGCGAGCAGCGACGACGTACGAGTTGGGGAATCGTAAACCGGGTTAACAACGAGTGCCATGACCAGTCCCCGATACGCGCTATTCGGGCTCAGACTCAGCACCCAGGTAAGCGACCCGTTCGACGCGATTCCTGCTCTGATGCCGAGAATTACGAGTAGATTCAGTCCGATTGATAACGTCACTACAAGGGCGAGAGCCAACGCAAATGCCCGTTTTGCCGACGCGGCAACGGCAGAGACTGCGATCATTACTGACAGCACGATAGCGGCATAGAGAGCAGTCAGGATAGCAAACCGGACGTACAGGAGTGGTGAATCCAGCCCAGAGAACGTCACAAGGAACGTTTCAGACCCTGAAAGTGGGATAATTAACGCGACGGACAGCAACGGGACAACGACAACGAAGAGAAAAACGAGTAGTTGTCCTGCATACACTCCACCTATGTATGCGAGACCTGAGATGGGATACGTACGTAAAATCGCGAGTTCACCACGACGACCGTCCTCCAGTATCGTTCGATAGGCGAATCCAGCGGCAAGTAGTGGCACGAGAAATTCGAGTGGCGTCAGAAGTGAGAGCGCAAGTGGGACGAAACCACTCGCTTCACTGAGCATCCCAATCGCAACAATCACGGCAGCAAATGCGATAGAGAGTGCAACGACTCCCGGCGACCGAAGCAAGGTGCGGAGTTCTCGACGAAAGACGGCGACGAGTCGATTGCTGTTTGTCGTCATCAGTCCTCCGCTCGTCCAGTTTGTACGACCGCGTCCTCACCGACGAGTTCAACGAATGCCTCCATCAATGAACCCATGCCCGTCTTCGTCTTGATGTCGTGGGGAGAACCATCGGCGACAATTTTTCCGTCGTCAAGGACGACGAGTCGGTCAGCGTATTCCGCACTGTACAGATCGTGCGTCGTCAGAACGACACCGGTATCGACGTCCGCAATATTGTCGACGACGTGATGAACGTGTCTCGTCATCCGAGGATCGAGGCTGCTCGTGGGTTCGTCCAACAATACAACTGGCGGTTCGCCGAGCACTGCTTGAGCAACCCCCAACAGTCGGAGCATCCCGCCCGAGAGTGCATCAATTCGTCGTTCTCCAACGTTCACCAGACCGACCCGTTGCAGCATTTGTTCGACGTCAATATCTCCTGAGAGCAGTGTTGCGTAGAACTGGAGAGTTTCTCGAACTGTCATTTTGGGTCGGAAATTGATCTCTTGAGGAACATATCCAAGTGGTCTCTCGCCAGTTGCCTGGAGTCGAACACGCCCCGAAGTAGGAGTGAGAATCTCGGCAAGAAGACGAATTAGAGTCGTCTTCCCCGATCCGTTGGGACCAATAATTGCCGTCACCGAGCCCTTCTGAATGGAGAAACTGACGTTACGAAGAACCGAGAGGGTGCCGAACTGGTGAGTTACATCGTCGGCTGTCAAAATCGGCGAGTCCGTGTCAGTCTGTCGTTCAGTCTCGCCCGTTTTACCCTCGGTTCTCGTCACCATGATTCATCAATACCGTTCAACTCTCAAATGTCCTACGCCTGTCGGAGAGGGGAGACTTGGTACGCACCATGACGGCTAGTCGTGCCATTCTTTGCCGTCGCCTCAGAAGAGATACGCACGATGCGGAGTCGAACTACGCTCGTTATTGTTGTGGTGGCAATCATTCTGGTTGGAGGCATACCGTTTGGTATCACCACAACTGAAGGCCAACGACCGGATGCGGTTCCATTCGAAGATACGAAGACAGTTGGGCTTCCCGGCAGTGCAACGCTGCAGGCTCACGGTAATATCGTGGTCCCTCGGGCGGAGGCTTTCTACTCACGGTTTCGATATGTTGTCGGCTATCAGGGAATTACGCCATTAATTTCTGAAATGCAGACGGGTAACTCTCAGCCATTAGGACGTGTGATGACTGTCTACGTTTCGACATTCTCGAAGACAAAAGTCACCCTCACGGACGAAGGCTTCCTCCGTATTCCAGAAGGCCGTGCGACTGGGTGGATCCCGGCAGAAGAGGCATACTTTGTCGTCAACAGCAGCGCCCGCGTACCGACCCAGGACTCCACCGTGGTCCCGTTCTCGACCCGTGACGATGCAGAAGCGTTTGTCGGACAGTATGGTGGGAAGGTCGTTCAATGGTCGGAACTCCGCCAACTACCTGTCGACCGAATCGGTCACTCCCCACAGCAGTGGACACAAGTCGTACAGAAACGGGCATCGCGGGCGAACGAAACTGTTCGGACCGCGAGAACGTCACTCGATCGACCGACGTCGGTCGTCGTCGGAGAGGACGCTCCAACAGTGGCGGCGGCAATTGAACGAGCACCTGCGAACACAACCGTTATGATTCCTGCCGGTACCTACAACGTTGAAAATGTCTCTGTTCGAAAGCCGATTACAATTCGGGGAACCGGACCGAATAAGACACGTCTTATTGGAGATAGTACTGGAAGTGTAATTCGGGTATTCTCTCCGAAGACTGCCGTCACAAACCTCTCTATTTCGGGGATCGGTCCTCGTCGTACTGGAAAAAACCGAACGAACCTGAGTATCCCTGTCGACGAGGGTAATCGGCAGTACACGTACCGGAAAGTCCATGGCTATGGTGACGCTGGGATCGTCTTCGACACGGCGCGTCGATCGCTCGTTTCTAACGTCGTCATCAATACGACGTCGAACGGTGTTATCGCTCGTGAGAGTCCGAACACCACGATCTCGGGTCTCACCGTCTATAGCACACGCGTGCCACGGGACGGGTTCCTTGCTGTAAGCGCCATCGGAGCAGGTATCGTCGTTCAGGACTCGAAGCTTTACGGTGGGAAAGTTGGCGTTTATGCCTACGCAGTCTCTGACCTTGTGGTTCGACAGACGGAGATGGAGGGAATGGTCGCCGGTGTACTCGATCTCTTTTCGCGACGAAACTATGTGAGCAACAATACGGTTACGGATTCCGTTTTTGGCCTCAAGATGGAGGGACGAAGCTATGGGAGCGCAGCGGTTGACAACCGAATTCACAACACCGGTGCAGCACTCTATCTCGGAGGCACAGCAAACTACGTGGCTAACAACACGCTGGTACAGAACAGAGCTGGGTTACAGGTGAGCGGGTTCTACTCGGTCTTCATCGACAACGTCGTCGCCTACAACCAGATCGGTTCGCGTAGCCGAGCACTCCTTCCGACGAATCAAGTGAGCAAGAACGATTTCGTCGACAACGCTCGTCACGGCCGCACCTCAGAGTTCAACACACTCCATCTCTGGCGAGGAAACTACTGGTCCGATGCCCCAGGGAAAGATCTGAACGGAGATGGTCGATTGGACCGCGCATTCCGTCCGACAAGCGACGTCGATCGTCGTGCACGCGAGAGTGTTGGTGGCCGAACACTCGCCAATTCACTCGCACTACAGACCCTTCGATACTTGCAACAGTTCCTCCCAGGCCTTCGGACTGATGCAATCGTTGACCCCGCCCCGTTCGTCACTCCGGTTCACGAGACTCGGGTGCGCCAAATCCGAGAGAGGCACAACCGGATCGGTCGAGTCGATGACACCGACTCGTGGAACTTCGAAAATGGGTGGAAAGACGTCGATACAATCACAGTCAACAGGAGGCTGTATTCGAGGCCCAAACCAGATATCCCAAATGTCCGTAACCGCCAGGTATGAATCGGCGGTCGTTTCTCAGATCGACAGGAACGGTGGGAACACTGAGTGGACTCACCGACTGTCTCGGAAGTGTCACCTCTATGATTCGAATCCGAGGTTGTCCTCAGTGAACCCGACCGAGAATTCAAGAGCAGCGACGTTCCGTATCCCGCGTGGAGCGAAGAGATTCTGTTCGACGGTCCACTATAGGTGCGCCCACGAAACGTCGCCTCAGCTACTTCGGCACCTACTGTTGAGGGCGGGGAGGAGTCAATTCAGAGGCCACACCCGCAGAATAACCACCCATCTGAAGGGACGTTACGTACTATTCACGCTCTAGATAGAGAGAGTACATCACGATAGCGAATCCAATTGCGACAAGAATACTGTTGATGAGGACCCCAACTTCAAGCGAGACCGAGAGGACTTGGTCTGCGATTCCTGCAAGAAGAGCACCGAGAGTGATGGTTCCGAACCCAACGCCGAGAGCACGGAGAGACGGAGCATCTGTCCGCCGATATGCTTTGTAGGCGATATACGTGATTCCACTTCCGAGTAGCAGGATGATTGTCTTCACGACAACAATCGCTGTCTCAACCAAGATCATAGTTCATCTCCCATCTTCGACCAGAGATTCGCGAGTCGCTCATCAGCCCTCTTCGGCGGTCGCTCGACAGTCACAGAGAAGGTGTCAGTTTCGTCCATCGTAATCAATACATCGTCGAAGTCGCGTTCATATCGTGTAACACGGCCGCCACCTGGACTAATCGAAACCTGCTCACGAACCAGTGAGGCTGTCGTGAGGAGGTCCAGCTTTCGGTACAAGGTGGACTTAGGAATATCACACTTGTCAATGAGGTCGTTTGCAGTCATGGGTTCAGATGTTTCGCGGAGGATGGCCCGACAGTTAGGATCGTCAAGCGCGTCCAAGATCTCCTGTAGGGTAGGGGAATCCTTTGACGGTGCTGACTTATGCACCATTATCAAAGGATAGCCACACCTGATGAAAGAACACTCGATTACCGTTCGAAAAGATGGTGGTTGTTTCTATCTGTGTTGGCCGGATGTCAGTATTGTGATTCGCCAGAGACGCTTGAAGCGGCGATGATTCTAATGACAGACTAGTCATATTGGGATTGTCTCAACTCGTGGTCAGATTTGACTCGTTGCTGATCGGCATCGGTTATACGGAAGAATTCCTGACCGTGTAACTCAAGTAGATTCTTCTCGGCCAGGCGGCCACAAATTCGAGCCGCTGTTATTGGATGTGTGTCGGTATTTTTCGCAATATCTGTGGTATGTAGTTGCGTTTGGTTGACCAAGGCTAGTAGTATTTCAATTTCTGTCTGTGAGGGATCTGACCCCATAGAGTTAGCAACGGCTTACCCCTGAGCCGCATAAACCTCCAGTAATTCCTGATATCGATTTCGAATAGTTACTCTACTCACATGGGCCTCATTACTTACTTCCTTCTGTGTCAGTCCCTCGTTTGTGAGATGACTCGCAGCATAGAGGGCAGCAGCGGCCAACCCTGCTGGACTCTTACCGCTGTGGATTCCATTGGCCGTTGCTACCTCCAGTAACTCGTGAGCCTCTCGTGTTGCCTCCTTACTCACGTCGAGGCTTGACGCGAATTGGGGGACGTACTTCGATGGATTTTCTGGCTCGATTTGTAAGCCCAGTTCACGAGATAAATAATTGTACGCTCGCTGGATACGGAGCCGTTTCACTCGACTCACGTCTGCGAACGTTGTGAGTGTCCTCGGTGACCCATGCTGTCGAGTTGCAGCATACAAGCATGCTGTCGCCATCCCTTCGATCGACCGTCCGGGAAGCAAATTGTCTTTGACAGCACGCCGATATAGGATACCGGCTGTTTCGCGAGGCGGCTCTGGAAGCCCCAACGCAGATGCCATTCGCCTGATTTCGGTGAGTGCCTGCTTAAGATTCCGTTCGTGAGCATCTTTCGTCCGGAAGCGCTCATCCCACGTTCTGAGACGCTGCAACCGAGCACGCCTGCGAGCGGGTATCGTTTTCCCGTACCCGTCTGTGTTCTTCCACCCGATAGTGGTACTGAGCCCCTTGTCGTGCATCAGTTGTGTTGTTGGTGCGCCGACTCTGCTCTTCTCGCTTCGATCATCTGCGTTGTACGCTTGCCATTCAGGGCCACGGTCAACTTGCATTTCGTCGACGACTAAGCCACACTCCTCGCAGCTTGATTCACCATGTTCACTATCCTGAACGATCTTGCCATCACACTCTGGACAGGTACGAAGCGACTTCGTAGGTGTTTCTTTTTCGCTTGTTCGCTCAATACCGATTTCTGTTGTCGTTTCTGTCATGATTACGCTGTGAGTCGGCGATCCTGTTGTTGGTATTTGATATTCAGACAGTGGTCAAACGTCAACATCAATCCACCACCGTAAACGACAGACTCAGCTGGCTGTACGAAGTGCGAGAACCGCTGTCCCAACTGCTGGCAGTGGATGGACTCACACTCGTGTTGACCACCCCCATCTGCGCAGTATCTTGAGTCCTCATAACACGGGATTCGTTCGTCGGTGTGAGGTAGCTTTGGGGGATTCCCACACCTTGGGAATCCGCCACTCATTGAGTAGCTTCTCTCGGAAACGTTCATTGATGGCAATACAGCGCACCAGTAAGCGACTCCAATCCAGACCAACTCTAGCGAGTGGTCTCTCAAAGTCTGACTCACGCCAACAGAGGTTCACCTCCGTACGACTCACGACAACCACCCATCAACAGGACGGTGCGTTCGATGGTTGATCCGGTTGTCGCGAGTCGGTTGCAATTCGCACTTACGACCATTGTTCACATCATTTTTCCAGTGATGAGCATGGGACTTGCCCCCTTTCTCGTCTATTTTACCTACAAAGAGGTTCGCGGTGGTGCCCCAGTCTATGAACAGCTCAGACGGTTCTGGACGAAAATATTTGCAGTGAGCTTCGTCGTCGGCACAGTCACCGGACTCGTTCTCGAGTTTGAATTCGGGACGAATTTCGCTGCGTTCTCGACATTTGCAGGGGAGTTGTTTGGTGGTCCACTCGCTATCGAGGGGATGATGGCGTTCATGCTCGAAGCGACGTTCCTAGGCATTTTCGTCTTCGGACGCGAACGTGCTTCCGATCGGCTGTACTTCGTGTCGAGTGTCGCCGTCGCTGCAGGGACATGGCTGTCTGCAGTGTGGATCCTCATCGCGAACTCGTGGATGCAGACACCCCGTGGGTTCGAGCTAGCACAGAAGGGAGGACAGTCTATTGTCCAACTTACAGACCCGCTGGCAGCGTACGCGAACCCGCGATTCCCGTATATGTTCGTCCACATGCAGAATGCCGCCGTCGAATCGGTTGCCCTGTTCATGGCGGGCGTTGCGGCATACCACGTCTTTCGACACCATGTGTGGGGATATCCCGTTGATAAAATTGCCTTCTGGGAGACGACACTGAAGATTGCACTTGTCGCGCTTCTCATTACCGCCCCGCTGCAAGTAATCCACGGGGACCTGTACGCACGGCACGTATATGAGACGCAGCCACAGAAATTTGCGGCCATGGAAGCCGTCTGGGAGACCGATTCGTACGTTCCCGAATATCTCATCGCCTTTCCAACGAGCCTCACTGACATTACCGATCCGCGTGCGAAGGAACTGTTTGGAATCGGGATTCCAGGCGGTGCGTCGTGGCTTGCAAGCGGGGGCGACGCAGAGGCAACGATTCGGGGACTCGAAACATTCGACACGGAAGCCCCCCCTGTCGCCATCGTGTTTTGGTCCTTCCGTGCAATGGTCGGGATGGGATTTTGGTTCATTCTACTGGCCGTTTGGGGTGGATATCGTTGGTGGCGTGGAGAACTATTCGAAGACGACTTGCTTCACAAGGCACTCATGGCCTCCTCACTCCTTGGAATCATCGCTGTCGAACTCGGCTGGATTGTCACGGAAGTTGGCCGCCAGCCATGGGTCGTACAGGGGGTACTCAAAACGAGTGAGGGAGTCTCACCTGGACTGACAGGACTCGAAGCAACGGCGACACTTGTTGGGTTTGCAATCGTCTATCTCGGACTTCTCATCCTGTACACGTACATCGTCGTTCGCATCATACGGTCAGGACCACCCGATTACGACGACCTCCGAATGGCATCCAGTACGACACACACTAATGGGGAGGTTTCCTCAACGAGGTTCACCAACGATGATTAATGTTGACACACTTTCGTCAGGACCCCTCTTTGATCTGCCACTGTCAGCGATGTGGTTCGGACTGGTATTCTTCATCTTGGGAACGTTTTTGTTCCTCGATGGATTTGACTTCGGGGCAGGAGTGTTGTTCGCCACGCGTGACGACGCACACGAACGCGAGACTATCCTCGCCGCAATCGGTCCATTCTGGGACGGGAACGAAGTTTGGCTTGTAGTCTTTGGCGGTGCACTATTCGCGGCGTTCCCCCGGGTGTACGCAAGCCTCTTCAGCCGCCACTACTTGCTAATGTTCGCAATTTTGGGTGCATTACTTCTCAGGGGATTAGCTCCAGAGATGTACGAACAACGCCACGATGAGCGGTGGCAACGGTGGTGGGGTCGGTCGTTCGTTACTGGCAGCCTTACTGCACCGTTCCTGCTTGGTGCGTTTGTAGCGAACTGGCTTACAGGTAGCCCCCGGTCTATAACCGTCTCTGCTGTCACCGTCGGAATCACAGTGATCGCTCTCACAGTCGTCTCAGGAACTGCCTTTTTGCGGCTGAAAACTCGCGACACGCTCAAGAAAGACCTTCGCCGATATGGAGAGCGTGCAGTAGTGGTTTATCTTGTTGCGGTTGTTGCCTCGCTAGCAGCGCTCGCAAGTGCATCCGCCCGAGTGCAAAGCAAAATACTTTCAGTTCCAGTCCTGTCACTCGTCGTACTTTCGATACTCGTTGCTGCCGGGTACGTATGGGCACTCCGAACCTCGCGGAACCACCTTGCACTTGCTGCAAGTGCCGTGCTGACCTATGAGCTCGTCAGTGTTGTTGCACTCGTATTGTATCCATTAATCGACCCAGCAACTGGACTCGCTATTACAGACGCTATCGTCTCAACACTACCGCTCAATCTCATGTCAATTGCGGCTGCCCTGCTTCTACCGTTGGTTCTAACATACTTTGCGGTGCTGTACAACGTCTTCAGCGGACCTGTTCAAGCGAGTGATTCGTACTAATATGTCCGAGAACTCACCAAAATCCACTGATCGTTCGAAGCGGCAGTCGACTAGCTCAAGACATCTACTTTCTCGAATCTTTATCACATGGGTTGAGTTGACGCTCGTGGGATTCGCTGGTGCGGCCGCTGGCAGCGCAACATCTGGGCCCCCACAACTTATGGTCTTCCTCGCGACAACGCTCGTCTCCGTTGGGTTCCTCGTATACAATATTGATTGTCTCATCACCGCTCGACTCGACTGAATTGTTAATCGAGAACAGAGGAGTCTTCCGAATACTATTCGAAAGGTGACTCGTAACTACTTGTTTTTGTGGCTTCTTCCGCTTCCCACATGCTAAGACTCGCTCAGAACAGCATTTGCCTCGTCAACAGGCCCAGGGGCTTGTCAGTGTTCTCAGCCTCTAACCCTTAGGGGTACGGGATGAAACCCCGATTCGGAATAACAGTTCCTGACTTCAGGGCGAGTTGACTGTCACCCGTCCGCAAAGAGTCATTGAGCCCCTTGCGGACAGACCTCCATCCAATGTTCTTCGCCGCGTTGTAATCCACATGTGATACCCGACCACATTTCTCACACTCGAAAGGTGACCCCCGAGCGATTGCCCCGACTCGTGTGCCCACATGCACTCAGAACTGGCTCGTGTATGCCGTGTTCACGATCACCACACGAGTTCCCAAAGCCTCCACCTTGTACGTCAAGTACTCGATGAGCTTACGATGTGCCCACTGGTGGAACTTCTTCTACTTAGGCATCGGGTCACGGATATACTTGAGATTCCCAAACACGACGTGCGTACACTCGTGCGTGACCACTTCGTTGAGAATTCGATTTGCAACACGGTGGGGTACCTCGCGTGTAGCGCTCCTCACGAGACTCACGGTATACCAGTGTTCCGTGTCGATTAGAAACGACATCAGTGAACCAAATGTAATGGCAAACCTTTTCTTTAGACGCGTCAAAACCTTGTTCATGGCTACCCCAAAAGTCGAGGATTACCTGAAAGCCATCTATGAATTTCAGGATTATGACAAATTCGTCGCGCCGTCAGTTGTTGCGACGAAGATGGGGGTTAAGCCACCAACTGTGACATCGATGTTACAGCGGATGGACGATGAGGGACTCGTAGAATACGAGTGTTACCAAGGAGCTCGTCTCACCGAAAGTGGTGAAAAAGAGGCTCTCAAAGTGCTCCGTCACCACCGGCTACTTGAGCTATTCTTAACCGAGAAGTTAGGGTACGACTGGTCTGAGGTTCACGACGAAGCAGACGAACTGGAACACTACATCAGTGAGAAGTTAGGAAATCGAATGGAAGAAATCCTCGAATTTCCTCTTGTTGATCCTCATGGAGAGCCAATCCCGACCGCTGACCTCGAAATCCGACGAAAAGAAACCCATCATCCACTGCCAGCGTGTAAACAAGGAGATGTCGCAATCATCTCTGAAGTTCGACATAGCAAGCCGGACATTCTTACGTATCTTACAAATGTAGGAGCAACGCTTGGCACGGTATTCGAAGTGACCGACGTTGCACCTTTCGGAATGGTTACTATTGAAGTAAAAGCGACAAGTCAAACCCTTTCGCTCCCCACCGAGGTTGCTGCGAACATCTATGTGTCACAGACCAGTGAAGGGACTACGATTGAGTCCAAGCGACTGAAGGAGATGATCTAACATGCCATCATCAGACTATTCACAGGCAGCAGAACTTTCCAAAAAATTGGAGGATAGATTAGTTGATTCCCTCGAATCAGATTTCAAGACCACTCGCCGAGCAGTCCTCGGAGGAATCGGCCTCGCAGGGAGTGCCGCTCTCACTGGAATCGGGCGAGCAGACGGAGGTGAGAATCATGGTCCAGGAAAAGACTCACACGGAAACTTCGGGGCGGTCGGCGAGTACAGCGACCTAGACTTCGATCCTCACGAGTTTCTCTACCAGTTCAACACGGGTCGTGGTGAACAAGAGAACGTTCCGCAGGATATGTACGAGGAGAACGGGCGGACGGTCCGCGAGTTCACCTTCCAAGCGGTCGATACCACAGTCACCATCGCCCCCGGTATCGAGTTCCCGGCATGGGCCTACAATGGACAGGTTCCGGGGCCGACGATTCGTGCCGTCGAGGGCGATTTGATTCGCGTAAAATTCGAGAACCTTGGCCGGCATGGTCACACTATCCATCCACACCTCCGAAATCTCAATCCGAAGATGGACGGAATTCCGCAGAACGGACCGGGTGTCCTCAATACGGGTGAGTCGTTCACGTACGAGTGGATTGCCCAACCAGCAGGGTGTCACTTCTACCACTGTCACTCTCTCCCGTTAAAAGAGCACATCCACCGAGGTCTGTACGGGGCAATCATCATCGATCCCGATCCGGAGCGTGTCGCCCAGCGACCGGAGGAATACTGTGACTTCCACCGCTCGCAGATCACCGACGAACTTCGCGCGGAACTCGTCGCCGAGGCGAAGACGCGGAACCACGAATATCCCGAGAACGACGCCATCAACGAGATGGTCATCGTGATGAACTCCTTCGACACCAACTTCGACGGCGGCAACGAGGTGTACGCCGCCAACACGCGGGCGTTCGCCTACAGCGTCGGCGAGACCGACGGCCGAGGGAACTGGAAAGCCGGGGAGACCAAGCGCCCGATCCAGATCGACGGCCAGCAGCGCCAGCGAGTCTACCTGGCCAACGCGACGGAGTTCGACCTCATCAATTCGTTCCACACCCACTCGCAGTTCTTCGACTACTACGACCACGGAACGACACTGACGCCGACGAATAAGAAGATTGACACGGTCATGCAGTGTCAGGCACAGCGCGGCATCATCGAACTGGACTACTCCACTCACGACCCGGGGCTGTACATGTTCCACGCTCACCAGTCAGAGTTCGCAGAACTCGGCTGGATGAGCTTCTTCGAGGTGGTCTAAATGAGCAAACCAAACACTGACGGCGGCACGACTGTGAATCGAACTGAGCGCCCGCTCGGACTTCCGAAGTGGGCAGCAGCACTGCTTCCAATCCTCCTCTTGGGACTTATCGCTGGAGGATTCTTTGCGGCGACGCCGTTTGCGTCGCTCGACACTGGGGGCGAACCACTCCCCGATGTGTCGGTGACCCACACAACCTTGCCGAATGAGGAAACGGTCGTCCTTCACGTCACGAATAACGGCCCAAAGGAAGTGACCATTTCGCAGGTTCTCGTCGCTGAAGCCTACTGGAATTTCGAGGTACAAGGCGCGGGTGGCGACAACACCCTCGCTCCGCGTGAGAGCGCAGAAGTCGTTATCCCGTACCATTGGAACCCCGGATGGGACCTCGAAGTCGCGCTGATGCTCTCAGACGGCGCGACCGTTCACCACACCATCGTCGCGCCCAGCGAGTCACCGGGCCTGACGACCGACCTGCTGGTGACGATGGCCGTCATCGGCCTGTTCGTCGGTGTCATCCCGGTCGCCCTTGGGATGCTGTGGTTCCCGTTCCTGCAGTCGATGAGCGACCGGTGGCTCCACGCAATTCTCGCCTTCTCGGCGGGTATCCTCGCGTTCCTCGCCATCGACGCCGGGTTCGAGGCATTCGAGCTCGGAGAGCAGGTTCCGGGTGCGTTCGAGGGACCCGCGCTTGTCGCACTCGGCATCATCGGCGCACTCCTCGCCGTCCAGTCCGTCAGCGCATGGCGGGAGGGACGCGCTGCTGCCGGTGACGCTCGCGCACAGAGTGGGCTGTGGGTTGCCTACCTCGTCGCGCTCGGCATCGGTCTGCACAACCTCGCCGAAGGGCTAGCCATCGGGAGTTCATTCGCTCTCGGCCGTGTCTCGCTCGGGGCGTTCCTCGTCATCGGCTTCATGCTCCACAACGTGACCGAAGGCCCGGCCGTTGTCGCACCCGTCGCACGCGGAGAGCGTCCGAGCATCTTCCACTTCCTCGGTCTCGGCTTCCTCGCGGGCGCACCCGTCATCCTCGGTGGCTGGCTCGGGAGTCTCGCCTTCTCGCCGACGCTCGGGGCGTTCTTCCTCGCCGTCGGTGTCGGGGCAATTCTGCAGGTCATCTGGGAACTGCACGGCATGATCAGTCGGAATGGACGGGCAGCGTCGGCGCTGAACCTCGTGACGTTCCTCGTCGGTCTCGTCGTGATGTACGTCACCGACCTCTTCGTCGCACTCTAATCCCCCCGGTACAACGCTTACTCAATCATGAACAGACGACAGGTACTCCGGCTCGGCGGGGCGACACTCGTAGCGACAGCTTCTGCGGGCTGCTCGTCCGCCGGTGGGTCAGAGGACGTGACACGTGTCTCGATGGCGGAGAACTTCGCGTTCGACCCGAAGCGGGTCACGATTAGCGCTGGTACCACCGTGAGATGGATAAATGACAGTGAAGTCGGACACACGGTGACGGCCTACGACGGCCAGATTCCCTCGGACGCGGCATACTTCGCCAGTGGTGGGTTCGAGTCCGAGAAAGCCGCGCGGAACGACGTGAGCGGTGGACTGCTCGTTGCGGGCGAGACGTATGAACACACCTTCGACGTCGCTGGCACCTACGAGTACGTGTGCATCCCGCACGAGAGTTCCGGGATGACAGGCACCGTCGTCGTCAAGTAGCTGCAGCAGTCTTGGTATGTGATTGAGATTGCCGGAGGCACCACCGGTTGAGAGAACCATACCAAAAGGTGTTTTCACGAAAGTAACCAAATAGGATAGTGAGAACCGTATCGTTAAACACATCCGGAACGCTTGCTTTCACCACCGGATACCGAAGCTTGCATGAAGATAGACAAAAAGAGATACATGAAATACCAACGAACAATCATTCGAACCCTAACAATACTGATCGGATTCGGAGCAACAATTTCACCCGTAGCCGCACACTCCGGCACGACTCATGCAGGAACACCACATTGGTTTTTGTTTGTACTACTCATTGGAGGGATATGCACGGTAGTTGGTGCTTCCGTAGCGCTACGTCGTGAGCTCTTATCCCTCGCCAAAACAGGCGCACTACTCACGGTTGGAGCAGTAACGATAGTCTTTGGTGGAATCGGTCTCGTCGAGCTCCAAGTTGTTGGCCAAACACCGCCCCAACTTGTGGAAATTTACCCGATCTTAAGTCTCATTGTGAGTACGCTCCTTGCTACCGGTGGTTTACTTGTTGCCCGAATGAAATATCCAACAAAACCACAGTACGCATTTCTATGTTTGATTCTTGCAGCATGGATTGGCTATCCAGCGTTTATGCCAAATCAAGGGACTACCAATCCCCTCGGCTACCTCATCGTGTTGAGTCTCCCAGCGCTACTTGCATACATTATCTGGACAGATGCAAGAGGAGTGCTCCAAAGTCTCCGTCTTGAAACGAAACCGAAGATTGCCGGAATTGGTGCTGGGACCCTGATGAGCATTTTCTTTGCATTCTCAGCAGGAACAATGAGCTTCAGCCCTGACGAAGGGGTTAACGTACCGTCAGAGGCATTTATTATCCCCTATGACGTGTCGAGTCCATTAGTTATTTGGCCTGCTATCGAGTGGTATTTCCCATCAATTCCGTTTACAGGATATCTTTCGGTTGGAACAGTGTTGTTTATGGCTATTCTAGGCGGTCTCTCTGGATTGAATGTCGCTGTCGTTACTCAGCAGTGGATAAACGCAGAGTCCGTCGCCGGGGGAGAGCTGTTTTCTGGATCACTGATTGCATCTGGGGCAACTGCCTGTTGTTGCTGTGCACCTGCATTCTACGGCGTACTTAGTGTACTGTTCGGTGCTGCTGCGACGCCCGTCTATTGGTCATTTATGATTCCGTCCTCACCAGTTAGTGGAATATTCTTCGCCGGAAGTGTATTACTCCTCCTTGGGAGCTTACTCAAATCAACGGGTGGGACAGACACTCGTGTGGCCCCATCTGTATCCAGACTAAGCTGACAAAACGAACCTACACGACCTCGCCCAAACAACATCCATCCGACATCTCGCTGCCGGCGGGTAATGTTATTAACATATTGGTTGTGTTTTATTAACTCTACACAATTTAGTATCGTATAGTGGCAGCCGAATTAATAAGATGTGAGCCCATTGGTTTCAGTAATGACTTCGTCCGAGCAAGAGTCGGATGATCCTGGAGACACTCATTCACAGGGTCATGACCACGAACACGACCATCACAACAATGAACAGGATGCCGACAGCGTAACCTCGACCTCGTCGAATCAGGACGATGTCGCTCAATTCTCGGTTCCCGAAATGGATTGCCCATCCTGTGCGGGGAAAGTCGAAAATAGTGTCCGGAAACTCGACGGTATCACAGCCGTTGACCCACAGGTGACGACTGGGACGCTCTCTGTCTCCTACGAGAGGGGTCGAATCACTCCAGACGACATTGCCGAGCGCATCAAAAAAGCGGGGTACACAGTCGAGAACCAAGGGGAGACGACGGCAACATTCACAGTCCCCGAAATGGACTGCCCCTCCTGTGCAGGAAAAATCGAGAACGCCCTCGATGGTCTCTCGGGACTGTCGGGCTACGACACCCAGCCTACGACCGGAAAGGTAATTATCACGTACGACTCAACAATCCTCTCGTCACCAGACATCGTCGACGCCATCGAGCGAGCTGGCTACGAGGTGACCGACTCAACTACGACCGACGCGGACACCGCGAATAGTTCCACCGACGAACGTGAGGGCGTCTGGACCAGTTCACGGGCGATCAAAACGTGGATCAGTGGTGGGTTCACCGCACTCGGACTCCTCTTCGAGTTCTTCCTCACCAGCCAGAACATTCTGGTGGCCGAGATTATCGGCCGCGAGATACTCATTGCAGACGTCCTCTTCCTCGTTGCCGTTGGGGTCGCTGGTCAGGTCATCTTCCGCAATGGCTATTACTCCGCATTGAATCGCAATCTCGACATCGACCTGTTGATGAGCATCGCCATTAGTGGAGCCATCATTGCGAGTCTTGTCTTCGGTGAGGCACTCTATTTCGAAGCCGCCACGCTCGCGTTCCTGTTCAGTATCGCGGAACTGCTCGAGCGCTACTCGATGGATCGCGCCCGGAACTCACTACAGGAGTTGATGGATCTCTCGCCGGACGAGGCAACAGTGAAACGAGACGGCGAAGAAGTAACGGTTCCGGTCGACGACGTTGCCATTGGTGAAACCGTCGTCGTGCGTCCGGGCGAAAAAATCCCGATGGATGGTGAAGTTCTCGACGGAGAGAGTGCTGTCAACCAGGCTCCGATTACCGGTGAGTCAGTACCTGTCGACAAGACGCCGGGAGACGAGGTGTATGCAGGCACGATTAACAAGCAGGGGTATCTCGAAGTGGAAGTCACCTCGGAAGCGAGCGACAACACGCTCTCACGCATCGTCCAGATGGTCGAGGATGCTCAAGCGAACAAGACCGAGCGTGAGCAGTTCGTCGAGCGGTTCTCGTCGTACTACACGCCGGTCGTTGTCGGCTTTGCCCTCCTGGTTGCTGTTATTCCACCGCTTCTGTTCGGGGCATCGTGGCCGACGTTCATCGTCTATGGCCTCACGCTGCTCGTACTTGCATGTCCGTGTGCATTCGTTATCTCCACACCCGTGTCCGTAGTCTCGGGTATCACGAGTGCAGCGAAAAACGGCGTCCTCATCAAAGGCGGGAATCACCTCGAAGCGATGGGTGCCGTCAACGCAATCGCGATGGACAAAACTGGGACCCTCACGAAAGGTGAACTCACGGTGACGGACGTCGTCCCGCTGAACGGCAACAGCGAGGAGGACGTCCTCCGATGTGCCCGCGGGCTGGAGTCGCGGTCCGAACACCCTATCGGCGAAGCGATTGTTGGCCGCGCAGAGCAGGCATCCGTCACGGAACGAGAGGTCGACGAGTTCGAGAGCATTACCGGTAAGGGTGTAAAAGCCGAACTTGACGGGAAGCCCCACTACGCCGGGAAACCCGGACTCTTCGAAGAGTTAGGCTTCGACCTGACACACGTCCACGCGACGACTGACGGTGGTGTCGCCACCACGAAGAGCCGCCAGATGTGTGAGCGCAACGACTGCCTCGACCTCCTCGAAGAGACGGTACCCGAACTCCAGTCACAGGGCAAGACCGTCGTACTTGTCGGGACAGAAGATGAAATCGAGGGTGTGGTCGCCGTTGCAGACGAGATTCGACCCGCAGCGAAACAGGCGATCCAGCACCTTCACGACCTTGGTGTCGAACACATCATTATGCTAACGGGCGATAACGAACGAACCGCTCGGGCGATCGCCAACGAGGTCGGTGTCGACGAGTTCCGAGCGGAACTGCTGCCCAACGAGAAGGTCGAGGCAATTGAGGAACTCGACGAGCAGTATGACGGGGTCGCAATGGTCGGCGACGGCGTCAACGACGCCCCTGCGCTCGCGACGGCGACCGTCGGTGTTGCGATGGGTGCCGCTGGCACGGACACGGCGCTCGAAACGGCTGATATCGCTCTCATGAGTGACGATCTGTCGAAACTGCCGTATCTCTATGAACTCGCACATAAGGCAAACAGTGTGATTCGTCAGAATATCTTTGTCAGCCTCGGTGCGAAGGCGCTGCTTGCACTCGGCGTTCCATTTGGCCTCGTACCCATCTGGGCGGCCGTGCTCGTCGGGGACGCCGGCATGACGACGGCTGTTACCGGGAATGCGATGCGACTCTCACGCCTCACCCCGGATTAATTCCTCGTGGAATAGATGGCTGTGGGGAGTGTTACTACGATTGTGAATGTGCCTACGATATACCTCATCATCTCCATCGTCGAAGAGGGCGGAACCGTACAGCTCAAACCGACGAACCTACCCATGCTGCCTCTATTATTTGTATACTGACAACTTCCGTCAGACTTGCCGTAGGGAGTCCGGTCGGCTTCGTACGGGAGACGAGTTGTTCGAACGCTCCTGACGACAACCCTAGCTCGTCAAGCTCCACAAGCTGCCCACTAAGCGCGTCGATGATGAGCGCGTTTCCGTTCAAGAGTCGGTCGGCGCGTCATGGGACCAGTTGAAACTCCCTCTGAACGGCCATGCTCGAGTCTAGTTTCCACCAGTTTCCGAGCGGGCTTGACGATACGATTGTTCTCGCTGTCGGTGACGAATAGCGTCGGCTTTCGGTTCTTGTTCTCGAGATGTTGGGCAAGGCAACGGGTAGTTCCTACTGAAGACGTCCATTACAGATATAGCGGTGTAACAACCCTCCCGTGTGAGTTAATAAATGGAGTATGGAATAGGAAGTGAAGTTAATAATATTGGATGGTAGAACGTAGTCAATTTATTAAGAACAGATGAGAAGAGTGTAACCCGACGAACTACTTCGTTGTCAAGCCACGAGACGCCAATGTAAAATTATTTATAAATATTAATCAAGTGCGTCGGAATCATAGCGTGAAAGAAACGAAACTGTAGAATACATCAATGCTAACGATAATAATACAATAATGCTCCCATATCCAGCCATTAATAGAGGAGAGAATGGCAATGGAACCACTCCAAAGAGGACGACTTGTTTCAACGGGCTAGAGGTATTTAACCCAATAGTGTAACCAATTGAAGCGGCAAGTCCGACAATTGTTCCAATCATTCCTACGAGATACAATCGCTCTCGTGTTAATCGCTCTATTATCATTGGTGAGATGAGGTATCGTCCATACTCTCGTCACTCACGTCATCCTCATCAGTGGTCCAAATCAACGTATTCTCTTCGCTTCCACCAGTTAGATTAAGCGGACGTAACCAGATCGCCCAGCCTCCGAGTACCACAAACCCATATCCCGCAACAAACACGAGGATTGCAAGATTTTCGTATCCATTTGACACGAGGAAGTTGTCAACAAGCCCAGTGAGAACGAACAACAAGCAGAGTACAATCGTCGTATGTCGCTTGCTGTAATTCACTGTCATTGATGATCACCGCTACGTTTGTTACAGAAATTCCGATTGATGAGTGTCAAAAACTCAATCAAGTGACAAACAGACATCAATCAGACACCTCCTCTGTAGAGGATTGATTCTGAATTTCTTCCTTACTCAATTGTGAACGAGAACTCAAGAAAACACGCCAGACAAGTGCGGCAAGCAGACCTACAACGCCAGCGATAAGAATTGACTGGCCTCGCGTTGTCGTTCTGGGTTGATTACTGAGGAGAATCATGACACCACTCACGATGAGTAGAACACTAAGAAGTCCCGCACTTCGGTCCATCTGTGACACATACCCGGATTCACGCAAGATACCACTAATCGACAGTATCAGTACTAGTAGGCCACCGACTGAGATGGGTGCAAGTCCGAGCACCACGCCAAGTTCAGATAGCGCAAGGCTCACTGCTATAACAAGGGGCCACGCGCTCGCTCCTGTATGGTTTTCACCGAGATCATCACCAGCCATCAGTCACACCACCTATCGGCACTCGGTGGCTATCATCTGCTCCAGTTGTTAGCCCCTGAGTCGTCATAGCACTGTGCGACTTCTTGAACACACCACCGACACCAACTGTCTGGAATCGACGGGAAGAGCGTACTCTCTCTGTAGGTCCACTCAGGATCATCACGTCCTTGCGTTGTGAACCCGTACTATTAATTCAACTGCTATCGCTCAGAGCGATCATATTAATCAACTGGAAGAATGCCAGCTAATTCCCCGGGGATCATCCTTCTCACCGACCAAAACGAGCGGACACGAAGGGAAGAAAGAATACCCAGAAACCGAAGCATCTCCTGTACAGACGAGACTATATTCATCCCGCCTACGCACTACAGCACATTGCCTACAGCCACTCAGCCAGTAAATTCGTCGTAAGACACGACGGTCTGGTCAACGATTGTCTTGCTCTCTGGAACCTTACCGTCCGGCGGCATACTCCCCTCTGCAGACCCACCGGGGTCGCCAACGATGATTCGACCAACCATGCCGAGCGACTTGTGCGGGATGCAGAAATAGTCATACGTGCCCGTCGTTTCGAACGTGTAGTCGTACGTTGCTCCTTGTGCACTGAGTATATCGCTGTTCCAGGATTTGGCCCCGTCGGGGATACGGGTCACTGATGCCGACCCGCGTCCTTTCTTATAGGCGGTCGCAGAATGGCTTCCGCTTTTATTATTCCACGTGACAGTCGTACCTGGCTCAACGAACAGGCCGATTGGATCGAAGTAATAATCACTTCCCTCCGTCACCATCTGTATCGTCTGTCCACTTTGACTCTGCATCGATGTTGAGGACTGCGTTGCCGTTGTAGTCGTTCCCTGCCCACTACTCCCGTCGTCGGTTCCAGTTCCGCTATCCCCTGGAGCTGTACAGCCAGCGAGCCCGGGAATGGTTGTGGCTGATACAGTAGCTGCGGTTTTCAGATAGGCTCGTCTTCGCATAGTGATACATTGGGGCTCTCTCCCAAAGGTGATTTTGGTGTGCGTCTCGAAACCGAACCGAATAGCAGACTCCTGTAACACATTCAAATTTATCCATGTTCCTTTTGGTCATCTGTTGGTGGTACTTATTTCGAAGAGGTCTGTCAGTGGCATATTAGACGGAGCGATACCATTGAACGTCTGTTCTATTCTTTTAAACTCTTCCTCAACATTGAACACAACCTGACCAGTGCTGCTTGCGAGGTGGACGACGGCGTCAAGCGTGTCAAATGAATGCAGGGGATTGTGTTGGGAGTGAAATCAGCCACAGACTCACTGAGGTATACATCATCATCACGACTACAAATGCGTACTGGCTACTGATAGCTTGAGTACGAGTTGGGAAGAGACGATACGCAGTCGAATGTGCCACCCAAATAGCAAGAATGTGACCGGCCAACACAAAGAAGATATTGAGACCGCCGAACCAAGCAGGTAACGTTAGTACGAGTGGATTCGAGGATGGAGAAAGAGGCGAAACGAGAACTGAAGCTAGTGAAGGGAGGAGAGAGACGAAGAAGCCAAAGTAGTGGGCAAGGTGATACCCTGCAGCAATTGCAAGCAGTGAAGGAGCAAATTGAATCGCAAGCTCACGACTAGTACGATACGTTTGTAGTCGGGAGGTAGTGACATCTGCTGCTAATAGATACGCGCCCACAAACAGTAGAAATCCACCCAGATACAGCATACCGTAGAGAGCTAATGGTGGGAAACCCAGACCAACAACGGCTCGAACAAACCCGGCACCGGGAGCAGTGGTGACAAACCCGCTGAATGTCAGTTCCCAAACAAGGGCGACAACAAACGCGATGTCGTCAAGTCCGGTGACAGTATCGTCCTCCACAATACGCATGCCGGGGAGACGCAATTGTAATCCATCGCCGTCCCAAGAGAGAGGTGAAACCCGGCTGTAAAAGTAGAAAAACACAGAAACTGGGTCAGCGCGTGTAAACCACTCCTCAGGACCAAATACTGACGCACCAATGATAGTTAGCACCGAGTACATGAGAACGACAGCAGCAAGTAATGACGGCTGTTTTGTGATTCCCGATGTCGTTTCGATCCAAACAAGCGCTAGTAATCCTGCAACTGCAGGCCAACGACCGAATCGAGAAGGATACGAAATGAACCCATTGGGGAGATGTTCGCTTATTGTTCGCCAGGGATTGACAAGAGACCACACGTTTCCGAAAAGATAGGCTGCCATCGTAAGACCCGCTCGCAACCCAGCAAACACAAACACGATTGCAAAATTGACCGTCGGAATTTGTGGTCCGAAAAATCCACGATAGACGACTAAGCCAAGCAGAACGAGGCCAGTCCCCTCAGCTAAGCGTTTCCTTACGGACTTGAAATTTTGAACATTACCGAGATGGTGTTGCCATTGATGAATCGCGCGGATAAACATCCGATCGGTAACGAAACTGGCTAGCAATGCCGAGGCACCAATCGCCGCACCACCAGTTGCAACATAAAGCCAGCGGGGGATATTCAACGACTCCTTTGCCCCCCCAGATAAGCCTACAGCGGCGTTACTCGCGATAGTCGTTCCAACGGAGACGATGCTGACCACGAGAGTAATCGCAATCAACTGCGTGACTAGTTTGATTGCCCATCGCGAAACAGTCGTCGTTGAGTTTGTACTATCAGTCATGGTTGAGTTAAACTGCGAAGATGGCATACATGAATAGGAAACCAAAGTAGAGGAGCACGATTCCACCAAGCGCGATAATTCGAAATCGGCGAAGTTGAGCTTCCTCTTTTTGGTACAGTTCAGAAAACAGTTCTTTCTCTCCCTCGTCCAGAGTATCTGGATGCCGTACACCACAGTGATGGATGAGGAGTGCTTGTGTTTTGAACCGGCGGTTACAGGTTTTGCAGAGATACGGTGGGTCAGAGGTATCGATCGTGCTGTGCGTGATTGACGGTGACGTTTGGTCTGTCATAATATCACATCACTCCAAGGTACATTGACCCGAATAGGACAGCATTGTATGTCCCGTGTATCACCGCTGGCACAACAAGATTTTCTGTTCGTTCGTAGACGACGCCCAGCACGAGAGCAAGGACAAAGACTACGAGCATGTAGGTTATCTGTCCACTTCCCTGTAGTGAGCCAGCATGGCTGACGGCAAATATGGTACTTGCAAGCCCAATCGCCCAAGGAGTTGAAAAATCACGCTCAAGGAGACCTTGGACCATACCACGGAATAACAGCTCTTCTCCCGGCCCCACTAGCAATATCGATAATGGAACTAACAATAGTAACACAGTCGGTGCTTGCTGTCCGACAATGGCAACTTCGTTTTCGGCGACAGATAGCCCGAGCGCAGAAATCACCATAGTAATCAACAGATAGAGGATGATAAACACCACAAATCCACCGACCATCCAGAATACGTCCTTCCGGTTCGGTATTCGGACGTTCAAAAAATCAGGGCCAAGTCCACGAAGAGACAGATATCCGAGAGCGACAGTCCCAAAAGCGACGCCTTGAATCAAGACTGTCGACATAAAGAGTCGAATCCCAGGGGATTCTTGCAATTGGATACCAATATTTGATAAAAAGATTGTGCTCAGAGAGATGAGTAGCGCTCCGACAAAGAACCCAGAGATAGCAACAGCGATTGCTTGGATAAGACTTCGCACTCGATGTAACATCTGTGCCTCCATATTTTGACTTAGGACGAACCCCTGGTTAATCTTGCTTTGTGACGCCAAAGCCGGGTATGAGACAAGTTAATCATAGCTGTACTCACAGTGTGAACCTGATTGGTTGCATATCGAGAAATGCTGTTTCGTACCCATCGTGTCGTGCCAGTTGTGGTGGTGAATCGATCTCTATCGTCACTGTGTCTCCCGGGTTCAAATCTTCGATGTTCGCTGCATAATAGAGGCTGAGCTGCGGGTCAAGCGTCGTCTGTAAGTTCCCCTGAGACACGATGTTTCCATCACGCATCACAGTCGCGGAAAGAGCCATTCGTGGGAGTAGCACTCGGTTGTACGGTGTTCGCGGTGAGACAATGAAGCCAGCACCACTGCCAGGAGTAAATAGAGAATTCCCCTCAGTGACAGCAATCAAAAACGTCGCGTCACCAGATGATTCTGCAGCAACCAATCGCCCAGGAAGTTTGTCCTTCGGTGGCGCAGTTGGTTTTGGAACCTCCTTCATGTTCATTAGCTCAACGGTCCCTCGTGTCCCTGCTTGATCACCTAGCCGTCGGAGTTCGAGGTTGTAGGTTTCATTCGTGTTAAATTCGAACTCCATAGAGACAGAATTGGACTCTGTAAATTGGCCTTCGAATGGCTTCGCCCGATCTGCCTGGAGCGGACCAGTACTCAGAGTAATGTCATACTTACCCTCGCCTGGGAGTGCAATATTATCACCGTAGTGGAACCCCATGTTTGGAGAAATCATGGGCCACAAATTGGTGGATGTCACTTGCTTACCATCGTTGCTGATATCTGCGGATATGTCAACCGGGAGGATAGTCTTCGTCTGGACGTCCCAGACACTAGCCATCAAGTGAACCGAGTCACTAGACTGAACGACGACCTTCGTTTGTCTCTCCCCAGTAAGGTTCCAAAACCGATGCGGAAACGAGTGCATCAGAGCGAACCCGATACCGTTCGTCTGGGCTACCCCATACATGCCCATTCCCTCGATAATTGCGGGATAATAGACTGCATCAGGACGATTCTCGACAAGTGGTGGATCTCGCCATGCAGATTGAGTCTCAAATCCCAACTGGCTGAGACAGCCTGAAAGAGAGATACCGCTTGTAAGAGCGGCCCCTCGACGAAGGACGGATCGGCGGTCCATATGATTGCTTTTCGTTCAGCAAAAGTAGGGGTTCTGGTTCGGGAATCGAAGAGGTGTGTTCAGAGTTATCTCCAGTAAAGGACCCAGTCAATTGCCCCAGTAACAATGAGAAGAGTGGAGAGGAGTGTCGAAAAGAGCTGAATCTCCGTAAACCAGAATGGTGTCCAAGGGGCAACTGCGCGAAGACCAACAAGGAGGAGTGAGAGCACAGGGACATCCCCACGTACATCGGGACTCTCCACTCCGTGCGAAGATACTGCTTGTCCTCGAACTTGCTCCCCTCCAGGGAGTCGATCGGCTTCATAGGGTATTCGTTCCGTTTGTACGCTCCAGACGACTTCACCCGAATCATTTACCTCAACAAGCCGCTTATTGAGTGTGTCTGTAATGAGAGTATTTCCGTTTGGAAGCCGGTCCGCATCACGAGGCCAATCGAACGATACCCCGCCCGCACTATTCAAGATCCAGACCGGCTCCCAACTGCCGTTATCAGTACGATGGAGTTCAACGATTCGGTCGTTATCACTATCAGCGACAAGGACAGCCCCGTCACCAAGCCACTGTGGATTATGTTGATGGTTGATAACAGTAGGATCCCCACAGCGGAATTCACCATCTCCGTCGCTGTCACTTAATTGCCCTCGCTTGCCACAACTAGCGTCGTTGCTCTCATCGTCGTCTTTGTTGATGACTTCGACGACCCCACGGTTACGCTCAACGATGACTAGTTGGTTCGCATTCCGTACGGAAATGAGGAATTTGCCATTAGCAATCCGATCAACATCATTAATGTGGAGCCAATCTGTCTTGGTGGCATCATTCGGTGCATCATAAAATTCGCTCGCATTCCACTGCCATGTAACTTCGCCGTTTTTCACAGTGAACACTCGTTCATTCTCCATATCAGTCATCAGAAACTCGCCCGTAGGGAGCCGTTCAACGTCGTGAACCTCACTGTTGGATTGTGTTCGAACAGGAAAACTGTATTCAGAGATGGTAGAGGTCCCAGAAACGGGCTCGATGACCCGAAATCCAGTCCGAGTACAAGGCGAATTATATGGCCCACAATTCTGGTAGCCACTGTCCATGAAACCGGCTACGACACTGCCATTTTCCAATACGGTGGCGTCAAAATAACTATCTGCACCGGAGTGACGCCACGTTTCATTCGTGCCATTCAAGAGATAGATACTCCCGTACTTATGCCACCCCGGCCCCCCACCCTGTGATCCGACGAGCGTCCGACGGTCATCGGCACCGTCAGCATTGACTTGTAAGGATGGAGCAGCAACAGCACTGATAACCATGGTTGAACTGAACAGAAGAACACCAAGTGCAACCAAAAGAGTACCACGTCTCTGTCTCATTTGCTTGTCTCGGTGATTCTGTCCCTACAATATTAATCGTCCGAATTGGTAGCATGAACTACTCTTCAAACAGGCAAAAGAAGATTCACAGTGTATCGAATCGAAGACCGTTATTGATGACTTGCTCGGTATTCGCCGTGTTTGATACCAATGAGGAGTGACAGAACGCCGAACACTAAAAGCCCGATACTCACCATCATAACGGTACTAGTAGTCATTGGACTCATGACTGTGCCAGCAACGAGGAGTGCGAATATAACACTGTACGTGATTACGGTAGTAGTGGTGTTGAATTCCATATGTTTCTCTCTGACGCTAATTCAGGCGACTGTTACTCCTGATGCTCTGCTTACCGACACTATTTCTTCAACACGGAACTCCATAAAGCCAGCCATAGGACAAATCTTCGTCTTTAGCTACTTGACTTCGCACGTTATGCCGTTGGAACGCGTATACAGCATCAGGCCGATTCTCAGAGACTGGTGGAGAACGTGCAGACCGTGTCTTGAACAGATCCGTCCATCCTGCAAGCCCGGCAAGTGAAGTGCCCCCGACTACTCGAAGCACATCACGACGATGCATGTTCCAACTCCTGTACGTCGCCAGCTGGCATTGCAGGCGGAAGCGCACGGGATGAACGCGGTGGAACGAAGTAGTTACCTCGACGCTCCGTACGAATGTACTGCAAGATGCCATTGTTGTTGCGCTGACCGATGGCTGATTGCTCGGAAACATCGGTCCCGTTCATCGCCTCCCGCGTCTTTTCGAAATCACCGATACCACGTTGGAGCGCGAGGAAGTGGAGACCAGCCTGTCCACCGTCTGTCGAATTAAAGTCCCGTCGGAGAATGATCGGTTTGTCGTTCTCTCGGACGGCTGCAGATTTCTGCGAATGGCCGACCACACCCATCTCACGGGCTGTCTCATCTACTGGCTTACAGTCGTCAATCTTGCTACTCGTACCGAGGTTGTCACCAGCACCTTCGATGACATCGTTTTCGGCGTGGTACGGGCAGAACATTTTTGCCTCACGCTGCCAGCGGTCGTCTTGATCGTACCACTGGTTAAGGTTGAGTAGGAGCTTCGAGATATGTTGTGTCGTCCCGCCAGCGAACGGACCCGACTGGATTGTGACGCGGTCCTCGCTGGCCTGATTCTTTTTGAACCCGGACTTGAATCCCATGAACAGCGGTGCGTCCTCTGGAACCTTGTCGGCAGGGACGCCAGAAGCATCGCCTGCATTCTCTGCTGGGAGGCCTTCCCCGACGAAGCCCGTCCGCCGGTCAATGATATCGAAGACATCCGTCAGGGCAGTGATTGGCTGTTTGACACCATTGAGCGTCGATTTGTTCCCCTTGAGCGATTCTTCAGCACCGAGCACTACCTGTGCCGTGTTACTTGCGAGATGGACGACGGCGTCGGGCGTGTCTATCTTAGGATTCTCGAAGGGGGCGAGCGCTTCTGGTGTGGGGAGATCAACGCTCTCGGGCAGGCCTTCGTCGAATCGGTCGAAGTATGCCGAAGAGTAGCTCACAGTGAGCAAGAGACCCTTACCACTCCGCTCATACGCGTGTTCGATCCCCTGAAGTGCGGTCTCCATCGTTTCGCGGTCGCTATCGGAAGGGATACCGTCGTTCAGGTAGTCCAAAAAGAGGAGAATTCGATGTCGGGGCGCGGTTGGGTTTCCGGCGTCGTCGGTTGGAAGGACACTATTCCACGCGTGTTGTCGGCGAGGATACGACGACAAGTCGGATGGACCAGTCGGGACGTCGACTTTTTCGCGGCCCAAACAGGCACTGAACGCCGCTGTGCCTCCAATCGCCACCGCTGATTTCAGGAAATCCCGTCGCGGGATGCCTCTTCCATCGGTCATCACGACATGGTTTGAACGTATCTTGGATAGGGGTTCTGGTCCTATTCTCGAACACAGACGCTGTCCAAGACCGATTACCAAACGAGCACACGCAATAGCACGGTGATACGAACCGATATCTACAGATTATCGTTCAAAAATTACGCGAGCCATTTGTTTTGACGCTAGCCTGGTCTCGGATTACTCGAAGCGGAGCAAGAGACACAGCGATAGTAAGAGTGCAAGTCATCACTCACCCGACCGCATGCCGTCGTGCGGTCGGATGAGTGACCAGTTGCACGAGCTACTATAGTACGTGGCGCTGGTTCGAGAATTAGACCAAAATTCGTTTTGGGCGGCACGCAAATGGCTATCGTAATGAGTAAGAGTCGACGTATATCTCACCGGACGATACTCCGTCAGGTCGAGAGTTTGTCGCTCGTCAGCGGTGCTGGCTGTGTCGGGCAATCTGGCCCGGAGGAACTTCAAGAGTCTGTCCCAGCCGCGTATCGAACAACGACCAGTCAAGGCGGAACGAAATGCACACCTGAAACGCTCACCTCGAAGGCAGGTGCGAACTACTCCTCTACAGTCGCTAGTTGTCCACTCTCTCGATAGCGGCGGCAGCAAGAGGCTGGTCTAACATGGTGAGAACGCCGAAACGAGACGAAGGACACTTTTGGCACTACAGAGACTGCGAGAAGAGTCACAGATCTGGTTGTTTTCCGCTGTGGCCATCGCTCAAACCGCTCTCAGAAGACAGCTGTTGCTCCCCGCCAGCCTCGCTTCGGTCGAAGCGAGGCGGCTCACCCGAGTCCGTGTTCGTACCCTGGCGGCAGTCCTTCCCCGTTCGTCCGATGCTTCTCCTTCCAGCCGAGTTCGTCGTCTAACACCTGCTCGATCCCGTGGAGAAACCCATCGCTGAACGTGAACGCTACCGGAAGTGCTCGCCCGCCACGTCGTGGCCGGGCGAGCACCGCCCACTGCACCACGATCCACAACTGCTCTAACAGGAAGCCGACACCCACGTAGAACAGCCGAATTGTCGTCGATGGCGTTGTTGTCAGAGCACGTGCTTCCCGAAACTTCTCGTAGCTCTTCTCAATCCGTGACCGGTGGTTGTAGACCTGTGCGACTTGCCGCGGCGTGCGGTCTTCCAGACCGTACGCCGCGTATCCCGTCTGTTTGAGCCCTGACTTCCCGCGATCTCCGTTCTGGTAGGTAACGTTAACCGCTAACGGATACGTCTGTTCGTGCGCTTTGCCTTCACAGATCGTCTCCTCGGTCATGTACGACGCTGTCGCTGAAAGTTTCTTGCGGAGCGAGTCTTTCCCGGTCTTGACCGGAAAGACTGGAGGCGCTGTCTCCCGAAGGACACCAATCAACTCGCCAGAGAAGGCTTCTCTGTCCATGAGAATCCGTTCGGTCTCGAACGGATACGTCTCGACGCGGGCGAGCACACGCTCGACCGCGTCAGCCTTGCTGTCATCGCCGTCAACCGGTTCGACCGCCAGCGTCAGTGGCTTCCCTTGTGCAAGGACGAACGCTGTGCAGTAGCGATGACACTTCGTCGTCCCGTCACGGGCTTTCATCCGTCGAAATTCGTCTTCGTCGTCCGGGTTCCCGTGGAATGGGTTGTCCATAAAATCGAGGCAGACGGTTCTCGACCTCTGGCGGTCGAGAACCGTCATTGCCACCAGTGCGAGAATGTCGTTGACAGCGTCAAGCATCGACTCTTTCTCCAGGGTGTGCAGCCAGTCCATCACCGTCTTCCGGTTCGGTGTGTCGCTCGTGTTCGTCGTGACGCCGTTGACAGAGGTCGTGTCAACAGCAGCCCGTAAGACGACTTCCATGATCTCCTCGGAATCGAGGCCGGAGCCCTCGATTCCTTCCATCGGTATCAGCTCGAGTAACTCCATGCTAAGAGACTTCAACTGGGCGTTCGAAAGGAACTCGTCCGGATCTGTGAGGATGCGTTTGAGCTTAGGCAGCTTCATCACACAGAAATCCGGACAGCGACTGAATCAGTCGCCTGATTCAGTCGCTTCATTCTGATCACTACGTGTCAGCAACTGGTCTCTTGATCCAGAGTGGACAACTAGCGACAGTCAGGGAGCGCGAGCAAACGTGTACAACCTGTCGAGACTATGTTCTGAATCGGAACGGTGACAGATTCAGTGCCTGCAGTGTCGTCGAGGGATATATTGAACAGGGCGTGTGGCGTACACTCTATGCACCATATCGGGAGACACCCGCATGATTAGAAGGAGTGGCGTCGTCTTGGCCGAGCCTGAAACGCGTACTGGCTTGGGTTCGTCCTCACCCACCTCGCTCTCCACTCTGTGTGGAGCAAGTTGTAGCAGCACCCCTCTCCACATCGGAGCCAGCCTCCAGCCCATCGATACGGCATTGTTCCTGGTGCTCGTTTCGGGCGGGGTTGTCTCAGTCGTGCTGGTGAGCCTCGGAATCCTCGCCTTCATTCGACGGCAATCCCATTCCTACCTCCTCGTCGTGCTTGCACTCGGCACGCTCATCGTTAAGGCTGTGCTTGGGAGCCTCGCTCTCGGGAACGTTATCCCAATCAGCCAACACCACCTAATCGAACACGCGCTTGATGGACTCATGGCTGTGTTTCTGTTGGCTGCTGTCTACAACGCTCGAACGCAACCGACACGCTACACAAATACTCGTGACCATCTCGAAACCAGCCACACCTCAAATCAGTCTGTACAGACGCCAGACAGATGATTGGCACGACTCTGGACGGTTTTAGATGACGAGAGAGAACATGTTTTCCTACCCTGTGCGAAGACCTGACAGACAATGATACGTCGAGATGCGATTGCTCTGGGAGTTCTGGCCGAGGTTCTGGTGATACTGGCGGCTAATTTCGTCTCGCTTCCGAGGGCGATCATGTGGGTTGGGATCGTCCTCGCCCTCGCTACTGGGCTGGTCGGCGGGTTCGTTGCTGGACGGTTCACGAGCGGGGGATGGCAAGCACGTGCCGTACATGGACTCCTCACCGGGCTCATCGGCGGATTGCTCTTCGGGGTCACTCTTTGGTTCGGTATGAGTTACGTCATCCCGCGTGCCGACCACAGTGCATTGTGGGGAATCAACTACGCCCTCGCTACCTACCCCATTGGGATACGCCAACTTTCGTGGCTGTATACCGGAAACACGCTGATTGTGCCGCTCATTCTCCTGTTGATGGCTCTCTTCGCCGTGGAAGGGTACATTGCAGGTGGAGCGGCCCCCCGGAGTGACCTCTCTCACGATCCTCCATCGAACTACCCGTAATCACCCACCAAGTCCCTGGAGCCTCTCAACTGCTTGCGACAAATGAATCTCACGACGAGGCTCCTGAGAGTGGAATGTAATGTGGACAGAAACAGCTGTTGTGTGGTTTGGATGGTACTGCATCTCACATGGTGCACCGTGGCGACGATGGAGTACCGACCGTTTGCCCGAGCATCGGCCCGACTGTTCACTCTCGCACCGTCCATGGACCAGCAACAATAGCTGCTCGTGGTCTGACTCCCCAACACTGGATTAGGAGACAACTGGTCGAAAAATAATCCAGAGCGAGAGCACTGTGTAGCCGATCATAAGCACAGTAAGTGGAATGTGTGCATAGGTCGCTTGCCGAGTGGTCAGATATCGGTCGAGCATTGCGTAGTGAGAGGCGACGACTGCGATTACGTGCCCACCGATGATCAGTATCACCTGCGAGCCCCAGAACGTTGGGACCGACAACCAGCCAAGCGGCGAGATGGTTGGAGGGGTTGTCACGACGTACTTGCCGAGAACGGTAACGAGCTGCCCGAGATTTCGGCTGACGAAGGGATAGTTGTGCGCGATTTCGTACGCGACTGCGATTGGTAATACCGAGGGAGCAAACGCCCGTGCTGCTCCTTTCCATGTGGTCTTTTCTGCTCTGTAGGATCGCTAGACTGCGGCGTTGCGACTCCGTTATCTCGGTAGAAAGCGAAGCGGCAGATTGGTTTGAGTTCGGAAATCCGCCGCTTCACGCGTGTTACGGTCGCTACTGCTAAAACAGTTGTCGAGAACCCAGGCGAACCCGCCGACCCCGTCGGGGGAGGCGGGTTCGCCGACTGGGCGATGCTCACGCTTCATGCACTGAGAATCGAGTTTGGGAAGTCCTACCGCCAGACGATCGACTTTCTCTCAGAAATGCCGGGAGTTCTCGAAGAAATTGGCCTCACGCGGTTGCCTCACTACACGGTGCTCCGCGATTGGTTTGAGAAGATTTCGACGAAGACGTGGCGTGCGTTTCTCCGCGCTTCGGCGGAGAAACGCACTGGACACGCCGCTATCGACTCAACTGGCTTTGACCGCGACCAGCCCTCGCGGTACTACGCTCAACGAGCGCACTACCGCGTCCGGTCGCTGAAAGTCACCGCTCTCGTTGACGTCGAAACGCTGTACGTCACCGACGTCCACTGCACGACGACAAAGAAACACGACGCGAAGATTGGCCCGCAGGTCGCCCGCCGGAACGCGGGCGACCTGCTCTCGTTAGCCGCTGACCGAGCGTACGACGGCAAACCGTTCCGCGACGAACTCCGCAGCTACGGAGTTCGTCCGCTCATCAAGCATCGTATCTACTCCTCGCTTGATCTTGCGCACAACGCACGGCTGAGTTCGATGCACTACAACCGCCGTTGGATGGTCGAAACCGTCTTCTTAAGCCTCAAGCGCACGCTCGGCGCAGCCGTGCGTGCGCGAAGCTGGCATCTTGAACTCCGTGAAATGGTGCTCAAATGCACCGTCTACAACCTTCGGCGGAGCGTGAGATATCCATGAAATCAAGCACCGTATACCGATCCTACAGAGCAGTCTTTTCGGTAACGAGCTCCGAGACACTCGCGACGAGGACAAACACGCCGACAAACAACACCAGTCCCACGAGATACAGCCCGATGCTCACTCGTGGTCCCATGTTCGTGAGATTCCGAAGACCGAATAGTAGCGTTTGATACTCCGGCGTACTGGTGAAGCCATCGAAACTCACCGTGTAGACGGCCGCAATGACAAATACGACGAGTGCGCCGTCCCGGGCTGGTTTCGAACAGGCCTGCCACGGTGACCGGACCGAGAGTCCGTACTCACCTATCTCCAGTTCATTAAGGCGAACCGGGGCAACTCGACCGAAGAGCCGATAGAGCACAGCGAGCGCGTCAGCATTCGTACGGCTACACACAGCCTCTTGTCACCGATTTTACTGGCGATGGCACGAACGAAGTGATCGTCGTCGACGTGAGAGGGACCGTCTTCGTGTTACGGCCGAATGGAACCGCAATCTGGACGAAACAGCTCTCATCGTATACGCGGGGACAACCGACGGTCGCCGATTTCGACGGTGACGACTCCGCAGAACTTGTTGTTGGACTCGGAGGGAACGGGAGTCTCTACATATTCGAGCAGAATGGCTCGATCCGGTGGCACCGAACGACCCCCTTCGACAGCTCAATCACGTGGATGACAACCGGACAAGCGGATGGTGACCCGGGAGTCGAAGTTGTCGCCGCCACGACTGATGGAATCGTCGCACTCGTCGATAGGCGAACCGGGCAGATTCAATGACAGCGTGATTTCGAGGCATTCGCAGCCGTGCATGCCTTCGGAGACGGTGATGGGGATGGCGAGCCCGAAGTCTATGCAGTCGCTCGCGACGGCAAGCTCCGGAGTCTCACTGCGAGTGATGGAAGGGTCGAGTGGACGACAACACTCACGACGGAGGACGTCCAGATGACACCTCCACCGAGTATGAGGGACATCAATGGCGATAAGAACCCAGAACTCGTTGCGGTGACCAACAACGGAATCGTCTCCCTCGTCGATCCACAATCAGGTGAGATAATCGATTCCTACGAACGGGACGTCCCGATCTTGACACAACCAACCCTCGCTGATGTTGACGGCGATGGCGTTGCCGAGATTTTCGCGACGTACGGCGATGGACGCGTCGTAGCATTCTCGGGTAATAGGTCGTAGTGGATCTCAGCTGGAACCATAGGTATCAAGAAACCCAGACTGATAATCGTCCGGATGAGTGTGCCCAACGCGTTTCGTGGTGTTTTTTATACAATTAGTAAGTAGATAGAAACATCACATCGACTCGTAGGTGTGGTTGAGAGTACACAACATGAAACAGTCGTCAACCCGTCGTAAGCTTCTAGCCACGCTCGGCACAACATCTGTTGCAGCGCTTGCTGGCTGTAGTGGATCAGGGACAACTGGTAACACGGAGAGTTCACCAACTGAAACTACAACTAAGATATCTTCTGAAAACCAAACACAAACATCGACCAAAACGCCACAGAGTCGAGACGCTCCATACTCACGTGGAGAGCTTGTTGAAGACTTTGAGGACTTTGAGAATGCACGCTGGGGGACAATCGGTGGGACAATCTCGCCCGATGATTCGAACCCCTATGCTGGTAGTCAGTCTCTTCGGTTAGAGAACAAAAATGGAGATGTTGCTGGGATTTTCAAATCCTTCCCGGATGGACTCGACCTTACAAAGAATGACCTCTCGATAGCGGTGAAAATGGAAAAGCCGGCCCGAGGGAAGTTTTCTGCTGAAGTTATTGCTCCGGCCCGGAGCGATATGCTTGCCAGCAATCGATTTCTCGTTAAAGAGCTGGACGGATGGGTACGGATAGATCTCGGGTACACCGGTCGTCAGGGGGATCCAATTTTGAAGGAGGTACAAGAACTTCGCTTGATGGTGTTAACACCCGAAGGAGAACCAATCAAGGTCTGGATCGACGATCTGCGGGTGATTCCTAAACCGGATCGTGGAGCAGTGATGTTCCATTTCGACGATAACGTAGCGTCACAATACGATGTTGCGTTCAAGGAACTCCAGGAGCGTGGATGGCCTGGTGCCGTTAGCATCATTCCAGATACGGTCAATAGCGAAGGGCGCTTGACAACCGGCCAGATGCGTGAAATGCGTGACGCAGGGTGGGATATGATGTCTCATCCTCACCAACCGAAGCCGTTCCCCGCTTATTCTCCCGAAAAACAACGTGAGGAACTCAAACGAGCGAAACGCTATCTCGAACTAAAGGGCTTCCCGAATGGGGCACGTCATTTCGTTGCCCCATATAATCGTCTGAGTACAGAAACCGTAGAGATCCTCAAAGAAGTAGGATACGAAACAGGCTTCAGTTTTGGTGCATGTCCGAATAATGCAATCGAACCAAGTGGAATGTATACTATCTCGCGTGTGCAGGGGACGGACCCACAAGGTGTGAGGCGACTGCTTAACATTGCAGAGGCGTTCAACCAGCTTGTAGTGGTCTACTTCCATAGTATCGGACAATCGGATTCTGACACCTCAATCAACGACTTCATGAATATCTTAGATCACGTCGAAAAGAAGGATATCGATGTCATCACCCCCTCCCAACTAATCGACAAGAAATAACATCCAGAACATTGGATTAATACCACATTTCACCTCAAATATCTCGCCTATAGGTCAACCTTCGGAACGAGTGTTTTAATAAATCACACCCAGATTTCCGCCCAAAGTTATTAATATCACAGGGTATAACTAGCCACTTGTTATTAATTGGCCGGAGATATTTATTACAACACTAATGCCGTAATGGCTTGGAGGTGATGAATTACCGACTCTGTTGCGAGACTATCTCGTAACCAGCTATGAGCTTTGATAACAATGAAGCCACAAGTCATATTGAAGGTTATCACAAACAGTCGCTAATGAAGAAAAAGAAAGGGTTGAGACTACTATTTGTTGCTCTAATTGCAAGTTCAGTACTTACAGTTGGGTTTGGATACGCCTCGGGTGCGTCAGAGTCGACCCTTGAGAAGAACCTCAATAAGGACGGTGTTAAATCACAGACAGAACAGGTTGTTGCACCACGTGAGAACATCACGGTAGTTGCTACTGATTCAAATTCCTGGCGTGGGCAAGAAAGTGAAGGCCCACGGGCACGAGCAGAGTTAGTCGCGTTCAACGCAAACGGGTCGATCCTCTATTATAACGATACGCACACGCGATACTGGGATGTTGATCCCGTGCCTGGTACGAGAGCCACAGTGGAGTATATGTATGCAGATCACCTCGAGAGTGAAAAATGTCCGACCAACTGGAACATACAACGAAGAGGTGTCAATGAAAGTGTCTGGGAAGAGTATTTGAATGCTCAACAGTCAGTCGGAGCGTGTACAGAAAATGGAGTTGAGCGAGTTAACCTCACCACGGGAGCAGTAACGGACGTCTGGTCTGAGATTACTCCTGGGAAAGAAGCGACACGGTATCACGACGCAGATCGGCTCAACGAGACGCATCTCGTCGTCGCAGACATCTATCTTGATCGTGTGTTTGTTGTAAATACGGAAACGAATAGGACCGAATGGACGTGGAATGCAAGTAGTGAGTTCTCGAAAGACACGGGTGGTCCATATCCAGAAGACTGGACACACATTAATGACGTCAATGTTGTCTCAGACGGTCGAATCATGGTAAGTGCCCGTAATCAAGATCGAGCTATCTTCTTGAATGAATCCGGATTGATAAAAAGTTGGACCCTGGGAGAAGAAGACAACTACAACATATTGTATGAGCAACACAATCCAGACTATATTCCAGCCACGGAAGGTGGACCTGCCGTACTTGTTGCCGATTCAGAAAACAATCGAATCGTAGAGTATCAGCGAGAGAACGGGAGTTGGAACCAGTCTTTCGTGTGGCGTGATGCACGAATGCAGTGGCCACGCGACGCTGATCGACTGCCAAACAATCACACCTTGGTCACTGACTCCAATGGGAACCGCGTCTTCGAGATTGATGAAAACGGAGAGGTTGTCTGGAGTGTAAACGTCGCCTTCCCGTATGAAGCCGAACGGTTGGGGACGGGTGACGAAAGTGCAGGCGGTTCGAGCGCTGCACAAGCCGATATCAAGTCCAACACGGGTGACATTGATGCGAAGTTTTGGATTTTGGTCAAGCAGTTCATTCCGGGCAAATACCTGAATGGGCTTATGTATATCACCCCCGTTTGGATTGGTATCGTCGAACTGTTCGCATTAGTGATTCTTGTCGGGACGGGTCTTATCTGGGGAATCACAGAGCTATACTGGCGACGCCCACTGTTCTAAGTTCACTGTCGGCTCGTTGCCAACGGACTTTTATCTAATCGGATTGAAGTTTCGATATATCGAACGATGGCTTCTCATAACCACGGTGACGGGCTTAGTGGATCAACAAGTACAGGTAGAAGCACGCGCCGACTGGCGCTCGTTGCTGCCGTTAATTTCATCGGATTTGTCATAGAATTGGCTGGAGGACTCCTGTTTGGTTCTGTTGCACTCATCAGTGATGCATTACATATGCTGTTTGATATGCTCGCATATGTGATGGCATTTGGAGCGAGCTACACAGCAGAACGTTTTAACGGAGGACAGTCGTGGTCTTATGGTCTTCACCGGCTTGAGCCAGTCGCTGCGTTCCTTAATGGTGTTTTCCTGATTCCGATGGTCGGATACATCGTATGGGAAGCTTATCAACGATTCCTCGATCCTGTCAAGATCGACCCAGTGTTCACGCTTGTTATCGCAACTGGTGGACTATTGGTCAACCTTGGGTCAGTATATCTACTCGAGGGTGATGAAATGAGTCTCAACGAACGTGGTGCGTTCTATCATCTACTTGGCGATGCTGGAGGATCAGTCGCAGTTATCATCTCAACCGTTGCTGTTGCGTGGTTCAATCTTCCAGTAGCAGATCCTATTGCAGCGGTTCTCATCGCACTCTTAGTGCTTTGGTCCGCTGGAAAAGTTCTACGAGAAAGCATATCGATACTTCTCCAGCGAAGTCCAATCGATTCACGAGAACTCAAGGATGAACTTTCCTCGCTCAAGAGGGTTGAAAGAGTCAATGACCTTCACATCTGGCAGGTATGTAGTCAACTCACAGTCGGAACCGTCCGTCTCATCGATACGGCGACATCGCTAGAAGAACGCCGGGAAACACGAGCACAAGTCCATGAACTACTTACCAAACACGGGGTTGATCACGTAACTATCGAACTTAGTGAATCCGATGAGACCGCCACTAATCAGGCGGACTGAGTAGCGCACGCTCACTGATAGGAGTCCACTAAGAGAATCGATAGATGAAGGAAACAATTATCACCACAGTCTGTTCAAGAATTTAATATCACACTATGAAGTTGCCGCTTCAAGATAACAGTCGATCCTGGATAATGCGCGGGATTGTCTTACTTGTCGTCACGGCCCTACTCGTCCCAACAGGTGTGTCGGCATTCACCAACGAACCAACAACCCTGCAGTCAGGGACAATAAAAAGCCCTGCAAATGGCACCACAGTAATCTCGGTTCAAGGATTCAAAATTGCCGGACAGCAAAGCGGAAAAAAGCCGGCCCGACTCGTCGGAGTCGGAGGTAGCGGAGACGTAAAGTGGGTCTATGAAGGAAACAATAATGGTATTGTCTGGTTCTATGATGTGGACCCACTCGAAAACGGGTCACTCTTGATTACCGGAACGAAACCGGAGAAAACAGTTGTCTCAGTTTGGAATCCGCAAACAAAAGAGACAGAGCTATCCAAAACATTCGATTGGGATGATACTCATGACGTAGACCTCATCAATGGTGACCAACTGTTGGTTGCTAATATGCGGAACTACAACGAGTCAACTGGGAGAAACAACGACCGACTACTTCTCTACAATCTCTCGAAGGAGGAAATCATTTGGGAATGGAAGTTCAAGAACCGAGGGTACAACGAGAGTGGCGGGGGGAAATATACAGATGACTGGACACATGTAAACGATGTGGATAAGATTGGTGAGGGACGCTATGTTGCCTCTCCACGAAATTTTGATCAAGTAATCGTCGTAAATCGGTCAACCAAAGAAGTGACTCAACAACTCGGCGCAGACGAAAAACATTCGATTTTATACGAACAGCACAATCCACAATACCTTCGAGGAGAAAATTCGACACCGACGATGCTCGTTGCTGACAGCGAGAACGACCGTATCGTCGAATACGCGAAGGAGGAGGGGAACTGGACACGGACGTGGACTCTTACCGGGAATTTCAACTGGCCCCGTGACGCTGACCGATTACCAAACGGAAATACACTCATTACAGACACGCTCAACCATCGTGTAGTGGAAGTGACCCCAAATGGTGAGGTAGTCTGGGAGTTCTATGCTCCGTGGGGAACATACGATGCTGAGCGAATGCAGTTGGGCGATGAACCTAGTGGGCCTACAATCCAACAACAAAATGCGGTTGGGTCGGCTACCCTAACTGGAGGCGCTGCAGTGTCGCTCGAGACCGGCACCAAGTCTACGTTTGCAGAGTGGCTAACAGACACATTTGCTCGAACACCGATTGATGCAGAAGTAGCGTGGGCTGCCGACAGATGGGCGCACATCACACCATGGATTCGTCCGGTTTGGATGGGGTCGTGGGACTTTGTCCGCACTATTCTCGCTGGGATGATCCTACTCGGGTGGGCCTCGGGTGAGGGGATATATCATCGACGTCGAATCTACAAACGACTCTCATCAACCATGCAACAAGTGAAATAATTCCCTTCTTCACCATATCCGTGCACGGCACTGTCTAGTTAACTCCTGAGCTGGCGTTCGACCGTCAAGCAATTGATGGGGTCGGTGAAAATTATAGTAATGAACCGACGCTACAATATACTGGCGGAGACTCAGCCGACTGCCCACCACGAGTTGTGGAAATGGTCGACTCTCATTTTAAACGTCTGAAAACTACGTTTCAATCTGATGTCGGTATGTAGTCGAACCGACCGTTCAACTCTAATCGAAAGATTACAGTCCGATAGCCGAGCGATTCGTGAAAACACAGTCTCTGAACAGTCGTGTTTCTCGTAGAGTACATGGAGAAACGCAGCCGCCGAATCAGTCCCGTGACGTTTGAACAGCGCGACGTCGAGGACCACTTTTGTGTCGAAGTCTATTGTGCCATACAACCAAGACCATCACCATTGATATTGACTGTGGTCTCGTCAACTGCGACCCGCTTCAGCGCCGCTTTCGGCGGGCCTGCAACGCTGTCAGCCAATCGATGTACCTACTGAGATATTGCCTGCAGCGAGCGTTCTACGCCGATAAGGTGCAGAGTCACTTCTGTCTATCTAAGCAACAAACCGGCAGCGTGAAGTCGGGCAGCGAAGGCCCTGGCAGGCGTCCCCAGAAATCGGAGGGTCAGGTGTGCGAACGAGATACGAAGCGTCTCGTTAACGTCGCCGTCTGCTTCCGCTGCCAACATTCAACCGCCGCAGTGTCTAAAACTCTCAGTAAGCAGGGTTGGGAGTAGTAGAGATCGCTAGCTCTTCGACCGATTCGTTCCTTATCTAGACGGTGCCTGTTAGCTATTTTAGATACCTACATGACGATGACTGCGCCCTTCATCCCGATTGCCCGATGCGGTGTACAGTAGTACAAGTATGTTCCTAGTTGGCTAAAAGGTCGCTCGAAGTTCACCCCCGCGTTCGCAACCAGACTGCTTGCAACACCATCAACGAACGCAACGTCGTGTGTGCCACCTCGACCCGTCCACATCCACCGAACAGTGGTCCCACGAGAAATACGAATGGCGGGCGGTTCAAATGCGAAGTCGCCGCCGTTACCCGGAGCACCAACTTGTACTGTGACCATTGACTGCCCAGTCATATCGATGACTCCGGCGTAGTTTTCGACGTTGAGGAACCACTGCTCTAGTGTCCCTGTCGTACCTTGCGGTCCCACTGGTCCGTACGGTCCCATCGGAGAGTGACGCCATCCGCGGCCGGTACCTTGTGGCCCCATCGGGGGTTGTTGACTGCCACGCGGACCTTGCACCCCTCGCGAGGATTGCTGCGGACCTGGCCCTGGCTGACTTTGTGGCTGACGAGCAGTCGGGGCGAGACACCCAGCGAGAACGATTCCAGCGAATCCGACCGCCGTCGTGTTAAGATACTGCCGCCGAGTGCGCATATCATCTGCATTGCTACTCTCTGGCCCGTGGATTATACCATGGACAAGGTTGGAGTTGTAGTCCATCTCCCAATAGCCATTCAGCGAATGCCATCGTTGAGTCACTATACCATATTGGTTGTCTACCGGCAAAAGCGCATGTTCATACGTCAGAAAGACGGAATCACCGGCATTCGGTGGTTATACAAGAATTTCTGCGGAGTACACTACTCGCCGAGACTCCACCGTTTAACACTGTGGCAGACGACCGGGATTATATGGCGATAGAATCGGATGAGAGCGTGCGTGTTTGGCTCGTCGAACGGACGTACTCCGACGACGAACAGAATCTGATCATCCTTACCTACGCGACTCCCGATGGCAAGCACTATTTCAGAAAAGAGCGAGCCCTCACGTCGTTCGGTGACGTGCGCGATACAACCGCCGCTGTCGAAGCTGTGCCTGATAACCTCGGTTCTGTTGACGATCCAGATCTCCGAGAACAGTACGCCACTGAGGCCCAGCGAATGCAGAACGAACACGATCCCGACGACACGATCTGATCCCACATCAACGCTGGGCAGCACCGACCCACGTGTTATATCCAGCCGCCCCTTACGCGTCGGTATGCGCGAACTTGTCTTCGCCCTCGAATACGAACCGGGGTGCAACAGGGTGGCGGACACCCTCGCCGACTACTCCGACGCCCGGGTTCGCTCGCTCTCGCTGCACGCCACTGCCGAGCGTCTCTGGCGGGTCGACCACGCCACCGGAACCCCCGAGGCGCTTGATGCCATCGAGGACGCCTTTCTCACCGGCGACTACTACGCCGACTGTCTGGCGACTGAGGATTGCGGCGCCACGCAGACCACCCGCATCCTCGACCGCGCGGATGAAACACTTATTCTCTACTCTGACTGGGAGCGCACTCCTGCCTGCGCCTCAGTTCCCCATATCGCTCGCGACCATCTCGGCGACGGCGTTCTGTTCGATACCCGTCATGAGGGACGCCACTACACATGGCGGCTCATCCACCCCGGTGAAGGCGACGTAGCGGCGTTCTTTGACGCCCTCGAAGCCGCCGTTGGGGAGTGTGCCCAGATGGAGATGCTCCGCACAGCGGACACGACGACAGCAGCTGGGAGGAGCGACGGAACACCGAGTGGATTACCTCCTGCCCAAGAGGCCGCTCTGCAGGCCGCCGTCGAACACGGCTACTACGAGTCACCCCGCGAGGTTGACGTCGGCGAGCTCGCCGAGCATCTCGACGTGCCCCGGTCGACGCTCACCTACCGACTCCGTCGGGCAGAGGAACACTTGGCGAAGCAGCACGTCGCCGGCGAGCGGGTCACGGAAGAACGACTGGCATCGCGCTAACGCGCGGGTTTGGAATATTCCAACAAAGACATATCGAACTCCCGCTCCTACCGTGAATTGATGACAGAGAATCCGGATGCGGATACAGCGGGGCCGCCGAACGGCGGCGGGCAGCGACGGGAGCTGTCCGTCCGCCTCACCGTCCCCGAGATGGACTGTCCGTCGTGTGCCCAGAAAGTCGACAAGAGCCTTCAGCGCGTCGACGGCGTCGTCGATGCCACGCTCCAGCCGACCACCGGCACGGCAAACGTCACGTACGACCCCGACCGCGTCACCGAGGCCGACGTCGTCCAGGCCATCGAGAACGCCGGCTACGAAGTCGTCAGCGGCGGCGGCGCAGAAGGGTCATCAAACGACGAGTTGGAGATTGCGCCCCCGTCAGAAGTCTGGACAAGTTCGCGCGCCATCAAGACGTGGATCGGCGCAGCGTTCGTCACACTCGGGCTGCTCTTCGAGTTCGTCCTCACGGGGCAAAACCTCGCCGTCGCAAGTGTGCTCGACTATCCCCTTCACGTTGCGGACGGGCTCTTCCTCGTCGCGATCGTCACCAGCGGCTACCCGGTCGTTCGCGGAGGCTACTACTCGGCAAAGAATCTGAGCCTCGACATCGACCTGCTAATGGGAACGGCCATCATCGCCGCCACCGGTATCGGCTACTTCGTCGAGGCCGCCACACTGGCCGTCCTGTTCAGCATCGCCGAGTTGCTCGAAGACTACGCGATGGACCGGGCCCGGGACTCCCTCCGCGAACTGATGGAGCTGTCGCCCGACGAGGCGACCGTCCGCCGCGACGGTGAGGAGGTGACCGTCCCCGCAGACGAGGTTGACGTCGGCGAGACGGTGATCGTCCGGCCCGGCGAGAAGATTCCGCTCGACGGCACCATCGTCGACGGCGGAAGTGCAGTCGACGAGTCCCCCATCACCGGAGAGAGCGTCCCCGTCGACAAGAGCGTCGGCGACGAGATTTATGCCGGCAGTATCAACGAGGAGGGCTACCTTGAGTTCGAGGCTACTGCGCCCGCCTCCGAGTCGACCCTCTCACAGATCATCGAGATGGTGCAGGGCGCACAGGAGAAAAAGACCGAGAAGGAGCAGTTCGTCGACCGGTTCTCGGGGTACTACACGCCGACGATCGTCGTCTTGGCGATTCTGACCGCCGCGCTTCCGCCACTACTGATCGGCGGGGGCGCTACTGTCAGTCTCGCCGGCTTCTCACACACCTTCAGCGGAAGCTGGCAGACGTGGTTCATTCGTGGACTTACCCTGCTGGTGATCGCGTGTCCGTGTGCGTTCGTCATCTCCACGCCCGTCTCGGTGGTATCAGGTATTACCAGCGCCGCGAAAAACGGCGTTCTGATCAAGGGCGGTAACTACCTGGAAGCGATGGGCGAGGTCGACGCCGTCGCCCTCGACAAAACAGGAACGCTCACGAAGGGCGAACTCACCGTCACCGACGTCGTTCCGGTCGGTGACACCGACGAGGCGACGCTGCTCCGTCACGCCGCCGGACTGGAGCGCCGGAGCGAACACCCCATCGCCGCCGCAATCCTCACCCGTGCCGACAAGGCAGGCGTGGACGAGCTGTCTGACCCGACGGACTTCGAGAGCCTGACGGGTAAGGGTATCCGCGGCGAGATCGGCGACAAGACGTACTACGCGGGCAAGCCTGCACTGTTCGAGGACATAGGGTTCGACCTCTCGCGAGTCCGGTCAGCAACCGACGGCGGCGTTCCCGAGATGGATGTGGTTGAGACCGGTGACCGAACATTCGCTGAGGACGCACTCGCCGCGCTGGAGCGGGAGGGCAAGACGGTCGTCATCGTCGGCACGGAGTCGGAGCTGCTGGGCGCGATCGCTATCGCCGACGAGGTGCGCCCAGCCTCGAAGCGGGCCGTCGAGCGCCTGCATGCGCTTGGCGTGGAGCATGTGGTGATGCTGACTGGCGACAACGAGGGAACCGCCCGCGCCATCGCCGAGCAGGTTGGCGTCGACGAATACCGCGCCGAACTCCTGCCGGACGAGAAGGTCGACGCCGTCGAGGAGTTGCAGGCTGAGTATGGCGAAGTTGCGATGGTCGGCGATGGCATCAACGACGCGCCCGCGCTGGCGACCGCCGACGTCGGTATCGCGATGGGTGCGGCCGGCACCGACACCGCGCTCGAGACGGCGGACATCGCGCTGATGGGCGACGACGTCGGGAAGCTCCCCTACCTGTACGACCTGTCGCACACGGCCAACGACGTGATCCGGCAGAACATCTGGGGAAGCCTCGGCGTGAAGTTCCTGCTCGCGCTCGGCGTACCGCTGGGACTTGTGAGCGTCGCGCTGGCGGTGGTCGTCGGCGACATGGGGATGAGCCTCGGCGTCACCGGGAACGCGATGCGGCTCTCACGGATTGTCCCCGAGAGTCTACGCAGTGATGCAGATCAGGAGACGGGAGCCTGAGTATTGCGTACCAGAAGGATTAACCAAAAGGTGGTGTCGACATTCGCACGCTCAAGCGTTCCCCCATTTATGACCTGGAACAGACGTGACTTCGTAATGAAGCGTCGGGTCAAGTATAGACAACCGAACGAACCAGAAAAACAGATTACACAACAACGAAAACAGACTGTGCTTCAATTCATCAGACGAATCTCAATTTTCGGGATTATTAGTACGCTCTCCATCAACATGCTTCCGGTCGTCTCAGCACATGGTAGCGAACATGCTCCGTCGCTTCCGCAGTGGTATGGGCTCGCAATATTGCTCGGTGGCGTCGGTATCGTGGGAACGTTCCTCGGCTTTTCCCGAGGGACTGATCTCCTAAAACCGGCACACATACTGGCTGGCGTCTTTACTGGACTTGTGGTGGTTGTCGTTGGGGGAGGAGTAGTCATGCAACTCTCACAGATTGAAGAGTATTCTGCAAAGTCAATGGTGATTCCACACGAATGGTATCTCCCTCTCTCACTCTTTATTGGGTCATCGATTATCGTTCTGAGTGTGATCATTGGCCAGTTCAAGTGGCCTCATAAACCACGATATGCCCTGCTCGGTACGGTATTAGGATTCTGGGTCACCTATCCAGCCATCTTCCGCGGTTCGAACGGTAGCACCCATCCTGTGGGTTATCTAACGGTCGTAAGCTTGCCGCTTCTGGTCGGATACATACTCTGGATAGATGGACGGCAAACGCTCCGTTTACTCTGGGTAGACGATGTGGCTCGCCGATTTGGGATGGGCGTTGGCACGTTGATGGCGCTCTTCTTCATGCTCTCCACGACTATGCTCTCGTTTGTTCCAGACGAAGGAGTCGGGGCGCTTTCGACGTTTTCGGTTGATACTGCACCAATTGCTGAGCCATTAGTGCTGTGGCCTTCGATCACCTATCTCGTTCCACAAATACCCGTGACAGGGATGATATCGGTGGGAACGGGACTCATCGTTTTCGTCTTCGCGCTTCTTGTCGGGGTAAATGCAGCCGCCGCAGCATATCAATTTAGGAATCAAATCAAAGCTCAATCAGCTCAAAGCTCAATCGGCGCAATGGCACTTGCCGGTCCGAACGTCTGCGTCTGCTGTGGGCCACTGATGGCCGAATTAGTTGTCGTCCTGATTGGCCCATCGCTTGCTATGCCTATCTATTGGCTCTTCCTCGATCCATCCTCGCCAATAGGGTCGATATTCCTGGCTGGAAGCATTGTCCTGCTCACAGCAAGTTACCTCTACTCAGTGCGGAACCTTCGAACAGCAGATCGATGCCCTATCCCTAACAGCGGATAATAGTATGCAGTTCAATCCATTCTTCCACAGATCGTCCCGGTACGTATGCACAGCGACGTTGATCAGAATGCGGAAGCATGAATCTCTGAATAGTCATCAGAGCACTCGTCCAGATCGTCGTGCTCAGCCCAACGCGGTGATGCCAATATTAGCAATACTGCGACTGAGCGTGGCCACGCGAGGAAAATGCCTGACGTATAAGAGCGGCAAAATTCCAGCCAGCAGCGTTTACCAGAGAGTTACTCCTCGCAAGCTCGCTTAGCATGATTCTTCGTATTGGCTTTTGGTTCGTCGTACTCCTCGCTGCGGTTTTCGTCGCACACTGGGGCGCAGAGAGGCTTACTGAGCCGCTCAAGAAACTGCGACGTCAGTGGGGGATAACAGCAATTGCTGGCGGAACGCTGATTGGGCTCGCATCTGCCAGCCCCGAGGTCGGGACGAACACGGTTAGCGCTATCCAAGGCGTCAGCGGTATTGGACTTGGAAATATGCTCGGTGCGAATATCATCTCAATTCCGCTCATGGTGACGGTTGCCTATGTAGCGACACGAAAACGGAATCTATCGGACGATACTAGCGAGTCAGGGCAAGCTTCTACTGGGGACTCCACCATTACGCACCAGAACCACGCACAACATCGCCACGAACGGCTCCTACAAGTCGATCAAAGTGCGGTCACGGTGTTAGCACTCCCCTATCTCGGAATCATCACCTTAGTCGCCATACTGACGATTCCAGAGCCCTGGCGTGGGTTACAACCGGTTGATGGGGCAATCATGTTTCTCGCCTACCTTCTCTACGCTGGTCAAGCACTCGTGCGTGGCCGACAGGAGGGCGAATCCGTTGAGTGGTCAGCCAAAGAGATCGGACTTGCAGTCGCTGGCCTCGGGGCACTCGCCGTAGGCGCGTATTTCACCGTCCGAGCCACTGAAAATCTTGCATCGCTATTCGGCATTTCGAACGTCATCGCCGGACTGTTCATTACCGGGACGATGAGTACGACGCCAGAAGTGTTTGCTACATGGGCAGTCACACGAAGTGGACAGGTCACATCTGGCGCGACGGGAGTGCTGACGGATAATGCAGTCACAATGACTCTCGCGTTCGTCCCACTGGCGCTCGTGACCGTGACGATTACCGACTTCCAACTGTACTGGGTAAATCTCGTGTTTGTCGCCGTGATGCCGATCATCTATTCGGCATTTCTCTACTGGAGTCGAGACGAATCTGGCTTCTCGCGATGGCAAGTGCTTGTGTTCATCCTCGTCTATCTCGGGTATGTCGGGGTGATGCTATTCGGAGTTCTGAATATCTGGTAGAGAATCTGACTCGAACGCCCTATCTCGGTCGAAGAATGATGAAATCAGTACATGGTATATTTTCTTCATATGTAGCAAAAGAGGATACTTACTGCCGAATTGTTGAGAGCTCTTCCAGTTCTGCGTCTCCCTCTTGAGTTTGCCATTTGAGTTCGAACTCGATATTCCGCTCCGCCGAACCAACTTCCTCACCTTCGTCTTCAACTTCAGCTCCAAAGATGACAGTGGTTGGTGGATCAACAAAGAAGGTCTTGAAGCCGACTGGGACGGGAACGGGGTCATCACCGCGGAGCTTCTCAGCGAGTTCTTCGAAGTAGTCAGCGATCTCTGCCCGGGACAGTTGCTGTTCAGCCTCAATTTCGTCAGACATCATCCAATACTTCGTCGGAGGCAGTCTTAGAGCGGAGGGGACACCTAGAGCCACTCCCAATTGGCCATCGTACTAGTCTCGCGCGGCTTGTCCGGTCGGTGGTTCTGATGTAGGAAGCTGAACGCTCGAACTGAATCAGTTATGGCTCACGTGAACTAACAAGTGCACGTTCCTTCGTGATACTCCCCGGCCCGACTGCTTAGTCAAACAGGGAAACAAGGTCGGTAACAGTGTGGTCCTCGAGATTTTGAACCGTCTTGATGAGTTCATCGCGCCGGAGAGGTTTACTGCTTGAAGTCCTCGATCAACCCGCCTTGCAGCACAATCTCAACCTGGCGCAAGCTCAGACTGTGCGCGGCCGCAAATGTCGTGTCCTGCGTGGCGTTGCGCACGGTGACCTCTCGCCCGTTCTGTAGCTCCTCACGCACGGCGGGCAGTTCGAGGGTGTCACCCTGCTCGATGGCGTCGTAGTCGGCGCGGTCGGTGAACTCAAGCGGCACGATGCCGAAGTTCACGAGGTTCTGCCAGTGGATTCGGGCGTAGCTGACCGCCAGTGCGGCCCGCATCCCCAGGTAATACGGCGCGAGGGCTGCGTGCTCGCGGGAACTTCCCTGACCGTAGTTCGACCCGCCGACAACCATCCACGGCGCGCCCTGTTCGTTTGCTCGCTTGTAGAACCCCTGCTCAACCTGGTCGAACACCCACTCGCTGATTTTCGGGATGTTCGACCGGTAGGGAAGCACCTCCGAGCCGGCGGGCATGATCTCGTCGGTCGAGATGTCGTCGCCGACCTTCATCAACACGGGACCGGTGATCGCGTCCGGCACGCGCTCGAACGTCGGGAGGGACTTCACGTTGGGTCCTTTCTCCAGCTCGCCGCCGGGGGTCTCGGGGGGCGGGCTCAACGCCGACTCGTCCACGATGATCTCCTCGGGCTCGGTCCAGTCGGGGTACGCCATGTCGTGGGTCTCCTCGAGGGTGCGCGGGTCCGTGATCTCGCCGGCCAGCGCGCTCGCAGCCGCGGTCTCCGGACTGCAGAGGAAGACGCTGTCCTCGCGGGTGCCGGTGCGCCCGGGGAAGTTCCGCGGGACCGTCCGCAGGCTGTTCCGGCCGGTGGCCGGCGCCTGTCCCATCCCGATACAGCCGTTACAGCCCGCCTGATGGATACGAGCCCCACTCGCGATCAACGAGCCTAGATACCCCATCTCGGTCAGGTTCTCAAGCATCTGCCGAGAGGTGGGGTTCACGTCGAAGCTGACCTCGGGGGGGACCCGCTCGCCCTTCACGATCATCGCCGGCACCGCGAAGTCGCGGAGTCCGGGGTTCGCGCTGGACCCGATGTAGGCCTGGTAGATGTCCTCGCCCGCCACCTCCGTCACCGGGACGACGTTTCCGGGGCTGGATGGTTTGGCGATCAACGGTTCGATCTCGTCGAGCCGGATGGTCTCGGTTACGTGGTACTCGGCGTCGTCGTCGGCCCGTAACTCCTGGAATTCGTCCTCGCGCTCCTGCTGGGCGAGGAACTGTTTGACGGCGTCATCGGCCGGGAACACCGTGCTGGTGGCACCCAGCTCGGTGCCCATGTTGGCGATCACGTGGCGGTCCATCGCGGTCAGCGTATCCAGCCCGGAGCCGTGGTACTCGATGACACGTCCGACGCCGCCGTCGACATCGTGGCGACGGAGCATTTCGAGGATGACGTCTTTGGCGCTGCACCAGTCGGGGAGTTCCCCACGTAACTCCACACCCCAGACCTCCGGTGCGTTCACGTGGTAGGGCTCGCCGGCCATCGCCATGGCGATGTCGAGGCCACCGGAGCCGATTGCGAGCATCCCCATCGCACCCGCGGCCGGCGTGTGTGAGTCGGAGCCAAGCAGGGTCTTGCCCGGCACGCCGAACCGTTCTTGGTGGACGGGGTGGGAGACGCCGTTCCCGGCGGGAGAGAACCAGATACCCCACTTCTCGCAGGCACTGTTCAGAAACAGGTGGTCGTCCGGGTTCTTGTTGTCCTCCTGGATGAGGTTGTGGTCGACGTACTGTGCGGAGAGCTCGCTTTCGAGGTGCTCGACATTCATCGCCTCGAGTTCGAGCATCACCATCGTCCCGGTGGCGTCTTGGGTGAGCGTCTGATCGATCTCCAGGGCAATCTCCTCGCCCGGCTTCAGCTGACCGTCGACGAGATGGTCATCGATGAGTTTCTCGGTTACTGTTCCAGGCATGGATGGAGAGACAGCCCGTGTCCTCTTTGTTCTTGTGACGCACACTCACACCATACAGCGAATTCCATCATTTATCCAGGCATGTGAAAGATTGCTCACCTTTGCACGTTGAAGTAGGAGCGTGACATAGCCGGTGGCAAGGACGGATGATGCCGATTACGGACTCTTCGACGGCGGCAACGAGGTGTACGCCGCCTACAACTCGGATACGTTCTCGGTTGAGTTCGAGGCCGATTACGAGACTGGGGACCTGACGATCACTGTCGAGGAGGAAGACTGCCAGTCGGAACTCGAGAACGTCTAGCCAGCGTCGTCAGTACTTTTTGAGCGCCGGCGATGGGTGCCGGCGCATTACGTAGTGACGCGGTGTGCAGTCGCGTGCGTCGGCAGAGAGAGGTGAAAACCGATGCACATGGTCATTTACACCCTGGTAGAGGCATCGACACACGACGACGCGTTAGCCACCGGAAAGACGGTGTTCGACCGACTGGTGGGTGCGGGCCCGCACGCCGGCGCCGTCTTTGACTACTACGTGACGTTCGACGAGGAGGACACGACGGTCGCAGGCAAAGCGCGGTGGGGTGATCTCCCGACCACGGCACCAGTTGACTCAGACGACGGCCAAGACCTGCTCGACCGAGGGTGGGAAGCGACGAAAGAAGAGTTCGAGCGTAATCTCGAACGGGCGAAGGAAGCCATCGACGAACTCTCCGACAAGGAAATCATGCGCGATGAGGATCTCGCTCGGCACGCGTTCCACCAAGTCGGCGCGTACGACGGGCCGTCGGTATTCCTGTACGACCAGCACGCGAGCGGCATCCGGCATCGCGAGCAACTGGATCGACTCCTCGAAGCGAGTGAGGACCTCTGGATCGTCCCCGCCGACGTCCACTTCTAACAGATACCCCGGCTTTCTAACTGGCGACGTGAAGAGAGACAGTCAAAACATCTCGTTTTATTCTACAGACCACCAGAGGTTACGATGGCTTGTGTACCCCTCCCGCTGCCGAGTTGATGCTCTCTGGAAGGGTGGGGTGAATGTGCATCGTGTTCGCGACATCCTCGGCAGTCGCCCCCAGTTCAATCGCGAGCACGAGTTCGTGGACGATCTCTGCACCCTGCTCCCCAACAACGTGCGCACCGAGGAGTTCGTCGGTCTCTGCGTCAGTCACGAGTTTCACGAACCCATCCGTCTCACCGAGTGCCTTCGGTTTTCCCTGTGTGGCGAAGTCCTGTCGACCGACACCAACTTCGTACCCCTCGTCGCGAGCCTCCTGTTCGGTCAACCCAACGTGACCTACCTGCGGGTCGGTGAACACCGCCCACGGGACGGCCCGACCCTCGGTGCTCACCTCCTCGTCTTTCGCGAGATGACGGTACAGGAGGTCCGCGTCGTCTCGCGCCGAGTGGGTGAACATCGGCGGCCCACTCACGTCGCCGATTGCGTAGACGCCGTCAGCGGTCGTCGCGAAGCTATCGTCAGTCTCGACGAACCCCTGTTCAGTGGTCTCCACGCCTGCCGCATCGAGACCAATCTCGTTCGTGTTCGGGGTTCGGCCAACGGCCAGGAGGACGTCTGTGGTCGTCACTTCGAGCGTTCCGCCCGGACCATCTGCCTCGACACTGATTGCGTCACCTGCCGATTCGAGTGCCGCAACGGACGTGTCTGTGTGCACGTCGATATCCTCATCAGCGAAGACGTCCTCGATGACCGCACTGACGTCCGGCTCCTCTCGGGGGAGCAGTCGCTCAGGACGCTGGATGACCGTGACGTCGGCTCCGAACCGACTGTACATCTGGGCGTACTCACAGCCAACGTATCCACCGCCAACGACGACCAGCGAGTCGGGGACGGAATCGAGAAAGAGCATATCCGTACTGTCGAGCGTTTCCACCTCGTCGAGGCCGTCGATCGGTGGCTTCGACGGGCGCGCACCAGTGTTGATGACGATTCGCTCGGCAGTGATCGTCCGGTCGCCGACGCGGAGTTTGTCCTCGGACTCGAAGACGCCGTGCTCTTCGATGAGTGTGAGATTGTCGTTATCCTCGACGTTCTCGTAGGAACCTTCGCGGATACTCTCGACGACGGTGTCCTTGCGGTCGACGATTGCCTCCATGTCGGTACTGACGTCGCCGTCGATGTCGATACCGAACTCCCCGCTTCGCCGGATGAGGTTCGCGACTTCTGCGCTCCGGATCATCGTCTTCGTCGGGATACACCCCCGGTTGAGACAGGTCCCTCCGAGCAGGTCCTGCTCGACGAGTGCTGTGTCCATGCCGGAGTACGCACATTTCATCGCGACCGGGAGACCAGCCATCCCGCCTCCCAGAACGATGAGGTCGTATTCGTCGGTCATCGAGTGGCCACCTCCTCCTGAACCTCCGAAATAGCGGCTTTCACGTTCCCAAGACAACAGCCGCCAACCGGACTCTTCCACCGACACGCACACTCTTCTGCCTGAACGCGTTCGGTGATCCACTCGTCTATCGTGGTTTCCCCATTCGCCTGGATATCCTCTCGGAGGTGCTGTTTGGTGTAGCCGAAGCAGTAACAGAGGGGGTACGGGTCCGCGTCTGCCGCGAGCTTAAAATTCGGAGGCTCGCGGATGACGTCGACCTCGAACCGCTGGTCGATCTCGTCCGCGAAGTAGACGACAGGACAGTCCTGTGTCTTGCAGATACGGTATTGTATGTCGTCTTCGACGTCCTGATTGCCGAACGGTTCAACCATGTTCCGAACCGTCTCGGTCTTGATCTGTCGCGCATCGTTCCCACACTCGGGACACGGAGCAGTTGGAGCAGGCATACTATCTCACTACCCAATAGTACAATGACCATCGGAATAAGCGTAGTGGCGCCAGTATTCTAGTCAGGCGAGTAGAGTATCGCGTCCCCTCGAACGAGAGAGCAGAGAGGGGCGATTGTTAGAGAGACTGCACCTGGACGTAGTAGTAGAGCATGTAGAGGCCAGCACCGATCAGCAGTACAGCGCTCGCCCGCTCGATGTATGGGACGAGCGACTGGATACGTCGAGCCGTCTCGTCTTTCGCAACCGCGACAAGACCAGTCATAGCGATGAACAGCCCGATCATGCCGCCTGCGTAGCCAGCTAGGACTGTGACTGCCCCAGCAATCCCGCCGGTCGAGAGCGCGGTCAGGGTGATTCCAAAGAACACTGGGGCGGTGCATCCGAGTGCAGCTCCGGCGAACAGCAGGCCAAAGACGAAGAACTGCTTCGGTGATGCCTCACCCCACTCTGGAAGCTGGACCGACTGCGAGAGGAAGCTTGCCCGATTCACGAGCATCAGTACCCCCAACCCGAGGACGATGACACCGACGATCGGAATGAGCACTGGAATTACTCGCGTCAGCACGTCGCCGAGTACGCCAGCGATGGCTGCGGTGACCGCGAAGACGCTCAACATCCCGAGACTGGCGAGGCCGCCGAACAGAACGCCACGGCGGAGACTCGTTGCTACAGAATGCCCACCGTCTGCTCCGATGCCCGGTTCAACTGTGCCGTCGGTGATCGACGTGGACTCAGCAGAGAGATAGTACGAGAGGTAAGCGGGCAACATCGGCAGTGCGCAGGGTGAGAAGAACGACGCCACGCCACCAGAGAGGCCCCATGCGAAGAGACTCCAGCTAACGCTCCCAATGGCGAGTGGAACGGCAGGCGAGAAGAATTCACTCGTCATGTGTCACAGGAGTTTCTTGAATTCGCGCTCGTACGTGCTCGCGGGTGTGACATTCGAGTCCTTGTAGGTGGACACACCGTTCTGGTCGATGATGTAGGTCGTGTCCAGCGAGGTCAACCGATAGCTCTGGATGAGTTCCTTCGTTCCCATCGCATGCGTCCACTCACCCCCATACTTTTCTTTGAATTGCTGGAGGTCTTGCATGCTGTCTCGGTCGGGGTCCATGTCAATCGAAATCAATTGAACATCGTCGCCGAACGTCTCGAGAACCTGTTTCAGATTGTGTTCTTCCTGCTTGCAGGAGGTGCACCACGCTGCCATGAAGAATAGCGCCGTCGGTTTCTCGACAGGGTGTAGCGAAACCTCGTTTCCGGCGGTCGTCTGTAACGTAAAGTCTGGGAGTTTCTGTCCGACCTTCAACCCTGTTTTCGCGTCTGTGTCACCGGAACCTCCCGTTGAAGTCCCTTCGTTATTGTTTGATGTACTGGAAGGTTGGCCCTGGGAAGCCTCTCCCCCGAGACAGCCAGCGAATCCTGTTACTGTGACGCCACCAAGTGTCGTGAGTAGAGTTCGTCGATTCATGGTTCAATAGTCGTTGATGTATTGCTTTATTATGGTTCGTGTAAGCGCCTGAAGAGCAGTGTTATTCGACGCAGCAGCTCATCGTCGAGGTGTCCCGCCGGAACGCCTGACAGGCGTGTTTGAACGCTTCCGAGAACGTCGGGAACGGGTGGATGGTGTCGATGATGTCGTCGACGGTGAGGCCGAACTTCACCGCGAGCGTCGCTTCCATGATCATGTCCGCAGCCCGCGGCGCGACCATGTGGACGCCGACGATCTCGTCGGTCTCGTGGTGTTTGACCACCTGGAGCAGCCCTCGCGTGTCCTCGACGGCTCGTGCTTTCGGCACGTCCGCCATCTGGACCGTCCGGCACGAACAGGTACCGTACTCGTCCATGTACTCATGCTCGGTGATCCCGACGCTGGCGACTTCGGGGCTGGTAAAGACGACCGCAGGGACGGCGTTGTAGTCGATAGTTTTCCCTTCATCGCCAAAGGCGTTCTTCACTGCATGGTTGCCTTCCTTCGCGGCGACCGTCTCCAGTTCGGGCTCGCCGATGACGTCCCCGGCGGCGTACACGTCGGGATTCGTCGTACGGAAGTGTTCGTCGACGACGACTGCCCTACGGTCGTCGGTGTCAACACCGATTGTGTCGAGTCCGATATTCTCGCTGTTTGGTTGCACGCCGGTCGCCACGAACAGTTCGGCAGCGTCGAAAGTTCGCGGCTCGCCGTCGACGACCGTCTCGACGCTGATGCCGGTTTCCTGCGTCGCGAGGCCGCCATCCGTTGCCACTGACGTAATTTGCTGGAAGTCGTTGCCAGTGACGACGGTGATCCCTTCCTCGCGGAAGCATCGCTGCATCTCGCGACCGAGTTGACCGTCCATCCCCGATAACACGCGCTCGGAGCGCTGGAGGATCGTCACGTCGACGCCGACGCGGTGGAGAATTTGTCCCCATTCGAGTGCAATGTATCCACCACCGAGGATGACGATGCTCTCGGGGAGTTCGTGGCGGCTCAAGATGGTCTCGCTTGTCTCGTACTCGACATCTTCGAGTCCGTCGATGGGCGCGGCCCACGGTGAACTCCCGGTTGCGATGAGGGCCTTCTCGCCGGTGATGCGTGTCCCCTCGTCTGGCCCGTCGACCACCTCGATGGTCGTCGAATCGACGAATCTCCCGTACCCTTCGTAGATGTCGGTTCCGAAGTGCTCGGCGACGTCGACGTAGTTCTCCTGGCGAAGCTGACCAACGAGTCGATCTTTCTCATCGAGCGCAGCCGACCAATCGATGGTGGGTTCATCACTGCTGTACCGAACAGCGTCGAACGGGTTGTTCGGTGGCTCGTACGCGGTCTCCGAGACGGCGAGGAGGTGCTTGCTCGGGACGCACCCGACGTTGACGCACGTTCCACCGAGCGGGAGTCCAGTGTTGACCATGGCGGTCGAGAGGCCACGGCTGCTGGCTTCGGTAATCGCAGCGAACGCCGCTGCGCCGCCACCGAGAACCACGAGATCGTAGTGTGTCTCAGCACTCATTCTAATGGTCATTAGAGTATTGTGGTTATTAAGATTCTGGCTTCGAATCGATGATAGCCACACCAGGGTGACAGAATCATCCGAAACGTCTATTACTCGATGTTCCAGTATATATTGTAATGAGTATCCAGCTCCTTCAGTCGACCGCCGACGTAAACGAAGCGCGAGCCAACATCTTCGGGGCGTTGAGCGACCCGACCCGCCTCCGGATCTTCCAGACGCTCCTCGAGGCGGATGAGCCGCTGAACGTGACTGAGCTGTGCGAACGGACCGACCGGAAGACAAATCTCGTCTCTCACCACCTCCAGTGTCTGAAGAACTGCCAGCTCGTCGACGCCGAACGCGACGGGCGAAAGAAGTACTACACCGTGAGCCGCCCCGAAGCCGCAAAGATGGTCGCGCTCGCCGACGACTGCATTCGGCAGAACATCGAGAGCGTCCTCGGCTGTGAAATCGTCACGGACACCGACTCCGACACCGATTCCGATGCCTGACGAGCGTGACGCCGAGTCACTTCTTCCGTACGCAGGACTCGGTGGTATTGCAGTCTGCTGTCTCGGAATCGAACTCTTGGGGGGTGCCGTGATCGTCTCAGGGCTCGCAGCGACGGTCGGACTCTCGACAGGGGCGACGTATCTCGGTGTCGTGGGTGTCGGCGGGCTCACCATGGCGCTACTCGCACTTGGCTACCATCAGTTCGGAGGAACCTCCAATGTCTGAATCGGCGGACGCGAATCGGTGGGGGATACTTGGAGTAGCGGGCGTCCTCAGTTTCTGTTGTGCCGGTACCGCTACCCTCGTCGGTGGGGTTGCGGTCACGGGAGGAAGCCTCGCAGGAGCGACCGTCGTGAATGGAACAATCGGTAGAGTCGAAGGGTTGCTCGTGACGATGGTAGTAACTGCACTTCCGCTGGTAGCGATTGGGGTCGTACTCCACTACCGCTTATCCCACCAATGAAAACCGGACGTACTCGTCTCTCACGATTGGCCAGTATATCTGTAGCCGCAGGAGGGACCCTGACGATGGTTCCAACAGTGGCCGCACACGAGGGAACTGTTCACGCAGGAACGCCACACTGGGTGCTGCTGGCGGTTGTCCTCGCTGGACTCGGTATCATCACCGGAAGCCTCCACTTCGACCGAACGATTTGGTCCGCCCGCCCGTATCGAACGCTCTCCAGCGTTCTCCTCGGTCTCGTCGTCACACTCGTCGGAGTCATCGGGCTCACGCAGATTCAGATCGAACCGATTAGTACCGCTTCTGTCGGTCGGACGTGGTTCCCGATCCTCTCTGGACTGGCAGGCTTTGGGATACTGACCGCAACGCTCGTCTTCGGGGTGTCTCGGTGGGTCGATCGCCCCCAGTATTCCGTTCTCGGGGTGTTATTGGGACTATGGGTGCTGTACCCAACCCTCCTACCAGGAGCGGGGCTGGCCCATCCACTGGGCTATCTCATTACGCTCGCCGTCCCACTGACCGTCGGGTACATCTTGTGGAACGGCGTGTGGCCCGCTCTCACGGGAGACGTTGGTGCCCTCGCTCGACGGGTCAGTCTTCTCGTCGCCTCTCTGGTGACGGTCTTTCTCCTCTTCTCTGCGGGCCTGTTCACGGTCAACCCCGATGAGGGGGTAAATGCACCGACGACGGCGTTCGTCACCGTAGCGGAGTTCGCAGATCCGTTAGTCGTCTGGCCAGCCGTCGAATTCTACCTCCCGTCGATCCCACTCGCCGGGGCGATGTCGATCGGGACAGCACTTCTCATCGGATTGCTCGTCGGCCTCGTGGCTGTAAACACCGCGCTCGTGACGAGCGTCTGGCAGCGCAATCTCTCCGTCAACTCCACCGGTGGAGTCCTCGGGTCGGTCGCGACGACTGGAGCGACTGCCTGCTGTTGCTGTGGCCCTGCCGCATATGCACTTACGAGTTCGGTTCTGGGACTGACAGCAAGCCCGCTGTACTGGGCATTTGTCGACCCGACGTCGCCGGTCGGGTCACTCTTCTTCGTCGGGGCGGTCGCCCTCCTAACGCGGAACGCTCTTGAGCTCTCGAGCGCACTGGTATCCGTCGAACCACCGCGATCACCCTTAGAATGCAGTGAGTGGTTACCTAGTCCGTCTACAAATGAATGACTGTACTTTTCTTACGGTTGTTCCGATCGATTCATCCCGCCGTTCTGTTCACACATTTGTTCCATCATCTGGGACATCTGCTGCATCGTGTCGGAGGGGCCCATACCCATATGCAGATTCTGTCCGAACGGGTCACCGGGCCAGCTCACCACGGGCGCGGTCACGACGACGTCCGTCGGCTTGATTGTGAGTCGCCCTGCCTGTTTCGCTGCCATCAGTTGGTCGACTGATTTGAGGATTTCTGGCTCTGCGTCCTCTTTCCACGTAACGACGTGTGGATGTCGGAGTGGTGTGTACGTCTCTTCACCGGGGACTGAATCGAGGATGTCGATCTGATAGCCGAACGGCCCGCCGCCCCATGGGTCCACGTCACTCTGGTCGATCCCGTTTTTGAAAACGTAGATGTCAGCCAGCTCGTCGGCATTGACGATCTCCGTCAACCGGGGGACGTGCAACGTCGGGTAGTTCACCATCTTCGTCAACCGTTCTGCCATCTTCTCGCTCGACGCGCTCGTGTGAATGAACCATACCTTGTCGCAGTTGTGATACCCGTCGATGACCGGAAGATCGATGGCGGGAATCCGTTCGAACATTTGGGCGTCGGTATCAGTGGTCTGTTCGTCTGCCGCCTCGCTGTGCTGTTGTGACTGTGGTGATTGCATCTGTTGAGAGTCGGGAGCAGCGTATCCTGTGAGGCCGAAGAGGCCCGTTATGCCGAATGCTTGCATTACGGAACGTCGATCGACGCCGGTAGAATCTCGCTCTGGCATGATTGTTTGCTGTATGTATTAACGGTGGTACTTGGGACGGCGTGTCGTTCCGGTGACCTTCACAGGTCACCCGACGGTCGTTCCAATCACGTCATGACCGACCATCCACTCAGGAGGTTCGGCAAGAAGCGACTTAGTCGTTTTGATGATTTTTGTATCGGTATCATAGTATTCGTAGTGGTGTAATATTGTGCCGTACGTTACTCCGCGGTCGTTAGCGACTGTCGGTCGACGGTGTAGCCGAGTTCGACAATGACAGTTTCCAGGTCGTCAGCGGCCGTCACGTGCGGATTGAACGTGACCGAGACGCGTTTAGTCTCCGAATCAGCGTCCACGTCACGGACGCCATCGTGGTCCCGTAATGCCTCGGTGAGCCGATCCTCGCAACCTCCGCAGTTCAGGTCGACGGCGAACGTGACAGTTTCACGGCCCCGCGTCTCGTCGACTCTCTCGGATGCGGATTCCGCGTCGGCTGGGTCGGACATCACGCCGTCCGTGTCCGCCTCTGTATCGACAGTTTCTGATCCCTCATCACGGCCTTCGGTCTCCTGTGTTTCGACGCTGAAGTCCGTCTTGATGCCCTCGCCGGAGAGTAGCTGTCCAGCGAAGCTGTTCGCGAGCACCAGCGATACCGACGAAATCATCGCGAGCATCGCGAACACCGGGTGAACGAGGCCCGTCGTCGCCGCTGTGACGCCGATACCGTTGAAGCTGAACGCTGCGATCAGGTTCTGACGCGTCTTCGAATAGCTCGTCTGTGCGATCTCGTAGGCGTCCATTACGCCGCCGAGGCGGTCACCCATCAGCACGACGTCCGCTGACTCGATGGCGATGTCGGTGCCCGCGCCGATGGCGATCCCGATATCCGCCTGCGTGAGCGCGGGCGCGTCGTTGATGCCGTCGCCGACCATCGCCACCCGTTCGTCTGCCTTCTGGAGGCGACGTATCTCGTCTCGCTTGTCGTCGGGGAGGACGTTCGCCATCACTCGCTCGATGCCGACCTCGTCGGCGACGGTCTGAGCGGTGCGTTCGTTGTCGCCCGTGATCATCACCGGGTCAATGCCCGCATTCAGAATGCGGTTGACAGTCTCGACGGCGTCAGATTTGATCTCGTCACCGATACCGACGAGGCCGACTAGCTCCCCGTTCACAACCACACCGATAGTGGTCAGTCCGTCTGCTTGCAACGCGTCGATCGCATCCTGGCCGGCAGTCACATCGACATCTTCGGCTTCGAGCCAGCCCGGTTTGCCGACTAATACGTCATCACCATCGATAGTTGCGCGAACGCCCTTGCCGGTGATGCTGTCGAACTTCTCTGGGTCGGGGAACCTGACATCCTGTGCGTCGGCGTAGTCGAGAACGGCGTCCGCCAGTGGGTGTTCGCTGAACGCCTCCGCGCTTGCAGCCGTCCGAAGGACATCGACTTCAGCATGGTCGCCAACGCCGACGATTTGCGCGACGGCAGGTTCGCCTCTCGTAATAGTCCCGGTTTTGTCGAGGACGATGGTGTCGACATCACGATAGACCTGGAAGGCGTCGCCACTGCGCATCAGAATACCGCGTCTGGCAGCTTCCCCACCGCCACGGATGAGCGCCAACGGCGTCGCCATCCCGAGCGCACACGGATACCCGAGGACGAGCACCGCGAGCGCCGCGAACGCTGCTGTTTCGAACTGTGGTCCCGTCCCGAGAATCGTCCCGGGAACGACGGTTGGGACGACCGTCCAGAAGAGGAACGATGCAACCGCAATCGAGAGCACGCCGGGGACGAAGTACTTCAGAATCCGGTCGGCCAACTGGATGATCCCCGGCTTCATCGCTCGCGCCTCCTCGATCTGTCGGGCGACTTGGTTCAGGAACGCGTCGTCGCCGACAGCGGTCACCTCGATAAGCAGCGTACCTGTTTCGTTGACGCTGCCGCCGATCACCTCGTCGCCGGGCTGTTTGTCGACCGGTGCTGATTCCCCGGTTGCGACTGATTCGTCGACGGCTGACTCGCCCTCAAGGACCGTCCCATCGATGGGGACGTTCTCGCCCGGTTTGACGCGCACGCGGTCGCCGACCGCGAGGTCGTCGACAGCGACGTCCTCTATCTCTCCGTCCTCAGTGACGCGACGGGCCGTGTCGGGTTGGAGGTCCATGAGATCGTTGACCGCCCGCGAAGCCCGAGTACGGACGATGAGACTCGTGTACTCGGAGAGGATATGGTAGGTAGTGATGAACGTCGAGACGGCGAAGAAGTGGACCACCGGGAAGCCGGAGCCGGTGAACACGAACCAGCCGAGAAAGCCACCGGCGAGCCCGGCGAATGCGCCAGCTTCGAGCAGGACGTGCTGGTTGAAGATACCCCTGCGGAGACTTTGCCAGGCCTTCTCCTTGATGTAGCGCCCCGGACCGAACATCGTCACGAGCGCAAGTGCCAGCGACCCGTACCACATCCAACGGGCGTCGGTCTCCGCGAAGATGTTCCAACCGTTGCGGGCGATCATCACAGCCATCAGCCCGAAGGTGAGAATCGACGCGATGCCACTGATCCAGAGGTGACGGCGTCCCTCGTCGAGTTCCGCCTGTTGCTGTTCGAAGCGCTTCTCCTTGTCGGGGTCACGGATGGTGTACCCGAGGTCCCGGATGACGTCTTTCACTTCGGCCTCCGAGAGCACCTCGTCGTCGTACTCGACGAGGAGCTCCTCATGGGCGAGACTCACGTCGACGCCTTCGACGCCCTCAGTCCGGCTATACGCCTTATTGATGGTCTCAGCGCAGAACGAACAGCTCATCCCGCCGATGTTGTACTGCACGTGTTTGTTCGCCATTGAGTCGATGTACGCACGGCTCACCCTTACCTATTACGACTAGAGTTGTATCGATACTATTCTAATCGAACCGATTTAGATTCCGTCCCGACAATATTATCCTTCTAGCACCTCTAGGATGGGGTAATGGCGCTCCTCGAGGAGGACGTTCGAATCAAGAACGTCATCACAACCGACCCCACGAAAGCGAAAGCCCTCGAAAATGACGTCCGAGCGAAGATCCTCGATATGCTCACCGATCGCGAGATGACGATCGAGGAGATACACGCGGAGCTTGAACGTCGCCACGAGGAGAAGGCCGAAACGACCGTCCGTCACCACGTGAAGGTCTTGAAAGACGCTGGTATGGTCGAACTCGCTCGGCTCGAGGAAGCCGGCGGTGGCACGCGCAAATACTACAAATCGAACACACGCATCTTCTCCTACGACCTCCCTGGCGATGCTGAAACCACGTTGGCCGGTGCGTCTGCACTGGTGAACACCGAACTCGCGACGCTCATCGAACAACTGATAGCGGAGCACGGTAACGAGATCGAGGCCGTCGCCAAAGAGATGAAACCCTGCGAATATTGTAGTACGCAACACTACGAGGAGTTCATCATTCGGGAACTCATCAACCAGGCCCTCATCGATCTCGGCGAGGAGGGAGACCTCACAGAATTACTTTCCTAATCTCGTCTCAGCCATGAGTTCGAATGCTACGAGAGCTCCAATAGAAATTGTATCGCTATCATAACTCTCGAAAGGGTTAACCATCGCCGGAGGCTATGCATCCCTATGAATCAGTACACACTGCGGGTAGACGGGATGAGTTGCACCGGCTGTGAAGAGCGTGTCGCGAACGCCGTCAAGCAGATCGAGGACATTCACCGAGTCGAAGCCGACCATGAAAGCGGCACAGTCGACGTTACTGCTCCTGCTGAGACAGAGAAGACAGTCCGGCAAGCAATTCACAACGCTGGGTACGACCTGCCCGCCTGAGTGAAACAGGTATACTGCCAACCATTTTCTCCTCACCCGTTAAGTAAATTCTCCAAGGAGAGTTCTATCTGTTTCGACGCAGAGGCATCGCCTGCGACCGATCCATCCCGTTTCGGGAGTTGCCCCTTGACGAAGAGCAAATCAGACTCGCCAGTTCGTTGGCCGAATCCGCCAGTAAACTTCGTTCCATCACGCTGTTTTCGAGTAGCGTCACTTGCACGGGAGGCGACACGAGTTCGAGTAGTCGATTCGCTCGCCATGTGATACTTGAATAGCTACTCAACTAATTTAGTCCGGTCGGCCTTCAACTGGATGATCATAAAGCGGCTATATCGGCACCTATTCACGTTCTCCCCAGCTGTTACCGAAAGCTCTAATTGAATCATTTCTCAAGTAATCTCCAATGGCACAAGCCACAGATCGATTACGACGCTATCTCGAAGACGAACTCGGGGAGTGTCGAAGCGAGGACATCGACCAACGGCTCAACGAACTCGGAACATTGGAAGCTGCGCTCGGCCCCGCGCAGGTTGATGCCGAACTTGACGTCCTCTCAGCACTCGCCAACGAGACACGCTATACGCTCGTTCGTGTTCTCGTCGCTGCCGAGGAGGAACTCTGCGTCTGTGAGTTGAATGCGGTCGTCGATGTGAGCGAGAGCGGACTCAGCCATGCGCTCTCGGCGCTCGTTGACGCAGGACTCGTCTCCGGGCGGAAGGACGGTCGCTGGAAGAAGTACCGGGCAACCAACCGCGCAGTCGCCCTTGTCACCGTCCTCGAAGGAAGCGTGAGCGATGAGTAACGTCGACGCTCACGAGCACGGGCCGAACTGCGACTGTGAGAGCTGTGGGGATCCCCGGTCGATGGACTTCCTCGACAAGTATCTCACCGTCTGGATCTTCGGCGCGATGGCCATCGGCGTGGGGCTTGGCTACGTCGCCCCGTCGGTCACCGAGCCGATTCAGAACCTCCATCTCGTGGGAATCGGCCTCATACTGATGATGTACCCCCCGCTGGCGAAGGCAGACTATTCCCAGCTCCGAACCGTATTCAGCAACTGGCGGGTGCTCGGATTGAGTCTCGTCCAGAACTGGCTCATCGGCCCGACCCTGATGTTCGCGCTGGCGGTCATCTTCTTCAGCGGGCTCGTTCCTGGCCTGCCGGCCCGACCCGAGTTCTTCCTCGGACTCGTGTTCATCGGAATGGCACGGTGTATCGCAATGGTCCTCGTCTGGAACGAACTCGCCGAGGGCTCGACCGAATACGTAACTGGGCTGGTCGCGTTCAACAGCCTGTTCCAAATCCTCACCTACGGCGTGTACGTCTGGTTCTTCGCGCTGTTCCTGCCGCCGCTCCTCGGGATGGAGACGCTCGTTGCCGGGATTACGACCTTCGATATCACCCCGATGCAGGTGTTCGAGGCGATCGTCGTCTTCCTCGGTATTCCCTTCGCGGCGGGCTTTCTCACCCGCTACGTCGGAACGCGGACCAAGGGCGAAGAATGGTATGAGGAGGCGTTCATCCCGAAAATCGACCCCCTGACGCTGGTCGCACTGCTGTTCACCATCATTGTGATGTTCGCCACGCAGGGCGAGAATATCATGGCTGCGCCCGCAGATGTCCTGTTGATCGCCGTGCCGCTGACGATCTACTTCGTCGTGATGTTCCTCGTGAGCTTCGGCATGGGCAAGGGCATCGGTGCAGACTACTCGACGACAACCGCGATCGGATTCACGGCTGCCTCGAATAATTTCGAGTTGGCGATCGCCGTCGCCGTGGCGGTGTTCGGTGTGGGCTCCGGCGTTGCCTTCGCGACCGTCATTGGGCCGCTCATCGAAGTCCCGGTCTTACTTGCGCTGGTCAACGTCGCCCTCTACTTCCAGCGGAAACTCGATTGGGGCGGCTCTGAGATTGGCCGCCGGAACTCGTCTACGTCCGAACCGACTACTGACGACTAATCACCACCCACCCAATGTCCACCACTACTGACACCACTGACCCGGTTCGTATCGCCTTCATGTGCGTCCAGAATGCTGGCCGCTCGCAGATGTCCACCGCGTTCGCAGAGCGCGAGCGCGACCGCCGTGGTCTTACCGAGCAGGTCGAAATCCTGACCGGTGGGACGCATCCAGCAGAGCACGTCCACGAGGAAGTGATCAAGGTAATGGACGAGGTCGAGTTTGATCTCTCTGATCGAACGCCTCGGGAGATCACGATCGACGAACTCCAGTCGTGTGATTACGTCGCGACGATGGGTTGTTCGACGCTTGACGTCGGGGAAGTCGGGAGTGACGTCGATGTGCGCGACTGGGCGCTTGAGGATCCAGACGGACAATCTCTCGATCGAGTCAGAGACATTCGCGATGAGATCGAACAGCGGGTTATCGCGCTGTTCGAGGAATTCGATACGTCCGACTGAGGTCCCGGCAGCCACGAAAGACATCTAGTTCTGCCACATAGAGGCGTTTTTCCTATCCCCTGAGGAATGCGGCGTGCTCGAACAAAGATCCCACGATCAGAACTATGGGGTGACCGATTGCTCACCCTCGCTTCGATCGTTAGCGGCCTCGTACTTACTGACACGAGCGGGAGGGAAGACAGTCGCGTAAGTGAGTTCCAGCTCGATACCAGAGGGGGACTATGCGGTCTCGGCCTCGAGTCGGTCGACCAGTCCGTCGCGGAACATCTGTCGCGTTCCATCGGGACCAGTGATTGTCAACACGGTCTCCTCGTACGGCGGTGTGACCGTGATCTCGTACTCGGCGAATGCACAGCACTGCAATTCCGACGCGGTAAACTGTGCAACCGCGGGAAGCGACTCGTCGGTTCCATCGAACCGAATGGCCAGTCCATCTTCCGTTTCCATATACCCGACGTAGTGGGAAATGAGACGCGAGTGGACTTTTGCACTCCGTTCTCGCTCCTGTTCTTCAGTGAGCGTACATGCAACCTCTCGTGACGAGTCGTTTTGACTCATGATACACAATTACTTTGAATACGGCAGTGTTTATACTGTCAAGTCCGAAGTATTGCACCAAATTCGGCGAATGAAAGCTATGGCAGAAACACCAGACTCGTCACCTGACGTCCCAGAGATACAGAACACAGAGACTACCTGCTACTGCCCTTTGGGCGGCGTGATGGATCTGCTCAGTCGGCGGTACGCGATGCAAGTGATCTGCGTTGTCGGCGCGATCGGGCCTGCGAGATACGGCGAGATCGAGGAGACCTTCGGCGAGGTGAGCAGTTCGACGCTGTCGACTCGTCTTGATGACCTCGTTGAAGCGGGCTTTCTCGCCCGCGAACAGTACGCGGAGATCCCACCCCGCGTCGAGTACGAACTCACCGAGAAAGGTGACGAACTTCGCGAGCGACTTGACCCACTCCTCGAATGGGCAGAGGCCCAGAATGACTGCATCTAGCGCTCACCGCGAGCGGCGAAGCCACGCATTCTAATCGACAGCGTCGCAGCGATCCGCTCGCCCCGTATGAAGTTCTATGTGACTTCGAGCGGCGTTACCGACACCGACGAACGTACTGTTCGTCGTCGATCGATACCGACGGGAGAAACGCACACGAGCAGACATCCCGCCATATCCGTCTATTACGTGCCCAACGGAATCGGGGATGGGGCGTCCGGCAAGAGCCATCCCGGAACAACTCGGGTCAGGATGACCATCCCGGTCAGTTCGACGAGCGTCTGCGTCACGACGACCGCCGGCGCGAGCGCATACCCCGACGGTAACGCCAGTGCCAGCGGAAGGATAACCAGCGAGTTCCGCGTCACGGACGTGAATACGAGCGCACGGCTCTCACCGACGTCCATTCCGAGCAGTCCAGCAGCGAGTCGACCGAGCAGCGGCATGATAACGAGGAATGCCACGTACACCGGAACGACAGCCGCGATTTGCCCGATCGAATCCTGGACGCGTGGCAGCTGGGAGGCAATAACCACGAACAGCGTCACCCCCATCATCGGCACCGGCAACCAGCCCATCGTCTCCTGCCACGCTTCACCACGGTCCGATCGATCTGCCCAGAGTTCGGTCGCCCAGGCGAGCGCCAACGGCAGCGCGATAATGACGACGAAAGCCTCGATGAACGGACCAGCTTCAATGAACTCGGCCACCTGCTGGCCCATGAACAGCCAGAGGTACAGCGGGAGCAACAGCAACTGAACGAGCATCAGTGCCGGCGTTGCGGCAGTGATCTGCTCGGCATCCCCGTCCGCGAGGTCTGTGAACGTGATGACGTAGTCGATACACGGCGTCAGCAACACCATGAACGCCCCGACGAGGAGTACCGGCTCCTGCGGGAGAAATCGGGTGAGTCCGAACACGACAACCGGGACAACCACGAAGTTCATCCCGAGCGCAGCCGCCATGAACCGGCCGTTCCGGAACGCCCGCCGAATCCGAACGAATGGGATCTCCAGAAACGTCACGTACAATAGCACCGCGAGGACGGGATTGATAAGCGGTTCCAGAATGGAACTCGCGCCCGGCAGTCCAAGACCGATCCCGATCGCGAGGAGGACGGCGACGGCGTACACTCCGACCTGGTTGTGCTGAATCCACTGTTTCGAGAGTCGTGTCATAAGATAGTCACTGTCGTTATTGAATTGTGGTTTCGAGGGAGATCAGTAGTCCAAGAACCACCAAGGTGGGTGCGCCAACGTAGCGAACCAGTCGTTGACCGTCTGGGTCACTGTCGGGATATCGAGCAGCGGCGCTTGGGTGAAGCACGAACAGCAGTCCGGCACCGCCGAAGAACCACCCAAGCTCACTCATTATAGCTAATTTGGGACGACAGGTGTAAGTTCGCATTGATAGTTCTCTCGTGGCTGTCAATGCTCGATCCTCCCAGAAGGAGGACTAGTTGCTTTCCGAAATGAGGTCCATAACGGGAAGACACTGACAATTTGCCACGACCGATCAGGTGTACCGTCGGTGCCAACCATCAGCTATTGCCGAGGGCGATCGTGGTGTTCGAGAGCCTCTCGAATCTCGGCGAGCGTGCCGTTCGTGGTGTGCTCATCGATCCACTGCTGATGATTCTGGTCTCGTCGGGCCTTCTCGAGGATATGTTCAGCGACTTTGGCTACTGCGAACCGCTCTTTCGCCCGCTGTGAGGAGTTGCAGATCGGGCAATCATCTTCGACGGCAGTAGTCATGCGTAGTGTTCCTCCAGATAGTCGACGATATCGTCGCTTTCGTACATCGTGGCGCCACGCTGATGGTCAACCAAGAACGGAATCTGATCCTGTCCACCTAGCGTTCGGAGTTCGTCGTGAGTCTGTTCGTTTCGCGTCTCACCCGCAGCGGTTCGCGGGTTGTGAATGACGTATGAGACACCGAACTCGGTCAACGCTTCACGGACTTTTTTCGAGTAGCCACAGCCCTCTGCTTGGTAGAGTTCGAGCATGGATACAGGGAATTAGGCTTCTGCCGGGAGTCGGTCATCGATCGTCTCGACGATGAGTTCCAAATCAAGGTCAGCCCCGTGTACCTCTTTGTCCCAGATGGTCTCGCCATCGGCGGTCACGACGAAGACGCCACCGTGGCCAGGGGTGAGGGTGACCCCGTCCAGATCCTGGCCGAATTCGTTCAGAAGCCGCGTCTGGGTTTCAATCGCGGGCTCGAGCAATCCACACGGCACGCAGTATTCGATTTCGATTGCGGTCATACCTGCTGTGTTGAATAGACAGACGGCGTCGGGATAGACCGTCAAATCAGTAAGGATGAAGCCGAGGAGGTCGGGTATGGTGGAAGTCGATCTCCTCGACTTCGTTGAGTGGTTCAAGCGTCTAGCCAAACAAGCCTTGGGAAAGCACGCGGGCGAGCCCGCCACCGGCGGGTTCGCCCGCTGGAAGCACGTCGTTATTCACGGGTTTCGGCTCGAAGAGGAGCACAGCTTCCGAGAAACCGCAAATCGGCTGAAGTACATGGGTGACATACGGGACGTCCTTGAGTTGAACAGGAGCGACGTCCCAGATTACACGACGCTGAACAAGTCGTTCGATCGGTTCAAGATGTGGGTGTGGCGGGCGTTGCTGCGCGTTTCAGCGCAGCAACACCCGCAGTCTGGATTCGCCGCTCTCGACAGCACGTTTTTTGATCGAGGCCACGCCTCTGCGCATTATCTCGATCGGTCGAACCAGACGGTTGAGACGATGAAAGTGACGACATTGACCGATACAGCGTCACTCGCTGTTCTTGACGTGCAGTGCCACGCGCAGTGGCCACATGATACGAAATCAGGGCCGCAGGTCGTCCGCCGGAACGCGGACGACCTGCATACAGTCGCTGCTGATAACGGCTTCCAGGATTGGCACTCTGAATACGAGTTCTACAGCCTCAGCGTGGAACCGTTGATTCACTACCGTGGATCGTCTGCGAACGCGCTCAGCAACAACGCGCTCATTCGAGAGCGTGGCTACACCCAGCGTTGGATGGCTGAAACGTCGTATTCGTCCGTGAAGCGCTCGCTCGGCGATGCCGTGCGAGCGCAAACCTGGTATCGAGAGTTCCGTGAAATCGTCCTGATGTTCGCCATCATCAACATCGAACAACTCTGTGATCCGCTCTGATCCCTACGCCGTACCCCTATTCAACACAGCAGTCATACCTACTCTCTACTCGGAACGGAATCACCGTAAAGCTAAGACAAGGGTTCCCTGACCCAGTTAGCGCGAGCTAACCGAGTCTCGTCAGTCAGCGGTCGTGACCGATTCACCACTCGTCGACACTGTGTGGCGATCCAGCGCCCAGCCGAGCACGCCACCGTAGACGAGGTGCAGGACAAGCGTGGCAACCGCGATTCTCGGCGTGATCGCCGTGCCAAACAGGCCCCACCCGAGAAACGGCAGGAATGCGACCTGCATCAGGATCCAGAGACCGACACCGAGCGCGAGGCCCTTTCCAATCGTCACGGGGCGCGCAACTCGTGCGAGGACTGCGCCGAATGCACCACCATATCCGAGATGGAGTCCCACGGCGAGCGCCATCACCATGGGTTTCGGGAGACCGCTGCCGAAAAGCTGTGCAACCATTGCTTTTGGAATCGGCTGGGGCATCGGCGACTTCCCCGAAACTACTGCGAGGAGCATGAGAATTGACATCGCAATCGTCGCGATTACACCGTAGCCGAACCCCGCTCGGAGCCTATGTTGTGTCACACTCGAAGCAACTGTGAGCGACCAAATAAGGCTAAGACAAGGTCGGACTGACGGAGTCAACGACCCATACTACGTGAGGGTGACCTAACCGCGTAGTCGATCAGCAGGGCGCCAGACGGCGTCCACCTCAGTCTGCAGGACGAGTAGTGCAAGCGCTCCGACCAATACGCTGAGGTTCTTCCAGTCTGGTCCCACGTACAATATGGCGACGAACATCACCGGAATGAGTGACACAGCCGCAAGGCGCTCACCGACGCCAACCAATAGCAGGAGAACTGCCCCGACCTCGATGATGCCTGCAATGATGACCATCAACTGAGGGGCGGGCATCCCAATTGCATCGAAGAAGGTAACTGAATTCTCGTGGGTGACGAACTTGCTCAGTGCTGGTTTCGCGACGAGTGCGACAAGAACGAGACGAAGACCAATGTGAACCCACTCCGGTATCGCCTGCCGCAGTGCCTGAATACGATCGACAGCGGCGTCTTCCATACTGAGAGGTGTCCAAGAATCCGGATAAGCGTAAGCGAAGCTGGTGCTGAGGGAGTACTGGTTGCTAACTAGCTATGGATTCCCCACCAACTCAGGAATAGCAACTTAGTAGCGTCATAATAATAGGTCCACATTCACTATCGCGAGTAACGAATGAGTAGAGCAATCGAAGACGAAGAGTGCGTTGCGTCGTGGTGTGCTGACGACGACTGGTGTACGGTGACGTGTACAGCCCATCTCATCGGGAAGAAATGGCATCCCGTCATCGTCCACCGACTGCTCGATCACGGCCCGCTCGGGTTCAATGCGCTCAAAGACGAGATCGAGTCGATCTCCAGTACCGTGCTCTCGAACAGCCTTGAGAATTTGGAAGACAATGGTCTCGTGAATCGAGCGATCGTGAGCGAGAAACCGTTCCGGGTGGAGTACTCCCTGACCGAACAGGGTGCCTCGCTCGAACCCGTGATCAAAGCGATGGACGCCTGGGGCGAGGAGTACCTCCAAGAGACGTCGTGTAGCTGATTTCGGTCTCATTGTGCTGAGTGCGGTGTAAGTCTGCACTCGACGATTCAGGCGACCGCAGAGAGGTTTTTCGCCCCCTGAGGGGTGCGGGGGTGCTCGAACGAGCAACCCGCGAACAGACCTATGAGTGGATTTACCGACTCACACTCGCACGAACAGCCACGCGCCTCGGCTGACGCCGACATCGTCTACGTCGGCTACCGTCGTCGAGGCCGCGCCATCGTCGAGAAACATCCTGACCAGGAACAGCTCACACTCGATCGGAGTCTCGAGTTGGCGAATCACAGTCCCTCGGGTTTCGAATGGGGATATGGTGGGAGCGGCCCGGCCCAACTCGCGCTCGCGCTCCTGCTCGATCACACCGACGATGAGGAGGTGGCACTGGCGGAGTACATGTCCTTCAAGACCGAGGTGGTGAGCCAGCTGGAGTGTACAGAACCAGACGGCTGCTGGCGACTCACCGGACGAGAGATCGATACAGCCCTTCGTGAGACAGTCGGCGAACCAGTCGCACCGTCCGTCAACTAACGTTCACAGAGAGCAATCTATGTCAGAACCCACCCAGCAGTCCCGTACGAACGTAGAATCGACCGAGAAGAGTGCGCGACAGACGCCTACTGAATACGTCGAGCGAAGCGATGTCGGCGTCTCACTCACCGTGAAGCTCACTCGCGGTACTGGCACCCGCGATCAGGACAAGGTCACAGCCAAAGTGAAGGCGAAAACGCTCGAGGAGGCCCGCGAGGACATGGAAACCCTCCGCGCGTACATCCACGACCTCGCCGAGGACGCTCGCCAGATCCAGCCAGGAGACCCACACGAAGAGTAATTCTTTTGGGTGTTGCACAGAATTGTGTAACCATAGGATGTACGAAGTATGCGGTGAAAAGGAACTCAAGGTCATCCTCGCGCTTGACCCAGGAGATTCCATCTCCGGCGTCGCGCGAAAGATCGACGAGAACCGCGAGACGATTCGGCGCGTCGTGAACCGCCTCGAAGAGGCGGGATACATCGCGTACGATGATGGCCTCCAGCTCGTCGATCAGACGCTCCGCGACGTCGGCCTCGATTTCCTGACGGCGGCAGCAACCACCTCGCCGCCATCGATTTCGGAGACGTACGTCCTTCCCCAGTTCGCCGGCATGAGCTACGCGTTCACCGCCATCGATGCAGTCTATGTCTGGACTCGCGGTGGCTACCAAGTCGCTCGCGACCCGGCGGACTATCCGCTGTTCATCGCCGTCCACGAGTCCGACCTCGACGCCTGGACGGCGTTCTTCGACCGATTCGGAATCCCGACTGCGGAAGAGCGCCAGTCCGCTGACGACCTCGATGGCGCCATTCAGGTTGTTCTGGAGCCACGGTCACAGATCGATGCCGAGATGGTCGATGGACGGCCCGTCATCCCGCTCCAGGAAACCGTGGCGTTCGCAAACGAGTACTACGCGACCTTCGAGTCGGCACTCGATATGCTCGGCCGGATGTACGACGACGTCGACACGGACGCAGCCTACCGGATGGAGCCAGCCTGAACATGAGTCAAGAAGACCGAAGCGAGGCGCTCATCGAAGTCCTCGAAGAACTAGAGCAGTCAGACATCGGGTTCGTCCTCGTTGGAGGCTACGCAATTAGTCAGTTCGAGACGCGGTTCTCGACCGACCTCGACCTCGTCATCGCCCCAGACGACTACGATGAAGTCGTTGCCTTTCTCGAAGCACGCGGCTTCGAGCGACAGGCCGATCTCGAAGTTCCCCCAGAAGAGACGATCTATAATCGGGAAATCGAACTCTTCGAGCGCACTGAGGGGCTTCCTCACCCGGTCGGCGTAGACATCCTGGTGAATGGCCTCGGCTGCCGACAGACCGAAGCAGAGTGGTCGTTCGACTATCTGCGCACGCACAGTTCCCCGACGACGATTTCAGGCGGCACTCGGTCGACGACAGCACGAGCAGCCGACGGAGAAGTACTCGTCGCGGCCAAGCTCCATAGTGGTCGAAAAACGGATCTCGCTGATGTCCTCGCTGCCATTCCGTCGATCGACCTCGACATGGTCGAGACGCACCTGCATCGCGGCGATGCTGATGCTCTTCGGGAACAGCTCAGTGAGGCACAAGCGTTCATCGAGGAGGGCGGGCTCGATCACCGGTTCAAGAGCATGTTCGGTCAATCCTCAGCCTCGGCAGATGATATCGAGACGCTTCTCGAGTTCCTCAAGCGGCAACAGGAGTGAGATAGCGCTCACTGCAACAGCAACAGCGGCGGTATCTGTGAGTGGCCGTCGCCGAAGTTGAGCCCGACAGAGAGTGAGCAGGTGCTGTTTGTCGCCGCCTTGAGGGCGCGGAGGCGAACACCAGTGAGCGATTCGTCAGATCAATCTGTAGAATCGGGTGGCCTAACACCAGAGCAGCGTCTCGAACCACCGAACACGCGCCTCATCAACGCCGGTATCGTGACGATCAACGACATGGAAACGCTTCGAGCGTGTGTTGCCTACGAGAATGCGAACCGCGGACGGGTTCTGATACTCCGACGTCTCGAACGTCGGGCACAAGAGATCCGCTCACAAGAGGGGTGAGTCAGCTCGTAATCGCTGTTTTTCGGAGCCTCCAATGGGTGGAGGCTCAATCCAGATGAGCGACCGACCAGAGATCAACATCCAGCATCAGACCGCATTCAGAGACGATGGGCAGCTCGAAGTGAGCGAGCAGAGCGTCGAGACGTCTCTCGAGGATTTTGGTGCGGAGGTGGACCATCGTGAGCACGACTCCCGGATTGATTGCCCGCATGCGAGTGGATTCGGCGTCGATGACCGTCCAGAAGTGACGCAATCGTCTGCGAGTGATCAGTCGAATCTGTTCACGGAGACTGCAGAGGATCAACGAACACTCACCGGTGAACGAGCCGGAGGATGCTGTCTGTTCGAGAACGAGGACGAAGACAACCACTGAGAACGAGGTTCGTATCTGTCGTGGTGGGATTCAGTCGGAAATCGTTTTTCACCCCCGAAGGGGTGCGGGGGAATCAAATATGCCCCCAGAGGTGACCCAAATGAAAGACACCAACGAGACGACCACGTATCGAGTAACGATCACCCTCGATAGTGCCGAGCTCCCCGTCGATGAGCAAGCCCGCAACGCGCTTCTCAACGAATTCCATTCTCGAGTCGGCCATCTCGTCGAAGGGCTTCGTGGAATCGATGCTGGCCAAGCTGACATCGACGTCAGTACAGGCTACCGCTATGCGCAAGTTCCGGCGACGTGCCCGTTCTGTAGCGAACGGCTCGATCTCCAGAGCGTCCATCTCGATACAGAGAACGGTGCCCTGGCTAGTGCGGTGTGTTCGAGCGAGGAGTGTGACTGGAGTGGTGATGCAGTCTATCGAATTGTCGACCTCGAGGGCAGCGAAAGCGACGCGTTCGAGAGTAGCGTACTGACCGGGGACATCGCCCCGAACTACCTCCCGTACTGAAGTGAGATGACGGAAGACAATCCAACGTTCACCCGTATCGAGCCGAGTTGTCCTCGTGACGACTGCGAATCTCGGCTTGGAATTGGGAAACCGATCTACGCAGACGAACACACGGACATCGTCTATGCCGACGTGTGGTGTCTCAGCGACGAGTGTTCGTTCACTGCGTGTGCGCAGTTCGCGCTCGTCGACCTGCTCCACGAAGATTCAGGTTCGAAAACGAGTCTCGTCGAAGCGGGAGAGATTGAGCCGTTAGAAGCGGGATATCAGTTCTGAGCCGGCGACGTAGCAGACACTCACAATATCTTCTCTCCTAATTAACCAACGTAAATCGCACAATTGCCAGCGATGTTGGTTAACGACTAGCCGTCGGAAGCAGTTTTTCTCCCCCAAGAGGGGGCGCGGGGCGAGTTCCCGCGTTGATTCATCATGGCACTCACAGCGAGTACGACCAGCAACGCCGCCAGCGAAATTGCAGCTGCTCGACAGGCAGACCATGTCGCGTTTCTCCATCGGGTTCCATTTGCATGTGACGCGCTCCGACTCGGCTTTCTCACCGGATTTCGAGAGGACTGTTCCTACCAACAGCAGCAGTTCAACGCGTTAGAGTTACCCGTCGGGATGCTCGATAACGATTTTCGAAATCCAGACCTTGAGCGGTACGTCGAGCGCTTTTTCAAACACGAGCCTCAGGTCGGGGTGATTGGTGATGCCTACGGAGTCGAAGAGGTGGACCGATACGTTGCTGCTGCTCGCGAGATCCAAGGGAGCTACCCAGAATCGGATCTCGTCATCGTCCCCAAATGCCGTGCCGCGATTCATGCGGTTCCTGATGACCTCGTTCTCGGGTACTCCCGTGGATACGCTGACCGGCTCGCTCACGAGTTTTCAGAACCGCACGATTGGCGTGGTCATCGCGTCCATATACTCGGCGGAAGTCCGTCGAAACAGCTGGACGTGATCGAACAGCTTACCCGTCCTACGCTGACGGGAGACCCACCTGCAGATATCGTCGGCCTCGACTGGAATGGGCTTCACCGGGGCGCACAGTTCGGCGAGTTCTGGACGGCTAGTGGGTGGGACGACAGCGGTCGCGACGCCGAGCACATGACGATCCGGAAAACCGTCCGATGGAGTCTCGCGAAGGTTCGAGAATTCTGGCGGGCACGAGGCGTTTGGCCCGAATCGACAACGACGGAAGACGGCATCGAGTTCGAGTATCGCGGCCCGTCACCGACTGATATCGAGAGTGCAGCGTGTGCTGAGTGCGGCGCAAACGTTTGGACGACCAAACGAGGCCCCTTCGTAGCGGAGTACGATACGGGAGAGATCTGTGGGTACTGTAGCTACGACTGCTACTTCACGCATCGGCATCAGAATCAGCTCGAAGAGCTAGTCGGCGAACAAAGCGTCCACTTCCCGCCAGTCTGAGCGGCTAGCTGTTTTTTCGCCCCCGGAAGGGGTGAGGGCTCGAAAGAGAGCCTACAAGAGAGTGATTCTCCATGAGTCAACAGCACCATCCGAGTGACATCTCAATCGATCAGATTCCAATCGACCTCCCGAACACTCAAACAGCCAGTGTAGACCCAGCAGAGGTCCCCGACGAAATTCAGTCGGTTACCCGTGGGCTAGCGAGCGAGCAACCACCGACGAATCCGCTCGTCGTGCTGAAGGCCGCCCGCTGGTGGTATATCCACGGAAAGGGTGCCACCGATCCATCGTTCCAGTGGGCTATCGAGTGGGCGCGGCACCTCGCGACCGACGCACCGAGCGACGTCGAGCAGTTCGACGAATTTCTCGAATATCTCACCTCGCTCGGCTTCGCAGACGAGAAACAAGCCCTCCGCTAGATAGCGTTGTTTTTCGCGCCCCGAAGGGTGCGGCGCGGTCTGAATCGGCGCAGTTGCGGTAATTCGAGTCCAGAAATCATGGCTACGAGTAGTGATTCGTCGGTCTCGTTCGAGGAGACCGACACCCGACACGACGAGATGCACAGTACCATCGAAGAGTGGATCGACGACCTCGTCGACCGCGTCGACGATGCACAAGCAAGTGAGGCGTTCCAGGAATGGTTGGACGTCCAAAGTCGTTTCCACGACTATTCACATCGAAACACACTGCTCATCAAACTCCAGTGTCCCGAGGCGACGAAGGTCGCTGGCTTCAACACCTGGCTGAATGAGTTCGGCCGGCACGTCCAGGAAGGCGAACAGGCGATCTGGATCTGGGCCCCGATCATTACGAAGCAGTGCCCCGAATGCGAGAACTCGCCCAGTTACCACGAGAACAGCGATTGTGAGTACGACGAGACACCCCTCGAGGAGTGGTCGAAAGGGCTCGTGGGATTCAAACCGGCCGCTGTCTTCGATGTCTCCCAGACCGAGGGAGAACCGCTTCCCGAGTTAGAAACGGAGGCGACAGGCGACGCTGAGGGCCTCGTACCCGCACTCACAGACGCAGCGGATGAGCTCGGCGTGACGGTTCGCATCGTCGACGCTGACGAGTGGGAGCACGGCGACGCAAAAGGCGTCTGCAAACAGCGGGATATCCATGATTTCACGCCGATCGTTGAGGCGAAAGCACGGACAAACCAGGCCGACCTCGCGGTTACGCTAATTCACGAGTTCGCTCACGCGCTGCTCCATTTCGACGTCGACGACGAGGCCGAACGGTCAAAGCGCGAAGTCGAAGCAGAAGCCGTCGCGTACATCGTTGGTCGGTATTGCGGCCTTGAAACGAGCGGCTCAGCGTTCTATCTCGCCGCGTGGCAGGATGACGAACCAGAGTCGATCCAAGATCGGTTCGGACGGATTAGCAGCACCGCAGAGGAGATAATCGACATGATCGACGGGTAGGTCAGTGTAGCGCGTCGATGAACAGCTCTCCACGTCGCCGTGAGTTTCTATTGTGCCGTGGAAGGGTGGCGGCGCGCGTGATCGTGCGTCGACCGGGATAGAACGAATCCATGACTGAACAGTACCTCACGACGGTTCTCGACGAAGCCAGCCAGACAATCGAGAACCATCCGCAAGTCGGCTACGGAACCGAACAGCCACTCCACGAACACCTGCGTTTCGCGGTACTCCGACTGCTGGAGAACGAGGCTGAAGACACCCATACGGGCGAATCACGTGTTCCAGGGATCACGGTCGGGTACGGGAACGATGCGGCGATGTTCGATCACTGGAGAGACGAGGTTGAGTGGTGGACCGACATCGAACCGCAAGAACACTGTACTCGGTTTCGCATCTTCTACGAGCAGTTAGACCAGGACGGGTTGCCGCGACGGGCGTTGGAGGTGATGACGGCGCTCGGCGCGTGGCACGTCTGGGAGGGGCCAGCTGCAGCGTGTGGCTCCTACGATCACCGCGGTCGACGCGAAGCACACTTTCTCCTCCACTACAATCACCCGATTGAGGAGCACTTGGCTCGCCTCGTGGAACCCAACGACCCCGCTCTCGCCCCAGACGGTGGATGGGTGGCAAACAGAGACCGCCAGAGCGCCATCCAACCAGAGACTGATGCGGTCTCGGCAGAACCGTCAGCCGATGAACTCACACCGCGAACGCGGCGAGCATGCGACGAAGAGATGGACGTCTCACTCTTGAAGAAGGGCGGCGTGTACGAGGTTCATTCAGAGTCCGGGAATTTCTACGATGTCGATGTCGCCGCTGAGACGTGTACATGTCTCGACTGGCAGCGACGCGAACCTGAGGGGGGCTGTAAGCATATGCGCCGCGTCGATATCGAAATCGAGGCAGGGCACGTTCCCCGACCAGACGGACGCCTCCCTCGCACAGAATCGGAACAACAGCCAAATTCGATACTGTAGGCTGTCAGCAGTCAGCAGTACTTAATCTTATTCTTAATATTAAGAATGGGCTAGACCAAAGCCCTGGGAAGCTAGCGTTGCGTCAGCTGCTCCTCAATATCACGCATGAACGTGTTTGACCAGCGGATTACCGATCTCGTGGAACTCGCTGATGCCGCCTCCTGGGAAAACGACCGGCCACGAGTTCCAAACCAAGCAGTGCGTTAACACTATTTCTGGGACTCGTCGCTCATACGAGTGAACTCCGCTGTCCCATACGTCGTCTTTTGGCCATCGCCTTGCTCCGAAGCACGGGCAGGCCCAGTGTAGTAATAGCCCACGAGTCGGTCGTTCGATTCCCGATACGTGAACCGTGTCGTCCCGTCGTATGGTCCTTCGTCTGCCGCCTGCTCGTCAACATCTGCACCCTCGTTCTCGAATAGGTAAGAGAGCTTTGGATGGAGCGTCCCCTCGGTCTGGAAGTTGGCCGCCGTGCTGACCGACTGAGAACGATCTGTTTCGAAGTGGATGATGATCTTGCTCCACGTCTGCTCGATGTCCAGTGTAGCCGTCATCGGCCGGTGGCCTCCGTCGGCGAGGTAGTCGTCTGAGATTTCACCCTCGTAGCTGGTCTTGATTTCGCCCTCCCAGTGGCCAGTGAGATCGGGAACGGCGGCAATGAAGTCTGGCATCCAGGCCTTGTTCCACAGCCGTCGGTCGAACACTCGGCGAAACAGGCCGAACACAACCCCGAAGGCGAGACCGGGAACTATCAGTGATGGAATTTCGAACGGGATTTGCTGGTAGAGCCACGGGAAGACGTAAGCATTCAGTGCGATCACGACGACGAACGCGACGACGCCCAGGGTCGCTAGGAACGTCGGGCGGAACTCGTTATCGCTAGAATAGACGTGCATTTATGCTGTTGGTGCTGGCGTTCTCCCAGTACGTTTCCAAAGCATCGACGAATAGCTTGGCGTGCCAGGTGTCCCACCTCGTGCGGCCACGCCCGAAGAGATCGGTCGTACCATTTTGGCACTTCCACCCGGAGAAGTTCGCGTCCTTCAGGTAATCGACGATCTTGACATACCGTTCTTGCAGGCCGTCCACGTACCGGCCCGGTGGGACGTTGTACAGGAGACACTCGATGAAGTAGGACGCTACGATGTCGTCGGTGATGTACCCGTCCGCGACGATCTCCTTGCGGGCGTTCTTGAACATCCGCACAGTCTCTTTATACAGGTCGTCGGTGTCGTCCTGCTTGTCCGATCCGTGGTCCTTGTGCCGCGTCGGATAGTTCACGACCGAGGAGATCGAATCGGTCGGCCAGAAAATGATCCCATCGTACCCTTGGGGATAGTTGTAGTAGTGCTTGTACTGAACGCATACCAGCACGTCGGCGTCGAGTGGTAGACCCGGTGCCGAGATCTCGATAGCGTTCCCGGACGGGTCGAACGTCCCCTCGGGGTAGGTGTCCTGCAGAACGCTCAGCACGTCGTCTCGGAACTCGTCGTAGTCGTAATCGTAATCTTCGACATCTACATCCTCCTGGTCTTCCGGGTCGAGGTCGTGGAGGTTGAAGTACTGGAACTCGTCGAGGCGAACGACGATATCGACGTCGCTCGAATCGCGGATGATCGTGTGGTTCGCGTACGACCCTTGGAGGAAGTCGTGGAACTCGACGTCAGCGAGCGTATCGCTGTCGTTGAGCGCGTTCCGGATCTTCTTGTGAGTTTTCTCCGCTGATTTCACGGCGGCTCGCTTCGGGTCGGTCCAGCTTTCGAGGGTATCCTCATCGATTGCCATAGCCACCACCAAGAGAAATTGGCAGAGTTTCGATAGGAGACGGGACGGTCACGATTCTAATTGCCTGCTACGGTCCCTTAACGGTTCGCAGAGCACGGTGGAAGTGGAATCGGGGGGGTTTTAGCGGTCGGTCAGAAAGAGGCGTGTAACTCCCATTAATGCCGATAGATACAGGGACACTGGAATCGTGGGCGCAATACGAGAGCGGCCCCATCGATTCCGCGAAGCGGACCCACAACCGAATCCAGAAGGAATTGCAGTCCAGCGAAACGCTCGCCCACGCGGACTTCGACACCTATCTGCAGGGCTCCTATGCGAACTACACCATCGTCCGGGCCAGTTCCGATGTGGACATCGTGGTCCAGCTTACGGACATGTACTACGTTGATCTGTCCGGGCTCAGCCCCGCTGAGCGGGATCATTGGCGGCGCAACTCCGGCGACCCGGACTACAGCTGGCACGAGTTCCGGTCCGATGTCGTTGACGTACTGGAGTCGCGCTTCGGCTCCTCGGCTGTCGATCCGGTCGGGAAAGCAATCGAAGTGGAAGCGGGTAAACTGCCGCTGAACGCCGACGTGCTCGTCTGTGCGGACCACCGCGACTACTACCACTACCCGAACGGCTACCACTCGGGCATCGCGTTCTTCAACCTCAACAACACGAAGATCGTAAACTACCCGAAACAACACATCAACAACGGCAGCACCAGGCAGTCAAGCACCAGCAACCGGTTCAAAGAGACCGTGCGCATCTTCAAGCGCGCACGGAACTACCTCGTCGATAATAACGAACTGAGCAAGGAGAACGTCCCATCGTACTTCATCGAGAACCTCCTGTACAACGTCCCAGACGGACGATATACCTATAACAAACAGGACCGCGTCGCGAAAATTCTCCGATACCTGAATTCGACGGACTATAGTGACTGGACCTGCCAGAACGGCATCACCGACATGTTCGGGTCGGGCCCCGCGGAGTGGAACACCCGGTACGCGGACCGGTACATCGACGCGATGGTCACACTCTGGGACAACTGGTAACCTATGCACACGTACTCCACGGACAATGATCTCCGCCCGAAGATATACGGCGGCCTGGCTTTGCTCGCCTACGGCATCACGATCCTCGTCGAGCTGGTCACCTCGGCGCTCTCAACTGTCCTTCCATTTGCGGCGGGATTCGTTGTCTCATGGGGACTCGCCTTCGCTGCTGTCTGGAAGATCCACGACCGGTGGTTCTGGAAGACTCGAATCGCCCAGGCGCTCGGTATCACTTGCGTTCCAAATCTTAACGGGAAGTGGGAGGGGTGGATCGTCACATCGTATGAAGGAGAAATCCCCGACGAGGCGCTTCATCCCGATAACGACCACAGCCAGGATGGCCAGAAACTGAAGGCCTGGCTTGACATCGATCAGACGTGGCGAAAGATCAACGTCCACTTCGAGACGACGCAGACGCCTTCAGACAGCAACGGTGCGACGATGCTGACTGACGAAGGAAAGTGGCCAAGTATCAGTTACCAGTACGAGAACGAGGGCTCGCCACTCGTCAAGGGGCTGAACATGCACTTCGGAACTGCGTCCCTCGAATACCGTGATGAGAGCGACACAGAGACCCTCGAAGGGCTCTACTACACTGGCCCTGGACGGGAGAACAACGGTCTCATGTACTTCGAACGGGCCGACTGACCGGAACATCTTTGCCATCTTGACAGACACTACCGATTATGACTGAGACGAAGAAGTGCCCCACCTGCAACGGGAGTGGTGCAACGGCTGACCCGCAGACAGGCTACGGTGACTGTCCCAAGTGCAACGGATCGGGGACTGTCAGTCGCGGGATGCACGAGAAGTTGACGCAGGGCCAGCGCCAGACACTCGGGGGTGCGGGCGGGGCCGCGGCTGGTTTCGCCATCGGTGGGCCAGCCGGTGCGTTGATCGGCGGTCTGGCGGGTCTCGTCCTCTCGACTGACGACGATGACGATGGCGTTGGCGGTGTCTGACCCTCTGAGTCTGGTTCGAAGCCCGACCGAACAGTACGATTTTTGTGTTTGAAAACCACGGCGAGTGATAATGGATACGTATTTGGAAGATATCGCGGCTCAACTACGTTCTAACTCGCCAACTCAAATAGAACTTTCAACAGACGACGCGGAGATTTGCGATCTCTGGCAGAACGGTGACCCCGATGTGGCTCTCGACCACCTCGTTACCGTGTTTAACCGGCGGGGGCTTGGAACGGGTGATGTCGTTATGCTTCCGGTCCATGAGACAGACCATCCCGAGCTGACGGGTGAGTATATCGCCTATCGGAAGGACGAGTACGGCGAAGCACTGCATTACTACGACACAGAAGGAGATCTCGACGAATTTATTGAGTTCGAAGAGGCAGCTCGGTCGGGATTGGCTTACAGACTCAGATTTTGGGATCGCCATTTCGATTTGCCAGACGACGTCGAGTTGGATTTGATCGATGATCGACCTCCGTACAGATCTGAGCCGATTACCGCTCAGCAGGCCTTGGACGACGAGGACTACACCGATTACGTCAACGACACGCTTCAATTCGTTCGGACTGAACTCCTTCGAACCCATGAAGAGGAGTTAGACACGGTCGTTAGTCGAGGGGTAGAAGTTGAGAGTTCGGGTGGTGGGAAGATCCAGTCCGCGCGACCGAGAGTCCAAGGTAGCGAAATCTCCTGTAGCGTCTACGTCCCACCTGCGAATTCGCCCGGGCAGAGGTATAATCAGGTTCAAAGCGAGTACGGTGTTTTCGAAGGGAATACCGTGCTACTTGTGTGGGAGTCCAATACGGATGAGGAGACGTATCTCGATGGACTGGTAACGGCGATTGGATCATCGTCTATTACTATCGACCCTGCTTTCGGTGCGGTTGACTTCAGTGACGTCAACCTTGGTGGAATCGATGAGTGCTCTCTTCGTGTGATAACGAAAGGCATCGCCGAAAAACGAGAGTACGAAGCATTTGAGTCGATTGCGGCCAACCACCGTGATCTTCTCGCTGGGAACCGCGAGATCTCGTTCTGCTCACCTCTACGGGAAAAGTTCGAGCCGTTCCTCAACTTGAACACGTATCAAGAACGCGCCGCTGTGGGCGCACTACGAACGGATGACGTCTTTTGTATTCATGGCCCACCGGGGACGGGGAAAACACGGACGCTTGTCACGGTTGTCGCTCATGCAGTGAAGCAGGGACAACGAGTGCTTGTCTGCGCTCATTCTAACCAGGCAGTCGATAACATCGTAGCCGGGGAAAGCACTGAGAACGAAATTGATCGGGCGTCGCTCCACAACGTGGTGAAGGAATTTGACGATCTCGGTGTTTCGATGGCTCGAATCGGGAGTTCAAGGCGAGATGTCAATAGCTTCGTAGGCAGGCAGTATTTCCAACAGTCAAACCAGTTGAATGGGAGCCTTGGTGATACTGATATCATTGCTTCAACGACCAATACTGCTGCGACGCTGGAAAACCAGAGCGAGATCGCATTCGACTTGGTGGTGATTGACGAAGCGACGCAAGCTTCAGGGCCTGCAACGGCAGTTCCATTCGGTCGGGGACGCCGACTAGACGAGGATCAGGAGTACCCGCGTCCATATGGTCTCCGGACCGTGCTTGCGGGTGATCACAAACAACTCCCACCGTTTGTGTCTGACCCTGAGATGCGAGATCAAGAGCTACACACGTCGCTTTTCGAGCACCTCTTGAACGTATACGGGGACGACCTCGCGCAGACCCTCCATCGGCAATACCGTATGCATGAGGACATTGCAGCGTTCGCCAGTCAGGAGTTCTACGACGGGAACCTCGAACATGGAGAAGCAAATCGGGCCGAGACCATCGATGGGCTCACACCGCTGCTTGGGATCGATGACTCCGGCGATGAGCAACAGGACGATTACTCCTACTACAACCCTACAGAAGCACAATACGTGGTTGCGCAGGTGAACAAGGCGCTTCAACATGGTGTGACTCCATCAGATATCGGGGTGATTACTGGGTATAGCGCGCAACGGGATTACATTCGTAGTCAAATTCGGACGGAACTTGATAGCGAAGTCGGGAACGGTGTTGACGTCGAAACCATTGACAAGTTCCAGGGTGGTCAGCGAGAAGTGATTATCGTGTCGTTTGTCCGGTCGAATGCAAACAACGATTCTGGATTCCTTGAGTCACCTCGGGATGATGGCCGCAAACGGCTGAACGTTGCCCTCACTCGTGCGAAAAAGCGACTTGTGGTGATCGGTGATTGGGACACGCTCTCGAACACAGCAGCGTTTCGAGACGAGGAAGACAGTTGTGCGGACACATTCGCCCGTCTTAGTGAGTACCTTATCGAAAAGGACGTGCTGGTATCGAGATCACGTTGATCTCTCGGCGCCCACAGTCCGCCAACCAGGGGGAGAAAGTATATACGAGCACATTTTGTCGTTCGATTTGATGGGAGATATCCTGACAGAAGCGCAAATTCAGCTCGAAGACGCGTACGAAGCGTTCGAGAACGTCCAATCCGTCCACCAAGTCGTGTATGCATCGCAGGATACCATGTCGGCGCTCTTGTACTTACAACTCGTCGCAGCCCATCACGACGAGAAGCTGAAAGCGGACGTGACTGAACTCAGTCAAAACCTCATCAGTAACATTTCAGCGCTAACAAACACCGAGATCGGCAACCACGGCGAGCTAGAGAATCCGACCGCTGTTGACGACGTCCGGTTGACAATCGACGAGGCTCGCAGTGTGGCGTGGGAACTTCGAGACTATCGCGATGACCCCGACTTCGATATAGAAGAGATACGAAACTGGACCACGGCTGACGAACGCTTCCAAGCAATCGGCCGGGCGATGTACCGCCACCCAGAAATTACCAAAAGCACATTGGAAGAATTATTCCGCTTAGAGTCCGATCTAGAACCGCCGTTCGGCCGTATTCAAACGGATTGACCGCATTCCAATACTCTCGAAAAGGTTGTCTCGGCAGACAAATACCACACGTGCGGGAATCGTGACCGACTGGAGGCTGTATTAGGGATTCACGTCGTCTTCATCAAGGATGAATCCGCCAATCCCTCGCTCCCTACCGATTAGGCGTCTTTTTCGCAGCCAGTCGGCCATGATGATGATGATTTGTAGCTACGAATCCTCCGAATCTGTGGCCTCAGCCCGCCCGGAATTTTGTATAGCCACATACAGTTCATAAAATGGAATATCGACGTTATAGCCTGTCTACCCTTCGATATAGGAAGAATTCAAGAATTTAGAATTACTGTGTATTATCCCAGTTGTACACAGTAGATTTACGTAGGTCGCCGCCGTCGGTCGAGCACGAACCATGGAACCCGACGAGGGCGACGCTACACCCGGGGGAACACCGGTCGAGACGGCCATCCAGCAGTACCTCGACAGCGTCGAGGCTGGTAACTCCAAGAAGAACTTCGCGTCGACCCTCGCGACGTGGCGCACCTGGCTGCGCGAGGAGCGCGGTGTGACGGACCTCGAGGACCTCGACGTCCTCGACTGCCGCCGATACGCGCGTCATCTCAAAAAGCAGGCCCGCGACGGCGATTTGAAAGCGAGTACCGCGACCACCTACTACGCGTACGTCCGCGCGTTCCTCACGTTCTGCGTCGCCGACGAGCTCCTCGATACGAATCCGGCCAAAGCGAAGCGTGCCACCGACGAGCTCCCCGAGGATCTCGGTGATGCCGACCGGCAGTTCTGGCGGGAAAAGGAGCGGCGGGCGATCATGCGCTACGTCGACGAACGTGTCGACCACGCCCTTGACGAGGAAGCGGACGTGAGTCGTGAGCGGGCCTTTCGCGACCGAGCAATCGTCTATCTCCTGGGACTCTCTGGCGTTCGCGGCGCGGAGGTGTTCGCCGAACCCTCCGACGACAAGCGCAACGGCATCACCTGGGGAGACGTCCAGCTTGACGCCGGCGCCGTCCGCGTCCTCGGGAAGTCACGAGCGTACGAGTACGCACAGCTTCCCGAGCGGGCCGCCACGGCATTAGAGCGGTACAGGACTGTCCTCAATCCACCGACCGACGAGTGGCCGGTCTTTCCCAGCGGACACGCCCCGTCGAAATATCGCGCTGTTCGTGAGCAGCTGGCCCGCGAGGGGATTTCGGACAACGAGATCGAGACCATCCTCGACGACAGTGATATCGACACAGTGCTCCGAGAACATGAGGTCGTCCCACCAGCGCTCTCGACGAACGGTGCTCGAAACCTGATGAAGCGACTGTGTGAGGACGCCGACCTTGAAGTCGACGGTGACTACCTGAAGCCACACGGTGCTCGTCGAGGACTAGGCCACGAACTCTACGCGAGCGGCCACGCTGAATTGGCCCAATCAGCGCTCCGACACGCGAGCATCGAGACAACCCACGAATCTTACTCCGACATCCAGGCAGCAGAGACCGCGAAGCAAGTCGACGATCTCCTCGGGGAGTGAGTTAACCAACACACTCCAATTGCATAGACTGTTGGTTAAAGCAGATGGGAAACTCCTCTGACCACCAGTTAATTCTAATATTAAGATTAATTCTGCACATATCCGGTCAGCAGTAGTGACTCAGCTATCATTAGTTACGGATGGAAGCATGAGAACTCCCAGGCTTTGTTGAGCACTTGAGGTCTGAGAGGTTTCTGGAGTCGTGCTGAACGTAGAGCGCGAATCGGTCACGAGCCAGTCGTCTGGCGAGACCTCAGAGCGCAAGATACAGAGGAACGTCATTGCCCTCACCAGTCGGTGGAACGTTTACTGATGCAGCCGTTGTTATGTCGCCATGGTCGCCACGTATCCGATTCTGTCCCTGTTGGTCATCTTCGCGCTCTCATTGCTGATCGTTCGTGTTGGCTCGATTGCACTGGAGATGACCGGCCTGTCACCGGATGTGGCTTCCTTCCAAGCCACGTCGGCCTTTTCCGGAGCAGGATATACGACTGAGGAGGCAGAGCAGACTGTCGCGACAGCTGGCCGTCGAAAGACCGTGAAAGCACTCATTCGGCTCGGCAGTATTGGACTCCTCGGCGCAATTTCGTCACTCATCCTTTCGTTCACACAAACGAGTGACGGCCATCTCTTGAACTTGGCATACATCCTCGGTGGCGCTGGTGTGATCGTCCTTTTCGCACGGAGTCGGTGGTTCAACCGCATCGTCACTCCCTTTATCGAATGGGCGCTCAGCCGGACGACGGAGTTGGAGGTCAGAGATTACGCTCAGTTGCTTGGGCTGCAAAGCGAGTATCGAGTAGCAGAAGTTGATATCGAAGCGAGTGACTGGCTCGCCGAGAAAACGCTTGCAGAATTAGACTTGCCGTCGGAAGGGGTGTTAGTCCTTGGCGTTAAGCGAAACGATTCGTACATCGGTGCGCCGCAATTGGAGATGGAGATGAAACCGGATGACACCCTCGTTCTCTACGGAAAACGAGACCGCTTACAAGAACTCTCAGACCGTCAAGCAGGAGATACGGAGGCTCGTGGCGATGCTATCGAAGATCACGAAGAAACTCTCGAACAACAAAAGCAACTAATCAAACAATAAGCACTCTCATTCTAACGGCTGGTCCAGCAGGAGGCGGGTGAAAATAAACAGACTCGTAGTGCTGAATATGGCCTCATTGTCTCGCACGGAGTTTGTGTCAGCTATTAAGTTTTTCAATAGAGCCAACTCACAATACCGTACGTGTGTCTCTGAGTTCCTCCGCAATATTTAATATTAAGATTAGAATTAAGGGCAATGCGGTCTTTTCGCAGTCTCACAACAAGGCGCCAAGATAGCGGTAGCTTAGAGCTACCATGGTAGCTCTGAGAGAACATTCATCGGGGAAGACACCATGAATACCAACTCAGATGAAAAGGCGCTCGCAGCCATTCACCATCGCTTCCAACAGTCGCAGCGACGGATATGGCGTTCGAAGTACCTGCCAACCTAGCGGCAGCGAGAAACCGCTCTCCTCAAGATTCTCCTGACGAACCCTAGGAAACCTCAGCCTCTTCCATATCCGGTTCGTCGAATTCGAGTGCCTCTCTAACGGCTGCGGGAAGCGTCGGCCGCGGTGCGTCCTCGTGGCGCTGCACCCGCTCAGATTTTTTCGTCTCCTCGTAGACCGCGCGTGCAACCGGGACGCCCCGCAGGAAATTATGCTCGTAGAGTATCTCAACCCCGCGCTCGGTCAGTCCCCAGAACTTTGACGGGAGATCTCGCGTCGACACGTTGGGTTCGTGCACGTAGACGTCAAGAATTCCTGCCTCTTGGAGTGTCTCGAGCTGGTCGAGGATGGCCGCCTCGTTCTTCGGAATCATGTAGTCGAGCTCGGCCAACGACGCGAGGTGTGCTGGGTGACCGAGGATCAACTGCACGATGAGGTGGCGCGTCTCCTGGGAGAGCAGCTCACGCATCCGCTGCTGCTCTGCGAAGGGATCCTCGAACCCTTCCGGGGCCGTGTCGCTCATACTGTAGAGTAGTGGGCTCGACTGCATAACGGTTTGGGTTGAACAAGTCAATAGAATCGCCGAAACACTGAGTTAGTTAGAAACGCCTTTTACTCAGCCAGTACAGTTCCCACTTATGAGTGCTCCATCTGTGCCCCCGAACTCGGGCAAGATCATGAAGGCTGTGCAGCAGGCCTTACGCGGGCTCGACGTCGGGTCAACGGAGGCCGTGCAAATCCTCTCGTGGGCAAACAGTGAGACACCAGCAATCTACGACCGGGATCAAACAGCGTATCTCGTCCTCGGGAGCTACCGTGATCCGTATCTCCGACGCGTACGGGCAGTCAGTGATCGGCTGAACCGCCGATACGGGACATATGCCTTCCTCATTGGAGACCTCTCAGACATCGACCTCCCCCGACTTCCGGAGTTCCGCGTGAAGTTCCATATCACGGCGACACTCTGTGATTATGTGGCTGCTGTGTTCGAGCAAGATGCGGGCGGTGAGATCAACGAACTCGGCAAACTGGGCGAAACGGAGTACTTCGAGAAGGCGTACGCCTTCCCGCGCGCATACCAATGGGAAACGGAGGACCACCTCACCGACGAACGTGATGTAATCGCTGCTGCTGCGCAGATCAGCGCTGCCACCGGCATCGATGACGAGATGAAGATGGCAGAACTCAAGGCCCTCGTCGAACGAGCGGACGACGCTGGGATCGACATATCGGTCGATGCGGTGAGGACCACGCTTGAAGAACACGATATCGAGGTTCCGTCGTACAGTTGGGTGCATCTGAATGACTTCCGTCTCTTCGAACTCCACGGACGATGTTATCCCTGGACGACTGAGGAAGAGCTACTCGACGCTACAGATGATCTGCCGGGGTCACCGAGACCGGGATGGGAACAACGGTAAAACTAGATTTAATATTAATTCTAATCTTAAGAATAAGCCTTCCGCTGTTGCTCGGCATCAGCGCGTCCAATCGAAAGTCGTCTTGTCCGAGAGAAAAGCCGTAATTCCCACAGCTTTGAACAGATCCTCATTGAAACGGCGCCGTCCGTTATTCGGACAGAGCTATTAACCTTAATTCTAAGATTAAACTGGATTCACACCCATTATCAAGAGGCGTGACTGGCAAAGTCCTTCCCAGTATTCGGCTTAACGGGAGCTACCTAACGGAGGTGTAGCTTGGAGCGATTCCATATCAGACACCGCCTTTACGATGTCGACTAGGTCGTCTCGCGAGAGGGGGTCGATCTCTTCGCGAACGCCGTCGACTGTATAGAGAATCGACGCCGAAATCTCACGCTCAGGATACAGCTCCCGAAGCACGTGATAGTAGACACTGAGTTGTTTTCGGTACTCGACTTCCGCGTGCCGACCACGGTCGGTCTTGTAGTCGATCACTTCGATGCGGTCGGCTCGAACGTGAACGAGATCGATGATCCCGGAGATCATCACGCGAGTCCCGTCGACATCAAGTGGAAGATAGGCGTCTTCCTCGACGAGCAGGTCGCCCGAGAGGTCGTCGAGAAACGACATCACGTGCTGTTTGTCGTTCCATCCGGGGTCGTTCCGATTCAGTTCTACAGTATCGCCGCGCGCGTACGCTTCCGCAAAGTCGTGGACGTCGGTGCCGAACGCCTTCCCCATACCATCGTCGACGTCCTCGAAAACGTCCTCACGCATCAGTGAATGCGGTGAGTGTCCGACCGGTCCCTCCGGTGTCGGTACCGTAATCAGCAACTCTGTCTGCTCGGTGTCGTCGATGGTGTCTGCATCGGGTTCAGTGTCCCACGCTTCGATTTCAATCGGGAGTTCTTCGAGGAACGTGTTTGGGTCCTCCCCGGCCGAGAAGATCACGTGGCTCTCGGCGCGCGTAATCGCCACGTAGAGCAGTCGGCGCTCCTCGTCGTAGTCTCTGGGTAAACACCGGCGGAGGACGTCAGTCCGCCAGTCATCGTATACGTGAGGAAGGCCGTCAGCCTCGGCGTAGCGTTTCCGCTGTCGGAGTCCGACCGGATCCTGAAACGTAATCGTTCCACTCCCGCCGCCCGATGGCGGGAATCGCCCACTGTTCATGTTGGCGAGCACGACGATAGGATGTTCGAGCCCCTTCGCTGCGTGAATCGTCTGGACCGTCACTGAGTTTGCACCGGCGTTCGCATGAACATCGTGGGTACTGCCCGCTTCGATGCCGCGCTCGATGAACCGGATAAGGTCTCCCCGAGTCAGTGTCGTCGCGGTGTGTACTGACTGAATCGTGTGGAGAACGACGTCGGCCGTAGCACCGTCGTACCCGTACCGCGAGAAGACGCGTTCGGCCACCCCGCCGAGCGTCTCCAGTTCTGCCAGCTTCTCGCGGAACGAGCGCATGTTCTCGGGATACGCCTCAGTCTCCAGGACGTGCTTGATCTCATCGAGTGTGTAGCCTGCTTGCTCGAGGACGACCGACCAGCCGCTGTCGGTGTCGGATTCGAGGATGCGGAGCCACGCTAGCAGTAACTTCGCCTGAGGCGTGCGGAACAGCTCGATCCCGCCCTCGTACGCCATCGGCAATCCGTACTCCTCGGCGGTCTGCAGCAGGTCGCGGCCGAACTCTCGTGTTCGCGTGAGAACTGCGACGTCTCGATACTCGGGCGTCCGAAGCGACCCGTCATCGGCCTCAACCTGGTAAGCGTCGTTGCCGACGATATCCTGAATCTTCGCGACCACCGACTCGTGTTCCTCTGGGCTCGCGATCGCTTCGATCTGGGTGTTCTCGTGTTCGGTGTTGGTCGAGAGTGAGACGATTCGATCCTGGATGGCCTCGATATCGACGTTGTCCCGGTTCGCCGCCGGAACGAGTAGTCCGTGCTCCGAGAAGTCTAGGATCTCCTGGGTGGAGCGATAGTTCTCGACAAGTTCGATGGTGTGAATCGACCGGGTGTCGAAGGTGACCCGTTCGTGGTCGGCGTTCAGTTCGTCGACGAACCGATTGAGTCGGTCCTCGAAGGCAGTGATGTTCTCGACTTCGGCGTACTGGAAGCCGTAGATGCTCTGCTTCCAGTCACCGACGACACAGAGGTTGTTTGTCCCCGCGAGCAGCAGCGTCAGCTTGAACTGAATCTCGCTGGAGTCCTGGAACTCGTCAACCATCGCGTAGTCGAACGCAATGGATTCACGAAGCGCGTGGTCCTCACAGAGCAGGACGAACGCGAACAGTTGGAGGAAGCCGAAGTTGAGGTAGTTCCGGCCGAGCGCGAATTCGAGGTACTCGTAGTAGACGTCGTGAACGAATGCCTTGAGTCCCTCGCGGTCAGCGTCGAATACCATCCGAGCGACGGCATCAGGGACGCGTTTCGTGCCCTGCCCACGAATCTCGGCCTTCTCAGGGGCGTCTGGCAGATAGCATTTGTTCTTCCCGTAGCGATTGAGCTTCGAGCGAAGCCGTGACTGCTTGCTCCCGCCATTCTGTGGCTCATTTACCTCGTCGAACAGCGATTTGAACGCCTCGAAATCCCCGTCGAGATACCGTTCGCCGTTTCGATACCAGCCGTCGGCTGTCGGGAACACGCCCTTCGAGGCGAGTTGCGAGACGAGTCCGAGGAGTTCGGTCGGGTCCGAGACGATGCGGAAGTAGTCATCGTACTCGGGGTGGTCGTCGCTGAACCGGTCGATGAACTCCTCGAACAAGGCTTTCTCGACGAGGTCGTCCTCGACGATGCGCGTCGACCCCGTGATGCGGTCATCGATCCCGAGGTGCGTCGGCGCGGAATAGCCGTGTTCCTGGAGGAGATCGTGGCAGAGCGAGTGGAACGTCTGGATCGGCGCGTCCGCGAGGTCTCGCATCCCGTACTCGCAGTGGCCGACGATCCGGTCTTTCATCTCGGTCGCAGCGTTGTTCGTGAACGTCACCAACAGCACGTCTTCCGGGGCGACGTCGTCCTCGTCGACGATGTTCGCATAGCGGCGCGTGATGGTGAACGTCTTCCCCGTGCCTGCGCCGGCGTCAACGAGGTATAAGCCGTCGGTGCTGTCGATGAGGTCCTGCTGTTGAGGGTTGGGATTAGTCATGGTCAAGAAGGAGGTCGCGGTTGTCCACTCGACGGTAGTTCGGTTCACCGGCAAGCCCGTTCACAGGGAAGCGTTCTTCCCCAGCGCGTCGGTGATTCAGTTCCGTCATGCGCTCGGTGACGAACGTCTCGAAGGCATCGAGGTCCTCTTCGAAGTAGTTCTGACTCCGAACTCGTGCCAGCTGGCGAAGCAGCTGTTTACAGCCTGACGAGACGTATTTGTACTCACCGACACACTCCTGCAGTCGGGTTTGCATCGCCTGCCCGAACTTGGAGTCGATGAGTTCGTCACTGTCACGCGTCGCCGGTAGCGGGGCCGTCTCGAACGCGGCTTGGTAATCAGCGTACGCGATCTTCGAGAGCGTCTTCTGGCAGTTCTTTGCCCCGTCATCGCGGAGCGCCTCGAACGTCGCTCGCGACCGGGCGTGCTCCTCGAACTGGGTCGGATGATACTCAATGGTCGTCAGCGTCTCCTCTAAGTCCGCCTCGCCAGCGACGATGTCGTCGAGCGTCTCGAGAAAGTGGAAGAGCGTGAACTGTAGGCGCTCGCCTGGGCGCTCGCTCCGACGGTGGGCGAGATAGAGAAGTGCCTGGAAGTTCGGCGTATCGCTCGGTGGATCGAGCGCGGAGTTCTTGACGACGCGAGACGCCCGTTTCCGACTCCCACTCTTGTAATCGAGGAGGTGAGTCGGTCCATGAACAAGGTCGATCTTGCCTTTCAGCCCGAGGTCTTCGTTCTCGAACCAGCGCTCCGTGAACGGCGAGTCGACTTCCCTGTCAAAATGGGCCGCGAAGAAATTCTGCCCCCACCCACTGTTCGGAGTGAGCAGGTCGTCACCTTCCGGGGTGCGTTCGTCGAGCAGCTCGACGATGGTTTCGAGGCCGACCCGGTACTTGGTACGGCGCGTTGGACGGTCGACGCGCCGCACGAACGGTCCCGCCTCCTCGAGCATTACGTCGACGAGGTCTTCGATGGTCTCCTCGTCGATCAGGTCGGGATGGTTGACGTAGAATTCGGCGAAGTCGTGGAAGAGATTCCCCTCCTTGAAGTAGTCCTTATCGGGGCCGTCGACGAGCCGACTGAAGAGGTAGTCACGGGGGCTGTTGACGTACGTACTCAAACTGGACTGGCTGACAGTATCGATTTGCGTCGGTGAGATGTCGAGCGATTCCTTCTCGAACCCATCTTGGGTCGCACTGAAGGTCCGTCCGTGAGTCACCGTGTCGAGATCACTGAACCGTTCGAAGTCATCATCAAGGAGGTCCTCGAAGTAGAGACACGGCGTTGCGGGTGAGCCGCCGATCGTGTCCTGAACGAGGTAGTACTGTTCGACGCCGTTCTGGAGGAGGAGCTGAAACTGCGTCAGGTTCCGAGTGAATTCGGCGTCACGGTCAACCCACGGACGACGTGGTGGGGAGTGAGTCCACGCTTCGTCGAGGCCGAGGTAGAATACGACGGGGCGGTCCACGTAGGCTGCTGACTTCGCGTCGGCCAGGAGAACCCCTTCGTGTTCGCGGTCGACGGGGACTTCGTAGCTCTGGAGGTAGTATTCGAGCCGATCAATTCCCTGTCTGGTGACGTAGTCGGTAGCGATACCGAGCGCCTCGAGTTCATCTCGGAACGCATCGAGGCTGATCCCGGCCTGTCGTTCATATGCAGTAAGCGCTCCAGCGAACGTTGTCTCGCCGATCTCCGCGCTGAACTCCTGGAACCACGTGAGACTGTCGGCGTCGACATCCTGTAGCCGCTTGTCGTCGTGTTCAACGTCGACGGCGATCCCGAGGCTGGAGAGGACTGAACGAATTGTCTTCACACGCGTCTCTGTCCCGCGAGTAGCGGCGCGAAGGAACTGGACGAATCCACGGTGGTGCTGTTCATCAGCGAACCCGGGGCCACCGATAAACGGAATATCGGCGGCCTCGAGCGCGCTCGGGACCAGCGTCGCATACTCACTACCGCGATCCGAGACGACCGCGACGTCCTCCGCATTGTCGGCGGAGACTATGCCGAGCACAGCGTCGACGATTGCTGTACTTGAATCGAAGATGTGGAACGGCGGTTGGTCGAATGCGGCATCGGTGAATGGATCGAACGTATCGTACTGCGTGGGGAGAATCGATTGTTCGAGGGTCGTGAGTTGGTCGTGGCCGACGACGGCGACATCTTTGCTGTCGTCGATTTGGTACTCGCCGAGTCGCCGGGAAGTCGTATCGAGCGTTGAGAGCTGTTCGACGGTGGTCTCCGTCGCGGTGTCGGCGTATGCGTCGTAGTCGAGAACGGCATCGACGCGTCCCTGGTGCTCCCAGCATTGGAGCGTGTTGCCGATCGCGTATGCAGCCTGCTTCCACTCGAGGTCGGTGGTCGTAACGAGTTCGAGAAAGGCGCTCCGGTCCTCGGCGCGTTCGCGACGGCCTGCTGCGAGTCGACGCGGTGTGATGGCAAATATACCGAGATGAGCCCGGTCAAGACGTCGGTTCAGGCCACTGGCAAGCGGCGCATCAGGAACGATGACGAGGTCATAGTCTCGGACTTCGTCGTAGAGAGAGTCAAGTGGTTTCGCCCGCGTAACTGGCACGGCAACAACAACTCAGCCAATAATTCATATAATTATCGCCAAGTGTGTACTTGATAGCGATTACTTAGTATCGATGAGAAAGAAGTCGCCGGCTAAGACATCAATCCCCTTCATATGCGGAGAAGTGGGTCGGGAAGCGCAGGACAGTCGTAATCGAAGGTCCCCCGCTTAACCAACAAAATTAAGCCTTCGAGCCCCATTTGTTGGTTAAAGTGCTCCTATGTCGTACTCAGAACCAGCGACCCCACCCGAGGTTCCCAGAGAAGTAGCGTCCTCGCTCGAGGAGTGTAATGCGGAAACGCTCCGGTCTATCGCCAAGTATGCTGATGCACTCGCGGAGTATCGAGAGCGAGAGGCGCGGTTGAACGAAGCTGATGATGAAGACGATCCTCAAGAACGCCCTGAGGATATGCCTGAAGACGTCCCTACCAAAGCCACACTGACTGAGAAGGAGATCAACGGGAATCGGTATTACTACTGGCAGTGGAGAGAGGGTGACAAAATCAAATCTCAATACAAGGGGCCAGTGAATCCGAGCGAGTAAAGATTAACCAACAGGTGCAGAATGCTGGCGTGTCTGTTGGTTAACCTTGTGCGCTCTTGTGTAGAGCTGCGGAACGACCGTGTAGTTACGGTGAGCGAGCCGAAAACTTGAGGTTATGCCTCAGACTCAGCCCGCGTTCGGTGGGATGCTTCGCCAGCTCGTTGATCTTGGATTGTTCGAGTTGGACACCGAGCCGCTCGATGTCGGCATCGAGCGGCGACTCAAGGAGTTCTGGGAGTATACCACGTGTCCTCGCTGCGGCCATCCCAGCATCCACACGTGGGAATCGTCCGACCGCGTTATCTGCCGAAACTGCGATTTCAAGCCGGTCTACACCTACGGGACGCCATTCCACGAGAAGCTGCTGTGTTGAATAGGGGTACGGCGTAGGGATCAGAGCGGATCACAGAGTTGTTCGATGTTGATGATGGCGAACATCAGGACGATTTCACGGAACTCTCGATACCAGGTTTGCGCTCGCACGGCATCGCCGAGCGAGCGCTTCACGGACGAATACGACGTTTCAGCCATCCAACGCTGGGTGTAGCCACGCTCTCGAATGAGCGCGTTGTTGCTGAGCGCGTTCGCAGACGATCCACGGTAGTGAATCAACGGTTCCACGCTGAGGCTGTAGAACTCGTATTCAGAGTGCCAATCCTGGAAGCCGTTATCAGCAGCGACTGTATGCAGGTCGTCCGCGTTCCGGCGGACGACCTGCGGCCCTGATTTCGTATCATGTGGCCACTGCGCGTGGCACTGCACGTCAAGAACAGCGAGTGACGCTGTATCGGTCAATGTCGTCACTTTCATCGTCTCAACCGTCTGGTTCGACCGATCGAGATAATGCGCAGAGGCGTGGCCTCGATCAAAAAACGTGCTGTCGAGAGCGGCGAATCCAGACTGCGGGTGTTGCTGCGCTGAAACGCGCAGCAACGCCCGCCACACCCACATCTTGAACCGATCGAACGACTTGTTCAGCGTCGTGTAATCTGGGACGTCGCTCCTGTTCAACTCAAGGACGTCCCGTATGTCACCCATGTACTTCAGCCGATTTGCGGTTTCTCGGAAGCTGTGCTCCTCTTCGAGCCGAAACCCGTGAATAACGACGTGCTTCCAGCGGGCGAACCCGCCGGTGGCGGGCTCGCCCGCGTGCTTTCCCAAGGCTTGTTTGGCTAGACGCTTGAACCACTCAACGAAGTCGAGGAGATCGACTTCCACCATACCCGACCTCCTCGGCTTCATCCTTACTGATTTGACGGTCTATCCCGACGCCGTCTGTCTATTCAACACAGCACGAGAAGCACCTCTCCTGTGGTGAGGTGCTTCTCGCGTACCTCCTGTATGCAGACACGCTGCTCAGCATCTCTCAAATTGCGGTTGTCCTCGACAGGGCGTACAAGACTGTCTACTACACGATTCGAGAAGTGGAAGCCGCGGTCACACGCGGCTTCCCCTTCGTCTGGGAACAGTTCCAACATGCCATCTCAGGACCAACGCAAGTCGACGAATCAAGCACGGTGTGTTCGGGATACAAAGGCCAAGACCCGCCGCGGAACAGTCGGTACCGCGGCGGGTCGTCTCGATCAGGACGCTCACGATGGAAGGGTCGTCATGGCGACCAGATAACGCTCATCGCGGCCTGCCGCGACGAGCTTCGGGTGATTCGCGGTCATCTTGGAATCGATTTTGAGACGGACTTAGCGCCGGTCATGCAGGAGGCTGAAGACCTCTCCCAGCCGCTGGGAGAGGTCTGGACTGACGGCCTCCAAGCGTACCGGCGAATGGAATACGACCATCGAATCGTTGTCCACGACAAACGGTACGTTTCCGCCGACGGCGTCCACATCAACCAGGTTGAGTGTCTCTTCTCGCTCGTGAAGCCGTGGCTGCGAAAGTTCCGCGGCCTGTCCAAGCAAGGCTTGGAGCAGGCCGCTCACACCTTCGGACTCATTCGCTCGTTGAACCTCGTCGGCGCATCCCTCGAAATCGTCGTCGATTGCCTTGCTACGGGGTCACTCCTGAGTTCTACATAAGAGCGACCTTGTGGACTTGTTGCTGCTGATTCCAGTATCAATATCTTGCCGTAAGATGGATGTCTTCCGCGTATTCGAGAGAATCAGATTTCGATAGTGACTCGATTTTGAGAGTGGCTGAAACGACCGTAGTTAATCTTAAGATTAATATTCAGATTAGATTTAAGTCGGTTCAGTATGTGGAGCCAGTATGAGCGACCAATTCACCGAGGCCCTGGATAAAACAGAGGAGGCACAGGAGACCTATGCCAATCAACTTGGGATCAAGCCGGAGCGGATTCCGTTCACGGCTGAAACACTTCCTGATGCGAGTATTGCGGTGCGTGCGAATCAAGATCTACTCAACGAAGTCGCGAGCCACATCCTGAATCGAGCAGGCCACATCTCGATCATCGATGAACGGGGTGCTGGAAAATCTCACTTCCGTGATCTCGTGTACGACGCTCTTTCAGATGGCCCTCGGAGCGAAGAGTTCCGAGTCGCTCGAATACGCGAAGTGGAGTCCATCACGACACGTCGCTTCTATACACGCCTTCTCGACGAGCTCAGTGAGTACGATGACCTCGAGATTCCAGAGTCGTACCCGCACGCCACAGACGAAGTTCGACAGATCGTCGAGGAGGTTGCCGACCAGCTCGAAGCCCTCGATATCGCGTGTATCATTCAGGTTGACCAACTCGAGGATGCAGCTCGGAACACACGAACTTTCGAGCAGCTACTAGCCGCGTTGCAGAGCGTTGGTGACCTAGGAGAAAGTGAACCCGTATTCATTCTCTTCCTGTTCGGAACGGAGCGTGCTGGTAATCGTATCGACGAACTGCGCGAGACACTCAGTTCGCGACTCGTCGCGAAGGATCGGACACTGGAACGGTTCGGGTTCGCAGAAACAGAAGAACTCATCGCCAGGTGGCTTGCCTGGGCCCGTGAGGAAGAGTACGATTCTGGATATCCGTCCGACCCCTACACGGCGAGTGCCATCGAGACCGTCGTCGAAGTCAGCGATGGGACTCCGCGTAATACTCGACAGAAGTGCTATCATGCATTCCGGGCTGGTGCGCAGCAATTCGCAGCCGAACAAGACGTCCAGATCACGGACGAGACGTTAGACGAATATCTTTAATATTAAGCTTAAGAATAAGAGCGTATGGGCAACGACAATCCATTCGGCGAAGCGATGGATGACGCAGCGGAGGAAAAAGACCGAGTGGACCAGCAAGGTTCGTCGGACTTCGACACCGAACCCTACTACGACGCACTCAACACTGGCGTGAAGGACCACACAATAGGCGTCTCCGTAAGCGAAGAAATGCATCAGTTCTGGCGTGAACTCCAGGACACGGATGATGTCGACGTCAATCCGGCCCAGTCCATTCGGAATCATCTCGAGAATCTTGCCCATCGTCATCCGGACGTATTCGAACGAGCTATGCGGAAGCTCGAAATCGATCGGGAGATGTGACCGCCACCCTTAACCAACAAGGCTACCGGAAGACATCTTCGCGTTGGTTAACTGGCGATAGAGACTCAAATCGTCTTGCAATCGGTGACACGCGGACAGTACGCATCGACCCTACAGTGACGTAGAATCCGATGGGTTGCATTCTAATCGCCAGGATGCGGAGGCTCACCCCTATCGACTTGTTCACCGAATCCACGTACATACACAGAGTCACCTCTATCGATTTGTTCAGGGGCGTAGCTATGGGCAGTTCGATCGTTGAGGAGAGACGTTCCTGAATTCCAGGATAGAATTATGAACGCGGAAGGCCTCGCTGGGGAACGGATTCTGCATATTACGGTACTGACTTTGGAACCACCCTCTCACCCCTATCGATTTGTTCTCCCGGGAAAGAGCAGCTCGGGAGCAGTTTGACACCGATGGAAGTAATGAGAGAGACGGTGATCAGGAGTTCTTCACTATATTCTACGCTTTTATAAGATTGTTTTTCGACTATTTCGGGAGACGGGGACGAAGTAGAACAAATAGATAGGGGAGACTGGTTGAGCTCAGAAGCAAGTCTAAGGACTTGTGTTGGGGATGTCGAGGCTGACCATACCCACGCTACAGGGACCTGTTTAAGTCAAGAAACGAAGCCAAATCGAGCGACTCCAATTGATTAGAACAAATCGATAGAGGTGTGTCTACTCTAGCTAGTCTAGTACTAGAACTAGAAGAAAGAAGAATAGATAGAGAGGACAACTGCTCATCCAACGAGAATTCGGCTTAGGGGTGGTGACAGCGTGATTGGCATCGAGTGACCCCTACCCCTCCTTTGTGGGTAGAACAAATCGATAGGGGTGAGAGGGTGTTGTTCATTTCTCGTGATGTCGTCCAAAGAAAGCCTCTCTAACAAATCGTCGGAGGTCTGCGAGCAGAACGCTATAACTCTTTGATTCTACACTGATGAGCCTCATAGCGGTAGAAAAGAAATCGACAGGGGAATCTTTTAGTATCCTGATAGAGTGGGGTGGGGTATGCCCACGGATCCTGGTCCCGAGGAAACACCCGAGTCCACGGGTTCTATTAAAGATCTCATCCTCGAGCAGGAAGAAGCCGCGAGTCTCATCAAGAACCGTTCTCTTCTCGAACCGAACGAGATCGTCGACGAGGAACGTATCGTCGGTCGCGACTCCCAGCTCACCGACATCACCCAGCATCTTCGAGTCGCGATTAGTAATGAACGCCCTCCAAACCTCTTCCTCTACGGGCCGTCAGGGACTGGGAAATCACTCATCATCAACGCCGTCTGTTCGAACATCCTCGAACTCTGTGAAAGTCGTGACATCAGATTCGGCGTAATCCAGATGAACTGCCAGAACGTCGGGACTCTCGGCTCAGCCGTTTACGAGCTAGCCCGAAAAGTCGCGAACGACGTCGGAGCGACCGTTGAGGTCCCAGAACACGGTATCCCGAACAAGAAGAAATGGCGAGAACTCTATCGTCTAATCAATGAGCACTACGACACAGTCGTCTTCATCCTCGACGAACTCGATATGCTCGTCGGTCGCCGAGATATGGACGAGCCGGCTTTCTCTCGTCTTCTGTACCAGCTATCTCGTGCTGGGAGCACGGACGAGATCACTGCCCAGGTTTCGGTGACCGCCATCACCAACGACACGAAGATGATGGAAAACGTTGGCAGTCGAGCACTCAGCTCGTTTACACCCGAGGACGTCCACTTCAGCGACTACGACGCCAACCAGCTCCGAGAGATTCTTTGGGCTCGGGAAGATGCTTTCCACGAAAACGCACTCAGTAACGACGTGATTCCGCTAGCTGCCGCGTTCGCTGCACAAACGAACGGGGACGCACGGAAGGCGATCGACCTCATGCGAACAGCAGGGTCGATCGCTGAGAAAGCAAATGCGGACCAGGTTCGCGAAGAGCACATCCGAGAAGCCCAAGACAAAGTCGAGAAGAACCGCGTACTCGAAGTGACTCGTGGGATTAGCACCCAGAAGAAGCTCTGTCTCTTTGCGACTGCTGCGGTTGCTCGGGAAACCGGGACTGGTGCAGCGAAAAGTCCGCTCGGCTATCGCGTGTATCAGTATCTGACGGGGACACTCGATGCAGATCAGTATCACCAGGAGACGTATGTGAACAAGATGAAGGAACTCACGACGTATTCCTTGGTTGAGACCGAGCGGAAAAGCCAGGGACCGCATTCGGGAAGCTACCTCGAGTTTACGTTTGGAGAGAACCCGAACACCATCATCGAGACACTTCGAGAAGATTCGCGACTGAAGGACGTCAACGTGGACGAACTACGGACCGTCGTGAAGGCTCAGATCAATAAGTAGCTTCTTCTCGGAACAAATCGATAGGGGCGAGGGTGCGGCGACGACCTAGCTCATTCGACATCGAGAACAAGTCGATAGAGGTGTGCCCCAGGTGCTTGGTGGTTTCTCACACAACAAATCGATAGGGGCGTCTGTCTCGCTCCAATCTACAGTATTTTCAGGCGACATTCGTTCTATACTGTCCTCGAAAAATGGGGCATGAGTGGTGCCGCTCCGCCAGCCTACTGGTGGAGTCGATTCACCGGTCTACGCTCATATTCATGTAGCCGCCTTTAACGACTTCCTCGAAGGGATCTCCACGAACCAGGGATTCTGCGTCCGACACATCTTCGAGTACTATCTCAGAGACGAAGCGCGTCTCCGACGCCCAGTTGGGTGTCCCTGGCTCAGGAACGTAGACGAGCCGAATCACGTACGACCGATCTCCTCGGAGGAATGCCTTGCAGCGACGGTATTCGTTGGTCGTTAGTCGGAAGTGGAATGGTGGGGAACGGCCGCCGACCGCCTTCACCTCGACAGGAACGAACTGGCTGAGATCGAATTCTCGTCGTGGACCCGATAACGGACCGAACGGGTCGATTACGTCGAACCCGGGGCCCTGTTCAAGCGTGACGTTACAGAGTCTGACTAGTGGGTGATCCCGAAGCCGTCCATCTCCAAGGTGATCACGCCAGTCGACGATAGACTCCCGCGTTAACCCACCGCCCGACAAGAGCGGTAGTAGTTCCTGGTCCCAGACTCGGTCGAGATGCCAGTTGTGATCGCCGTTCTGCTGATCGTCGTGCAACGCACGGAACGTCGAGCGGACCGTCCGAATCATTCCGATGGGCTGGTCGTCAAGCCAGCGTGCAGCATCATCCAGTATCGCGACGAGCGTCGCAGCCTCGCCTTGCTGACCGCGACCACGATACTGCGTACTCCCGCCACCACCGCCACTGCCAGTTGTCCGCGTCGAAGCGCTTTGCACCTCGAACCCTGCATCGAGAAGGCTCTCGGTTGAGAATTGCTGGCCACTCATGGCCGCAGACTGGAGGTCAGCAAGTGCGCCGTCTTGGTGGTCGGCAGCGGAGACCGTCGCTTCATCTTCCGGTAGCTCTCCCTCAAGGATATACCGTCGCAGCATTGTCTCCAGATTCGCTGTTTCGCTCGCGATAGCTCCGGAAAGTCCCTCGAGGAAGGGAGTGACGACCTGCGACCGGAACCGATCTTCGGGGGAATAGTAGAATAACAGCTCGCCGTCTGCGTCCTCATTCTGTAATCGGTCGGGGAGTCGGTCAACCCACTGAACGTTTGACTCCGTCGATAAGGTGCGAAGCCGCGACCGCCACACATCGATGTCGTTGAGTTCCGTCGTCTCCGTACGGTCCCAGACGTTCATCACAGCGAGCACACGGACGTAGGCGGACGGAACTGACTGTGGGAAACACGCTGTCGCGTCGAGCGCTCTCGCGTTCTTCGCCAGCCACTCAATCACATCCGATTCGCGGCCGCTGTCGGACTCCAAGATTATCTCCCGCCACGGTCGCCGATCCTCGCCAAAGAGCCGATCGAGAACGAATCTAAGCTCGTGAGGAAGACTCTCCCGAACGTCGCGAACGAACGTTCCCTGGGGCGATGTCCCATCTAGAGTAGTGACTTCAAGGCCGCACAAGGCCCGCTTGAAGTCTTGGACAGCGATGTCCTCCTCGCGCTCGATTGCTTCAACGACTTCGTCGACGGTCGGAGCAACCGTGCCGTCGAAGCGCTCGACCAAGGTGACAATAGCGTCAAGCCGTTGCCGAAGGTCTCGACGTCGTCTCGTACCTAGTATCCGTGCGACGTCGTCGACGGGGAAGGTTCGCCGCTGCCATCGCTTCGTGAGCTCTGCTGGTGAGAGATCACCGTCGAGTGCCTCTCGGAACGTCGCAATTGTCGTCGGTTGTTCGGCAAGCAGCGAGACAGCGTTCGCGAGCCCGTCGAGGGTGAGTCCGTCGTCGAAGGCTGCTGAATTGAACACGAAGGCTTCCTCACCGCTTCGAGGTGCATAGAGCCCCGATTTCGGGGCGTCGAGATCGTCCTCGATCACTTCGGGGAACTGTTCAGCCACTCGCAGCTCCGCGATTGCGGCGTCTAAATCATCTGCAAATTCGCGGATTCGATCCTCACTCCGCTGCTCGAGTGATGCAACGAGGAGCACCATCCGATCACGGAGTGCCGAACGGAATTCGGCGACTGACTCGTCCGTGAATGTCAGCTCGTCCGCTTCGAAGATTGGCTTCGACGCGTCGACTCGCGCAATCCCGAGAGCGTTGGTGAGCCGGGTAAATGGTCCTGACGCAGTTCTGGGTAGGAGCCAGTGTCCGCCCTGTTCGACGGCACGGCGTTCCCACGGCTTCGGTGACTGATCCTCGTAGTAGCGACCCTTGTCGGCGTTCTCTGCCAGCCACTCTAGCGACGCAACTTGCCACTCACCGCTACGCTTAATCGGGAGGTGGGACAGGAACGGCAAGTCGACGTCTTCCGTTGCTGGGTCCTCTGCAGGCAACTGGCGCAGAATCGGTTCTAGGAGCGCTGTGTAAGCTGCGTTCCAATCATTATCCCGGTCGTCGGGGATATCGAGAGCGACCGGTTCCTCGTTTGGGCCGTCGACGGCGAGGACCTCGAGGAGCCGGTGCAGGTGCCACACAGCTTCAGTAGCATCGAACGAACCGACTGGTTTCACTCCCAGCTTTCGGAGCAGTTCTTCAGAGATATCGAGGTCATCCGGATCGATGTGCGGGAAGAGTCGCGAGGCTCTAGCCCCACGCGACCCAGTCTTTACGACTGTGTAGGCAAATCGTGCAGCGTCATCTCCCCACCGGTCTTTGAGTTCTGGATTCGTTGTTACGGTCGCGTCCCAGACTTCCAGTTGGCGAAGCTGCCAGTTCAGGAGCGTCGGGACTGACTTCGACCATCCGTAGCCGTCACGCTGATGACCATGCGAGCAGGTCCATCCCGTCTCAAGTATCGACTTGGTGAACTGGCCTTCGTACCGGTGGAGAAGTTCGAGGAGATTCTCTTCGCCGAGCTGCTGAACTGCGTCGAGGTCGTCGAACCAGATCCACGTTGCGAGGAAGACGTCTCTGAGAACGCCATCTGTCTTGACGTTACATGCGTTCGAGTGCTCGGCTGTCGTCTGGGGGTGTCTTCCCGGCGCCGTGATCCACTGTTGATAGACGTTTCCTGCATCTGTTAGAGAACGCTGGAGTGCGCCAGCACTCTCCGGGACGCCGTCGCCCGCCAGAAAGTCGCCTGCAGACCACTCGACGGGATCCCAGGATGCGTCGCCTCGAGTTCGTGGATGCCCGGACCCATACATCCATACCGTCCGGATATCGGGAAGCACTGAGGTACCGAATAACGAGAGTGTTTTCGCGATTCGCTCGTGAGCGTCGTCAGTCTCAAGCGCACCGGCAATCGGAACCCACGCCTCTTCAGTCGGCGCTGGCCATATCGTACTTGCATCCCCATCGAACGTGTCCCAGTCTTCAGTCGCATCCTCTCCGTGGGCTAGCGCCCGGATACGCTGCCAATCATCGTCGAGTATCGTTTCCCGGATGGTATGGGTGCCTCCCTCTCGCGGGAGGGTGAGGCGATTATTTCGGAGATTCAGGCGTCGGCGGAGGTTTTGCCGCTGGTCACCTTCTGACCGCGCAACCGCGGACTTCACGTATTCAGTCGGAACAAACGAGCCCTCGTCTGTCTGAAGGTCCGTCGACTCGCTCCCGAGTTTGTTGATCTGTTTCGCGAGGAAGTAGAAGTCAAGCGCCTTCACACGCGCCGAGTCATCCATCGCGAATGTGTCCAGGAGTTCGCGGAAGTAGCTCGGCGTGCCATCGTAGACACGGACTCCCCACGGTCGACCAGCGAGGTCCAGAACGCGACGGGCCCGCTCGTTCTGTTCGACCGCTCGATCCAAGAAGTAGACTCGGAAACTCGACTTCTCACGCGGTACTTCAGGTGGTTGGGTGTCTCGTTCCGGAGAGTTGATGTCCCAGATGACTGACCGTGTGCGGCTCGTCCCACGCTCGTTCGGATTTGGCCCCGATCGTGCCTCGATGGGAACGAGAAGGGTACTATCTGCCGCATCACTCTCAGAGCGTGTTTCTTCGGCGACGTCACCGACTACTCCGTTCTCGCTCGTGCGACGGCAGGGGAGGAGGTATACGCCCTCCAGGTGAGAGGAGAGCATGTCGAGCGTTGCTGACAGCTCATCATCGTTCGAGCCAGAGCGGAGTATCGTCTCGATAGTACCGACAAATAGTGCCCGAGCAGTACCGGAGTCACAGACGAGATGTGACGTATCCTGACCGACCATTTGCCTGTCGAGGTGGCTGCCAAGGATCGCGCCCCATGAGCGGGCAATCTCGGTTGAGAACTGTTCTGCATCGTCAACCCAGAGGAGCGCCTCGATTCTCTCCTCCCATGTGGCCGGGACGGAACGACAACCTTCGAGTGTTCTCCTCGTTGGGAAGTGACGATCGACGACAGCGTCGGAAACTGATTCATCAAGCGAGTCAGTCACATCGAACAGTGCGAGGAAGCCATCGCGCACGGTGCCGTCCCAGTGCAGAAGCGACTCACCGGGTACAACAGGTGTCGATATCCCGTCTTCATCGCTAACTGTGGGAACGCACGGCCGCTCACGGAGTTCCTCATAGACTGCAGCACGGAACCACGTGAGCAAGCTCGCCTGTGAACTCGGGTCGTCCGGGTAGCTCTTCGGTGGTGGCGGGAGGAGAATCCACGGATAGCGGTCGCCAAAGTTGCTCCCGCCTGCTGCCTCGGCAACTCGAGCAACGAGCTCCACTCCTCGTTCGAGGACTGCCTGATTCTCGTCGAGGCTATTGAGACTGAGATCCTTCCGATTTGTCTCGACCGTGAAGTGCCCATGGAGACAGAACGGAAGCGACACGTCCCGTGTATTCTCGATCGGATAGTAGAGGTATAGCGGATATTCCTGTGGCCGCTCTCGTTCAGTTCTCGTCTGCGGAACGAGCAACTGCGTGGATGCGTCGGCGTCAGCAAACCCGAACTGGTCAAACTGCTCGTCCGCGAACGATGCGTCTGTTCCCTCGACAGCCACCGTAACTGTCTCATGACGCACTGTCTCGCTATCGAGTGGCCCAACGGTACGGTCGACGTCCCATTGCTCCCGGCTTGGTTGCTCCGCGCCATCGACGCGTTCGAGCAGCAATGACTCGATCCCGCCAAACTGGATGAGCGTTTCGGCTGTCAGCGTTTCACTCGTCGCGCGTTCGCCGTCAGCCTCCTTCGAGAGATACGACCAGAGCCGTTCGGCCCGACCAGCACTACCTCTGTCGGACGATTCAGGCAGTGGAATATCGAACGCCTCGAGGAGGTCGCGCCACTCCGTGTCCTCGTACTCAACGAAAACAGCCGTGCGGAAGGGGTCGCCGTACCATCCGTCGACATCGCCCGTGAGGAGCGCCGATGCCCGGTCAGCAACGGGATCGTCTGCCCCAGAAGCGGTCGTCAGGGGAACCGGAAAATCGAATAGCGGGAGCTTGCCGATGTCCTCCCGAGCGTCTCGGGTCAGCTCCTCAGTTCGCTGATCAGCATCCGAAACTGTGGTGAGTGACTGGATCGCTTCGTTCGAGACAGCGCCACGAAGATCGAACCCAGATGTATCGTACCCTAACGACGAGAGCAACGCAGCAGTGACGTACGACCGACTGAGCCTGACGCGAAGCGTTTCGTTTGTAGCACTTTCGTGGCGCGTCCAGATCTCGAATGCATCCCCAGTAGCGAGTATTGACTTCAGCCCAACCCCCTTGTGTCCGATTTCTTGGTCGCTGTTCCCCTTCGAGGATTCGCCAATCATCGTGACGGCGTCCTCGACATCCGGGTCGAACATATCGAAGGGGTGGCCGGTGTTCGCGACGAGAACGCCTTCGTCGTACACTCCAACGTAGACGCGGCCACCATCAGTATCTCCAGGGATTGCGTCACGGGCGTTCTGGAGGAGTTCAAGGATTTCTCGCCCTTCGTGACCGCCGGCGATTGCTCGCTCTGCGTTCCCGCTCTTCACCTTGTCTCGGAGGCGTTCAGAAATCGTGCCTGAGGACGACGCTGCAGAAAAGTCATCGAGGAAATGGTCCCAACGATCGCTCCACCGCTCGAAGAGTTCCGCTTCCGAAAGGTGGTCAACAACCGCTGACTGACTTGCCATGCTATCGACAGATGCGCAAATCGTTAATAAATGCCATGGAGGCGTTGCCGATTACTGTGTAGTTGGGACGTTGATCCTCCTCAAGGACTGATTACACGGGTCAGACAGCTGCGAACTCCTGTGGTGCGGCCTGAAGATTTCTCACAATGAACTATATGGTCGAATCCGTGAAGCTCCCAAATTTACCGTTGACATTGCGGTTCCGCTTGCCAGTTCAGATAGATCCGCTTGTGTTCTCTTACTCGTTCACTGCCACCTGTGTATCCATCCTGAGTACCAGACTTTGAAACGCTGAGTTTGACGAGACACTAATATCGTCACGATATTCATAGTCAGTCCATTCAGCGACGTACTGGCCGACCAAGTTGATTGGCGCTTCCTCACCGCTCTTCGACATCCAGTCTCGTTGCTCTCGCCAGTTCAATTCTCCTTCGCCAAATTCGCGCCCTTCGTGAATCCGAAACTCGTCATAAAGCGCTTGACCTGCCGGTGAAGTCCAATAGTTCGAGTCATTTGTTAGAAGAACTGCATAGCCGTATCTACCTTGGTTGAGCGTGTCATAGAATTCTTCTCATACCCTGAGCATCTCCCGTCCCGGATTGTCTCCTCGTTCGTCGTTGGTGATTGCGACGACGAGTCGCAGGCACAGCGCCAGAAACACTTGCGCTCGTGCGTGAACGCGGCCTCGGGCGCGGACGTGCCCGAGGCCGCAGTCCTTGACCGCATCGTTCGTTCGCTCAACCTGTGTCCGGCGGTTGTACGTCTCCTCTAACACCGATTGCTTCAGCTGAAGATCCTCGCTGTGTTCCTCTATTTGATCTTCAACCCTGTACTCGATATCGAGCGGCTCATCGGTGTTTCGCGGATTGTACGGCGCAACGGGCACGACTCCTGCGTCCAGCAGGAAGTCGTGCCACTGGAGTGTGTCGTAGGCACTGTCGCCAATCATCCAGATCGGAGTGTCGACGGCGAGCGCGTCACGCGTGACGCGCATCGCCGTCTCTTCTGAGGCTTGTTTCGCCTGTGTGAACTCCGCTGCGATAGGAATCTTCGCTCCTGTCGAGACGATCGTACAGCCGAAGCCGTAGTAGTGCTCTTCAGCCGTCGAATCGTAGTTCCATGATGCTTCATCATTCCACTGAATCGCCTCGACGTGAGTTGAATCGATTCGATACGTAGAGTCGAGCAGGCCCCGGAGGGCGGCCTGCTCGACGAGGTGGTCGAAGACTTCGTCAACGACGTGTTCGAGGTCAGTGAGGAAGCGATCGACCGCGTCTCGCGACGGCGGTCGATCGAAGCCACAACAGCGCCAGACGAGTGGATTCTGCAGTTCGCGCGTGATTGGACGAGTACCGTAGACGTTCTCGTAGTAACAGTGCAGAAAGCCTCGGAAGAGTTCTGGTGGCTTGTGTACTCGTGTTCGCCCCCGCTTGCAGGGGGCGAACACGTCGTACTCACGCAGAAATTCGAACTCAAGATGTTCAAACAGCGGGACGGTCTTGGTCGCCGCGGCATTCAAGAAGTCGTCGACCGAAGCTACGTTTTGCAGGGCTTGGGTTTTGTTGGACACATTTCCCTCGCCCTGCCACCTCGTACGTGACGCTTTCTATGACACGCTCCCACCGGCGAACGAGCGAACCATCGCGAGCGTCACAGGTGACACATTTTGCATGAAAATGTTGCCAGCGATGACCGAGATGAAGAGTACGACCCCCGTCGCCGCCCAAAGGGCGAAGATAGATGATCGCTCAAACCCCGCCGACTGCATGTCGGACGCTCCGCCGATTCCCTCCGCGATATTGTTGACCACGATAGCGACGAACAACGGGAGTATCTCGGTTCCACCGACAAACATAATCCCGAGAACCACACTCTCAGGGATTCCATCGAAAAGTGAGGCAAAAAAGAGTGCCATTCCATCGCTACCGCCCCTGATACGCCCTACGAGCAAGGTGGCGGCGACGTAGACGATTGCTCCGGCTAGCAGACTTACTCCGGGAAGCATCCGTTCTAGTTTAACGCTCTGGACCAGCGCTGTATCGTTGGGACTACCTGTCAGAGAAACCCGGTGGGTGATGTGACATACAGCCCACCGGATTCAGTCGTTGTTGACCGAATTCAAAGAGCGTTTCCCTCCGATGAGTTGCGCGAGCGCGCTCGCGCAACGAATCTCGTCCAGCGAGAGCGCAAGTTCGACGTCGTTGCGCTGTTCTACACGCTTTCACTCGGCTTCGCCGCTGGATCAGATCGCTCGATCCAGGCGTTTCTCGAACGCTTCGTCGAGATGGCTGACTGCGACGAACTCGCCCACACGTCGTTCAGTAACTGGTTCTCACCAGCGTTCGTTGCGCTCCTTCGAGAGATTCTCGATGACGCCATCGAGAATCTCGATCCCGGACGAAACCCACTTAGAGGACGTCTCGAAGCCTTTCGAGACGTCCTCATCGTTGATGCCACGTTCATCTCACTCTACCAAGACGCCTCAGATGTCTACATCGGCCTTCGTGAGGAACACGCTGGCGCGAAACTCCACCTCACTGAATCACTTGCAACCGGCCTTCCAACACGATTCCAGATTACTGACGGAACCACACATGAACGCAGCCAGCTACCCACCGGCCAGTGGGTAGCTGGCGCTCTTGTCCTGCTTGACCTCGGATTCTATGATTTCTGGCTGTTCGACCGCATTGACAACAACGACGGCTGGTTCATCTCTCGCGTCAAATCCAACGCGAACTTCGAGATCGTTGAGGAACTTCGCACATGGCGGGGCAACAGTATCCCACTCGAAGGCCAGTCGCTGCAGGACGTCCTCGACGACCTGCAGCGACAGGAAATCGACGTCCGTATCACCCTCTCGTTCGACCGCAAACGAGGGTCGCGCACCCGCGCGACCCGGACCTTCCGACTCGTCGGCATGCTCAACGAGGAGAGCGGCGAGTACCACCTCTACCTGACGAATCTTCCTGTCGATGACTACAGCGCGCCCGATATCGCACAGCTGTATCGGGCGCGCTGGGAGGTCGAACTGCTGTTCAAGGAACTCAAATCGCGGTTCGGTCTCGACGAGATCAACACGACTGACACCTACATCATCGAGGCGCTGATCATCATGGCTGCAATCTCGTTGATGATGAGCCGCGTCATCATCGACGAACTGCAGAAACTCGATGCGAGACAGCGTGAAAGCGCCGACGACGCCTCGGCGTCGTCGCCGCGACTCCCTCGCCGACGGTGTTCAACCGTCGTTGAACGCCACTCCCACCTTATCCACCTGTATCTGATGGTTGAGTTGGGGTACGGTCTCCCGGACTTGGATGCGCTGTTGCTGTGGGCATCACGCGATCCGAACCCCCATCGTTCGAGATTACGTGAGGAGGTTGAGTCTGGCGAGTTCGGTTAGAACTCGCCCGACGGAATAGGCGGATCGATCCGTTGACTAGCGATAGCTCTGGGTCGGCGACGCACTCACAGCGGTGAGTGCGCCGCCTCAGTAACGAGAGTGCAGATGAACTCTGGTCGACTGCCCCAGCAACCCGAGTCACAGCTTGATCTCGACTTGTTTCGGCACGTTTCGCTCGCCGAAGTCGTCTCAAACCGCCACTAAACTAGAACGGATGCTCGCTACATCATCCACGTCACGGCAGACTCAGAGTTGATTCCCCAGCTTCGTGACCTCGAACGTGAACATCGACTTCAGCGAACGTAATTCGATTACCAGAACTCGAGGCTTTGCTTGACCGCCTCGCGTTTCAGCTCCTGAATCTCTTCCGTGATCGGGATATCCTTCGGACAGACCGTCGTACAGGAAAACTGCGTGTGGCACTGCCAGACGCCGTGTTCGTCGTCGAGGAGTTCCAGCCGGCGTGCTTGGGCAGTAGCCCCTTCGCGTTCGTCCATGTAGAAGCGATACCCCTTGACGATCGCCGCCGGTCCGATGTACTCGCTATCGGTCTGGGCCGGATTACACGACGACGTACAACAGCCACACTGGATACATCGCGAGGCCAGCTTGATCTTCTCGCGATTCTCCGGCGACTGACGTTGCTCTTCTCGCTTCCCAGCGGGAAGCTCGTCGGGCTGGAAATACGGCTCGACAGCCTCCATTCGGTCGTAGAAGGGGTCCATGTCGACGACGAGGTCCTTGATGACTGGTTGATGAGGAAGTGGTTCGACGCGGATCGGTTCGTCGAGATCCGAGAGCTGGGTCTGACAACCGAGGCGCTGACGACCGTTGATGAACAAGCCGTCACTTCCACAGACGCCCATTCGACAGGAATGCCGAAACGTGAGCGACGAATCGTACTGATCTCTCGCGTAAATGAGCGCATCGAGGACGGTCATTCCCCGTTCGGTGGGAACAGTAAACTCATCGAATCGGGGTTCCTGTTTGGATTCGACATCGGGATCGTATCGGAACACCCTGAGACGGATCGGTTCTGTCTCAGAATCGACAGCCTGTTCGGCTTCACCTTGTGATTGAGTAGCCATCGCCCGCTTTCGTTTTCGCTCCAGCCGTTGCTGTTGTGACGTCTCGTCGGTGTCTGATTCAGGCTTCGTCGATGATGGCTGCTGGGTGCTCATGAGTACCCTCTCGAAGCGTTAGGTCTCTCGTTTCGCAGCAAGAACGAGCAATGCGGTACAGTCCGTCTTCGCAACCGGAGAGATGTCTTGCGCTCCATCGAAATGAACCACATCCCCCTGGTTCACGTGGTGTGATGCCCCGTCGAGTTGGAGTTCGAGGGCACCAGAGATGAGATAGAGAACGATCTCTCGATCCGGGTGAGCGTGTGGTTCAACGTGCTCCCCTTCCGAAAGGGTCAATCGGATCGTCTTCGGCTCTTCACTGGGAAACGCGTTTGCATGCGGTACGCCGTCGAGTTCCTGTAGTGATTTGATATGTACCATGGGGCTCGAATCGGGTGGTGGATGGCTTCGCAGGTTGTGACCGCCGTTCGGTTCGTTTGTGGGCGTTATTCGACGTGAGCGCGAACGACGTGGCCGCCACAGCCACACTGTTCGATGTACTCCCAGCGAACGTCCTGCTCCTCGAACCGGTCGCCGAGCGCGTCGTAGAGATACGTCTCCGGATGGCCGTGTGCCTCGTGAGTAACGAGATTGACGTGGTGGCCGCTTGTCGTGTGTTTGATGGCCGCAATCGCGTGTCGTTCGAGTAAGGAGCGATCGTCTGCGTACTGTGGCTTCTCGAGATTCGCCGACCACGAGTTATCGTGCGTACGGTCAGTGACCGGTTCCGTGTCCCTGGCTGTAAATCGCGAGACACCGACTCGGAGCATCAAGCCATTGTTTTCTTCACCTGCAGTGGTAGCGCGGAGTCTCCTTCCGCAGACGGGGGAGCCCTCTGCTGGCATTTGAAAAGGCTGGTAAGTGTCGCTTACTAGCACCAGTCTCATATATCTCCAGAGCGAATTTACCAACGAAGCGTAATGAATGATTCATCGACCCGACGCAGTGTCCTCGCATCGCTTGGTGCCGTCGGCGTGACTGGTGTCGCCGGGTGCTTGGGAGACCCCGGTCAAACCGAGCCGAATACCACGCCAACGAATACGACCACGGCAACCACTTCAGCGACCTCGAGCGGAAATACGACCGAGACATCCACACAACAAGACCAGCCATTCACCCGTGGCGAACTCCTCGACGACTTCGAGGATATCGGGGCGAAAGACGCGCGTTGGGGAACGATTGGCGGGACAATCAAAGCCGACACGGAAGATGTGTATGCGGGTACCCAGTCGGTCCACATGACCAACAAAAACGGGGACGTCGCTGGGATCTACAAATCGTTCTCGGAGGGGCTTGATCTTCGCAAGCACGACCTGTCGATCGCCGTCAAACTCGAAAAACCAGTGCGGGGGAAGATTGCTGCTGAGTTCATCGCTCCGGCACGCAGCGACATGCTCACGAGCAAGCGCTTCATCCCCAAGGAACTCAATGACTGGGTCCGTATCGATCTGGGGTACACCGGGAAAACCGGCGAGCCGGTAATGAAAGCGATTCAAGAACTTCGGCTCATGGTCTTGACCCCAGAGGGCGAGCCGATCGACGTGCGCATTGACGACCTCCGAAAGATCCCCAAGCCCGACAAAGGGAAGGTCATCTTGCAGTTCGACGACGCTGTCACCTCTCAGTACGAGGTTGCGTTCAAGGAACTGCAGAAACGCGGCTGGCCGGGCGGGGTCGCTGTGATTCCTGACGCCATCAACAGCCAAGGCAATCTGACGACTGGGCAGATGCGTGAGATGCGCGATGCTGGCTGGGACATGATGGCTCATCCGCAGGCCCCAGAGCCGTTGCCGGCGTACTCGAAAGCGAAACAACAGCGGATCATCCAGCAAGCGTACAACTACCTCGACCTCAAGGGGTTCCCAGAAGGTGCGCGTCACTTTGTCGCCCCCTACAACCGAGTGAGCAAGACGACACTGGAGATCGTCGAGCAGTACCACGAGACGGGGTTCATGTTCGGTGCCTGCCCGAACAACGCCCAGCAACCGAGTAACATGCACGCCATCTCGCGAATCATGGGGAAGGACCCACAGGGGACACGTCGGATTCTGAATCTTGCTGAAGAGTTCAATCAACTGGCGGTCGTCACCTGGCACTCGATCGGTGACGGTGAGGACTACGAGACGTCGGTTGACGACTTCATGAACGTCTTAGATCACCTCGAACAGAAAGACGTCGACGTGATTGCCCCCTCTGGGCTCATCGACGGCTAAGGGCTTCCTCTCGTGAGGGCGTTTGCTTTGCTTTGCTCCGCGTTTGTGATTAGTGAACAAGAACGCGTGTTCGGATTCGGCGTCTTTGTTCTCGATTCGTATGGTGCGGTGCCTTGCAGGTCGCCAAGATCTCTGTTGAGCTACAATGCGAGCGCGAGCAGTTCCTCTGTCGCGCTGCTGAATGCGTTAACACCGATTTTGGAGTACGACGTGAGACCCAGTGGAGTACGGTGATACTGGGTCGTCACGCCTCGGTCGTTGTTGTTTCCTCGGTTGGTGTTCCTTCTGCAGTTGTCGTACCCGCTGCGGTAGGTGTGCCGTTATCTGGTGTTGTTTCTGCTGTCGTCGTCCCCTCTGCCGTCGTGGTTCCTTCCGCTGTCGTCGTTTCTTCGGCGGCCGTCGAATGGGCGTTAGAGCACTCAGTCGAAAACTAACACCTCGACCAACGAGGCACACCGTACTCACACCCATTCGAGCGCGGCGTTGTGCTGGGCGACGTACTCAGGGTTCAACGCGTCGTCGAGTTGCGGGAGGTACTCGCCGGCGCGGTCGATGATGGTGCGTTGCAGCACGTCGCTTCGCGTTTCGAACGCCGGGTTCACGCGTAACCGGTACTCGCGGTCAACGGTGAACAGCTCCCGGTCGAACGCTGCGTGATGCGTTTTACTGAGCGGCAGAACGTTCCGCACGTCCGCGCGGTGCTGCGGGTGCTCACTCCACGACAACACGTGCGCAACGTCTAGCAACACCGGGTGATCCACGCCCGACACGGGGCACGTACCGTCGTACCGCGACAACACCGTCGCGCGGAACTCCGGATCCACAGCACGCGCAACCACTGTCGTCTCGTACGTCCCTGCATGGAACTCTTGACGCCCCGCTGTAGACGTCCACTCAGCGTCACGCCACTCACCGACCGCGTGACCGACGAACTCCCAGCCATCGTCTGTTAGCATGTACTCGCCGCCGCGTTTCTCGACGAGACCCATACTCCGCAACCAGTTCGCACGCTGCTTCGCCATGTCCGTCTCCCCGCGACTCCACCCTAACTCTGGGTGCGTATCCAACTGCTGGTCACTAATCTCCGAAATCGTCAACGACCCCGCAGACAACGCGTACAGCAAGCTCCGCAACCCCACGTTCCGCTCGCACATGATTCGAAGCAGAACACCAGTGTCGTGCTCTGCTTTGTACTCTCGACCTGGATCGCCTAACCGCCACTCATCACCAATACGTCGCAAAAACCCGACGTTCTCCAAGTACGACACACGCCGCAGGATCGAGTCGCGGCTCGACACGTTCGCGAACGACCCGCGATGCCACCCCACTAACTCATCCGTCGAAGGGCGATGCGTCACAACGAACTCAAGAACCGCATCTAACGACTCCACGTACTGCGTCGCCCCGCCAAACATTGGGACGATACTCCGCAGTCGATCCGCAGGCATACACCGACCCACTCACACCCCGATCAAGACGTTTCCCCTTATCGACACGAATCCGTCACGACTCCGGCGGGTCGTCAATTGGCGGCCGTAAATCCTGTGACCGAAAACCCGCTTCCTCACCCGACTGCAACTCCACGCGGAACAACCCAGAATCCCTGTCCTTCCCAGCATCGTCATCCCAGCATCGTCATCCAACATCGAAACCACGCGGCCATGCATCCCGTGATACCGCTCGTGATCCGGGTCCGTCACATCCGGAAACGTAACTCGTTTCAGACTTCGTAACGCGTCGTTGACGTAATCAGCAGAGAACGTGAGCTCGGCCACGACCGTCGGTACTCTAGCCGTGTGTGGAGTCAGAGTGGCGGACTGGCGTGGCTTGCTCAAGCAGGTCGAACATCTCATCCGCCTCTTCTTCGGGCGTTTTGTCTACCTCTTCGGAGTCGACAACACCAGCTAATTCTTTGGCATCCGACCAACTTCCACACCGCTCGGCGATGGTTGTCACCGAGGGTTTGTAGCCGGATTGCTCGTAACTCTGTATCGTCGGTTCCTCACCGTGCGTGTCTACAAAATTTCGAAGCGCTTGCAGACAATCCTTGCGGGTGTACTGGTTGCGAGAGGGCGGGTCAAGATCGGCGAGAGACAGTGCATGAGCCCACGAGCCACAACGACGTGCAATGACACTTGCCGATGGGGACAACCCGAGCACCTTGTATTCGAGCTTAGTCGGTGTCTCGCCCAACTGCGCAGCTGCAGTCTGGAGGGCGTTGAGGCACTCGGCAACGGTCTCGTCGTTTGTTCGCCGCCTAGACATATTCAGACAGACTACGGCTCGTCACAAAGCCCTATCCCCGGGCAAGATGTGTAGATGGTGCATTCAGTGAGATGGATGGCTTTGGAAGTACGACGCTCGTCAGTATCGGGGACGTTTGGAGCTGTCCCATCACACCCGTTGTGAGCGGCCTCGAACGACCAAACCGCTCAAACTCGTTTCATACACGCCTACTACTCCTACAACAACCGAGGATTTCCCGAGTACTGCTGCTAGTACTACCGTGCGTCCCGGCGTGGTGTGTCAGTGTCCTATCGTGTACCTAGTGTAATGACGCGGGTATCACACCCTCACTGTCTCCACCACATCACCACGTCTGTGATACTGCGCGAATTCTCGTTCGCCGACTCGAGATCGGCGACCGCTTGCTGTGTGAAGACGACGCGTCTCGTCCCGCGGCGTTTGACGATCTTCGTCTCGTCTTTGCCGAAGCGATTGAGGAACTCCATCACTCGCGAAACAGTCTCCGGGTGGGGGCTTTCGTCGTCCTTCGAGCGCAGGACGTTCCGAATCGTCCCCGAGTCGATCGAGTAGCCAGCCGGGACCTTCTTGGCGTAATCGCTGATGCCCTTCGCGATGTAGCGAGCCCGCTTTTCGTTGGACGTGAGCTTCTGGACGGCGTCTTTCGAGAAGGCGACGACCTGCTGGAGTGGGGAGAGCGAGGTCACGTCGTCCTCGCTCGTGGCGACGTCGTCGGTGGTCAACTCGTGGAACTGCTGTTGGAGGCGCTTGCGGTGTTCGTGGGCCGACTCGTAGTTCGTTTCGAGTTTGCGCACGCGGGCTTTGGACTCGGCGAGGTCCGCGTGGTGGGACTCGATCGTCTCGGCCTGGTCGTCGACGGTCGATTCGAGCTGGTCGGTTTCGGACTCAAGGGTATCGACGCGGGCTTGGAGCTCTTGATTCTCGGTTTCGAGCTCGTCGACGCGGGCTTCGAGCTGTTCGTTCTTCGTTTCGAGGGCGTCGAGACGGGATTTGAGTGTCTCGAGTTCGTCGGCGAGGGCCGGACTCGGGGTTGCGCTCATTAGGTGCCCTCCGTAGTGAGCGGTGGCTGTGCGACGAGACCTTTTTGAGTCGGGGGCGTATTCGAAGTCATGCGGTTTGGATTGCTCTGACCGCACCGGATCCGTGGTTCCAACACGGGTCCTTTCTGGGAGGACCAAGTGACCCGGTGAGTCGTTACGTTATCCCACTCATTCCACTCACTTTAACCTGAGCACTATTTGGTGCTCATTAGGTTCAAAACCGGACCCACTATCTCACACATCGGTTTGATTAACACTCACCTTGGACTTGCTCCTGTATGCGCAAACGGGGGGAGTGGATGAAACCGACCGATGATCAGATCCTCGAGATACTCGGCGATTCGGGTCTCGTACTAACACCCACTGTAATCGCGTTCAATGCTGGTTTCGGTAGGTCTCACGTGAATCGGCGGTTATCAGAATTCGTTGAGAAAGGGCTCGTGAGGCGTATCGAGCGAGGAAAGTACGAGATCACTGATGAGGGACTCGGCTATCTCTCGGGAGACGTCGACGCGTCTGAGTTGTAAACACAGGAACTCCCTTCTCTTCACTCGTCGCGTGGATCGCTCACGAACTCGAAGAGCCGCGTAGATTCGTGGATGAGTTCCACATGACCACGAGCTTCGAGCACCTCGAGGCGATTGTACACACTGTTTCGTGAGTACCCCGTTTCGTCGACGAGATAACCTTTCGTTGCGATACCCCACGGCCCATCTGATTCCCGTCCGCGTTTGAGCACGTCGAGAATTGCTTCGTCAGTCCCGGTGAGGTTAGGAGCGCTCATAGCTGTTCTTTGCTGTGGCTATGCTATAAAACATGGCATAATAACTGTGCATCCAAACTATGCTGAATGCACACTATTAAGTAGGTGCAGCGTATACTTGTAACTGAGAAGCCCTGGTTTCGCCGTTCGCAGAAAGGCCACGTGCTGTCACACGTGACCGGGTGCTTCTCGAGGTACCAAGAAGCAATGTCAACTACGAAAGCCCTCGCACAAGAGCGTACCGCATCGTTAGCTAGTCACCTCACCAGCGCCCTCACCCGCTCGTTTACCCTCGGCGTCGACGCCACCGGGTCGACCCATCACTATTACCGCCCCGCCGACGCCGTTGTCGTCTTCGACGGGCGCACGTTAGATCACTACCAGCCGCTTGATGGCCGCCCGCTCGCAGAGTGGCGGGCGTTCGTTTCCCAGGAGCGCGGGTGGGCTTCGACCGGCCAGCTTGCGCAGGTTGGCCTGCAGGTTGATGCAGAGCGCAAGGAGGCCCACGCATGAGCGCACGCGAAGAGTTACAGATGCATCTCTCTCAAGCGCTGTCGCGGACTGAGGATGCAGACGTGCAGGCGCATCTCTACGCCGCGTTGGAGTCTACTGAGGAGTTGCCGCCGACGCCGCTCGTCGAGTGTCCCATGTGTGGTAAAGTGGGGTTGCCGGAGCGGATCGGGATGCACGAGTGTAAGCTTGAATAGCTCCTAACCACTCGGAAATGATGTCTGCATTATCACAGACAAAGGCCAAGAGTACCTCGACGGCGAGTGGAACGTGGGGCAGGATCGTTCGGTGAACGTTGTTGACGATGAGAGCGAGAACGGAAACGGCGACGCCGTCGCCGAGTCGGGCTCGTAGAAGGATAACCCATGTTGGCTCCGAGGAAGAGTGGTCGGTGGCAGTGTGCGCGTTAGATGACTGTATCTTGGAGTTTCTCCAGCTCAAAGGCTGGAGTTCTCCCGACTTGATCGCACGGGGGCTGAGTGCCGAGGCTTCGAGACGACGAATTCACGAACAGTGCCGGCTTCTCGCCCACGCGGGACTCGTTTTGCCTAACTCAGACAATTCGAAGGCGGATCGATTCGAGATCGCGGGTTGGGGAGTGCTGTATCTGGAGGGGAAAGTGAACGCGGAGTTGATGCGGCCGATTCCGAGGCCGAGGTCACCGGATAAGGTGAGACCGGGTTGGGCAGGCTTTGTTTGAATTGTGCTGAGAATCAAGACTCCGCAAACAATTAGTTTCACACGGAGTGTAACTAATAGCCAGAAGCAACAATATGCAAAAGAGTAAATTAATATCCAAAATCAATGATGCCGCTGGAAATGAAAATTCAGGGATAGATTTCAAGCAAGACTATCATATTGGAGGCATACCGTACAAAAAATCAGAATTCATCAAGGATATTGCATCACTAGCGAACACACAGACCGGTGAGGAAGAGCACTATATCTTGGTAGGAGTTAGCGACAGCGGAGAGATCGTCGGAGTCACTAGATCTGAATTGACATATTCTGGAGACGGACCAAGGCATATTTTTTCATATGATGAATCAGACATTCAACAAATTGTTGACGGGTTCCTTAGCCCTTGCCCAGAACTCTCGGTATACCAATACAAAGAAAATAGCAAAATATTCGGTGCAATTGTGATTTCTCCGTTGTCAAACCCACCAACTATTGTTTCGAAGCATTTGAGAGAAAACGAAAAGAGTTGGCTCAACAAAGGGATAATCTATATTCGAAGAGGTTCAAGCAGCGAAGTTGCAGATATTGAGGATATAAATGGTATCATTTCACATAGAATTGAGAATGAGCGGAATAAAATTCTCGAATCAATCCACAAAGCGGTAGAATTGGGGCCAGAAATGATTGAGCAACTAAGCTCTGCTTTTAGTTCTCAAGAGGGGGTCCCAGTTCGACACGACCCACAGTCTTCAGCGGGAGTGGATCAAAGATTCACGCGGATACCCCCAGAAACGGGTGATGAAGAACTCAACAGCGACATCAGTTTGTGGCGAGTTCGACAGAGTTATCGTTTAGATCGAAAGCCTCTATGGAGCTATTATCGACGAAGAAGTAATTTAGAGGTCAATGTAGAGGCTGCCAAGTTTCTTGTGAAGACTGCTTGTAAATACCATCTTACTGGCTATTATTTCATGCACCAGTTTAAAACAAAACAAATAATGGAAATTTTGTCAGAGGTGGAGGACAAGGCTGGTCTGCGAAAGACTGCTGCAAAAATCCCCTATCTAATGGGGAATCGTGACCAATTTGAGTCATATATTGAACAGAGTTCATCCGTTACAATCTCAAGAACTAATGAACTGAGAACGATGTCAGATAATATTGACAAGTCTATCGAAAAACGTGCTAATGGCATACTTCATGAGAATTCATATCAATTGGTTAATGATGGCATGAACCTTGAGTTCAATCTGAGTGACTTTGGTGAAGAAGAAATAATGGACACAATAAAACAAATATCCACTGAATTGGAGGGATTACAATCTTTCGTAGATGAGTCTGGAACGCGTGTCTACCAGCGTGATGAATTCAAAAATGCATTACATGATTTGGAGATCGCTCTTTGTAGAGAAGCATTTAGACAGGTTGAATAGACACACATCATAGGATTCAGTCACTGAACCAAATATAGCTTGGCGGCCGTTGTCGCATTAATTCCTACGCTGAGCCGGTGACTCTTTTCGTCGATGAATTAAGCGTAGATGTATTCGCAGCCACCAGCTGGTTTGAGCTGTATCCGGAAGGGAAAGTGAACGCCGAGTTGATGCGGCCGATCCTACGACCGCGGCCGCCCGACAAGGTTTGACCGAGCGACTGATTTGGGCTCACCCCATCACCATAGTCTAAGAGAACAATATGCCCTGACTACAGGGATTTCTGAATATCATTGGAATCTCTGGTGAGGTTCTCCATTTGAGACCGATAATGGCCAGTATCTGCCCCCCTTCTTTCACGGAGCGTAACAAGATATATGACACCCCAGCAATAGCATCTACTAAAATGAGTGAAAAGTCGCGCGAATATATTCAGACACGGGTTGAGGGTCTCACAGACCACTCTGAGGAAGTGATGGATCTCAGGCCCGACGTCGTGAATGACTTCGACAGTTGGTCTGCACTCAAGCTCATCCTCCACTCGGCGGTCGTGAACATGTACACGAAGGTCATCTCAAACCACTTTCGTGACTTCTACTACATTGACGCGCTGTCAGGATCAGGTGTCTCGAAGTACGATGAAGGGCAGTGTTTCATTGGCTCACCGATATTGGCTGCGAAGGCTGCTCGAAGACCGTTCACAAAGATGTATTTCATCGAAAACGACGAGGACTACTGTGAGGCTTTAGAGGCTCGTCTGAGATACGTATTCTCGAGCGACGATATCGATATTCAGGAACCCGAAGAATGGGAGGTCATCCAAGGAGATGCTAACGAGGAAATTCCGAACGTAGTCGACGATATCAACTCGCGTGCGAATCCCCGTGTAGGCTACAATTACCTCTGCAATATAGACAATCAGGGACTGAACGTGAAGTGGGACGCGATTAAAGAACTCACTCCAAAGCCCTACGGTGACCTGCTAATCAATTTCCCCACCGCACAAGCCGTCGGCCGAAATGCTGTTCGTGACGAACTCGGAGCAATCAACGAGTTCTTTGGATTGGACATCTCAAAGTTAGATCTGTCTGAAGATAACATTCGGGAAGACCTCAGGGACGTGTACATGGAACGACTTGCTGGGCGAGATCGTCCTGTGCAGGAGGTGACGAAGGTGAACGCTGGTGTCGGGAGTTACTACTACGACATGATATATGCCACGAGAGAAACCAGTGGCGGTAGCGAATACATCAAAGTCATCGACCACGTGAAGGAGTTCGTCGAGGCAGTGAACGGTGCTGACGTGAGTGATATGATCGATATCATTGACAATAAGCAATCCACTATTGAATCGTTCATGCCACAGGGCGCAGATATCGACGACGAGTTGCCAGACATGGGTGAAGCCACGACCCAAACCGGATTAGGAGACTGGAGATGACTGATTCACGGGCAAAGATACAATTGGAAGAGCGAGCAAAGACTGATGAATACGTCGTTTCGAGCACTTCAGAGCAGTTTGAGGTGTTTGAAACACAGCCGTCTCTGAATAAGGTACGGGAGGCAAGTCGCCGATATGGCGATGTTTTCGACCAAATCGACCTTCTGGACTCACATATCCACTGTACTGAGTGTGGCGATGCTATCTCTGAGCGTTTCAGTGCAACATTCCACGGTGAAATTCTCTGCTGGGCTTGCGCGACTGATGCAGATTCCCAGAGTGATGGGTCCCGTGGAATTACTCGGACTACAGACCCTGCGAAAGTTGTTCTTGGAGAGTCCGGTCTGTACCACAAGAGCCTCTGTGACTACGTCATCAACGTCGCTACGGGATGTACACACGGCTGTAAGTTCTGCTACGTTCCGAGTACGCCGAACATCAGTGCACGCCAGGATATGCTCAGTGAGCGTGCTGGTGTTGAGAATAGCCAGCAGGAGTGGGGAAGCTACTTACTCTACAGAGACGACTTACCTGAGCGTCTTGCTAGGAAGCTGGACCGGAAACGAAAGTGGAAGAAAACGGACCGTGGGCGAGGAATCGTTATGCTCTCGAGCGGAACCGACTGCTATCAAGACCGACGGACTGCACAGATCACCAGAGGCTGTGTGATTGAGTTGGTGAAGCGTCATCTCCCAGTCCGGATATTGACACGCAGTCCGGCGGTAACTCGTGACCTTGATCTATACAAGGCAGCCTCGCAGATGACCAGCGATGACGAGGGACATCTGGTCCGTGTCGGGTCGTCGATTCCATGCCTCGATGATGAGCAAGTTCGCGCGATCGAACCCGGCGCACCAGTTCCTTCTGCGCGTCTTGAGGCACTGAAAGAACTCAGCAATGCAGGTGTTCCGGTCTACGTGTCGATGTCGCCAACGTACCCGACTCAGACCGAGGAAGACTTCGACGACTTGCTCTCTAAGTTCGCCGATCTCAACGCTGAAGTCGTCTTCCACGAGCCGATCAATCCCCGCGGAGGAAACTTCGACATGACAGTCCAAGCCGCACGTGATGCTGGACAGACCGAACTTGCCGACGAATTGGAAAAGCTCAAGAACCGAAGTCATTGGGTTGAATACTCTTTACGCCAGATGAATTGGGCAGAGAAGTACGGGAAAAAGCACGGTGTGGACGTTCACGTGTGGCCTGACAAGGGTGTGATCCGGTCTGTGGATAAGGACACTGGTAATGAGCTAAGTAACCAGCGAGAAGCGGTGTCCCCCGAAAATGTGGCAGAGCCATCGATTCCATCCTGATTTCACTTTCACTCTGGATGGCTCGATACTTTGGGGATGCAACATAAATGGTATCTCCGTGACCCCTCTATGCACCTCGACACTAAGCGGGACCCAAACGGTGGATGGTACGACAGATTCGTCTACCTCGTCGATGAAGATGGTCACATAGTCGAGGATCTCGGCAAACATCCCACACTGGATGAGCTACGGGAAGCCGAGCGGCGGCACGGAGTTCGAATCAACCTGTGGCAACAGGGGCTCGTTTGTTCAGGGTGCGGCAACCAAATCAATGACCGATTCAGTGCAGATCTCGACGGAAGCCTGCTCTGCTGGGACTGTGCAATGGAGATGGACAGTCAGGAGAAGGGTGGCCTTCGACTCAACGCCGACCCGACCAAATCAGTCCTGAGTGAGTCGAAGCTCCATGAAAAGAGCCTCTGCGACTACGTTATCAACGTCGCGACCGGCTGCCGACACGGATGCAAGTTCTGCTACGTTCCCTCAACACCCGCCATCGACAATCGCGACGAAATGCTCTCCGAGCAAGCAGACGTCGACGATACGCAGCGTGACTGGGGTTCCTACCTACTCTACCGCGATGACCTACCAGAGCGAACTCGCGAGGGCCTGGAGAACACGAACTTCGACGACTGGAAAACCACCCGTCGAGGTCGTGGCGTCGTCATGCTCTCGAGTGGGACTGACTGCTACCAAGATCGGCGAGCTGCACAGATCACTCGCGGTGTCGTGCAGGAGTTGGTCGAACACAACGTTCCGGTTCGGATTCTCACCCGTAGTCCGAACGTGACCCGTGACATCGACCTGTTCAAGGAAGCAGGCGAGAAGGTGACTGTCGGCACGTCGATTCCGAGTTTCGATACTTCGCTGGTGAAGGCGATGGAACCGAACGCTCCACCGCCGCAAGCTCGGTGGGAAGCCTTGGATGAAATGTACCGCGCGGACGTACGTCGGTTCGTGTCGTTCTCGCCGACCTACCCGACGATGGGGCGAGACGAGATTTACGAGGCACTGAGTTGGTTCTCTGCAATCGACCCCGAGGTGGTCTTCCACGAGCCAATCAATCCCCGGGGAGCGAACTACCAGATGTGCCTCGAGGCTGCGCAGGATGCAGGGTACGAGGATGTGGCTCGTGAGCTGGAGAAACTGCAGAATCACCAGCGGTGGGTAGAATACTCGCTAGAGCAGATTCAACTGGTTCGAGAGATTGCAGCAGAGAACTTCGGGAACCTCCAGATACACACGTGGCCGGACCGTCGACTTATCGAATCGACTCACGGGAAAACGCAGCGACAATTGAAACGCTGGAAGGGAGAAACATCTCCTGAAGGCTTCTCCGTATGAACTGACACACGGACGAGTCTCGGTTCATTTCAGCTATTGAGATAGATTTATTTCGTGTTACTTACCTCTCCAGATTGACGAGTGCCCTTTCAACAGCTCAACAGGAGGCAGTGTCCCCGCACATTTCCGGGGGTGAGGAGGTAACCACCGCTCGAGCCGGGAGCAACCGGCTCCTGGTCGTAACGGATCGCTAAGTGCTCTCGGTCAAAGAGCGAGAGTCGCACGGACGCAACGTCCTACCAACTCAGCCCGAATGGTGGGGGAGAATGATGGACATCGATATGACCTTCGTCATCTAATGTAAGGCAATGGAGTTTGATAAATTCGCTCGTATCCTCAAGCTCGGGGCGCTCTTCCAGTAATTCATCGTCATTTTTGAGCTTCTGGGCCTCCTCATCACTTGATGGAAGGAAGAAAGGGATGACTATGTCGTACCCCTCTGAGTGTTCTTGCAAGTAACCCTTGAACGGTCGATGTGCACCCATCATCCGTTTTGCGTTTCTTGGATTGACCTCTTCGGATAATCGTGCCCCTCTGACGATGTATTTCAGAACCGCTAAAGACTCGTCTACAATCCTATCCGCTTGCAACAGCTGTTGGGTGAAAATGTCCTCTAACCGATTTGCGTCGATATCAGGATGGCAGATCGGCCGGTTCTGGAGGTCAGCTGTGACTCCTAGCTCCCGTTGCTCACCGAGAGTGTCACGTAGATATTCCTGAACTGCCCTTCGTAGTCCATCCGTAGAGAACTCGTCCCCCTCTGGGCTGATGATTGCCAGATGGCCACTTCGACCCGCAAAGTCGTACGAAGCAGGTTCTGCGAGTGGTGCAATCATACCAAGTTTGTCAGTTTCAAGATGAAAACCGTACGAGAGCAGTCGTGAACGAGACCAACTCGATTTAAGCGGGTTCTTATCCTCTGCATAGTACTTACTGTCAAGAATTGCAACCAGTCCTTCGTCCGATTTGATGATATGGTCGGGCTGGCTTGAGTTGGTAACTTCGTCGTCCTCGAACAGGGGATATGATTCTTTCTCGACGGTTAGCTCATCTAGTCCACTGATCGTCGGGTTCTGCTTCAGCTGGCTCAGTTCCTCTTCAAGCACGAGTGCGCTATATTCCTCGAAGAGCGACTCCATGCCCAGTATGTACTCCATCAATAGTTCCTCGCGGCCCTGGTCAAGTGGCTGGCCGATGGATGACGAGAGCACCGACTTTGAGATCTCTAATGCCTGCGCATAGTAATGGCGCTGCCGCGGAATATCTGAAGTAGTGATATTTGGGACGTCACTGAGCCGGATACTTTCTCCCGTGATTCCACGTTGTTTGAGTCGTTTTAAAGCACGCTCAAGACGAGAGAAGATACGGGTATAATTCGAGTTTCTTTCACCGCTGGCGTATAGATGGAAGAGGCGCTGGAGCTCCAGCCCAGCTTTGTAGATAATATCATTCACGGGGATACTGTATTTGACTGTTTTCTGCACAAATTCGTGTTGCGGTACCCCGTTCGGAAAGTCAAAATTTTTGAGACTATTCGTGATATCAATCCGTCCTCTTGCGTCAAGGGCGGTTGTTCGACGACGCTCGAAGGACCGGATGAATCCGTGGCGGAAGATATCGTCTAAGCTGTTGAGGTAGTTGACTGCGACGACGATAAATACGTCTTTGATTCCAATGTCGTCATCGAGAAAGTCTCTGATGGGAATTCCCCGGTACTGCAAGGCCCGTCGTTGCTCCCCAACATCGAGAAACATTTCCAGAATATCGCTCCACCCAATTTTCGGGTCAATTTGAAGGGTAGAATTTGGTGTGAGGTTGACGATGCCGACGACGTCTTCTACATCAATAACGAGGGAGTCATCTCGTATTTCAACAGTGACTACCTTCGGTTCGGGCGTGTTGTTTGACGTATTGACGCGCTTAATATAGGTATTCGCGGCCTCAGCCTCGATGAAGGCGGCCCGCTTCAGCTGCTGCTCGATATCGGGCGGATATTGGTCGACCGTTTGCTTGCTCTTTTCTTCAACTTGGATGCGCGGCTCAAGCGCTCCTTCGACCTTTCGACCGTTACCGAGACGGCTGCTCATCGACCGCTCAATCGCTGCTCTTCATTTTTGTATCGTTGTTCGGCCAGTTCGATTGCGGGACTGAGATCGAACGTTGGGAACTCCTCTTGTAATCGTCGGTAGTGTTGTGGGAACTGTTCAATCTGTGGGAACGTAGCGTCGTTGAGGAGTCGTGGAAGGACGTAAATCTTGAACGCCTCGCCGACAGCCTGTGCTGGTCGGTCACTGTAGACGCCGACTCCCGGGTCGTCAGACGGATCACGGTCAGCCTTTGTCACTGTACTAAGGAACTCAACTACGTCTCGGTAGTGCATCGGACCGAACTCGTGGATTCCGTTGTCGTTCTCAGGGCCGTAGTTGAGTCCCTCGTAGTCGGCATGGAAAAGTTGGACCAGCCGTTCGGTGTCGAGATCCACGTCACCGATTGAATCACCGACCCAGTCTCGGAATAGGACATCTCGATTCTCCTTCGAATAGTTGCCGACCTTGATCATCGCAAACCGTCGCGTAATCGCGTCATCAAGTTCGTTGACTGTACGGTCGGACACGTTCATTGTACAGATGATTTTCACACGAGAATCGAGTGTAATCGTGTCGTCTTCGGTTTCGAACAGTGTCTGTGATCGGTTTTCAATCGCTGTGTACAGGGGCCCGAAAATACGCGAGATGTCAGCACGTGTTAGCTCGTCGATTATTAGCCCCCAGTTCTCATCGAACGACTGAGCTTTGAGCACGGCATTGGAGACATACCCGGGCTCTTTGACATATTCAACATCGCCGTTGGAATAGTCTGGTGCAATTCGTCCGATAATGTCTTGATCGGTCCAAGATGGGGCGGCCGTTTCAATATTGTAGCCGACGGCAGTATGCATCGCTAGCTGTTTCGCTAGCGTTGTCTTTCCAGTTCCTGTGGGGCCATAGAGGACAACCGGTTTTCCAACGGCGAGTGCTCCGAGCGCATTCTCCCAGATTGTGTTCGGGACTGCGACGTTGAGGTCTCTCGGGTCATCTTCGCGAGTAACGACATCGCGCTTTAGAGCGCGTGGGATGTGTTGAGAACTCAGTATGGCTTCCCGTATCGGGCCGATGCCACGCTCACCATCATGAAGGACATCAACTGGAACCTCGCCAAACTTCTCGTCCAGTTCGTTTAATAGATAGCGGATGGCATCAGGCTCGGTTGCCTGCCGAATGACCCGTTCTGCTTGGTCACGGTTTCGTGTTATTTCCGTGTGTAGCCGTCTCACATCGTCGAGTGCATATCCGGACGATGCTTCACTATAACTCATTGTCGCTTTCCAGTACCCTCTGTCATATAAGCCTCGTGGAATTTGTAGTACGTTGCTATATGCCGCAGACTTTTGTGGTTCCAATAGGTGTTAATCGATTCCCAGAGAATTGTTCTCAGTATAGACGATGAGGTACTAGTAGACCGCTTTCTACTGGCTACTATAGAACAGTTATATTTCACTTTAGAACGAATGAACAATAAGATGACAGATTATTTCACCGTTGGTTCCTGAGTGAGTACTGAGGGTTTGACTCTCACGCGGGGTTTGCAGTTGGCATCCCCGAACTGCCGCAAAACAACCATGCAACGACGTACGTTTACAACACTCACCGCCTCGACGCTGATCGGACTCGCCGGTTGTACAAGTGAGGACTCAAATCAGACGAACAACAACCAGAGCACAGACACAGAGACGACGGAGACACCGACCGCGACACCGACGGAAACACGGCACGATGCAGACAGCGAGTCATCCGGAGCGACCTCCAGAGAGCAGTTGTCGCCGGAGGCAATCAAGTCGTTCCTCGAATCAGAGTACGACTTCAACGTCGCGAGTACAGAGCAGTCCGGCTCGACACTCTCGCTCGCCTATCACTCGGAGTATGTCGATCCTATCGAGATGCGCAACGAGATCGGAAAAGTCGCTGGTACGTTCGCCGGGTTCGTCGAAGAAGGCTACGAGGCTGAGATGATGGATGTGACGGTACTAGCGAAAGATAGCGATCATACTCTCGGCGGCTATACTATCAAGACTACCTGGGCTGAGTCCTATCTGAAGAACGACGACTCGACGCGATACTTCGAACAGATTCGGGCAACACTTGAACTCCCGGGACTCGCCAATATCCTCGAACACGAGTTCGTCGAAGGAGAATACAGCAACAACGTTGTGGGTCGTATCGAGAACACGAGTGGGCAGTTGCTCTCGTATCTGGAGATTAATGCCAAGTACTACGATGCCGACGGAAACGTCATCGACAATGGCATGGACAACATCACTGATCTCGGGGTTGGAGAAAAATACAAGTTCAAGCTCTACGCTCCTGGAGAGGACGTCGACGAGTACACGATTGAGTGGTCGACGTAGGAGGTATGACCTCCGCACAATTCGAACAGTTCGGTCAACTCCTCACAATTCCACGCCCCGGTGGCCATTTACAACCGGCTCAAATCCCTGCCAGAGGATCCGAAAACACAGTTGTGAACCACAACCCGTGTCCTTCCGCTGTCGACCCCACCTCACTATCAGTACACCCGACAGTCCCAAGAGCAACACTTAGCAGGGAGGGGACGAGACCATGCAGCCATGTCGAGCAGTGATACGCTCCGCAGTCGGCTCACACAACTGCTGGCGACAGACACTGTCATCCATGAATGTCGCCACTGTGGGACGACGTGTGAGGCCACCGACACTGCATGCCCGTCTTGTGGAGACCCCGAGATCGTCACCTTCCGCTTCTAACTCGCCTGTACTCGCCGCCGCCGAGACACATCCTGCACCTAATTCCACCCCAACATGTATCAACACCAACCACTAGCTAGTACACAGCTGACATGTCTGCGTCACTCCCCACCCAGATCGAAGCCCTCGAGGCTCACTCCCCCCAACAGTACGGGACGCTCCGACGGCACCTCCCACTGCTTCGGACCGCCCTCGACGACGTCACCCGCCCGTATCCAACGAGTCGGCAGCTGTACGCAACCCTCGTCGACCCACCGATCCCACCACACACTTTCGGCCGCTTGGTTGCCCTCTTAGTCGACTTCGGCATCATCGATATCTACACAGAGCGTTCGAGCGCCAATCGCTACGATATTCGCGGGTACGTCACGGCTGACCTCGACGACCTCGAAGCGTTACTCGCGTAAACACCCCCGTGGCACTACCGAGATGAACATGCCACACCGACTCAGCGATAGCGGAATTCCGTATACAATCCGTATGTAACCGCGATCACACCGATGGCCGCCGCGACCCATCGTAGCGGGGAGGTAACTGTCCACACCACGAGTGCAGCGATGGCGACGAGCACCCCGACGACGAATCGAGCAATCCGTAGTTGACGTCGCACCGACTTGCGGTCCCCGCCCACATCGATGACGAAGATATCGATGGCGCCGAGAAAGACGCTCTTCAAGAGATCCAACAGGAGACTCATTGGGTGTGTGTTGTAAAATAGTCAAATACCGTATGTGTGGCGGTTCGTAACGCCGCGTCCAACCGGACGTCGAAGACGAGGGCCAACGGGCGAGAAGCTTCTAACTCGCATCACTCGCCGACGCACGTCTCGCACCCAGTGTGCATCACAACACGTATCACTCCCACCGCTCGACTCACCAGCAACCCAACTGATGGCGTCGTCGCTCACGAGCCGACTCGAGGCGCTCGAAGCCTGCTCCCCGCAACACTACAGCACCCTCCGACGGCACCTCCCACTCCTCCAGACAGCGCTCGACGACGCCACCCGCCCCTACCCAACGGGGCGCCAACTGTACGCCCGTCTCGAGGACCCACCCATTCCGGCACGGACCTTCGGCCGCCTGCTAGCCTTACTCGCCGAGCTCGAGATCATCGATATCTACGCCGAGCGTTCGAGCGCCAATCGCTACGATATTCGTGAATACGACGCGGCTGACCTCGAGGAACTCAAGACACTGCTTGGATAGTCACGTCCTGGAGCACGCTCGCACACTGAATCATCGTCTCAAATACCGAGTACTTCAACAGGAATTCCGACGACATTCGCAACTCCAAGCCAACAGTGCTCGAAGAACTCACAGCACATCTCTTCTCACACGGGTCTCCGAAGCCGGGTGCAACGAGAAACAGAACAGTCGATGACACAGGTGGGCGCAAGTCAACTCTGAGATGGACAAACAGTGTCCAAGAAGAGAGTCTCAAAATAGGACTGCTAAATTTGCAGGCAAAAATGGCCGGTTGTTATAAGTATCTGCAGGAATACCGGACCCTGGGGAGCTCACCGACACATCAGAGGCACTCATCCCTTCCCAGCCGACACCCAAACAACTCGTATCACCGCGGCGTCTCGTTGGTGGTACGCACGTGACTGTCGGATTGTGCTGACCCAGCTCCCCGAGACGTCGCTCGGGTACGCTGTCACACTAGGGCAAGACACACTTCCCAACGCACCATCTCACTGAGCGCTCTAATCTCACTCGCGACGACATTCGTACATACGACGCGGCTGACCTCGATGAGCTTGAGTCGCTCCTCGCGTAGCCCGCCTGTCGAACCGTGGGTTGGTCGTGTGCCATGTCGCTGTCTGTACCACTAAACGAGCCGAACACTGACCGGTTTCGAAGGAACACTGCTTTGGGCACCCATGGTAACTACAATCGGGGTGAAAGACGTCCTGAGGGAGAGGGCGTCGGAACCGGAATGCCAGATGCATTCACCCCCTCGCAGTCTCGGTCACGACAGCGGGATGAATGCAGCGTCCTATTCGTCCCTCGGTCGCTTGCATCTGATGGCTAGCGCTGTCACCACTACTCGGTATCGAGCGTGACCCCCAAGAGATACTGGGTTGGACGCTGCCTGTGGATGAGCACATGGACAACGGACACCAACTGGACTGTCGCGAGGTGAGCAGACACACAGTGAAACCGCCGGGTTCGATGTGTGAGAACTTCGACGTGCTTTCGTGTGAGCACACTCGCCAAGAGTGATCCCAGTTGCCGTTGAACCCGGAGGAGCGGCAACTGGGAGCCGGCACCGCGAGACTCTGGATAGGCAAGACGCCTGCCCCAGAGCGTGTAGCATTCCGGTGTGACCCATGTCTATCGCATGGGCAGGGAATTGTATTCGACCCAACAATATAGAATTAATCATCGAAAAGAATAATGTATGGTAGGGCGAGATGATTTCGAGAGTGACACCACGAGTCGGCTGTTACAGCAGAATGCCACACGACAAGTGTGCCTCTTTTCCGGGTTCAGTTGGGACCGTACTGGTCGCCCTAGACGTCGCGATCGCCGCGACGTTCGGTTCGGCTGGCACCGTGGCTTCCGTGTGATTCAACTCGTGAGTTGCATCTGACGGTCTCCTCCTGCCCTCACGTCGCTGTCTGAATCATTGAGAGGATACCACGTGCTAGATCTGAGCTTAGACTGGTTCGTATCCGAACCAGTGCATACTAACGGGAGGAGGGTGTAGAAATAGATACAATCCATCAGTCAGTTCCTGACCCGGAGTTGAACGATGGGTTGTGGCATTCCGGTTGACGACGCTCGTCACGAGCGTTCGTCAGCTTTTCGGGACTGAAGTGACCCTCGCTGGCAGTGACAACAACGACGCCGACGTTCGCTCTATTCTGTCAACCACGTCCAGCAATCACTACGAGGGTGGCACAGACAAGTTCGTTCACTGAGCGTCAGCGAGCACCGGACACGTCACGAGTGAGATCTTGGGGACGCGAGTCTCGACACAATAGTGTGAAATCCAAGAACAATCACTACACTTATCATTCTCCTCAACATAGATGTTATGGGGAGAGATGGTTGGCAAACTACAGCGCACGATGAAGGTAACCTGTCGTGAATGTGCGTTCACGAAGGTTATACATCCCGGTGATGAGGAACTGCCATCGGAGATCGTCGTCGAGCATGGGAAGCAGACGGGACACAAACTCACAGTGGCCGCACTCAGAGAGTAACTCACCTAGCAATAATATTGTCTATAATTAACAATACACTTCACTAGATGAAGGGTAATGAAAGGGGAGGGGATGGGGTGGTACCTCTGACATGCGACTCCAGGGGGTGTGGATGTCGCAAACAGGGGTTTCGGCCACTCATACAACACTATTCCGACATATTTGTTGAAGCGAAGATGTGCCTTAGATGAGCACGCACATGCGTGGGAGCAACGTCTGACGGGAGATCGTGTGTGGAATACTCCCCATCGAAACGCCGAACACGGTCTCGTCGATGGGTTTATTTCTTCGACACAGTCACTCCTATCAAGATGACGTTGGGGAACATCGTCTACCTCGAGGAACATGGCCCAGCCCCAGTCGCTGAACTACCTCACGAGATTACCACCCCCCCAACGGGCCGAAGGACTCAGTTGTCTCACTGTATGCCGGTCGTGGACCAGCCGAGCGAGTGGGTGGGCGCCTTTCACCTATCGTGTATCTCGACGCTGAACACGAGCCTGTGGCAGTCGTCCGCGCACTGATCGAAGCGAATCCGAAGCTCCCAGAACACAAGTCTCGCCGTGGGCTCCGACGGGTGCTCGGAAACCAAGGCGAGCAGTGGGGCGAGGCTGCTACCAGTGTCCTTGATGAGTACTCTGAATCAACCGCTCATCACCCTGATCACCAGGAGGCCGCCGAGACACGTGATTGTCCGTTCTGTGGGACAGAAGTCACGAAGGGTGGGCTACCCGATCATCTTACCGGCTGTCCAGATACGTAAGCGGTATTTACAGAAAGTCGCACGATGCGGCGTCTTGAATTCGAACGTAGGCGAGACACATCTAAGATGGCGTGTTTACAGACTCACCGAGGAGTGTCGTTTCCCACTGTCGTCGGTCAACCAACTGTTGGTGACCGAGCGTCGTCAGCTGATAGAAGTTCGTTCGCCGGTCACGCTGCCCCTTTTCGACGTACCCACTGTCAACGAGAACATCCAGGTTCGGGTACAGTCGTCCAGCATTGATTTCCGCACTGAAATCTCGCTCGAATCGTTGTTTAATCGCTTGTCCTGATGGCTTCCCTAATCCACTGATGACATACAGGTGGTCGCGTTGGAACCCAGTGAGCTCGATCAACATGTCAAACCAATATATCCTCATCCCTGATAAGAGTTATTGGGATATTTATGTTTAAAGAAATGTTACACTAATAGAATACATTATTTGCAATTATATACAGGAGTGATGTGAACTAGTGAGTTGGTTCATTCCGTACAAAATCGGCAAGTGCACCGAGGTAGCCAGTTGGAGTCGCCCCGCTCCCACCGTGATCCGAAACGGTTCGAGTTGGGAGACAAGTCCAACACGAACGGAGAGTGAGAGTGAATACAGCAGCTCCCGTATGGACGATTCACGGAGTTCCTCGCTCCCCCGTCAGTACTCGTTCGAGACACTGAGCACCCGCAGAAGGCCAATACGTCTATTTAGTGGGGAGTGTTCAGTCGACTAGTGACACAGAGAGACAGACCCCATGCCACCAGACGAACTCCAGTCTCACGTTGAGGCGCTTCGAGACTGTGCGCCCCGCCGGATTCGGCTCCTCGAGGAATATTACCCCGGATTCAAAACAGCACTCGACAAGACGACGCGGTCCTATCCGACGAGCAGTCAACTCTACGCAGAACTCGAAGACCCAGCCATCTCCGCACACACGTTCGGACGGGTGCTTCCCCTGCTGATCGAGTGTTCCATTATTGACACCTACACTGAACGAAGTAATTCCACCCGCTACGATCTCCGTGAGTACGACCCACAGCAACTCGAAGTATTGGGAGACGTCCTTACGAAAACCCACGAGTAGCTCTGCGTCTCTCTCATCGGCGATCCTGAAACCTCATTGATTATTCCCTAGTTTTATGCACGAATAGAATAGAGTAATGAGTGGCGTCGCAAGACGCGCACTGTCACCAATCGGGGGAATCGTCTGGTGTGCGTATCTCAGGCACCCGACGACCGACGCTTTTCTCGTCGGTCGTTGGTCTCTTGACGTTCCTAAGCCCAATACCGCTCACAGACAGTCACTGTAACCCACGACTGCTGTTTCTCGGGGATATCTACTTATGTATGTGTTGACATACCACACATATGTCTGTGCGGAAAGATGATCTCGACCGTGTTCACGCCAGGAACCCACCATCACTCAGCCGGTATGTGTCCGACGTCGTCGAGCGGATCCCAGACGACCATTACCGCGAACTCACAGACGTTCACCCGCTCCAGGCAAACCACAACCTCGGCACCGTGCTTGCCGAATGTGCTCGGTTCGCCGACTGGACCGGGCGCACCGATGGTGTCTACGTCCTCGAGTGTACGAACAGCCCCGGGGCAGACCACGCTGCCCGAGCCCAGCTCGGGCTCCAGCACTCGGTTACGTGGCCGCGAGAAGCGAGCACCGCAGAGCGGCGACTCTACGTCGGTATCTCAAATCGGGTTGCCATCAGCATCTGGCAGCACGTCGCCGGCGTCGGCGCAGACTTCTGTGCGATCTTCCCACCAGCTCGGATTCTGGATCTCTCCTTCTACGATCGTCTCTCTGAGGCTCGGCGTGCAGCGGAACTGACCGTCGAGATGGTACGCGAGCGATTCCCTGAAGACTACGTGACCCAACCTGAATAACAAGGCTGGAAACGCGACCGCTGTGACAAGACCGGTTCCCGATAGACCTCTGCTAGAGTTTGGGGTCGAAAGTCCGGAAACAACAGTAGAGAGATGGTCTCAGCCAGACTGCGACTGCAGCCACAACAACTCACCCATCGACAAGCTCTTCGAGAAGTCTGGTCTCCGAATAGTGTTGCAGTGGATAGTGGCTGTCGAGCTCACGCTCGATGACGAACGTGGAGTTCGTCCGAGCAACCTGTTCGAGTGCTTCAAATTCAGAGATTAACCGGCCAACGCTATCGCTATTCGGAAGGCGAGCAAGTGCGATGAAGTCCGTCCCGCCCATGGTGAAAAACACCTTAGTGACGCCTTCGACATCGGCGATGACCTGTCCACACTCCGTGTGGTCTTGATCGTCCTTGGTGAACACCTCGACGAGAATTGTCACCCCTAACCCGAGTTTGTCGAGGTCTACGTCTAAGCGGTCGTTGGTGATTACCCCTGCCTCTCGGAGATTGTTCAGCCGATAATGAACTGTCGAGATAGGAATCCCAGTCGCGTCGCTCACGGCTTCCGTACTCGTTGTCTCTAACTCTTCGAGTGACTTCAGTATTCGAATGTCTTTCTCGTCCATAGAGGGTTGTCTATGGCTATTTATTGTAGCCACTTCGAATTATAGGCTGTACTTCGGTGCCTCTCCGAATCGAATTCAACTTTCGTGAAATCTCATCGAGGGATTTCCGTGGTCGCCTCTTTCTTGCTCAGTCGCGAGACATCGTCGTGTAGATCGATATGCTTGCGATGCTTCGAGAACGCCTCCAGGTGCCCGCTGGACTCGCCGTCGTTGCCCTTGGCTTTCTATGGGGTGCCGGCTTCCCAGCAATCGATATTGTCGTCTCCTCCCTACCGCCGTTAGGCGCTGCCGGTGTCCGATATGCTGTCTCTGGCTGTATCATCCTTGGCTATGCAGCCGCGACAACAGAGCGATTGGTGCCACGGACACGACGAGAGTTGCTCGGAATTGCCATTGTCGGCGGGTTCATGTTCGGCGGCTATCAAGCCGGACTGTACTTGGGTACACAATACGTGTCAGGGGCCGTAGCGTCGGTCGTCACAACGATGTCACCCATCGTTGCTGCACTCATCGCTGTCCCCATCCTCGGAGAATCACGGGGACGAGTCGATGTGTGTGGGTTCGGTCTCGGACTCGCTGGAGTAGTGGTTCTCGCACAGCCTGCACCGGGGAGTGACTCAGTGGCAGCAACAGCCATCGGAGTCGGGCTCGTGTTTCTCGGAGCTGTGCTCTTCGCACTTGGCTCTGTGACAGTCCAACTGTTTGACGAAGGGCTTCCAGTTGAATCTCTCCAAGGCTGGGCGATGGTAGTGGGCGCGGGGATTCTCTTTGTTGGTGGCTTCGTACGCGGGGAAACCGTTCCCGCAGTCCACTCACTCTCGATGGAGGTCATCGGAGCGCTGGCATACATCACACTGGTTGCCGGCGCGGGTGGCTACCTGCTGTTCTTTCGATTGGTACGACACGTCGGAGCAACGGAGACGACGCTCGTGGCATATCTCGAGCCACTTTCGGCGACACTTGTCTCAGTGGCGCTCTTCGATCACACGATTGCGAGTGCGACCATTGTCGGATTTCTCGCAATCGCAGGGGGATTTACGCTCGTCAGTCGGGATACAATGCGGCGAACAATCGACGAGATTCGGACGTCGGAAACGGTGTCTTCTGCATACCACTCTCGAGAGCGATGAACGACGTCACTACCTTGGAGCGCTATAAGACGAACGAACCAGCAGTTGGGCTCACCTGAGAGAGTTGAAGTTCACGACACCATATGCAAATCCGTTGAATAAATCGGATCTCAGTCAGTCAAAGTCCGTTTGATTGAGCACATAGACCTAGATGATGCTCGTCTCGAATTCACAGAACACCGAGCGTGCCCTGCCAGGAAAGCTGTATGACCTGCTGTGTTGAATAGACAGACGGCGTCGGGATAGACCGTCAAATCAGTAAGGATGAAGCCGAGGAGGTCGGGTATGGTGGAAGTCGATCTCCTCGACTTCGTTGAGTGGTTCAAGCGTCTAGCCAAACAAGCCTTGGGAAAGCACGCGGGCGAGCCCGCCACCGGCGGGTTCGCCCGCTGGAAGCACGTCGTTATTCACGGGTTTCGGCTCGAAGAGGAGCACAGCTTCCGAGAAACCGCAAATCGGCTGAAGTACATGGGTGACATACGGGACGTCCTTGAGTTGAACAGGAGCGACGTCCCAGATTACACGACGCTGAACAAGTCGTTCGATCGGTTCAAGATGTGGGTGTGGCGGGCGTTGCTGCGCGTTTCAGCGCAGCAACACCCGCAGTCTGGATTCGCCGCTCTCGACAGCACGTTTTTTGATCGAGGCCACGCCTCTGCGCATTATCTCGATCGGTCGAACCAGACGGTTGAGACGATGAAAGTGACGACATTGACCGATACAGCGTCACTCGCTGTTCTTGACGTGCAGTGCCACGCGCAGTGGCCACATGATACGAAATCAGGGCCGCAGGTCGTCCGCCGGAACGCGGACGACCTGCATACAGTCGCTGCTGATAACGGCTTCCAGGATTGGCACTCTGAATACGAGTTCTACAGCCTCAGCGTGGAACCGTTGATTCACTACCGTGGATCGTCTGCGAACGCGCTCAGCAACAACGCGCTCATTCGAGAGCGTGGCTACACCCAGCGTTGGATGGCTGAAACGTCGTATTCGTCCGTGAAGCGCTCGCTCGGCGATGCCGTGCGAGCGCAAACCTGGTATCGAGAGTTTCGTGAAATCGTCCTGATGTTCGCCATCATCAACATCGAACAACTCTGTGATCCGCTCTGATCCCTACGCCGTACCCCTATTCAACACAGCACGATGAACCGGAAGCCGTTCACGAATGTCACCGAGTCCCCGTACCCCTCGCTCGCGAGCACGGTTTCGGCCCCCTCGCCGGCCGCGATATCCGTCGTGTAGATGTAGACCTCGGTCGCCGTTCCCGCGCTGAGGTGTTGGGCAGCGAGGGCGGCGAGGGCGGCGTCGGCCCGCTCGACCTCGTCGGCAGGCCGGTCGTCGGCGTTCGCGATGTACCGCTGGACGCCGTCCATCACCCGCGAGACGACAGGCTCGGAGAACTCGAGCGGCGCCGCAACCGTCGCCCAGCCCTCGTCGATCGCGGTGCCGATAGGTGGTTCCTCGACGTCGGGTTCGTCGACGGTCAGCTCCTCGTACACCCGTTCGGGCAGGACGAAGGTGACGTCGTTTCGGCGAGCGAACCGCCGAACGGCCTGGTAGCGGCTGTTCGAGGGCTGCCCCATCGCGACGAACAGGCCGGTGTCGGCGATGTGGAGCCGGCTCACGCGTCGTCAGCGCCGTCGCCGTCGATGTCCAACTCGTCGAGTCCTGCCCCAGCCTCCTCGATGTCGTAGTGCTCGTGAACGACGGGGCGCAGCGCCTGGAGGATCATCTCCGCAGCCAGTGGCGAGATGTCGAGGTCCTCCGCCATCAGCCGATGGGTCACTTCCCCACGCTCCCGAGCGATGGCGTAGGTGAGCGCGGTCGCGAGGCCGGCGACGCCGTGGCGGTCGATGTAGGTGTCGATGTCGGCGTCCGTCTCGCGGCGGCCGACGGCGTCGATGAGCGCCGGCGTGATCGTGTATTCGCGGTCGCCGGCGGCCGTCGTCACGGTCATGTCGATCTCCCGGGCGGCGTACCGCCGCGGCTGTTCGTCGTCGGTGACGTCGACGACGCCGGCGTCGACGAGCCGGTTGACGTAGCTGTAGGCCGTCCCCTGGGCGAGTTCGAGGTCGTCCATCACGTCCTGAACGGTCGCCTCCCCCTCCCGGGCGAGATACGCGTACAGCTGAGCCAGCTGTGGCTCCTCGAGGAGGTCCGCGACCGAGAGGAAGTCCTGGACGATGTCGCCGTCGGCGCGGTTTGAGGTGCGTGACACGATTCGTTCTTGATTACAGTTTACAGCGAATCAGTAAAGAGTGTTGGGGGTCACTCTGCCGGCGTCGCGACGAGATGCTCCTCGAGATCGCGCGTCCAGTACGTCGCGAGACCACCCGGACTACAACGGGCGCACAACTGTATCGGGCCTTCCAGATGCCCCAGTTCGACCCGGAACCGCGTGAGCGCCGCGAGCGTGTCGACGACCAGCCCACAGCCGTCACAGGCGACGTGATCGCACTCGTCGGGATCCGGCTCCGTCTGGATCGCACAGTCGACACAGATCGGATGGCTGACCCGTTCGTCCTGTCCCTAGGTATGGGCCTCGCCAGTCTCGGTACCGGGCGGGGCGTCGAAGAAAGCACATCCGTTGAGTTCTTGGCAGGTCCATGCAGGAATGTTCGCTTGCTTCCCCGACATCTTGCTTTCAGCGTCGCTCCGGTTCCTACTCCTGCCAGAAACGAAGGCTACCGCGCGAAACGGTTAGTGTGACAGCACACTAATCATCCCGCTCTCCCCGACCGAACAGCTCTGGAAGGGAAGACTACTGCCGCCGGAACACCCTATAGCGACCTCTTATCCGGGCCGGACTACTGTGTATCGAGTAGCCGTACCGGATGTGCGGGCCGGCGCGTGAGGAGTGCGTCGAGTTGCTCGAGACACGACGTCCCGCTGGCGACGACAGTACGGTCCGCGGTGTCTTCCGTGGTGAATTGATCGACGAGTGTCTCGCCAACGTCCACGCTGAGCTCGTAGTACTCGGACTTGTAGCCGAAGCTTCCAGCCATTCCACAACACTCCACGTCCGAGGTCGTCACGTCGAACCCGCAGTCTTCGAGCACCGCCACCGTGTACGGTTCGAGATCGAGCGTCCGCTGCTGGCAGTGGCTGTGGTAGGCGATCCGCTCGTCGTCGCCGCCAGGGAGTACATCGATGTCCGCCCCGTTCTCCAGCAGGCCGTAGACGTACTCCATGAGTTCGTAGCTGTGCTCCTGCAGCGCGGCGTAGTCGTCTTCCGGAAGGAGCCGTTCGTACTCGCGATGGAACATCGCGAGATCCGACGGCTCGATGACGACGACGTCGTGACCTGCCGCGATAGCGGGCGCGAGCGCGTCGTAGACGGCGTCGGCGTTGGACTGGGCCGTCGACACCATCCCCTGTGAGAGCGGTGCGCGCCCGCTCTCGCCTGCGGGCGGAACGTCGACGCGGACGTCGAGCGCCTCGAGGACGCGGACGGCCGCCTTCCCGCGCTCCGTGCGCACGTAGTTCGTGTACGCGTCGGGGTAGAGTGCGACCTGTCGGCGTGCCTCGTCGCGACTGACGCGTGGCCCCCGCTTCTCGAACCACTCCACGAGTGATTCACGTTCGAACTCCGGGAGTTCGCGGCGGCTGTCGACGCCGAGAGTTCGCTCCAGCAGCGAGCGCGCGGGACCGGTCCGTGCGGCCCAGTTCGAGAGCGGTGCGAACGCCGACCCGAGTTTCGCCAGCGTGTCGAAGTTCCCGAACAGCCGTTTCTGGAGGTCGACCCCACCAGGCTCCTCGTCCGGAGTGAGCCCCTCCACGAGGAAGTCGAGGTCGCCGTCCTTCCCGCGATTGATGCGGTCTCGGACGACCGTGTTGATCCACGGGATGTCGATGTTCACCGGACACTGGTTCACACACCGACTACAACCCGTACAGAGGTCGTTGAACTCGGCGGCGCTGTCCTCGCCGTGGACGCCGGCCTCCCAGCCGGTGGCGATGCCGCCGGAGTACGTCTCGCCACCGAAGGCGTGGCCGCCGACGTGCTGGAAGTTCGCACAGGAGTTCGCACACGCCGAACACCGGATGCAGTACAGCGTCTCACGGAGCTGATCGTCCTCGCGCATCTCCATCCGCCCGTTGTCGATGAGCACGAGGTGGAACTCGCGGTCGTCGCCGGATTCGAGTTCGTTCCCGCCGAACGTGGGGGAGTCACTCGGCGGGGTGAACAGCGAGACGTAGGAGGTGATGTCCTGGCCGGTCCCGGACCGCCCGATCAGTTCGACGAACGGCTGGAGATCCTCGACACTCGGGACGAGTTTCTCGACACCCGCGACTGCGACGTGGGTGTCCGTCGCTTGCACGCACTTGCGGGCGTTCCCCTCACTCGTGACGAGCGCGAGCGTGCCGGTGTCCGCGGTAACGAAGTTCGCGCCCGTCATCCCGACCTCGGCGTCCAGGATCTTCTCGCCGAGGTACTCACGAGCGAATCGCGTCAGTTCCTCGGCAGTCTCCAAGGGTTCCTCGGGGTCGAACACCTCGTTGAACAGGGTTGCGATCTCCTCGCGGGACTTGTGGATCGCCGGGGCGACGATGTGTGAGGGGGCCTCGTCGGCGACCTGGAGGACGAACTCTGCGAGGTCGGTCTCCCAGACGTCCCCGCCGCGTGCCTCAAGCGACTCGTTGACCTCGATCTCCTCACTGGTCATCGACTTTGACTTCACCACGTCGCGACCGTCGACGACCTCTGTGATGTATCGGTTCGCATCGGCGGCGTCGTCGGCGACGTAGACGCTGCCGCCGTTGGCTTCGACGGCCTCGGTGACCTGGTCGATCAGTTCAGGGAGGCGTTCGATGGCGTCTTCCTTGATGGCACGAGCCTCGTTTTTCAACTCGTCGTAGTCATCGAGATTCGCGGTGGACTCGTACCGGCCCTCGTTGAAGACCTGGGTGTTCTCGTGGACGGCGTCGCCCTCGGTGTCGAGGAGATGGCGGATGCGCTCGGCCTTCTGCCGGCGGGTGTCGGCGCTCATCTACTTGCCCTCCAGAAGTACGACCGTCACATCCATCGGGCCGTGAGCGCCCGTCACGAGCGCGCCCATGTCTGCGGTTGCGCTCGGCCCCGTCGCGATGATGGACTGTCCGACGCCGTTCCGGATGTCCTCGGCGAGCTGGTCGAACGTCGCGTCCATGTCCGGGAGTACGTCGCTGGCGGCGACGACGGCGACGTGTTCGTCCGCGTAGAGACTCACCGGCTCCTCACCGTCGGTACCGCCCTGGATGATCACCGAACCGTAGTCGGCGATGCCGTAGCCGGCAGCAGTGACGCCGGTCGCCGCGGCCTCGAGGTCCGCGATCGACGGATCGGTCTCGACGCTGTCCGGCAGCGAGACGGTCTCGAAGGGGAGTGAGGTGCCGACTGTGGGCGCGTCGAGCAGGGGTGAAAGCGTCGACGCGAACTCGTCGGCCGTGGTTCGCACGAGTTCGACGCCGACTTCGTCGAGTGACGACTCGAAGGTCGCAATTGGCTCGGCTGACATGTCCCAAAAGATTGTACCAACAGTTAATGGGTGTTTCCTCTCCGGCCCGACCATGATTTTCTTTCGTTATGGATAATCGCCCGATCCGGCCGTATTTGCAGGTACATATCATACAGAAAGTAAGTTACATATGGCTGGTTGTGCGATGGGCAAATAGTAGAGAGTTCCAACCATGCCTGATGTTCTCATACTGGCTCTCGTCGGCGTCGTCCCGATCGGCGTCGCGTTCGTACTGCTCGCTGGACTCCGGTGGTCCGCCGCCCGCGCAATGGGTGTCGGGTGGCTGCTCGCGGCCGGAATCGGGCTCACGTACTGGAGTATGGAGCCCACCTGGTTGGTGGCGTCGGCCATCTACGGCGCGCTGCAGGCCGTCGACATCATCCTCATCGTCTTCGGGGCGATCCTCCTGATGAACTACTTGGAGGGCAGTGGCGCTATTGCTACGATCAGGTGGTACTTCGGGCAGATCGAAGAGGACCGGCGCATCCAGGTGCTGCTCATCGGTCTCGGGTTCATGACCATCATCGAAGGTGCAGCCGGGTTCGGGACACCGGGCGCACTCGCCGCACCGCTGTTCATCGGCCTCGGATTCCCCCCGTTGGCCGCTGCGGTGTTCGGGCTCTATTTCAACGCCCCGAACCCGCCGTTCGGCGCCGCCGGCACGCCTGTCATCGGCGGCACCGGTGCCGTCATCGACCCAGCGCTGTCCGGGTCGATGAGTGTATCCGAGTTCCTCTCGATGGTCTCTGCGTGGACTGGCGTCGTCACGGGACTGACGTACGTGTTCTGGGGACTGCTCGGCGTGTTCTTCCTGACGTACTGGTTCGGGAACGGTGACGGTGAACGCAACATCGGAACCGCCGTGCGGAGCACTCTCTCCATCGCGCCGTTCGCGCTCCTGCTCGGCGTCGTCACTGGCGGCACACAGCTTGTAGTCGCGTGGTTCGTCGGGCCTGCACTCCCCGATATCGCTGCGGGGTTCGTGGTGCTCGGCATCGGTCTCCTGCTCGCAAACAACGATATCCTCATCCCTGATGACCAGTGGGACTTCCCCGAGGAATCAACCTGGAGCGACACGTGGCTCGGCGGCCTCGATCTTGACGAGGTGTCCCGTGACCAACCCAAAAAGGAGATGTCTGTGCTGTTGGCGTGGACGCCGTACCTGCTCGTTGCGCTCGCACTGCTCGTCACGCGGTGGCCGGACCTCACCGTCGCCGGCGTCGCCGTCCTCGACTGGATCCAGAGTTTCTCCGTCGGTCTCGACTCGATCCTCGGTACTGAACTCGGATACACTCTTCAGTACCTCTATCTCCCCGGAACGATGCCGTTCATCCCCATCGCGATCCTCACCGGCTTCCTTCACAAGATGGACACCACACAGATGGGGGCAGCGTGGCAACGGTCGATCCAGCAGATCGCTCCGGCCGCCCTCACGCTCATTATCGCCGTCTCGATGACACAGATAATGATTCAGTCGCAGACGAACACCGCCGACCTCCTCGGCATGATGGAGGCACTCAGCCGCGCGCTCGCGATGGGCGCCGGCGGCCTGCTCCCGCTCATCTCGCCGTGGATCGGCGCTATCGGCTCGTTCATGACGGGGAGCAACACGTCCTCAAACATCCTCTTCAGCGTACTCCAGTACAACGCCGCCGAGACGGTCGGCGTCTCCCGGGTGATCGCCGTCAGCCTGCAGAACGTCGGCGGCGGCCTCGGAAACATGGTCTCGGTGTTGAACGTGGCCGCTATCTGTGGCGTCGTTGGAATCACTGGGCGTGAAGGCGACCTCCTGCGGAAAGCGATCGTCCCGATGGCGCTGTTCGCCGTCTTCGCCGGCCTGTTCGGGATGCTGCTGACGTACGTTCTGGTTCCCGGCCTGTTCTGACACGTAGCGAGCGGAACCCCACCTCTTCAGGGGTGGGAGGAGGTCAAGTGGGGTGTCGTCTTCGGCAGAACGCTTAATCGGCACTCAGCCGAACGACCCGTCGCCCATGGCGGAGACCGACAGGCTCGCGGCGCTCTTTACGAACTCGACGGCCAATACCGTACTGTCATGGCTGTTCGTCGCAGTACTGATCGGTGCTCTCGCCCGTGACGTGTCGACCGGTCAGTACGGGGCGACACTACTGACTATCATCGCTATCGCCATCGTCCTGGCACCTGCCGTCGCGTTTCGCGACCCCACCGTCGTGCCACCGTGGCAGTTCCTCGGCCTGATCTGTCTCCCCCTGCTCTGGCAGGTGTTCATCCCGAGCGGTCCGGCGACGGCGATCGTTCCGAGCCTCTCGACGGCCACGCTGGGACTGCTGTTCGTGGTCGAACTCCACCTGTTCACGGACCTCCGGCTGGTTCCGTGGCTGAGCGTCGTGCTGACGGTCCTAGTCACGCTGGCGGTGGCCAGCGTCCGCCAGATCCTCCGCTGGAGCGCTGACGTCCTGCTCGGGACGTCGTTCCTGCTCGACGGTCGATCGGGAATGGCGATCAACAGGGCGGTGATGATCGAGTTCCTCTCCGTCGCCGTCGCGGGCGTCGTCGCCGGCGTCGCCTTCTACCGGTACTTCCAGCGCACACCCGGATCGCCCGACTCCCGGATCGCTGCGGAGGACACGCCGCCGACTGAGACCCCCAGCGAAGCTGCGCTCATCAGTGATCGGCTCAGCCTCTCGACGGCGCGCCAACGACGAATCGCGGCGGTGATGCAGGCCATGCTCGGTCTCGTGTTCCTCTACGGGCTCTGGACCCGTCAGCTCCCGCTGCTGGTCAACGCCGGGACGATGCTCGGAATCACGTTCCTGCCCGCTGTGCTTGAGCGCGACTACGGCATCCCGATCGAACCGGGACTCGCGTTGTGGATCACGAGTGCCGTGTTCCTCCACGCCCTAGGCACCGTCGGCCTGTACGACGTGCTTTCGCAGTGGGATACCCTCACGCACCTCTACTCGGCGACCGTCATCGCCGCCGCAGGGTACACGACGCTCCGAGTGATCCACCTCCACGTCCCGTCAGTGTATCTCCCGCCGTGGGCGATGTTCGCGTTCACGATCGTGTTCGTCGTAGCGATGGGCGTCGCCTGGGAGATACTGGAGTTCTTCGCCGATCAGAGCGCCCGCCATCTCGGCGTCGAGGCCGTGCTCGCACAGCGCGGCATCGACGACACGATCACGGACATGCTGTTCAACGCGGTGGGCGCCGTACTCGTCGCGACGTGGGGGACGACGTATCTCGTCCGTCTCTCCGATACCCTCGCCGCGTTCCTCGAGGACGAGATGGACGGGTAGCCGGTGAATGTGGCCTCCACCGTCGCGAAGAACGCCGGGACGTAGTACGCTCGAAAGCAACACCACAAACTTCACTCCTCGCCCACGTCGGGGAGCGGAGACGCACCTGCCTACTGCTGGAGACTGATTGCCGGGAGCCCACAGCAAAGCCCCATCATCAGGGATCTCCGATTTCTAGTTAGCAATCAGAACGCGACGCGTTCTGACGACACCCTCAATGACCGAAGCGTGGAGTCGTTCGAGACCACGAAAGCCGTCTCGTGATGCCGAGAGAGCTTTGCTCCCTCGGACCACGCCAAGGGAGTAGAGTGGGGTAGTTTACACGAGTGTGGAACCTCCCGAGGTCGGGGCACGGTCTGTGACCGTGGAACCCACGACTTCAGTCGTGTGAGGATGTCAGCCTCCTTCCGTCAACAGGGGTCCTGAAGTTCGAAAGCGTATCTCGCCTACTCCACAACGGAGAGCAGCCGATCGCGATGGCTTCGAACGGTCTCAACCGTCACGTCCGCCACCGCTGCCGCATCGGCTTGCGTCAACGGGGCGTCGTGGGCACACGCCGCCAGGTACAGACACCCAGCAGCGAAGCCTGCGGGATGTACCCCGGTTGTGACGCCGGCGTCGATGGCCTGCTCAGCAAGCTGCTCTGCCCGTCGTCGGACGGCATCTGTACACCCCAGCTCGGACGCCAGCCGCGGCACGAACTGTGTCGGCTGGATAGGCGATGTCGGCAACCCCAGCTCTTCGTTGAGCACGCGATAGGCGTTCTCGACCCGATCCTGTGTGACCTGCGCCATCGGTGCCACGTGGGCAATGAGCCACGATTGGCCGTTGCACCGACAGGCTGCGTAGACGCTGGCGGCGGCCATCGCCTCAATCGATCGTCCTGGAAGCAACTGCTGGGTCTGCGCCGTTCGGAATAGCCGACAGGCTTGATCGCGTACCGAGTCGCTCAGGCCGAGTGCACTCGCGATCCGCCGGATCTCTGTCAGGCCATGCCCGAGGTTGCGTTCCTGTTTGGATCGCCAGCGACTGCGTGCGTGTTCACGGCGGAGCCGGGACAGGCGGCGACGCGTCTCGCCATCGAGGGTGTTACCGTTCGCGTCCTGGTGCGTCCCGATCTCCGTCGAGAGGCCGCGATCGTGGCGGGCGGGCGTGAGTGCCGCGCCGGTTCGCTTCGCCGTGTCGGCGCCCTCGTCGACGTGCCACTCTGGCCCGCGGTCGATTGCCTGCTCGCCGATGATGAGGCCACAGTCGTCACAGACGGTTTCGGCCGTGTTCGTTCTGACCTGCCCACCACACTCGGGACAGGGATCAGTTGGACCGCACTGGACGTCCTCGTCGAAATCACGATCGTAGATCTCGCTCATCGTCATCAGTGTCACCTTCTCGCGGCGACGCCGATGCAGCGCGCCCCGCACCCCTCTCGGGGGTGACAAACTGGACAGCTGTCGACGCAACTCCGACGTCGACGGCGCCGAGGTGTTAACCAACGCTTCGACGGGGAACACAGAGTTGTTGGTTAAGCCGACGGTCGGGGGGTCTCGAGGGCATCCCCGATTTGCCGGTGAAGCTGGGGCCGGTTCCCGTTCGGTCCGCAGCCCGTCGGTTCGTGTCGATGCCGACCGCGTGAGCTGGGTGATGCGCTCGTCTTGAACGGGTCGTCGACGTGCCGCTTCTGGAACTGCTCACCGACGTCGTCGCGGGCGACGGACTGCGTCCGCGTCGACCGCCCGACCTGCCGGGAGATGAAGACGGCGCCCACGGTCTCGTGCGTGAGTTCGACGAGGGCACACTCCACGAGGGCGACGACCGACGCGTGATCCCGGTCGGTGGGAACCGCCATCTCGAGGTCCGCCCACGGCGCCTCACCGTCGGGCGTAGTTGCTGCGTGATCCGCTGCTCGTCTCGTGCTGCGTCGTTCCGAAGCCATCGTCTATCGGGGGCACGTGATGCGCCCCGCCACCCCCTCGTGGGGGCGACAGACACCTCCGAAACGCACCCCGCCAACCTATGCGCTAAACCTGATAATTCTGTAGTTCCGCTACCCCTGTAATGGCCCCTCGGCCTGAGAGAGCCGGCGGCCTTCGCACATTGCATATCGCCTCTTTCTTTGGACGAAAACCGCGATATGCAAGACACTATAACGCCCTCAAACCGAAGGAAAAACTCGTCGGGCCGATTTGAAGGCGTAGAAAGTACCTCGACGAGTTCCGGAATAACCCTGTGGTTACAAAAATTGCTCGACGGCGGGGTAACAAAGGTGATATCGGCGATATCCGACTTCTTTGGGGTTACTGCTTCACCTATTCTGAGCTCCTTGAGGTTATCCGTCTCGGTACTTCGAATTGTGGATTACCCCCGATTCTCTCGATTCTGGCCGTGTTAGACGCTGAAAATTGCTCGACGAGGATTCAGAAGGGGGTGTCCTTGGTCTGCAAACAATTTTCGACAATCTGAGGGAAGACTATGATCTAGAATTGCTCAGCGGGACCGGCGGACTGCTCGTCCACTTGCTCGTACATCTCATCCGGAAACGGGAGACTGCCCCAGATCGAGTAGGGACACTGGTCCTGGCCGATACAGTAGCGCTGTAGATCGTCGTTATCGCAGTTCATCGGCAACGGCGTGTCGCCGTCGATCGTGTTCGAGAATTCGTAGCGAACCTGGTACTCGGTCTCCTGCTCGTCGTACCACGGCCACCGGGAGAAGACGTCCTTGAGGTCCGCGACGATCTCGTCGAGGCTGCTGTCCTGGTACTGCGGCAGCCACATCACCATCCGGGCGAAGTTGTAGAGGTCCTTCCGCACGGGCTTCTTCTCGTGTAGTCGCTCCTCCATATTCGCCATACAGGGGAGTTCGAAGAGGTCCTCGATCTCTCGCACTTCGATCTGTTCGGCGCCGGTTCCGGCTCGTCCGATTCGGTACGTATTGACGCGCCCGTCGCGGTCGATCGTGACGGCCGAGTGGGACTCGTGGTCGGCCAGCGTCTTCGCGAGACTGCTCGGACTCGAGATCCAGTCCGTTACAGAGGATTCCCACTCGTCCTCGGCCTCATACGCCTCGACCGCTCGATAGAGCGCCTTCGCCGTATGGAACTCACCCTTTTGCGCCACGTCATCGGGCGCGTCACTCAGGGCTCGTCGGAGGACGCGGATCGTCCGTTCCCCACGGTCCCAGTTCCGCCAGATGCGCTCGTGGTGGCCGGTCTCGAGGAAGCGGTCGATCCGCTCCGTGATCGCCGACTCGTTCGTGGTCAGCCACGTCAGCTGGTCGTCGGAGAGCCCGTCTTCTTGCACCCGCAGGAGCTTCTTGAACGCCCGCTCAGCGTAGTCCCGATACTTGCTGTCGAAATCACCGACCGGGACGTACAGCTTGTTGTCTTTCACTCGCGTCAGTATCTCCCCACTATCGTCACTCCCCGTCGACGCCTCGTCCTCCACTCGAACGAGACATCTGCGTGACGCCGCCGCCATCGGGATTTCGAGGTACAGGCCCTCCCCGAACTCCGGCATCTCCGTGATACCCGTACAGACTCGACCCGGATGCGGGCCATCCTCACCGGGCTCCTTGCTGTACAGCACGTCGGCGATGTCCTGTTGGAGCGACCCATCTCCGTGGGCGCGGATGAGGGAGGCGAGATTGTTGACGTACAGCTCTCGGATGTCGTAGAGTACCTGAATGTTCCGTGGTGACGCGTGCTCGAACTTCGGGTGTGCTTTCACACAGATCGCACTCAACGTCGCGAGCACGGCGAGCGTCCCCGGCTCGTCGACAAACGGCTCCTCGGCGGCGTCGGCACGAACCTGTTCTTTGAACGCCGCCGTCCCGAACCGCTCGACGTCGTTCACGAGGTCCTCGGGTTGGTCCTCGCCGTCGACGATGTATCGGTTGTAGCTACGTGTAAACAGCTGGTTGATGCGGGTCTCGCCGTACTCCAGCGGGAGTGCCGCAACTCGATACGCCATGTCCTGGTCGTCGGTGGGCGTACTCGGACTCATTCGTCGATCACCTCGGGTGTCGCCGACCGAACGTCGAATGCCGGGCTCTCGATGGGTTGAACGATGCTACAGACGTCGGCGTGGAGTGAGTAGGGCAGGCGGGCGACCCGCCGGCGGTCGGCCGTCACGACGGGGTCGATGGGGATGTCGTACGTCTCAAGGAGGAGGTCGTTCAACACTTCGCGACTCTGCTCGTCGTATCGGTGCGCCGGGTCGGTATCCAGCAGGTAGACGTGGACCCCCTGCCCGCTGTAGACGACCATCGTCTCCTCGGCGTCGAAATTGTCCTCGAAGATGTCGCGCACCTCGAACCCGTACTCGATGGCGCGGTCGACGTCTTCGAAGGCGTACGGATACCCCTCGGGAGCGGCGTCGAGGATCCCCGCAGCGTCGAGGAGCGCATCGTCGTCCCGATCGTCGACGTCCGCCGACACCATCTCGTCCGCTCGGTCTCGGGCGATCTCTTTGGCGTCGATGTCGACGAGGAGGACCCAGGGTCGTTCCCAGTGATCCAGCGCATAGTAGACGGCGTCGGGCCGTGGGTCCGGCTGCTCCAGCACCTCCGGATCAGCGAGTGCGAACTCGCTTCGTCCCAGCGGGTCGTTGCGAGCGGGGTGTCGTATGAACTCGACGACGTCCTCGAAGTCGTCGAACTCGGGCGTCGTTCGGTCCCCCGACGGATCTGTTTGCCACGTATCCCGCCGGATGAAGTCCTTGGCCGGCACCTTGTCTTTGCGGACCGGATGGGACTCGCGGAAGGCGACGGCGTACTGTTTCGGGCCGGTCGCCGTGATGAATTCCGGCAGGTCGTCCAGATAGCGGGGAAACTCCTCGGCGTAGTAGGCGTAAATCTCCTCGCGGGTCGCCTGTCGCCAGGTCATGGGTTGAGTTCCTGATCGAGATTTTTGAAGCCCCGAACGGTGGTCAGCCCACTAGCATCGAACTCGTCGACGGCGTCCCTGATGGTCGCGAACGACCGTGCCGCCCGCCCGCTGACCCGCTCGTCGATCCGATCCGTGTCGGCAAGGCTCTCCAGGACGTCGAGCGCAGTCTCGCGATTGTTGAAGGCCCAGATCGCGTCGGCGTCCACCGCGCTGAGTTTGTCGTAATCCTCGACCGGGGCGTGCCGGTTGTTACTCGCGAGCTCTGCTTCGCCGGCCCAGACGAGCTCGCCGTCCCCGTCGAAGCCGGCCACGTCCAGTACGGTGCCGTCGTCGGTTTCGTAGTACGGTTCCACGCGAACCACGTCGTCCCGCTGCTGGAGCCAGAGCTCGAGGAGCCGGACGCCAACCTTGTGTGGCGTTTTCTCGCCGAGATCGCCCGCTCCTGGCCCCGCCTTCAATTCTCTCCCGAGGAGGTCTCGACCGTCCGGGAGGACGGTGTAGTACTTGCGCCCCGCCGCGGAGTCCGCGTCCAGGAGGTCCTGTTCCGTGAGCCGCTCCATATGGAGGTCGTCGTATTCGTCCCGAAGCTGGCTCATCCTGTCCAGTAGCGTGTACTCGTCGTCCTCTCGGTTCATCACGTCGAGGACCCGATTCAGGAACCGGACGTCGTCACGGCTGAGCCCGCGTTGTTGGAGTTCGTCATCGGGGACGGGCACGCTACTTTCCTGAACGGGCGTTGCCCCGTTCTCCGGCTGCGTTGCTTGGTCACCAGCTGGTTCCTCGTCCGTCTCGGCGGCCTGTCCGAACAGGGGGCTCATCTCTGACATGTCCGCATCTGGGTCGCTGTCCGTTGCGGGCTGGGTGGTCGACGTCGACGCGTCCTCGGTCGTCGATTCGCTGATGAACGCGGATTGCGTCGGGTCCGTTCCTGAGTCGCCGTCGGCAGCCGCACCCGTCGTCTCGGCCCCCGTACTCCCCCAGCCAGTCTCCTCCGGATCAGTATCCGACTCAGTCGGCTCTGTCAGCCCGTACTGGGCCTGTGTCCGTTCGACCATCCGTGGTCGGGACACGGACTCGAAATGGTCTTCCTGGGGCTCTGTGAGCGGTTGGTCGCTTTCTGGATGCCCCGGCGCAATCGGCAGCGGCTTCAGCGAAAACGGCGGCGGCCCAGTCTCCCCGAACGACGGACTCGGGAGCTGCGCAATCCACTCGCCACTTGGGAGCGTGTTGATTCGGTTGCGGAGTTCGGTCGGGCTGAGGTCCTCGTGGGCAAGCGACTCCGCGAGGTCGCGCTCGATCGAGATGTTGCCAATGAGCTTCGTCTTGATGTTGTTCAGCACCTCGTCATAAGCCCGCTCGTTCCGATTCCGCACCTGTTCGGGGAACTGCATCACGAGCCCCATACTCAGGCCGAACGACCGGCCCTGCGGCAGGAGCTGTTCGGAGACGAGCTTCGTCGACGCGACCGGCGCCGCCTCCTCGATGATGAGGTTCGTGAGCTTCTCGTAGTCGGTCTGGCCGTCGCGACGGCGCACCTGCACGGCGTCCCAGAGGTTGCTCAACAGGAGGAGTGTGATCGCTCGCTGTGCCTCCGGGCGAAGGTCGCCGAGGTCGAAGATGATGGTAGCGTCTTCATCGAGGAACTCGCGAAAGTCGAAGCGGTTGTCGACGTACTCGCCGGCGTCGTTCTGCTCGGGGACGTGGCTGAAGATCCGTCGGAGATGCGCGTCCTCTTTGAGCTTGTCGAGGCGGTTCCCGACGGCGTCCATCGACACCTGGAACTGGTGGTTGTCCTTCGCGAAGTGGCGCGTCAGCGATTCCTCGATGTTCTGGTTGTCCGCCGAGACCGGGGGAATCGTCTGGTCGCGCTGCATCCGGAGGGCAGCAGCGAAGAGATCGTCCAGCCCGAACACGTCGCTCCCGTACTCCTCGTCGAACAGCGCCTTGATAAGGTAGCTCAGAATCTCGTTCGCGACGAACGCCTGGCCGTACTGCTCGCGGCCCATAATCATCCGGAGGATGTCGTGGAAGTGGTCGACCTTGTCTTGAATCGCGTCCTCACGGTTGCGACCCGCTTCGAGCGCGGGCCGGATGTCGAAGAAGGAGAACGCGGGAATGGTCTCCGGGACGCGGAAGTGGTAGACGTCGTCGAGGCCCCCAAATCGTTCGTAGTGGCAGCGCAGGTAGTTCTCACACATCCCGTCGCCCTTCGGGTCGACGAGGACGACGGGGCCACCAGTCGACTCGCGAAGCGAGAGGGCGTCGTTGATGATGGCCTTCGACTTCCCGCCACCCGTCGACGCGAACCGGCCGTAATGCGTCGGCAACAGGTCCGGCGGAATCCGGATGGGGTCCGGCCGTGGCTCACCGTTTTCGTCGAGCGCGTAGCCAATAGCCATCCCGTCCTGGAACTGCTGGATCAGATCCGGGTTCGGCCACGGGAGCGGATTCCGACTCTGCTGTTCGGCCCTCGTTCCCCGCGTCCCTTCGACGGTCAGCTGTTCGGAGGAGGGGACGAGGACGAAGTTCGCGAGCTCCGTCCCACAGAGGACCAGCTCGGGGCGTGTCTTCCCCCGGCCCGTCGTCAACTCGCGATTGAGGAGGCGCTGAAGAGCGGCTCGTGCCTTCTTCTCCTTCGTTTTCTCACGGAAGCCGCTGTCCCGGAGGCGTTGCCCCTCGACCTCGTAGAACGGTCCATCAAGCGGATCGAACACCGGGAGGAGCGAGTCCATCCGGCCATCGAGGTCGTCGTGGGTGTCGTCGGTGGGGACACCGACGGCCCGGATGTTGACCGTGAACGACCGTTTGGCGTTCTTCGCGTCGATGTACTCGATGCGCTTCTCGACGGCCTCGCTGAGCTGCCGGTCGTCCTGGTCGCTCCGCTGGTCCTCGACCTCGAGCAGCGACCCGACGACTTCCTGGAAGAATGTGTCGCGGCCGTCGACGAGGTCCTCTTTCCGCACCTCCGCATCGGACTGCCAGCTGGCACGCCGTTGGAAAACCACCTGGAAGGCGGTCGGCGCCCTCGCCTCCATCAGATGGTCGATCAGCGACGCCAGCGCCGCGCCGGGTTCGTCGACGGACGAGAGGTCGCCGTCAGTTTCCTCTGCTGTGAACGGCGTCAGCGAGGTCATCCAGTCCTGCTTCCGTGACACGGAGCCACACCACCGGACACCGAGCGGCGAGACAGCATCCTGTGCCGGGCGAGCCAGAATCGTTCCCGCCGGTGTCATCGTCGGCTTCTCGATGGCCCGTCGCTCTTCCTCGTCGTCTGGAAGTGCATCGGGCGGCGCTAGTTCGAGGGCTGAGTCCCCGACAGTCACGTGATGATCGGGGACGCTCGTGGCTGCCGTACCGCCGTCGACAACGGGGTCCGCTTCGGCTGGCTCGGAGTCCCCTGATTCCTCGTCGACGATCTCGTACTGTTCTGCCGGGCCAAACTCGTACTGCAGCCGCCCGGCCTCGTAGTGTTCGACGAACTCCTGCAATGTGAACTCGCTTGGTTGAATGAGCCGGGCGGCGACGTCGACGTCGACGCGCTCGATGTCGAATGTGGCCGGATAGATGGAGCGGAGGCGCTTCTCGAGTGTATCGAGGTGCGCATCGGCCCCGTAGAAGAACTCTACCGGGTCGTCCGGGCCATCACTCATAGCCAAGAACTCGAATCGGGGTGGTGTCTCACTGTGGAGTGGGTTCAGCTTCGCCCCGAGGCCCGACGAGCCGGGCGTGGTCAGCTTGTGGAGACTGTCGAGGACGCGGGAGATGCTCTCCGGGTTCAGTCGCTCGGATGTCGGTGTGACGCGCAGGTACTCAGCCATCGTTGATCCCCTCCGTTGACCCGCCGTCTGGCTCAGCTTCGACGGCGTCTGATCCGCGGTTCGTTTCCTTCGTTCCCTTCGTTCCGTTCGTCGCTCGGGCCTCGAGCTCCGCTTGGAACTCTTGCATCTTGCTATCGACGGCGTCGTCGCCAGCACCGGGGAGTGAAGACCGCCGCTGTTCGGTCGGGTCGAAGTCGATGACTTGCTTCTCCTTGGGCATCGCCTCGACTTTGATGCCACGCCACTCGCCGTCGACGCCGACGAGTGCCTCGGAAAATCCGGCATCCTCGTTCCCGGGGACCGCGTCCTGCACGTAGCGCATCTGGGCGTAATTCAGGCCGAACTCGTCGGCCCACTGGTCGTCCATCCCGTCCAGGCGATGGAACTGCTTGACGGCACACTGATCGAGAATGGCTTCGGATTCGGCGTGCTCGAAGAACTCGTCGACGGTCTGCGTGACGAGACGAATCGAGAGGTCGTGGTGGCGGTGATGGCGGAACACCGTCTCTAAGAATGCCAGACTCGCGGCGTCCTGCATGATGTACCGGGCCTCGTCAATGACGAACACGACCTCCTTGTCAGTCTCTTTCGCCCGCTCGTACACGAGCGAGATGAGCAACTGCATCGTCAGCGCCGTGCTGCTGTCGACGCTGCCCTCCTGTTGTGCAAGGTCGAGATAGATGACCTTCTCGTCACGGATATCGAACTCCGAGGACTTGCCGAGATTGGCGTGGCGACCCTCCTCCTCGAAGGGGCGAAGCTGGTCGAGAAGCCACGTTGCGTCCTCGCGGATCTTCCCGGCCTCCTCGTCGGACCGAACCACGAACGACTCTGGATCGTCGACCATGTCCTCGAAGACGTCCATCATGTCTCGGATGGTCGGACTGGGATTGCTGTGCGTCGAGATATCGTCGGTGATGTCGTTGCGCTTGTAGGCGCGTTTGAGGCCGAGTTCAAGCGTTGTCCGGCGGTCACCGAGTGAGATACCGCGCAGTGCGAAGAAGTTCGTCAGGAAGCTCATCGCGTCGTCGAGCTTCTCGTTGAACGGGCTCGCGTCCTCGCCCATCGCTCGCTGGACGTGGTCGGGCGTCTGGCGAATCTCCAGGGGATTCAGCCCGAGCGTCCCACCGACCGTGATGCGTTTCGCTCCGAGGGCTTCGGAGACGCCTGCCCAGTTGTTGAGCGGTTCGAGGATGATACCGATGCGGTCCTTACTCTGCTCGATAGAGCGGATGAAGTTCTGCTTCGAGCCGAACGACTTCCCAGACCCAGTATCGCCGACGGTGAACATCGCATACCCGTTGTCACGGGCGAACGGGTCGATGACGACGGGACTCTGGTTGTCCTTGTGGATACCGAACTCGACCCCGCCCTCTTCGAGGATGGTTGCGTTATGCGGCGACGAAAGGAGTGCGCCGACGGCCCCACCGAGGGCGATTGACTCGCGCCCGAATACGTTGTCACCGATGGGAGCTGCCGACTGCAGCGCGAGGTCCTGCCGGCAGATCGCGGTCTTCGGCGTGAGGTTTGCCGGGTCGTCGCGGAGCGCACTCTTGACCTTCTGGACTGAGTGTAGCTTCAAGTTTGTACTCGCTAGTTCATGCTTTCTGAGCGCCTCTCTACCGGAATGAGCAGAAAGAAGCACGTTGTCGAACTCTCTGACGGAGAACGCAGAACGCTCAAGTGGTTCATTTCGACTGGTGAACGCAACGCCGAAGATATCACCCGAGCGCGCATCCTCCTGAAAGCTGACGAGGGGCTCACAGATGTCCAGATCTGTGAGCACCTCGGCTGTTCAATCGGCACTCCCTACAACGCACGTAAAAACTACTGTGAACGAGGGCTCGCGGCGATTCATCGCCGCAAGCCCGACCGCGAGTACGACCTCAAGATGGACGGGAAAGCTGAAGCACACCTCATCAAACTCGCCTGTAGTGAGCCGCCGGAAGGGCTCTCTCGCTGGACACTTCACTTGCTCGCCGACGAACTCGTTACTCTTGACGAGATCGACTTTGAGTCGATCTCTCACGAAACCGTTCGACAGCGCCTAAAAAAACACCCTCAAACCGCATCTCTCCGACTACTGGGCGATTCCACCTGAACAGGACGCTGACTTCGTCTATTACATGGAGGACGTACTCGACCTCTATCACGAACCGTACAACGAGAACCGACCGGTCATCTGCTTCGACGAGTCCAGCAAAGCACTCCGTGGCCATGAGAGCGATCCGCTCCCGGCCCGACCGGGAGCGGTCGCACGTGTTGATCACCGCTACGAACGCAACGGGAAACAGCGGATTCACCTCGCCACAGAACCGTTGACCGGCTGGGTCACCGTCGCGATTACCGAGCGGAGACGCACCGTTGAATGGATCGACCGGATGGTCGAACTCGCAGACGACCACTACCCGGATGCGGACTGCATCCGGGTTGTGGTCGATCAGCTCAACACGCACAACCCTGCCGGCTTCTATCAGTTCTTCCCGCCAGACCAAGCCCAAGCGTACCTTGATCGGTTCGAGTTCCACTACGTCCCCAAGAAAGGCAGTTGGTTGAACATGGCCGAGATCGAGTTAAACGTCCTCAAACGCCAGTGCCTCAACCGTCGCATCTATCACGCAGCGACCCTCCGGTCGGAGGTCGCTGCGTGGCAGCAGCATCGCAACGCAGCTGACCGACTCATCGACTGGCAATTCACGACCGACGACGCCCGGATCAAGCTACGCCGACTCTACCCAGTCGAGTTGGAAGAGAACTAGCGAGACCACGGTTGAAGCTACACTCAGGCTTCAGAAACAGCTAGCCGAGGATGCTTTGTGAGGTACTGAGGATGTTCGCTCATCTCGATAGATCGTAACACCAATTCTGTTGGCGAATCATGTAGCGGTCAACGATGGACCAGGAGTCAGCTCAGGTCTTCCTTCCACCGCGAGAGCGATGTTTTGAACGTCTCCGTCTCGCCCGGTTCGGCGAGACGGTGACGTGTGTCCATTGCGAGAGCGACGACGTTGTCAAGCGAGGAATGACCGGTAAGGACGCTCAGCAGTACTGGTGCAAGGACTGCGAAACCTACTTTAACGACCTCACAAAGACGATCTTTGGCCAGCATCGTTTCGGTCTCGAAGAGATGTTCTACATCGTCAAGGAGATGCGATCTGAGCCGACCGCTCAGATCGCTCGTGACCTTGATCGAGACTACGAAGCCGTCCTCAACTACGTCCACAAAGTGCAGGAGGCGAGTGGTGATATCGACGACTTCAGCCTCTCCGATGTGTGTGAAGCTGACGAAGTCTATGTGACTGCTGGTGAGAAAGGACTCGAAGACGAGGACGAGGATGGGAGTCCGCGCGAGCGCGGACTCTCAAAAAGGGGCGCGGAACCTTCGAATCAGACAAACCGCCAGTGTTGACACTCGTCCGTCGAGATGACGGACGAGTTCGATTTCTCGTCTGTGAGGATCTGCAAGAGGCTGACGAGGACATCTCCGAGTACGGCGACGGAAGCGTCATCCTCTGTACCGACGGCTACACAATCTATGACGACATCGAGGAGACGGAGGGGGTGGACGGCCATCTGGCCGTCACCCACTCCGACACCTACGTCATCGGTGACGCCCACACAAACACCTGCGAGAACCGTCACAGCTTCCTTCGCCAGTGGCTGGCGAAGTTCAGAGGCGTCTCGAAGTATCACCTCCAGAAATACCTCCGCTTTCTCGCACTGAAACTCAACTCACCGGACGACTGGTTCGAGAAACTGCTGTGTTACAATGTATCGGGATGAGCGGAGGATGTTTTTCGGGTGCTAGGCGTCACTGACTTCAGTGTAAGCGGTCTACAAAACTCGCACACTCGATTCAGCCCATTCTTGGAACTCTCGGATACCTGTTAGAAGAGAGGGGTGAGTCGAGGGGTTAATCTCTCAAAGTACGTCTTGTTATTCATAATACTAATAAAAATTCAATTATAATATTGAATTGATATATTTGGGTATGTATTTTTGTCTTCAACTATAGCGGTCGACAATCCCGATAATATATACCTCGTTAACCAAAACACTCAGATCGATGGTACAGGACACGCCTGCCCTTCGGTATCTCGTGAATGCCACAAGATCTGTAGGCTCAACAGTACAGAATGGCGTTGAAAAGGGTGCTAATCGGTTAAGAGTCCATTTTAACGAGTGGCCAGAGCGGTACGTCGAACAGCAAGCTGCACTCTATGAAGACGATGATAGTGAGCGTTGCCATCGGATCCGGGAATAAATGATACTATGGATACAGGGGTTATTCGCACTATCTCAGGGAAAGCAGCTCGTCTTGGCGTTTGCTGCTGGTCTGTACGTCGGGGTAGTGGGAATTGTTTGGTCGCTCACCCTTAACAGTGAGTCGTTCAATCCGTCGGCCTACACCCCAGCTACCGCAGTAATAGCAAGCGTTGTTGTCCTCGTCGCCTGGCTGGGACTCCTCGGATTCTTTATTTGGACCGAGGGATTCACCTCATCTACCAGGAACTGATGTTCTGACTCCGCCCGAGTTGATGCGCAACCACGGTCGCGTCACCGACCTCATCAAACGAACCCGTCACATCGACGCTACTCCGTTCGTCTGGAGGCCTTTCGTCGAAATGACACAGTCCGAGGGTTCCGTCAGTGTTGTTCACGATCTTTACAAACCCTTCAGTGATGACAAGGTCCCTACTTCTCGATTTAGCAATGGATCTCCTCGAGTTGACCAGCCTCCTTGTCGATACCATCAACTGCCCGAGATCGGCGACGGTTATTCAGGACTCTTACCTACCCTCCACTCATCTCCAGAGATACTCATGAAACGGCCATCGATAGGTATCGATGTAAGTACGTACATTGCATTTCATTTCGCTATCCTCGGGGCCCTCTCTTGGTTTACCGGGCTCGGATTTTTACTTCCAAGCCTAGGCCCCTCGATATTTCTCTTTGCGACGCTTCCCGACGATGATATGAACTATCCACAGCGGATTATCGGTGGGCAGTTTATTGGCGCAATTTCAGCGATTATCGCATTCCAGATTCTCGTCGGTGACCCTATAGTAGGGGAACCGATTCCCCCACGGTCGCTCCTCGGGCTCCGCCAAGTTCTCTCAACGTTTCTGGCTGCAATTCTCACGACTGCTGGCATGTTCGTCACCGATTGGGTGCATCCACCTGCTTACGCTACGACGCTCATCATCGCGCTCGGGTTCATTAACGATCTCACAGCCGCTATCGTGTTCTTCGTAGCTGTATTGATCGTCGCTGGCACCCACGAACTGTTCGGAAAACGACTTCCGATTTGGGATCTCCCTTATCAGCGCGAGTCGTGAAGAGTGGGTCTCTTTCCGGGCCGTTCGAGACGAATGCCTCGATGCTTGAACTGAACAGTCGACGGGGTGTGCTGGCTTGCCAAAGGTGTTTTCGACGTCTGCATCAAACGGCTACCGTATGCATAACCGAGTCTTACTCCCAACAGATGGAAGCGAAACAGCCGATAAGGCAGTCGAACAAGCGATAGACCTCGCAAAGAAGTATGATGCAGCCTTTAACGCTCTGTACGTCGTTGACGAAACAGAACCAGTACTGAACGTCCGTGGCTCGGATGCGTCGTTTGACCGTCTCGAAAAAGAAGGCGAAGACGTAGTTGGTGATGCAACTGACCGAGCACGACAGGCATCTATCTCATCTGTCACTGGGTCTGTCCAGCGAGGGGAGCCTGCTGAGACAATTCTCGAGTACGTCGAGGCCAACGATATTGATCTCGTCGTCATGGGGACACACGGGCGAAGTGGACTTGACCGACATCTACTGGGAAGCGTCGCCGAGAAAGTCGTTCGGCATGCCGCTGCGTCTGTACTCACCGTGCGAAAGGATGCTGCTGGTGAGTAACTACGGCTGCTGATTAGCTGTTAGCTAGCATTTTCGTCTCCGTAACCAATGATTGGTGTTGGTCAGTGCGAGGTAGTTGTGACCAACGTCGCTAGTTGTCCACTCTCTCGATAGCGGCGGCAGCAAGAGGCTGGTCTGACATGGTGAGAACGCCGAAACGAGACGAAGGACACTTTTGGCACTACAGAGACTGCGAGAAGAGTCTCAGATCTGGTTGTTTTCCGCTGTGGCCATCGCTCAAACCGCTCTCAGAAGACAGCTGTTGCTCCCCGCCAGCCTCGCTTCGGTCGAAGCGAGGCGGCTCACCCGAGTCCGTGCTCGTATCCTGGTGGCAGTCCTTCCCCGTTCGTCCGATGCTTCCTCTTCCAGCCCAGTTCGTCATCCAACACCTGTTCGATCCCATGGAGAAACGCATCACTGAACGTGAAATCTACCGGGAGTGCTCGCCCGCCACGCCGTGGCCGGGCGAGCACTGCCCACTGCACCACCAGCCACAACTGCTCTAACAGGAACCCTACACCCACGTAGAAGAGCCGAATTGTCGTCGATGGCGTCGTCGTAAGGGCCCGCGCTTCCCGGAACTTCTCGTAGCTCTTCTCGATCCGTGAGCGGTTGTTGTAGATCCGCGCCACTTGCCGCGGCGTGCGGTCTTCCAGACCGTACGCCGCGTATCCAGTCTGTTTGAGTCCTGACTTCCCGCGATCACCGTTTTGGTAGGTTACGTTCACCGCCAGCGGAAACGTCTGTTCGTGCTCTTTGCCTTCACAGATCGTCTCTTCGGTCATGTACGACGCTGTCGCTGAAAGTTTCTTCCGGAGCGAGTCTTTCCCGGTCTTGACCGGGAAGACTGGCGGCGCTGTCGCCCGAAGCACGCCGATCACCTCGCCGACGTAGGCTGCTCGATCCATGAGAATCCGGTCGAACTCGAACGGATACAGTTCGACGCGGGCGAGCACGCGCTCGACCGCGTCGGCAGCGCTATCGTCGCCAGCAACCGGTTCAACCGCCAGCGTCAGCGGCTTTCCCTGCGCGAGCACGAACGCCGTGCAGTACCGATGGCACTTCGTCGTGCCATCACGCGCTTGCATTCGCCTGAACTCGTCTTCGTCCGCTGGGTGCCCGTGAAACGGGTTGTCCATGAAATCGATGCAGACGGTTCTCGACCGGTCGCGGTCGAGAACCGACATCGCCAACGTCGCGAGAATGTCGTTGACAGCGTCCAGCATCGGCTCTTTGTCGAGAGTATGGAGCCACTCCATGACGGGTTCTCTGTTGGGTGTCTCGTCTGTGTTGGTCGTGACGCCGTTGACCGAGGTTGTGCCGACAGCCGCACGGAGAACGACTTCCATGATATCGCCGGAATCGAGGGGCGAGCCCTCGATTCCTGGCATCGGAATCAACTCAAGCACTTCCAGAGCAAGAGTCTTGAGTTGGCTGTTCGTAATGAACTCGTCCGGATCTGTAAGCACCTGCTTGAGTTGTGGAAAGTTCATCAGGTGCGTATCCGGACAGCGGATGAATCAGGTCCCTGATTCACCCGCTTCACTCAGTACTACGTATCAGCTGCTGGAGTCCTGAGCCAGAGTGGACAACTAGCGAACGTTATACCGTGTCATCAACTATTCGTCTTTAGGGACAACTCAGAGAATGTTCGACCGAATCCTCATCCCGACAGATGGTAGTAATCCAGCCCGGCCCGCGGTCGAGATGGCAGTTGGGCTTGCAGAAACGCATGGGGCGATGCTTCACGTGCTTTATATCGTTGACCAACCCACAACTGTCTCTGGCATGGGGGAGGGCTTCTCTGGCCTCGATGATCTCTTGGATGCACTTGAGGAGCGAGGCCACCAAGCAACGAAAGCGGTCGTGGAACAGGCTAGAGAGCGGAATATCGAAACGACAGCTGCCGTTCGTCGTGGAAACCCCAATGATGACATTCTCAGCTACGCAGAGGATAACGATATCGACGTCATCGTCATGGGGACTCACGGACGTACTGGGGTCAAACGAGCCCTCCTCGGGAGCGTTACCGAAAACGTCGTGCGTCACTCCGAGATCCCAGTGTTAACTGTTCACCGAGACCCTGAAGAGTAAGATACGGACTCCAACACTGTCTACCCTCCTCGTGAGATGGATGTGTAGGGGAGTGTTTAGTGAAGAGTAGCTTCGTCAGCAGTCTCTTCGGGTTCCGAGATCAACCATTTGAGGGCAGCTGCAACGATAACACAGAGCCCACTTAAGACGACGAAGACGGCAAATCCGCGCGCGTACCCGATGTGGCCGTAGATGTCCACGAAGAGCCCCATCAGTGGGAGGATAACGAGAGTGCCGCCGCCGCCGATGCCACTAATCCAACCAGACGCTCCACCAACGGCCTCCGGGACGAACGTCGGTACCAGCTCAAACACGGCTGCGTTGGCGAATCCCATTCCTGTTCCGAGGACCATCATGCCGAGGATAGCGGGCCAGAATCCGGTGAAGAAGGTCATAATTGCACCGCCGATAGCCATCACACCGAAGCTAATGATGGCAACGAGTTCGCCGCCGAATCTGTCGCTGACACTGCCTGCGGGAACCCGGATGAGAGACCCGTAGACGATGAAGATACCTGCGAGAAGGCCAGCCATTGAGAGTCCGAGCTCGTGGAACTCTGCCCAATAGGTGGGGAACCAAGCTGAAAGAGAAGTGAACCCTCCGCCGAAGGAGACTGTGTAGAGGAAGACGAGAACCCACGTTCGGCGGTTTCTTGCGGACGTCTTCAGCGAGTCCCACGTACCACCTGACGGGAAAATGTCCTGACCGAGCTCGTCAGCTATTTCTTGTGATTCATCCGGAGATTTACCCTTTTTTCGGAGCTGGAAGTAGTACGGATCGACCGCATACACTGCGTAGATTGCGGTGATGACCAGTAGGAACACTAACCACGTTGAGTAGGCCATCGTCAGTCCCCAGATGCCGATGAGGACGGGAAGGACGTAGACGACCATCCCCGGACCGATGTTGCCAACACCAGCGAATGCACCGAGCGCGAACCCTTGCTTATCGCTGGGATACCAGTATGAGGTCTGTGTGATTCCAGCGGAGAACGTCGCACCTCCTGCACCTGCGAGGAATCCGAAGAACACCAATATAGGGTAGAGACTCATGTCGAAGTTCTCCGGATAGGTCATGAACAGCGTGATAACTAGCCCTGCTGTCCCAATGATCGTCGAGGCCATGAGGATGAGAAGCGGTTTCCGGCCACCGACTTCGTCCACCCATGCACCGAAGGGAATCCTGAGAATTGCTTTACTGAGGTGCGGTGATCCCAGTAGAAGCCCATGGAGCACGCCGGCGAGTGCTAAGTGTTCTTCTAGTATAGGCCCTGCAGCACCGTAGAAGACGATGGTGGTTAGGCCCGCGTAGAAGACGAGCGTGGACATGATGAGCCCGCGTTTAGGTGTCCCTCGAACGCCATGCTCTTCTGCGAGTTGTTCTGACTCAGTCATTATTCAGTAGTTATTGTCAATAGTCTATGAATATTGACAAGAGCTCCGTCTACCCAGGTAGCTATACAGCATTGTCTTCGCTCTACAGATGAGGAATGTATTGTACCCATTCTCGTACAGTATATATCTCGGCGATGGCCCCTTGTCTTTGTCGAATTATTTTTTGGGTGTCAATTTTTGAAAACTCGAATTTTGCAATCTCAGTTCCTCGTAGGTAGTGTTGGGCTGCTGCGGATTGGCATAATATAAAAATAAATACATGGCGTTTTAATAGAGTGAAATGTCGGACGTGCTTCTCGAATTCAATTACTGACGACGGTGCGCAGAATAGATCATCTCAGAAACAAGCTCGCTTCTATTTGGGATGTTGAGAAAATATAAATAATTTGATGTATAGTGCCAGAATCAGTAGGTTGAGACGCGTTGTTGAATGGAATCGCCCGTAATTCGGTGGGGATGTTTTAACTGGCACCCCAGAGATAGTCTATAAATGACGCATGACTACGGAATCTGATACTGAACCGTCTGGTGCTTCGCTTTCCTATCGGAATATTCTGGAGCGGGAGATGGAAAACGCCCTTAAGGAGATTAATCGTCCTCCAAAAGGCGTGTTCCTCTCTGGATTGTCTGCTGGACTCAACCTCAGCTTCGGTGCTTTACTAATGGCGATGGTCTTGACCTATTCTGGTGGGTTCGAATCTAAATTCGTTCAACAGGCCATTCTAGGTGGAGTCTCCTCAATCGCGTTCTTATTCGTCGTCATCGGTCAAACGGAGCTGTTTACCGCTCATTCGACGATGGCGATTCTGCCAGTCCTTGACGATCGAGCAACAATCGGCGATATTGGTCGAGTCTGGAGCGTAACGTATGTCTCAAATCTCGTAGGCTGTGCATTGTTTGCTGGACTCATCGCACTCGTCGGTCCACAGATGGGGATCATCAATGCAGAAGCGTTTGGCACGTTAGCGTCCTCATTGCTCCCCTACGCGTGGTGGGTGATCTTCCTCAGTGGAGTAATCGCAGGCTGGCTGATGGGATTAGTGACGTGGCTGTCTGCGGCCAGTCGAGATACTGTCGGTCGTATCCTTTTCGTCCTTATTGGAACGGCAGTCATCGGATCCGGCCCCTTTCATCACAGTATTCTCGGTACGACGGAGATTCTCTCTGCGATATTGCTGGGCCAAGGTGTCTCGTTAGGCGATTACGGACATTTTATCCTTTGGACAACAACTGGAAATATCGTCGGTGGGGCTGTCTTTGTTGGCCTCCTCAACTATGGCCACGTCGCCTTAGCTGGCGAAGAACAGGATGTCGATTTTGAGGCAGTGGACCACAACGAGTAATTTCGAACCCAAATCTGGAACTCTATGAGATTGAAAAACTGGTTTCTACTTTTTGGGGTGGTTAGTTCGCTCAGTATGCTGTTGCTGGAAGCGTTTATTGTCTCTCGGATTCCTCTACCTCAGTCCTTTGCAGGGTGGCATCAAAACCCATATATACTACTAGCCATGGCCACGATGATGGTACTTGCTTTCCTGCTGGGACTTACCGAGAGAGTACCCGAAACAGTAGTATTTGGGCTTGTCTTTGGAATTGGTGTTGTCGTGTTATTTATATCATTGTATAAGGCAATCATCGTCCCCGCTGATTGTCTGTTTCAGGTTCCATATACTCAGACTGAGGTTCGCTGTCGCTATCTTACAGCCTTCCTTTCACTAGTCTCTGTCATCAGCGCTCAATACTATCACACTTCCTCTTGATCAGCTACAAGAGGGTAGTTGCGTTTAATCTCTCCAATCTCAGTCGATCACATCGACAGCCACACGATCTCGTCCAGTAGGCGCTGAATCTGCTTGAGGTGTGCTCGGATCGTCTCGAAGAGATAGTGACGGTGATTTTCGGCACTGGACAGTCGCTGTCGGCGGCGATCCGCCGCCGACGCGACAGCGTTTCCACTCACGAGCGTCGCCCCAACTCGGGGCAGACTACCGGAAGAACCGGTCGTCGAGTGGTTGATTCGCTGGGACAGCCCTGCGGACACCGAGCGCTGTCCAGGCAGCGCGAACCACCATCTCACAGAACTCTCTGAACGACCACGGCCAGAGGCGGCGCCCCCCGCGGCGGGGCGCCGCCACGTACATCCAGTGGAGATACCGCCAGACGTTCTGAAGCAACAAACTGACGACGAACAACAGCAACCGAAGCCCAGCGTCCCGAGAACTGGTGAGAGCGAGGCTCTGCTTGGCTAATCGGTAGCTCGCTTCGATGCCGAAGCGTTTGCTGTAGTGGTGTCGCGCTTCTCGGGGCGTCGTGATGAACGGCGCGTCGACGGCGTAGCCGTGACGCGCCACCCCATGTTCGTCGTACCGGCCTCGCTGGTAGACGCAGTCGATGAACACAGGGAACGTCACCCGCCCGGCGAGGTCGTGCTCGATTACGCGACTCCAGCCCCTGCTAAGTTCGGCTTTGATCGTTTCTCCCCACTTCACGATTGGCATAACGTAGGCGTAGTTGTGGGCGTACAGCAGCTCGAGGCAAGTGCTGTTGTAGAAGCCGCGATCGAGATAGACGGCCTTGACGCGCAGGTCAAGGCCGTCGAGGAGCGTCAGAAACTGTGCGAGGGCATCGCTGGTGGTCTCGCCAGCTTCCAGCTGGCGGACCGCCAGCGTGTAGCGTTTGTTGCGCACGCGTGCGTAGAGCGTGGCATAGGCGTGAAACGCGGTGGTTCCTCGTTTCGCTTGGGAGAAGTACAGTGACTCCGTCTCGTCTTCCTCACCGTAGTAGGGATCGAGGTGGAGGTCGGCGACGACCTCCACCGGTCGATCTGGAAGCGTCTCAAGGACGTCCCGTTGAAGGAGCGTATTGCCGACCTCTTCGACGGTCTCAAGGTCGAACTGATCGGTGAGATGTCCACGGACGGTATTGGCGTGGGGCGACTCGTCGGTTGTCTCGCAAACGTGATTGATCGAGGTCCCGCCGGCGCTGGCGCCGGCGAGGACCTCGTACAATTCATCGGAGGTGACCTTCACGTTCTCAGCGAGGTCAATCGGAAGTTCGTGTCCGAGACTGTTGACAACAAAATTAAGCAGGTGCTCTTCTTTTAGTTCACTGTCTGCTTGGTTTGGGTGCACACCATATCCGAGCAGACACTCACTCTAACTCGATGTGATCGACTGAATCTCTTTATTGACCCTGAAATCCATCACGCTCCCCAACCTTGACGGTGTCACAGACAAGATCAAAGTAACAATCGCTTCCTTCGGTCAGCGTTTGTACCGTCTGTCCACTTTAAATCTGCGTCGCTGTTGGGGACTACGTTGTCGTCGTGGTCGTTTCCTGACTTCATCAGTTGCGGTCCATTATCGCCTAAAGCAGTGCTGCGATAAATCTGGGATACTTGTAACTGATAAGTAACTGCCGTTTTTCAGATACGCTTGTCTTCCCATAGGGGCATATTGGGTTCCTACGTCAAAGCACCATCCGTGTTCGGTTAATCCTACTTCCGCGGTCATCCGTCTTTAGCTAAGAGAAGAACCGCACGACAGCAGTCGCTTATCGTCGCTTCTTTTCGGAAGGAATGAGGAAGCCGAGTCTGTGCACAACTCCGGTTCCTCATCGAGAATCATGCGGCGACTCACTACACTTTTTCCCTCGACGATGCTCCAAGAGCACGCCGAGGAACTCGGCGTGGTCGAACGCGATGGCAAGCTCCAGATTCCTGTCCTCGTCTGGGCATTCGTGTTCGGCTTCGCCGCAGGCGAGAGCCGAACACTCGCTGGATTCAGACGCAGTTACAACTCTACAGCCGATGAGACGCTCTCGCCCGGCGGGTTCTATCAGCGGCTCACGCCACAACTTGCAGAGTACCTCCGCGACCTCGTCGAGCGCGGCCTCGACGAGGTCGCTGTTCCTGACGCTGTTGACGCTGATTTCGATCGATTTCGAGACGTGATGATCGCTGATGGAACGGTGCTACGGCTGCATCAGTTCCTCTCCGATGAGTACGAAGCACGGCACGAGGAGCAGGCTGGAGCGAAGCTCCACCTGCTCCACAATGTCACTGACCAGACGATAGAACAGTTCACCGTCACAGACGAGAAAACGCACGACAGCACGCTGTTTGAGACAGGATCGTGGCTCGAAGGACGCCTTGCTCTGTTTGACCTCGCGTACTTCAAGTACCGCCGGTTTGCGCTGATCGATGAGAACGGCAGCTACTTCGTGAGTCGGCTGAAAGAGAGTGCAAATCCGGTGATAACGGAGGAATTACGCGAATGGCGCGGGCGCGCCATTCGCTTGGAGGGAAAGCAAGTGTACGACGTCGTGGACGATCTCAAGCGTGAGTACATCGATGTGGAGGTAGAAGTGTCGTTCCAGCGGCGTGAGTACGAAGGAACGCAGTCGTGGGATACGAAACGATTCCGCGTCGTCGGCGTCCGCAACGAGGACGCCGACGACTACCACCTCTACATGACGAATCTCTCTCGTTCGGAGTTTCTCCCGGTAGATATAGCGAGGATCTATCGGTGTCGGTGGGAAGTTGAGCTGTTGTTCCGGGAACTGAAGACGCGATACGATCTGGATGAGTTCGACACGAGCAAAGAACACGTGGTAAGAATCCTGCTGTACGCAGCGTTGCTGTCGCTGTTGGTGAGCCGGTCGTTGCTGGATCTGCTCACCGAACAAGCCGATGAAGAGATCGTGTTTCCGCCGGAACGCTGGGCGGCGACCTTTCGGTCGCACGCCCAGCTCATCCTCCACGAACTGGGTGAATACCTCGGCTACTCACCGCCACCGCTGCTGGAGCGGTTGATTGAAGACGCTCAGAAGATTCACAAGCACCGACCGATCCTCCAAGAGAACCTCGCTACCGCTACACAACCGAGGGCTGAGTCTTAGCTAAAGACGAATGGTCGGTACTGTTGGTTAACGCGTGCAACATCCTCTCCGTACCTCAAACGACCGCAGTGAGTTTATCGCCCCCTGAGGGGTGCGGGGTACTCAAATGAGTACCTTCGAACAGACCCATGAGTGGAACCATCGACTCACAACCGACCGAACAGACACGCCCGAGAAGGGACCGTAACGTCGTCTATGTCGGCTACCGACAGCGGAGACGTGCCATCGTTGAAAAGCTACCTGGACAATAACAGCTCACTCCGGAGCGGAGTCTCGAGGTGGCGAATCACAGCCCCTCGGGCTTCGAGTGGGGATACGGTGGGAGTGGCCCGGCGCAACTCGCGCTCGCACTCGTGCTCGATTACACCGACGACGAGGAGGTTGCGCTAGCGCAATACACCGAGTTCAAAAACGAGGTCGTGAGCCAGCTGGCCTGTGATAGCGCCGACGGACGCTGGCGGCTCACCGCCCGCGACATCGACGCCGTCCTTCGCGAGACGCCCGACGAAGCGGTCGTACCATCCATCTGAGCAACGATCACCGAGAGTCACACATGTCGGAACACAACAAGCCGTCTCGTGCAGATGTCGAATCGACAGGAACCAATGAGCGGCCGTCACCAACGGAGCACGTCGAGCGCACTGACGTCGGTATCTCGTTGACCGTGAAGCTCAAACGCGGAACCGGGACACGAGATGAAGACCAGATCAAGGCCAAGGTGAAGGCGAAAACGCTGGAAGATGCTCGGGATGATATGGAGACGCTTCGAGCGTACATTCACGATCTCGCCGAGGACGCCCGTCAGATCCAGCCAGAGGAGGAAGGCGAGTAAGCAGTCCGGAGGGTGTCATAGAACGATTTGCCAGGACATGAATTTCGAATCGTTTTGACTGACTCATCTGTTCAATATAAGTATATAGTTAGCACAGCCACCCCGCGCAACCTCGGAACGGCAAATCGGTCAACGGAAGAGCCTATTTGGAGCCTCGACCTACGAGCCTGACTGTATCTGTCCCGGACAGTCCATGGGCACCCTCCTCGGTCCGCTCCCAGTCGAGTCGGCCCTCGGACTCATCACCGTCGAACCCGGTTTCGTCTGTCGGGAAGTGAAGCACGAGATCGTCTTGCCCGTCGCCGTCTACATCTTCGATATGGCCGCCGTGCGCCGGGCGTGCGCCGCCACCTTCCGCGACGACGTCGGGGGCTCCAAACCGATACCTGACAGCCTCATTCGTCGGATCGAACTCGTCCGTCTGTAGAACGGCGACCGGAGTGACCCCGTGGCTGTTCGGGTTAATCGAGTTTTCCTCACTTCCTGGCTTGATATCGACCTTGAGACCAGGGGGAAAGTGCGCGGCGACTTGTCCGCTGAGTGCTGTAATGCCTACGGCGGTTGCTGCTAGACCAGCACCCGCTCGTAGAACACCTCGACGGGATTTCGACACGCCGTCTCTCTGTCGTGTGGAAACGTGGTCTGTTGATGGGTCCATATCTCCATGCAGCCATTCACGACATGCCCGGATATTCGCTATGATCCAATTCTCGAATCCCTGCACGTTTCCCTGCGGGTTTCAGTTGTCTTCTGGAGACAGAAAGCGGCAAGGTGAGAAAATAGAGCGGCAGTTGCTGAATTCATCTTCTGTACTGAGCGTTCAGCCTATTCGCCACACGACGCGAAACGAGGATGCGCAAACTACTCTCTGACATTCTCAGTCCGGCGCTGTTTTTTGTCGCCACAGCAGGGGCGGAGGCGACACCCAGTGAGCAACTCGTCCGAGCAATCCACGGAATCGAGCGGTCTTTCACCCGAACAGCGCCTCGAACCCACCAATTCGCGTCTCATCAACGCCGGGATCGTGACGGTCAACGATATGGAGACGCTGCGGGCCTGCGTCGCCTACGAAAACGCACACCAGCAGCGAGTCCAGATCCTTCGGCGTCTCGAACACCGAGCCAGCGAAATCCGCTCACAGGAGGATTGAGACGGCGCTCGTGGGCAGTTTGTCGGAGCCCCCAGTGGGTGGAGGCTCGATTCACATGAGCGACCGACCAGAAATCGAGATTCAACAGCAGACCGCCTTCGGCGAGGATGGCCAGCTCGAAGTGACCGAAACCAGCGTTGAAACTTCGCTCGAGGACTTCGGTGCGGACGTGGATCATCGTGACCGTGATTCACGGCTCGACCGGCCCGAGGCGAGTGAGTTCGGCGTCGACGACCGTCCAGAGGTAGAGCAATCGTCCGAGAGTGATCAGTCGAACCTCTTCGCCGATACTACCGAGGATCAGCAGACGCTCGCGGGCGAGCAGGCTACCGGACAGTGTCTCTTCGAGGACGGTGAGGCTGACGACACCTGCTAACTCGTCTTCGACCGCACTGGTGATGAACTAGAGATGTTCCCCCATAGCGGCTCAGATCATCGCTGGGTCACCAGTCGAATTCCTCGTGGATCTGCCGCCCCTCGTCGTTCAGAACAGGCCCGACGACGTCGCTGACGCCGTCGAGGATTTCTGCCGATCGAACCGACGGTTCGTTACCCGTGAATTCCGCGATCTCGTCGCTGCCGACGCTGTAGACGACGCGGTCGAATCCGGCCGTGGCCATTCCCCCGGCACACATCGGGCACGGTTCTGTGCTCGTGTACATAACCGTCTCCGTACGTTCGTCCGGGTCGAGTTCGCGACATGCGCGGTAGGCGAGATGCAGTTCGGGATGCCAGCGGACGTCATTCTCCGTGACCTCACGGTTCGAGTCGGTCATGACGACCGTATCGCCGCGGACGAGAACGCTGCCGAACGGCTTGTCGCCGCGGTCAGCAGCCTCACGAGCGAGGTCGAAAGTCCTGCGTAGATGTGAGTCATGGTCGAAGTCGTCGACGTTCGTGTCAGTCACGCTTGTATGCTGGTCCGAGTGGCCAGATAAGTCGTTGGGGTGACGCGTAACAGCGTGATTTGAGAGCTGTCGAGCGAAGGCTGTTTTTTGAGCGCCCGAGAAGGGCGCGGGCGCGAGCGAATGTGCCCCTAGAGGTGACCACAATGGAAAACCCAGACGGAACGGCAGCGCATCGGCTCACAATCACCATCGACAGCGTCAACCTCTCCATCGGCGAGGATGTACGCCATGCACTCCTAGAAGATCTCCGCGCAGACTTCCGAGATCTACTCGTGGAGAGCCACGGTGTCGAGGTGGACCAGGACGACGTCACCGTCGCGACGGGCTATCGCTACGCGCAGGTCCCTGCGGATTGTCCGCTCTGCGGCGAGCGACTCGAGCTCCTGAGCGTCCATCTGGACAACGAGAACGGTGCGTACGCAAGCGCGAGGTGTTCCGACGAGGACTGCGAGTGGAGCGGTGACGCCGTCTATCGCATCATCGACCTCGAAGGCGGCGTGAGTGGTGCCGTCGAGAGCAGTGTCCTGACCGGCGATATCACGCCGAGCTACGACACGTACTGATGAATTCAATGGAAGACACGCCCACGTTTACGCGGATCGAGCCGATCTGCCCCCGTGACGACTGCGACTCACAGCTTGGTATCTGGAAACCCGTCTATATAGGCGAGCAGACCCATATCGCCTATGCCGACGTCTGGTGTTCGAACGAGGAGTGTTAGTTTAATACCTGGGCGCAGTTCGCGCTTGTCAATTTGCTCCACGAAGATTCGGACTCTCAGGCGAGTCTCGTCCGCGCAGGACAAATGTGACAGGGATGCCAGATACTGCGGATCGTCACGGTTTATCTATACCCGCTCGTAGGCATCGTATGGCAGATCTTAATCCCATTGCTAAACAGATCCACAACCTCAGTCCTGGACCCGTTAAGATAACACTTCACGATGGATCGCAAGCAGTGTATCATATCTCCGAAGCGGAGTTTTTCCAGCAGGAATTTCAGGCTGAGGGTACCGCGAAACCAAAGAAAGTCTATACCGGTTCGTGTCGAGTGAAGATAACGAATCTATCATTCGTCTTTAGCTAAGACTCAGCCCTCGGTTGTGTAGCGGTAGCGAGGTTCTCTTGGAGGATCGGTCGGTGCTTGTGAATCTTCTGAGCGTCTTCAATCAACCGCTCCAGCAGCGGTGGCGGTGAGTAGCCGAGGTATTCACCCAGTTCGTGGAGGATGAGCTGGGCGTGCGACCGAAAGGTCGCCGCCCAGCGTTCCGGCGGAAACACGATCTCTTCATCGGCTTGTTCGGTGAGCAGATCCAGCAACGACCGGCTCACCAACAGCGACAGCAACGCTGCGTACAGCAGGATTCTTACCACGTGTTCTTTGCTCGTGTCGAACTCATCCAGATCGTATCGCGTCTTCAGTTCCCGGAACAACAGCTCAACTTCCCACCGACACCGATAGATCCTCGCTATATCTACCGGGAGAAACTCCGAACGAGAGAGATTCGTCATGTAGAGGTGGTAGTCGTCGGCGTCCTCGTTGCGGACGCCGACGACGCGGAATCGTTTCGTATCCCACGACTGCGTTCCTTCGTACTCACGCCGCTGGAACGACACTTCTACCTCCACATCGATGTACTCACGCTTGAGATCGTCCACGACGTCGTACACTTGCTTTCCCTCCAAGCGAATGGCGCGCCCGCGCCATTCGCGTAATTCCTCCGTTATCACCGGATTTGCACTCTCTTTCAGCCGACTCACGAAGTAGCCGCCGTTCTCATCGATCAGCGCAAACCGGCGGTACTTGAAGTACGCGAGGTCAAACAGAGCAAGGCGTCCTTCGAGCCACGATCCTGTCTCAAACAGCGTGCTGTCGTGCGTTTTCTCGTCTGTGACGGTGAACTGTTCTATCGTCTGGTCAGTGACATTGTGGAGCAGGTGGAGCTTCGCTCCAGCCTGCTCCTCGTGCCGTGCTTCGTACTCATCGGAGAGGAACTGATGCAGCCGTAGCACCGTTCCATCAGCGATCATCACGTCTCGAAATCGATCGAAATCAGCGTCAACAGCGTCAGGAACAGCGACCTCGTCGAGGCCGCGCTCGACGAGGTCGCGGAGGTACTCTGCAAGTTGTGGCGTGAGCCGCTGATAGAACCCGCCGGGCGAGAGCGTCTCATCGGCTGTAGAGTTGTAACTGCGTCTGAATCCAGCGAGTGTTCGGCTCTCGCCTGCGGCGAAGCCGAACACGAATGCCCAGACGAGGACAGGAATCTGGAGCTTGCCATCGCGTTCGACCACGCCGAGTTCCTCGGCGTGCTCTTGGAGCATCGTCGAGGGAAAAAGTGTAGTGAGTCGCCGCATGATTCTCGATGAGGAGCCGGAGTTGTGCACAGACTCGGCTTCCTCATTCCTTCCGAAAAGAAGCGACGATAAGCGACTGCTGTCGTGCGGTTCTTCGCTTAGCTAAAGACGGATGACGAATCTATTCTTGTTGGACGAAAGGATTCAGATGAGGATACCTGGTCGATGATCGGTCGCATTCGCGAGATCGGTGTAGTTGAAACAGAATAACATCCGCATCGATTAGTTTGTTATTTAAGAAATCAACGTGTAGATAGGAGGTTCCCAAGTCCGTTTGTGGATGAATATGCGACATATGCAGCAGCGTCATCTTGAATAGTGAGGCCGATGCTGTCAAATATCGTCAATTCGATTTAAGGGCTCGCCGGTCTATCATTTGGGCTTCATTTCCTTAAGACGATCAAGCAAAGCCTCTGTCGAATCATCCGTCTCAAACGTCATTTTACCCCTATATTCCTCCGGCTGCTCTTCGGAGTCAGATTCAATTTCAGAGAGTTTCTTCTCACGGCGTTCGTACTCGCGTTCATCGAAGTTGCCCATACCCATTTGAAACTCAATCTTGGAATGGGATAACGATAAGCACAGCGGTTGTCTGATAATGTCTCGCAAAGATTGCGTTCATGATATTTAATAAAGGGTTGATGACCACGCTCCTAGTGAATCTCTCGGCAAATCCAAAATCCGCAAACGAAACATGAATACCAACGATGATTTCAGACCTTATATAAACGTACTCCAGAATGGCGAAACATCCACACGGAAGGCTCTAGGATTGATAGTAAAATAAACAAAATGAGGATCTTGCGGTATTTCCACCGGCCAGCGGTGGCTCATTTCCGCTCGATATCTGATAGTCGAGAACCAAGTCTTGATACTTGTTACTGCTTGAATGCACCAGCTACAAGCAGTGGTAAGACAAGTGTCGCTTCTGCCTCGATCTGTGTGTAATTCGTTCGATCTTCCTTGATTTTCCCCCACGAAACGGCCTCGTTCGGCGGCGCTCCAGAGAGTGATCCATCCCCTTCCATCCCCGTCGAGATGTAGACGACGTAATCCGCGCCACCACGGAAGAGATTCGTCATGATCGCGTGGTGTTTCGGAACACCACCACCGACCGCGATTAGCCCCGTTGTGTCCGCCAGCAATCCGTCCTCAATGAGCGAATCGTAGTCGTCCAGAATCTCGATCCCGACGTCTGAATCGTAGCCCTGGCGATAATAGTAGAGGAAGTTCCCGACCTCAGCGTCCGTCAATGCCGGACAGTACACCGGCACGTCGTTGTCCGCCGCTTGCTTCAACACCGAGTCCTCGTCGTCGAGCGTCTCGCCTAACTCGCGTGCGAACGCCGTCGGCGTCCGAATTTTCTCCTCCGCAAAGAAATCATCAAAGAAGTCGTAGAGATACTCCTCTAACCACACATACCGATCAGACGGGACGAAGAGATTGCCGAGCCGATTGATGCCACGCTCACGGAGCATCGTCTCGTCTGCGTCCCATTCGCCCATCTTGAACGGTTTAGCAGTCTTGATAACATCCTCGGCTAGCGATCCAGACGTCGTGATGAGCACGTCCACGTATCCTTCTCGCACGAGGTAGGCGACGGTCTCACGCAGGCCCGAGGAGATGATGTTGGAGGTACACGTGAGATAGACTGTGGCGTCCGCCTCCTGCATTCGTTCGGCGATTTCGATAGCCTCCGCCAGTTGCGTTGCCTGGAATCCTGTCGTCGCGTAGGAGTCGAGCATCTCCTGGAAGTCGAACTCGCCACGAAAGTCGTAGCCACGAACGTCAGGCGTATCGAGTTCCTCCTCGCTCCCAGGGACGACGTGGTCGTGCGAGTCGTCGTTGTCCATACAAATGGATACCCGGACGAGTGATTTGAAGAATCCGGAATCGTCGCACAACTCTCGGTACACCGTACGTGTTTACCGCGGGCTCGACAACCGGCACAGTCTGCTCTCGTGAGATCATTTCGTTGTCGTGGACAACCCGCGTAAGTTCCTCGTATGGGTTGCGTTCCTGCTGGCGCCACGTCGCCAGCAGGGACAGCAGCGTCTCGTGAACGAACATCCCGCGGTCGTTGCGGAGCGTACCGATGATTTTCCGGAGTACGACTGGCTCACGAAGCGCGTTCTCGGCAGCGTTGTTCGTCGGTGAGACCGCTGGCTCACCGATGAAGGTGAGCCAGTGGTCGAGTCCACCTTCGATCTTCCCGAGGAGTGTTGCCACTGGTTCGTCGGTCACTGACCGCTCAACGAGCGATCTGAGGCCGTCCTGACACGCTCGATGCATCTGTGCTCGCTCACGAGTACTCGGGTCGGTCTCCAGCCACGACTGGAGACCGACGAACATCTGCTTGAGATACCGGTACACCGGTTCTGCCTCCTCGTGGTCACTAGCAACGTCTTCAGCCTCCCGGAGAAGATGTGCCCAGCACCGCTGAAGCGTACTGCTGAACGCTGGATACGCCGTCCACCCATCACAGATGACCGTTCCCGCGAAGTCCTCGCCGAGGACTTCCGCGGGAACATCACTCCCACGACTCTCTCTGACCGCGTACAGCGTATGCTCGTCCGTCCGAAACGTCCAGGTCCACGCTTGGTCACCGTCACGCTTGATGCCGGTTTCGTCAACGTGGACGATTTCAGCCTCCTGAATCTCTCGACGGATCTGCTCGTACTCACAGCGACCGGCGCGCGCAGCGCGCTCGGTCGCGTGCCACGCGGATGCACCTGAGAGGTCGAGTCCGTTCAGTTGCTCGAAGCGGTCCGCGATTTTCCGGTAGGGAAGGCGGTGATCGTACCGTGACAGGGCAGATTGCGCGATGACGTTCACCCCGAACTGCCCCTCATCGGGGCAGTCGGGGTGAGTCGCAACCGTCTCAGTTCCACAGGAGTCGCATTGGTAGCGGTGTCGGTTGTACTGGGTGCTTCTGGTGGCTGTGGATCCGGGACTTCTTCGACGAGTCGGGGGGCTGACGCCCACCGACTCGTCGAAGTGGTCGCCACACTCGGGACAACAGTCACAGGTGACCTCGATTTCTTCATCAGGATCGGGCGGAGAGCGCCACTCCGGGTTGTGACCGTCCTTTCGACCGGGAGTACCACCATCAGTTCGGACATCGTCGTCTTCGTCGTCCTGCGAGGTCGGGGACTCGTCGGTCCCCGACCGTCGCTTACTGGGTGGAGTGTGTGGATTCTCGTACTTCCGGAGACGTGTTTCGAGTTCTTCGATCCGCTTGTCCTTCTGGGCAATCTTCTCTTCCAGCTCATCGATTCGCTCCTCCATCTGGAGAAACCGCGAGAGGAGTTCGTCCTTGGAGAGATCGTCCCAGCTCATCGATTCCACCTCGAAACGACGACAGCAGGGCCGACGGGATGGTCTCCGCTGCTCGGAGACCATCCCGGAGGATGCAGACTGACTCCCTGCTGACAGACCATGTGTCTGTCACAGGCCACCACCTACGAAACAGTGACGAAATCAGACGGGGCTAAACACGTACACTGAGTCTAAACCGCGGCGTTCTCGGCATACTTGTTTCTTCACGGGGAATCAAGTAAGGTGCTAGTCCGATTCCGTCGCGTTCGAGAGCAATTGTGGGGACGATTCGAGGGGCCGATCTTCCGATAGATCCGTACATATCCCCAAAGTTGTCGATCAGCGACGGACGATGTGATTCTCCGCATCCCACGAATAGGCGGGGGAGCACGACCAAACGGGAGGAGTTCCGATGTAATCGACCTTCGACGCCTTCTGGGGGTGTTTTACCTGGTATCGCGGCCAACGTTCACAGGTTATGGTCGCCACGGAATCAGTTATCTCGTTGCTGGTCATCTTTGCCCTGTCACTGCTAATCGTCCGGATCGGGTCGATCGCACTTCGGATGACGGGGCTGTCTCCGGATATCGCCTCGTTTCAATCGACGTCGGCGTTCTCCGGTGCGGGATTTACGACAGAAGAGGCGGAACAGACAGTGGCGACACCGGAACGGCGGAAAATCATCAAGGCGCTCATCCGGCTCGGGAGCGTTGGGTTAGTGAGTGTCATCGCGTCACTTATCCTCTCGTTCACCGATGCTCAGGGAGGAAACGCTCTCAACCTCGTCTACATCCTTACCGGGGTCGTTCTACTCGTCCTCGCCGCGCGTAGCGAGTGGTTGAATCGATTGCTGACTCCGCTCATTGAATGGTCACTCGAACGGACGACGGACCTCGAACTTCGAGATTATACAGAAATGCTCGGTCTCCAGCGAGAGTATCGGGTTGCGGAAATTGTCGTGGAGGAGGACGACTGGCTCGCAAACACAACATCAGACGAATGCGACCTTCCTGAAGAAGGGATTCTGTTACTCGGCATCTATCGGGATAGCTCCTACATCGGAGCACCCGGATCAGATACCGAGATCAAGCCCGGTGATACGGTACTGCTCTATGGGAAAGAAGATCGATTGCAGGAACTCTCGGACCGCGACGCAAGTGACATGGAATCACACGAAAGCGCTGTCGAAGAACACGAGGAAGATCTCGAAGAGCAAGACCAATTCATCTAGTTGCGATCAAATCAGAGATAGATTCGGATCCCGAATTGAATACTCCCTGACCGACCAAGGCGCCTCGCTCGAACTGGTCATCAAAGCAATGGATACCTGGGGAGAAGGCTAGCTCCAAGAGTCGTCCTGTAGCTGATATCGGTTCTCCTCTGTGGTGTGTTCGGCATAAGACAAATCTCGATAGCTGATTCTACCGCATTGAGAGTTTTTCGCCCCCTGAGGGGTGCGGGGGTGCTCGAACGAGCATCCCACGAACAGAACGATGAGTGGAATCACCGACTTACACTCGCACGTACAGAGAGGCGCCTCAGATGACGTCGACGTCGTCTACGTCGGCTACCGTCGTCGAAGCCGTGCCATGGTCGAGAAACATCCTGACCAGGAACAGCTCACACCGAATCGGAGTCTCGAGTTGGCGAACCACAGTCCCTCGGGTTTCGAATGGGGATACGCTGGCAGCGGGCCAGCCCAGCTCGCGCTCGCTCTCCTGCTCGATTACACCGACGATGAGGACGTCGCCCTCGAGGAGTACATGGCATTCAAGAACGAGGTGGTGAGCCAGCTGGAGTGTACAGAATCCGACGGCTGCTGGCGACTTACCGGACGCGAGATCGACGCCGCCCTTCGTGAGACAGTCGGTGAACCAGTCGCACCGTCCGTCAACTAACGTTCACAGAGATCAATCCATGTCAGAACCCGCCCAGCAATCCCGTACGAACGCAGAATCGACCGAGAACAGTGAGCAACAGGCACCAACTGAGTACGTCGAGCGAAGCGATGTCGGCGTCTCACTCACCGTGAAGCTCACTCGCGGTACTGGCACCCGCGATCAGGACAAGCTCACGGCCAAAGTGAAGGCGAAAACGCTCGAAGAGGCCCGCGAGGACATGGAGACGCTTCGGGAGTACATCCACGACCTCGCCGAGGACGCTCGCCAGATCCAACCAGGAAACGACGAGTAGCGGGCGAGTGCTGTTTTTCGTCGCCTCAGGAGGCGTGGAGGCGATTAGGAGTGAGCGACACAGGAGAGCACGATCCAGATTCGAGCGAACTGTCCCCAGAACAGCGTCTCGACCCACCGAATTCTCGGCTCATCAACGCCGGTATCGCGACGATCAACGACATGGAGACGCTGCGAGCGTGCGTCGCCTACGAGAACACCCACCAGCAACGCGTCCAGATCCTTCGCCGGCTCGATGACCGGGTCAGCGAGCTTCGGTCAGAAGACACCTGACGGGACGCTCGTGGACTGTTTATCGACGCCACCATGGGTGGAGGCTTCAAAATAGATGAGCGACCGACCCGAGATTGAGATTCAACGACAGACTGCGTTCGGTGAGAACGGCCAGCTCGAACTGGCCGAGACGAGCGTCGAGACTTCGCTCGAGGACTTCGGTGCAGACGTCGATCATCGCGACCGAGACTCGCGGCTCGATCGCCCCGAAGCTAGTGACTTCGGCGTCGACGATCGGCCCGAAGTAGACCAAGCATCCGACGGAGAGCAGTCAGCCCTCTTCGCCGATACAGCCGAAGACCAGCAACGCTCGGCGGTGAGAATGCGGCCGCCCAGTGCCTTTACCACGAGTGACCGAGGTGCCCCGCTACTCCTCCTTGGAGTACGGAGGTTCAACCGTGGCGACGACGCGGATCTCGGACGCCTCACACGTGGGTTCATAGAGAGTTTCGTTCCCCGAGAGTGAGTGTGCGTTCCAGTCGGCGCCCTGCACGTGTTCCCAGAGGATCTCACTCGTCGTCCGTTCGTATCGAAGCGCCTGTCTCTCGTCGTCGTCCATCGAGTGGTAGATGACGACATCGAACGTGTCGTCGTCCCAGAGCCGAATTTTACAGGTTCTCGGCGACGGGAGTTCGTCTTGGGCGAGCTCACGCATCTGGTCGACGATCGGTTCGAGCGGTTCCATCTGGGGGATGCCGTCTGATTGCATTGGTTGTCTCGCGTCCCGGTTTCCCGCAGTCACGCGGGAGCGCCGATTCAGCGAGGGACACATGACTGGTCACATTCGTATCGAGCTATCCACGAATGGTAGCGATACCCGGGACTGCGAGAAGCCGTGACAGATCCAAATCCGGTGAGCCAACGCAAAAGCCTGCCGGACCGAGTGTTCCGAGTACTCGTTTCTAACCCCCTGAGAGGGGTGCGGGGGGATCGAACTCCCTGCATTCGACCTATGACGGGAAGTCCACTGAACAAGAGCGGTAGTGACGCGTCTGGCTCTCAGGCGCGGTCGCAGGCGAATCGAGATCACGTCGAATACGTCGGGCTGCGCGTCGACGGGACGCCGCTGGTGCTGAAGCTCACCGACCATGAGCGCCTCACTCCGGATCGGAACCTCGAACTCGTGCGACACAGCCCGGGAGGATTCGACTGGGGCTATACGGGGAGCGGCCCGGCGCAACTCGCCTGTGCACTCCTCCTCGATTACTACGACGACGAGAGCGTCGCTCACCAGCACTACATCCAGTTCCGCAATGCGGTCGTGAGTCAGCTGGTGTGTGATGGCCCGGCCGACTGCTGGCATCTCACCGGTGACGTCATCGAGGCCGCACTCGCCGAGTTCAACGAACATCACGCCCTCACGCCGGACGATGGCGTCTCGTCGACGTCGCTGCCGGCGAATTGGAGTGCCGTCAGCCGGACAGATCGAACACTCTTCCAGCGCCAGGACATTGACCACTACGTCGTCCTCGGCGACGGAAGCGAGGAGTGGCTGCTCATACTCTGTGCACAGGGCCACCGCGCGTATCCCGCTCCGCTCGATCATCGAACGCTGCCGGTCGAAGCAGATCCTGCGTCCGCCGTGGAGGAACTCGTCGCTGAGAGCAACGACCTCGTCGAACCGGACGAGGAGGACACCTGATGGACGCTCTTCGTCTCTCCCGAACTACCTACCAGCTGATCGAACAGGCTGTCGAGGCACTGGAGTGCATCGGCCGGAAACTCAAGCGATACAACGACCGGCACGAGCGAACACAGGGGGAAGGCCCAGACGAGTCGAGTCCCGGCGACTCATGACCGTCGAAGCGACGCTCGACGAGTTCAAGGACGAGACGTCGTCCAGTGAATCCAGCTCACTCACGCTGGAAGAGCGGCTTCTCAGCCCGATCTCGCCGACCGTGGGACTTCGGCTAATCCCCGGTCGTGGCGAGCCGCTCTATCTTCAGAACCGAGGTACTGAACGGTGCCTGTACCGCGACGAGCACGACCGATGGTTCATTCTCCACCCCTCGGCGAAGGATTCAGAAGCGGCGTTCGTCCGCTGGGTGTATCTCCCGGCGGACAAGCCCGTCCGGCTGACGCGGTCAGCTCTTCGTCGACGGACGGTGATCGGGTACGACTACGTTCGGCGGTCGACCGCCCCAGACCCAGTCAGAACGACGGCGACCGTGATGTTCGTCACCGAACGCTGGCCCGAGACGATCTACGAGTGTGGGTCTTGGGAGGCGCTGTTCGACACACCACGAGACCACGCCCTCCACTGCTGAGATGCCCATCCGTGGGTGCCGAATCCAGAGCAGGTACGCCGGCATCGGCAAGCCGATGGTTAATCTCAAGAATTGGTAGGTGTCGAATGCCTCAGTGGCGACTGCAACGAATTTCTCAAGCATCCAAACAGCGAGAAAGTGACTTCAACGAGTGTTTCGCAGCCGTGATGAACGACCCAGGTGAGACTCAGCAACGACCGGGACACGTCGTCGTAGCTGTGTTTGTGCTATCGGGTGTCGACGCCGTTCGATAGCGGGGATTTTGCTACAAGCGCGCTGGCTCAGGTGCTCGCCACGCGACTGCAATCCCGCAGAGAGCGAGGAGTCCAGCGAGGAGGAACGCCGTATCGAAGCCGGCCAGATCGACAACAACGCCGCCTGCAATCGGGGCAAGGAACGCGCCTGCCAACCCAATGCTCGTCTGGAACGCAACCGCTGTCGCAGCGACCCGCGAATCAACCACCTCCCGGACGTACGTAAAGGACAGGCCGAGCGTCAGCTGGACCGCAAATCCAGTGAGGAGTAAGAGCACGACGAGCAGTGGGAGCGACCGAAACCGAGTAAAGACGAGCACGAGCGGAGCCGCAACTGCGAAGGATCCAAGGACGATGGGTTGGCGACGGCCACCGAAGACACGATCAGACAGGAGGCCACTACTGATCCGGGAGACCACCCCGATTGCGGGGAACACTGCCACCAAAAGGCCACTCACTGCGAGTGACAGACCAAGTTCGGTGGTGAGATACGACGCACCCCAGCTATTCACGAACAGGTACAGGGAATAGCCGAGAAAGCCGAGCAGCCCGACCGACCAGACCCTCCGGTTCTGGAGGACCGCACCGAACTCTTGAATCGAGGGAGCATCTCCCCGGCTCGTTCCGAGTCCGCGACTGGCCGGCCAGAACAAGACGAGGCCGACGACTGTGAGCCCTATGAACGCGATAAAGATCGCGGGCCACCCGAACCGATGAGCAATCAGTGGCCCGGTCCCCTGACCGAGCGCGAATCCGATTGGGCCACTTGCGGTGAAGATGCCGACAGCGGTTGCTCGATTCTCGCTGGTCGCTGCCCGACTCACGATGTCGATACCAGCGTTCCAGACGACGACGTAGGCGACCCCACCAAGCGCTCGTGATGCAACCACTGATCGATAATCCCCTCGCCGCCCACCGATCCAACCCCACGTCCCGGCGACAACGAGTGTCAGCACTGCGAGTGCCACCGCAGTCCTGGAATCCGCCCGGTCGAGCACCGCTCCAGCTGGGAGGCTTGCGATCACCGCGGTGCCGAACATGACCCCGACCAGAAACCCTGCGATCGTCGGCCCAATATTCAGTGCGTCGCGAATGAGCGGGGTAACACTCGCCGGGACGATCTCATAGGCAGCGAGCCCCATCGAGATGAGACTCGCTCCAGCGACGAGTCTCCACGCCGACTGGCGCTGCTGTTGCGGTTTGTTGCTCGTGGTGTTTTCGGGATGCGTGGTGGGGGTAGTCATTCCTCGAGAGTCTGGTCGGATAGCGGATCGCTGAAATCGGGAAGAGTTGGTCGACCGCGAGAAATCCCGATAATCGCGTTTCCATATTCCGTATCGCGCTCCCTATCTCAAGGAGTTAAACAACAAACGTCTTTGGCGCGAGGCGGTTAGATAGTTAACTAGCAATGGACGTACATTCCGACCCGGGCCAGTACCGGATCTGGAGGCGAATTCAAATCGACCCCGAGAGGACCATTCGTCGTCTCTCAATGGTCGAATAATGACCGCTTCCCCACCCATTCTGGATTCGTCGACGGTGTTGCTCGTCGGGACAGACGAGTGGCTCACGCAATTCGCCACGACGCTCGAGAAACAGACTGATGCCAGCGTACAACACGTTCGAACCAAGACGGAGGCAATCGGCACCATCCGAACACATCCCCCGGACTGTCTCATTACCGAGTACGCACTCGAAGAGACAACCGGACTCGACCTCCTCCGAGAAATCCGCAAGGAATCGCCTTCGCTCTCAGTCCTCCTCGGAACTACTGCCGGGAGCGAAGCCATCGCCAGCGAGGCCACCAAAGCCGGTGTCACCGATTACATCGCGCTCTCAGACCCGCCAGCACAGATGACCGACGAACTCATCGAACGCACCGAGCGTGCAATCCGGGCCGCACAGCGGTCGGCCACGCAACGAGACCGGGCCAGACAGTTCGACGCGATCTTCAACGATTCGCGAACTGCGACGTGGGTGCTCGACCCGGATGGTGCACTAGCCCGTGTGAATGCGACAGCACGAGAGATGGTCGATGAAGACGTCGACACGATCGTCGGCGAACCGTTCTGGACGCTTCCGTGGTGGTCACAGGCCGATGCAACGAACACAGACGTCCACCAGCTCGTGGACAAAGCACTCGAGGGGATATTCGGCAACGCGGTCGTCCCACAGCCGCCAGAAGTCGATGATCCGCGTGTCATCGACCTCTCTGTCCGCCCCGTCGAGAACGAACGTGGTGACCTCGTCTCGGTCGTCGTTGAAGGCGTTGACATCACCGAACGCGTCGACCTAGAACGGAATCTCAGAGAGTCCGAAGAACTCCACCGCGTCACACTCAACAACATGACCGATACCGTCCTCATCACGGACGAAGACGGCGAATACACCTACGTCTGTCCCAACGTCCACTTCATATTCGGCTACACAGTCGATGAGATCCGTGACCTCGGGACGATCGACGCCCTCCTCGGCGACGACCTCTTTGACCGGGAGGAACTCGCGGAAGACGGTGTCCTTAAGAACACCGAGACGACGGCGACGGATAAAGCCGGGCGCGAGCACACGCTCCTCGTCAACGTTCGCGAAGTCTCCATTCAGGATGGCACCCTCCTCTTTAGCTGTCGGGATATCACGAAACGCAAGCAGCGCGAGGAAGCACTCGCTACGCTCCACGAGACGGCCCGCGATTTCCTGTACGCCGAAACCCACCAGGAAATCGCCCAGCACGTCGTCAACGATACACCAGGTGTGCTCGATCTCGATGCGAGTGCGGTCTACCTCTTCGATGGTGAGGCCAACAACCTTCGGCCCGCAGCCCACTCGGCGACGATGACCGAGCTGAACGGCCCACTCCCGACCGTGCACGCCGACGGGGAAACGCTTCCGAGCTACAGTTTCGTCGAAGATGAGGCGCTGTTCTTCGACGACGTTCATGACGCAGACCGGCTCGAAAATCGAGCAACTGACCTCCGAAGTGCGGCCTACATCCCGCTCGGCAACCACGGTGTGTTCGTTGCGGGCTCGGACCAGGTCGGTGCGTTCGACGGCGTGACGCGAGAGTTAGCTGATCTGCTCGCGGCCACTGCCGAAGCCGCCTTCGACCGCGTCACACGGGAATCACGACTCCGGGAACAGGATCGAACACTCCAGACGCAAAACGAGCAGCTAACCGCCCTGAACCGTATCAACGAGACGATCCGGGAAATCGATCAAGCCCTCGTACAGGCAGAGACGCGCGAGGAAATCGATCACACAGTCTGTGAGTTGTTGACCGCCGACGATCGATTCCGATTCGCCTGGATTGGGACGATCGATCCGACGAGTGACACCCTCGAGCCACGGGCCTGGGCCGGCACCGAACAGGGGTATTTAGATAGTCAGTCGTTCGCCGTCCAAGCGTCGGGTGCAGAACCCGCCGGCCAAACCGCAGCCACTGGCGATGTGACGATGGTGACGAACGTCGCTGCTGGTCTCCGTGACGAAGCGTGGCGGAAAGACGCTATCTCCCGGGACTATCTGTCCGTATTGAGCATCCCACTCGTGTACAACGACCTCACGCACGGCGTGTTGACGGTGTACGCACCGACCCAGAGTGCATTCGATGAGACGGCAAAGGCTGTCCTGGCCGAACTCGGCGGAACCATTGCATCCGCCCTCAGTGCAATCGAACGGAAGAATGCCCTGCTCACGACGTCGATGACACGCATCGAATTTACTATCGACGACCCAACGTTTGTGCTCTCACGGCTCGCACAGGATGCGGGGTGCACCCTCTCGTATCAGGGTGGCGTCCAGCAATCTACGGAAGGCAGCTACGTGTTTGTGACCGTCGAAGACGGGGCAGTAGCTGACGTCACAGACGCCGCCTCGCAGTTAGTCGGTATCGACGAGGTGCAACAGATCAGCGCGGATGGTGAGGGGGGTGTACTGCGGCTCCGGCTCACACAGCCGTTTCTCGCCTTAGAACTGGCCGATCACGGTGCCGTCTTCCGCGAAGCGACTGCTGATCCGACCACAACGACGCTCGTCATTGATATCCCGGACAGCATCGACGTCCGGCCGATCATGCAACTCGTCCGTGAGACCTTCACTGATGTCGAACTCCGCGCCAAGCAGACACTCGATCAAACTGCAGAACACAACCTCTACTCGAAATTCCTCGATACAGTGACAGAGCGGCAACTGGAGGTGATTCAGACGGCGTACTACAGTGGCTTCTTCGAATCGCCACGCGAGAGCACGGGCGAAGAAATTGCGGAGACACTCGGCATCTCCCCGCCTGCGTTCTATCAGCACGCCCGGACCGTCCAGCGCAAGCTGTTCGCAACGCTCTTCGACGAAAACAATCTCCATGTAGCCTCGCCCGCCAAGACGGTTAAATAACAAACCCACGGGCCAGTGGCTTGTTTAGTAGTCAATGGCTGAGCTTTCCCTTATACACTTATTATGCATCCCTAGAGTGCGCCATTCCACCTGGCGGCGCTCGTGAACTCATAATGAGAGATGTCGACCCTAAAACGAACGAAGAAACTCCCTACGAGTGCTTCGAGTGTGGCAGTATCATCATTGCTGTGAACAGCCCTAGTCGGTGTCCGGACTGTGGCGGACCAATGCGAAATCGTCTAATGCCGCTCGAATGACCATGGCATCGAAATCCGATAGTACCCGCGACGAGTCAGGCGACGAGACAGCAGATTCGACCGAACCCGAGTCGGCACTCGAAACGGCCCGCCGCCAGCTGTACCATGCTGCCACCCATCTCGATATTGGCCCGAATATCGTCGAACGGCTCAAATATCCTAAAAAGGTCCACGAGGTAACGATCCCCATCGAGCGGGATGACGGGACGGTCGAGGTGTTCACGGGATATCGAGCCCAGCACGACAGTGTCAGAGGCCCATATAAAGGCGGACTCCGGTACCACCCCGACGTCACCCGCGACGAATGTGTCGGCCTCGGCATGTGGATGACCTGGAAGTGCGCGGTTATGGATCTCCCCTTCGGCGGGGCCAAAGGTGGTGTCGCGGTCAACCCAAAGGAGCTGAGTGCCGAGGAAAAAGAGCGGCTCACCCGGCGATTCGCACAGGAACTTCGTGACGTCATCGGCCCCAATCAGGATATTCCCGCCCCCGACATGGGTACGGATCCTCAGACGATGGCGTGGTTGATGGACGCGTATTCGATGCAGGAAGGCGAGACGACACCGGGGGTCGTCACCGGGAAGCCGCCGGTGATCGGCGGGAGCGAAGGACGCGAGGAAGCCCCCGGACGGAGTGTCGCGATCATCACGCAACTAGTGTGTGAGTACTACGACCGGCAGCTCGAGGATACTACTGTAGCAGTTCAAGGGTACGGGAGTGTCGGGGCGAATGCAGCCCGGCTCCTTGACGACTGGGGTGCGACCATCGTCGCGATCAGCGACGTGAATGGAGCGATGTACGAGCCAGACGGGATCGATACGGCCGTAGTCCCGTCGCACGACGAGGAGCCGGAAGCCGTCACCACATACGCGGATACCGTGATTTCGAACGATGAGTTGCTCACGCTCGACGTTGACGTGCTCATTCCGGCCGCCCTGGGGAACGTCATCACGAAAGAGAATGCGGACGTAATCGCCGCAGATCTTGTCGTCGAAGGTGCAAACGGCCCGACAACGTCCACGGCTGATTCGATTCTCGCTGACCGGGATGTCGCTGTGATTCCCGATATTCTCGCCAACGCAGGCGGTGTCACGGTGAGTTATTTCGAGTGGCTCCAGGACATCAATCGGCGAGCGTGGTCGCTCGAACGGGTGAACGACGAACTCGAAGCGGAGATGCAGGCTGCTTGGGATGCGGTTCGATCGGAGTTCGAGCAGCGTGACGTTACGTGGCGTGATGCAGCCTACATCGTGGCACTGTCCCGCATTGCTGAGGCGCATGAAGCACGTGGGTTGTGGCCGTAGCCAGATGCCTCACCCCTCCGCTCTTCGGACGTGGCACCCATCGACGCCGCTTGAGCGAGGGCTGTATCGTGTGTTCCGGCTGGCATCGGTTGGAAGCGTAGTGACAGTGGCCGGCTTTGTCGGGTATCTGACCATCGGTATTGCCCTCTATGTAACCGGTGTCTATACGCCCCCATTCCCAGTAATGAGTTTCTCAGACCCGGTGTTCACCAGTCTGAGCTTTCTCATCGGGGGACTCATCTGTCTGCTCTCCGGGTCACTCACGTTTCTCACACTCCTGGCGAGTATGAAGGATGCCAACGCCGAGTTCGTCCTTTTGATGAGTCTCATCGCCTTTGGATTCGGCGCAGCCACGGTCCGAGTTACGGCCGGTCCAGTCCTGACGTGGCTTGCTGAACTCGGACCGGTGTAGAGTCCAGAAAATACGGATTGCGCAGCTAATTACGCATGAATTCCAATACAAACATCTTCAATAGCGCCACCTCTCGAAGTATGACCAAGCCGACTGTAGCGGTCCTTCGACCCGATGACAATCGTGTTGCCGAGGCAGTCGAATATCTCCGCGCACTCGGCGTGTCACCAGTCGCAGATCCTATGCTGACGATCCGACCGACTGGGGCGACGCCTGTGACAGCAGACTATTGCATCTTCACAAGCCGGACCGGAGTACAGATCGCAGCAGAACATGAGTGGTATCCGAGCGGTTCAACCGTGTGTGCCGTCGGCCAGCAGACCGCGTCGGCATTACGAGACTACGGCGTGCCAGTCGACCTCATGCCGTCGACGTTCACGTCCGCAGGCCTCGTTGAGGAACTCGCAGCTGAAGTTGACGGATCGACTATCGAGATCGCTCGTAGCGCCCACGGCAGCGATGTATTGATACAGGGATTAGAGGCCGCCGGTGCAGATGTTCACGAAACGCAATTGTACCGCTTGGAGCGACCAGACACAGCAGGTCGGTCAGTCACGAAAGCAATTGACGGTCAACTCGATGGAATACTATTCACGTCACCGAGAACAGTGGACCATTTCTGTGAAATCGCCGCCGAACAAGACGGTGTTTCCGCACTCAAGCAGGGAGTCGCGGAGACATGTATCGGGGCTATCGGGCCGCCAACGGCCCGTGCGATTCGGGACCACAACATCACGGTGGACGTGATGCCAGACACAGTTGGGTTCTCCCAGCTCGCAGAACACACTGTGGAGGAAATCGCCACCCGCAATTAACTTCCGATTCCTCATAACCCACTACACAACCATGACCACGCCCCTGTTCGAGGAGTTTTCACACGAGTCGCACATGCGTGACGCCTTTGAGCTTGCGCGTGAGGCTGCGGCCCGCGGCGACGAGCCGTTCGGATCCGTTCTCGTCCACGATGATACCGTCATCATGGCCGAATCAAATCGTGTGCGAACAGAGACGGATATCCGGCGCCATCCCGAGCTCCACCTCGCGTTTCGTGCGTGCCGAGAGTACGACGCCGATGAGCGTGCTGCGATGGTCATGTATACGAGCACCGAGCCCTGTCCGATGTGTGCTGGCGGGATGGTGACAGCTGGGTTCGGGTGCGTCGTCTACAGTGTCGGGGGTGATGAAGTCGCGGCGTTCACCGGGAACGAGCCAACAGTTCGATGCGGGGAAATCCTGGATGGCGTCAGCGATGATATCGGACCGCTGTTGAACGAGGAGGGCCGCCAGATCCACCAGGAGTACGACTGGTAACCGCCGAACTCCGTCCGATGAATCGTTGTTAGTGGCCGCCAGAGACGAGGTGGAGGCCGACAATCCCGAAGATAATCACGGAAATAAACAGGAGGCGAGCACTCGTCGCTGGCTCATCGAATAGCACGATGCCGAGCGAAGCAGTTCCGACAGCGCCAATGCCCGTCCAGACAGCGTACGCGGTTCCAATCGGCAGGTCTTGTATCGCTTTCGCGAGTAACACCATACTGATGACGAGCGCGATGACTGTGCCAACCGTTGGGATCGGTTCCGAGAGCCCGTCAGAATACTCCAAGCCAATCGCCCACGCGATCTCGAACAGGCCAGCGACGAAGAGAACGAGCCACGACATTCCCCTAGCTCTTGCTCACAAATCGGACTATAGCTTTCGATATCGACAGACAGCCGTCGATTCGATACCTGTTGGACGCGCAGTCTCTAATTGGATTGTACTCCGGCAGTAGTGCGTCAATCCGCTGGCCGAAGCGATGTCGGTCGTCCTGCCTGCTTGACAGTCTCGACAGCATAGGCCGGCCATATTCTCGATCTGCGAACTATCACAAAATTCCCACCGGGCAGGAGCCATAGACATCCACCGGGAGGTTGACTACGCTGGGCGCCGAACGGCTAAGACAGAGATCGTGACCACCTCAGATCTCCTTGGGGATACGTACGTCGCAGCGCTACAGCATGATCTCGTGGACGTTTCCCCAGAGGCTACGCTCGTGGGCGTGGTTCGACGGCCAACCGGCTAGTTCAGAACGACAATCGACGAGAACTACCCGGCACTCGGACCACCTCCAGACCTCCTCGACGAGTTCAAACAACGCCACGAGCATTTCAAAATGCAGGGGATGTGTGACGAAGGCGCGCATAATGCTGTCTGGGACGAGGTTGGAGTCGAAGACCGGTACCGAACACATCTTACCGAAGTTACGGATGCTCAGGAGGCAGTCGCTGAACTCACGAACAGGCTCCGGGACGGTGAACACCTCGTCTTAGTCTGTTTCGAAAATACCGACCAGAAACGGTGTCATCGAACACTTCTCGAAGACTACCTCGCTGCACAACTGTAGTCAGTCATTCAGTCCCATGCGTTCCGCTGTTCGAATACCACCTCTGACGTCTACCTAGTACACGTTCGGTGTGACTACCGGTAGCGATTTCGCCCCTCGATCGGGAATTCGTTTCCACTGGGGATCATCGACGTCTCACAGTACGACTTGCCGCCATCGTAGTCGACACCCGGTTGAATGAATGGATAGGGCCCATCCGCCGGCGTGTTCTGGGCGTCACCGCCATCGTCCGTCGTCTCGATTAACCCCATTACTTCGTAGTCGACTGGGGAGTGTTCGTCGAGGTAGTCGACGATGACGTCTACCGGTATCGTTCCGTGGTCGACCGTCACTTCTTGGAATGGGAACCCGCAGTTGCCGAGATCGCGCTCAGGAGCACCGGGCTGACGGAAGGTCGCCACCGAGTAGGTTTCCTCTGGGTCGATCACTTCGCCGTCGATCCGCATTTCCACGAGGCGACGGCCACGCTTGGCGGTCGGGTCGATCGTCGCCTCCACGTTCGAGGAGTAGTTCCGGACTCGGCCGTCCTCTTGGTCGTAGGGGTACGGTGTGAAGTTGTCCACGAGGAACGCTTCCATCTGATTCGTGAGCTGTTGGCCGTACGCGACCCCTCGGGCGACGGGCGTCGCCATCGGGAAGAACGTGTACAGTTCTTCGAGCGTGATCTCTCCACGCGGAACGGCAGTCCCGTACCGAAATCCGTGGGATACCGCGAGGTCAGCACCGAAGTGTGCGCGAAGCGCGTCGTTGAACAGTGTGTTCCATGCGCTCTCCAGAAACGCCTGACGATAGAGCGGTTGTTTTGTGCGTCCAACGACGGTGTCCAGGGGGCGGTCGAGTGTTCCAGCTCCGCGCTCGAACGCCGGTTCGTCCTCGAAGAACGGTTCCCGTGCCGACTCGACGGTCTCCATCGCCGCTGGATCCGGGTCCGGTGTACGGTCGCCGTTCTCGGTCAGGCAGTAAAGGTGGTGTCGAAACTGGATCTCGCCGTCACGAACTCGGAGGTCGACGCGGCCGAGCGCTTCGCCCATCCCAGACTCGACGACGACAGTCTCAGTTCCCTCGATGACAATCGGATCGTACGTGTACTCGTGGGTGTGGGCGCTGAACATCAGATCCACGTTCGTGCAGTCCTTGGCTGCCTGCACCATCCAGGGTAGGCCAATCTCGGTGACCGCGACGACGACCTCCGCTCCGTCCTCGCGTACTTTCCGAGCGGATTCCTCGAGAAGCGCCGGGTGTTTCCCGAATCGGTACTTTCCTTCGTGGAACGCAGGGGCCATCCGGTCGACGTATGGGTTCGTCATCCCGACGATTCCGATCGATGTGCCAGCGACGTCCAAGATTGCATACTCGTCGTACAGTCGATCGTTTGTCTCCCAGTCGTAGAGATTGTTTGCAAGAACGGGAGCATCGAGTCCCTCCATTAGATCACGGAAATTTCCGTCCTCCGCTGCCTCGTTGGAGTAGTCCCAGTTACCTGGCACGTAGATGTCTGGCTTGACGTGCTCGTTGATTGGAGCGAGCATCACGTGCCCGTTCGTATAGGTTGTGGCGGCTGAGCCGTGAAACGTATCGCCACTCATCAACGTACAGACATCGTATTCGTCCCGGAGTTCGGTGAGCTTCGCTGACAAGAGCGGCACACCACCCCCTCGTTCGATCACTCGATCGTCGCCCCCGAAGTCGAAGGCAGGCTTTGACGTCGAGTTATCATAATAGACCTGGTGACGCGGGGCCAGTTGCCCGTGGAGATCACTCACATGGGCGAACACGAAATCTGGGTCGCCACTATCGTCACGCTCTTCAGCCAGACCACCGTCGAGATGCCGCCACTGACTGCTGGGAATCTCCTGGCTCATGCTAAAGCAAGTGAATCTTCGACCGCAATGTCCTCATAGATTTGGGGCGAGATTCGATAGAGAGGGCAGTCCTATGACGAGCCCCCATCCAGACGAATACAGGGAGAAGATAGGAGCGCTGAATGAAGGAAACGGCTGATTCAAGTGTATAAGTTACCCCGAACATTGGTTGGTGTGACTGTAATCAAATCACCCTTCAGGTAGCCACGAGGAACCGTCTCCGCATTATTGTCTGAGAGTGGTACTCAATGGTGAGTGAGCGGCCGTGAGTGCCTATCTATACGATCCGATTGACGAGGTCCTCGCCGGCGTCGATGTGGGCGAGGTTCTCCCGGACAAGGTCCGCGACGTTCCGATAATAGTCCTTGGTAAACCCCGCGCAGTGAGGGGTGATGAGAACGTCCTCGTGATCCCAGAGCGGTGACTCCTCGGGCAGCGGTTCCGTCTCGAAAACATCGAACGCAGCGCCACCGAGCTCCCCTGCTTTGAGAGCGTCGACGAGCGACGCCTGGTCGACTACGGGGCCACGTGCGACATTAATCAGAATCGCGTCGTCGCGCATCGCGGCGAATTCTTCGGTGGACATGAGATGGCGAGTCTCGTCGACGAGTGGAACTGCGAGCACGACAAACTTCGAATCCCGGATCGCCGTATGGAGGTCATCCGGTGTGTAGACTGTTCGAACCCCGTCGAGAGGGTCGCCGGAGCGACGAATGCCGACGACGTCGAGTCCGAGCGCGGACGCCCGCTCCACGATGCCCCGTCCGAGCGTCCCTAGCCCGACGATGCAACATTGCTCGTCTGCCAGCGTATAGGCGTCGTCCCATGCAGGGGGCGACCACTCCCGCTGAGTCTGCGATTTCACGGCTGGCAGCAGTCGACGTGCGAACGAGAGCATGTATCCAGCGACGGTCTCGCCGACCGCCGGACCGTGGATGCCACTGCTGTTCGTGAGGATCACCCCATGCTCGCGCAACTCGTCGAAGGGGAAGCGATCCACACCAGCCTGAATCGAGTGTATCCAGTCGACTCCCTCGAGGTAGCTCTCGTGATAGCCCATTGTGACGACAGCGTCGTACGGCTCGAGCGAGCCGGCACCAGCATCGATGATTGCCACGTCGACGATGTCCGTGAGAACGTCCCGCAGCTGTTCGGGGGGAAAGACGGTCGAGACGGACTCGTCGACGGCGATATTCGAGACTTCCATACTCATCGTATTCAGTCGAATGGGTATTCAAGGGTGTGAAACGAACCGGAACAGGACGGGTACTACAACCAAGTTCAGAGTTGTGACAGTCTCTGCCTCTTGGCGGACTCATCAGTACGTGTCTTCAGCCTCAATCGGGGCGCTGACCTCGAATAGTGTTTTTCAAAGTGCCCGATGTAACAGCAGGCCCAACTCAGGAGCACCACAACTCCGCTGGAATGCTTAGAATAGATTCGCAGCTCCTGGAAGAATGTCGCCGATGAGATAATTGGTCACGGATTCGTCGATGCACGCGTCTCGCGGACGAATTGGATTACGGTAGCGAGGAGGATAAAGCAGATGACGATCATCGCGCCTTGGGAGACGGCCGCGATAACCGAGTCGACTGCGTCGCCGGTCAGCAACGCGATAATAGCTGGAATCCCTCGCATCGACCCCAGCACACCGAGCACCGCCAGAAGGCCGATTCCGTAGGCAGCGAGCCGTTGCCGAGTCGGTTGCTGGCGCCCCACCACGCCCAAGATGGCGACGACAACGCCGAAGATAGTAGGAATGAGCGCCGTGATACTCGCGAAGTCAGAGAGCACGTACGCACCGACACCCAAGACGACGGGTACGATTCCGAGCACGATGCCCAGCATGAACGTGGATGGACTGGAATTCGCCATATACGAACCCCTGGGTGGGAGAGGCGTATAAGTTTCCACTCGCGCCATCCCGTCCCACGACTCGTCGCTGTTCCGGGACGGATACCAGTGGCAGTTCGCAGATACTCGTTGTAGACCGTCGGAGAGGGGATCCAGTCAGTGCTGGAGTTAATCGGCTGGAGCGATCGACGCGGATTGTCCGCCCTGTTGTGCGGATTCGACGGAAAAGATCAGGCTCCCTGCAAACAGAATGACGCTCCCGATGATGAACAGGGTACTGACCGGGGAGGCGGAGTCGACAAACACCCAGTACAGCGGGGCGGCAATCGATGGTCCCGCCGCCAGCACCGCGATTTTGGCGACGAGTGGCCCACAACAGCCACATGTACACGACCCCACGATCGCAGCGCTTCCCGCAGTGCCCTCCGTCAGCCCGGCACGTTCTTCGACTCGCCAGTGGCGGGCGATGAGCGCCGCATTCAATCCGATTAGCGTGCTCAGCATTCCGACAACGATGAGTTGCGCGGGCGATATCGCTACGAATAGGGGGATATGCGGGAGATAGACCTCGAGGACGGGCCACGTCACGAGCTGGTAAATCGTCGGAATGACGACGACCACCCGCTCGTGGGGGAGACCTTCTTCCGGGAAGAACGAGAGGTAGCCGGTGACAGAGAAGAAGAACAGCGCCATAACGATCCCTACACTGATACCGAAGCGCCGAACAACCGTATCTTGCAAAATCCTGCGTAGAACGCTTCCAGCGTCCGTCCAGACGACGTAGCCGACGAGGACTGGCGTTCCCAAGACGATCGCATAGCCGAGTGGGTGCGAGTCGCTGGCTGGCCCGGGGATGAGGTAGGGGTACGTGATCCACAACCCCATGAGGATGCCGAGGAAGGTATACCGTGGCCGGGTCGGCCAGCGAAGCCAACCGACGACCATACTCACCAGCATGATCAGGAACCCAGTTGTGACCGATATGAGGGGATACCACGATCGCGGAAACGGCATCGAACGCGCCGTGTACGTGGGATCCGGTGACAGCCCCTCGAAAAGGACGGCACCGAGGGCAGTCACAGCGATGCCGACGAAGATGCCATAGAGGGCGACCGTCGGCGAGATGCGGTTCGTTCGTTTGAGCACGCTGGCTCCGCCGAGCAGACCGATGCCCACGATGGCGAGAAGGACACCATGCCCCTGAGAGAGACCACCAGTCGCCGTCGATCCATGGGCGGATACTGTAGGAACCTGTGTAAGTCCGATAAGAACGCAGAGCAGAACGGAGAACGGTCGACGAGAGCCACGAAGCGGAGACCGTTCCGGAGCCATTATCGAATCTTGGCCGACGAACCACTTCTACCTGACTGATTCAGTCGAACTTGGAGCGGGTCGTGGATCCACATTGGAGGTGCCTCAACTGAGACCAATGTCTGGCTGCAGTTCGTGTGCAATCCATCGTTTGATGAGTTCGTTCACGTTGTAGAACAGAATCCCGAGCGAGAGGAGTGTCGTGACGAGATAGACGATCAGTCCCGGTGGACCACCAACAGAGGTCCCGAGGACACCGCCTGTCAGACCGACGACCGTGACTTCGATCCAGGTCACGAGAATCCGTGACACCAACTGTGGCTCAGTATCGGACCGTGACGACGTCATTGCTCCCACCCGCTCCCTCGCACAGTTCGGGCCCACCCTCCTCCGGAAATGGGTGCGAGATTCGATGAGACGGTGGTTATGGAATCGGATTTTCGGGGTATCAATAGGTCTCACCCGCTTCAACAGGCCCACTGAATGCTGAGTAGAGTACGACGAAATACCCGAGAACGATCGGGATGAGCACGCTCGCCATGATCGACATGAGATTGAGGGGGAGCGTGGAGACGATCGCGTCCTGAACAGTGAGGCCTGCTGCTCGGTTGATGTACGGGAACATGAGCGTGGCCAGGAGACCGACGAGTGCGAACACGAGCGCGGCTGCAGTCCCGAACGCCACGTAGTATCGACGCCGACGGAAGGCGACGATATAGGCGACTGTGAGGACGCCAGTCGCGATTACGAGCACACCGACGAGCGGTGACTGGAACGACGCGCGTAGGCCCGGGGCGGTCGCGTATGCGGTCCCCAGCGTGAGCACGGCGAGTCCCAGATAGCTCAGCGCGGCACGTACTCCATACGTACTGGCCTCTGCACGGAGGCTTCCGCGAGTCTTCAGGCCGAGAAACGCAGCTCCGTCGACGACGGTGAGCGCGACGACTGCGAGGCCACCGAGGATACCCGTGGCCGTAATGAGGCCGGGCGCTCCGAGCAGCCAGTTCATCACGAACAGTCCCAGCAGGAACGGTGTCATCGCGCTTCCGATGACGAACGCGGAACCCCAGAATCGCCGCCACTGGGTATCCTCACGTTCTTCGTACATCTCGGGGGCAAGTCCTCGAAGCCCAAGCGCGGCGAGAATCGCGAACATCAGCAGATAGTATCGGCTGAAGAGATTCGCATACACGGCCGGGAAGGCTGCGAACAGGGCCCCGCCGAAGACGACGAGCCAGACTTCGTTGCCGTCCCAGAACGGCCCGACGGCCGCGAGTAGTTGCTCCTTCTCGTGGTCGTCGTCGCGAGTCGCGAAGAGAATCCCGACGCCGAAGTCGAAGCCGTCCAGGAAGAGGAACATCCCGAAGATGAAGAACAAGAGGACAAACCAGAGCTCTGCCAGCGGTAAGCCAAACAGCGGCTCGGCGGCAAGCGCGTCGATGTCAGTCACTCGTGGTCACCTCCGACGGGGGCGATTCCGAGCGGTCGCTTAGTTCGAGGTCGTCACGTGCCGGCGGGCCGGCTCGAATGATGCGAGCGACGACGTAGGTGTATAGGCCGAGCAGCAGCGCATACCCGGTGGCGAAGCCGAGGAGGGTGAAGGTCGCCTCCGTTGCTGTCAGCCCTGGAGAGACGCCTGCTGCGGTCTTCATGACGCCTTGGATAACCCACGGTTGGCGGCCGACCTCCGTGACGATCCAGCCGACCTCGACGGCGACGAAGCCGAGGAGTGAGGATGCCATCAGCGCTTTGTGGAGCAGATCGTCGTCGAACAGTTCGCCCCGCCACCAGCGATACGCGCCCCACCCTGCGAGCAGGATAAACCAGAATCCAAGGGCGACCATGATGCGGAACGCCCAGAAGACGATCGCGACTGGTGGTGCCCGTGTGTCGAATGACTCAAGTCCCCGTATCGTCGCCTGTGCGTTCCCGCCGCTCGCGAGCCACGAGGCACCACCCGGAATTCCGATTCCGAATAGATCCTTGGTTCGGGGGTTCAGAAGGTCGTTGACGTCCGTCGGGAAGGCGACGATGTACTCGGGAACGTACGATTCGGTCTCCCAGACGGCTTCCATCGCGGCGAACTTCTGGGGTTGGGTCTCGGCAACGTGGCGCGCGTAGGCGTCGCCCTGTAGGACTTGAAGTGGCGCTGTGATGAGAAGTGCGACGAGCGCGATCTTGAGCGTCTTCTCCCAGAAGCCGATGTGTTGGATCGGGTAGCCCCAGACGTGGTGGCGGAAGACGTAGTAGGCGGCGACACCCGCCATGAAGAGGGCGACCGATTCCACCGCAGCGTTCTGCATGTGGATGAACATATAGGGGAATCGCGGGTTGAGATACGCCGCGAAGGGGTCGGTGAGTTTCACGACGCGGTGGCCGTTCTCGACAACGATCTCGAACCCGCGAGGCGTCTGCATCCAGGAGTTCGCGATCAAGATCCAAACGGCCGAGAGCCACGTTCCGAGGCCGACGGCGATACTCGAGAGAAAGTAGAGGCGGTCCGAAACGCGATCCCGGCCGAAGACAAAGATACCGAGGAAGGTCGCTTCCAGCATGAACGCCATCATCCCTTCGAGAGCGAGCGGGCCGCCGAACAGCTCCCCGGCCGTCCGCGAGAACGCAGCGAAGTTGGTTCCAAACTCGAACTCAAGGACGAGGCCGGTCACTGTACCGACGACGAAACTCACGGCGAAAATTTTGGTCCAGAACCGGCGCAATTGCTCGTAAATCGGTTGTTCGGAGCAGATCTCTTTCCACGTGAAGTAGATGAGGAAGGGGGCGAGTCCCATGCTCATCACCGGGAAGATGATGTGAACGATCGTGGTGAGCGCGAACTGGAGGCGGCTCGCGATGACCGGGTCAACCATCCACATCACCGCCGTGGCGCCATCGAATCGAGTACGTAGAGGGTCTTGCGGTGAAGGAGTGCGGGGATTGGTCGTCAGTTCGCTCTCGCCCTGCAGGCGGTCCCACGAGACCGGAAGGTACAGAGACGAATGGCTTAGCCATCGGTTGAATTTCGAGCGCAGGGACAGTCAATCGATGGCGGAATCCCGAGGGGTGGGAATCCGCCAAAGTAGCCTATCTACGCCGGTCCGATGTCCATGTATGGAGCGTCGACAGATCCTGAAGGCGGCCGGAATGGCTGCAACCACCGGTCTCACCGGGCTAGCTGGCTGTAGCAGTTCGACCCCCGACGCAAGCGGGGAGACGGATTCACCGACGAACGGGGGAACGAACACCGTTCTGATGGTCACAGAGGGAAGCGACTATTACTTCGATCCGATCGGGCTCCTCGTCGAATCCGGCGAATCGGTCACATTCGAGATCGACAGCGGAAGCCACTCTGTGACGGCGTACAAGAAGGGGACCGGACAAGCGTCAGTTACACGCATCCCAGGCGAGGCTGAAACCTTCGACAGTGGCATTCTCAGTGAACAGGGCGCAACGTTTGAACATACCTTCGAGACCGCAGGAACAAACGACTACTTCTGGACCCCGCACAAGGGTCTCGGCATGATCGGCCGCATCGTCGTCGGTGAACCCGGCGGCCCAGCTGAAGGGAGTATGCCGCCGGACGGAGAGATCCCCGAGAGCCAGACAATCGTTGACCAGGGAGCGGTGTCGTACAGCGACTTCTCTGGGTGACGACACCACACCATACACTGGCTGAAACTTTGCGAGTAGACGTGGCTACATTCTTGAGCTAGCATACTTCATTTGGTCCTGGTAAATCATATTAGCGGATTCCCAAAGCTTGGGATTCCGCCGCATACTCTTCGACTCCCAACCCCCACCATTGCTAGAGAGACCCATTCAGAGTGAGCGAACGTCGGTACTGAACCCCAGTATTCATGACTAAAACACAACTCGATATCGAATACGGCCGCACAGATGACGGGCAGACAGTCACCGAATCTCAGTCCCTCTCATCGTGTCCGGAGTGCGACGGGCAGATTGTGCATGACGATGAACACGGAGAAACGACCTGCGAAGAGTGCGGCCTAGTCCTCGACGAGGATTCCATCGACCATGGGCCGGAGTGGCGGGCGTTCTATACCGATGAAAAAGACGAGAAAAGCCGCGTCGGCGCGCCGACCACCCAGCTCATGCACGATAAGGGGCTCAGTACGACGATTAGCTGGCAAGATAAGGATGCGTCCGGCCAATCGGTATCCGGGCGGAAGCGAGCTCGCCTCCAGCGCCTTCGCACGTGGGACGAACGGTTCCGAACGAAAGACGCCCACGAGCGGAATCTCAAACAGGCACTCGGCGAGATCAGTCGGATGGCATCTGCTCTCGATGTCCCGAACCCAGTTCGAGAGACGGCAGGAGCGATTTATCGACGGGCAGTCGAGGAAGATCTCCTACCTGGCCGGTCCATCGAAGGCATGGCAACAGCCGCACTGTACGCTGCAGCCAGACAACACGGGACGCCGCGACAGCTGGCTGAATTCGCTGAAGTCAGTCGTGTCGCAGAGATCCGGATTCAGCGCGCCTATCGATACGTCTCCAGGGAACTCGGACTAGGGATTGAACCAGCGGATCCACTAGAATACGTCCCCCAGTTCGCGTCAGCACTCGATGTAAGCGACGAGGCCGTCCGCCAAGCGCGCGATCTCCTTACCACGGCAAAGGCAGCGGGCGCACATAGTGGAAAAAGTCCTGCCGGTCTCGCCGCAGCCGCACTCTACGCGGCGACGCACCTCACGAACGAACAACTGACACAGGAGACGGTGAGTAACGCGGCCCACGTGAGCCGGGTCACGATTCGGAATCGCTACCAGGAACTGCTGGAGATCTACGCAGAGAGCGGGGGCTATGCGTGATGACCAAGCACGCAGAATCGCGTCACAAGAAGGGAGCGACCGCTGGCCGAGCTACGGATGTGATGAGTGAGCTTGGTCGCGAACTCGACCGGGAAGTCCTTGCCATACTCGGCGCGGAGTCGCCGCTCCATGTCATGGATATCGCCCGCACTGCAGATCGCCATCCAATCACGGTCGACCAAACGTGTGCCCGACTCCATGAGCAGGGCCATATCCATCCTGTCGGTCGAGGCCTCTACGAGATTACTGACGACGGAAAACGGCGGATTGGAGACGGCTCCGAGTCGTAATCTCTGTGGGATGACAGCGTTCACAGGCTGGTTCCACTCTCCGCCTGGTAAATCGTAATCGGATAGCCTATCCCGAGTACCTGCCAAATTCAAACAATGGTGCGTGATTCAGCGTCATCTGAGGATTCGCCATCGCTGCAGGCTGTCCTTGATGCGCTGGACGACGCCGACTGTCGGGCCATTCTCCGTGAAACAGCTAAACCTATGACCGCAACCGAACTCATCGACACCTGCGACATCCCAAAATCAACGTTGTACCGAAAGCTCGAACTCCTCAGCCAAGCCTCACTCGTCCACGAACAGGATACAATCAACCCCGGCGGGGGTCGAACCACGAAATACGAACGTGACTTCGACGACGTGACGATCTCCATGGACGAGGACGACGACTTCTCGGTAACGGTCGAGCGACCGCCACGGAACGCCGACGAACGGCTTGCGGACATCTGGTCGAAGATGGGGGACGAACTATGATCTGGGTAGAAACAGCCATCGTCGTCGTCAAGACGGTGATTCTCCTCATCGGCAGCGGGATCACGTATATCGCCTTCAGAGCCTATCGGAACACGGGAACGCCATCGCTTCGCGTACTCGGCATCGGGTTCGGTGTCATCACGTTCGGCGTGCTGCTCGCAGGCATCGCCCATCAAATTCTCTCGGTCTCATTGGAGATGGGTATCCTAATCAACAGCATCCTCGTGGCAATTGGCCTGGCGATCGTTTTATACTCGCTCTATCTCGAACGTGGATGAGACCGTGTGGAGCGAATGATACGACAGTACTATTCATTGGAATTAGGCGCATCATCACGTCTCTAGGGAGATTCGGGGATCAATATCGCTGGAAGAGAGGGTGTTATAGAACACTTCCCAAGGTGTTTGTTTCGGCAGCTGAGTGAGCGAACCAGCCGTTAATTCGGCATACATACTAAGCGGATCAAATTTACAAGAATTGGTCTGCTTCGATCCAAGAGTAAATTTCGACATAGTGAAACAGGCGACTGGACGTGATTCAGAGAACGTATTCACGTTCACTGCCTTGAGTCGGGTAGAAACCCCAATGGAGGTCGCACTACTCGGTCCAGAAGGGACGTATACCCACCAAGCAGCGGATGAATATTTCTCCGACTCCGACTATACACCAACTTTCCATTCGACGATCACAGACGTCTTTGACTCAGACATCGAGATCGCGATCATCGCCTTCGAGAACTCCCTCGGCGGCGGCGTCGAGGGGATGATCGACCTACTATGGGAGCAAGACGTGACAGTCACCGGAGAGCAGATCCTTGAGATCGATCACTGTCTGCTCTCTCGAGAGAACAACCTCGAGGCGATCGAACGAGTTCGATCCCATCCACAGGCGCTCACCCAGTGTGGATCGCTCATTCGAGAACACGGCTGGGAGACTGTCGAAGCACCCTCGACTGCGAAAGCGGCTAGCGAAATCGGGGCAAACGAGGCCGCGCTCGCATCGGCGCTTGCTGGAACGGTTTACGGTCTGAACGCCCTCGAGGAAGGCGTTCAGGATACGACATCGAACGCCACTCGGTTCCTGATCCTGAACGGGCCAATGACCGAAGAGCGTGACAAGACGTCGCTCATACTGGACCCAAGTGAAGATCGTCCAGGCCTCCTCCACAGCATTCTCGGCTGTTTCAGTGGGCATGAAATCAACCTCTCGTACATTCAGTCCCGGCCAACGAAACGCGAACTCGGCGACTATTACTTCTATATCGAGGCCGAGATCGATCGAGAGACCGAGGCGTTCGCGAAGGCTCGTCAGTGCCTAGAGACGTACGGTACGCTGGATGTCTTGGGTTCGTATCTACGTGTGAACCATCCATAGCGGAGTTGGACACGCGTTTCGGATCTTACCCTCTGCTAAGCTCCAGCCAGCTTAACCGATGAGTCAGTCTGTGTGTCCCCTATACTGAACGAATCTGTCCCACTGATATAGAATGTGAGACCTGTTACGTGAGGTCCCCTGAATCCTCGTCTTATCTGCTAATTGTCTATTCGCGCCAGCAAGAGAGTGGCGCGCGTTGGTGACCGTACCGACGGGCGTTGGAGTGGTTCAGATGCATATGGTCATCTATGCGTTCGTAGAGGCATCGACAGAAAACGAAGCATCGGCTACAGGGAAAACGGTATTCGATCGGTTAGTCGGCACGCCTTTCGGAGCTGAATGATCGGCGGCTGGTTCGCCTCCGGGTCGAGTGATTCCTCGTACGCGGGTGCGCCGGTCGTGTAGCCGCCGAACGCATCCTCAGCTCGATCGAGCGCGTCGAGAACCACCGACGAGTCCTCAGGCATTACCCAACACCTCCTCCTTGAGATCCCGGAGCACCTCGCTCTCCTCGAGCGTGATAGCGTCGGTGAAAATGTCCTCCAGGCGGTCGGCATAGCCGTGGGCGGACTCGACTGTTTCGACCATCACTTGGAACTCGTATCGCTCCCCGTCGAACCGTTTCTGGCCGAGTTCCGTCGCGATCTCGTTGGCCCGATGCTGCTCGCCGCGTGAATCCGCCACCAATACCCACAGATCAATATCGCTCTGCCTGTCCGCCTGTCCTCGGGCGACGCTCCCGAAGACGAGGACGCCTCGGACGTCGTCCAGCTCACTGCGGAGCTGGTCGAGTGCCGTTCGGACGGGGTCATGAAACTCAGTCTGCGGAATACGGAGGACGGGATCGTCCGGCTTGCTCACTTGAGTTCGATTGATCCCGACGGGGCGGCGGTTACCTTCGGACTCTGCAGTGACGAGGCCGTTGTCCTCCAGGACGTCCACGGCACTTTTGATGGAATACGTCGAGTGTTCGGTGAGCCGACTCAGCTCCCGTATCGTGAACGTCTCGTACGGGTTGTCGAGGAGCAGTCGGAGGATATCGTTCGTGGCCTTGTGTCGAAACAGCTCCGGATTCGGTGCTGGGACTGGAAGCCGGATAGCTGCTGCCTGATTTGATCCTGTGGCTCTGTCGTCCGAGCGGTCCTGTTTTCCCATACCTAACACGTTTGCTCTAACAATACAGTATTTAAAGTATCTTGCGGTGGACCGCCGGGCAATTCAGCCCGAACAGGACGGCGCGTGAGGAAACCGCCCAGAGCTGTTTTTTGCGCCCTTCACGGGTGCAGGGCGCGCGAGATGCGTCGGCCGATGACGAGTGTACTGAATTCGAGGTGATATTGAATGAAAGAGCCAGCGTGCCGGACCGTGTTCGCCGGCGTCGACGGTCGCACAGATACACAGCTTCCTGAGTGGTACAGTCAGAAGAATGGGATCGACAACCCTGTCTCGTTCGCGGAGGCGATTCGTGAGCTTCCCCGAGCAGTCGAGACGACGGTCGCCTACCAGAATCCCTACACGGACGAATGGGTCGAAACCGAGCGGTTCAACGCAGTCGTTGAGCCGTCGCGGCTCCACGAGCATGCGATGGGCGACGCCGAGACAGATCCACTCTTCCACGTGCCCAGTGATTCCTACACGATCCTCAACCCAGTCGACGTCTACGGGCCGCTGGAGGAGATCCTCCGTGAGGAAACGGTCGACGAGACGCCGCTCGGTGATGTGATGTTCGGCGAGATTCGCCAGTACCGCGCCGGTGGCGAGGTCCATATGGACGTGATGTTCGACGGTCTCGATGTCCGCCTCCCTGGCCGCAGCGACCCAATCACGATGGGCGTCACATCGGGCTACGACTTCTTCGGCGGTCACGCCGTCTACGTCGAGGGCTTCGCCCAAGACGGCTACTGCTCGAACACGATGCGTTCGCTCACGGATAAGGAGGTGATCAAGCACGTCGGTGACGTCAAGGACTTCCGGACGTGGTGGGAGAACATCCTCGCCCAGGTTGAACTCGTCGCGGACGACCTCTTCGAGTTCATCCGGGACGCCCAGGAGATCGAGATCGATTTCACTGTGATGCCGTTCACCGTCGACGAGTTCTACGAGCTGCTGGGCTTCCCGTCGTACCTCGCCGAACGAGCGGCCGGTGACGCAGAAGCGAACGCGGCGACGCCGTTCGAGATCGACATGTGGACGCTCCACTCCGGCGCCACGTACGCGCTGACACACTTCTTCAAAGGGAAGGAGGGAGCGTCGCTCGATCAGTACGTCCGCATCGCGAACGATATCCTGTTCAATCCAGAGGGCACGGTCGAGCGCGTCGAACAGGGCTACGAGCACCAGCTCGAGACGGATGGTGACGCCGAGGAGACGCAGGCTGCGCTCGCCGGCGAGCACGGGCTCGCCCAGATCGAGCGTGTCAGCGAGTCCCTCCAGGCGAAAGCCGAGCAGTTCGATTCGCGTGAGGATGCACTTCGTGAGCGGTTCCAGCAGGCGATAAGCTAAGACGCGGACAGAGACGCGTTTTTTCGTGCCGCCGAGAGGCGGAGGCGCATCTGAATGGCTGAGCCAGCGAACCCACCCGACGAGACCACTGAGTTCCCGCCCGAGAAGCGACTTGAAGCCACCAATACCCGACTGATCGACGCAGGAATCATGACGATTCCCGATATGGAGACGCTTCGCGAATGTGTCGCCTACGAGAATACCCACCAGAATCGGACCCTGATCCTCAAGCGACTCGCCCGAAAGGCGACGGAACTACGCGACGAGCAGCAGTCTTCGACAGTAGATACCGAGCGAGGGTGATTTTGTAGCGCCCGGGAGGGGCGCGGGCACGACCGAAGGTGCCCCCAGAGGTGACCAGAATGGAAGATACAGACCAGACGACAGCGTACCGGCTGACGATCACCATCGACGGCGTCAATCTACCCGTTGATGAGGAAATGCGCCATGCACTCCTCGACGATCTTCGCGTAGCTGTCCGAGACCGATTCGTGGAGCGCCACGGAGTCGAGGTCGACCGGGACGATATCACGGTCGGAACGGGCTATCGCTATGCACAGGTCCCGGCAGAATGCCCACTCTGCAGCGAGCGTCTCGATCTCCTGAGTGTCCATCTGAACAATGAGAACGGCGCGTACGCGAGTGCGATGTGTTCCGATGAGGACTGCGAATGGAGCGGCGACGCCGTCTATCGAATCGTCGACCTCGAGGGTAGCGAGAGCAATGCCGTCGAGAGCAGCGTCCTGACCGGCGATATCACGCCGAATTATTCTCCCTACTGATGAATTCGATGGAAGACACGCCCACGTTCACGCGTATCGAGCCGGTCTGCCTCCGTGACGACTGCGACGCCCACCTCGGCATCGGAAAACCCGTCTATGCTGGTGAGCAGACCGATATCGCCTACGCCGACATCTGGTGCTCGAATGAGGAGTGTTCATTTACTGCCTGTGCGCAGTTTGCGCTCGTCGATCTTCTCCACGAGGACGCAGACCCACAGGCGAGTCTCGTCCACGCAGGACAGATCGAGCCACGCGAGGCACGATACCAACGATGAGTCGCTCTTGTGTAGAGCTGCGGAACGACCGTGTAGTTACGGTGAGCGAGCCGAAAACTTGAGGTTATGCCTCAGACTCAGCCCGCGTTCGGTGGGATGCTTCGCCAGCTCGTTGATCTTGGATTGTTCGAGTTGGACACCGAGCCGCTCGATGCCGGCATCGAGCGGCGACTCAAGGAGTTCTGGGAGTATACCACGTGTCCTCGCTGCGGCCATCCCAGCATCCACACGTGGGAATCGTCCGACCGCGTTATCTGCCGAAACTGCGATTTCAAGCCGGTCTACACCTACGGGACGCCATTCCACGAGAAGCACCTCTCCTGTGGTGAGGTGCTTCTCGCGTACCTCCTCTATGCGGATACGTTGCTCAGTATCTCTCAGATTGCGGTTGTCCTCGACAGGGCGTACAAGACTGTCTACTACACGATTCGAGAGGTGGAAGCCGCGGTCACGCGCGGCTTCCCCCTCGTCTGGGAGCAGTTCCAACACGCGATCTCTGGGCCAACGCAAGTCGACGAGTCGAGCACGGTGTGTTCAGGCTACAAAGGCCAAGACCCGCCGCGGAACAGCCGTTACCGCGGCGGGTCATCCCGATCTGGGCGGTCACGATGGAAGGGACGTCACGGCGATCAAATCACGCTCGTCGCGGCCTGCCGCGACGTGCTGCGAGTGATTCGCGGTCATCTTGGAATCGACTTTGAGACGGACTTAGCGCCGGTCATGCAGGAGGCTGAAGACCTCTCCCAACCGCTGGGAGAGGTCTGGACCGACGGTCTCCAAGCGTACCGGCGAATGGAGTACGACCATCGAATCGTTGTCCACGACGAACGGTACGTTTCCGCCGACGGCGTCCACATCAACCAGGTTGAGTGTCTCTTCTCGCTCGTGAAGCCATGGCTGCGAAAGTTCCGCGGCCTGTCCAAGCAAGGCTTGGAGCAGGCCGCTCACACCTTCGGACTCATTCGCTCGTTGAACCTCGTCGGCGCATCCCTCGAAATCGTCGTCGATTGCCTTGCTACAGGGTCACTCCTGAGTTCTACATAAGAGCGACACGACGGTGACCCATGTCCAATTCCCCACCAACGCCGCCTCAAGACGTCCCAGACGATATAGCTGAGAAACTTACCGACCAATCTCCAGACGTGCTGCGAGACATTGCGCGATACGCTGACGAACTTGCCGAGCATCGCGAGCGTGAGACGCAACTCGCAGAGCAGCACGAGCAGGATGAAGACGTCGAAGCGGAAGCCGACGATCGCCCGGATGATGTCCCCTCAAAGGCAACGATTACGGTGAAAGAGATCAACGACCACCGCTACTACTACTGGCAATGGAGAGAGGGTGAGACGATTAAGTCGAAGTACAAAGGGCCGGTTGACTCAGATAGTTAGTCGGCAAAGTTGTTTGGGAGCGGAGTTGGAGCTGGTTCTTGAGTGCCACACTACTCGTAGTCGTCTGGGAGTACATCATCGACATTGTCGACCGGGGCGTAATAGCCGCGTTCAGTGGTCCATGTGTGCAACCACTCGTTAGCGAGGGTAAGCGAAAGGTCACCTCTCACAACACCCCGAACGAGTAATCCGATTGAGCCAGTTACGTCGACGCTTTTGTCTTTCGCCACCCGACGACCAGCAGCATCGTCAGTTACGAGCGTCCATCCATTCTCCCACGCCAAGAGAAAGGCTTCAAACTCACCACGGTCGAGGCGATCTCTTTCAGACTCGAATCGGTCTGCCAATGCCGAATCGATAGCAACAATCTGGAACTTACCAGCATCAAGTGCCGTCTGTGCTGGTTCGAGAAATGCGTGTCCTGTGTCTATGCCTTGGGCGATTTCATCTCGCACTGCAGGAACAGTATATATTTGGTCAAATTCTGTAGTCAGCCAGTCGATTGAGTCAGAGCTCGCGAAATTGCTGAGCACAGTCGCATCAAAAACAAGGGCTACCGAGTCTTCCTCACTCATTCAAGATTCAAGGCTGTCGTGACCTCGTCGTCGAGTTCGTCCTGAGAGCGAGGACCGTACCGACGATCTACCCCGGCATTCTTCAAGATAGACTCCATCTCCCAGCGAGAGACACCGGCGTCCTCGGCAGCTTTTCCAAGGGAAATCTCCCCGAGGATAAACAACCCAATAGCCTCTGCGAGGTCGTTGTTACCCCCTCCGCCGGAATCAGCTCGGGTTCCCATAGTTACCTGAAATTGAGTGCTACTGCCTCTTGAATCTACCCGACACTCAAAGAGATACCTCCAAACGATGGAACAAGAAGAGGCTATTAAGACATCAAAGATATCTTAGCCATCTATGCTGTCTTAGAAGATCTCGTGGTGGAATTTTGAGATTTCAATAAGAGAGACACCAACGGAGTGGACGCTTCTCATGGTTACTGAAATGAGCTGAGAGTCCTCTATTGTCGTATACAAGGCAGAATTTCGAGTTAAGCTTTGTCGCGATACTAAGTTTACTTTCAACGATTTCTAAGACATCTAAGACAGCATAAACACCTATGCTCGTTAAACTAACTCATTACTACCCATTGTCTGACGAACTATTAAGACGTCTAAGATTGCATAACCAGCTAAGTAAGATATGACGACGAAGATTGCGTGTACGAATCAGAAGGGCGGTGTCGGGAAGACAACCACAGCGATCAACGTCGCTGGTGCATTGTCAGAGCGCGGTCACGATGTGCTCTTCATCGATCTTGATCCGCAAGGGCACGCAACCGAAGGGTTGGGACTCGGGCAAGCGTACGAATCCGAGCCCCCGCACCTAGGTACAGTCCTCGTCGATATCGGCGAGCAAGAACGCGTCAACGACCTCGTATACGAACATGAGGAGATGGACGTCCTCGCAGCGAACATCGATATGTTCACACTCGAAACCGATCTCACGGGGGCGATGCGGTCGCGCGAGCGCCTTGAGATGGTCCTCGACGAATTAGAATACGAATACGACTTCGTCGTTGTCGATTGTCCACCCTCACTCGGGCACCTTACCGACAACGCACTCCTCGCATGTGGGAATCTCCTCGTACCAGCACTCGCCGAAGGGACGAGTATCCGAGCCTTAGAAATCCTTTATGATCAAATCGACTCGCTCGAACAAGGCTACGAGACGACCATTCGAGAGGTCGGGCTCGTTGCGAACCGCGTCGAGACAGACGGCGAAGCTGAGGAGATGATGGAATGGTTCGAAGCGACGCTTGGAGACCAGATGCCTATCTGGGAGATTCGAAAGCGTGTTGCACTCAAGCGTGCCTGGAACGAGGGCGTCTCGATTTTTGCGCACAACGAAGAGTGCGACATGGAAGCCGTCTACTTGGACATTGCAAGCTATCTGGAGGATCTCGAATGAGCGACCGAAACGAGCGGTCTAGTCGGCTTCGACGTCGGTTCGATGATGATCCAGACGACGATGAATCTGAGACAGAGCAAGAGAAGACAGTGGCAGAATCTAAGACAGAATCGTCAGATAAGCCGTCTAAGAAATCTAAGACAGATATGCAGGCTGAGACAGCACAACCAGATGAACCCTCTGTGAAAGATCGACCGAGCGTGCTAATGTACCTCCCTGAGGACATCAGGCAGGAGCTCGACATCCGGTTTGACGAACTCAATGCCAAGTACAAACGTGAACACGGCGAAGCGTTAGAGAAGAATCGCGATTACTACCCTGCTGTCATTAAAGCCGGATTAGAAGGGAAAGACCTTGAAGACGTCTTAGATATCTAAGCTCTCTAAGAGAGACTCTGAGCAGTTCTACTGAAGCTATCAATGTAGAGAAATTACATGGACCTCTCCAAGGCTTGTCAGAAGCAGCGTGCTGAACTTAGAGGGTGTATTCAGCAGTCTTCACCCAATCGTTCTGTTCCTGCGAGGGCGAACTGGTCGGTAGATACAGAGCGTGGGTTTCTCGATTGATGATGGACTACCGTTGCGTCCTCGCCGTTACCGAAGCCCGAAGACGGCGAGGCACGTTATCCAGTCGTCTCCGTCCGGGTCTGGGACATCGATTGCCGCTGAGTACGCTCCCGCATTGAGCGTGACCGACTCGTTGATGTATCCAACGACCGTTTCGACGGTCCACGTCTCCGAATCACCGGCAGCAATCGTCAACTTTCCGCCGCCAGAACTCTGTTGTTCAATCTCGGACCAGCCGGACGCGCTCTTCTTCCACACCGACCACGAGTACGGGTTGAATGTGAGGTCGGTCTCTGACTCATTCGTGAGGGTTAGTTTGAGCGACTCGGGGGCGTCACTGACTGTCGGCGATGGAAGGAGGTACACCGAGGCAGCATCGGTCTTCACCGTCTGCGAACACACCGTCGCGTCGCCATTATCAGATGGAGGGCACTCGAAGCTGGCAATCTCATCCGCTGAGACTGGCGTTGTCGTTGGGTCTGTGGATTGTTCCGACCCGAAGGAGGTACAGCCACTCAGGAGAGCAATCCCTGTGCCTGCCGAGCAGAGAACTGCCCGCCGGGACCAAGGGCGTGTCATGGCAATAGTTCTATTTCTGACTGGTATATGTTTTGGGAGGAGGCCTGAACTCGCTGCGACACTCGCGCCCTGTATTCAGCACGGCCGCAGAAAGCTACCCGGTTGCTGTCAGAAGCGACCTGCAACACTCAGAGGGTGAGTTCAGCACCCCAGTTTTCTAATCTCAGCAATTTCTAAATAAGTCCCCTTCGATTACCTTCACATGGAAACTCGCTCTGCAGCAACCTCCCTCCGCTATGCTCTCGGTCGAGAGTATCTCAAACTCTACTCTGTAGTAATCGGTGGTGCAATAGTAATTGGCCTCAGCTGGCATCGCTTCTCGGTCTTGTTCGACCCGGTCGTACTATCTGGACAAATCTCGCTTGGTTTGGTTCTCCCTCAAGTTCTCATTGGTGGGGTACTGTTTCTTGTCGGGATACTAGCCGTACTAAGCGGGTGCACGGCCATCCTTCGCAAATCAATCAACGAACAAGTATAGCCAAGATACGACTTTTTGTGAGAGAGTTGTGCGAGACTTGCGCGCTGAGTTCACCTATGGAAATTCTGCTGGCTCAACTAACCACCGCTGGCGATAAAGTTGTTCGCACGATCTCACGTCTCTCGCTCTTCAACGGCGCGAAACCACTAGGCTGCGTGGTGATTGAGACCTCCACAACCGGTAGGCGGTCGGAACGAGTTCCGCTATAGCTGTCGCTCACGCTGGCTCCACCCGGCCACTGAGGGACGCCGGACCGGCGTCCCTCAGGTTCCCTTTCTCAGGCGCTCACCCCCGGTGGGTCGTAGACTTCCTCCCGGTCAAGCATGTGGTAAATCGATACCAGTAGCTTCCGCGCGGTTGCCACGATTGCTTTCTTGGAACTCTTGCGACTTGCCAAGCGGTCGTAGAACCGACGCAAGTACTCGTCGTTACAGGTGTGAACTGCGACGTACGTACACTGGACGAGGATCCATCGTACCCGTCCTGATCCTCGTTTCGAGATGCCACCCTCGAACCGCGAGTCGCCAGACTCGCGGATCACCGGGTTCAATCCCACGTAACTCACGACTTGTTTGTCCTCGTCGAACCGCTCGATCTCGCCGAGTTCAGCGTAGATCGTCAACGCTGAGTAGTAGCTGACACCAGGAATCGTCATCAGCAGCTGGGTCTCCTTCAGAGACCCAGCGCGTTCCTCGATCTCCAGTTCGAGCGACTCGATTTCAGCGGTGAGCGTCTCGATTATCGTCGCGTAGGAGTCTAACAACGAGTTCCACGGTGCCGGGAGCGAGAGTTCCCGCAGGAACTCTCGCCCCTCTACACTCAGCGGTTTCACGTCTTCAGTGATGCCGTGCTCAGAAAGCAACCCGTGAACTTTGTTCGCGTAGCTGGTTCGGTTTTCGACCAACTTCTGTCGCCCGCGCACGAGTGCGCGGGCTTTCCGAACCTCATCGGTAGGGACGTAACTCTCGGGGATGGAGTTGAGCCGAACCATCCGCGCGAGCTGTTTCGCATCAACGCGGTCGGTTTTCTTGTCTGAGTGAGCGATGAGCTTCAGTTTGCCAGGGTTGGCGACAACCACGTCCAAGTACTCTGAAAGAGTATCATGGACGTGGTAGTAATTGCTGGTTGCCTCGATCGCTGCTGTGGCTCCAGCGTAGCGCTGGGCGAGGTCGTCGAGGTTCGCGTTTTTGACGCGAACCTCTTCGACAAGCTCACCAGCCTGATCGATTACTGCCACTTGCGCGTACCGCTTGTGTAAGTCGATTCCGAGGTACATGGTTTGTTCCTCCGGGATGGGACGCCGGTGCGTGAACAGAAATTCACCTATGCGGGCTTTCCCGGATGCCGCCGAGCGGCATCCGGGCTGTCTCGCCCAAGTCTCGGCTTCCTGCGCACTCGGACCAGTCAGCACGACGTGCTCTCGGGCACGGAACTCAGCTCGGTCTCTTGCGCCCCATACTTTGTTCACGCGCTCTATGGGTAGCAGAATTTCCATCGAGTCAGCACGACCACAGAAACCTACCCGAAGGCTGTCAGGAGTGGCGTGCAACACTCAGAGGGTGTATGCAGCAATTCATCTCAGTGTGGATATGTGTAGTAGGATGTTGGGTCATTAGGCAACCACAGGATGTACATCTGAATCAGGGTGCAGCCAAAATACCACCAAGACTTTCATTGGTATGGCTTGTCATCTGGACGGCACGTATCTTGCTTTCCGATGCGTTCTATCTGATTGGTGTTGACAGTAATGACTGGGCGGGCTTGACGACAACCACTGAAATCAAAATATTCGTCGACGGATGATGTTGGTTCGTCACCGACGTGTGCTATAACCCAGATCGGTCCCGTAGTAACGAGATTTTGTCGTTCAAGTCTGCTGTTCGCGGGAACAGTGTATTCTTCTTCAAATATCGACTCTCGTTTGGCGTTTTCCACACGGACATGTACTACTCGACTTTCCTCGTCTGTATTAACAATAAGAAGACCTGTGGAAGGATACGATTCGAGAACACCAAGACAGCCGCTTAGTCCCACACAGAAGGTTGTAACGCTGACTTGGAGGAGTGCTCGCCGGGGAACCAAGGACATCATATGATTCCAACAGTATCTAAGCCAATAAAATTGATTCGTGAAGTCTCTGCACTACCAGTGGAGATCTGATTAGATGGCCGACTTGCGCCCTGAGTTCACCTATGGAAATTCTGCTGGCTCAACTAACCACCGCTGGCGATAAAGTTGTTCGCACGATCTCACGTCTCTCGCTCTTCAACGGCGCGAAACCACTAGGCTGCGTGGTGATTGAGACCTCCACAACCGGTAGGCGGTCGGAACGAGTTCCGCTATAGCTGTCGCTCACGCTGGCTCCACCCGGCCACTGAGGGACGCCGGTCCGGCGTCCCTCAGGTTCCCTTTCTCAGGCGCTCACCCCCGGTGGGTCGTAGACTTCCTCCCGGTCAAGCATGTGGTAAATCGATACCAGTAGCTTCCGCGCGGTTGCCACGATTGCTTTCTTGGAACTCTTGCGACTTGCCAAGCGGTCGTAGAACCGACGCAAGTACTCGTCGTTACAGGTGTGAACTGCGACGTACGTACACTGGACGAGGATCCATCGTACCCGTCCTGATCCTCGTTTCGAGATGCCACCCTCGAACCGCGAGTCGCCAGACTCGCGGATCACCGGGTTCAATCCCACGTAACTCACGACTTGTTTGTCCTCGTCGAACCGCTCGATCTCGCCGAGTTCAGCGTAGATCGTCAACGCTGAGTAGTAGCTGACACCAGGAATCGTCATCAGCAGCTGGGTCTCCTTCAGAGACCCAGCGCGTTCCTCGATCTCCATTTCGAGCGACTCGATTTCAGCGGTGAGCGTCTCGATTATCGTCGCGTAGGAGTCTAACAACGAGTTCCACGGTGCCGGGAGCGAGAGTTCCCGCAGGAACTCTCGCCCCTCTACACTCAGCGGTTTCACGTCTTCAGTGATGCCGTGCTCAGAAAGCAACCCGTGAACTTTGTTCGCGTAGCTGGTTCGGTTTTCGACCAACTTCTGTCGCCCGCGCACGAGTGCGCGGGCTTTCCGAACCTCATCGGTAGGGACGTAACTCTCGGGGATGGAGTTGAGCCGAACCATCCGCGCGAGCTGTTTCGCATCAACGCGGTCGGTTTTCTTGTCTGAGTGAGCGATGAGCTTCAGTTTGCCAGGGTTGGCGACAACCACGTCCAAGTACTCTGAAAGAGTATCATGGACGTGGTAGTAATTGCTGGTTGCCTCGATCGCTGCTGTGGCTCCAGCGTAGCGCTGGGCGAGGTCGTCGAGGTTCGCGTTTTTGACGCGAACCTCTTCGACAAGCTCACCAGCCTGATCGATTACTGCCACTTGCGCGTACCGCTTGTGTAAGTCGATTCCGAGGTACATGGTTTGTTCCTCCGGGATGGGACGCCGGTGCGTGAACAGAAATTCACCTATGCGGGCTTTCCCGGATGCCGCCGAGCGGCATCCGGGCTGTCTCGCCCAAGTCTCGGCTTCCTGCGCACTCGGACCAGTCAGCACGACGTGCTCTCGGGCACGGAACTCAGCTCGGTCTCTTGCGCCCCATACTTTGTTCACGCGCTCTATGGGTAGCAGAATTTCCATCGAGTCAGCACGACCGAAGAAACCTATCACAGATTGAGGGGTAACCGAGAGCAATGAGATACAGAGGAACAGGAGCGCACCGGAGAGCGTTTTTCTGCCCCCGAAGGGTGCGGGGCGTCACACACATCGCGTCCCGAGAACCACAATGCACCAACTCATCTACGCGCTCGTTGAAGCACCGAATCGAGACGATGCCCTCGCCAGCGGTAACGCAGCGTTCGACCGACTCGTCGGCGTCGGCCCCGACAACGTCGCCGTCTTTGATTATTACGTCACGTTCGACGACGAGACGACGTCTGTCGCCGGGAAGGCCCGCTGGGGTGAATTACCTGTCGTGGCCCCGGTCGATTCCGACGAGGGAGCTGAACTCCTTGAACGAGGATGGAGCGCAACGATCGAAGAGTTCGAGCGGAATCTCGAACGAGTGCGAACCGCCGTCGAGGAGTTCAGCACTGAGGAACTCATGCGCGACAAAGAGCTCGCTCGACACGCCTGCTACAATCTCGGAGCCTACCGTGGCCCGTCGCTCTTCCTGTACGACGAGTACGGCGGGGCGATTCGCCATCGCGACCAGCTCGAGCGTGTCCTCGAATCCGACAATCAGGTGTGGATCATCCCGGCGGACGTCCATTACTGACGACAAGCAGAGTAGAAGGAGCTGAGAGTCCCCTTAACCAACAGAATCCGAAGAGGCGGGGCTTCGTTGGTTAAGCGGCCGCAAACTTGTGTGAGGTTAGTTAATGGAAAAGACAACTCGGTAGGGAAATGTCCCACCATCGCCAGTAGTAGTCGAAATTCCCACGTTACCCTCGATAATGTACGTTCCCGGATCGAGGTCTGACTGATCGAGAACGAACGATTGCCCGAGGCTTTGCTTCGGGAGCAACTGGGCAGAAAGTCCAATGTCGAGTATCATCGTCACCTCCCGGCCTTCGGTTTTGACATACTCGCTCGTTTTGTAGGCGTCAGACCAAAGGACGTGAGTGGTCTGAGGCGCATCGAACGGATGGAAATACAGTACGCCAAACGGCTTTGGAGCACCGCATTCAACCCGTATCGGAGCGAGTCCGTCGTTTGTGAGTGTCAATTCAAGCACGCTACCCGTTTCAGGATGTGTGTCGGTAACTGCCGCGTTCAGCGAGACTGGAAGCGGTTCTCGCTTTTCGACGTACGTCGTGTAGAAGATCCCATCAAGATAGACGTACTGATGAGAATCTAATTGTGTGAGGAGTTCTTCGGGTGGGTCAGAAAGTGGAAACAACCCATTCTTCTGACCAGCTGTACGGATAATGTCTCTCAGTGCTGGTGACGCAGTCGACGCATCCCAGATCGGCTCTGAAGAAAGTTCAGCTGGAGAGATACGCTGAGCCGACAGTGAATATGGTGGACCCGAGTCATCTACCGAGACCGTGAAAGCAAGCAGTTGGTTCTCAAAGTGAACCGCATCGTATGTCTCGAAAAATTCTTCGAGCGACGGCCAAATATAGCCAAGTTTCATTCCCTCCTGCTGTGCCACTCGCATGAGACCTGTCATTCGCTTCCCGTCGTGGGTAACAGCCTCTCGGTAGGCCTCGAACGACGCAATGTCTCCGGACACATCAGCTGTTGAAACTGCTTTCGCAGTAATCGTATATGTTGGAAACGTATTCGACAGTCGGTAGTACTCACCGTTAGTGCGAAAATAGGGAGTCGCACTCACAAACTCGACCACCCAAGTCGGCAATTCAGTTGTCTCGTATGTCCCCTCGAGTGCCTCGGTGAGCAAGTCTTGTGTTTGCTGGTCAAACGAAGAATAGGCAGGGACGTTCGCCGTCGGTGAGTTGCCAAGGTCGTTCAATCGAATAGCGTGTGTGAATGTTTCTACGCGATTCACCGTAACGGGGTGATTTCCAGCAGCCATTGGATCACTAGAGGAGGGTTGGCTCAAACAACCGCTTGCCAGGGCGGTCCCAGCGACGATTGTTTGGAGGGCAGTGCGGCGGTTCATACGCACCCATATTGTCAGTAATATATGGGCTTTCTGTAGGAACAAACGGAGACTAGTCTCACCCATGCGTCCTCAGAGAGGACACGAGATACGCAAGGCAATCGTATAGACAAAACTCTCGCGTGGGAGTTTTTCACCCCAAGAGGGGTGCGGGGGACAGAGAACCCTCGTTAGACCAATGACTGACGACAACCCAACAGCGACGGAATCGAATCGAGAGGACGCAACTCAGACGGAATACGTCGAGCGCAGCGACGTTGGTGTCTCGTTGACGGTGAAACTGAAACGTGGAACGGCGACGAGAGATCAAGACGAACTGACGGCCAAGGTCAAGGCACGAACGCTTGCTGAGGCCCGTGACGACATGGACACGCTGCGAGCGTATCTGCACGACCTCGCCGAAGACGTTCGGCAGATTCAACCCGACGACGAGACAGAGTAGAGCGCTCGGAGAACTGGTTTTTCGCGCCACCAGATGACTGGAGGCGAAACTCAATGAGCAACGACTCAACCGAACCAACAGCATCGACTGGCCTCACACCCGAGCAGCGTCTCGAAGCACCGACCACCCACCTCGTCGACGCAGGAATCGCGACCATACACGACATGGCCACGCTTCGAGCCTGTGTCGCCTACGAGAACGCGAAGCAACAACGTGTGCGGATTCTCCGGCGGCTCGCAGAGCGGGCACAAGAGATTCGGACACAGGAGGAATGAATCGAGCTCGGTAGCCAGCTGTGCAGTGTTCGCGTTTGTGGACAGGTTCTCTGGGGACGCCACTCATCGTACTGTGATGACACAGCATCACTCCAAGAAGTCTGAGTGGGCGCAGCGGCATCGAAAGGCATTGACGACTCGGCATTCCCACGAGGACGTGCTGACCGACCGAGAGTTCGAGTTGCTTCTGGAAGCGTGCTCGAAATTGCCCAGTCCTCGGGATTTCCAAGCGCGTTTTATCTGTTTGATTGCAGGGCGACTGGGGCTGAGAGCAGGCGAGATTTCGCATCTCGATACGACGTGGCTCGACTGGGATCGGATGCTCATTCGGATTCCACAGCACGAACCCTGTGCCTGTGGATACTGTCGTCGACAATCCGCCCAGGAAGCGACACGCCACGACGACCTCACAGAAGAAGAGGCATTGGAGCTTCGATGGCATCCGAAGACCGTCGCATCCGCCAGAGCAATCCCCTTTGACCTCTCGCTCCGCGTCGAACTCTGCATCGAGCGCTTCGCCAATCGCTACGACTCCTTCCCGCGCTCCCGCTCGACAGTCAACAGGCGTGTCCAAGAAGCAGCGGAGTATGCCGACCTCCGTGGTCGTGTGTATCCACACTGTCTGCGAGCGACTGCTGCCAGCTTCCACGCCTACAAAGGAGTCGCGCCTGTTCCACTCCAGGCGTTGATGGGCTGGAGCGACCTTGCCACTGCGCAAAAGTACATCCGGATTTCGGGAACCGCTACTGCTGACGCCCTCCGGCAAGTGCACCATCGCTAGGTGCTCTCTCGATACTGGAGACATTTTTCGAGCCTCAGAGGGCTGGAGGCTCGATTCAATGAGCAAACGACCAGACATCTCGGTGCATCAGCAGACAGTTTTTGATGACGACGGCCAACTCGAAGTGACCGAAACGAGCGTCGAAACCTCGCTCGAAGACTTCGGCGCAGAAGTCGATCATCACAACCGCGAGTCACGACTCGACCAACCAGCGGCGAGCGAATTCGGCGTCGACGACCGACCGGAAGTGACCCGTTCATCTGAGGGTGACCAGTCAGCGCTTTTTGCAGATCTCGACGAGAACCAGCAGACGCTCGCCGGCAACGAGGCGGCCGCTCGCTGCTTATTCGAGAAGTAACCAACAGAGTGGGCCTAATCCGGTCTTGTTGGTTAATGCATCCCACAGTAGTGTTTTTCCGCCCCTGAGAGCTGCGGGGCGGCAGAGTCCCGCAGGAGACTCCCTGTGTCCATTCACGACTTCTCCGGCGCAACCAGCGACAGCGCGACAAACACCTACGCCGACGCTCGACAGGCCGAGTATGTGGCATTTCTCCATCGCGTCCCATTTGCCATCGACGCGTTGAACCTCGGCTTCCTCACCGGCTTTCGAGAGGACTGCAGCTACCAACAACAGCAGTTTCTCGATCTCGACCTCCCAGTCGGCATGCTCGACAACGACTTCAGAAATCCAGATCTCGACCGCTACACGGAACGAGTCCTGGACCACGAACCCGACGTCGGTATCATCGGCGACGCCTACGATCGTGCAGAGGCCCAGTCGTACGTTCGGGCGGTGCGAGACCTGCACGAGCGCGTTCCCGACACGCAGTTCGTCATCGTGCCGAAATGCAAAGCGGCACTTGAGGAGATACCAGACGACATCGTCGTCGGTTACTCCCGTGGCTACGCGGATATTCTGGCACACGAATTTTCTGATCCGGTTGACTGGCGAGGCCGTCGAGTCCACATCCTCGGAGGCAGTCCACCCAAGCAACTCACTGTCATCGACCAACTCACACAACCGACGCTGACAGGCGACCCGCCTGCCGACATCGTCGGCCTCGATTGGAACGGACTCCATCGCGGTGCGCAGTTCGGCGAGTTCTGGACGGACAGTGGGTGGGACGACAGCGGTCGCGACGCCGACCACTTGACGGTTCGAGCAACGGTCCGGCACGGGCTTGGTCACATCCGTTCGTTTTGGGAGAGTCAAGGCGTCTGGCCGAAGAGACCGACTGAGTGCGTCGGCCAGATGCAGTATCAACCTCCGACGCCAGCAGATCTTCACTCATCGGCCTGCGTCGAGTGTGAAGACGACGTCTGGACGGGGTCGCGTGGCCCATTCGTCGCGGAGTACGATACTGGAGAGATTTGTGGATACTGCTGTTACGACTGTTACTTCATCCATCGTACTCGGAACCATCTCGAGGAAGTCATGGGCGAAGCCAGTGTCTATATTCCGCCCCCGTCGCGATAGCTCGCCCGAACCAGATATGCTGTGACTACGTACCAAGAGCACTCGGCTATTACCAAGCAGTGGTAAGCACACCTCGCCTCAGAATCGGGTGGCCGTTGGTTCAAATCCGACAGGGCGCATAAAGCCGATTTTAGCAGAATTCGTTCTACGACGCTGACAGCCGAGTTGTCTCCGCATCATCTCGTTGCTTAAAAGCGGAGGACAAGGTATCGAGCCGAGTGCTTTTGAGCAACAGGAAGAGGACCTTTTGTAAATTTTGTCTTTGATTTGTCATTTTTATCCCACAGTTCCACTATTCTCCACTAGCAAACCTTTTCTTTAGATACATCTAATTACTACTCATGGTGACGCCTAAAGTCGAAGATTATCTGAAGACCATTTACGGGCTTCAGGAGGACGACACGCGAGTCGCACCATCAGCGATTGCGACCGCGATGGGGGTCAAACCACCAACTGTGACGACGATGTTGAAGCGGATGCACGATGATGGGTTTGTCGACTACGAACGGTATCAGGGTGCTCAACTCACGACTCGTGGTGAAGAACGTGCGCTCGAAACACTCCGACACCATCGCTTGCTTGAACTGTTCTTAACAGAGCACCTCGGGTACGACTGGGCTGACGTCCACGACGAAGCTGATGTATTAGAACACTACATCAGCGAGAAATTGGAAGCGCGGATTGCAGCGCTTCTTGGCTTCCCCACGGTCGACCCACATGGGGCACCAATCCCTACTGTCAACCTCGAAATTCGACAGGACGGGGGTCGACAATCACTCGAACAGTGCGAAGAACGAAGTGTTGTCGTCGTTTCCGAAGTTCGAGATCAAAGTCCCGACGTGTTGGACTATCTCGCAGAGGTTGGTGTGTCTCTTGGCACATTCCTCACGGTAACCGAGGTCACTCCATTCGGACTACTCACCCTCGAAGTGAACGAAACCGGCGAGCAATTTTCGCTTCCCGATGAGACCGCAGCAACCATCTCCGTCACACGATTTGAAGCGACTTCAACCAACGAGTCCGGGCAGTTCAGCGAGGCACAATAGATGCCATCATTAGATTATAAACGAGCAGCAGAACTCACAGATGAGTTAGAGCATAGATTAGTCGACTCTCTTGAATCGGATTTCAAGACCACTCGCCGTGCAGTCCTCGGAGGAATCGGGCTAGCAGGCAGTGCCGCTCTCATGGGTACTGGACGGGCAGACAGCGAGGGTCAGGGTCACGGCGGCGGCTCACACGGGAACTTCGGTGCAGCCGGTGAGTACAGCGACCTTGATTTCGATCCTCACGAGTTCCTCTACCAGTTCAATACAGGTCGTGGCGAACAGGAGAACGTTCCCCAGGATACCTACGAGGAGAACGGTCGGACGGTCCGCGAATTCACTTTCCAAGCGATCGATACCACAGTCACCATCGCCCCTGGAATTGAGTTCCCTGCCTGGGCATACAACGGCCAGGTCCCGGGGCCGACGATTCGTGCAGTTGAAGGCGATTTGATTCGCGTAAAATTCGAGAACCTCGGACGCCACGCCCACACCATCCACCCCCATCTTCGGAACCTTAACCCCGATATGGACGGAATTCCGCAGAACGGACCTGGTGTGCTTAACACGGGTGAATCATTCACGTACGAGTGGATTGTCCAACCAGCCGGGGTTCACTTCTATCACTGCCACTCGCTCCCGCTGAAAGAGCACATCCACCGAGGTCTGTACGGGGCAATCATCATCGATCCCGATCCGGAGCGTGTCGCCCAGCGACCGGAGGAATACTGTGACTTCCACCGCTCGCAGATCACCGACGAACTTCGCGCGGAACTCGTCGCCGAGGCGAAGACGCGGAACCACGAGTATCCCGAGAACGACGAAGTCAACGAGATGGTGATGGTCATGAACGGCTTCGACACAAACTTCGACGGCGGTAACGAGGTGTACGCAGCCAATACGCGGGCATTCGCCTACGGTGTTGGCGGTACTGACGGCCGAGGGAACTGGAAAGCTGGGGAAACCAAGCGCCCGATTCAAATCGACAAGAATCAACGTCAGCGGGTTTATCTGATCAACGCAATCGAGTTCGACCTCATCAACTCGTTCCATACTCACTCGCAGTTTTTCGACTACTACGACCACGGAACGACACTGACGCCGACTAGTAAGAAGATTGACACAGTCATGCAGTGTCAGGCACAGCGCGGCATCATCGAACTGGACTACTCCAACCACGACCCGGGGCTGTACATGTTCCACGCGCACCAGTCCGAGTTCGCTGAACTTGGTTGGATGAGCTTCTTCGAGGTGGTCTAAATGAGCAAACCGAACACCGACGGCGGCACAACGGTGAACCGAGCCGATCGTCCACTTGGACTCCCCAAGTGGGCCGCAGCACTGCTTCCAATCCTCCTCTTGGGACTTATCGCTGGAGGATTCTTCGCGGCGACGCCGTTCGCATCACTCGACACCGGCGGAGAACCACTTCCTGACGTATCGGTGACGCATACGACCTTGCCGAACGACGAGACTGTGGTCGTCCACGTCACGAATAACGGGCCGAAGGAAGTGACGATCTCACAGGTTCTCGTCGCTGAGGCGTACTGGAACTTCGACGTTCAGGGTGCAGGCGGAGACAACACCCTTGCCCCACGTGAGAGCGCAGAAGTCGTTGTCCCGTACCACTGGAACCCTGGGTGGGACCTCGAAGTCGCACTGATGCTTTCGGACGGCAGCACGGTCCACCACACCATCGTTGCACCCAACCAGTCACCGGGTCTGACGACCGATCTGTTGCTGACGATGGCCGTCATCGGCCTATTCGTCGGTGTCATCCCCGTCGCGCTCGGGATGTTGTGGTTCCCGTTCCTGCAGTCGATGAGCGACCGGTGGCTCCACGCCATCCTCGCCTTCTCGGCGGGTATCCTCGCGTTCCTCGCCATCGACGCCGGATTCGAGGCGTTCGAACTCGGTGAACAAGTTCCCGGTGCGTTCGAAGGGACTGCCCTCGTCGCACTCGGAATCATCGGTGCACTGCTCGCCGTCCAATCCGTCAGCGCATGGCGGAAAGGCCGCGCTGCTGCTGGCGACGCTCGCGCACAGAGCGGGCTGTGGGTCGCCTATCTGGTCGCGCTCGGAATTGGTCTACACAACCTCGCCGAAGGGTTAGCCATCGGGAGTTCATTCGCACTCGGCCGTGTTTCGCTTGGCGCGTTCCTCGTCATCGGCTTCATGCTCCACAACGTGACTGAAGGTCCAGCCGTCGTCGCACCTGTTGCACGTGGTGAGCGTCCAAGTATCTTCCACTTCCTCGGATTGGGATTCCTCGCAGGCGCTCCGGTCATCCTCGGTGGCTGGCTCGGAAGCCTCGCCTTCTCGCCGACGCTTGGGGCGTTCTTCCTCGCCATCGGTGTGGGGGCAATCCTGCAGGTCATCTGGGAACTGCACGGCATGATCAGTCGGAACGGACGGGCAGCGTCGGCGCTAAACCTCGTGACGTTCCTCGTGGGGCTCGTCGTGATGTACGTCACCGACCTCTTTGTCGCACTCTAAATCCCCCCATCCCAACCTCTATACAAGATATGAACCGACGACAAGTACTTCGACTCGGCGGGGCGGCACTCGTAGCGACGGCTTCTGCGGGCTGCTTGTCCGCCGGTGGGTCAGAGAACGTGAAGCGTGTCTCAATGACCGACAACTTCGGATTCGATCCGAAGCGGCTCACGATTAGCGTTGGCACACGAGTGAAATGGACGAACGAGAGTGACGTTGGGCACACAGTGACTGCTTACGATGGTCAAATACCCGCTGAGTCGGAGTACTTCGCCAGCGGTGAGTTCGACTCTGAGAAGGCCGCACGAAACAACGTCAGTGAGGGTCTCATCGCGTCTGGAGAAGTATACGAGCATACTTTCGAGGTCACTGGAACGTACGAGTATGTGTGTATCCCCCACGAAAGTTCTGGGATGACTGGGACTGTGGTCGTCAAATAGTCTATCCGGTGTCCATATATCGGCTATTCCGGAGGTCATACAAGAATTTCTGTAGAGGTGTACGCTACTCGCCGAGACTCCACAGTTTATCACTGTGGCAGATGACCGGAATTATATGGCGACGGAATCGGAGGAGAGCGTGCGTGTTTGGCTCGTCGAACGGACGTACTCCGACGACGAACAGAATCTGATCATCCTTACCTACGCAACTCCTGATGGCAAGCACTATTTCAGAAAAGAGCGAGCCCTGACGTCGTTCGGTGACGTGCGCGATACGACTGCCGCTGTCGAAGCGGTGCCTGATAACCTCGGTTCTGTTGACGAGCCAGATCTCCGAGAACAGTACGCCACCGAGGCCCAGCGAATGCAGAGCGTACACGATCCAGACGACGTGATCTGATCCCCGTCAACGCTGGGCAGCACCGACCCACGTGTTATATCCAGCCGCCCCTTACGCGTTGGTATGCGTGAACTCGTCTTCGCCCTCGAATACGAACCGGGGTGCAATAGGGTGGCAGACACCCTCGCCGACCACTCCGACGCCCGGGTTCGCTCGCTCTCGCTGCACGCCACTGCCGAGCGTCTCTGGCGGGTCGACCACGCCACCGGAACCCCCGAGGCGCTTGATGCCATCGAGGACGCCTTTCTCACCGGCGACTACTACGCCGACTGTCTGGCGACTGAGGATTGCGGCGCCACGCAGACCACCCGCATCCTCGACCGCGCGGATGAAACACTTATTCTCTACTCTGACTGGGAGCGCACTCCTGCCTGCGCCTCAGTTCCCCATATCGCTCGCGACCATCTCGGCGACGGCGTTCTGTTCGATACCCGTCATGAGGGACGCCACTACACATGGCGGCTCATCCACCCCGGTGAAGGCGACGTAGCGGCGTTCTTTGACGCCCTCGAAGCCGCCGTTGGGGAGTGTGCCCAGATGGAGATGCTCCGCACAGCGGACACGACGACAGCAGCTGGGAGGAGCGACGGAACACCGAGTGGATTACCTCCTGCCCAAGAGGCCGCTCTGCAGGCCGCCGTCGAACACGGCTACTACGAGTCACCCCGCGAGGTTGACGTCGGCGAGCTCGCCGAGCATCTCGACGTGCCCCGGTCGACGCTCACCTACCGACTCCGTCGGGCAGAGGAACACTTGGCGAAGCAGCACGTCGCCGGCGAGCGGGTCACGGAAGAACGGCTGGTATCGCGCTGACGCGGAGTTTGGAATATTCCAACAAAGACATATCGAACTCCCGCTCCTACCGTGAGTTGATGACAGAGAATCCGGATGCGGATACAGCGGGGCCGCCGAACGGCGGCGGGCAGCGAAGAGAGCTGTCCGTCCGCCTCACCGTCCCCGAGATGGACTGTCCGTCGTGTGCCCAGAAAGTCGACAAGAGCCTTCAGCGCGTCGACGGCGTCGTCGACGCCACGCTCCAACCGACCACCGGCACGGCAAACGTCACATACGACCCCGACCGCGTCACCGAGGCTGACGTCGTCCAAGCCATCGAGAACGCCGGCTACGAAGTCGTCAGCGGCGGCGGCGCAAAAGGGTCATCAAACGACGAGTTGGGGATTGCCCCCCCGTCGGAAGTCTGGACAAGTTCGCGCGCTATCAAGACGTGGATCGGCGCAGCGTTCGTCACACTCGGGCTGCTCTTCGAGTTCGTCCTCACGGGACAAAACCTCGCCGTCGCAAGTGTGCTCGACTATCCGCTTCACGTTGCAGACGGGCTCTTCCTCGTCGCGATTGTCACCAGCGGCTACCCGGTCGTTCGCGGAGGCTACTACTCGGCAAAGAATCTGAGCCTCGACATCGACCTGCTAATGGGAACGGCCATCATCGCCGCCACCGGTATCGGCTACTTCGTCGAGGCCGCCACGCTGGCTGTCTTGTTCAGCATCGCCGAGCTGCTCGAGGATTACGCGATGGACCGGGCCCGGGACTCCCTCCGCGAACTGATGGAGCTGTCGCCCGACGAGGCGACCGTCCGCCGCGACGGTGAGGAGGTGACCGTCCCCGCCGACGAGGTTGACGTCGGCGAGACGGTGATCGTCCGGCCCGGCGAGAAGATTCCGCTCGACGGCACCATCGTCGACGGTGGAAGTGCAGTCGACGAGTCCCCCATCACCGGAGAGAGCGTCCCCGTCGACAAGAGCGTCGGCGACGAGATCTATGCCGGCAGTATCAACGAGGAGGGCTACCTCGAGTTCGAGGCCACTGCGCCCGCCTCCGAGTCGACGCTCTCACAAATCATCGAAATGGTACAGGGCGCACAGGAGAAGAAGACCGAGAAGGAGCAGTTCGTCGACCGGTTTTCGGGGTACTACACGCCGACGATCGTCGTCTTGGCGATCCTGACCGCCGTGCTGCCGCCGCTACTCATCAGCGGGAGCGCCACTGTCAGTCTCGCCGGCTTCTCACACACCTTCAGCGGAAGCTGGCAGACCTGGTTCATTCGTGGACTTACCCTGCTGGTGATCGCGTGTCCGTGTGCGTTCGTCATCTCAACGCCCGTCTCCGTGGTGTCAGGGATTACGAGCGCCGCGAAGAACGGCGTCCTGATTAAGGGCGGCAACTACCTGGAAGCGATGGGCGAGGTCGACGCCGTCGCCCTCGACAAGACAGGAACGCTCACGAAGGGCGAACTCACCGTCACCGACGTCGTTCCGGTCGACGACACCGATGAGGCGACGCTGCTCCGTCACGCCGCCGGATTGGAGCGCCGGAGCGAACACCCTATCGCGGCGGCGATTCTCGCTCGCGCCGATGAGGCAGGCGTGGACGAGCTGTCTGACCCGACGGACTTCGAGAGCCTGACGGGTAAGGGTATCCGCGGCGAGATCGACGGCAAGACGTACTACGCGGGCAAGCCTGCACTGTTCGAGGACCTGGGGTTCGATCTCTCGCGAACCCGGTCAGCGGCCGACGGCGGCGTTCCCAAGGTGGATGCGGTCGAGACTGACGACCGAACATTCGCTGAGGACGCACTCGCCGCGCTGGAGCGGGAGGGCAAGACGGTCGTCATCGTCGGTACGGAGTCGGAGCTACTGGGTGCGATCGCTATCGCCGACGAGGTGCGCCCTGCCTCGAAGCGCGCTGTCGAGCGCCTGCATGCGCTTGGCGTGGAGCGTGTGGTGATGCTGACTGGCGACAACGAGGGAACCGCCCGCGCCATCGCCGAGCAGGTCGGCGTCGACGAATACCGTGCCGAACTCCTGCCGGACGAGAAGGTCGACGCCGTCGAGGAGTTGCAGGCTGAGTATGGCGACGTTGCGATGGTCGGCGATGGCATCAACGACGCGCCCGCGCTGGCGACCGCCGACATCGGTATCGCGATGGGCGCGGCCGGCACCGACACCGCCCTTGAGACGGCCGACATCGCACTGATGGGCGACGACGTCGGAAAGCTCCCCTACCTGTACGACCTGTCGCACACGGCCAACGGCGTGATTCGGCAGAACATCTGGACGAGTCTCGGGGTGAAATTCCTGCTCGCGATCGGCGTACCGCTGGGACTCGTGAGCGTTGCAGTGGCCGTGGTCGTCGGCGATATGGGCATGAGTCTCGGGGTTACTGGGAACGCGATGCGGTTGTCGCGGATGAAGCCCGATCGGTTCTTCGACGCCTAAGAAGTGAACTTCTGAACAGCACTTGGCAGCACACCTTTTCGATCTTCCCCTATCCGAGAACACCGGGGGGTGTACTTAGGCAGCCGCGGGCACGGTTCGGTTGTCACCGAGTAATCCCAGATATGACTAGCCTCGTAACCGAGTGCTTTCTCGAACTCGAGAGAGTTTTTCTGCCCCCGAAGGGTGCGGGGCATTCCAAACCTGGAGTGCTCGCGAGACAACCCATGGCGACGAGTAACTACGCAGCGGTGTCGTTCGACGACTCCGACACCCGACGTGACGAGATGCACAGTACTATCGAACAGTGGATCGACGACCTCGTCGACTCCGTCGACGACGCACAAGCGAGTGCAGAGTTCCAAGCGTGGCTTGACGTGCAACGGCAGTTCCACGACTACTCTTACCGGAACACGCTGCTTATCAAGCAACAGTGTCCCGAAGCCAGTCGCGTCGCTGGGTATCGAACGTGGCAAGCAGAGTTTGACCGGCACGTCAAGGAAGGCGAGAGCGCTATTTGGATTTGGGCACCCATCATCACCAAGCGGTGTCCCGAGTGTGAGAACTCGCCGAGCTACCACGCCAACACCGACTGTGAGTACGACACGACGCCACCTGAAGAGTGGTCGAGAGGGCTCGTCGGGTTCAGACCCGCACCGGTATTCGACATCTCCCAGACTGATGGCGAGCCACTCCCCGACCTCGAGACGGCGGCGACAGGTGACGCTGGCAATCTCGTAGACGAGCTGACCGACGCCGCGGATGAGCTTGATGTGACAGTGCGAATCGTCCCCGAAGACGAGTGGTCCCATGGGAGCGCACGCGGTGTCTGTCAGCGCTTGAGCCTCGTCGACGTCCAACCACTTGTCGAGGTCAAGGACCGGATGAACGAGGCCGACCTTGCACGGACGCTGGTTCACGAGTACGCGCATGCGCTGTTGCATTTCGACGTCGACGACGACACCGAGCGGGCGAAACGCGAGGTCGAAGCCGAAGCCGTGGCGTACATCGTTGGGCGATACTGTGGACTCGATACCAGTGGGTCGGCATTCTACCTTGCCACGTGGGAATCCGACGATGCAGACGTGATTCGCGAGCGACTCGGACGAATCAGTCGAACGTCGACAGAGATCATTTCGTTGCTTGACGCTTGAATCGACGCTGAACCAGATTCTACTTAACCAACGCAGCTTTGCTGTTGGCGTCTGTGTTGGTTAACACGACGGTGACCCATGTCCAATTCCCCACCAACGCCGCCTCAGAACGTACCAAGCGGTATCGTTGAGAAACTCACCGACCAGTCGCCAGACGTACTTCGAGACATCGCCCGATACGCTGACGAACTTGCCGAGCATCGCGAGCGTGAGGCACAACTCCCAGAACAGGACGAGCGGGACGAAGAGGTCGAAGCGGAAGCAGACCGCCCGGATGACGTCCCCTCGAAGGCGACGATTACGGTGAAAGAGATCAACGACCATCGTTACTACTACTGGCAATGGAGGGAGGGTGAGACGATCAAGTCGAAGTACAAAGGGCCGGTTAACTCGGACGAGTGACCATGCCTCGTACTCAAACCCTCTGAAGATAGTCGTCTTCTCCGTAATTGACACTCTCTTGAATCGTTGTCAGACACTCCACTATTGCCAGTAAAACCGAGGTACTAGACTACGTTATATATTATTGGCAGTAGTGGCTAGTGCGGGTACCAATCATAGAAGTAGAACTTTTTAACTGGCAATACCGGAGAGGGTATTGGACAAACTGGCACCGCCGGTTATGCTCTTATTGGCAATAGTGGAGAGGGTATTGGCACTACTGGTTTCACCGGTTCCCTTTTTCAATCCAGAACTCGATTCTTCGCAGCGGTTTCACGAATTTCGGATAGTTCTCCAAGCTCATTCTCAAGTGCATCCAGCGCCGATGAAAGTGAAACATCGAGCTCGTACTCGTTGTAGTTACCCCGTCCGCCCGATGAGTCGACGAGATGTAGAATTCCGTGCAAACTCAAATCAGAGAGATGGTCGTGGACACGTCTGCGTTTCAGCGGTTCACTCCCGTGGTTGCGTAGAACCTTCTGGTACCGCTGATAAATCAACTTCGTGCGTTCAGGTGTCTCACCTTCAGCTGCGAGCTGACACACAGTTAGTAGCACGTACTGGCCTTGACGAGTCAGTGAGTGCATTCCCTCTACAACCTGCTGTCGCTGAATCTGATGTTTAGCTTCACGAACGTGCTCTTCTGTGACCTTTGCTTCACCACCAGCTATTGCCTCGTTCTCAGCAACGTCAGCAGCCTTCCGTAATAAACGAAGTGCCTGCCTAGCAGATCCTGAATCTTGGGCCGAAAATGCCGCACACAGTGGGATGACATCTGACTCAAGAACATCGTTATGAAGCGCGATATCTGCACGTTGCCGGAGAATATTATGGAGTTCAGTTGCGTCATACGGTGGGAAGAGAATTTCCTCCTCACACAGCGTGTCCTTTACTTTCGGAGACAGATTCTCTCGGAACTTGAAATCGTTCGAGATACCAATCACACCGATTTTCACGTCAAGATCCAACTGCGACCGTGCCCGTGGAAGTTCGTACAATATGTCGTCATCAGTGCCGATATTATCGATTTCGTCTAGAACAACGAGAATTGTTCCACCGATTGCTTCGAAATCGTTGTAGAGCTCGTTGAAGATGCGTTTTTGTTGGTAACCAGTTTCGCTCATCGGTTCTCGTGGAGACGAGACGGTTGTGAGTGGATGCGAGGGTGAGCGAATCTCGTTCACGAGATTGACTGCAACTTGGTAGGATGTGGTACAACCAGTGCAGTTCAGTTCGATAATGTTGAGATCAATGTCATCGTATTCTTCGGCGGATCCTTGCAGTTCCTCAAGGAGGTCGTGAGTGGCAGCGGTTTTCCCGACGCCCGTTACACCATAGAGAAAGACGTTGCTCGGTTGCCAGCCTTGAATCACGGGACGAAGAGAAGCCGCGTACTCGTCAAGCTCTTCGTCTCGCTCCTCGAGCGTCTCTGGCTGATAATCGTCCCGAAGGACGTCTTTGTCTTGGATGATAAACGATTCTCGGCTGAATCGGCCCATACGTGGATTCAATACAAACAGTCGTCATAAAACCACGGGTTCCAGTATGACCACTAACACACCACGGTTGCCAATAGTGCCAGTATCACGTTGGCTTATAAAACACACACTCTCCACTATTGCCAGTAAAACCTCTGTAACAACTGGAGGGGGTCACGACCCCCTCTATTATAGACGACACATTTATACTACTATGAGTAAAACCAAATCCGTAGTGGAGAAAATACAACGACTATATTAACTCGTTATCAAACATTTCGCGGCAATAGCAGATTCCTACCTTTGGTCTCTCGCGGTAACTGGCAATAGTGGAGTGAGAGTGGTATTTAAACAAGTCCAATATTGGCAATACTGGTAACGGTGGTCGACGAGACTCCCAACCGTCGCCGGTATGCTTGTGATTCCACTTGAAATTGACCTACCCACGACGAGATCGATCGGTCACTCGGGCGTCTAGAGCTGTCATCAGTAGAGGAAAGGAGAGATTCGTGAGGAACGTTGAGTTTGCGAGTGTCATCGAGAGCGGCCTTCGGTTACTCTAATTGCCTGACTTGTTCAGAGAGATACTGCTGGAGATTCGTGACCGTTTCTTCAGAGACAGCTGAGGTCCCGAAATCACTTTGATACCCGTGTTTGAGTTCCTCGCTCTCTAAGATTTCTAGCCCTCGTTCGAGTTGCGCTCGAAGGGAATCTTCGTCCCCTCGTCGTAGATGAGGTGTTACTGTTGCAAGGTCAATCTCTTCTGCGACCGCCAAGACGTCTCGCAAATCTGTTTCGCGTCCACTGTGGAGTTTTGCGGCCACGAGAACTGCTCCATCGATGACTCTGGCGGTCGTTGTCACTGTACCCCCGCTTACTTCCTGCTCTTGGCTATGATCGTAGAGATAGTCGAACGACCACTGTGCCTCGGTCTGCCGACATCCGAGACCGTTGACTAGTAAATCGAATCCAATGGGCTGTTGGGGTGCGAGTCGCTTTTCGTACTCGATCACCTCGGTGTCATAGAACCACTTCTTTGCGTGACTATCCGTTTCTTCGAATCCCTTCGATTCGAGAAACTCAACGAACCCGTCCTTGGTGTTGGGCGCAACGACGATATCGAGGTCCGTGGAGAACCGTGCGTTGAACGCCGACACTGCATAGCCCCCAACAAGGACATATTCGTGACCGTTCTGGGTGAGTTCCTCGAGAAGTTCGATGAGTGCGTCACTCCGATTGTGGAAGCTCATGACTGGGCCCGCTCAGTCTCTCGGTATGCAACACCGAGGTCCAGATCGTCGTACATTCGGTCGAGCATCGCGAGCGCCGACTGGAACTGTGCGTAGTGTTCACGCATGTACTCGATTGTGTCTTCACGAGGGATGACCGGGTAGCCTTCGACGTTGTCGATTTCGAGTGATGGTTGGGGGTCAAGCACGATCTGCAGCGGCCCTGTTAGTTCTTCTCGGGGCTGGCGTTCGAATGCAGTAGGAAGGCCGAACGACTCGAAAAACTCCTCCCAGTCGTTGACATCCTGCTCTCGAACGGCAAGAAACAGTGGATAGTCGTCAGGATTACGCCCGACCTGGTACCCACCCTGAGTCCATACATACACGGCGTCAATTCGCGTGAATGCGAACGGCCACCCGCCGAACTGCGGGATGACATATGCCTCCTCGATCGAAGGTGGGCTTACGCCGGCGCTGGCAGCTACTAACTCACGGGCGGCGGCCCGGACGTGTTCGTCGACGACGGAGAGACCGTCGTCATAACGGATGTAGCCCGCCGCTTCGAGCCGATTGACTGCCTGTCTCACCGTCTCGTAGGGCGTGTGGAGATGCTGCGCGACACTGCGGATGGAGTCACCGCTCTCGATAGCGAGGATGACTTGGGTCGCTGTATCGTCGAGTGTCTCGTACATCTGGTAGTTACCAATTTCTCGGTAACTACTAAAAGCCTTACTCGAACTCATTCCGATTTGACCTCTCTGGCGTCTTAGAGCCGATTATGGTCTCGTGAGCTCAGAAGATATCGAAGGTGTTCAACGAAAGAAACGAAGAAAACGAATGGAACGAGCGCAATCCGCTGACCAGAGATCTCGACTGTCAGCATGTAAGCTTCTACGTTCGTTGAAAGAAACGAACGAAACGAACCGAATGAACGCGTTGAGAGTAACGACTGTATCTTGTTCATCTATTGAAACGAACAAGTGGTTTTAACATCGTTGTCTTCCTCTCGTTGAGCGAAACACTCTCACCGAACGCACCGAACGAAACGAACGGAACGAATTCATTGATGGAAACGAAGACTATGGCTGACACTAACACTGCACGAATCACTGTAGCAAATCAAAAGGGTGGGGCAGGAAAGACAACCGACGTAATTCACACTGGCGGTGCACTCGCTGCACGCGGATACGATGTCCTTCTCGTTGACATCGATTATCACGGCGGGCTCACTTGTTCGCTCGGCTATAGCCATTTGTACTACGACACCGACCGGACAACGCTATTCGATGTGCTTGACTTCGATCAGATGGAATCGGTGAACGACATCATCGTTGAGCACGAGGAGTTCGATATCCTCCCGGCTAGCGAGAAGCTCGCGAACAACAAGAACATCCAAACGCTGCTTGAAGCTCCAAAGAGCCGAGAGCGACTAGGGATGACTTTTGACGAACTTGAGACTGACTACGACTACATCATTGTAGATACCCCTCCGTCACTAAACGTACTCACCGACAACGCACTTGTGGCGACTGGGAACGTCGTTATCCCTGTCATTCCCGAGAAACTCAACGCCAATAGCCTCCAAATTTTCGCAAAGCAGCTGAGCTCACTCGAACCAGCTTACGGCGGCATCAACCGGCTTGCGATTGTGTGCAATCGTGTTGAGCAAAATGCCGAACACCGAAATACTCTCGAAGAAATCAAATCGGCATATTCTCTCCCTGTCTTTGAAATCCCGAAGCGGACTGACCTCTCTCAATCGATCGGTAAGGGCGTCTCAGTCTTCGGCTTTGGTAAGGAGAACAAGCGAGTTGAAGACGCTCGTGAATTGTTTAACGAGATTGCTGACCTGCTCGACGACACATTTGAGAAGACCCCCCCTGAGGAGGTGGAAGCATGAGCGACGGATGGGGGGATGCTTCGGGTATCGAAGGAAACTACGAGGACGACGACGAGGATCCCCAGGAAACGAGCGGAGTGAACGAAACAGTGGAAACTAGTTCATCAACTGAAACGAGAGAATCGAACGAAACGAGAGAATCGAACGAAACGAATGAAACGAACGCAACGAGTGAAACGACAAAAACGAAGACGAATATCAAGGACGAATGGAACGGCCGGACAATCTATATTCCGGACGATATCCTTGATGATCTGGAGGATACGTACCTCGAATCGCAATTGAAACTGCGAAAAGCGGGCCAGGACGAGTTCAAGAAGAACCGCCATTTCTACCCTCTCCTCGTGCAGTTCGGCTTGGAAGCCCTCTCTAATGCGGATGCTGAGGAGATCAAAACTCGACTCTCCAACATTGGCGACGAGTAGCTCCTAATTCTCTAGATTCAGTAGACATCTTCTGACAGCGGTTGGGGAGGTTTTTGTGGGCGTGCTGAACTCACAGCGCAAGTGTTGCAGAGGAAATCTCTCGTGTCTCGTTTTGTCCGGGGCGAACACCTGTCAACTGAAATAGAAGGGCTTCGAGATCCTTCTCATGGACATGAACGAGGTATTCAACGGTCTTACGTTATTTTTGGTCAGCGTTCTCATTTTGACACAAAATACCGGCCTTACCGGGCCAGTTGAGACAATTGTAGGAATTGTCGCATACTTCGGAGTGATAATTCCTCCCTCATACCTTCTTGCTGGTTTGATTATGAGCCGAAGTTCGGACTAATTCTTTTCACTCAGTAGTCTCGGTCCCAGCGCTGCATACACTCTCTAAGTTCAGCACGCAGCTATTGCCAGCATCTGTATGGTTTCGCGAACAAACCCAGTAGTGTCGGCCGTCGGATGAAGTTCACTCCCCGAATGCCTCGGTCAACTGTTCGCGCATGAACTCCCGGCGTACCCGTCGCGACCGCGAGTCCGAGAGATAGTTCTGCATCACGACTTGGGGGTCGCTACTGCCTTGCTCTGCGGCAATTTCTTCGACACCTTCGAGTACGCCCTCAAGGACTGCCGTGTACGTGTCGTACCAGAAGCGACGACACAGCTGTGGGCTCGGACGCTCGCCGTCGATACGTTCTGGGAGATCGGCGTCGGCGGCAAGCGTTTGAAACCAGTTCCGGATGGTGTCTCGCGTCACGTGTGGTGTTTCGCCCTGTGGCGACGGGAAGACGTACCCTGTCCACGTCTCGTCTCCTGCTAGTTCGTCGATTCGTGCGTCGAGGACGTCGAGTCCGAACAGCACTGAGACCTCTCCGGGGCCGTTCTTGCGATTCTCGAAGGCGATGTAAGGGACGTCGTCGTCGGCAACGTCGCGGTTGAACTGCGAGACGTGGAGTGCTGCGACCTCGCTCGCCCGGAGCCCCCACCCAGCGAGTGCGACCACCAATAGCTGCTCTCGCGGCGTCGTTGTGACCCGCATCAACGAGCGGATGTGGTCTGCGGAGAGTGCTGGCGTCGACGATTCCTCGAGTTCCCATTTGAACTCGTCGTAGAGGCCACTCGCGGGGTTCATCGCGGCGACACGCCGTCCAACCAGATGTTGATACCAGGCGTCGACGATGCGCCGGACACGCTGGAGGGTCTGGGCACTGTAGGTCCGATCTGCGTCTTCGTTCAACCAGTCGAATGCTGCATAGCACGCGTCGACGGCTTCGTAGGCCGGAGCATCCCCGTCGCGTTGGATCGGCGAGAGGAGGTCGTCCGTCTCGTTCGCCTCTCGGTAGGCACGGACGTACAGGTTCAGTCGTGTTCGGAGGGTTTCGACGGACGACGTCGCGAGACTGTACCGCGATTGCCGGCGGTCGAGAAACCGTTCGAGGGCATCGATCGTTTCTTCGTCTGTAGTAGCCCACGTGTAACCCTCGTCGTCGTCGCCGAGTCCGAGGTCCTCGGTCCAGAACTCACCAAAGGACCGGTCGTGCTGGCGCCGTAGTGCGGCGAGGAACGGCCGAGCATCGTGGTCTCGAAACCACTGATGGGTCGGCTTTTCGCTCGTTGAATCGATGCCTGCTGCTTCGAGACAGGGTGCGATTTCGTCCCAGTACAGCTCTGTGAAGTCCTCGAGTGAGCAGGTTGTCCATCGGACGTCGTCGAACGAGGGCGTGAGCTTCGGTTCTTCCTCTGACTCACTCATCGTGATGGTCTCCTTTGAAAGTAGAGATTCCGAGGGAGAAGGCCACTCGCTGTGTTTGGTGGTGTTTCTGAGTGTGGCATGTTCTGGTTGCTCAGCGCTTCAGTTTGTTTTCTTATAGTTTTGTGGGTTGGTCAGACCTGCACAGTCTGCTGAACCCACAGCGAATGTAGTGAGAATATGCCTGCAGGGAATGAACTGTATATCGATATACAAAAGTCGACCAAGGGAATTCCTCCTGTTTTCCAGCCACACCGCTGCTATCGATACTTGAACTCGTTAGTCTACTCGGTACTCATCAAGCGTCCAACCTCTCAAATCCTCACTGCCCCATATGATTCTAACCGTCTCGCCTGGCGGCACTGAAATCGTCACTGTATCTCCCGCAGTAATTGGGAATGATGCATGGGCGGCGAAGCGGTCGGCTGCCCAGAACGTGAGTTTGCTTGCAGAAACCCTCTCAACGCTGAGATTGTCCGTAACTGAATCACGGATCGAATCGCCACCGGCATGGCGAATTGTGAGCTGTTGGTTCGGCTGGTCATATGAATACTCGAACCTGACAGACGGCATTCGAGGGTCGGGTGTCGGAGTCGGATCTGGGGTTGCTGTCGGGGTTGGAGTCGGTGTACTGGTTGCAGTTGGTGTCGGTATCGGCGTGGTGTCCATAGTGAACGCATGGATACCATCCCTTGGGTCCATAACCAGAAGCAGATTGCCACACGTTGCCAGTGTGGCACTGGCTTCGACATCCGGCACGGGCGTCTGCCACTGTTGTTTGCCGGTCTGGATATCGAGAGCGTGCAACTGACCGCTCGTATTGTAGAGATAGCTCTCACCAAACACGATACCGAATGTGGCTGATTTGATTTCACGCCGCCATTGTACCCTGCCTGTCTCAAGGTCCAGAGCTCGGATTTCATACCCTGCTTGAGTCATTGCCGGAAACACGAGAGAAGTCGACGTCACAGCGGGTTGGGACTCAATGCCTGCAGTCGCTTCATTTCCGACTTCCGCACGCCAGCGCCGGTCGCCGTCACTAGCCCGAAACGCCCCGACGAAGCCGGGGGAATGTTGAATCTCACCGTTGACAGTAGTTCGATACTCATCGCTTGCCACGAGGACGGTCTTGTCACGGACCATCACAGAATACAGTCCCCGTCCCCCACCAGTTAGCGACCGCTCCCACAGTACGTTCCCTGTATCGGTTGCAAGCGCGAGTAGCGATCCACTGATTGTCGCTGCAAACACCACCCCATCAGCGACTGCCGGTGTCGGAAGGATGCCAGCGTCGGTATGGTGGACCCACAGTAACCTACCGGTCGCACCATCAAGAGCGTAGACACGTCCACCATCATCTTTGGTCTCACCTCGACTTCCACCGTAGAGTATTCCGTTGCGCTCAGTCAGTGTTGATCGGGTCCCGAACTCCGGATCCGCAGTCCACGCGACGTCTCCACTCGCCGCGTCGAACGCGTGAACGCGACTTGCACCGATGACAACCTGATCGCCCACAAGCGTTGGCGAGCCGGAGGTGTGCTCGATTGGCTTGCGCCACACTACCGACCCGTTGCTTGAGTCGATTGCAAAGAGTTCGTTCACGTTTGGCGACGTTGTAAAGATTCGAGACCCGGTCGTGACAACTCGCTGAACGGGACCACCGGAGTCAGCATGATCTGTGGAATAAAAGGACCACTCGGGGCTAAGCGTGAGTCCGGGGAGCGACAGTGAGGAAACGAACCCCGAGTTCGCCGCGTCAAACCGTTCTTGGGGCCACGAGAGTGAGAGTGACGTTGGTGTTGCCGTCGAATCGTCTGGTGACACGGGTGACGGTGTTGGGGTTTCGGGAGGGTTCTCTGGGAAGTCATCAAGGTACCCACCCCCTACGATTCCTAACAGACTCAGTATTCCAAATCCTCCGCCAATCTGCAGAATCCGTCTCCGACTCGATTTTTCCATTGGTTTTTATGAACCATCAATATTGTAATAACTCTATACACTTGTACTGTATAGCTTGGCATCACTCTGATGTGATTCTCGGACTTGGCGCTCGTCGACAAGATGCCCCGAAGGCGTTGTTAATATGGGCGAGAAGAGTCGAATCACTGATCCAGTGATGGCAGTAAGCTCGCTGCAGCAGTTCGTCCAAGTCCGGTGACTAAGCGGCATCAAATCAGAAATTTGTAAATTATGCAGAAAACGAATAATTGATGAGTTATCAGTTTTGAAGCATACGTGAGATGTTATCAGAAAAGGGGAATTTACAATCGATTGTCCTCGCATGGATGCTCATTATCTCGGTGCTTGCACCGACAGCAACGGGTGTTGCAGCGGCTGCAAACACCGACGCAGATGTAACGATTGCAGACCAGAGTATCGATCCACATACTTCTTCTCAAATTGATGTCAGATACGACTTGGGATCAGAAGTAGCCCCTGCAGATGCGAAGATCGAACTCGAAGGACCCAACGGAGTTCTCGACTCGAAAGTGAGTCTCACAGAGTCAGCAGGGACGGTGTCATTTACGCTTTCTGAGAGACCGGTGGGAGACTTTCGACTGTCGGCGCGAATCCGCGATACGACTCAAACAGACCAATATGGCTTCTTCAAACGACTCTCTGTCGATAATGCGAAGATTAGTACTACCTCTCAAATAGCAGTCTCATATACGATCCCCGACCAGAAGGCATACTTTGAGGAGCCGATTGATGTCGAAGCGACGGTTGAGAATCCCACGGCTTCTTCGGAAGATGTTCGGTTGAACGTGTTCCAAGAAGAGTTCAATACGCATGCACTGGATTCCACGACGGTCACAGTTCCCGCAGGGGAAACAAAGACAGTGTCTCTCTCCCCATCTTTCGGGTCTTGGGTAACTGAATCGACGGACTCCATCACCGTCAACTCAGAGCCACTAACCGATATCGACGTGCTTGGGGAACCTCCAGAAACAACAGTCGCAGTTCAAAAACCAGAGACAAATTGGGCACAGGGGTCTAATGCACCTGCTGAAACACTGCACATCAATGCTCCAGTAGCGAACACAGGCAGCGAGTTCGGGAAGAAAGACGTTACACTCACAGTTGACGGCGAGGTTGTCGATACGAAGACCGTCTACTTGGAGGCTCAAGAGACTGACACTGTCTACTTCGAACACGTATTTGGGTCGCTTGGAGAACACACAATCACAGTCGGGAATAGCGATCCTACCACGGTTACTGTTGAGGAGCCAACGGTCACTGCCTACAGCGTCGAGCACGTCGGTGGGACACAGCCGCAGACAATGCCCGAATTGGTGGCATACGAGGATGGACTCATACAGGTTCAACTACAGAACCCCTCGATCTCTGCAACTGATCAACACGAATTGGAGACACTCGGTGTTGACAAGACGACGGAATTCAAAATCACACTCCGAGTCGAAGATTTCACCCCGCGCATATTGCTGGGAGCTGGTGGCGATATGCAGTGGACTACTGAGCAAAAGGATGGCTTCACTGAGGTTACCATATTCGTGAAGCCAGTGGCCCAGGCAGCGATTTTCCCGTCGCCAGATATGAATAACTGGCCGACTGGGGAGGCAGATACAGCGACTGACAGCCAAGATGCGGCTGTTTCGTTGGCGATCGATTCGTTCGATCACGAGGGTGTGACCACAGAACGGCAAACTGCGCTCTCAGGAACGATTCTCGCGACTGACGCGCAGACATTCGGATCCCCGATGTATCAACCAGAGACGAGTGACCAATCTGCGAGCCTGTCACTGTTCGTTGCAGGGCCGCACTACCTCCCATCGAAAGAAGTGAACTCGGGTTTCTACGAAGCGTATCTTCCAGATAGCCTCCTCCAGGAGTGGGGTGTGACCGACCCGGAGCAGTTGCAAACAGCGTACCAGGGTGAAGAGGTAGATATCACCGTGACCGAGGAGACGAACGGCATGCGTCTTCACGTCCCGATTCACTACTCTGCAGGGGCGGTCGAAATTTCGTCTGCCTCGACGACCGAGGAGACCACCTCGAGTGGATCTACGGATGATAGTTCCAGTTCGTACCAACCACGAAACGACGTCGACGACGATGATGATGGAGACACGTCTTCGATCGAGAGCACGGAGACACCCACAGCCACGCCGTCGTCACCGACTCCGACGATGACGGCGTCACAGGACTCAGAGAACACTCAGACGACGACTACTACTTCGTCTCCGAGTAGTACGACTGTAGCAAGCACTGACCGAGCGGAGACAACCGTCACTACGGAGACTCAAGCGAGGACCGTGGCGACTACGGAAACTACCTCTGCTGAAGCGCCTGGCTTTGGTAGTAGTGTAGCGATTCTCGCTCTCATCGGACTCGTGCTCCTCGCAGTCCGCCGCGAATAGCGCTCCTTGACCAGCTCCGATTCTTTCGATGCTAGTGGATCAGTGCGTCGTTGGAATCCCACTCATTCATTTTTCGCGCAGCGAACAGGAGCGAACACATCAAACCCACGGATACAGTCGAACGCGGCGACGTCGTCATCGTCGACGGCGGTCAGCCTGGCGAAACCGTGGAGATTGACGTGCATACGGTCCGCCAGAACGTCGCCTTCGCCGAGATCGTCCCCGAGAACTCGTAGCGCCTTGCCTGCGGTATCTGATATGCAGTCGCTTCTTTGATGGCGGATATTCATGCGCCACTACCTGTTTTTGCATACTAACCAATAATTTTATGTGTTGGGATGAAAGCGCTTGTTCATGACAAATTACCAGATTGCTTCAGTTATAATATCTATTATGTTAGTTCTCGTTACAGTCGGATCACCTATTGTAGACGCACGGGTGACCTCCACGGGAACGAATATTACAGCGTCTTCTACAGCAACGTTGCACACAAACGTGGTAATGGAACGGACTGGGGACACCGTGATGGTTACAATTTCCTATTCAGTTCCTGATTCGATTACGCGTCTCAAGCTCACCTCCTATGCTTTCGACTCTTCAGAGGCGCGTCTCATCAACGCTCGTAACCTGCGGAAAACGGATGATGTTACCTATGAGTGGACCGGCGGACGGGACCCCCAGCTCATATTTGAACTTCCCATTCAATCTCCACCGCTCACCCCACAACAGTATGCAGCAGGGACTGATAGCTGGGTTCTGGTATCGTCCCCAACGCCGAGTGCTAGCTTCTCGTATCGGGGTCAACCACCAGCACGGACGCACTCGGCATCCGTAGTTGGGGATGGATATGCGACACCATCATACGGCTATCTTGGGGCCCATACTCGTCTCTCACGAGAGACACCGTATGAAACGGCGACAATCGTTGCACCGATTGGAACCAGCACAAAAGCACAATTATCAGCCGTTGCATCGCTCTATTCAGGTGCGATCGAAGACTTCCATATCGGACTTAATGGGGGTGACGAGATTGCGGTCTTTGTCTTGCCTCGCTCAAAGCTCGCGTCCTACCCGGGCGGCTTCGCAGTTCGTCAGACCGTCGTTCTACGACCCCAGGCACTCGCTGTGGACTCAATCGGTAGCGTTGCTTCCCATGAGTATGTCCATACACGGATGGGCGTATTTAGAGGGTCTTCGAGCTGGCTCAGAGAAGGGTCTGCTCAATACTATGGGGCGCTCATCTCGCTGAACCAAGGCGCTGGATCGTTTGACGAGTTCCACTCGTTTGTTCAGGCACCGGCTTACACGAATCAGGATGTCGTCTTAACTGACGAATCAACATGGGGAACCCAGCATGCAGACTACGAGAAAGGCGCCCACGTTCTCGCAGCCCTCGACGCTGAAATCCGGATCCGGACTAATGGCAAGAAGACGCTTCAAGATGTCCTCGCAAAGCGAACATCTGACAAGTACGACGATCTGCACGACCACGACGACTTCAGACGAGCGGTTATAGACGTAACTGGTGATTCCTCGATGGGAACTTGGGTCGATCGCTACATCACCACAGCTTCCGTTCCTCCAATTCCGGACGATCCAGCGCTCTACGTCACCGATCTCGAGTCCGATTCTGACGGAGATTCTGTACCCAACGGTGTCGAACTTGATGGCGCCACAGACCCCTTTAGCTCCGATACCGATGGCGACGGTCTGACTGACGAAATCGAACTTGCTGGGCAGACCGATGCAACCACCGCCGATACCGATGGCGACGGTCTTACAGATGGCGTCGAATCGAACATGGAGACCGACCCGCTTCAAAGTGATACCGACGGTGATGGGAGTCTAGACGGAACGGATGCATACCCGCGCGATGCAGCCCGAAGCACGCCGACTCCCACTTCAGTTCCACCTGATGACTCGTCCGAACCGTCGGATTCGACTGTGACAGCGGGGAATCAGCCCTTGACAACTTCCGTTGACTCCACGACCCAGACGACACGGTACGGGGTTGAGCGCCTCCTCTGGAATCTGGGACTCCCCTCCGGCTCAACTGCACAGGGTGTCGCGGTCGTCGTTCCTGTACTTTTATTCTTGGGACTCGCGGTTCGGATTGTCTCTTGACATCCTCCCCACTCAAAAGGGCGAATATTTCCGAGCGTTGGGATAGTGATGGATGTGGCACTGTCAGGAGTTCCCATCAAGACAGCTGATAGCCACGACTGACGGGGTTAGCTTCTCAGAAAGCGTCTAGATGGGTGATTATGAGATTTCTCTACCATCCAGACACGGTTTTTTTAGCGCGTGAACTCCTCTCGGAAACCCCCATCCCCGTAATCGAAGGCTGGGGTTTCGACTCCGAAATCATTCGCCAAACGCTCCTCCAAGCCGCCGTTGAGCAGACATCTATCAAGGCTGTTACCAACGACACACGCGGCACCTACTCCAACGACTACACCCTTGCTCAGCTCCACACTGTCCCAGCAGAGAAGCTTGGACGCCTTGCCAATCTCCTTTTCAGACAACAGGCCACGAGGATCCTCGACCCCACGCCGAGGATCCTCTGTTTCGACTTCGTCGATATCCATTATCACGGCTGCTCACACCTCAGTGACGGCGAAGTCTGCCACACCATACCCCGCGATGGCACCTCCAAGTGCCATCGCTACCTTGCTGGATTCGTTCTCTGTCGAGCTAAACCACTCATCGTCGCAGTTACTGCTGTCCGGAGTAACGAATCAAAAAGCGACGCGGTCGAGCGATTGCTCGACCATGGTGTGACACTTCGGTTCGACGTTGCTGAACTCCTTGCTGACCGAGGCTTCTACAACGGTGCGTGTATCCAACAGCTTCGTGCAGCTGCATCACTCGTGGTTCTAATTATCCGCCGTGGAAAACGACTCGCCGAAAAATTGGAGACATTGATCTCCTACTGGAGGGAATACGCGATGTATTAGGGAAGCGAGCGGGAACTGCGCTTTCCGCCCGCGGCCTGTGTCCCCTATCAGTAGGGCAACCATGGCAAACACGGTCTGCACGTCCGCGTGTACGTGGCGTGCGATCTAGTCAATCGCACGCCGAAGAAGTCGAAGCACTGTATCAGAAGGCTTCGGCAATCGAGATAGCATCAGGACGATGCGGGAAGCACGTCCACGAACAACCACTACTGACCCAGTCATACGGTTGTTCGTCGTCGTGAGCTTCTTGCTGCGAAATCTGTGGCTTATCGTTCGATGGGGCGTGCCCGCCACGCTCCGTCGCGGCGGGCGAGCACTGACAATGTGGTTCCGCTTTGAGGTCTTCCAGACGTGGATCGACCACGTCCTTGGCGAGAGATGGGTTCGAAAGTGGGCGGCACGAACGAACGGCGTTGAGATTCCTGCGACGTATGGACAGTTGGACGCGAGCTAAGCCTGCCGTGTCCAACGAGATCGCTTACGAGTGAGTGACAACTGTGGCGTTCTCCTTCGTTGTCGGCGCTCTCACTGACATGAGAGCACCTCTTGCCGGAGAGTAATTCGTAACAACGCAAGAAGCTCTAACCTGAACCTTGGAAATCGAGTCAGCGATCCAGGACAATGGGAACTACTGACAGTTTGTAACTCATAACCTCAATAGTAATTATTATATATTGTTCATTCTTCTCATTCAACATATGGCATCTAGACGAAATGCGATGCTGACCATCGGAACTGTCGGACTCTCACTGATGGCCGGATGCACTACCTCTACCTCTGGCTCCTCACCGTCGGACAAATCATCAAATGACTCACCCGAGTCAACCACCAAAGCAACTGACGGTCAAATCACCGACATTGCATCTCAAGACGGTAGAGTAACCATCTCCATTAAAGACGGAGGCGAAGTTGATCACGTAAACCTGCTAAAGGATGGCGAGGTCGTTCAGACATCTACTGTTTCCACTGGTGAGACTCAGACCTCCTTTGCGTTCCTCGCACCGGATGATCTAACCGGGTGGTTCACCGCGAAGCCCTCTGGAACATACCAGTTCATCGCCGTTGATGCCGATGACAACGAAGTCGGATCTGCAGAATACCAGTATCAGCCGAACATAGAGTTGACTGATTTGAGTACGGGCTCGGCAGAGTTCCCCAACGGCGAGGAATCGTCGCAATGGCTTGTTCTCTCAATTACGAACACAGGAAACGCGCTCGCTGCATTTGCTGGGATGGAATTTGAATACCTTCCCAAGAAAGATGTGAATAATGTGGAGGCGGCTGACGACGAAGTGCCGAAGTTCGTTCGGGGCCCTGGTCTCGACGAGGGGAAACTCGGCTCGAGTTCTCTCAACACAAAAGAAGAGTTTGGGAACAAGAACCGCGATGCCCACCTGATACAACCCGGGGAGACAAAGAAATTCGTTGCCCAAGGGTTCTTCAAGAGCTATGAAGAAGCCTTCGACACGAATGTGCTGACACCCGCGGACTATCAGCGAACACTCAATCTCAGCATCTACACCACCCCGGTTAA
>NZ_JBUEED010000008.1:0-560995 GCF_059695585.1 Halogranum roseipondis
AAGAGAACGGTCGCGGCGTCTATCTACACACGTACTCGGGAAAACACGCCGTCTGGCAGTACTCGACGCTCGGCAAACGGTTTTACCTTCATCAGACAGCGGCAGGGAAAGCACTGCTGTCCACGCTACCGGACGAGAAAGTGAGCACGATTGTCGACCAGTGGGGGCTTCCGGCAAAAACCGAGAACACGATCACCGACCCCGACGTCCTCTTCGACGAACTCGACCAGATTCGGGAACGTGGATACTCCTTCAACCGCGAAGAGCAACTTGAGGGTGTGAAGGCAGTTGGAGTTCCCGTCACTGGCCCAAACGACGAAGTCATCGGCGCATTTAGCGTTGCTAGTCCGGCGAACCGTCTCACAGGCGAGTGGTTCTCAGAAGAACTCCCGAGTATCGTGCTCGGGGTCGCAAACGAATTCGAGTTGGAGTATTCCCTTTCTTAAGCAGACCATGACAAGACTATATCTGTAACGCAATCGATCTGGCGCTCGTGACCTTTGTTCTCACTCGCTGCAGTAGGCGCTCTGCGCTCCGCAGGGGAACGAAACGAAAGCGAATAAAAAGACGCTGAGCCGTCGAATGTACGGAAGTACTCGACCGCTAAGGGACTACTGCTGTGTCTGTTCGCTCTTCTATCGGCCATCTTGCGGACGGTTAGTCAGGTAGGTGAATGTCCGAACGATCGGAAACGGGGGTGGTTCGTACAGCCGGTCACTCGCCTGACCGCATTGTCGGTCGGGTGAGTGAGGACTTGTACCTCACAATAGGGACGAGCCCGAACGGATCATTGAGCACCTCGAACAGAGATCTGAGCCGATATGACTGTTTGGTCTGCAGGGCGGCCAGCGGTAGGTTTGGTCTTCTCGATCACGTTCATTACAAATATAATTGTGTAAAGCGTTCAAGGAACGCTATCGACCACTTACCCGATAGAAGATTCGGTGTCACCAACTACTGTGGAGAGTACTGTTCAGCTCTTGTCTGTGGGAGATCATTCGTATCTGGGACCTAACGACTTTTAAAATTCGTGAGCATCGTATCTCTGTCACCCGACCGATTTCGGTAACTAAAGGCGCAGCAGTCCGAGGAGATGCTCGAGTCCTAGCCGGAAACGTGACCGATAGTCGAGGTTGTGAACCAGATACGAACGGTTTACTTGTCGAGCGGTGCATGGCTCTTGGCGAAGCTGCCTTTTGCGATCCACTGTTGGTGGAAAGGTATCTGTCCCCACCTCACCGTCGAAGATGGGACGTCAGTTCTGGTACGGCGCGTGCTCTACGTCGTTCGAGTTATCTGTGAAGTCTCGACGGGATCGTACTCGAGTAAGGACGCCCGAGTGCCGACGTCGTTTTTCGAAGCTACCCCTCGGCGAAGGGCCACGTCAACTCAGACGTGAGTAGCTGCGTGCGCAACTCGCTGCTGCGTTCGGCGACGGAATCACCAGCTCGGTTCGTATCAACGGCTGCTAGATCCTACAGCGATTTCTGTTCAATATTATAAATTTTCGTTATGTCGATGGATCTAGTTAGACTACAGCGAGAGGGTTTTGAGAGACAAACTCTAATTTGGATACGAGATCTAAAAATTGACCAAAACATACAAACTTTCCAAACGTGTGCTAACGGTCTAAGATCTCCCGATAGCACCCGAACCGAAGAACTCGATTGGTTGTTCCAGAGAAAATATAGAGGTCGATGGGGGTTACGGGATGAAGAGTCGCCAGCGCATCCAACTAGTTTTGTATGTGATAGTGAGCAGGCCTATTAGGAGAGATAGGATTGGACAGCAATACGACGAGAAGATACCGGAAACCGAGACATTCCGATCGACGTCCGCCCGACTACAGCGAAAAGGTTCGTCGATCAGCTACAGTCACACTCCGGCGATGGGATAGCCGGGGGTGTAGGTTTTCAGTTCATACGGATGAGGTTTATAGACTTGATAGCGGCATCGATCGATTCATCCCGACGGCGAGACCGGCTGTATTGACTATCCTGGTGCGTTCGCGCTGTAAAACGTTCTCCTCGTGGGAGCAGCGTTCCTCGCTTCGAGCGCCGCCGCGGTCGTATCGGAATTGCATACACGAACGGTCCAATCGAGACAGGACGACACGTACAGTTTGGACAGGTTTGACGTGTTGTCTCTTTTTTAGTAGTTCGTCCAACTGGTCATTCATCCGACCGCCTGCTGTCGTGCAGGCGAGTGAGTGACCGCGTGCACTCGTTGCGAGCGAATGCCCGGAGGCTGTGAACCTGCGGGCCCAGAATCCCAATTAGTTGTGGTATACGAACTGCCCTAACTGTCCAAGCTGTCCAATCGGTCAGAACGACGTATTCTCTCTTCAAGACGCTGAGTTTGAAGTGAAGAGAAGGACGCCGACTCAACGGACCTGCCCCGACAGTGTTCGGCGAATGTCTGACGCAGAGTTAAGTCATTCGGCTGTACAAACCAGTTTGTATGAGCGAGCCAGCCAAGATCTGCGTATCGAATCAGAAAGGCGGCGTCGGAAAGACGACGATCGCGATCAACGTCGCAGGAGCGTTGAACGCGCGGGGTCACGACGTGCTGTTCGTCGACCTCGACCCCCAGGGGAACGCGACTGAGAACCTCGGGATGATGGAGGCGTACGACGAAGAACCGCCCAGCCTGTTCGACTGTCTCACAGATCCCGAACGGCGAGCGGCGATCCACGAGATCGTTCGATCCCACGACGAGATGGACGTCGTCCCAAGCAATATCGACATGACTGCAGCCGAGCCGGAGCTCACCCTCTCTCGTCGAAGTGGCGAACAACTCGATCTCGTGCTCGCCGAACTCGAAGACGACTACGACTACGTCATCGTCGACTGTCCACCGAACCTCGGGAACCTCATGGACAACGCCCTCTTCGCGACACAGAACGTCCTCATCCCGGCGTTGGCAGAGTCCACGAGCAAGCGAGCGTTCGAACTCCTGTTCGATCACGTCGACGCGCTTGAGTTGGACTACGAGATCGACATCCACGAACGAGGCGTCGTCGTCAACCGCATCGACGTCCGGAAGAACCAGGCCAAGGAGATGGTCGATTGGATCAACAGAGCGTTCGACGACGTTCCCGTCTGGGAGGTTCGGGAACGGGCTGACGTGCAGAAGGCGCTCGACGCCGGCGTGTCGCTACTCGAGTACAACTCGGAGAGCGACATGTGTGAGGTGTTCTTAGCGATCGCCGAGGGTCTCGATACGCAGTTCGACGCCATGGAGGTCGAGGCATGAGCGACGACCGCTCGAGTCGACTCCGGGAGCGACGGAACAAGACGCGTGGTCGAGCGGCGAGCACGAGTGACGGGGAGAGCGACGAGAAGTCGTCCAAACCGGACGAGACGTCAGAACTAGACAAACAATCAAAATCTGGAGAGGAGGACGAACAGTCGGTGAAAGAGGAACAGGTCGGAACGTACATGTATCTCCCGCAGAGCCAGAAGCGAGAGATAGAGCGGACTTACGGCCTTCTGAAGGCGGACTACGAGTACGAGTTCGGCGAAGATTTCGAGAAAAACCGTCACTTCTTCCCGCTCTTGGTCCAACACGGTTTGGACGGGTTAGAGGGGTTGGACGCTTCTGACGTCAAAGAGCTGTTAGACGATTTCTGAGCACCCTGTCTGAACAAACAAGAGACAGCGACTCACTCGGTGGAGCGATCAGTCGTCTTTGGTTTTGATGTCGGCGGAGAGTCCCTGGGCCATCTGGATGTCTTTGGAGTTGTTGAGCGTCCATGCCGTGCGTTCGGTGACGGCTTCGATGATCTCGCGGGCCGAGGGATAGCCGTTGCCGGACTTCTTGACCCCGCCGAACGGCAGGTGGACCTCCGCGCCGATACACGGGAGGTTGCCGTAGGCGAGTCCGACTTCGGCGTTGTCGCGGTAGTAGTTGATCTGGCGGTAGTTCTCCGAGATGATCGCCCCGGCGAGCCCGTAGTCGGTGTCGTTCTGGATCGCGACGCCCTCCTCGACGTCACCGGAGTACTTCAGCAAAGCGACGTGTGGACCGAACACTTCCTCGTGGGTGCAGCGCAGGTCTTCCCACGCGTCGGCCTCGTACACGAACGGCCCGACCCAGTGACCGTCCTCGTGACCGTCGGGAATCTCCTCGGCGTCCAACTCAGTGCGGTCGACCAAGACGTTCACGTCCTCGTCTTTCGCCAGTTGGTTGTACTTCGTCACCTTCTCTTTGTGGTCGGCCTCGATGAGCGGCCCCATGAACGTGTTCTCGTCGAGCGGGTCGCCGACCGAGACGTTCTCCGCGAGCTCGACGAAGCGCTCTTTGAACTCCTCGTAGACGTCCTCGTGAACCACTAACCGTTCCGAGGAGACACAGCGCTGCCCCGTCGTCTTGAACGACGACATCAGCGCCGAGTGCACCGCGATGTCCAAGTCCGCCTCTTCGGTGATCACGACGTTGTTCTTCCCGCCCATCTCACAGGCCGCCAGTTTCCCCGGTTGCTGGGCCACTTTCTCCGCTACTTCGTGGCCGACTTCGGCACTCCCGGTAAAGAGCACTGTGTCGACGCGCTCGTCTTCAACGATCGACGCGCCCGCGTCGCCGAACCCCTGGACCATGTTGAACACGCCGTCGGGGATGCCGGCGTCCTCGAACATCTCGGCGATGATCTGCCCACACCACGGCGTCTGTTCGGCGGGCTTCCAGACGATCGTGTTCCCCTCGACCAACGCGACCGCCATGTGCCAAAACGGGATCGCCACCGGGAAGTTCCACGGTGTGATACAGCCGACGACGCCGCGCGGCTTGCGGCGCATGTAGGCGTCCTTCGAGGGAATCTCGCTCGGCACCACGTCGCCCTTCGGGTGGCGTGCGTCGCCGGCGGCCCACTCGACCATGTGGTACGCCTCGATCACGTCCGCCCGCCCCTCCGAGATCTCTTTGCCGCACTCTTTGGTGACCACTTGGGCCAACTCTTCAGTCCGCTCGCGCAGTTCGTGGTAGATCTCCCAGAGATACTCCGCACGGTCGATGTGCGAGAGCGCCTGCCACTCTTCGGACGCTTCCTCGGCCTCTGCGAGCGCCGCGTCGACGTCTGCTTCGGTGCCGCGGCGGAACTCCCCCAGCACCTCACCAGTCGCCGGGTTCTCGCTCTCGAACGTCTCCGACCCTTCACCGTCCGTCCACTCTCCGCCGATGTAGTGGCGGTACGTCTGTTCGGTCTGCTGTGAAGCCATACCAGAGTCTGGGGACACGACCGCGTAATAACGATCGCCTCCCATGGTTGGGGTGGCGGTCTGTCGCGTCGTTACGACGAGTGGCGACGAGGTGACTCGCAGAGCGGTCGGCAACGCTGTTGGTACCCGACTATGGGAGGGGACATTTATACACGGGCGTAGAGAAACCACGAACCATGTCGAAGGCCGAGACCGGTCGAGAGGGAGTCGTCGGGACGACGAGACTCACACTCAAACTCTGGCATCCGGACTGCTGGACGCTCGAGGTGACGGACGAGACCGACGCCGGGGTGATCGCCCACACGGTGTACAACACGCCCGCAGACACGGTGAAGGGGCACTTCACCGTCTACGCCGACAGGGTCGACCAGATCGACGAGTTCATCGAGACGGCGAGAGAGTCGCGATTGACCGACTCCGTCTCCGAGTTGAGCGCGCGCCACGAGTTCGACAAGGACGTTTCGAACGTCGGCAACACGACTCGCGAGATCATGGTCGAGTACGACCCCGAGAATAGTATGACCGACTCGCTTCTCGCGTACGGGTTCGTGCACGACGCCCCCGTGCGAGTCGACGACGGGTGGGAGTACTGGCCGCTCATCGACACCAACGAGCGAGACGGACTCCAAGAGCGCATCGACTCGCTGGAGCAGGAGAAAGACGCAGAGATCGTCGTCACCAAAGTCGCCTCCGTCTCGGACGCCAAGAACCACGTCGCCCACCAACAGGACAAGCTCTCGAACCGCCAGCGAGAGGTGTTCGAACTCGCCTGCGAGAAGAACTACTACGCCTGGCCGAGAGAGACGACGACGCGCGAACTCGCCGACGAGTTGGACATCTCGAAGACGACGCTGCTCGAGCATCTCCGGAAGGCGGAGGCGAAACTGCTCAACCAGTACGAGTGATCGCTCACGTCCCTGTTCTGGGGGCTCGGGATCGAACCACAGCCCGAAGGGGGCTCAGTTCGGAGAGAGGCTGAAGCCGGTGAGCGAGTCGTTCGGATCTTTCACGAAGGTGTGCCTCCCCGTGATCCGGGCGGAGCCGGTGATGGTTGGCGTCGTCAGGGTCACTCCGTCACGTTCTTCCACGTCGACGAGCCGACCCTCGAACCGCGTTCCGATGATGCTGTCGTACAGATACGGTTCGTCGAGAGCGAGTTTCCCCATGTCGTGTAGGAGTGTCATCTTCGCGCACGTGCCGGTCCCACACGGCGAGCGGTCGACCTGACCCTCACCGAAGACGACGATACTGCGGTCGACGTCGGCGTCCGAACCGTAGATCTCGGTGATGGAGACTCCGTCGGACTCGTCGGTCAGCGGATGGACGACGTCGAGTTCGTCGTCGACGGCGTCTCGGATCTCGAGACCGCGCTCGACGAGTTCGTCCGTGTGAGTCGTCTCGACCGGGACGTCGAGTTGGTCGCCGTCGACCAGGGCGAAGAAGTTCCCCGCGTAGACGACGTCGACGTGAAGCGGTGACTCGCGGAACGAGACGGAAACTTCCGTCTCGTCGTAGACGAACGACCGGACGTTCTGTATCGTGACGCTCTCGACGCCCGTGTCGGAGTATTGAGGTTCCGCCTCGACGACGCCTGCTGGCGTCTCGACGTCGATGGACTCCGCTGGAGACAGCGCTCCCAACTCGAGCAGCGCCGAGACGACGCCGATCGTCCCGTGACCACACATGTCAAGATAGCCCTCGCCGTCCATGAAGAAGACGCCGAGATCGGCCGCTTCGTGTGTCGGGTCGACGACGACGGCACCGAACATATCGTCGTGACCACGCGGCTCTTTCATCAGCAGCTCGCGAACCCAGTCGAAGCGTTCGGCGAACGAGTCTCGCTTCGCTCGGACGCTGTCACCCTCGAGCGCCGACCGGTCGACCCCGTCCACGACGATCCGTGTCGGTTCGCCAGCCGTGTGAGTGTCGACCGTGGTGAACGACGCCTCCGTGTCGAGCTCGTCGATAGGGACGTCCGTGTTCACTCTTCGAGCACCTCGAGCTGGTCGATCTCCTCGGGAGACCAGTCGTAGTACGGTTCGTCGATCTCGCGGAGCGTCCGAACGCACTCGTTGTATCGCTGACGGGCGACCGACGCGTACGGATCGTTCGGATGCGTCTGGACCCACTCGCGGAGTTCCGCGAGTGCACGCGGCGAGTAGCTGTCGATACGCCCCTGTTCCCTGAGCAGTTCGAGCTTCCGCTCCTCGGACCGCAGCGACTTGACGAGAGCGGCGGTGGCGACGCCGGGGACCAAGACGAGCGCGAAGAGCATCGAGATCCAGGCGACAGTCGAGAGCGCCATCTCAGTCACCCCCTCCGAGAACGCGCTCCGGAACCGAGTCGGGGTCGTTGCCGACGACGCTCATCACGGCGACACTCACCGCGACGAGGACGACCATGAGTACCACACCCATCACCATCAGCGACTGGTTCTCCGTGCCGAGACTCGAGACGACGCCGTAGCCGATGATGAACAGCATCACGACGGGGATGACGTACTTGACGACCGGGTTCCACCACGAGCCGACGTAGATGCCGGTGTTCCGATTGAGGTCGATGACGCGAGCGCGCTCCGGACCGAACTTCCAGGCGACGAGTGCGATGATCGACAGCGTCGCCACGGGGAGGCCGAAACTCCCGAACATGAAGTCCATCTGTCCGAGGAACGACGACGAGTAGGCGCTCGGCAGCCCCAACAGCCAGATCACGCCACAGACGGCGAGCACCGACCCCGTCCGCGAGAGACGCGTCTCTTCGGAGACGGTGGTCACGCCGACTTCGGTGATGCCGAGACCGGACGTGAACGTCGCGAAGAAAAACGAGACGAAGAACACGACCGCCCACAGCGCACCGCCGGGGATCTCCGGAAACACCTCGACGAGCGAGATGAAGAGCAGGTTCGATCCGGCGCTCGGTTCGAGTCCGAACGCGAAGACGACGGGGAACGTCGCGAACACTGCCAGGAGGCCGATGCTCGTGTTCCCGATCGCGGTGAAGAGCCCACCGCCGAGTGGAACGTCGTCGTAACGGCCGAGATAGCTCCCGTAGGTGAGAGCGATTCCCCACCCGAGTCCCGTCGAGAACAGCGCCTGGCTGAGTGCGGCGACCCACGTGCTCCCGCGCGTGAGGAACTCCCAGTTCGGCGTAAAGACGAACGCGATGCCTTCCATCCCCCCCGGAAGCGTGATGCCGCGGATCGAGACCGCGACCAGTGCGACGACGAGGAGCGGAATCATCCACTTCACGACGCGTTCGATCCCGCGACGGATCCCGAAGACGAGGACGCCGGCGACTCCGACCATCGTCACCGTGTGCATCCCGACGACGAGCGCCGGATTGGAGATGAACCCGTCCCAGAACGCCTGTGGCTGGAACCCGGGTTGCGTGAACGTCATGAGTATCGAGTGACCGGCGTAGTACAGCGCCCATCCGATGATCGGCGCGTAGTACGACATCAGCGCCACGTTGACGAGGAGGACGACGAGTCCGAGCCCCTGTGCACGTTTACTCCCGAGCACCTGTTTGAACGCGCCGATCACCCCGTTGTTCGTGTAGCGGCCGATCATCGTCTCGGCCATGAGGCCGGGGACGGCGATCAGGTACAGTAGGAGGATGTACGCGACGAGGAACGCACCACCCCCGTTCTCCCCCGTCGTGAACGGCATCCGCCAGATGTTTCCCGCCCCGACCATCGCTCCCAACATCGCCATCAGGAAGCCGAACCGACTGCCCCACTCTTCTCTCGCGGTTCTCGCCTCTGAGTCTGCCATGCTAAGTCTACCCATACGCTTGGATAGCAACGAGTTATATGAGTTTCCTATCATGGTCGGGGTGCTGCGGGAACTGACAGGGCTCTCCCTCGTCGTCGCGTTTTATTCGATTCGTATCCCCCAGAATTATTTGGTAGGTGATCACTTTAGGCCCGTCTGGAGACCGGTATTACGAGAGATGATCCCCCCCATCGCGAGACGGTTCGTCGCTGCCGAGACAGCGACCGAATCGCTCGACTACGTGGCCGAACTCAACCGAGACGGGATCGGTGGCATACTGAATCTGTTGGGAGAGCACTACCAGACGCGGGAGGCGGCGGACGAAGACGTGAGTGCCTATCTCGACCTCGTCGAACAGGTCGGGAGGACGGAGCTGACGGCGTGTCTCTCGGTCAAACCGTCGCAGATCGGACTCGACGCCGGTGACGACGTGTTCAAGGAGAACCTCGGCCGTATCCTCGCGAGCGCCGACGAACAGGGGGTGTTCGTCTGGGTGGACATGGAGGACCACACGACGACCGACGTGACGCTCGATGCGTACACGGAGTTCGCGACCGAGTACGACGGTGGCGTCGGGCTGTGCGTCCAAGCGAACCTCAAGCGGACGGCGAAGGATCTCCCCCGTCTCGCAGACGTCCCCGGAAAGGTTCGACTCGTGAAGGGGGCCTACGACGAACCGCCGGAAGTGGCGTATCAACAGAAGAAGCACGTCAACGAGGCGTACAGACAGTACCTCGAGTACATGTTCGAGGCGTTCGACGGCGGCATCGCCGTCGGCAGCCACGACCCCGAGATGATCGACTACGCTCGGGAGCTCCACGAACAGCACGGCACCGACTTCGAGATCCAGATGCTGATGGGCGTTCGGACCGACGCGCAACGCGAACTGGCCCAGCAGGGGTACGAGGTGAACCAGTACATCCCGTACGGCGACAAGTGGATGTCGTACTTCTATCGGCGCATCCGAGAACGGAAGGAGAATCTCGTGTTCGCCGCCCGCGCCGTGCTGAGCTCCTGAGACACCGACCGTTCGTCGACAGCCGGCCCCTGTCGGCCGCTCGTGAGCCCTTCGCGGCAGTGTCGATCGTCCGACCGTTCCGACGAACCTCACCGAGTGGCGACGTCCGCCCACACCAGACGGTGGTCGGAGGCCGCCCGCACGTCCTCACCGAGTCCACGTTTCGACGCGTCCGACCCGGGCCAGACCACCGACGACGCTCGGAGAGAGAGGTCGGGGGACGGGAGTACCCAGTCGACCTGCGACCCGCCGCCGAACGTGGCCGTCGCCTCGGGGTTGCCGCGCTGTGCGCCTCCCGGACTCGTGGGCAGGCGGCGCGTGTCGAAGTCGTCGTTCTCGAGCAGATACGTCGTCGCCGGGTCGAGCGGTCGGTCCGCCTCCGGTCCGGCGTTCATGTCGCCGAGAAGGACGTACGACGCGTCGTCGTCGAGTCCGCCGGTGACGCCGCTGTCGTCGTAGATGTACTCCGCGCCCGCGACGTAGTCCGCGAAGAAGCGAATCTCGTCGGCGTTCCACCGACCGTTGAAGTTGTTGACGCCGTCGAACACCGGCGGCGTCGGATGGGCGAAGAGGCCATGGACGGTCGTCCCGTCTATCCGTATCGGGACGTCGATGTGCGTCTTCGAGGAGAGCCGATACACGTCGGCTTCGGCCTCGGTCAGATACATCGCATCCGACGGTTCCGTCTCGACGTCGTCGTCTCCGGCCAACGGGATCCGGCTGTCGGGCATGTCGGCCCACTCGAACTCTTGGAACGATCGGATACCGTCGCGCTCGATCGGGTACCGACTCGCGATCGCGAACGCGTACTGACCGGGGTAGAACCCGAACCCATAGGCGTCGCCAGGCCGTTCGCCGGCCGTTCCGTCCTTGTTGAAGTCGTAGTCCGTCTCCGGGAGAACGCCGGTGTTGCTGTCGGGTTGGAGCGTGTACGGGTAGTCGATTCCTTGGAGTCCCTCACGCTGCGGCACGCTGAGATAGTTGTCGACGAAGGCGTCGACGTTCGGTCGGTCGGTAGCGGTGCCTTCCTGGAGGTTGTTCGTGAGTTCGTTGACGACGAGGACGTCCGGACGGACCTCCTGGATCACGCGCGCGGCGGCCGCCGCCTGCGGGTCGCCCCTGGTCTGTACCTGCTCGGTCGTCAGATCGCGAACGTTGAACGCGCTGAAGCGGGCGGTGGCCGACTGACTTCGTCCGCTGACCGTCCCAACCAACCCCGAGGCGGTGGCCGTCGCGCCAAGTGTCTGCAGGACACGTCGTCGAGAGAGTGTGTGAGGCACGACTGACGTGTGTGATGACAGCAAGAAAAACATTCCCCCGAAGCTGCATCACGAGTCGGACGGTAGCCGTGTCTCGCGCGGAACGCACAGAGCGTCGACCGGGAGTTCAGAAGTACAGGTCGGCGATCCTGTCGGCGGTCCGGAGTGCGAGTGCCTGCCCGGTGTTGGTGGGGTTGGGCCCGCCGAGGCCGTTCGCGAGTGCGGAGTGGTCGGCGACGAACAGACGGTCGACGTTGTAGGCTTCGGCGTTCTCGTCGAGTACCTGCCCCATCCGCATCGAGGACTGCATGTGTAACAACAACGGCGGCCAGTCACAGCGGTGGACGTGCTCGGCACCGGCCGCTTTGTGGATTCGCGCGGCGATGCGCGAGAGTTCGTCGCGTTTGGCGTCGTCGTCGGGGTGGGGTTCCCACTTGATCTTCGGGACGGGTCCGTGTTCGTCGCTGAACGTGTTGTCGAGCGAGACGCCGTTGTCCTGTCGCGGCAGGTCGTCGGTGAGTATCAGGAGCGCCTTCGTCTGGCGGTAATCCGACATCCGACGCTTCAGTTCCTTCCCGACGACGTAGCCCCGCGTGTCCCACGGTTCCTCGGGGTCGACCTGCGTGTCGAAGCTGTAGCCGGCCTGGCTGAACAGGTAGTCGGCGTAGGAGACGAGGCCGGGTGACATCCCGATGTCTTCCATGCCGCCGACGCCCGGCTTGTCGAACCGCACCGCGGAGTTCTGCCCGACGTAGGGGTCCATGTGTTCCTCCTCGGGGTTGATGTCGGCGACGGTCTCGTCGTCGTAGACGCCGACGACCCAGTCGAACCAGTGGGTCGTCAGCCCTTTCCCGACCCAGCCGTCGTCCGGCAACCCGGAGTTGAGCCAGAGACGGGGTGTCTCGATGCAGCCCCCGGCGAGGACGGTCACGTCGGCACTCACGGTCTGTGACTTGCCGGACCAGGAGTCGCGGAAGGTGACGCCGGTCGCCGTGCTGGACCCGAGACTCTCGTCGGTCTCGACGTTGGTGACGTAGGCGTTCGGGCGGAGTGCGACGGAACCCGCCGAGTCGTCCTGGTTGGTGTCGAGTGCACGGGGAACGTAGCCGACGTTGCTCGACTTGCGGGCCTTGTCGCGGACCGGGGCGTCGACAGGCGTCGAAGAACCCTGGAAGTGGTCCCCGACCAGCGTGTCGCCGCGGAACCCGTCGTCGTAACTGAACGTCCCGTCGTAGTCCGCGTCGAGCGGTTCGCCGGTCGAGGTCTCCCGCCCTGGAACTTCGACCGCGTTGGCCTGGGGCCGCCACCCGGTCTCGGTGACGTTCTTCGTCTCGATGAGGTCGTAGCCCGCGTTCGTCGCGCCCTCGATGAACACCTCTTCTTTCCCCGTCATGGGGGCCTGTTGAGTGCTCGTTATCTCCTCGTTGAGCTGATAGTACGGCACCAGTTCCTCGTAGTCGATGGGCCAGTGCGGCTGGTCGTCGACTGCGGTCGGGTAGGCACGCGGGTGGTTGGCGAAGTAGTGCAGAGAGGTTCCGCCGACCGCCGATATCTGCCAGATGAACGCGTTCTGGTGGAGGTTGCGGAACCACGGTGCCCGCGAGTGGTCGGCGGGTCCGACCCGGAGGTAACCGTAGGTCGGGTCGTTCGCGTCCGCCTCGCGGTGAGTGAACTGCTCGTCGAGCAGCTTCCCGTCGAGGTCGTCCGGGTCGGTGCTGACCGTTCCACCGGAGTCGGCGTGTGGTTCGGGCCACTGTTCGTTGCCGTGCCAGGCGCCACCCTCCAAGACCAGCACGTCGAGCCCGTGGTCGCGGGCGAGTTTCCAGGCGGCGGCGGGACCGTCGGCACCAGCGCCGACGACGACGACGTCGGGGTTCTCCATCAGGAGTCACCTCCGATACCGTCGAGAACGTCGTCGCCCGTCAGATCGCTCGGGAGGTTCAACTCGTCGGCGTCGGGGTCGGCGAAGCCGCCGTCGACAGCGTGTCGCCAGTTCGCGGCGTAGCCGGGTTCCGGCCCCGGGTAGCCCGACTGTTCACGGCTCTGCACCTCGCCGGGCGGGGTCGCCACCGTCCGTTCGTTCGGCGTGTTCGTCTTCGTCTCGCCGAGACCGGACCACTCCGTGTAGTAACCGAAGCCGTGCAACCCGTTGACGGCCATGACGACGTACTTCAGGATGCCCACGTCTGGAACCAACGGTGAGAGCAGGTCGTCGAGTCGGTCCACGACGCTTCCGTCGACGATAGACCACAGACAGCGCAGACGGTCTTCGCGCGAGAGTTGGGCGAAGGTACCACCGGCCGGGAACTCGGTTCGGTCTCGGGAGATGGCGTCCTCGTTTCTCCCGAGTGCGATGAACTCCGCGGCAACGACGTCGAAGACGATCGTGAACGCCGGCGCGTACGGGTAGTTCTGAAGCACTCTGTGGGTCGTCTCGTTGGCCGTCTCTACGACGAGTTCGAACTCGGCGGGACCGGTGGTCGACTCGACGTCGTCGGCGAACGAGACCTCGTAGCGCTCGACCGGCCCGAGCGTGAGTCGTTCTTCGAGGGCGTCGCCGGTGACCTCGAGGTCGTCGACGAGGTCGAGCAGCGTGAGATCCGCAAGGTCGAGCAGGGCGTCGAGATCCGAGCCCGTACCGGTCGTCTCGAACGCCGTCTCGAACAGACTCGTCGGCATCATCTCCTCGGGGACGCTGCCGAGTAGCCCCGGGTCGGTCACCATCTCGGCGCGGATCTCCTGGAAGTGATTGAAGTCCCAGATGAGGAACTTCTCCAGTTCGACGTCGACCCCACCGGGGACGTGCTCGGGGCCGAGTTCGGCTTCGAGCTCCGGGGTCCGTGGGATGATCGCGTCGACGATCGCCCGATACGTGTCTGCGGTGTGCGGGTCGCTCGCGAGCGAGTCGCTGACGGCTGCCTCCGCCTCCGCGATGGTCGCACCTGACATCGACAACGCGGCGAGGCCGCCGATGCCCTTCATCACTCCGCGTCGCGTCGGTGACGTGTCGGAAGGTTCGTGCATGATAGTTTGTGACACCTTCTGCAGTTACCACCGTCGAGTCGCGATTTGATAATATTTTTGTTAATTATTATGGTAAGTTAGATAACGGGCTGAAATTTCCGATCTGAGTTCGAAGAGACTCCGTGTTGTACTGCGATTATAGGGGTCAATCTCGCTTGCAGAGTCCGATCGTTGAGAGGGCGATGAACCAAGCCTCTATCGCCCACCTACCACAAATGCATCATATAATTCAGTAGTAATTATAGTCGTTATTTCAAATCCTTGTGTCATTATACGTCCGGCATCACCGGACGAATTAAGAAGATCCAGTGTTCAGGTCACCGGCATGACGAGTTACCCGGTCTCGGCAGTCAAGCGGGCGAGCGACGTCGTCGAGATCCTCCTCGAACGGGAGCGTGCGGGCGCCACGGCGGTTGCAGACGCACTCGAGATACCCAAGAGCACGGCTCACGACCATCTGCGGACGCTCGAACGGATCGGTTACGTGGTCAACGAGAGCGGGAGCTACCGGTTGAGTACCCGGTTCCTGCACGTCGGAGAGTCCGTACGGAACAGTCACGAACTGTTCGTCCACGGCCGAGACGAGACGCTCGCACTGGCCGACGCCGTCGGCGACACGAAGTACGTCCAACTGGTCACAGAGGAACACGGGAAGTGTGCCAGTCTCTTCGCCCCCCGAACACGGGGAGCGCAGGCCGTACCGGGGGCGACGTCGTACCCTCGACGACCTCATCTCCACACGAACGCCCCGGGAAAGGCCATCCTCGCTCACGAAGACACGGAGGCGGTCGAGCGAGTGCTCGAAGAGCACGGACTGCCACGCTGGACTGCGGCCACCACCACCGACGAAGACGACCTTCGGACCGAACTGAGAGCGATTCGCGACGTGGGCTACGCCGTCGACGACGGCGAGGTTCTGACGGGGATGTCCGGCATCGCTGCGCCGGTCGTCACCGACGACACCGTCCACGGAGCAGTCGCCGTCTACGGCACGTCCGGCGAGTTCGAGGCGGAGCGTGACGAGTCTCGAGTCGTCGACTTCGTCAGAGAGGCGGCCGACGAGATACAGGCGAACATCCTCTTCGCAGGCGAGTGAGTCGCCGAGACGGACTCGCGGCCGACGGCGGCACGGCGGACGCGTAGCGCGACCAGCCGTGCGTCCGGTAATGCCGAACGATCTCCGGCGGAACCGTTCTCCCGTCGCGAACGAACGCGGCGTACAGTCGTGTTAGGGTCCTGATTTATCACTGTGGGCGGAGATGGTACGCGATACCACGAGACATTCCCACGATGAACTTCGCTACTCACGTAGACACCGCAGCGCGGAACGCACCCCGGGCACCCGCAGTCGGCGACGAGCGCGAGTCGACTACCTTCGAGCAACTGGCCCGACGGTCGGACCGTATCGCGGACGCATTCGCTCGCCGCGGGGTCGGCGTCGACGACCACGTCGCTCTGAGTATGCCGAACAGTGTGGCCTTCGTCTGCACCTACCTCGGCGTCCTCAAGCGGGGTGCAGTCGCGGTCCCGCTCAATCGACGGTTCACCGACGAACAGACCGAGTACGTTCTGACCGACAGCGACACGACGGTGGTGGTCACCGACGTCCGCCACGACATCCCGGCACCCGTAGACGGCGAGACGTACAGCTACACCGGGTTGCTCGACGCCGGCACCTCTTACGACGCCGTGCCGCGACGCACCGAGCAACTGGCCGAACTACTCTACACGTCAGGCACGACGGGCGCTCCGAAAGGTGTCTACCACACGCACGGGAACCTCGATGCGAACGCACACGGGTACATCAAGTGCAACCGCTGGTCTCGTGACGACATCGCACTCACGGTGTGTCAGTGCTTCCACGTGACCGGGCTCAACATCACCACGACGCCGTTCCTCGCACTGGAGGCAGAGAATCGCTTGCTCGCGGAGTGGGACGCCGACGCTGCGTTGGCCACCATCGAGCGTCACGAGGTGACGTACACTTTCCTCATCCCGACGATGGTCGTCGAACTGCTCGACCACGATCGTATCGGGGAGTACGACCTCACCAGCCTCCAGACTGTCGGTGTCGGCGGCTCTCCGATGCCCGAGAAACGCATCGACGAGGTCGAGGCGACGCTCGGGTGTACGCTCGTCGAAGGGTACGGGATGACGGAGACGACGCCGCTTGCGACGATGAACCGTCCGGACGACGCTGGTCGCAAAGCCGGCAGTGTCGGCCGCCCAGTGGCCGATGCCGTCGCGGTTCGAATCGAGGACGTCCGAACCCGCGAACCTGTCGACCGCGGCGACCGCGGGGAGTTACTCTGGCGCGGCGACACGGTCACGCCGCGGTACAACCGAAACCGACTCACCGAGACCGCGTTCGTCGAACGTGACGGGACGCGGTGGCTCAAGTCCGGCGACGTCGGGTGGAGAGACGAGGAGGGGTTCGTGTACGTCGCCGATCGCCTCGAGGACATGTTCACTACTGGTTGCGGTGACGTCTATCCCCACGAGATAGAAGAGGTCATCTACGGACTCGATCCGATCCAAGAGGTCGCCATCGTCGACTCGACCGACGACGTCCGCGGGACCACGGTGACGACCGTCGTCAAGTGCCGGGACGAGGATGCGGTGTCGGCGGCCGAGATCAGACGTGTCTGTGAGCGCCACCTGGAGAGCCACGAAGTACCGGACCGGGTTCTGTTCGTCGACGCGTTGCCCCGGACTGCGACGGGGAAACTCGACCGAAGAGCGCTTCGCAACGAGTTCGGCTAACGACGGCTGGACGTGTTCGTGTTCCGTCGGCCGGAGCAGTGATCGAACGCCGGATGGGGTGGGTAAGACGAACTATCCCGACTACAGACCACTAAGTCCTCTCTCTGCGTACACCCCGTATCCGATGACCGTCACCACTTCGACAGACGTCGAAACCTGGCACGCTCGGCGTCTCGACCAGGTTTACGACGCGCTCGAAACCGGTTCGGACGGTCTCTCGACGGAAGCGGCGACGAGTCGCCTCACGGAGTACGGGTCGAACCGGCTCCCGAAGGCGAAACCGGTCACTGTCTGGGAGATACTCCTTCGGCAGTTCAAGAACCCGCTCATCTACATTCTCGCTGTCGCCGCCGTCGTCTCGTTCGCCATCGGAGAGGAGACCGACGCCGGATTCATCGCCGCGGTGCTGTTGGTCAACGCCTTCGTCGGCGGGGTCCAAGAGTGGCGGGCAGAACGCAGCAGTCAGGCACTTCAGCAGCTCATTCGAACCCGTGCGACGGTCGTTCGCGACGGTGAGACGCGTGACGTGGACGGCGAAGACGTCGTCCCGGGCGACGTCGTGCTCCTCGAGTCGGGGTACCGCGTTCCGGCGGACGTCCGTCTCGTCTCGACCCACGGGCTCGAGGTCGACGAGTCCGCGCTCACCGGCGAGTCGGCGCCCGTGCTGAAAGACGCAGAGTGGGACGGCAACGACCGCGCACCGCTGGGAGATCGACACAACATGGCCTACGCGGGGACCGTCGTCAACCGTGGCCGGGGGCGTGGCGTCGTCGTCGAGACGGGCGCCGGCACGGTCGTCGGACGACTGGCAGAAGACGTCACGGCCGTCGAAGGCGGGCAACCGCCGCTCGTGACACGAATGGAGCGTTTCACGCGCGTCGTCGGGGTCGTCGTGCTCGTCGCCGCCGCGGTCACCGCACTCCTCGGCATCTTCCTCCAGCAGTACGACGCCGTCGAGATGTTCCTGTTCGCCGTCGCGCTGGCGGTGTCGGCGATCCCGGAAGGGCTCCCCGTCGGCATCACCGTCGCGCTGGGCGTCGCCAGTCGACGCATGGCGAAGGTCGGCGTCATCGTCCGTCGGCTGGTAGCCGTCGAGGGACTCGGAAGCTGTACGATGATCGCCTCGGACAAGACCGGGACGCTGACCGCCAACGAACTGACCGTCACCCGAGTTCGACTTCCCGACGGCGGTTCGTTCGAGGTGACGGGAGAGGGGTACACGCCGGAGGGCACCGTTCTGCAGGACGGCCACCCGCCCGACCCGGAGGTCGCAGACGAGCTGTCTCGGCTCGCCCGTGCGTCCGTGCTCTGCAACGAAGGCCAACTGTCTCGACGGGACGGCGCGTGGACGTGGCGCGGCGACCCGACCGACGTCGCTCTCCTCACGTTCGGACGCAAACTCGGGTGGAGCCGTCAGTCGGCGCTCGGCGCCCACCCGCAGGTCGAGGAGATCCCCTTCGAACCCGAACAGCGCTACGCGGCGACGTTCCACCGGACGGACGGCGAGACGCAGACGTTCGTCAAGGGCGCTCCCGAGCGCGTCTTGGAGATGTGTACGGATGCGAGCGAGGGTGAGTTCTCGCGGTCGGCGCTGCAGCGGCAGGCGACCGAGATGGCCCACGAGGGGTATCGCGTCCTCGCCGTCGCCGAGGGGACGCTGGAGACCGAGGCGGAGCTCGGGCAGCCGCCGTCGGAGCCGACCGGTCTGACGTTTCTGGGCTTTCTCGGGCTGATCGATCCGCTGCGGTCTGGCGTCGCGGAGGCGGTTTCGGCAGCACAGCGGGCAGGCATCACGGTCACGATGATCACCGGCGACCACCCCGAGACGGCACTCGCCATCGCTCGCACTCTCGGTCTCGCCGAGTCGGCGGCGGAGGTGACGACCGGAACCGAACTCGGAGAGGCCTCACAGGAGCAGCTCGGAGAGATGCTGGAGACGACGCGGGTGTTCGCACGCGTCGCACCGGATCAGAAGCTGAGGATCGTCGAGGCCGCCCGGCGGAGCGGCCACTACGTCGCCGTGACGGGCGACGGGGTCAACGACGCTCCGGCGCTCCGACAGGCGAACATCGGCATCGCGATGGGGAAGATGGGAACCGACGTCGCTCGCGACGCGGCCGAACTCGTCATCAGCGACGACAACTTCGCGACGATCGTCGCAGGCATCGAACAGGGTCGGGTCGCCTTCGACAACATCCGCAAGATCATCTTCCTGCTCATCTCGACCGGCGCCGGCGAAGTCGTCCTCGTCCTCCTGAGTCTGGTCGCCGGGCTCCCACTCCCGCTGCTGCCCGTTCAGATCCTCTGGTTGAACCTCGTCACGAACGGGATTCAGGACGTCGCTCTGGCCTTCGAGCCCGAGGAGGGCGACGTGTTGGGTCGGCCACCGCGCTCGCCGGACGAACGGATCTTCAATCGGATCATGATCGAGCGGACGCTCGTCGCCGCACTCGTGATCGGTGTGATCGGCACCGGCGCGTTCGTCTGGTTACTCGATCAGGGGCTCTCGGAGGCGGCCGCGCGCAACCATCTCCTCCTGTTGATCGTCCTGTTCGAGGTCGTCAACATCGGCAACGCGCGCTCGGAGACGACGTCGCTGTTCCGACTGTCGCCGCTGCAGAGCCCGATACTGCTCGCCGGGACGATCGCGGCGTTTCTGGTTCATCTCGGAGCGATGTACTTCCCGCCCGCCCAGGCCGTCCTCGGGACGGCACCCGTCGGCCTCCGAGAGTGGCTGATTCTGGGTGGCGTCGCCCTGACGATCGCGCTCGCGATCGAGCTCCACAAACTGAGCTGGCGGGCACGGTACCCTCCGGACGCCGAGCGCGAACCGCGGTCCACATCCGAACCGAGCGAGGAGAGATAGCCGACCGGTCGAACCGTCAGCCGTCGTTACCGGCCGGTCCCAGTTCGGGACGCTCGGCGTCGACGGAGACAGACTCGCGAACCCACATCACCGGAACCGGCGACGTGCGGACGATCTTCGCGCTGACGCCGCCCATCACGTACCGACCGAAGTCGGTCTCGCCGTGTGTGCCCAGGACGGCGAGGTCGACGTCGTTGTCCTCGACGTAGCCGAGACTCTCTCTGGCTGGGACACCGGACGCAGTCGCGCTCTCGACGGCGTCGAGCGACGCCGCCTCCGCAGTCTCGACGGCGTCCGTCAGGATCTCGTTCGCCCGTTCCGTCAGCTCACCGTCTTCCGAGACGGATCGAGCCTCGGGATCGAGGCGTCCGGTCTCGACGACGTGAAGCAGGTGGAGCGTCGCACCGGTCGCCGCGGCGACGGCGACGCCTTCGGCCACCGCGAGTTGCGCTCCGCGGCTTCCGTCCGTCGGCACGAGGAGGTTCCGACACGGGTAGGTGAGCGGGCGGTCCCCTTCGGGGTCGACCGCGGTCACGGGTACCGCCGCGGTGTTGACGACACGCTCCGTGACGCTCCCGAGGAGGACCCGCTCGACGCCACGCCGTCCGTGCGTCGGCATCACGCTCAGATCGACGGCCGACTGCTCGCCGTAGTCGACGATCGACGAAGCGGGGTCCCATCGAACGACCGTCGAGACGGCGGGGACGCTCCGCTCTCTCGCCCGCTGTGCGGCGTCGGCGACGATCCCCTCTCCCCTCTCTGCCAGTTCGTCGACGATCCCCGCTCGGATCTCGGCCAGACCGTCTCGGCCGGTGTCGACGACGTTGAGCACGTGGAGCGTCGCCTCGTGTTCGGCTGCGATCCGGAGTGCGTAGTCGAAGACCGGTTCTGTCGGCGCGCTTCCGTCCGTCGGGAACAGCCCAGTCGCTATGACCGACGAGGCGGCTGATTTCTGGCATAGGCACCAAGAAATCACACCGCCTCACCTTTCATCGTTAACTAAACACCGCCACCGGAGTCGAGCAAACGATGAAGGGGTTGTACTCCAAATCCGAACCACAGCAATGTACGACCGGATCGTGATACCCATCGACGGAAGCGACGAAGCCAGACACGCGGCGAAGCGGGGACTCGATCTGGCTCGAACCTTCGGCTCGACCGTCAGCGTCGTCTACGTCGTCGAGCAGCGAGCACTCCGACTCGGACGGACGGCCAAGGAGGTGACACGGCTCCGGGAGTACGGGGAGACGGCCCTCTCGGAGATCGAAGAGCTGGCGTCGGAGCGTGGACAGTCCGTCACGACGGCGCTGCTCGAGGGCAAACCCGTGAGGCAGATCTGCGAGTACGTCGAACAGGAGGGAGCGGACCTCCTCGTCCTCGGCAGACAGGGGATGACCGGAGTCGGGAAACGCCTCCTGGGCGGTGTCACCGAGCAGACGCTCCACCGGAGCGACGTTCCGGTGTTCGTCGTTCCGGACGGTGATCACGCCGCGGAACGCGACGCCGGCTATTCGCGGCTCCTCGTGCCGACCGACGGCAGCGAGAACGCGGCGGTCGCTGCCTCTCACGGCGCATCGTTCGGTCGGAGCTACGACGCCGACGTCCACGTCCTGAACGTCGTAGACCTGCAGGCAGCGGGCGGCATGTTCGACGCCGGGGGTCTCGAGAGAGCGTTCGTCGAACGGCTCGAAGCGTACGGACGGGAGGCCGTAGACGAGATCGCAACCGAGATCGAGGAGACCGCCTCGGGGCTGACGGTGGAGACTGCCGTCGAGCGAACGAAGTCGCACACGGGTGCTGCTGCCGCGATCCGGGAGTACGTCGAAGCCAACGGGATCGACCTCGTCGTGATGGGTTCGCACGGCCGGTCGAACCTCCAGCGGCAACTGCTCGGGAGCGTCGCGTCGACCGTACTTCGGACGGTCGACGTGCCGGTGCTGGTGGTCAAGCGAACGGCGTCAGTTACCCACGACTGAAGTCTTGGGCTTCCTCCTGCGTTCGAGACAGCTACTTCGTCGCTCGCGGCGAAGGAGACAGTATGTCTCCACGCGTTTTAGTGCCGGTCGACGGCTCGGAGGCGTCGCGACTGGCGTTCGCCCACGCGACCGCCCGGTTTCCGGACGGAGAGGTGACGCTCCTCCACGTGATCGAACCGTTCCCCGACCACTCGAAAGCCGCCGGCTACGAAGGACGGCACCTCGAACAGGTGTTCGAGCGACGACAACAGCTGCTGGACGAGATCGCGAACTCCGAAGCCCAGTACGCCGGAACGGTGACGACGGAACTCGTCTACGGTCGACCGATCCGGATGATTCCGCAGTACGTCGAGAACAACGAGGTCGACGAGGTCGTCGTCGGCTCGCGTGGGCGTGACGGCACTCCCCGTCTCCTACTGGGAAGCGTCGCGGAGACGGTCGTCCGCCGCGTCCCGGTCCCCGTGACCGTGGTTCGCTCGCGAGACGACGGCGACGAGCGACTGCGACGTCCCGTCGGTCACGTCCTCGTTCCCTTCGACCGGTCCGTCTGTTCACGCCACGCGCTCGAGTACGCGTTCGAACGGTTCCCCGACGCAGCGGTGACCGTGCTCTTCGTGAAGTATCCGCCGTTCGAGACGGTCGAGCCCATCGAGTCGGGGGCGGGCCTCGACGACCTGGTGGCGGCGTCTCTGGAGGCCGAAGACGAGACAGTCGGCGTGTTCGCGGTGGCGAGGCAGGTCGCCGACCGCAACGAACGAGCGATCGACACGACGACGGCGAGCGGCGATCCCGCACGAGAGATCCTCACGTGGATCGACGCGAACGACGTCGACCACGTCGTGATCGGCTGTCACGGACGCGACGGCGTCGCCAGGTGGCTGCTCGGAAGCGTCGCGGAGACCGTCGTTCGCCGCGCTTCTGTCACCGTCACTGCGGTGAAGTGACGGATCCGACGACAGTCGGACGTGTCCGTGGAGAGGTTGATGCTCTCCCGTGAGTAGATATATGGATGCCGTACGAACAGTGCAACGGAGCAGCGCTCTACTTCGAGGAGGCCGGTGACGGGCGTCCGATCGTCCTCCTGCCGGGGGTGACGACCGGAGTTCGGTTCTTCGACCCCCAGCTGACGGGGCTCTCGACGGCGCATCGAGTCGTCGCACTCGACTACCGCGGACACGGTCGCTCGGAGAAGACGGAGCTCGGTCACACCGTTCCACAGTACGCTGCCGACCTGGCCGAGTTCCTCGAGCGGCGCGACCTCGAGGGGATCGTCCTCGTGGGGTGGTCGATGGGTGCACTCGTCGCGTGGGAGTATCTCGGGCGATTCGGGACGGACCGCGTCGACGGTCTCGTCGTCGTCGACATGTCGGCGACGGCGTTCGACTGGGAGGACTACGAACACGGTGGGTCCGACCTCGAACGTCTCAGAGAGACGCTCGAACTCGTCCAGACGGACTACTCCTCCCTCGTGGAGCTGCAGATCGAGGCGACGTTCAAGCGACCGCCGTCGGCGGCGACGAGGCAGACCGTCTTCGACGAGACGTCTCGAACACCGCCGTCGATCAAGAGTGCGATCATCTTCGACTACACCACCCGCGACTACCGGGAACTGCTCCCCGAACTGGCGGTTCCGGCGCTCGTCTGTGCCGGTACCGACGAGAAGTGGCGGACGGTCGCCTCCGTCGAACACGTCGCGACTCTTCTCCCGAACGCGACAGTCGAACTGTTCGAGGAGAGCGGTCACTGTCTCACACTCGAAGAACCGGAGCGGTTCAATCGCGTCGTCGCGGAGTTCGCCGACTCTGTGTGAGAGACGACCCGAGCGGTGGCGACTACGGTGGCCGTCTCGGCAGAGAAAGACTCGATTTTGGCGCATTCGGATGCACCATACTATATAGGAGTCGGGTTCTGAGTTCGACCATGACCGATTCGTCGACGACGGCCGAGGAGTTCATCTCCGACGCCGAGTACCACAACCCCTGGTGGAGCGGCACTGCAGGGTTAGAGGAGTTGCGGGTCGTGACGGAGTGGAAAGAACGGTCCGACCTGCATCGGCTGCTCGACACGCTCGAACGCGTGTCCGAAGGAGATGCGGGGAGTCTCGTCCACGCCGTCTACGGGCAGACCGGTATCGGGAAGACGACGATGTTCCAGCAACTCGTCGCGGCGCTGATCGACGACGAGACGGTCGACTACACCCCCGGCGACCGCGAGCGGTCGCTCGTCGGGTCGGTCAGTCCGCGACAGATCCTCTACGTCCCGCTGGAGGCGTCGCTGTACCACCTCGAGCCGCCCGAGACGGGGTTCCGGCGGCTCCAGAGCGTCGTCGACTACTTCGACTCTCACGTCGCCCCGCGGCGAGGGCCGAAGTTCGTGATCCTCGACGACGTCGGATCGCTGTCGTTCGACGAGATCGGAGGCCTGGAGCGACTCCAGGAGCTCGTCGACGACCGAACGTATCTGTTCGTCAGCGGGATCGTCGCCCCGCAGGTCGCAGTCGACACCGACTCGTGGCACGACACCGTCGACCAGGTCCGTGGTCCGTACCCGATGTTGCCGATGAAGTTCATCGACGCGGTCAAACAGGGCCACGTCGTCGACTTCGAACACGACGAGACGCGGGCACTCGCAGCCACCCTCGAACAGCATCAGGTCGAGGGGCTGATTCACCGAGCGCGGAAGCGTGAACTCGACGACCGTAACGTCGACGGGATGGTCGACGCGCTCTCGACGCTCTACTTCGACGAACTCGAACCCGAGGAGCGTGACACCCTCCACGAGGCCGCCCGGACGTATCTCCGTCGAGGTGGGTCGTTCCACACGGTCGACGACGACACGGTTCGAAACGACCTCGTCCGGTCGCACTTCCTGCTGTATCTGTACAAGGAGCTCGCACAGTACCACAGCGTCCAGCGCCCCGAGAACCTCCATCGACTCGGGTCGCTGGCGGCGAGTCGAGCGGGCGAAGAACTCCGTTACACCACACTGAGCGACCAGCTCGGCGTCGACCGACGGACGGTCGACTCGTATCTCTCGATCCTCGAAGACGGACTCGCCGTCGGGGAGTCACACGACTTCGCGCTCCAACGCTACCGCCGGACGCGACTGTACCTGCGGAACCCGCGTCACGTGGTGTTGCTGTCCCAGCGACACGAACACCACGGGTTCGAGTCGTACGAGGATGCCGGGGTGCTGAACGCGGAGTTCGAGTACACGCTCGCACGGACGGTCGGCTTCGACCACGCGAAACGACTCGCGTGGTCGCTGCCCGGGCGGAGCGACCATCGGTTGTCGGTCGAGTACACTGAGACGGAGAGCGGGACGGTCGACTACGTCCTCCACGGCGACGGTCTCGTGTTGCCGTTCGTCCTCGCGTATCAGCCGTACGCAACGGACAGCGAGCGAGTCGCAGTCGAGTTCGACCCCGACTCGGGGTCGCACTTCGACGACAGCGGCGACGAACTGCTCGACGTCGACTACGAGGCACCCTACCGGTTCGTCGTGACGGACTCACTCCCCCGCTCTGTCCGGCAGTCCTCGTCGCTGGTGGTCGACCGCGACGGCGTGAAGCTCTGTTATCTCCCCTACTGGCTGTTCCTCCTGATCGCGTAACGGCCGCCGACTGCCGTTCTCGTCGCTACTCTCTGTCCTAGTCCGACGAGTGCACTCGCGCGGTCGCCGTCGAACCGGTTGTAGACGACTCCGCCGTGAGAGGAACGGCTACGCACACACCGAAGTAAGAATATAGAAGATTAGAACATCAGATTGTGACTTGAGGTAGATTTATAGTACGTCAGACTCAACGTTCAGATAGAATATGGGAGAGAAGGATAACCCGATGGTGGAATTTGTGACGTCGGAGGAGGATCGAGAGCGTTTCGACCGGCGCGACCGAGACGACCGGTCCGGCCGAGTTCGGGTGAGAGTGACGTTCACGGGAGAGTTCGTCACCCAACGGAAGACGAGCGTCGGCGACGACGTCGTCTGTCGGACGTCGTTTCGAGTGGCCGACGGCCTCGTCGACGTCGTCCTGCCGCCGGCGGCACACGGCGACAGTTTCGACCTGCTGACGGGCGCACAGTACACGGTCGATGGCTGGGTCGCTCGACCACCGTCGGCCGATGCCTCCGGAACTGGTGACGCCGGAGGCGTCGACCGGGCGGATGGACGTCCGATCGGCGACCCGGACGACGTACTGGTCGACGCAGCCGGTTCGCTCGGGGTGGACGGCTGGTTCGTCGTCGGCGAGGAGATACGACAGGGTGACCGGGGAACCACCTCCGACGAAGGGGAGGCGGACGATCGGTCGACCGAGCCTCCCCTCGACTCGCTCGAGGAGTTCCTGGCGCACGTCGAGACCGCGGTGGTGGTCCGGTGAGCGTCGACCTCGCCGGCGGCGACGACGTTCCGACCGACCACCCCGTCTCCCGCGTCTCGTTCCACCACGTCACCCTCCAGGCGGGAAACGAGTCGGTGCTCCTCCGGTTCGAGTACGAGACCAGAGAGCAGGCGGCGTGTCTGTTGGTAGACGCGGGCGACGGGCTCGACCTCGACTCCTGTCTCCGGCCGACCGACAGGCTCGCCGGAGTCTGTCTCACGCACGCGCACGCCGACCACTATCAGTCGCTCGACAGTGCGTTGGGGGACGACGTCCCGCTCTACACGTCGCCCGCGACGGCGGCCATCCTCGAGACCGTGCTCACCACCGCCGAGGACAGCGGGTTCGTCTCCGACGTCGACCGGGTCCTCGAAGCGACGACTGCGGTCGACGGCTGGGTCGACGTCGCACCGAACGTTCGTCTCCACCCGATCCCTGCGGGTCACGCGCCCGGCGCCGTCGGATTCGTCGTCCGGTTCCGCGACGAGCAGGGTAGTCACGACATGCTGTTCACCGGTGACTTCACACGCCGTTCCGTCGGCGGCTACCCCGGTCTCGACACGGATACCGTCCTCGACGTCGAGACCCTGTTTCTGACCGTCGCGACCGCGGACGGGGCGGAACGAGAGCTGACCGACGGCGTCGCCGAGGCCGTCGAACGAGCCCACGGCGGGGCCAGCGTGCTCGTCACCGCGAGTGGACTGCAAGGCGTCCAGTTGGCGGTGCTCCTCGAAGCCGTCTCTGCGGAACTGGAGCTCGACGTCCCGGTTCGGGTCGTCGGACAGGCGGCGAAACTGTACGAGAACCTCGGGTACGACCACGAGACCGTCCGAGCGATCCCGGAGTTCGAGCGGCCGCAGAGCTGTCTCGACTCCGGCGTCGTCACGATCGCCGGTCCGGACGTGCCGAGGGAGGGGAGCGCCAGTCGTCTCTACGGGTCCCTGCGCGACGACCCGAACGCCTGTCTGGTTCAGTTCGTCTCCTCGGGGACGTCGCCGATCACGGGTGGTGGATCGTGTACCACGTCCGTCTACGAGGGGGCGATGCACCCGACGAGCGACGCGCTCGATGCGGTCGTCGACGCCTTCGATCCGATCGAGGTCGTCACTGTCCACGAGCACGGGGGTGCAGGGAGCCGATACAACGACTGGGACTCGTGTGTCTGGTCCGCGACAGAGCGGGAGGAACTGACGCTCTACGACGACGGGCAGTGGCTGGCACCGCCGTGGACACAGACGGAGCGCGCGTGGGGGTCGAATCGGTCGCTGGAGTTCGGCGACCTCGTGGATGGTCAACTCGACGACGTCCCGCTCTCGTCGCTCGATCGGACCGAACCAGTCGACCTGAACGGCGAAGGACTCGACGCCGACCGACTCCGCCGCCGACTCCACGTCGAACAGCCTTCCGAACAGTCGACGACTACGACACCGATGACCGACACGACCGATCGTCACGACGAATCCAGCCGTACCGACAGTCAACGCTACTCGACAGTGAGTGCGCAGACCGACACGACGGGGACGCTCTCGACCGACTCGCTCGTTCCGAGCGGGATCGTCGCCCGACGCGCGTGGAACCGACTGGGTGACGACGCCGGCGACTCCGACCGAGAGACGCGATCCGAGGACGTCGGGAACGTCGACGACGCCGGTGACACCGGTAGTGTCACGGACACCGAGGACGGCAGCGACACCGACGACACCGGCAGCGTCGCGGCCACCGACGAGGAGAGGACCACCGACGAGGAGAGGACCACCGACGAGGAGAGAACTGCCGAAGCCGAGACTGTCGAGTCGGACGAGCGGTCCGTCGGCGAGAGCGAACGACCGGCCGGGACGACGTCCGAGGCCAGCGTTGCCGACGACGCCGCCACCGTCGCGCTCGACGTCGATCCGCTGCTCTTCGCGCTCGTCGAGCGCCAGACGGGGGCAGCGTCGGTCGCGACGTTCGTCACCGACGCGCTCGACTCGTACCTCCGGGCGCTCCTTCGACGGGGTGAGACGCCCGACGGAACGACCGACGCGCTCGACGTCGACGTCGCGTTCGGCGACCGTCTCGGGGAAACGCTCGCGGAAGCGACGGCCGACGAGGGCTACGGTTCGGTCTCGGCCACCGTGCGAACGGCCCTCGCCGAACTGCTCGGCGACGAGGCGACGCCGACCGTCACCGTCCCCGAGCGAGCACTCGAGGGCGGGTTCGTCGACGCCGCCGTCGCCAACGACGACTACGGCTTCGAGACGCGCCGCGAGTTCGTCGACGCCGCCGTCCTGTGGGCGCTCGACGAACAGTAGACGCGAGACCCACCGTCGGACGCTGAGAGCTGTTTTGGACGCGCTTTTTCCGGGTTGTAAAGATTTGATAGACAAGACATATTTGTCGGTTTTGACCGATTGTTCGGTTGTGACTAGTCGTACAGTTTGTATGGTTTGGATTGGATTGCCGGCAAAGTCGGCAAAACAGACGCACCTAGGTCAGAACAGGCGGATAGACCCTCTCCGTCCGAGTGGGTCGATCAGAACGTCAGGTCGAGCGACGCGGCGTAGCCGTCGACGACGTCCTCGAAGACGCCACGCCAGTCGACGGACAGCCACGCCTCGGCGACTCGGCCGTTCTCGTGGCGGTGCCGTCCCGACCCCTCGAACTCGATTCGCGCCCCGCTCGGTGGTACTCCGGCCACCGATCCGGTGTGTGTACCGTGGAAAACCCAGTTGGTGTAGACGAACGAGTCGTCGGCAGTCAGCGTCACCATCTCGATCTCGCAGTCCGGGAAGGCCTGTTGGAAGATCGAGACGAGGAGCCAGTACTCCGCTCGAGTGATCGTCCCCTTCACCGGAAACCCGTGTCCGCGATACGTCGGGGAGTAGATGTCCGTGATCGCCTCCAACTCCCGGTCGCCCCACACGCGGACGAAGTCTTGCCGGCTGATCTCCATCCGTCGACGAGCGTCGTCGGTCATAGCGGCGCTACCGAACGGTCCGAGATAGTGGTACCTATCGAGCGGTTCCACCGAACCGCTCCGAACGGCAGTCGCTCCGCCGGGCAGTTGCAGGCGGCCCGTCGGACGCGTTCGTCACCCCGCTGTGGACGACGTCGTTTCCGCCGACAACACCGTTAAGAGCCCCGAGTCGGTAGTGTACGATGTGTCCTATACTACACAAGTAACGGTCGGCGGGAGCTTCGACGAAGCGGTCGACACGACGGTCGCCGCGCTCGAAGACGAGGGGTTCGGCGTCCTCTGCGACATCGACGTACAGGCAACGTTCGAGAAGAAGCTCGGAGAGGAGTTCCGCCAGTACCGCATCCTCGGAGCCTGCAACCCGGGGCTGGCTCACGAGGGGCTGACCGAGGAGATCGACCTCGGCGCGCTGCTCCCCTGCAACGTCGTCGTCTACGAGACCGACGACGGCGACGTCGTCGTCAGTGCAGTCGACCCGAACCGACTCGTCGGCATCGCCGACAACGACGCGCTCGACTCCATCGCGACCGAGGTCCACGACCGGTTCGAGCGCGTCCTCGAGACGGTCTCGACCGAACTCGCGGGCTGAAGACGGACCGTACGCGGATTCGCGACTCGAGAGACGGGTCGTCTCGCTACGTCTCCTCGGAGAACCGTTCGTACCGGTCGCGGAACAGCGACTCGCAGGACGGACAGCAGAGATAGTAGGTCCGGTCGTCGGTCTCGATGGTGACCTCCTGTCCACGGATGGACTTCTCGCACTCGGCGCATTTGACTTCGAACCCCGTAGCTCCGAGTTGCGGACTCCACTCCGTCTCGAGGACGTCCCGGACCTCGTACGAGAGGAGCGTGTACTCGTCGAGGGCGTCGACGACGCGCTCGCGGAGTTGGGCCGCCGGGAGATGGACCAACAGGGTGACTCGTGCGTCGCTCGTCCGGATGAGATACTCGATGCTGTCGATCGCGCGCAGGTCGTCGACGACCGCCTCGATCTCGGTCGGCCGAACCTGCACGTCGACGAGGGTCGCGTTCGACTGGGTCAGTCGAGACCGATCGACGTCGACGGTGAACCGTCGGATGAGCCCCCGCTCTCGGAGTCGGTCGATCCGGTTGGAGACGGCCGGAGGAGAGAGATCGACCTCCTCGCCGATCGCGCCGTACGTCTGCCGTGAGTCCTCCACCAACAGTTGAAGGATCCGCATGTCGGTATCGTCCAGTTGACCCATATCTGTAGCCTACTCGCTCGTCGGAGGAAACAGATTGTGGCCGTCGAGCGCCTCGCTTACTGAACGACGTTAGCTGAGAGAGAGGGATACCGACGATTCGTTCGACGAAGCCCCGAGAGACAGAACGCTGTGAGCCACAAGTGGGGAAAAGGACCCGCCCGTCTGTTTAGATGCGATGTCACTGACCGATACGCTCTCGGAACTCGAGCATCTGAACGACGAACAGCGCGACTGTATCGAGAACTGCCTGCGAGCGGCGGAGGTCTGTGAGTACTGTGCCGACCAGTGTGTCGGCAAAGAAGGGATGGACGAGTGTATCCGTCTGTGCCGAGACGTCGCCGACGTGACCACGCTGCACGCACGCCTGATGGCTCGCGACTCCGACTACAGCAGCGACCTGGCCGAGGTCTGCGCCGACCTCTGTGAGGCGTGTGCCGAGGAGTGCGAACAGCACGACCACGACCACTGTCAGACCTGCGCCGAGGTCCTCCCCGACTGCGTGGAGACCTGTCGGAACATGGCCTCCGCGTAGATCGGCTTAGCGACTCACCGACTATTTTCTACCGCGCCGAAACCGACGGCTGTTCTTCGCGTTCGCGCTTCGTCACGCGTGGATCGCCCAGCGCAACGCCTCAGTTGCCCCGTTCACGGTCTCTGAATCGTCGTACGAGTCGTGAACGGAGTGTGCGAAAAGTTATGGAGATGCGTGTCGACTGTCAGCTATGCCCACAGAGCAGCCACGGAAGAGTCGCCACGAGGAGATCGACGCGATCGTGGCGGCGAAGGAGGGTGGCGTAACCGAGACACGAGACGAGGCCGACAAGTACACCGTCGTCGGAGCGGCGACGCGGGCGACCTTCGCGAACTGGTTGACGCCCATCGAGGAACACTTCGTCTGTCACAGGAACGATATTCCGGACGCCGACGCCGAGACGTGGACCGTCTCGCTCACCGGACACGCCGACGGACGACTCTCGGTGGACGACCTGAAGACCGACTATCCGCGGGTCGGCGTCGCACACACGATGGAGTGTGCAGGCAACGGTCGCGGCCAGCACCGACCGGAGACCGGAAGCGTCCAGTGGGGGTTCGAAGCCGCCGGCACCGCGTTCTGGACCGGCGTCCCCGTCAGTTCGGTGCTCCGGACGCACGGCGTCAAGTCGTCCGACGGCAGATGGCTCACCGCGATCGGTGGCGACCCCTCTACGGGTGACGACGTCTTCGCGCGGTCGATTCCGCTCGCGAAGGCGTTCGACGACTGCATCCTCGCGTACGAGATGAACGGCGAGCCACTTCCAGACGAGCACGGCTATCCGGTTCGACTCATCGTTCCGGGCTGGTACGGCGTCAACAACGTCAAGTGGGTCGAAGAGCTCCGGGTGATGGACGGGATGGTGACCGAAGGGTCGCTCGACCGCCCCGGCACCCACGCCTACTGGCAGCAGGAGGCCTACCGGATCCACCCCGACGGCGTCACCCCAGCGTCCAACGAGAGCGTCGATACCGTCGACACGTGGGCACAACTCGAGGGGGCGGTCGAACATCCCTACACGTTCGACGCGACGGTGATGTCGGTGATCGGGACGCCCACGGGAGACTCGACGACGACGGCACCGACGGACGAGACCGTCGAAGTACGCGGTGTCGCGTGGGCGGGCGACGACGCCGTCGAGCGCGTCGAGATCTCGACCGACGGCGGGGACAGCTGGGCCGACGCCGACCTGTTCGGGCCGGAATATACGGGTGCGTGGCGACTGTTCCGATACGACTGGGATCCAGAACCGGGGACGCACGTCCTGTACTCGCGGGGGACCGACGAGTTGGGCCGCCGACAGCCGGCGCGGATCTCGAACCCGGACGCGTGGCGAGCGGCACTCGACGACGACGAGTTCCCCTGGAACGCCGGCGGCTACGCCGCGAACGCCTACGAACCGAACGGGGTGACGGTCGACGTCCGGCGCTCGGACGACTCGGACTCGACCGAGCGAACCCAGTGACTCGGGGTCGAAATCAGAGATAAACCGGTAGAGACGATACTGTTCTCCTGGCATTTCGGATCGCTGTCGTGTGTCCGGTCGGCCTGTTCACGGTCGAACGGTGAGCCTCGGGTCACCAGTGCCTGATGGAAATTGTTTGACTGCCAAAACACTCTCGTACGGATCGACCGATTAGACCCCCTGGCCAAATGATTTAACGGTCTCGGCGTCGATAGTATTGGATAGAATGAGCAATACTAGTGTCGCTCCGTTGGAGGTCGCTCGAAGCGTCCACAAAGACGACGACGATCCCTTCGTTCTCGACGTTCGCAACGAAGAGGACTACGAGGAGTGGCAGATCGAGGGGAGTACGAACCTCCCCATCTACGACGAGTTGCTCGACCACGACTTCTCGACGCTGGAGGACCACCTCGACGAACTGCCGAAGGACGAGGAGATCGTCACGGTCTGCATCGCTGGCGTCACCTCGACGCGTGCCGCGAGTTTCCTTCAGGACCACGGCTTCGACGCGAAGTCCATCGACGACGGGATGAACGGGTGGGGACGCGTCCACCAGGCGTACGAACTCGACGAGGCCGACGGCGTCGTTCAGATCGTCCGTCCCGGAACGGGATGCATCTCGTACCTCGTCCACGACGGCGACGAGGCGATCGTCGTCGATCCGAGCCAGTACATCGACGTCTACCTGGAAGAGGCAGAGGAGCGCGACCTCGAGATCACGGGCGTCGCAGACAGCCACGCCCACGCGGATCACGTCTCGGGTGCAGGCCAACTCGCCGGTGAACTCGACGTCCCGTACTATCTTCACAGCGACGACGCCGGCGAACTCGACCGCGTAACCGAGATTACCGACGACGAGACGATCGCCGTCGGCGACCGCGAGATGGAAGTGCACTACACGCCGGGTCACACGCCTGGAAGCGTCTCCTACGAGTACGGTGACGCCCTGCTGTCGGGGGACACGCTCTTCCTCCGCAGCGTCGGCCGGCCCGACCTCGAAGACGGGTCGGAGGAGGCGATCCGGACGGCCGCCAGTCGGCTGTACGAGAGTCTCACGGCGCTCACGACGCTTCCCGACGAGACGGTCGTGCTTCCCGGTCACTTCGACGACGAGGAGGTCCGTCCCCTCGCAACCGAACTGGGCGAGCTGCTCGACGAGACGACGAACGAACTCCTGAGCTACGTCGAACAGGATGACGAGGAAGCCTTCGTCGAGACGATCGTCGAGAGTCTCTCGGACGAGCCGGCCAACTACAACGAGATCAAGCAGATCAACTGGGGGAAGGAACAGCCCGGTGGCGACGTCGAGGAACTCGAACTCGGCCCCAACAACTGCGCTGCGAACTGACGCCGCAGCGGTGTTCGAAGGGAGTTTCGTTTCCGTCGGTCGAGTCGTCAGACCGCAATCGACACGGACCTTCTCTACGCCGGTCGCGTCGTCAGACCGACCCGATCGATCCAACGGGCGTCGACGGTGCCGACTCGTAGATTCACGCTACGGACGGCTCAGAAATCGTCGAAGGCGCTGATCTGAAGGAGAGGCCAGAGGAGCTTTTGATTCTAAAGCGCTCGCCGTCGAAAGACACCTACACCACCGGGTTCGGAGCCGCATAATCGACGAGTACCCGGCGTCCGGCAGAGGAAGGTCCCGCTCGAAGGAGACGGAGAACTACTGCAGGCGCCGAAGATCTCGGACGTCGCCGACCGGGAGCGTCGCTCGGGGGTGTCGTTCCGCACGTTTGTAATCGTAGCCAGAACACACCTAAAAGCGCCGCCCGTAGCAAGAGACGAGTATGTCCGTTCGGCACTCGACTGTGCACGAGTCGACAACTCCGTTGGCCGCTGGCGGGTGGCTATCGGGCGTCGCCAAACAGATGGAACAGGCGTTCGCACCAGCGCGGGAAGTGCTCAAACCGATTCTCTCGGACCCCGTCGTCGTCGGTGCATGGGCGGTACTCGTCTTGCTCTCGGTCGGGGTCCTGTGGTGGGACCTCCGGAAGAACAACCAAACGATCGCATCGCTAATGCAGGCAGTCTGGACGCTCGTCGTGCTGTACTCTGGACCGTTCGGATTGACGATCTACTGGTACACGGGCCGAACGCAGATCTCCCACGACTCGCTGTGGCGACGTGGGTTCCGTTCGACCGCACACTGCTACTCCGGCTGTGGCGCCGGCGAGGTCGTCGGTATCACGCTCGCACAGGGGATCCTCGCGCTCACTGTCGGGTGGGTCGCGGCGGTCACCTTCGGGTTCGCGTACCTCTTCGGCTACGCGTTGACGATCGGCCCACTCATGCAGGATGGGGTGAGTTTCAAAGAAGCGACGTGGGACGCTCTCCTGAGCGAGACGCCCTCGATCACGATCATGGAGGTCTTCGCCATTGGAACCGACCTCTTGCTCGCTGCTGAGGCACACATGGGAGAGCTCCTGTTTTGGTCCGCGCTCGCGTTCTCGCTCTCCGTCGGGTTCGTCGTGGCGTGGCCCGTGAACGTCGCGCTCGTCCACTTCGGGGTGAAAGAAGGCATGAGCAACCCCGCGAAGATGGGGTCGGACTCGCAGGCCGCGGCGGGTGACTGAACGCGAAGCGTCCGTGACGAGCCGACCGACCGGCGCATCGCTACGCCCGCTGTCGACGTTCGCGGTGTGGTGACGAGTTCGAGTCGGCCGACGATTCGGTCGATGTCACTCGGTCCAACTGCTACTCGGAGTACCCTTCTTGGACGAACCGACTGCTCTCGTAGATGCCGACCAGTTCTTCGATGAGTTCCTCGTACGTCTGGTCCTCCTCGAGGTGCGTCTCGAGCCTCGCTGCGAGTTCGTCGTCGAGTTCGATAGTGACAGTCATGCTCAGACGTTGGCGGCGGAGAGAGATAACAGCGAGGGTGGGTTCGGCCGCCCGGTAGCGACGGCGGTAAACGTACTCGCCCAGAACGAACAGCCGAACCGAACGATCGTACTTATGGACGGAATTCATTATAATAGAAGACTGGGCCGCTGGCCCCACCATATATTATTTATTATATTATCTTTTGCAATATTCTTTGAAATTCGCCAATGGTCAATATAGGTCTGGTTAATATCGTTACTACCCAATTAATCCGATCTAATCGAGGCGAGCCGATGACAGAGTATTCAATGATTTCTATTAGATAGAGAGAGAGGGGGAGAGAGCGGCAACCAGCCGAAACGTGGGCCGACGTGGACGCATCGAAGGGCAGAGAGTCCGGACAGCAAATACCCCTCGAAGGGAACTACCGCTCACACTGGTAGTGATCGTCGACGAACTTCGATCGAACACCGGAGTAGGAGAGGGCGACTGGCAGGAAGACTATCCCGTAACGAGTACCCTCGTACCGTTTCAAGGGGTTTCCAACAGATCACTCCGCGACGAACGGTTCCCGCATCGCAGGTGTGAACGGGATCGGAGTCCCCTCGTCGTCGAAGTTCCCGTACTCAGTGATCCCCTCGATGCTGACGCGGTCGTCGCTCTCGAGGCGGTGGTGTACCCGAACCGTCTCGTCGGTGACGGCGCGAACGTCCGACTCGACAGTGAGCGTCGACTCGTACTGCACGGGAGAGACGAACTCCCAGCGCCAGTCGCGCAGGCGGAACGGTTGACTGTCTTCGCGGAGCGCGTCGAGGGTCGTCCCCGTCGACTCGAGGAAGCGTTCGAGTGCGACGTCGGCGAAGCGCGGATACTCCTCGAAGTACGCCAGTTCCGATCCCTCGACGTGCGGTCCGCGGACGTCGAAGGTTTCGGCGAAGGAAGGCCACGCTCCGTTCTCGCCGTCTGACTCACGTGGACCGACCTCGGGGTCGGTCTCCTCGAGCGCGTCGCGGAACGCCGTCCGTGTCGCCTCGGGGAGCGGTTGAGCGCCACCCTCCGGGGCGATGGTGACGTGGGTGATCCGCGCCGTCGCCAGCGGGTCGCCCTCGGCGTCGGTCATCTCGTAGAGCAACTCGACGCTGCTCCGGCCGACGGAGATCGGCGTCGTCTCGACGGTCACCGTATCGCGGAAGCCGGGGTAGCGGTGGACGCTCGTCGTCGCGACGACGGGCGCGTACGGGATACCGCCCGCGTCGACGATGTCCTCGAAGGCGTGATCGAACGCCTCGGTGACGACCTGCGTCGAGACGAGTTCCCAGTCGAAGAACCGTGCACCGTGGACGAGCGGACCGACGAGCTCGCCGAACCGGACGTCGTGGTTGTCGATGGTTCGCACACTCTGTGAAGCGGTAGGAACCGATAATAAATCCCCCGGCTCCGAGAGGTGAGAGTCGCTGGCGGGAACGGAGAGTCCGCGGCCATCGCCTCGGGTTGCCCCCGATAGCGCGTCCGGATCGTCATCGTCGTCACCTGTGCGACTTTCGCGACCTCTCGCTGGGCTTCTTCTCGTTGCGGAGCGGCAGGGCGGCGGAGAGACGATCTCTCGACTCGCCTCACTCGGGAGTGAACTTCAGCCCGTAGCGTGCGACGCCTTCGGTACTGTAGATGCGACGGAACCGACCGACGACGCGGTCGCCGACCGACACCGCGTCCGGGTCGCAGTCGGTCAACTGCACGGGGAACCGCGCGGTCTCTCCCTCGACCGCGATCTCGACGATGGCGACGGCGAACGGACCGTCACGTCGCTGGAGTTCGACGAACTCCGGCGGCGCACCGCCCTGTCCGATCGTCGTCACGGCGACGACCTCGCCGGTTCGGGGGAGTTCGACGTCGGTGAAGGTGACGCGCTCGTGACAGCGAGGGCAGGCACCCTCCGGCGGGAACGCGATCGCCCCGCACTCGGGACACCGTCCGGCGACGAGTCGGTATCGCTGTGGGACCGTCCGCTGCCACGAGGGGAGGCTGACGTGCGCACCGCCGCCGGCAACGTCCGTCTCCCCGAGCGTCCCACGCTCGCGCAGCGCGGTCGTGTACGAGACGTCCGTCCCGCCGTCGACGACGTCGTCGACACCGGTCGTGAGCGACTCCCGAGTCTCGAAGGCGAGTGCGGTCGCCGTCGCGCCGCTGCCGAAGAACCCGGCGACGGTCACGGACCCGGGGTCGCTCCCGTCGAGCGCCGCCAACAGCCCGAGCGCCGTCGTCGCCGTCCCGGCGTCGCCGACGTCGTCGACGAGCGTCCCGCGCTCGACGGTCTCTCCGCCGTACGGCAGTGCCCGTGCGATCCGGTGGGGGATGTCCGGCGTCGGCTGGTAGAGACTCGCGCCAGTGACGGCGTCGTGGTCGACGTCGAGCGCCTCGACGGAGGCGGCGACCAACTCGCGGATCGCCCCCCGTTCGTACGTCGTGATGCCCGGTTCGGCGACGGTCTCGCTGCCCCGCTCACGGAATCGGATCCCCGGTGCGTCGCGGGAGCGCGTCGTCGTGTCGAGGAGCGTCACCGCTCCGTCGGCGGCGAACAGGAACGCGGCGGCGCCGGCACCGACGCGTTGTCCCACCTCCGCGGGGTCTCCAGCGGGAGCGTCGGCGACGACGGCGAGTGCGGGACCGTCCGCCGTCGCCGCCGACCGCAGCGCCTCGGCCCCGGCGGCGGTGCTCTGGGTCGCCGTCTCGAGTCGGCAGTCGTCGGCGAGACCGAGCGCTGAAGCGGCCTGCGGCGCGAACTCGCCCTCTTCGAGCGGGGGCGTCGTCGTCGCGAGCGCGACGTGTGCGACGTCGTCGGCAGCGACGTCGCTGTCCTCAAGGGCGTCCCGCGCTGCGGCGACGGCCATCGTGAGCGTGTCCTCGTCGGCCGCCGGGACGGCCGCCCGCGACACCGGCGCGGAGGTTCCCCACGCGTCCCGAATCTCGTCGCCGGAGAGGCGCTGCCGCGGGACGTACGCGCCCGTTGCGACGAGGCCGCGGTGCGAACTCATCGCGCACCCCCGTCAACCCGCTCGAAGACGTGGACGGTGACGCCACCGCCGGAGCCACCGACGTTGTGTGTGAGCCCGACCTTTGGCTCGTCGACCTGCACGTGGGCCTCGCCGCGGAGTTGGGCGAACGCCTCGACGACCTGTCCGGTCCCCGTCGCGCCGATGGGATGGCCCTTGGACTTGAGGCCGCCGGAGGTGTTGACCGGGAGCTCTCCGTCCGGATCGGTGACGCCGTCGCGGAGGAGCCGCGGTGCCTCGCCGCGCTCACAGAAGCCCAGGTCCTCGTAGGCGACGAGTTCGGCGATGGCAAAGCAGTCGTGCACCTCCGCGAAGTCGAGGTCGTCGGGTGAGATCCCCGCCTCCTCGTACGCGCTGTCGGCGGCCGTCTGCGACGCCGGGATGCTGGTCAGCGAGTCGCGCTGGAACAGCCCGACGCGACCGCTGGCCGCCCCCGCCCCGGCGACGCGGATCGGTTCGTCGGAGAGTTCGTGTGCGATCGACTCGTTGGCGACGACGACGGCGCTCGCCCCGTCGGTCGTCGGACAGCAGTGATAGAGGTTCAGCGGCGCGGCCACGTCCGGGGCGTTCATCGCGTCTTCGAGGGTACACTCGAAGCCGAGTTGCGCGTGCGGGTTCTGCGCGCCGTTGCCGTGGTTCTTGACCGCGACGCGAGAGAGGTCCTCCTTCTCGGCACCGTACTCGCGCATGTAGGCACTGGCCATCTGAGCGTAGACGCCCGCGAACGTCGTTCCGGAGAGCCGTTCCCACTCCGTCTCGCCGCTCACGCCGAGCCACCACTTCGTGTGATCGGAGCTCATGTCGGTCATCACCTCGTAGCCGCCCGCGAGCGCAACGTCCGCCATCCCGGACCGGACGGCCATCACCGCCTGGCGGAGCGCGTACCCCGAGGCCGCACAGGCGTTCTCAACGCGCGTCGTCGGGATGCCGTGCAGCCCGAGATGTTCGGTCACAGCCGGACCGCTCAGCCCGAGCTGTCGACCACCGACGCCGAGCGTCCCGAGGAACGCCTCGTCGATCCGGTCGGTGTCGAAGTCGCCGTCGATACTCTCGAGCGCCTCGTCGAACGCGTCGTCGAACAGCGATCGGTACGTCTCCGACGGGAACGACCCGAAATCCGACTGTCCAGCGCCGATCACGTATGCATCGGTCATACACTATCGAAGCGGATAGACGACTAAAAAGTGTGGGCTCCGGCTGGATTTATACCCCCTCGGCCGAGAGAGCCAGCATGGTCCGAGTCGAGACAGCCGACCGCGTCCACACGCTCACGTTCGACCGACCCGAGACGAAGAACGCCTTCTCGCCGACGGCGGCGAGAGAGCTCGTCGAGGGGCTCGAAGCGGCAGCCGACGCCGACGCCCGCGCCGTGGTGCTGACGGGGGACGGCGACGCGTTCAGCGCCGGTGGCGACATCCAGTCGATGGCCGAGCGAGAGGAGACACCGCACGAGTCCTACGAGCGCGTCCGGTCGACGCTCAACACGGTCGTCGAGACGATGCTGACGGCCCCGTTCCCCGTGATCGCGAAGGTGAACGGCGACGCCGTCGGCGCGGGGACGAACGTCGTCGCGGCGTGCGACTTCGTCTACGCGGACACGGAGGCACGGTTCGGCGAGGTGTTCGCCAACGTCGGGCTGATCCCCGACTCGGGTGGGACCGTCGTCCTCCCCGCGCTCGTCGGTCTCCGGACGGCCAAGGAGCTGACGATGACCGGACGTCTCTTCGACGCCGAGGAAGCGGCGGAGATGGATCTGATCAACCGAGCCGTCCCCGGGGACGAACTCGACGACGCCGTCGACGACCTGCTGGAGACGCTCGACACGAAGCCGACCGAGACGCTCGCGCTGACGAAACGGGGGCTCCACGAGAACATCGGTCGGCCGTTCCGCGACGCGCTCGACAGAGAGGCGCAGCTCCAAGTGCTCGCGTACGGGAGCGACGCCCACGAGACCGGTGTGAACGCGTTTCTGAACGGAGAGCGACCGCAGTTCCGGTAATTACCGTCGAGTCAACCTTTTTCACAGTTCGGAGACGTTGTGTCGGTATGCGGTACGATGGCCCGACACAGCTGTATATCGACGGCGAATGGACCGACGCGACAGACGGTAGCACGATAGAGACACTCGACCCGGCGACCGAAGAGACGTACGCGACGGTCGCCTGCGCCACGGCAGAGGACGCAAGCCGTGCGGTCGCGGCAGCCGACGCGGCCGCCGAGCGCGGCTCCGAGTGGCGAACCACGGCACCCAGCGACCGGGGCGAGCTCCTGCACGCGATGGCCGACGAGATCGAGGCGATGGCCGACGAGATCACGCTCGTCGAGTCGCACGACAACGGGAAGACGCCGTTCGAGGCCGGCCTCGACGTCGACATGGTCGTCGACACGTTCCGCTACTACGCCGGGTGGGCGGACAAACTGACCGGCGAGACGATTCCGGTCCCCGGCGACCGACTCGACTACACCCTTCGAGAGCCGCTGGGCGTCACCGCCCACATCGCACCGTGGAACTACCCCTTCCAACTCGCTGGACGGAGTCTCGCACCGGCGCTGGCCTGCGGCAACACGGCCGTTCTGAAGCCCTCGAACACGACGCCGCTGTCGGCGCTCTACTACGCGAAGGCAGCCGAAGCCGCCGGTCTTCCGGACGGCGTCCTCAACGTCGTCCCCGGAACTGGCTCCGAGGTGGGGAGCGCACTCGTCGACGACCCCGCCGTCGACCACGTCGCGTTCACCGGGAGCACGGGCGTCGGCAAACACATCATGTCGCAGGCGGCCGACAACGTGACCGGCGTCACGCTCGAACTCGGTGGGAAGGGTCCGAACGTCGTCTTCCCGGACGCCGATCTCGAGGCCGCGTCGAAAGGCGTCCACTACGGTATCTTCATGAACTGCGGGCAGATGTGCTGGGCGGGGTCGCGTCTCCTCGTCCACGAGGACGTCCACGACGAGGTGGTCGAGAGCGTCGTCCAGCGCGCGGAGGCGACGCCGCTCGGGAGCGGCATCGACGACGACGGACGGATGGGGCCCGCGGTCAGCGAGTCGCACCGCGACGACGTCCTCGAGTACATCCAACTCGGCGTCGACGAGGGCGCCACGGTGGCGACCGGCGGCGGCGTCCCAGAGGACACCGACCAGGGGTACTTTATCGAACCGACGGTGTTCACGGACGTGACGAACGACATGCAGATCGCACGTGAGGAGATCTTCGGACCGGTGCTCTCGGTTATCGAGTTCTCGGAGTTCGACGAGGCGCTCGAGCTCGCCAACGACTCCCCGTTCGGACTCAGCGCCGGCGTCTGGACGAACGACATCAACAAGGCACACGCGGCCGCGTCGCGACTCGACTACGGGATGATAAGCGTCAACGAGTACCCCCAGACGTTCCCACAGACGCCGTTCGGCGGGTACAAAGAGAGCGGCCTCGGACGCGAACAGGGGACCGAAGCGATCAAGGAGTACACGCAGGCGAAGAACGTCAACGTCAACCTCGGTCTGGACGCGCAGTAGCGACGTTGGCCGGCGCAGCAACGCGACGAACCGATCTCGACTCTTACCCTTTCTCTTCGTGACGACGACGCTCGGTCGCGGCGCCCCGTCTCGTCACCGAACGCGAACGCCCCCGGCGAGGAGTGCTACGTGGTTCGTGTGTCCGCAGACGTATACGGCAGTCGAAAACGGCTGCGTCGTCATTCGGGAGTGCACTCTTTGTGGGAGACGATCGGAACGACGTCTCCCATCGTTCCGAGTCGCTCGCCGAGAGCGACAAAGAATGGTAACGGATGGGTGGGACAGACAGTGACAGTTCGTGTGAGTGCTGCAACGGGCGGGCAGACGAGGGGGTGCTCACGTCCCTCGTGCCGGCCGCCGCGTGGATGCCTATGACTGAAGCCACTCGATCACGAGGCCGATTACCCACGGCCAGTTTGGCATATCCACCAACGATAGTTAATAATTATCCTTCGTGTGAAAGTTGCATGCGTCGGTGAACGGTGGGAACACGCGTTCCGTTCACTTTACCGACGCGTCGAGTACCAGGACGGGCGCGCGTCGCATCACCCCCGTCGTCGCTCGTCAAGGAGTTCGTCGCTGCTGAAGATGATCAGCCAGCTGGCATCCTCGACGACCCGCTCCGATCGTATTCAGTCTGTGTTTTCGGCCGTAGTCACGTTGCCCACTACTGCGGGGACGACAACCCCCGACGAACCGACCGTGAGACGCGTCGCCACCGTCTGACCCGGCGATCAATGGCGGTTTGCCCTCGACGACCCGTGTCGTCTCGCCCTCACACGTCGAGTGGACCCCAGAGCGAACTGGGACGATCCGGATTCGGCGTTCACACCCTCGCTACATATCGAAACGACGTTCGGGCCGTCAAGGATCAGCAGCTCACCGCCTGCGACGCGCGAGCGCCGCTCGTCTATCTGCCGCGTCGTCGATAGTACGGTCGACGCGCAGTACACAGCCGACGGGCGTCGTTCGTCTCGTCTCCACCGACTGTTCGACGACACCACTCAACTGAGTCGAGTTCGACTAGTTAGAGCAGACGAAGTTTCCGTTACAAGTCTAGAATAGTAACGAAACGACTCGGTGATCGCAGGCTGAAACGCGCTCTGGTGGCGACGGCAGTACCAGTTCGACGGTGTTGTGACCGCTGTCGATGGGCGTTTACAACATCGTTTACAGCGTCGTGAGGAGGGCTCGACGTTCTGAGCACGCTCGGCCTCGAGTCGGACGAGCGTCTGTGACCTCGAATCGAGGGGATGAGAGACGACGCTACGGGCGGTCGGAGATCAGCGGAGTCAGGGACGACGAAGACGGCCGTGTCGTTCGTGGAACGACGACCGAAGAGAGTGCGACGGGAGAGACGGCGTAGTCGGTCGATCGCAGTCCGTCCAAACTCGGATTCAGATTGCCCAGGTCAGGGAGACTGGGGGCGGAGTTCCGTCCGCCGTATCTTCCCCGTTTCGGTCCGCGGAAGCGTCTCTACGAACTCGACCTCGCGCGGGTACTTGTAGGGTGCGAGCGTGTTCTTCACGTGCGTCTGGAACGCTTCGACGAGCGACTCGCTCGGTTCGTACTCGTCGTTAAGGACTATGTACGCCTTCACGATCTCGCCGCGTTGCTCGTCGGGTGCGCCGACCACGGCGACCTCACGGACGGCGTCGCGGTCTTCGAGTACCATCTCGACTTCGGGACCGGGGATGTTGTAGCCGCTGGAGATGATGAGGTCGTCCTGTCGCGACTGGTACTCGAAGCGACCGTCCTCGCGCTGGACGAAGATGTCTCCGGGGTAGCTCCACCCGTCTTCGACGACCTCTCGTTGCTTCCCGGGGCGGTCCCAATACGTGATTCCGGTCGGGCCACGGACAGCGAGGAGCCCCGACTGCCCCCGTTCGAGCGTCGCTCCCGTCTCCGGATCGACGATCTTCGCCTCGTACCCGGGGACGGGGAACCCCGTCGCTCCGAGTTCGATATCGTCGGAGTGACGGTGACTGATGAAGATGTGGAGCATCTCGGTCGTTCCGATGCCGTCGAGGATGTCGATACCGTACGCGTCGTTGATTCGCTCGAACGTGTGCGGCGTCAACGGCTCTCCCGCACTCAACCCGAGTCGGAGCGAGCTGACGTCGTACTGCTCGGGGCTGTCGGGGAACTTCGACAGGAGTTGGTTGTACGCCGTCGGAACGGAACAGAAGACGGTGATTCCGTGGTTCTCGATCGTCTCGAGCAGTTTCTCGGGCGTCGCGTCCTGGACGAGGCTCGTCGTCGCTCCGAACCGGAGCGGATGCGTCACGAGGTCGCCGAAGCCGTACGCGAAGGGGAGTGGCGGGTTCCCGCCGAACACGTCGTCTTCGGACGTGTCGATACAGTGTCGTGCGTACGTGTCGGCGGTCGCCAGGATCTCCTGGTGACTGTGGACGACGCCTTTCGGACGGCCGGTCGTCCCGCTCGTGTACAACATCAGTCCGACGTCGGTCCGCTCGGTCTCGTAGGCGTCCAGTTCGTCGCTCGCCTCGGCGAGCAGGTCGTGATAGCTTCGACGGTCGTGGTCGATCCCGACGTCGTCGACGACGACGATCTCCTCGAGGCGGTCGGCGTTCTCGGCCGCTTCCTCGAGTTCGTCGAGGAGGTCGTCGTAGACGACGGCGAACCTGATACCTGCGTCTTCGATAATCTCGGTGAGTTCCTTCGCCCGGAGCAGTTTCATCGACGGCTGTGGGATGGCACCGATCTTCTGTGCCGCGAGGCAGGTGACGATAGCCTCCGGACGGTTAGGGAAGCGAACTAACACCCTGTCGCCGGGTTCGACGCCGAGCGAACGTAGTGCGTTGCCCAGACTGTTCACCTTCTCTAAGAGTTCTTCGTACGTGATCTCTCGCTCCCGGAATCGGATAGCGACGTTGTCTCCGCGGCCCTCTTCCACGTGACGGTCGACGAGTTCCTCCGCCACGTTGACGTACTCGGGATAGTTCACTTCGGGAAGAGCGTAAACCGGGTCGGGAGCGTGTTCCCCGTCGGGAAGGTGCTCCTCTGGGAGATTCTCTTGCATGACTCGAATTATAAAACAGGTACGTTTCATTTGAGCGTTTCGGTATGGTACACCTATTCACGATTCGTGATAAGATACCGCACGCAGACAGTCGGCGTCGTCGAGCGAAACCAGTCTTTTATGCCGGGAGAACGCGATCAGTGTGATACCGTCACAATGGCCACGCACACCGTGACCCGCGAACCCCAGAGCTTCCGTCGGGTTCTCTCGTCGATGTGTACCGACCCCCATCCGCTCGCTCGGCAGGCGGCAAGTCGCTTCCTGGCGACGAACCCGGGAGACCCGACCACCTACCGTACCGTCGCTCGGTTGGAGAGCGAGGTCGTCGAACGGCTCGGTGAGCTCGCAGGACGGCCCGACGTCGAGGGCTACGTCGCCTCCGGTGGGACTGAGGCCAACATCCAGGCCGTTCGCGCCGCGCGCGACGTCCACGACGTCGACGACCCAAACGTCGTCGTCCCGGAACACGCCCACTTCAGTTTCCACAAGGCTGCGGACGTGTTGGACGTCGAACTCCGGACTGTGCCGCTCACCGAGCGTCTCGTCGCGGACGTCGACGCGGTCGAAGCGGCGACAGACCGAGAGACGGTGCTCGTCGCCGGGGTCGCCGGGTCGACCGAGTACGGGCGCGTCGACCCGATTCCGGCACTCGCCGATCTCGCAGCGGCGGTCGACGCCTTCACGCACGTCGACGCCGCTTGGGGCGGGTTCTATCTCCCGTTCACGGAGTACGACTGGGACTTCGCCGACGCGGCCGTCGACACGATGACCATCGATCCCCACAAACTCGGGCAGGCGGCCGTCCCTGCGGGTGGGTTCCTCGCCCGGGGCCGGGAGATCATGGACACGCTGGCCGTCGAGACGCCGTATCTCGAATCGACGTCGCAGGCGACGCTCACGGGAACGCGGTCGGGTGCCGGCGTCGCGAGTGCCGCGGCGGTCCTCGGAGAGCTCTGGCCGGACGGCTACCGCGAGCAGTTCGAGACCTCGATGGCGGACGCAGCGTGGCTGGCCGAGGCGCTGTCGACTCGCGGGTTCGACGTCGTCGAACCGACGTTGCCGCTCGTGGCTGCGAGCGTTCCCGAGCGACTGTTCGAGCGGCTCCGCGACCGAGGGTGGCGTCTCTCTCGGACGGCGAACGGCGAGTTGCGGATCGTCTGTATGCCTCACGTGACTCGCGACACGTTGGTGTCGTTCGTCGAGACGATCGATCAGTTGCGGTGAGCGTCCCCGGAGAGAAGTTGTGAGCGTCCTCGGGAGGGACCGATCGATTCGGACGGACTGGCGATGGCCGGTTGCGGTTCGAGCGAGCTTTGTCGGAACATCACGCTTGATTGGGAACGAGAGAGGAGTACGACCGTAGACGGGACAGGGTCGCCTCTGACATGCACGCAGGTAGCTCATCGAACCTGTTCGCTCCTCTCCCCCGTCTACGGACGGCGCTGGAGAGCGCTTGCGAGCGACGAACCGTCGTTGGCTGCCGAGAACGAGAGGCAGCTACTCCCGTCGTTTGAAGATCGTCGTCGCCTGCCAGGAGACGACCTCCTCGTCGTGTTGGTTGTAGCCGGTCACTTCGTTGTCGACGTAGCCGCGGTCGTCTCGACTCTCGGAGACTCGCTTGTCGGCGATCGTGTAGTACGCGGTGATCGTGTCACCTGGCCGAACCGGGTGCGGCCACCGCAACTCCTCAAGTCCGAACGCACTCAACGCGGCCGTCTCCGAGAGAAACTCGTCGACCAGCAGTCGCATACAGATACTCGACACCTGCCACCCGCTGGCGACGACGTCTCGGTTCTCCGTACTCCGAGTCGACTCACCGACGTGCTGTGGTCGTGGGTCGTACTGCTCGGCGAACGAGACCAACTCGTCTCTGGTCACGCGGTGACTGCCGAGTCCGTGGACGTTCCCCACTTCGAGGTCCTCGTAGTACAACATAGGTAGTCGTCTGTGGTAACTCGTCTCGGTGGACAAAAGTGCTCGTGTCCGACCGAGAGAGGAGCGGTCGACGGGGTTACTGTCGGCACGTGTGAGAGAGAACCATACTGAAGAACCGGGAAGGACTTATGTGGTATCGTGTAATTGTTTACGCGTATGGAATACAACGTTCTCCCGCAGCCATCAAGGTGGTGGCGATGACGGCCGAGTACGTCACGTCCGAGGAACACCTTCCGGACGATCTCTCGGGAGAGATCACGATCCAAGTCACCGACTCGAAGACGAAAGAGATCTTCACCACTCGAGCGCGGATCGACCGGAGTCCGGAGAGTCTAGAGTCGCCCGACCCGTTGACGATCGTTCGAGGACCACACGAGAACGTCGAAGAACAGTGGTACATCGAGATTATCGAAACCGACGTGACGCTCACCGACGTCGACACGGAGGTCTTACGCGACTGTATCCACCGGAGTCAAGACGAGTCGAACGTCGTCAACGCGCGTTCGGATGAACTCCGTGCGCTACTGTTGTACTTGGTCGAGACTGGCCGGTACCAGTCGGTGTCGGAGGCAGTTCGGTCGATACTCGGCGAGCATCTCTCCGACGAGTACTCCGAGCTCGTCGACACCTACGTCGACGTCCGGACGGAACTCGAGCGTGAGGAGTTGGCCACCCGGCTGGGAGGTGAAGAGTAGATGACCGTCGAGAGCTTTCGCGACTATCTCCAACTCCTCGAGTCGCGAGACGAACTGAACCGTATCTCACGGGAGGTCTCGTGGAACCTGCAGGCCAGCGCACTCACGATGATGGCCGACAAGACGGACGACAGGATTCCGGTCTTCGAGACCATCACGAACCCCGGCGAGACAGAGGCGAGACTGGTCGGCGACCCTTACCGTGGGACTCGACGACGACCGTGGGACAGGGTCGCGGCGGCACTCGGACTCCCGGACGGACTGTCCGGAGACGAGTACTACGAGACGATCATCGACCGACTCAAGTCGCCGATTCCGCCGACGGTCGTCGACGAGGAGGACGCGGCCTGTAAGGAGGTAGTACGGACCGGCGGAGACGTCGATCTGTTCGAGTTCCCCTGGCCGTACATCCACGCGGGCGACGGCGGACGGTACTCGAACCTGCACACGATGATCACGACCGACCCCGACTCCGAGTGGGTCGACTGGTCGTACCACCGGGCGATGATCCACTCGGGGACGAAGGCGAGCGTCCTGTTTCTCGCCGGCGAGCAGACGCCGAACCTCTACTACTACAAGTACGAGCGACGCGACGAACCGATGCCGGTCGCCATCGCCATCGGGACGGAGCCGGCGGTGTACTTCTCGTCGGTGATGTGGATCCCCACCGGGCGAGACGAAGCGGATTACGCGGGCGGACTCAAGGGGGAGTCGGTCGAGCTCGTCCAGTGTGAGACGAACGACCTCCACGTCCCGGCGAGCGCGGAGGTCGTCATCGAGGGGACGGTGCTGCCCGAGCGGCGACTCGACGAGGGGCCGTTCGGCGACTACTTCGGCTACATGCACGGACCGAGACGGTCGATGCCCGTGTTCAAAGTCGACGCGATCACGCACCGCAGCGAACCTTACATCCCCTTCTGCGTCGAAGGGGCCGGGACGGGTCACGACCTCAACTCGAGCAGCACGATGGAGTTGGCCTGCGTCGGCCCGGACGCGACGCTCGGCCTCCGAACCGCCGGGTTCAACGTCGAACGGTGCGCGCCGTGGCGGTTCACGCCGCGGACGGTGTACACCGTCGCGACCGACCGATCCGAGCAGGGGTATCTGCACAACCTCGCGAACTTCATCTTCACGACGTGGGGGATGCTCCACGTCGACTTCTTCGTGTTCGTCGACAGCGACATCGACCCGCTGGACCAGCGAGCGGTGCTCGAAGCGATCGCACTCAACGCCGACCCGAACGAGGACTTCTACCAGTTCGGCGTCGAGACGATGCCGAAGGTACCGCTCAACATCTACCAAACCCCGGAGGAGAAGGGCGACGCCGAGACCGGCACCTCGAAGACCAAGACGGCGAAGGCGTACATCGACGCGACGAGCGACGAAGAGCGCGCTCCGGCCTCCCCGTATCTCGGCGACGAGGAACTGAGACGGGAGGCGCGGGAGACGCTCTCGCGAGCGGGGCTGTCGCTGGCGTCGCCGACGGAGGGTGACCGATGACCTCCCTCCGCGACCACGTCGCGGCGCTCGACGAGGCCGAGGCGTTGCTCACGGTCGAGGAGGCGGTCCACTGGACGACCGACCTCCCCGCGATAGCGGCGGAAGCGGCCCGAGAGAACGGTCCGGCGCTCCGCTTCGAGAACGCTGCCAAGCGGACGCGAGTGGTGAGCGGCGTGTACGGCGGCCCGGATCAGATGCAGCCACGCGCGACCAAGCCGTGGTCGCGGTCGGCGTCGGCGCTCGGCGTCGACGACGAGTACACGACTCTCGTACAGCATGTCTCGCAGGCGGACGCGTCGACGTCGTCGCTTCGCGAGAGAGAGCTCGACGCGGAACCGCGAGACGACGACCTGTTCGCGCTCGGACTCCCCGGTCTCGGCGGTTCGCACACGCCGACGGTCACACTTGGCCTACTCGCGGTCTCGACCGACGGCGAGCCGACGTGGGCGCCGGTGCGAGCCGAAGTGACGCGGGGTGACCGTCTCGAAGCCGTCGTCCCCGAGGAACTCGCACGGGCGCTGTCGACCGGGAGTTCGGTGACGATCGCACTCGGCGTACCGGTGGCGGGTCTCGTCGCCGCGACGCTCCGGTGGACCGGCGACACTGGCTTCTCGAACCCGATCGCGATCGCGAACGCGCTCGACGAGTTCCCGCTCGCGACGACGGAGGGTGGGTTGGTCCCGTCGAGCAGCGAGATCGTCTTCGAGGGAGAAGTCACCGGCGCCGACGTCGAAGGCGGAGACGGTCCCGTGGAGAGTTGGGAGCACGCGACCTCGACGGCGACGATAGCCGTCCGGCTGTCGTCGGTCGCCACCCGCGAGGACCCGATCGTCCCGTTCTCGCCGCTCGGCGCACCGCTCGCCGACGACGTGCATCTCCTGAGTCTCGTCGAATCGGCCCGCCTGCTCCGGCGCGTCAACCACTACTGGGGCGTCGAACCGGTGAAGTGGGTCTCGCTCCCCGTGGAGACGAAGTTGGGCGTCTGTCTCATCTCCAGCGAGATTCTCTACGCCGGATTCGAGTGGCAGCTCGCGAACACGCTGTTCTCATTTTCCCGACTGTTCGACAAGGTGATCGTCCTCGACGAAGACGCACCGCCCGCGAACCTCGCACGAGCGTTCGACGACATCTGGGTGAAGGCACACCCGTCGCACGACTGGCAGTTCAGCGACCCCTCCGCGCCGGCGGCGACGGCGACGCACTACCGTCACGATGGCGAGACCGGCTCGCGTCTGTACATCGACGCGACGTGGGACCCGCGGTGGAACGACGAGTACATCGCACCGCGGGTCGGCTTCGAGACGTCGTTCCCCGAGGACGTTCGCGAGTTCGTCACCGAACAGTGGAGCGAGATGGGGTTCTCGAACTCCCCCGAGTGACACTCCTTCGAGCGGCGACCGTCGGCGGCCGACCCGGCACCGACGTTCGAGATGGGTGACGCATCGGAAGAGTTTATGAGCCCCGGCGTGTGTTGTTCTCACATGGCGCTCATAGAGAACTCCCTCTCCGAGGAGAACCGGGAGGTCCGTGACCAGGCTGCCGCGTTCGTCACCGAGATCGTCGAACCCCGAGCCGAAGAGATCGAATCGTCCAACGAGTTCCCGCGAGACGTGATGGAGGCGGCCGCGGAGTACGACCTGCTCGGCATCCTCCTCCCCGAGGAGTACGGCGGTCTCGACTCCGACTTCGTCTCCTACTGTCTCGCAGTCGAGCAGATCGCACAGGCGAGCGGCGCGGTCGCAGAGAGCATCCAGGGGCACACGTTCGCCGCGCTTCCCGTCGCACGGTTCGGTACAGAGTCGCAGTGCGAGCAGTACCTCGAACCCATGGTCGCCGGCGAACGGATCGGGTCGATGCTCCTCACGGAACCGGGAGCGGGGAGTTCGCCGACCGAACTGGAGACGCGCGCCGAACACCGAGACGGCGAGTACGTTCTCTCGGGCGAGAAGTCGTTCGGGACGAACGCAGGGGTCGCAGACGTCCATCTGGTCGTCGCTCGCGTCGACCCGGCACCGGAGGACTCCCACGGCGTAAGCGTCCTACTGGTGCCGAGTGCGGAGGACGTCGACGGGTTCGAGTTCGAGCGACGGGACTTCATGGGGATGCGCGGCCACGTCACCGGCGACTCGACGATGGACGGCGTCGTCGTCGGGGAGGACGCGCTGCTCGGCGAGGTAGGGCGAGGATTCCGTATCGCGATGGGAACCATCGACATGGCCCGGACGGGGCTGGCCGCCATCGGAACGGGGATCGCGCAGGCGGCGTTCGACCGTGCCGTCGACTACGCCGGGCAACGGGAACAGGGTGGCCAGGCCGTCGGGAACTATCAGGCCGTCCAGATACTCGTCGCGGAGATGGACGCGAAACTCGACGGTGCCCGCCATCTGACGTTCGACTCGGCGGCGTCGATTGCGGCCGCCGAGGGTGACACCCGAGGGTCCAGCAAGGCGAAGTTCGTCGCGAGCCACACCGCCGAGTTCGTCACGCGGAACGCGATGCAGGTCCACGGGGGCAAAGGGTACCAGACGGACCTGCCGCTCGAACGGTACTACCGAGACGCGAAGATCCTGAGTATCATCGGTGGCACCTCGGAGATTCAGAAGACCACCGTCGCCCGCGAAGCGCTCGGCCTCTGAGACGCGCGGCGACCGAATCCATTCCACCACACGCTCGTTCTCTCCACGGTTCCCGGTCGTGCGACAGCTACACGACGGAGCCGACGCCGACACGCAGAGTCACGACTGGTCGGAGAGGAAACCGACACCGCTGTCGCTGACGGGACTTGCAGCTGAAAAAGTGGTTAGACGGTCGCGTCTGTGCGTCTTCGGTGGTGGCTCAGTCGTCGGCGGTGACGTCTTCGACTTCCTTGTCGCCGAGTTCGGCCGCGATGAAGTCGGGTTCGCGCTTCTCAAGGAACGCGGAGATCCCTTCCTTCGCACCGTCCGTCTCGAAGAGCTGGTTCTGGAGTTCGCGCTCGTGGGCGAGTGCGTCCCAGAGCGGGAGCTCCATCCCCTCGTTGACGGCGAGTTTGTCGAAGCCGACCGCGCGGTTCGGGAGTTCGGCCACCTGGTGGGCGAACTCGAGGGCCTTCTCTTCGAGCTCCTCCGGCGGGTGGATCTCGTCGAACAGGCCGACGTCGAGCGCCTCTTGCGGGTTGAGCGTCTCGCCGGTCACCATCATCTTCAGCGCTTTCGAGCGGCCGATGTAGCGCGGGAGCAGCTGCGTACCGGCCTCGCCGGGGATGAGTCCGAGCTCGACCTCCGGGACGCCGACGTTGTACGAGTCGTCGTCGCCGATGTAGCGGAAGTCACAGGCGAGGGCGAACTCGAGACCGCCGCCCATACAGTGGCCGTCCACTGCGGCGATGAACAGCGTGTCCGTCGTCCGCATCTTCATGATCGTCTCTTTGCTCGTCTGGCTGGCTTTCCCGATGTGACGACCGGGCTCGTCCTGCAGCGCCTGGATGTCGTATCCCGAGGAGAAGAACTTCTCGTTCCCACTCGCGAGCACGACCACACGAACCTCCTCGTCGAAGCGGATGCTCTCCACTGCCGACTGGAGCTCGATGATCATGTCGAGGTCGTGTGCGTTTGCCGGCGGGCGGTCGATCCGGAGGATGCCCACGTGGCCGTCCATCTCGGTCGTAAAGTTCTCTAGCTCGAGGTCGCTAAACGCGTCCATTACATCCATGTCATCACGACCCACCCACATATAGGTTTCCATAGAGTAAGAATCATGTTGGACATCCCCCAACGGAGAGTGTGCCTCGAGACTACGACAAGATCGCACTCACCGACCAGAAGCGAGCAGAACTCCTCGAAGAAGTGCCGATCGCGCGCTTTGCGACCGTCGACGCCGACGGCCTCCCGCACGTGGTTCCAGTCCAGTTCGCCGAGGTGGACGGGATGATCTGCTTCGAGACAGACGACGATTCGATCAAGACGCGGAACGTCAGAGCGACCGAGAAGGCTTCGGCGGTCGTCGACGCCGGCGGACACGAGTACATCCAACACCGGGGGATCATGTGGCGTGGCGACGCACGCGTCGTCGAGGACAGAGAGACCGAGAAAGCGATCGAGCGGGCGCTCTTCGGGACGGTGAAGTCGATAGACGGAGCGGATGGACACGATCGAGTGAAGATCGCGTTGGAGCCACGGACCGAGGTCACGTGGGACTTCAGACGGCTCGCACCGTAGCTCAGCGACCGGTGTCGGGCCGGTCGCCGTCGTACTTGAGCCGCTCGAACATCGTGTGACAGCCGTTGCAGTAGTACTGACTCTTTGAAATCTCCGACCCGAACGCCGACTCCTGCTCGACGTCTCGTGACCCACAGTAGGGACACGTCGGGACGAACTGCTCCGCGTCCGACTCGTCGTTCATGACGCTCATTCCGCCGCGAACTGCTTGTTTTTGACGCCGACGAGCGAGTCGACGACCGACTGGCTGATCGCGTTGGTACTGACCCGTCTGCGCCTGCTATCCCACTCGTCGACCGTCGGCCCGTCGGTGTCGACGCCGTCGAGCGAGACGTCAGTTCCCGCGAGCAGCGTCTCGTAGTGGCTGAAGAGTGCGGAACGGAGTTCCGCTGCCGAGCGGTCGGTGAAGCCAGCCTGCACGAGTGGGTCCGCGTCGGCGTCGTATCCCGCGGGGCCGACGAACGTCAGCGCCTGCGGCAGTACCACTTCGAGCGCCGCCTGTAGTTCGTCGGGACTCTCGTCGGCGAGCGTCTCCAGTCGAGCGTCCTGATACTCGAGGTGGAAGAACTCGTCTTCGCCGATCTTCTCGCCCAACCCGCGGAAGTCCTCGGAGGTGATCGAGTCGAGCATGTACCAGGTCGCTCTGTCGACGGCGGAGACGGTCGCGACGTACTCGACCCACGTGTCGGGCGCGTCGTCGAGCGGTTCCGCGTTACAGAACTCGTCGGGGTCGCGGTTCCCCGCCAACCACTCGGAGTCGCGCCCCTGCTGCTCGAGGAGACGGAACAGTTGGCGGACGTGGCCGACCTCGTCCTGGGCGGCGCTCGCGCCACCGATGTCGTCTTCGAGCGTCGGGCCGCCGAGCATCCACTCGGCGTACCGGTGGGACAGTACCAACTTCGTGTCGGCGATGGCCTGGACGTAGTTGACCGCCTCGGTCGGCCACTCGCTCATGCGTCCACCTCCGGCGACGGTGCCGCGTGTTCGCCCGTCACTTCGACGATGTGCTCTCGTTGCACGACGATCATGTGGTCCCAGCTCTCCTCGTCGAACGTGGTCCGCGCGTACGACTTCGCCAGCGTGTCGCTATCCGCCTCGACGCGGCCCACGTGGATCGTCTCGTCGCCCGCGTTGAGTCGGGCAAAGACTTCGTACTTCATAGGCTGATACCTGCCTCGCGCATCTTCTCGCGTACCTCGGGGGTGAGCATGTCTTTCGTCCAGACCGGGTCCCAGACGACGTCGACCGTCACGGAGTCGACGCCCGCTACCGGACGGAGGATGCTCCTGATGTCCGACTTGATGAACTCGTAGGCGGGACAGCCCATACACGGGAACGTCATCTCGACGGTGACGTCGCCGTCGTCGACCTCGACGTCGTAGATCATCGCCATCTCCACGAGGCTGACGGGGATGTGGGGGTCGGGGATCTCGTCGATGAGGTCCCACAGTTCGCGCTCGAACGTCGTCGTCTCCTCGTCGGGTCCGAGTTCGACTGTACTGTTCTCGTGGGACGCCGCGTTCACGCTCATGCTTTGACCTCCAGCTTCCCGGATTGGAGCATGTTCACGTACTTCTCGTTCGCCGGGCCACGCGAGCGCCAGCGGTCGATGACGTCGGACCAGGAGATGGGCTGGTCGTACAGCCACTCCTTGTTGTCCTCGTCGAACGCGATCGGCATGTCGTACTCGAGGACGTACTCTCCCTGCTCCTCGTCGTAGTGGGCCGGGACGTCCAGGCCGAGTTCGTTACAGAGCGGGACGGTGCTGTCCATCCAGTCCTGTCGGAGTTCGTCGTTCGACTTCCCTTTGATGCGGTACTCCAACTGGTCGTCGTGCTTCTTCTGGTCGTCCGGGAGGCCGAACCACTCGACGCCGATGGGGAACATCCAGTCGACCGCCTCCTGCACCTTCTGTTTCGTCTTGTCGTTCTTCCGGGCGAGCCGACGCATCCACGTCTCGCCGTGACGCAGGTGGAACTGCTCTTCCTTGCTCACCTTCGTCAGTGCACGCTTCCAGGGTGCGTACGAGGTGTTCTCGTGGATGTCTCCCAGGAGGACGATCCCGGCTCGGTCGAACATCCCGTGTGCGGAGACCAGCTCGGCGAAGTTGTCGAGATGCTGGTCGAACCCGTACGTGTTCCGCCACTCGTGGGGTTCTCGCTCGTAGATCAGCTCCTCGCGGCTGACACCGAGGTCCTCCAGCAGCCGGTAGGCGATGTGTCCGTGACCGAGTTCGTCCTGAATCACGCTCACGCACGACGTCCGAGCGTCCAGACTGGGCGCGTTGAGCGACTGTTCGTAGTACGCGGGGGCACTCATGAGTTCGGTGTCGCCCGACACCTTGAGGATCGTCTTCAGCGCCTCTAGATAGCCGTCGGTCATCTCGTCGGTCGATTCGATCATCCGTCCGTTCTGCAGCTCTTTCTTGAACTGCTGCTCGCTGACCATAGTGGTTGCCTCAGCTAAACATGAGGAGCCATCGTTAATAACTCTTTCTAGTGTTATAACAGTGTCAAAACCGAGTCGAGCGTGCGAGAGACCGATGCTTCGAGAGACGAAACGGGAGCCCACGCCGATGCGGGACAACGTCGCCACTTGCGGGACAACGTCGCAACGTATGCTCGTGTGCACGCGAATCCGCGTCGCCGAAGGCCGATCGACAGTTCGGGTCGCAGACAGTGACCCCTCCACTGTCTCCGTGGCAGCGAACGGGTGGCCGTCTGGGCTCCGCTCGGAAGCGACTGGGCTGGACCGAGGGTCCGCTACGACGGAGACGACGTCGAGGCGGTACGGCGTCTCGGCCGTCCCGACGTCGTCGTCGACGGGATCCGTCGCGGGACGGCCGAGAACTGTCCGATCTTCGAGAGGGACAACATATTTACCGTAGGTTGCCGACCATCCGGTATGGAATTCACTGTCAGACAAGCCAGTCCCAGCGACGGAGACGAGCTACTGGAGCTGTGGCACGGGTTCACGGCCCACCTCTCGGAGTACGACGAGCGGTACCGCCACAAAGAGAGTGCGAACGATCGGTGGCTCTCGTACTTCGAGAGCCAACTCGTCGATTCGAAGTACGGCACCGTGTTCGTGGCCGAACACGAGGGCGAGCTCGTCGGGATCGCCGAAGCGCGAGTGATGGGAAACCACCCGATCTTCCGCCTCGAGAACCACGGCTACATCAACGGTCACTACGTCGCCGAATCCCACCGAGGACACGGAATCGGCGAAGCGCTCGTCGACGCTGCAGCAGAGTGGTTCGCGAGTCCGCCACGCGACGTCGACTTCTTCCGGATCAACACGCTCGAAGGTGACGACGCCGCAGAGGAGATCTACGAAGCACTCGGGCTCCGTCCGGTCGAACATGTCTACGAAAAGCGCCTCGAGTAACATGATCGAAACGTACGAAGTCGAGTTCGTCGACGAGGGAATCACCCTCGAGGTTCCGGCCAACAAGCCGTTGCTCGAAGCAGCAGAGGAGGCTGGCCTCGACCTCAACTACCAGTGTCGGATGGGAGTGTGCGGCGTCTGCTCGGGGATGATTCTCGAGGGTGAGGTCGACCAGACGGAGGGGATGTTCCTCTCGGACAGCGAACGAGGGGAAGGATACGTACTGACGTGTATCGCCAAACCCCGCTCCGATCTGAAGATCGAGACTAACACCGGTCCGTAGCTGAGCCTGATCCACCCCTCTCCTTCTGCGTCCATCCCGAACCGATGAGTGGCGACGACGTGGGTTGCCGTCCACGACTGGCGTTTACGTTTGGTGTATACAAAACCGCCCGTAAGAGATTACAAACCTATGTCTGTAACGCAGGCGCCACGCCGGCCCCCGTCTGGAGTGAGAACTGAATCGAGAAACGGCAGACGTGGCCTGTCTGCCGACGGTAGTGGTGGTTGCACCCTCATGGTCTCGCTCGCGGATCGCGGTCGGAAGTGGTTGAGAGCGAAACGGTCGGATAACCGTAAACGCGTCTGTATACGTCGTTCGTTAACAATAGAGAGAGGGTCGATCGCAGAAACGAGGAGGCGGTCGAATCGACGACTACCGGCCGGTCGTCGGGAAAGAAGTGACTCTGTAGGAGGGCGTCGACTCACAGACGGAGACGTCCGATCAGGCGACTTGCCGTTCGCGCTCTCTGAGTTCGGTCCGCCGGATCTTTCCGGTCTCCGTTCGCGGGAGCGTCTCCACGAACTCGACCTCTCGTGGGTATTTGTACGGCGCGAGGGTGTTCTTCACGAGGTTCTGGAGCTCGTCGACCAGCGCGTCGCCCGTCTCGGCGGCGGGCGTCCCGACGACGAACGCTTTGACGATCTGACCGCGCTCTTCGTCCGGGACGCCGACGACGGCCACCTCGGCGACCGACTCGTGTCCCTCCAGCACCGTCTCGACCTCGGGGCCGGGGATGTTGTAGCCGCTGGAGATGATGAGGTCGTCACGGCGTGATTTGTACTCGAAGCGACCGTCCTCGCGCTGGACGAAGATGTCGCCCGGGAGCGACCAGCCGTCGAGGACGACCTCTTCCTGCTTGTCCGGGCGGTTCCAGTAGGTCATCCCGGTCGGTCCGCGGACGGCGAGGAGACCCGGCGTGCCGCGGGGAACCTCTTCCTGGGTGTCCGGGTCGACGATCTTCGCCTCGTAGCCGGGCACCGGGAACCCGGTCGCACTCGGGTCGATCTGACCGTCGTGTCGGTGGCTGACGAAGATGTGGAGCATCTCCGTCGTCCCGATACCGTCGAGTAGCGGGATACCGTACTCCTCTTCGAACTCGTCGAACGTCGTCGGCGTGAGCGGTTCACCCGCGCTCATCCCCACTCGGAGCGACGAGACGTCGTACTGGTCGGGACCGTCGGGATGCTTCGCGAGGATCTGATTGTACCCCGTGGGAATCGAACAGAAGACGGTGATGCCGTGGGAGTCGACGGCCTCGAGCAGCGACTCGGGCGTCGCATCCTCGACGAGAGCCGTGCTCGCTCCGAACCGGAGCGGGAACGTGACCAGACCGCCGTAACCGTACGCAAAGGGGAGCGGTGGGTTTCCGCCGAAGACGTCGTCCTCGGTCGGTTCGAGACAGTATCGCGCGTAGCTGTCGGCGGTCGCGAGCAGTTGGCGGTGCGTGTGGAACGTCCCCTTCGGACGGCCGGTCGTCCCGCTCGTGTACAGCATCAACGCGAGGTCGTCCCGCTCCGTCCCGTGTGGTTCGAGCTCCGGAGAGGCTGCTTCGAGGAGCTCGTCGAAGTCGCGGTGGTCGTGGTCGCGATCGGTCCCGTCCCGGTCGACGACGATCACCTCTTCGAGCGTCTCCAGATCGTCGAGCGCGGCGTCGAGTTCGTCGAACAGTTTGTCGTAGACGATGGCGGCCGTCGCCTCGGCGTCGTTGATGATGTACGTCAGCTCCTTCGCTCGGAGCAGTTTCATCGACGGGAGCGCGACGCCGCCGATCTTCTGTACCGCCAGACACGAGACGATGGCTTCGGGCCGGTTCGAGAACCGGACGAGTACGCGGTCGCCCGACTCGACACCCAGTTCGCGAAGCGCGTTGCCGAGCCGGTTCACCCGCTCCTCCAACTCGGCGTACGTCAGTTCCGTCTCTTCGAACTTGATGGCGACGTTCTCGCCACGACCTTCGGCGACGTGGCTGTCGACGAGCTCTGCGGCGACGTTGATCTGGTTTGGGTAGTGTAGCTCGGGGAGTGGATGAACGAAATCCGGAGTGGTATCCTGGTCGGGGAGGTACCCCTGTGGGATATTCTCTTGCATATCCGGCTAGACCATACCGGTTTACCATGAAATAACTTGCGGTGAAAACAGCGAGCGGACAGCGAAAGCGAGAACGACGAGAAGGGGGCCGCGACCAACCTACCCTCGAACCTTCTCGACGTAGTCGCGGAGGACCGACGGGACGTTCGTGATCGCCGCGTGCGGGTCCCGTTTGAGCGACTTGATCGCACCGGCGATACCGGTCGGCGCGAAGATGACCACGAGCGCGTAGATGGAGCCGAGGATGATCTCCCAGTTGCCGACGCTGGAGAGGACGTCCTCCAGAAAGATGACCGTGGCCGCACCGACCATCGGCCCCCAGAGCGTGCCCATCCCGCCGAGCAGCGTCATGACGATGAGCTCCCCGCTCGTCATCCAGTGGAGTATCTCGGGGTGAGCGGTGCTCTGGAAGGGGACGAACAGCCCGCCTGCGAGACCGGCGAATCCGCCGCTGATGGCGAACGCGGCGATTTTGTAGCGACGGACGTCGTAGCCGACGAACGCCATCCGTTCTTCGTTCTCACGGACGCCTTCGAGTGCCCGCCCGAACGGGGAGTTGGCGAGACGGAGGATCGCGACGAACGAGAGCGCGACGACGACGAGCGCTAGATAGTAATACGTCATCAGCGAGTCGACGGTGAACGCCGCGAGTTCGTACGACGGGATGCCGACGAGTCCGTCGTCGCCGGCGGTCACCTCGCTCACGCCGAACACGGTCGCGAGGATGTCGTTGAACGCCGTCGTGTAGAGTAGCTGGGCGAACGCGAGCGTCAGCATCGCGAAGTAGATACCCTTCGCACGGACGCTCAGCCACCCGATCAACGCCGCGACGACGACGCCGGTCACCACGGCGAGCGGGAGGACGATCAGCGCGTTCTGGGTCACGTGTTCGAGGAGGAGCGCGACTGTGTACCCGCCGGCTCCGAACATCGCCGCGTGCCCGAACGAGAGCAACCCGGCGTAACCGAAGACGAAATCGAGGCTGAGCGCGAAGAGCGCGAAGATGAGCGCCGTCGTCATGAGGTTCATCCAGAACGGCTGGATCATCTGTGCGACCGGTGCGAAGAGCGCGAGGACGACACCCACGACGACGAGCGCGACCCGGCCGGTGCGGCCGACGATCTTGACCTCCTCGCTTTCCACCGCGGAGTGCCGGTCGACGACGTCTTTCGTCGCCATCAGGCACCCTCCGGTTGGCCGTAGAGACCGGTCGGTTTGACCAGAAGCACCACCGCCATCAGGACGAAGACGAGCGTGTCCGTCAGCGACGGGGCGAACAACGGTCCGTACGCGTTGAGCAGTCCGACGACAAGGGCACCCGCGACCGCACCCCGGAAGCTCCCGAGACCGCCGATGACGACGATGGCGAATGCTTGGATGATGATCCCGACACCCATCGAGGGGTCTACCGCACGGGCGGCTCCGAGCAGGACGCCGGCGAGTCCCGCGAGCGCCGACCCGAGGACGAACACCGCGGTGAAGACCCTCGCGACGTCGATGCCGAGTGCGTCGACCATCTCGGAGTCGTGGGCGCTGGCCCGCATGAGCACGCCGAAGTTCGAACGAGTGATCGCGACCCACAATGCGAACACGACGAGCGTACTCGTGACGAGCAGGAACACGCGGTAGGTGGGGTAGGTGAGGAAGCCGAGGTCGAGTGCCCCGCTCAGGAGCTCCGGCGTCTGGATGTTTCGGACCTGCCCGCCCCACACCTCGGTCACCAACCCCTGGACGACGATGGCGAGTCCGAAGGTGAGGAGGATGTGGTACAGTGGGTTGCGCCCGTAGAGCGGGCGAATCGTGAAGACCTCGACGAGCGCGCCGACGAGAGCGACGGCGACGGGAGCGACGAGTAACGCGAGCCAGAAGCTCCCGAGTTCGGTCGCCACCGCGAACCCGAGGTACGCGCCGAGCATGTACAGCGATCCGTGTGCGAAGTTGATGACGTCCATCATCCCGAAGATGAGAGTCAGTCCGACGGTGATGAGCATGAGCGTCATCCCCATCTCGACCCCGAGGAGCGTCGCCTTCGCGAATGCGTCGAGTCCGATCATCTCAGAGGCTGCAACCCCACGTCGGTCCTTCGACGCCTTCGATCGTCTCGACGACCTCGTTCGTGACGCCGTCGTCGCCCTCGACCACCTGCCGTACGTCGAGGTCGTGGATGGGGTCGTGCGTCTGCTGGTTGAACGTGAAGCTCCCCCGCGGGCTGTCAATGCTGGCCCCCGAGAGCGAACCCACGAGCGAGTCGACGTCGGTGCCCTCGGCCTCCGTCACGGATTTCTCGGCGGCCAGCGCGGAGTCGTACCCCTGACAGGCGTACACGTTCGGTGCCGTGTCGTGAGTTCCGCGGTACGCTTTCACGAACGCCGTGTTCCGTTCGGTCTGCTTCGTCGGCGTGTAGTGCAGGAGCGAGTACATGCCCAGTGCGTCCGTACCCTGTGCGCTGAGGGTGTCCGCAGACAGGAGGAAGCCGCTGCCCGTCTGGGTCATCTTCTCTCGGAGCCCGAACTCGGAGAACTGTTTGACGTAGTTGACGGCGTCACCGCCGGCGAAGAACGAGTAGACGGCGTCGGCGCCGCTGTTGTCGATCTTCTGCAGGAACGACGAGTAATCGGACGTCCCGAGCGGTGCACCCACCTCGCCGACGACGGTGCCGCCGGCCTCCTCGAACGCCTCCTTGAAGAACGTCTTCGACTGCTGGCCGAACGCGTAGTCGGCGTACGCGAGGAACACGTTGTCCGCGACGTTGTCGTTCACGTACTGGGCGAGCGGTGCGCTCGTCTGCCAGGAGTTGAACCCGGTCCTGAAGTGGTACTTGCTGCACCCCTCCGAGACGAGTTTGTAGTTCCCCGAGTTGGCGTTCAGCCAGACCGCAGTCCCCTGTTTCTCGACCTCGGGGAGCATCGCCGCGGCGACGGCGCTGGAGACGGGGCCAACGAGGAAGTCGACCTGCTCTTTCTGCATGAACTCCCGCGTGATGGAGACGCCAGTCCCGGTGTCCGCGCTCGTGTCCTTCTGGACGTACTCGACCTCGGAGCCGCCAATCTCGCCGTCGAGTTGGTCGACTCGCAGTTTGAACCCGTTTCTGATGCTCTCTCCCAAGAGCGAGTATGTCCCCGAGAACGGGAGTACGAACCCCACCTTCACCGTCTCCAAACCGGACCCGGGACCACCACCGGTGCAACCGGCGAGAGAGACCGAGGCGGCCGAACCGACACCGGCGACGAACTGTCGCCGGGAGATCGGAGCGGTCCGTCGGTCGGCCGTTGCACTTGACTCACTGGCTGGTATACTTTCGCGAACCATAGTCTCTCATTCAGACAACCCTACTTATAAATTGTGATGTTTCAGCCCCCAGTTGGGTTAATTAAACAGCTCACGAAGAGGCTTCGGGAAAAGGATATATGTATGGGAACGTCAAACAAGGCCCATGGTTGAGCCGCTCCTCGAGCTCGATAGCGTCGACAAGGACTTCGGGTCCATCAGAGCGATCCACGATCTCTCACTCCGGATCCCGCCAGGGGAGGTGACAGCGGTCATCGGTCCGAACGGGGCCGGAAAGACGACGCTGTTCAATCTCCTCACCGGGAAGTTCGGTCCCTCGGCGGGACGGATCTCCTTCCGCGGAGAACGAATCGACGGTCGTCCACCCCACGAGATCGTCGAGATGGGGTTGGCCCGGTCGTACCAGATCACCAACTTCTTTCCCGAACTGACCGCGCTCGAGAACGTTCGGTTGGCCGCACAGGCGCGCTACTCGGGGTTCGCACCGCGGAACTTCGTCTCACACTACACCGACCTGGACGAACCGCTCGAGATCGCTTACGACGTGCTCCAGCGACTGGAACTCGAGAGCATCGCGAACGAGGTCGCCAGTACGCTGTCGCACGGTCAGCAACGACATCTCGAGATCGGCATCGCGCTCGCGGTCGCTCCCGACGTGCTGCTCATGGACGAACCGACTGCCGGGATGAGTCCCGAGGAGACGGGGGAGACGAAGGAGTTGATCCAGACGTTGGCCGACGACCTCACGCTCGTCGTCGTCGAACACGACATGGAGGTCGTCATGGAGGTCGCCGACAACGTCGCCGTCATAAACCGCGGGTCGCTCCTCGCGACCGGTCCTCCCCAGGAGATCCAGACGAACGAAGCGGTGCAGAAGGCCTACCTCGGTGGTGGAGCACGATGAGTAGGCCGATCCTCGAGGTCGACGGGGTCGACGCGCACTACGGACCGAGCCACGTGCTGTACGACGTCTCACTCGAGGTCGACGAGGGCGACGTCGTCGCACTCGTCGGTCGCAACGGCGCCGGGAAGACGACGACGATTCGGAGTGTGATGGGTCTCACGCCGCCAACATCGGGGTCGGTGCGGTTTCGCGACAGCGAGATACAGGAGCTCACTCCGCACGAAGTCAGACGCAAAGGGGTCTCGTGGGTTCCCGAGGACCGACGCGTCTTTCCGAACCTCACCGTCGAGGAGAACGTCGCACTCGCGGCCAACGTCGAGGAGACGAAGTTCCACGACGACGTCTTCGATCGCTTCCCGCGACTCGACGAACGGCGCGCCCAACTCGCGGGGACGATGAGCGGCGGTGAACAACAAATGCTCGCGATCGCGCGAGCGATGGTCGGGCCGACGCCCGACCTCCTCATGCTCGACGAACCGTCCGAGGGACTCGCTCCCCAGATCGTCGACGACGTGATGGAGACGGTGCGTGAGCTCAACGAAGACGGGACCACCATCCTGCTCGTCGAACAGAACGCCGAGATGGCACTCGAGATCGCGGACTACGCGTACGTCCTGGAGACGGGTCGCGTCGTCCACGAGGCACCGGCGGCCGAGCTCCTGGCGGAGCGTGAAGTCATGGAGTCGTACCTCGGAGTCCACTGATGTTCGGATTGACTGGAAGACACGGACGGAGTCGACGACGGAGGGTGCTCGAATGACCGTGGAGACGGAACGGTATCACGAACGGGTCGTCAGACACGTCGAATCGGTCGACGGGACGCACGTCGGGAGAATCGTGATGGAGGGAAGAGACGAGGTAGCCAACTCGTTCACGCCGTCGATGGTCGACGCGCTGACGGAGGCGCTCGAGGAGACGGTCGACGATGTACAGTCGGTCGTGGTGACCGGGGAGGGGGAGTTCTCCGTCGGTGCCGACCTCCGCGGGTTCAAAGAGACCCCACACGAGGTGCGACCGTCGCTGATCGACCAGACGGCGGCGGCGTCGAACCGGTTCATCCGGGCGCTCCGAACCGCCGACACGCCGGTCGTCGCCGCCGTCTGGGGAGCGGCCGCGGGTGGCGGACTCGGGTTCGCGCTCGCCTGCGACCTCGTCGTCATGCACGAGGAGGCGATACTGGACACGGCGTACGCCCGAATCGGTCTCACGCCGGACAACGCGACGCCGTTCTTCCTGACGCAGACGGTCGGCCCGTACCGAGCGAGAGAACTCCTGTTCGCACCGCGTTCGATCGAGGCGACCGAGGCGAAGGAGCTCGGCCTCGCGAACGTCGTGTACGAGGGGTCCGTGGCAGAGTTCCAGACGCGAGCGACGGAGTACGCGGCGACGATGACCGCTCCGCCACGGAGCGTCCAGGCGGAGACGAAGACGCTCGTCGACACGGCACTGTTCGGTGACCTGGACAGACATCTCGAACGCGAGCGGGACACGATAAAGCGTATCAGCGACTCCGAGTCGTTCGAGGAGGGACTGACCGCGTTCTTCGAGAAACGGTCACCCGACTGGGAGTGAACGCGGGACGAGCGCCTCACGGCGTCTCGAACCGATTCACCGAAAAAACCATTGTAGTAGCCGCGGTTGATGAGAGCGATGAGCTACGAGACACTCGACGTGACGATCGACGACGGAATCGCGACTGTCAGACTCGCGAACGAACCAGTCAACGCGATCAGTCAGGAGGTGCGCTACGAACTCGCCGACGTACTCGACGAACTCCGAGACGACCGAGTCCGCGTCGGCGTCTTCGCGGGCGCAGACGACGTGTTCTCGGTCGGAGCCGACATCAGTCTGTTTGAGGAGGCCCAGCAGTGGACGACACAGGAGTTTCGGTCGAACTCGCGAGTGCTGGGACGGGTGTTTAGCGGGATCGAGGAGTTGGAGAAACCAGTGATCGCCGCCGTCGACGGCACCTGCGTCGGCGGCGGTCTCGAACTCGCACTCGCCTGCGACGTCCGCATCGCGAACTCCGACGCGACGTTCGGATTCCCCGAGCACAACATCGGTCTCATCCCCGGTCTCGGCGGTTGTTCGCGGTTCGTCCAGACGGTCGGTGCGGGGACGGCGAAGGACCTCATCTTCACGGGCGAACTGTTCGACGGGGAGCGGGCCCACGAGTTGGGCGTCGTCGAGCGACTCGCGGACGACCCGTCGACCGCGGCGCAGGAGTACGCCGCGGACCTGCTCGAGCAGCCGCCACAGGCGCTCGGTCTCGCCAAGCGAGTTATCAACACCGCTCGGGACACCGACCTCCGGACTGCGGGCGTCGTCGAGTCACTCGCGCAGAGTACGCTCATCAAGACAGAAGACCACGCGAAGGGGCTCCGCGCGTTTCGCGAGAAGCGAGATCCCGAGTTCGAAGGGAAGTAGCGCTCGGACGCTCAGACACTCTTCGTCGGCAGACGACGTAGCCTCGGAGCGACGGCGACGTCCGATGGCCGAGTCGGTGGACCCCGGACGGCGACCCTGCCCAGTCCGTGTGGACTGTTTACACGCTCCGAAATCAGAGCTGTGTACGGTTCTTTGCGGTTCGCTACGTGACGATCGCAGCCAGCCCGGTCGGTCGCGCGTGTCATACGGAAGCGAAGAGACGTCGACGAGTCGACGAGACGTTTACGCATGTGGAAAACGCTCGGAGAGAGCGAGTCGTCCGAGCGAACGGGTAAATCGAAGTCGACGCCGCACAGTCGTGTCGCGTGAGGTGCCGAGAAGTTCGGTCGGTCAGCTGTGGCGTCACTCGAACCGCCCCGTCCGCTTGTACTCCTGTCCGACCTGGAGGTAGTGTTCGTACACCAGATCGATCTCGTCGCGCTGGGCGTCGCTCAGCGGCCGCGTCTCCGCCGGGACGCCGTAAGCGAGATGCCCCTCCGGGACGGTCTGACCCTGTCGGACGAGACTCCCCGCCGCGACGAGGCAGTTCGCTTCGACCGTTGCCCCCTGGAGTACCGCGCTGTTGATGCCGACCAACGAGTGTTCGCCGACGGTGGCGTAGTCGACGACGGCGCTGTGACCGATCGACACCTTGTCTCTGAGGGTCGCACCGTGGAGCATTGTGAACTCCTGGACGTTACATTCGTCGCCGACGGTCGTCGGGACGCCCTCCTCGTCACCCCGCAGACAGACGAACGGCCAGAGGCTAGATCGCTCGCCGACCGTGACGTCGCCGATGAGATAGGCCATCTTGGAGACGAACGCCGAGTCGGCCACTGTCGGTGTCGCTCCGTAGATCGACTCTTGCATGTACGGTCTCTTGTCGACTACCCACATGATTCTTCCGCCGGTCGTGACGCGAGGCGTACTCGAGGTGTCGAGCGAGCAGGAGTCGATATCACGACACAAAAAGTTAAGTCCGCCCCTGTACCGTGTAGAGGTATGCGAGTCACTGTGTTAGGCGCAGGTACCATGGGTCACGGCATCGCGCAGGTCAGCGCGATGGCCGGCCACGAGGTAGTGCTTCGTGACCTCGAGTCGGAGTTGGTGGCGGACGGCATCGACGCCATCCGAGCGAACCTGGAAGGCGGCGTCGAACGAGAGAAGCTCTCCCGAGCGGAGATGTCCGCGACGCTCGATCGGATCGCCGGCGAGACCGATCTCCAGACGGCAGTCGACGGGGCCGACCTCGTGGTCGAGGCGGTGCCGGAGAAACTCGACCTGAAGCGGAGCGTCCTGTCGGAGGCTGAAGAGTGTCTCGACGAGCACGCCGTGCTCGCGACGAACACCTCGTCGCTCTCCGTGACGGAACTGGCGAGCGCACTCGATCGGCCCGACCGGTTCGTCGGCCTCCACTTCTTCAATCCGGTTCACATCATGTCTCTCGTCGAGGTCATCGTCGCCGAGCGGACGGACGACGAGACGCGCGAGTTCGCCACCGACTACGTCGACAGCATCGAGAAGACGCCAGTTGTCGTCCGCGACGCACCGGGGTTCGCCTCGTCGAGACTCGGCGTTACGCTCGGCGTCGAGGCGATCCGGATGGTCGAAGAAGGTGTCGCTTCGCCGCAGGACATCGACAACGCGATGGAACTCGGCTACAACCACCCGATGGGGCCGCTCGAACTGACGGACGTCGTCGGGCTGGACGTCCGTCTCGACATCCTCGAATACCTCCGCGAGGAGCTCGGCGAGCGATTCAAGCCGCCGCAGTTGCTTAAGCGCAAGGTACGGGCCGGCAAGAACGGAAAGAAGTCCGGCGAGGGGTTCTACGTCTGGGAGGACGGCGAACCGGTCGCGACGAGCGGCGAGTGGAGTGACCGATGACAGACGACCCGGAAACCGTGTTGGCGGCCGACTACGAGACGATCCGCGTCGATCGCGACGGCGGCATCGCCACGGTCACGATCGACCGGCCGGACGCTCGCAACGCGTTGAACGCGACAGTTCGTGAGGAGCTGACCACCGTCATGCGGGCCATCGAAGAGTCCGACAGTCGCGTCGCCGTCATCACCGGCTCCGATGAGTGCAACGCGTTCGTCGCTGGTGCAGACGTGAGCGAACTTCGCGAACGAGGGATACTCGAACAGCGGCGCGCAAGCGAGCGGCCCCGGGTGTACGAGGTCGTCGCAGAACTCAAGACGCCGGTCGTCGCTCACGTCAACGGTCACGCACTCGGCGGCGGTCTCGAGTTGGCGACCGCCTGTGACGTCCGCATCGCACAGACCGGCGCGAAACTCGGCCAACCGGAGATCAATCTGGGGCTCATCCCCGGCGGCGGCGGGACGCAGCGTCTGCCCCGACTCGTCGGCGAGGGACAGGCGATGAGACTCGTCCTCTCCGGCGAACTCGTCGACGCCGAGGAGGCCGCAGACATCGGTCTCGTCGACGAGATCTGTCCAGCCGACGAGATCGGAGAGCGAATGGACGCGCTGACCGAGTCGATCGCCGCGAAGAGTCCGGTCGCACTCGAGTTCGCGAAGGAGAGCGTCCGCGCGGCCTCGCGGATGGGGCTCGACGAGGGGATCGACTACGAGGCGGAGCTGTTCGTCCAGCTGTTCGCCACCAACGACAAGGACGAGGGGATCGACGCCTTCTTCGAGGGACGCGACCCCGAGTGGAGCGGCCGGTGAACGCCGCTGTCGGCTCCGAACGGTCGTCGACCGGATGTTGATCCGACGGTCGACCTTCTAGTAACGGGTGCAAAGCACACACCCGACCGGCCGCTGTCGTACGGTGGGTATGGAGACAGTTACACGAGCGACTCTAGTCTCGTCCGAGGCGCTTATCCGAACAGAGCAGTGTAAACGCAGCTGTTTACAGTCGTACGTTCGCTCTCCCGCCGTTCGTGAGCCGGGTGCTACTCGTACATCAACTTCAACTCGACCTCGTTGGATGCGGTGGTGACGAGTTCGACGACGTGTTCTCGGTACGACTCCTGCTGCATTCGAGCGCTGGGGGAAGCGATCGCGATCGCTCCGTGCACCCGGTCGCCGGTGACGACGGGTGCTGCCACCGCAGCGACCCCCTCTGCCATCTCGTGTTCGTTGATCGCGTATCCTCGTTCGCGTATCTCGGCGAGTTCGTCGGCGAGTTCCTCAACCGTCGAGATCGTCTCCGGGGTCTGCTGTGGAAGCCCGTGTCGGTCGACGATCTCCTGGACGTGATCCTCTGACGAGAAGGCCAACATTGCCTTACCCGAGGCTAGACAGTGCATGTACTCGTGTTTCCCGACTCGTTCGTGGCTCTTGATAGACTGCCCACCGCGCTCCTCCGCGAGGTACACCGCTTTCCCGCCCTGTTCTATGGTCAACCACACAGCTGCACCGCTCTCGTCTGCCAACTGTCGGAGCGTCTCCGACGACTTCGAGAATATCGAAAACTGTCGACGAGCGAAGGTGCCGTGGTCCAAGAATCGAGGGGTGAGCGTGTAGCTCCCATCGTCGTTGGCGACATATTCGAGGTGGACGAGCGTCGAAAGGTAGTCGTACAACGTGCTCTCTGCCATCTCAACCTCGTCCGAGAGTTCAGTGAACGTTGGGGAGTCTAACGCCTGGATAGTGTTGATTAGTTCGAACACCCTCACTGCCGTCTTGATGCTTCGGGCCGGGGGGTCGGTCTCTCCCATACACGTACCATGAGAATTGATGTCATAAGGGTTTCTCATCGATGCCACCCCTAGAGCGAGACATATTCATTACAGTTTTAGAGTTGTAACGGTTGAATTCAGGCGTCGAGGAGATAGCGCGAGGTCTCCGAATCTCGAGGTGTCGAGAAGATTCTAAAACGAATAGATAGTTTGAACTATTGGAAACTAAAAGTGTGTACAATCGACTTAGAACGATTCTTACCCGCTTTTATCGAGTTTGAAGACTTCGAACGGAAAGGGGGAGAAGAGATTCAACTCTCTATGTGTTGTTTCTTTTTCGAGGGTGACCCTGGGAGACGATACCGCCTGGTTTCTGATATACCGAAACCACTCGGTCCGGAGGTTGGACAGCGGAGCGAAACGGAGACGGGTGGTGTCCGTACGCAGGCCGTAGTACGTTCCTGTCTTGCGCTCTCACCTCGCGTGAGCGGGAAGCGTCGGCCGGACACGTGAGCGATGCCGCCTGCGGCGACGAGGGGAGCAGCGGTACTGAGAACGGTTCGTCGGTGCGGCGGAAGGTCGGCTACCACTCTCGTGACCTCCAGTCGAAAAGCCGATTTCGGGTCGAACTCGCAATCGCCCTCAGTTCTCTTCGCTTTTTGACGTTACCGGCAAGCCGATTACGGACGGTCGCGTAGGTGAACATCTGGAGAAGACATGACACAGACGCCCCTCGTTCCAGCAACCGCTCGAATCGGACGTACCGCGCTCGTCGTCGGGGATCTCGACGAGATGATCGAATTCTATCGAGAGGTAGTCGGTCTGGCGGTTCACGAACGAGACGGATCGACAGCGACGCTGGGCGTCGACGGGACACCGTTGCTCGTCCTGCAGCGAGACGAAGACGCACCGCCCAGAAGTTCGGAACAAGCAGGACTGTTCCACAACGCGTTCGCAGTCCCGTCGCGGGCCGCGTTGGGCGCCGCTCTCGAACGGATCCGCGATCGGTGGGAGCTAGACGGGGCGTCCGACCACTACGTGAGCGAGGCCCTGTATCTCACCGATCCCGAGGGCAACGGCGTCGAGATTTACACCGATCGGCCATCGGAGGAGTGGCCGCGTGCAGACGACGGGCGAGTCCGGATCGGGACGGTGCCGCTCGACCTCGATAACGTCGCTGCGGCGTCGGACGGGGCCGAAGCAGCACCAGCGGGAACCACGATCGGCCACGTCCACCTCGACGTGTCGTCGCTCGAGGTCGCACGTGAGTTCTACGTCGAGACGCTGGGACTACGCGTGCAGACGGAGACACAGTCGGCACTGTTCGTCGCCGCCGGAGACTACCACCATCACCTCGGGCTGAACACGTGGGGTGATCGATCACAACCGGCCGGAGGCCGTGGACTAGCGTGGTTCGAACTCGTCGTCCCAGACGAAGACAGTCTCGGGACGGTTCGCCGCCGCCTCGCCGACGCCGACGTCTCTGTCGACGACGTCGAGGGGGACGTCGAGATAACCGACCCGGACGGTGTCACCATCCGCGTACGCGCGGAGTGAGTTGGACGAATCGCCGCCGGACGGTCGGGCTGGCGAGGAGCTGTTACCTACTAACTAGTTAGTCAACTGTGGACTGGTCCGTCTCACCGAAACGACCCTGGCTCGCAGCGGTTGCCACGGGGGCGGTCACTTCTCCCTTCGACGGTGGCGTCGTGCCCTCGGGTGGCTGGCAGCGCTGGTAGTAGCCAGCCTCCTCTTCGCCGGTCCGGCGACAGTCGACGCACTCACCGCTGGAGAGACAGTGAGTTCGATCGCGATCACACGGACGACAGTCACCACGGATGGCCAGCCGACCACCTGTCTGAACTGCAGCAAGGAGCTCGCCTCGGAGCTCGAGTTCTGTCACTAGTGTGCGTCGGACGTTCGGGACCCGACCGCGACGGCCGGAGAAGCGAACGTCGAGCGAACGCGGAGAGAGTAGCGGCGACTCACGGGCCGAGTCGCGGCTGGGGCTCAGTCGGGCGGTTCGGACAGCAACATCGCGTCGACGTACTCGGAGGCAGTCCGTCTCGCCGTCGCGAGCGCCTCGTCGTCCAAGACGACCGAACGGGTCCGAGCGCCGTCGACAATGGTCATCAGCGCTCGTGTCACGTGGTCGGCGTCGACGTCGTTGAACACACCCTCGTCGATACCGTGGTTGATCACCGCCTTGAGCATGTATCTGATGTAGTCGTCGTTCTGTCGGAACCGATTCCGGAACGTCTCCTTGTACGGCGCCTGACTCCGCATCTCGAGCATCGCGACGAGGAGGTCCAGATTTTCTTCGGGCATGACGAGAAGTTTGTCGAGGAGGAGATTCAGCCGCTGTTCGGGGTCAGTCGTCTCGACGTTACGGATCGAGTCGACGAACCGTTCGAGGAGGTAGTCGAGGAACGCGACGAGGAGGTCGTCCTTCGTGTCGTAGTGGTAGTGGACTGCGGCGGTCGATTTGCCGTACTCGTCGGCGATCCGTTTGATTGTCAGATCGGCGTAACCGTAGTTCCGAAGCGCCCGATAGGTAGCTTGCATAATCGCTTCGGTCGGTTCCGAGCGACCCCGTTCCGTTGGATCGGCCATCGTACAGTGAGATTACCGAGAGAGGGATAACAGTTGTGACCAGGTAGTTGAACGCTGCCGCGAACCCCTCGGACTGTTCGAGAGGATCGTCGCTGAAACGGTTCAGTGTCGACTCGTAGCGGTTCTCTTCCCCCTCAAAACTCGCTAACTGAATAGTTAGGGTCTTAAGTATACGGGCGGTCACCGCAGAGCGAGCTGAGTGCCGAACAGCGCCGTTACCACAGGCTCTTCGAGAGTCTGTCGCCGATCCAGAAGAGCACCAAGAACGGCAGGAGCGGGACGAGAAGTACGAGTAAGGGAGCGGCGATCAGGTAACCGATCAGACTCATCTCGCGGTTCGAGAAGTCGCTTCGGGGTGGGTTCACTGCTCTTGCCATACGTGGTAATAAACAAATCACTGTTAAAAACTAACTGGTTAGTAAGTTACCCGTCGTCGGGTCGGACAGTGACTAGAGCCAGGTCGTTAATTAGCCAGATTTCAGGACGGTACTCTACGTGGTTCGACCAGCCCAGGGACCGCCTTCACGCGACCGTGAACGGCCTCAGGGTCAAGTGGTCCGAGACGGCTCTGCCGTCTCGTCATCACTAGAAGTCGAAAGCTTCTGGTTAGCAGCCAGAATCCAGAGGATTCTGGCCACATCACGAGAGAGCTTTGCCCTCTCGAATGGCCCTGAGGCATTCGCCTTGACTCCTCTGTAGACACTTCACGTGACCGTAGACACTGGTCGGGTATCTCGACCTGTTCGGATCTCTCGATTCGTCTCCCGGGGTCGCATCGGTCTGTGAGCCGATTCCTTTCGGCTTCGCTTGGGTCTTTGATCGAGCGTTTGGCGTCCTCCGGCGACGGTTCGGCCGTTAGAGCGACATTCGGCAGCGGATCGACGAATGGAGATAGCTAGTCAGTAAGGGGGCCGGCGAGTGGACCGAAAGAACAGAACGAAACCGGGCGACGTCTACTGAGGGTTAGGTGCCGGACACGAACCAGAGTTAGACACGTTCTCCGTCGAGACGTTCGAATCGCCGAGGATCGTCTCTTGGCCGGCGACGTTGACGGTGGTGTCGGCGATGGTCGCGTCGTCGGAGTTCTCGAGCGCGATGCCGTCGCGGTCACCCGTCAGTTGAAGACAGCAGTTTCGGACGACGGAGCCGTCACGGTTAGTGATCTGGACGGCCGGATCGGAACCGGTTGAGGAGCCAGTGACGCTGACGCCGTCGAGTTCGACGTTCCACGGTTTCGCGGCGGTGTCGCCGAGGCGGGGGTCGGTGGGGTCGTCGATGCGGACAGCGGCGACGTCGTCGGCCTCCAGCTCGAAGCGACTGTTTCTGATAGCCATCTCGCCGGCAGAGCCGTCGACCCAGACGGCCGCGGTGGTCTTCGAGGGAGCAGCCCGATAGACGAAGTTGCAGTCTTCGATGGAGCCACCCTTCTCGCCGCGTGAACCCGTCTCCCACATGATACCGTGGGGGTTGATGAGTTCGCCACCGTTGGCGTCGGGCGTCGCTTCGGTGTCGACGACGAAGTCACAGCCCTTGACGTGGCAACCCTCACCGCCGATGCGCAGCGACGTCTGGTTGTTGTTCTTGAACGTGCAGTTCTCGACTTTTACGTCCCCTGGGCATCGCCGCGCGTAGATCGCGTTCGTCCCCGTGTTCTCGATGTGCGAGTTCCGAACGACGAGTTCGCCGACGTGTTTCTTGCCCAGCCAGATACAGCCCTCGTTGGAGTCGTTCCCGAGATGACCGTGAGAAGTGATGTCCGTCGGCCCCTTCCGAACGAGACCATCGACGACGGCCGTCCCGTCTTCGTCGAGCACCTGCGGGCTGAGATTGTCGACCGCGCCGTTGCCTGCCGTCGGGTTGAATCCGACGAACTCGACGTCCTGCACGCGGAGTTTGTCGTTCGCCTTCAACAGGAGTCCCAGACTCCCTTCCTTCTCATCGCCGTAGTCGAACGCGACGTTCTCGACGAGGAGGCCCGTTCCGCCACCGACGCGGAGGACGAACTGTGAGGCCCCCGAGTCGGAGACGAACCGGACGTCCGAGGGGTTCTCGCCGAGTCCTCTAATCCCCCAGTTGTTCAGTTCTCCCTCGGCGTGCTCGTCTTCGACGTAGTAGGTGCCCGGTGGGAACTCCACGAGCGTGTTCTCGTCGTCGAGCGTCCCCTGAAGCGCACTGTCGATGGGTTCGTTCCCCTCGGGGTCCATTCCGAGGTCGTCGACGGCGTTTACGACCGTCTCGAACTGGATGCCGTGGCGCTCTGTCGCGGCCGCGGCGGTCCCGCTGGTAGCTGCCGTTCCGAGGCCAGCGACTGCGGCTGCTGCCCCCATCTTCAGAACGTCACGTCGCTCTAGCAGCGACCCGTCAGTATTGCCTTGCTGTTCCGTCTGCGAATCTGTACGTTTGCCATCACGTTCTGCCTCGTCAAACATTCTGTGAGGACGATTGAAGAAGATAATTATAGCTCTTATGATTTAGAGTGTATTTACTAGACATTTGTGCGCCTAAGATACCAGAAGTTGACAGAATGATAAATAAATCCGAGATAAAAGATTTGCAGAATGACTGACGAGGCCGGAGGACAGTTCCAGTAGCGACACTTCAGAGTCGGAGTGTCCCGAGAGTACGTGAGGACGAAGCCCGGGGACAGAGAGTTATGTTGGTGGAGGTGAAAGATAAACTGTATGTCACTCCTCGAAGATAGAACAGCGGTGATTACGGGAGCGGCGAGTGGTAACGGGCGGGCCATCGCGGAACTGTTTGCCGAACACGGTGCGTCGGTGGTCGTCGCCGACATCCGCGAGGAGCCACGTGAAGGTGGCGAGCCGACGCACACCCACATCGAGGCCCAGGGCGGTGAGGCGACGTTCGTCGAGTGTGACGTCACCGACTACGACGACTGCGTCGCGGCCGTCGAGGCGGCCGAACAGTTCGGTGGAGTCGACGTGATGGTGAACAACGCGGGGATCGTCGGACCACAGGTTCCACTCGTCGACCTAGATATGGCCGAGTACCGCACGCTCGTGCGAGTGAACCTCGACGGCGTCTTCCACGGGTCGAAGGCAGCGGCGCTGGCGATGGTGGAGCAGGGTGACGGCGGAAGTATCGTCAACATGTCGAGCGTCGCTGGGATGGCGGGGTACGGAGGTATCACGGCGTACTCGGCGTCGAAAGGCGGTGTCCGCCTGTTTTCGTACGCCTTGGCGAGCGAGTTGGGACCGGACGGCATCCGCGTCAACGTCGTCCATCCAGGGGTCATCGAGACGGCGATGACGACCGAGGACTCGCCGATCGTCGGGACCGACGAGGGAGAGCAGCTGAAGTCGACACTGCCGCTGCGCCGCTTCGGTACACCCGAAGACGTCGCCGGGGTGTGTCTCTTCCTCGCGAGCGATCTCTCGTCGTACGTGACGGCGGAGTCGATCGTCGTCGACGGCGGCGACCTGAACAGCGCGTAACCGATCGACGATACGTCGCCTGAAGACGGCGGTGTTCTTTCGTTGTTCAGTACTCCCCTCACCCCCCACGTTTCCGACGTTCTCGAGCGTAGTGACGCCCTGTGTTACCGCACCAACCTCCACCCCTCACCCCCCACGTTTCCGACGTTCTCGAGCGTAGTGACGCCCTGTGTTACCGCACCAACCTCCACCCCCCACACCCCACGTTTCCGACGTTCTCGAGCGTAGTGACGCCCTGTGTTACCGCACCAACCTCCACCCCCCACACCCCACGTTTCCGACGTTCTCGAGACGGACTCCCGAGATCGATCTCGTCCTTCGCTCGATTTCTCCCCCCCCCCCACCCCCCACGTTTCCGACGTTAATCGTGAGAGGGAGCATCGGAAAATGTGAGAGAAGCTTCGGAATCGATGAAACAGGCCGAAAACACGAGAGAGATCTTGGAACAAGGGGAAGGATTGGAGAATAGCCAGAAAACAGTTAGAGCGCAGTTAGAGCACAGTTAGAGAGCGATTTCTGGAACCTGCGGTAAAACTGTCAAAAACTGCATAGGACAAGACTATCAAAGGAGACACATCATAACGAAAGAAGATGATGAAACGGAAGCAGTAAAGGAAAACGATGGAGGAAAATGTCGACTCGATAGGTAACCCCCACCCCACGTTTCCGACGTTCTGGCACTCGAATGAGATCCGTCCTCTTTCGAGCGGCGGTTTAGACCTCTTCGAGACGACGCGATTCTATCCCCACTCCACTTCTACTACTTTTCACTCACTTCTCTCACTAAGTTGGCGGACTGTTTCATCCCAGTTGTAATAATAGTTTCCCCGGCAATAGTTCTCCACAACGACTCTCGTGCAGTAGAAACGTCGGAAACGTGGGGTGGGGGTGTCGGGATAAAACGTCGGAAGCCTGGTTCGTTTACTGTCCGACGGTACAAGCACAAAACAGCCCCTACGAGAGCTCTACTCTCGAGTTACGTCGGAAACGTGGGGGGTTCTCTCCGAGAACGACGGAAACGAGCCACTCTCTACGATATAACCCTATTCCTGCGATCACCTGGCGTACAGCGACTGTCACCGCCGATAAACGACGGAAACACGGGTTGGCGAGAACCTATAGTTTTAAGATTGTCGTCTGTAACCACCTGAGCATGGAAGATGGCTCGTCCGAGGATGAAGAGAACTCGTCCGCGGATCAGTCCGAGTCCGCAGACGACGCGATCACTGGACCCGCAGACACTACTGGACCCGCAGACAAGTCAGCGTCCGAATCCGCGGGTAACCCGACTCCCAAGTCCGAAGACCGGCCGACGTCTAAATCTGCGGATGATCGGACGCCCGCAGACCAGCCCGCGTCCGAACTGCCGGACCGATCCGAAGATCAGTCCACGTCAGAACACCAGTCCGCGTCAGAACATCAGTCCGCATCCGAACATCAGCGTACCTCTCGAGACGACGAGCAGATCAACATCGCACAGGAGATCTTCTCCCAGCAGGAGGATCCGATCTTCGCAAACAAGAGTTTGCTCGAGATCAGCCACATCCCGAGTTTCGATCGTATCGTCGGCCGAGACGAAGAGATCCGGAAGTTGTCGGAGGAACTCCGCGGTGCGGTGCAAGGGTACTCGCCCGAGAACGTGATCATCTACGGGAAAACGGGGACCGGAAAGTCGCTCGTCTCGAAGTACGTCTCGTCTCAGGCGGTCAACAACGCTCACGAGGACGTCAAGATCGGGTTCCAGTACCTCGACTGTTCGACCGACAACACCGAGACACAGGCGGCGTCGACGCTCGCACGCTCGTTCAACGACTCGATGAAGACAGGGTTCGAGATTCCGGAACGGGGTCTCTCGACGGCAGCCTACTACAAGCGTCTCTGGCGGACACTCGAGTCACTCTACGACGTCGTCATTATCATCCTCGACGAGGCCGACATGATGGCCGACGACGACCTCCTGATGAAACTCTCCCGTGCGGGCGAGTCGGGGAACACCGACTGCCGAATCGGTGTAATCGCAATCTCGAACAAGATCGAGTGGGCCGACGACCTCAACGAACGCGTCAAGAGCAGCCTGCAGCCAAAGGAACTCTCGTTTCATCCCTACGACGCAGACCAACTCGAGGAGATCCTCCAGCATCGACGTGACGCGTTCAAACCCAACGTTCTCGAAGAGGGGGTGATTCCGCTGTGTGCAGCGTACGCAGCGTCGGACTTCGGTGATGCGCGCAAAGCGATCGACATTCTCAGACACGCAGGAAACATCGCCTACGAGCGCAACGCCAACCACGTTACCGAGCAACACGTCAAAGACGCGCGGACTAAGGCCGAGAAAGATCGATTCAAAGAACTCATCGAAGGTATCCCACAGCAGGCGAAAGCATCGTTGCTCGCGCTCGCGATCTTATCGCTGAACTCCGAACAAGAGGAGTTCCCGACACAGTTGGTCTATCGACAGTACCAGAACATCTGTGACAACATCGGACAGGACGTCCGTTCCGAGCGACGCTTCCGGGACATCCTCAAAGAGTTGGCCTTCCTCGGGATCGTCGACAACCGAAAGGAGAACCTCGGTCGGTCGGGCGGGATCACCCTGCTGAACCGCCTCGTCGAGGAACCGGAGATCGTCTACGAGATCATTCGCGACGATACTCGCTTCGAATCGCTCACGGACCACCTCTCGAGCTCGTAACCCTGCTTGGAGTCGAGCCCCGAGTCACTCACCTCGATTCTCGATAAACGAGGTAGTCACAACCTTCGAGGTAGTTACAACCCTTGATGTGCTCTCGTAACCGGTTCTCGTCGTCCACCGACCGGCCTCAACCCCCACGACCAGACGCCTCCCGGACCCCTCGTTTCCGACGTTCTTGTCGGGTCGACCATGGATGGGTGAAGTACCTCGGGGACAAGCCCCGAGGCTTCACCGCTTTGGGTCTGCACCACACCCGCAGGCGAATTTAATTCCCCTCGACCTTCCCTGATGGGTCGGCTGAAATTAACACCCGAACGCCCGATGCGTCCGTGAGGGTCGGCGGCTCCACCCCGCCCGACAGCACCCGTCTCACCTGCCGTAGCAGGGTTTTGAGAGGCGCCGCATTCCTCCGCAACTGTGCGCACAGTTGCGACGAATTAAGGTCTTTAACTCGCCCAACTGAAGCGTGAGAGACGGTGGCATGAGTAATAGACGTGTTGGCATTCACCCTCGGGGTCAAGCCCCGAGGCACTCTGCCTTGTTTCCTGTAGACTGTACCTTCTCACCTGTTCTCGAACTGATGGCAGAGTGCAGACCGACAGCAGGGACCAGACCGATGACAGGAGATAGACCGACGGCAAGGAACAGACCGACAGCAGGGTGCAGACCGACGAAAAGGGACGAACCGGCGTTGCGGTGACCACCGAGACTGTAACCTCGTAGTCGACTGTCAGGCACTGTCTCGACGCTCGTCGAGCGAGAACACGAGGACCGCTCGTCGAGTCAGCCAGACCATTCGTCGAGTGTCTCGATCGGCCGAATTTTCACTGTCGTACGCAGTTAGGGTATCTGTTCTGCCACAATAGTTTAATCAGACTCCTCTGTACGTCGTTTCATGGGAGACAACGACAATCACTCACCGACACGGACGACACGTCGACGCCTCCTCCGGGGTACTGCCGTCGGAGCAATGCTGTCGCAAGTTCCACTTGCTGGCTCTGCCGTCGCAGCGACTCGCTCGGAGTCGTCTCCGGACGCAGACGTCGAACCGGAATCGGCCGCAACGGAGACGACGAGCGTCGGAGCGCCAGCCCTCTCGGTGACCGACCGGCTGGCCGACCGCCGATACGTCGCCACCGGAACACGTGGGTACGTCGTCGGTACCGAATCCGGCGGATTCCCACCGATGGGGTGGCACATCCAAGGCGAGATGGGCGGTGTGTGGACGCCGCCGCTGAAACTCCTCGACGGCATCTGGTTCGGTGTCGACGGGGAGTGGCTCGACGACGCGACCAGCTTCACCTCCGGGTACGGCCACGTCACGATGACGTTCGAACACGACGATCTGACGATCGAACGGGTCGACTTCGTTCCCGACGGACGTCGTGGTGCGCTGTTCGGTCTCCGGTTCGACAGCGACGAGGATCGGACGGTGACGCTGACCGTCGACGCGCAGTCGGAGCTGATGAGCGCCTATCCGTGGGGGTGGACGACGCCGAGTCAGGAGACGTTCAACCTCGACGACGAGGTGTCTTTCGACGGCCGACGGTTGGTGTTCCGCGAGACGGGGACACCACCCGTAGAGCACGCGACCGAGCACGACTGGGCAGCAGTCGTCGGAGCGTCTGCCCGTCCGGAGAGTTACGAAACCGGCAGTGACGGAGCGAGCGGAGACGGGGCGAAAACGGCGTTCCGTGGCCCCGAACAGTCCCACGACTCGGCGTTCGATTCGGGCGTCGGTGGGCGCCTCACGTACGAAGTCGACGTCTCGAGTGACGAGCCGACGACCGTCTGGATCGGCGTCGCCGGTTCCGAGACTGGCCCCGAGACTGCACACGACGAACTCGCGGCGCTCTTGGACGAGCCGGAGCGGGCGCTCGAAGAGAAGGTCGAATCGCGACTAACACGACAGGAACGGACACGACTCGACCTCCCGGACACCCGTCTTCAGCGGTCGATCGACTGGAGCAAGCAGAACCTCGCGGATTCACGGCAGGTCGCAACAGATCTGATGCTGCGGGACACGGACGAGGGAGGCGCGTACCCCGAACCCGCAGGCCGCCTCGACCGGGTTCGGTTCCTCGGCGCCGGATTCCCCGACTACCAGTGGCTGTTCGGGACCGACGGCGAGTACACGGCCTACGCGAGCGTGGCCGTCGGACAGTTCGAACCCATCAAGGACCACCTCCGAGCGCTCAAGGAGGCCAGCGAGATACTCAACGACGGCTCCGGAAAGGTCGTCCACGAGATCGTCACCGACGGGTCGATGTACTTCGGTGCCAACGACGACCCCGGCAACACCGACGAGACGGTGAAGTTCCCGAGCGCCGTCGCCCTCCTCTGGCGGTGGACGGGGGACGACGAGTTCCGCGACGAGATGTACGATTTCACGAGGCGGAACATGGAGTACGTCCTCGAGCAACTCGACGAAGACGAAGACGGCTGGCCGGAAGGCCACGGCAACGTCGAGCGCGAGGGGATGGGTGACGAGAAACTTGACGTCGCAGTCTACACCATCCGCGGTCTCTACGACCTCGCGGAGATGGCTCGAAGCAAGGGAGACGGTCGGACGCTCTCGTGGGCCCAGCGAGAGGCGGACCGACTCCGTCGGACGTTCGAGGACGCGTGGTGGATTCCGGAGATTCCCCAGCACGCCGGGTCGCTCACGAACCCCGACGAGAGTCGAGTGTACCAGCGTCACTGGATCGGTGTCACGCCGATGGAGGTCGAACTCCGCCGAAACGGCCAGCCACACTTCGGTCTAACCACGCCCGACAACGCCGACGCAGCGCTCGATCTGAGGGAGACGGCGTGTTACAGCGGCGTCGGTGACGACGAGGAGGTCGACCACCGGACCAACGAGGGGTTGTATCATACGGGCGCGCCGGGCTGCGACCGAGCGGAGTTCGCGGGGACGAAAGACAGCACGGAGAAACAGATATTCACGCTCAATACGGCGATCATGGCCGTTGGCGAGGGGAACTACGGTCGCCTCGGCCGAGACCAGCAGGGTCGGTATCTCGACGCGAACGCGACGCTCCAACTCCCGGTTCCGGACGAGCAGCCCGGTGCGATGCCGGAGATCGCTCCCTCGCCGGCGTACGGGCGGTCGCTCGACTTACCGATGACCGAACGGGCGATGGTGCTGCAGGCGTGGGGCGCGTACGGCACCGTCTGGCCCGTCGTCCACCAGCATCTCGGCGTCCGACCGGACATGGGCCGTCGTCGCCTCGAAGTCGTCTCTCACCTCCCCGACCGCTGGCCGGAGGCGAGCGTCGAGAACCTCCGCGTCGGTGACGGAAGCGTCGCGGTCTCGGCCGAGTCACCCAGCAAGACTGACGGGCAGGATGGCCCAACCGACGAACAGACTGCCCAAACCGATCAGATCGATCACACCTACGAGACGACCGTGACGCCGGCCGTCTCGCTCCGAGAACTCGTCCTCGGTCACGTCGTTCCTGCCGACGAGTCGGTCTCGTCGGTCACGCTAAACGGCGAGGAGACGGAGTACGACTGTCGTCGGACGAATCGGGGTCGAGAACTCCGCGTCGAGGCCGACACAACCGGCACACAACGACTCGTCGTGAAGACGCTCGACTGCTGAGACGGTCCGGTGCTGTCGCCGTCTCGCATCGCCCATCGTTGCTCCTGTCTCGTCCACCGACATACCAGCAAGAATATCGACGGACTGCTGCTAGCCAAACCGTTATCCTTCGCAGTCCCCGAACTCCGACATGGAACTCTCTGTCGTCGACCTCTCTCCCGTTCCGGACGACGGTACTGCGACCGACGCCTACGCGAACACCGTCGAAGCGGCGCGACAGGCGGAACGACTCGGCTACTCTCGGTTCTGGGTCGCCGAACACCACGGGATGGCAGACACGCTCGCGGGGACGACGCCCGAAGTGCTGCTCGGCCATCTCGCCGCCGAGACCGACTCGATCCGACTCGGTTCCGGTGCGGTGCTTCTCAACCACTACAGCCCGTTCAAGGTCGCAGAGCAGTTCGGGGCGCTGGACGCCCTCGCGCCCGGTCGCATCGACGCGGGTCTCGGCCGGGCGAACGGGTCGCCCGCAGCGGACCAGGCACTCGGAACGAAGCGGCACGTCCAGAACCCAGACGAGGACCACGAAGAGAAGATCGAGAGCGTCGTCAACCATCTCTACGACGACTACCCCGACGAGCACGCCTACAGCGACCTCCAGATCCCGCGTTCGGGCGCGGCGGAACCGGTCCCGTGGGCGCTCGGGTCGAGCCCGTCCAGCGCGACCATCGCAGCGAAGCTCGGCCTGCGGTACTGCTTTGCGGCGTTCATCCGACCGCAGTTCGCCGCACACTCCTTCCAGGAGTACCGCGATCAGTTCTCTCCCTCGCAGTTGGCCGGTAGCGTCGACGAACCGCAGGGGATCGTCGCGGTGAACGCCGTCTGTGCCGAAACTGACGAGAAAGCAGCACGGCTCCGAGCGGTCGCCGAGGCCTCGTACAAGCGGATGCGACGCGGCGTCGTCGGCACGACGCCCTCCGTCGAGGAGGCGATCGACGAACTCGGCGGCGTCCCCGATCCCACACCTGCGACGCTCGACGCCGACGAGTGGCCGCGCGCCATCTCCGGGAGCCCGGAGACGCTGGCCGGACTACTGGAGCAACTCGCCGACCGCGTCGGCGTCGACGAGGTCATGATCCAACACGTCGTCGGGGATCACGACGACGCGCTTCGCTCTCACGAACTGCTCGCCGAGGGCGTCGGACTCACGCCGCGCTGACGCTCGTTCTCTAGCGCCCCCCATCCGAGCTTTCACCCCGACGACTTTCGGTTCTCGCCTCTGCGACCTTTGGTTCTCGCCCCGACGACCTTCGGTGGTGCTGTCGCTCTCGACTCCGACGAGTTCCGCAAAAAAACCGCGTTACCGAGTGTTGCCGTGCCGTCAGCTCTAGGAGAGACTGACCTGCACCTGGCTCGACGAGGCCGACTGACTCTGGCTCTGGTCGTTGTCCTCGCCGTCCTGGGACTGCTCGGCGGACTGCTCGCTGTCCTGCTCTTGGCTCTGCTCGACGTCGTCACCCTGAGCGGTCTGGCTGGCCTCGGCCGATGCCTCCTGCTCCTGGTTCTGCTCGTTGTCTTCGCCATCCTGGGACTGCGTCGCGTCCTGGTCGACGTCCTGCTCTTGGTCCTGCTCGACGTCGTCACCCTGGGCCGCCTGGCTGGCGTCAGCCGAAGCGTCCTGGTCCTGCGTCTGCTCGTTGTCTTCGCCGTCCTGGTCCTGTTCTGCGTCCTGCGTCACGCCCTGTGACTGTTCCTGTTCGGTGTCGTCACCGGTGGCGATCTGCTCGGCAGACTCGGAGGCGTCCTGGCTCTGCTCTTGGTCGTGGCGGTCGCCGTCCTGCTCTTGATCTTCGTTCTGCTTGATGCTCTGTCGCTGTTCCTGCTCGCTGTCCTCGCCGTCCTGACTCTGGAACGCGTCCTGTTCGGAATCGGCGTCCTGCGACTGGTCGTTGTCCTCACCGTTCTGCTTCTGGTTCTGGTCCTGGACGGACTGCGAGCGCTGCTTCTGGTCGTTGTCTTCGCCGAACTGCTGTTGGGTCTGCGACTGGTCAGCGTCGGCGTTCTGTTCTTGGTCGCTCTTCTTGGCGTCCTGCTTCTGGTTCTGCTTCTGTCGTGCGGACTCGGTCTGGACCTGGTCGTTGTCCTCACCCTCGACGTAGGCGGACTGCGCCTGCTCGGAGTCGGCGTTCTGGCGCTGGTCGACGTAGGCACCCTTCTGTCGCTGGGTCTGGTCCTTGTCGGCGGCCTGCTTCTGTCGCTGGGTGTGGTCTTCACCGGTCTGACCGGCGAGCTGGTCCTGCGCGGAGCTCTCAGTCTGCTGCTGGACGCCGCGGTAGCTCTTCTGGGACTGCCGCTGTTCGGAGTCGATCTCCTGGGTCTGGCTCTGCTTGCCGTCCTTCGAGTAGAGCTGGCCGCCGGACTGACTCTGGGTCGCGTCCTGTGCCTGGCTCTGGAGGCTGCGCTTGGAGTGCTGCTTCTGGGTCGCCTCCTGGTGGACGTCCTGGTCCTGCGTCTGGTCGTTGTTGTAGCCGACCTGGTAGCCCTCGCTGAACTGCTCGGCGTTCTGGAACTGCCCCTGGGCGCTCTTGTAGCTGTCCTGTTGGGAGGCAGCGCGCTGCCGGAGGTCCTGCTCGGAGGCCTGGTCGTTACGCTTGCCGTCCTGGCCCGCGAGACGCTCCTGCATCGCATCCTGGATCTGCTCCTGGGCGTTGTGAACGCCCGCCTGGACGTTGGTACCGTACTGGAAGACGTCCTCCGCGACGTCCTGCCAGTTGTGCATACCGAACTGGTCAGCTTTCCCCGTCTGCGAGGAGCGCTGTTTCTGCTCCTGGCTGCTGTGGCGGGTCTCGAACTGGCCCTGGCCCTGACGCTGGTCGAGCTGTTGGTCGGTGTTCTTGTCGTTGTGCTTCCCGTCTTGATTCTCCGTGAGGTGTTGGATGAACTCTTGGACTTGCGATTGGGAGTTATCCAACGAGACAGACGTCGCGCCGGCGGCGCCGACGATACTGCCGGAGACGACGATCATCGTGATCGCGACGACGAACAGTCGCGAGACGACGCGCATCCGTCGGCTTCCGGAGGTACTCTGTCCACGTTGTGTTTTACTTTTGTCTGACATTGTTGGGGACGTTGACTTTCACGTAACGTCGGTAACCCTGTTGGGTGACACGCCACTTGGGTATGTCATCGGTGTCACTCCGGTAGAAAGCCGTTAACGTGGCGTAGACTCCGGTTGGCGGTGCTTACCGGTCTGGTAGCTTCACCCAGTCACGTGGCTGTTTCTGTCTCGTGTCACACCGCCCGACGCGCTCGAGTGACACGTCTCGGTCGCCCGACGGCCGTCTGCGTCGCCGGACTCTCCTCCGAGACCGAGGTGGTGCCGGCGTTCGGAGTGCTGGGACCGAACGAGGCGGTGAGCGAGTGAGCGAGTCGGTGCGTTCGTCCGTTGCCGACCACGAGCCGGAACGCACCCTCGTTGTACCTACATTGCGATCCCCGTGACCTCGCCGGCGACGAGTCGGTGCACGAAGCCACCTCGAGATGACGTGCGACGATCCGAACCGTCCGACGACCAGCTTCCAACCGGTCGACGGCCGACGGGCCGAGCCGTTCCTCTGTCACTCCCGCTTTCGCGGAGTACTCGCTGCTGTGACGAGCGCGTCGCGCTCCCGTCGAGCGCGGAGTCGGTCGACACGAGGAGATCGTCCACACGCGGGTTCGCCGTCTACGGTCTCCTCGCCCTCTGCTGTGGTCGTCTCCTCTCCCGTCGCATCCGTTGTCACACCGGTCGCAGCCGTCGTCGCACTGAGAGCCCCCTCTAGGAGACTTCATCCGATTCAGATGTGTTTGGACCACAGAGAACCAGACCCGAACGAACCCACGGACTCGTCGAGTACGTCTCGACCGACCGTTCGATCGGTCGCGATCGATTCTCTGGCACCGGTATTGGGACCTTACTCGACGGATAGATCCTCGAAACCCGCCGGATCTGACGTCTGAACTGCCGGACGTGGTTTCGAACGTCCGTGATCACCTCGCTCTCGAGTCGGACGTCGCTTCGAGACCCGTCTATTCGACTACTTCTGTATGCTTTCCCAACGCCTCGGCCTGTCCGTTTCTCCACCCACCCTTCACTAACGGTCTTCTCACTTCGGCTGTCGCGGCGACCGTCTCGTGATTGGCGCAGTCGACAGCGGCTCCCACTCGACGGTATCCGGAGACGAGCACAACGGATCGTACTACGATGCTCGGAAAACGGTCCGTGATGCGGTCTCCGTGCCGCTCACCGTCTGTCGTTACGCGGCTACGTTTGTAATCGCCCGACAGAGTCGACGTTCGCCTCTCGTCGTCTCTCTTCGACTGGTGGCGACAGCAACAGTCAACTGTCGACGACTGGTTCTGCCGGTCTGAGATGATCCGACGCGGTGGCCGGATCGAACCACGCACTCACGCTCTGTATCGTCCGTGCCATCGTCGCGTAGTCCGCAGTCACTGCTCTATACTCCCCGTACGTGTCTTTCCAGCGACCGCTGCGACCATCGACCGTACCGTCGGACTCCTTCATAGTCTGGAGACTGTCTACCTGTTAGACTCTCTCCAAGATGAAACGACTGGTTGTATAAACAAGTGTAGCGCCGTACGACGTACGACTCGCGTCCGCGTCGGTACACATCCCGCTTTTTCGACCACAGAGCCGCTGGTGTCGGTCCACTCCGTAGACGGAAGTCGGCTATCAAGTTTCGTTACATACTTAAATTCCACCAAATCAATAGAAAACAATCGTGTTCGGTAGCGTTTAGTCGTCATTTCTGCAAAAGTGTGAGTGGATGTTGTCAACGAGCGACAGTCGACTCACACGTAACGGCAAGACGATCATCCTCGCACACGACCACGGACTCGAACACGGGCCAACCAAGTTCGAAGGGGTTCGCGAGCGTCTCGACCCGGAGACGGTCTTCGAGATGGCGACGCACGACGCCGTGACGGGGTTCGCGGTCGGGAAAGGGCTCGCTGAGACCTACTACCCGTCCTACGAGGACGACGTGAACCTGCTCGCGAAGCTGAACGGTGGGTCGTCGCTCTGGATGGGTGAACCCGATACCGCCGTCAACTGGTCGGTCGACTACGCCGCGGAACTGGGCGCCGACGCCGTCGGGTTCACCGTCTACCCCGGTTCGAACCACGAACTGGAGATGACAGAGGAGTTCCGCGACGTCCAGGAGACCGCCCGCGAGTTCGACCTCCCGGTCGCGATGTGGTCCTACCCGCGCGGACAGGGGATCAAAGACCACCGCAAACCGGCGGTCATCGCGTACGCGACCCGCATCGCGCTCGAACTCGGCGCCGACATCGCGAAGGTGAAGTACCCGAGAAGCCCCGAGGCGATGCAGTGGGCCGTCGAGGCTGCCGGCGACTGTAAGGTCGTCCTCAGCGGCGGCGCGAAGACCGGCGACTACGACTTCCTCTCGACGGTCGAAGCGGCGATGGACGCCGGTGCGGCGGGTCTCGCGGTCGGACGTAACGTCTGGCAGCACGAGGACCCCACGTACATCCTCGATGCGCTCGAACAGGTCGTGTTCGAAGGAGCTACGGCCGACGAGGCACTCGACTCATAGACGATGATGGACGTACTGACCACGAGCCACTCGCTCACACCCACGACGGACGACTCCGGTGAGAACGGATGATACTGACAGTCACACTCAACCCCGCTGTCGACCACACGCTCCAGCTCGACGACGAACTCACCCCCGACACCGTCGCACGGACCGACGATGCGCAGTTCGACCCGGGCGGGAAAGGGATCAACGTCTCGAAGTATCTCGTCGAACTCGACGTCGAGACGACCGCGACGGGGTACGTCGGTGACTTCTTGGGTCGGTTCCTCCGCGAGGAGCTGACGACACAGGGAATCCCGAACGACTTCGTCGAGATATCGGGCTGTACCCGTCTGAACACCACGATCCTCACTCCCCAGTCGGAGTTCAAGATCAACCAGAACGGGCCGACGGTCGACGAAACGGCGCTGGAGCTGATCGTCGAGACGATCGAGCGACACAGTCCGGAGATGGTCGTCGTCGCCGGGAGCCTCCCTCGCGGTGTCGGTCCAGCGGCGATCGATCACATCGCCGACGCTGGTCCGTGGGAGACGGTCGTCGACGTCGGCGGCGACGTCCTCGCCGACCTCGAGGCGGAGTACGCGCTCTGTAAACCTAACCGGGAGGAGCTAGCGGCCACCGTCGGCGGCGAGATCGACTCGCTCAGCGATGCGTTCACGGCGGCCAGAGAGCTCCAGAGACAGGGGTTCGAGCGCGTCGTCGCCTCGCTCGGCGGCGACGGTGCGATCATGGCGACGCCGGACACCGTCCTCTACACGCCGGCGCTCGACGTCGACGTCGTCGACACCGTCGGTGCCGGCGACGCGCTCCTCGCGGGCGTGCTCGCCGAACGGCAACGCGGTGGGACGGACGAACAGGCGCTTCGGGCCGGTGTCGCCGTCGCCTCGCGCGTCGTCGGCGTCTCCGGAACGAGCGTTCCCTCGCTCGACGACGCGCTCTCGAACATCGAGGAGATGACCGTCACGGCACATTGAGAGGAGTTCGTCACGTGTCACTTCGACTCTCACTGCCCGTCGCTCAGCAGGAAAATGTTCAACCCAAGGAATATTTCGGACAAATCAGTATGAAACAATCACTAACGAAAACACTTTTGAACAGTACGATGAACGATGGTGATGGAAGAGGACTATGACAGACAACACCAAACTCGAGGGGGCGATGCGTTCGCATCTCACCTCTGTCAAAGAGCATCTGATGACTGGCGTGTCGTTCATGATTCCGTTCGTGACGATCGGCGGAATCTTCCTCGCACTGGGGTACGCACTCTCGTCGTTCCTCGGTGGAGCCGAAGCAACGAAGACGATCTTCGAGGCGACCGGTCGCCCCGACTGGTTCCTCGCGCAGATCGGCGTCGCCGGGCTGACGTTCATGGTACCGATCTTGGGTGCGTACATCGCGTACGCCATCGCCGACCGTCCGGGGCTGGCCCCCGGTTTCCTGCTGTCGTACATCATCCAGCAGGGGAACGTCCTCCAGGCCGCCGGTGAGGTCATCGGCCTGCAAGGTGGTGCCGCCGGTGCCGGCTACCTCGGCGCACTCGTCGCCGGGCTGGCTGCGGGCTACGTCGCCCGGTGGCTCAAACGGCGCAGCGTACCGGAGTTCATCCAGCCGATGATGCCCGTCCTCATCATCCCGGTGTTGACGATGATGATCCTCTCGCCGGTCGTCATCTTCGTCCTCGGCGTCCCGGTCGCCATCGCGAACGCGGGGCTGACGTCGTTCCTCAGCGGGATGCAGGGGAGCCAGGCGCTGCTCGTCGGTGCCATCCTCGGCGGTATGATGGCGTTCGACATGGGCGGACCGATCAACAAGGTCGCGTACGTGTTCTCGGTCGGTCTCATCACCGAGCAGATCTACCAGCCGATGGCGGCGGTGATGATCGCAGGCATGATCCCGCCGCTCGGGATGGCGCTGTCGAACTTCATCGCACCGCAGAAGTACACCGCTGAGATGTACGAGAACGCGAAGAGCGCGGTTCCGCTCGGACTCGCCTTCATCACCGAGGGCGCGATCCCCTACGGCGCTGCCGACCCACTTCGGGTCATCCCGAGCATCGTCGCCGGGAGCGCGGTCGGCGGAGCGCTGTCGATGGCGCTGGGCGTCACAATGCCCGCACCCCACGGCGGCATCTTCGTCTTCCTGCTGTCCGATCAGCCGCTCGCGTTCCTCGGCTGTATCGCCCTCGGGACTGTCGTCACCGCCGCGGTGGCGACGCTCCTGAAGAGCGACTTCGAGAAGACCGCTGGGTCGACCGAGACGACGCCCGGATCGACCGAGGCGACTGCGACCCAGGCGAACGATTAACTGTCACACGACACTGACCACCACACACTAACCTATGAGCACGAACATCGCAGCAGACGACATCGACGACCTCGTCCCCGAATCACACATCTCGCTTCAGGAACCGCCGAGCGAGAAGAACGACTGTATCGAGTATCTGCTGGACCTCGTCGTGGAGTCCGGCCGCGTAGACGACCGTGAGCAGGCACTGGAGGCGCTGCTCGCCCGCGAGGAGGAGACGACGACGGGCGTCGGGATGGGGATCGGGATCCCCCACGCGAAGACCGACGCCGTCTCGCGTCCGTCCGTCGCGTTCACCCGTTCGGACGAGGGGGTCGACTTCGGTTCGATGGACGACGAACCGGCGAAACTGCTGTTCATGATCCTCGTCCCCGAGTCGGGTGCGGAGGACCACCTCGAGATCCTCAGTTCGCTCTCGCGGGCGCTCATGCACGAGGAGGTCCGCGACGACCTGTACGCCGCAACGACGCCCGCCGACGTCCAAGCGGCGCTCAAGGAGGCGGTCGCGTGAGCGAGCGCGTCGTCGAGGTCGTCCCCGAGGCGGGGCTGCACGCACGGCCCGCCTCGACGTTCGTCGAGACGGTCAACGAGTACGACGCGACGGTCGAGATCGCCCGCGCCGGCGACGACGACCTCGTCCCCGCGGGGAGCATGATCGCCATCACGAGCATCGGTGCGAAGTGTGGCGACGAGGTCCGTCTCGTCGCCGAGGGTGAGGACGCCGAGGCGGCGCTCGACGCACTCGAAGGAGTGTTAACGACGCCGGAGGAAGAACTGACCGAGACATGAGCGAACGAACACTCACGGGAACGGGTGCGACCCCCCGAGCGGGGGCGGGAACCGTCGTCTGGTACCGACCGGACGCGGCGCTCGACGAGGAGGACGCGTCCGAGACCGTCGCGTCCGAGGATCGGCCGGCGGAGCACGAGCGCTTCGAGACCGCTCGCGAGCAGGCACGCGACGAACTCGAAGCCGAGCGCGACCGGACGGCCGAGCGGGTCGGCGAGGAGGAAGCCGCCGTCTTCGACGCCCACATCCAGTTTCTGGACGACCCCCAGATCGACGACGGCGTCACCGCCGCCATCGACGAGGGGACGCCGGCCGAGTACGCCGTCCGCGAGGCGTTCGCGGGCCCCATCGAACAGTTCGAGGGGATGGACGGACGGATGGCCGAACGGGCGGACGACCTCCGGGACGTCCGCGACCGACTCGTCCGCCTGCTCACGGGCGGCGAGCGAGTGAACCTCGCGGAGCTACCGGCGGGGTCGGTCGTCCTCGCCGAGCGACTGACGCCGAGCGACACGGCCCAGTTGGACCCCGAACGCGTCGCCGGCTTCGCCACGGTCACCGGCGGACGCACCTCGCACGCGGCGATCTTCGCCCGATCGCTCGCGCTCCCGGCGGTCGTCGGCGTCGGGTCGGACCTCGACTCCGTCGAGGAAGGGGCCCACGTCGTCGTCGACGGCGAGACCGGCGAGCTCGTCGTCGACCCGTCCGACGAGCGACTCGAGGCCGTCGAGAGCGACTCCGGCGCGGACGTGACGCACGACCGCGTCGAGACGACCGACGGCACCGAGATCGAGGTCGCGGCGAACGTCGGCCGGTCGGCGGAGCTCCAGGGAGCGGTCGACCAGGGGGCCGACGGGATCGGCCTCTACCGGACCGAGTTCCTGTTTCTCGACCGGGAGTCGCCGCCGACGGAGCGCGAACAGTACGAGACGTACGTCGAGGCGCTGGAGGCGTTCTCGGACGGCCGGGTCGTCGTCCGCACGCTCGACATCGGCGGCGACAAGCAGATCCCGTACCTCGATCTGCCGGAGGAGGAGAACCCGTTCCTCGGCGAGCGCGGCATCCGCCGGTCGCTCGGGCCCGACGCGGAACTGTTCGAGACGCAGTTGCGGGCACTCCTGCGGGCGGCCGCGGACGCCGAGGGCGGGACGCTGAGCGTGATGTTCCCGCTCGTCTCGACGGTCGAGGAACTCGACGCCGCACTCGACCGCGTCGACGAGGTCGTCGAGACGCTGGAGAGCGAGGACGTGACGTACGCAGTCCCCGAACTCGGTGTGATGGTCGAGACGCCCGGTGCGGTGTTCATGGCCGACGAGTTCGCCGCCCGTGTCGACTTCCTCAGCATCGGGACGAACGACCTCGCACAGTACGTGATGGCCGCTGCGCGGGAGAACGAGCACGTCGCTCACCTCCACGATCCGCTCCACCCGCCGGTGCTGCGAGCGATCGAGCGGAGCGTCGAGGCCGCCCACGACAACGACGCGTGGATCGGCATGTGTGGAGAGATGGCTGGCGACCCCGAGCTGACCGAGCTGCTCGTAGGGCTCGGACTCGACGAACTGAGCATGAGCGCCGTCACCATCCCCGAGGTCAAGGCGAACGTATCGGCGACCGACCGGACGCACGCTCGTGACGTCGCAGCGCGCGTCCTGGGCGTAGATACAAGAGGCGACGTCACCAACATCATCAGAGACCAATGAAGCTAGTCGCAGTCACATCCTGTCCGACCGGGATCGCACACAGTCAGATGGCCGCGGAGAACCTGCGGACGAAGGCCGAGGAGATGGGTCACGACATCTCCGTCGAGGTCCAGGGTGCGATGGGTGCCCAGGACGAACTCACGGCCGCCGAGATCGAAGACGCCGACGCGGTCATCATCGCCGCCGACACGGCCGTGAACCGCGATCGGTTCGAGGGGAAACCCCTCGTGAAGGGAACCGTCAAGGACGCCGTCAACGACGTCGAGAGCCTGATTCGGGAGGCGGTCGACCGCGCCGAGTCGGGCGAGACGGGGACGACCGAACTGCAGTCCGACGCGCCGGAGGACACGACCACCGACGAGTCGGCCGAGCAGGAACAACAGCAGGTGGGTGGCGACCCCTCGAAGGGGCTGTTCGCCCGCCTCAAACGGCTCTTCAGCTGACGTCGCGAGAGTTCTTCGTCACTTTTCTGTCGACGGGAGAGAAGAGAGTGTACTGAGAGATCGCCGGGCGCTACAGCCTCGTCTCCAGTTCGTCCACCAGCGACGGCGTCCCGAAGTACGTCGGGACGGACTGGTGCAGCGACTCGGGTTCGCAGTCGAGGATCGACCCCGTCCCGTCGGAGGACCGGCCACCGGCCGTCTCGACGATGTGCGCGATGGGGTTCGACTCGAACTGCAGGCGAAGGACGCCCTCGGGCTTCGACGTCAGTGTCGGGTACGCGAGGAGCCCCCCGTGGGCCAACAGCTGTTCGACGTCGGCGACCATCGCACCGCTGTACCGGAGCTTGTACCGTCGCCTGAGTTCGTCGACGTACGTCTGCAACCACCCCTCCCACTCGGTCGTCTGTCCAGCGACTCCACAGATCTCCGGCTCGTTCGACAGGGAGACCTGTTCGGTGTCGATCACGGTCCCTTCTCGGACGATGTGGGTCTCGACAGTTCCGTCTCGGGCGACGGTGATGGTCGTGTACGGGCCGTACAGGACGTACGCGCTCGCGACGAGGTCACGTCCGGTCGCCGGGAGCGGGGCGTCGTAGACGCCGACGATCGTCCCGGTCATGTTGTTCGACGCGAGGTTCGACGACCCGTCGAGCGGGTCGATCGCGACGCTGTACCCCTCGCCGACGTCGTCGACGCCCGTCCGTTCCTCGCTCACGAACGCGCCGACGGCGTCGAGTTCGCGGAACCGCTCCAACAGCAGGCCGTCGATCCATCGGTCGGCGGCGACCTGCGTGTCACCGGTCGGATTTTCGGTCTCGACCTTCCCTCGATGGTCGGGTAGTCCGTCTCGAATCTCGGGGGTCGCCTCGACGACCGCCGTCAGTATCGACTCGACGCCGGTCATACCCCGTCTCCGCTCTTGCAGTCGACTTCGTTCGGTTGGTAGCTAACTACGTGCACAGTGTTTTCCTCGCCAGTGTCTGCCCTGGTCACCTACAACAAGCAGAGATGTGCACTAATCTGTTCTGAATACGTTTGTTCCTGATCGTTAGTTCTGATATAATAGATCTTTACACACCGCATCGAGTTCACGGTGTCGAGTTTCGCCGCTCCGAGCGGCTCAGAGGGGCTATCGTAGCCACCCGGAGGAGCAGAGACCCCCAGCGAACCACCGGGTTCGAATCGCACGGAGAAAATCGATGACGTTCTGCGATGACCTCTCTCAGTCTGCTACCTCGTCGACGACGCGGACGTTCGCGTCCTCGAACCACTGGCGGTGCTCGGTCGAGAGTCTCTCGTCGGTGATGAACACGTTCACGTCGCGGAGCGTCCCGAACCGTTTGAAGCTCTGCTCGCCGAGTTTGCCGGCGACGGAGACGAGGACGACCCGCTTGGAGTTCTCGATCATCAGCTCCTTCATCCGTGCCTCCTCGGCCTTCGGCGTCGTCAGTCGGCCCTCCTCGTCGATCCCGTTCGTCCCGACGAACGCGACGTCGAAGTTCGAGATATCCATGAACTGTTCGGCCGTCGGCCCGACCAGCGCCTGCGTTCGCTGACGGAGCGATCCTCCCGTGAGCTGCACTTCCCCCTCCTGTTTTCGCAACTCGAGTGCGATGAGCGGCGAGTTGGTGACGGCCACGAACGAGTCGTCTCCCGGCGCCTTCTTGGCGACTTCCATCGTCGTCGTCCCCGAATCGAAGAAGACGACTTCCCCGTGTCGGATCTCCTCGACTGCGACGGCGGCGATCGCCTGCTTCTCCTCGAGATGTTGTATCTCCTTCTGGCCGTACGACCGTTCGTTCCCGACGCTCTTGACGGGAAGGGCACCGCCGTGTGACCGTTCGACGAGCCCCTCCTCGGCGAGTTGCTGGAGGTCACGACGGATCGTCGCCGCCGAGACGTCGAGCTCTTCGGCCAACGCGTCGACGGACTCCCCGTTCCGTTCGGTGACGAGTTCGATGATCCTCCGCTTCCGCTGTCGAGGCAGCATACGATAGCTCGGGGTTGGTCCGTGTTATCCATTCGGATTTCGGCTCTCGAATCGCCCCGACCGCCCGCGAACTTCCCTGTCACGGACGTCGAACGTAGCGTGGCGAGCCACACCCCCACGATAGTTTGTACTCTTTTGATAGTTTGGACGGCAATACTCGAACAACTAATTTGGACGTTTTGTATTACTTGTCCACGTTATTCGCCGAACGACCTCTTTAGCAATCAGAACTTCTTGTACCTCCTGACCGATACGACGCTAAAACCCGGTGCATCCGTGATCCGGTCCCTCCTGTCACCCCTCGGCAGAGACGGTCGTCACGGTCACGTACCAGAGGTCAAACGACAGGACGAGGTCGGTCGAAGTGATGACTCGCAACCGAACGCACATTTGATACGAGGTATCGACCGAGAGACGACCCTGAACGCTTCCTCTCGACCCGACTGCGCCGCGCTCTCGCTCGTGACGACGTACTCTCGCTCACAGTTCCAGAGCGACGGTTCGAACGGTTGGTCCCACGAGTCAAAGACCGAGCGCTCCCGATCGACCGTCTGGAACGGGGTGAGCTGTTCACTATGGTATGTCTAAGCAGATACGTTTGGGTCGGTCGTAGTCGCCCCGTCTGACTGGTCCGGCTTTCGTTCGACTTCTCTTCTTCGGCTCACTTCGCCGACCGACAGACGACGGTTTCGCTGGCTGCCTCTCCGGGTTGGTGGTTCGGAGGTCTCTAAGGCGACGGGCGTCGATGGACGGTAGCACCGACGCGGTCTGCCTCGGACACGAGGATTTCGCTGCCCGAGCGTGACGACCACACCGTCGACGACGATCACTCGTCTTGCGTCCGCCGAGTCTCCTCTTCGGCCTCTTCGACGACGAGGACGCCGTTTCGCACCCGAGTGCGGTACTCGGTTCCGGGAAGGTCGAGGTCGAACTCCGTCGTCAGGGTAGCCGTCTCGAGACTGACGACTGCCGTCTCTCCGACGCGGTCGACGGTGACGTCGGTGTCGTCGACGGCCAACGTGCCGAGGTCGACCGCGACGGTCCAGCTGTCGTCGTACTCGTATCTGGTCGTGTGGAAGTCGGTGGTCGACTGTGGTTCGCTCATCTCGTCTCGAAGTTCGTCCTCGACGCCATTAACTGCCAGTTCGGCGGACGCCGAACGCGCCGGCGGAGCGATCGGCGAGCGGGAGACGGGCGGACGTTCGAGACGCAAGTCGAGGGAGGCGGTCTCCGAGCACCGAGCATATTTGTCCGTTACCCACCAAGAGGCGTCCATGCGAGAGTTCGTCTTCCGCATCTCGTACGACTACGGGGTGAATCCGGTGATGGACGTGTTCATGCAGTATCCGAGTGCGCACGCTCGGACGGTCACCTGTCACGTCTCGGGGAACGGCGTCTGGCGTATCGACCGCATCGCCGGTCCGACCGAAGCGCTCGATCGGATCGACGACGTGTACGACTCGTACGACGGCTGTGTCGAGTGTCTGGCCGCCGACCACGACCATTCCGACTGGGAGTACGAACCGCTCGCCGCCGACCGCCACACGCGGACGGTCTACATGTACCGCACGACGAACGACTGTCACTCCGTGCCCTGTCTCGCCGCCGAGTATCTCGCCGACGGTGTCCTCATAGCGGCCGAACGGCGGAACGACGTCTACGAGTGGCACCTGCTCATGCGTAACGAGGAGGGAGTCAGTGATCTGTACGACCGACTGGAGACCGGGCTCCGAGACGGACTCGAACTCCAGTTCGAGCAGCTCGGTGACCCCGCCTACTGGGTCGACCGCACTGTCTCGGTCGCCGAACTCCCCTACGAACAACGAGTCGCCGTCGAGGCCGCGGTCGCAAACGGGTACTACGAGACGCCGCGGGAGCTCTCGCTCTCGGAGCTGGCAGAGGCGATCGACGTCCCTCGGTCGACGCTACAGTACCGGCTCCAGCAAGCCGAGTCGTGGATCGTCGCCCGCTTCGTCGAGGACTCGGCGTTGGGCGACGTCGCACTCGCCGATCGGCGACGCGAAGTAACCGACATATGAACGAACCCGCTCCACGATCGCCTCGGAAAGTGCGCCCCGAACGCGTTTCGGTTCGGCATACGCCGACCGAGGACTCATTGTCTACACTCCCCAACTACGAGTCGAAGCGTTGACTCCGCTTCCGAGCGAGTGGCTCACGCCCTCGTCCACTCAGTCACCTCCACCAACGACCCCTCACCGCGCGACAGCGCGCCGGTCACGACGTACCGAGCGACAGAGACCGAGCGGACGAGCGAGGAGACCGCGGAACCCGACGAGCAGTTCGTCTGTCCGGAGTGTGGCGGTCAGTTGAGCACCGACGGCGCACACGGCGAGACGGTCTGTCAGGACTGTGGCCTCGTCGTCGACGAGGACGAGATCGATCACGGCCCCGAGTGGCGGGCGTTCGACTCCACAGAGAGAGATCAGAAGTCACGCGTCGGCGCGCCGACGACGAAGATGATGCACGACGAGGGACTGTCGACGAACATCGGCTGGCAGGACAGAGACGCCTACGGCAACTCCCTATCGAGCCGCCAGCGCGAGAAGATGCAGCGACTGCGGACGTGGAACGAGCGCTTCCGCACCCGCGACTCCAAGGAACGCAACCTCAAGCAGGCGCTCGGCGAGATCGAGCGGATGGGGTCGGCGCTCGGGCTCCCGAAGAACGTCCGCGAGACGGCCTCGGTGATCTACCGTCGCGCGCTGAGCGACGACCTGCTGCCCGGCCGCTCGATCGAGGCCGTGGCGACGAGTGCCATCTACGCGGCCGCGCGACAAGCGAATCTGCCGCGCACGATCGACGACGTCGCGGCCGTCAGCCGTGTCGACGCGATGGAGTTCAAACGCGCCTATCGGTACATCGTCCGCGAACTCTCCTTGGAGGTCGCCCCGCCCGACCCCGAGAACTACGTCGCCAAGTACGCCTCCGACCTCGACGCGAGCGACGAACTCGTGGAACGCACGCACGTCCTGCTTCGACAGGCGAAAGACGAGGGACTCCACAGCGGGAAGAACCCGGTCGGACTCGCCGCTGCGGCACTCTACGCGGCCGGCCTCCTCACCGGCGAGAGATACACTCAAGGCGAGATCTCGGACACCACGAACATCAGTGAGGTCACGATCCGCAACCGGTATCCGGAGTTACTCGAAGCCGAAGGGACGCGCCGACCGTAGCGACGACTCGCTGTGAGCGTCCCGTCTCGGCACTTCCTCCAACGGTCGAAAGCCGCTTTCGTGAGTAGACGTGTCAGGACTCGATCTTCTCTACGATCTGTCTCGCCTGCTCTCGCGCTTTCTCTTCTCCGGCGCTCTTCTTGACGAGAACGCTCGCGATCTTCCAGTCGTCGCCGTCTTCGAGCTTTCCAGTCCGAACTTCGGCACCGTCCGAAACCGACTGTGCCGCCTCTTCTGCCCAGTCGGGTGTCCGAATGGTGTCGAACTCGTCTTCGTCTCTGAACTCCAGGTGGTAGTAGTCGTCTCCCTCTCCGACGGTGTTGATGTCAGGGATGTCTCCCATACGAGAGAGAACTGACGCATCGGCAAAGTTCGTTCTCCTTGCACAGCAAGGCCGCACCGAGCTCGCACCTCCGAGACGCTTCTGGTCGCCCGGACACTTATCCCACCGCCGTTCGTAGCGGACGTCACGATGAGTGACTCCGAGCAGCCGCTCGACGGGACCCGCATCGCCATCCTCCTCGCGCCGCGAGGAACCGAAGAGATCGAGTTCACCGAACCGCAACAGGCCGTCTCCGAAGCGGGAGCCGACGTCGACGTCGTCGGAAGCGAGACCGGCGAAGTCCAGACGCGGAACGACGACCTCGAACCCGGCGAGTCGTTCGAAGTCGAACGGGCGTTCTCGGACGTCGCTGCCGACGACTACGACGGCGTCGTCGTTCCGGGCGGGACCGTGGGAGCGGACACCCTCCGAGCCGACGAGGAGGCCGTCGAGTTCGTCGAGAACCACGTCGGAGACGGGAAACCGCTCGCGGCGATCTGTCACGGTCCGTGGGTACTCGTGGAGGCCGGCGTGACCGACGGCCGGACGTTGACCTCCTATCACAGCCTCCAGACCGACGTCCGGAACGCGGGCGGCGAGTGGGTCGACGAGGAAGTGGTGACGGACGACGGCGTGGTGACGAGTCGGAACCCCGACGATCTGTCGGCGTTCTGTGAGACGCTCGTCGACGAGTTCGCCGCTCGATAACAGCCGAACGCCGGGGAGACTCGACTCCCTACCTCCGACCGCGGTCGCCGTCCTCTCAGCTCTCGTCCTCGTCTAGCGCCTCGCTCGCGCTCCGGTTGCCGTACTGTTCGCTCCCGACGATCTCCGCTCTGACCGTCGCGACGACCGCCTGTCGGACGCCCGCCGCCGACTCGAACTGCTCCTCCTCCTCGAAACTCTCTAGTACCTGTCGGAAAGTGAGCTCCCCCCGCGAGTGTTCGACGACGCGTTCGCCGTATTCCGCTCTGAGGTCGCTTCGGGTCGCCGGGTAGTCGTGCGACTCGAGCTCTCGTTCGAGCCGGTCGAACTCGACGTCCGGACCCGCGTCGACGTCGCTGTCTGTGTCGGTCATGCGCGTACCCCATCGTGCGTCGTCCCCAAATCAGTTCTGTCCGTTCGGTCGATCGGTCGTCCCGACGGACTGCGACCGTTCGGATCACTCGACCCTACCTGTGCTATCAGTTAAGACGGCCCTTGTTATACAGCCACAGCGTACATGTACTGTTACAGAGTTACGCTTGTAAACACCGCGGATGGGGGAGTCGTAACTGGTCACCGAGAGCGCTATCGTAGCTCGTGCACCTGTCTCCACAGCCGACCGCACGACAGCGGCCGGTTGGGTGTGTGATGACTTGCACTCTCTACGATAGTCGTCGACCGCGTCAGCGTCCGCTCGGATTGCGTGTTGGAGAGGCCGACCGTTCCGTCAGAAAAAGTAGGGTGTGCGGGAGGCGACGTGACCTGCTCACCGCGACTGTCGCAGTCGGACCGTTCGAGTCGTCGTCGTCCCAGCCGAGCTTGATGTCTCCGTTCGAGCTTCGTGTTGAACTCGGTGAGACTCTCGTCCGCGTCAGCGTCCTGCTCGTCGATCGTGCGGTTGGAGAGGCCGACCGTTCCGTCGCTGGTCGACCGGAGGCGACGTCTGCTCACCGCGGCTGGCCTGTCGCAGTCGACCGCGTCAGCGTCCGCTCGGATTGCGTGTTGGAGAGGCCGACCGTTCCGTCGTGCGGGAGGCGACGTCTGCTCACCGCGACTGTCGAGTCGGACCTGGTCGTCGTCGTAGGAGTCGACGTGTTCGCTCTTGAGTTCGTTCGAGTCGTCGTCGTCCCAGCCGAGCATGTCTTTCACCTTGTCGGTGAGACTCTCGTTCTCCTCGCGGTCGACGGTCGCACGGTCGTCGTGCACGTCGCTGATAGTGCCGATGCGGTCGCCGTCTGCGGTTACGACGGATTTGTTCCGGTCGTCGTCGGTGAAGTTTCGAGCCATTGCGATCCGTAGTTCGTCCGGCCGGAGGAGAGTCTAATTGCCTGCACTTCCCGGGTGTTTATACGTCGGCAGGACGGCCGAGCGTTCAGTGTGCGTTTGCGGAACTGCCTTCGTGGCCCCCAGAGCTATATCGCTCCCACTCGACCAACCAGTCGTGACGACGAACGAGAGCGGCTCTGTTCCCGATACGGTCGTGGCCGTCTTCCGGCTCCCCATGGCTGGGGTAGCGCTGTCCGACGCCGCTCGACAGGCGCCCGAGATGTACTTCCGCTTCGAGCAAGTCGCCCTCTGCGACACCGCAAACGGCGTCCCCGTCTGGATCGGTGGACACGACCGAGAGCGGCTCGAAGCGGCGCTCGAATCGGACTCCTCGCTCGATGCGTTTACCTACCTCTATCGGAACGACGACGAGTTGCTCTACGAGTTGGCGTTCGAGTCGGAGCAGCAGCGTCTCCAGCAGTTCATCTTCGAATGCGGTGGCTCGATTCTGAACGCTCACGGCGACGACGGCACGTGGAGACTGACGGTACGGTTCCCGTCGCGGGACGATCTCTCGGACGCGTACGAGTCGATGACCGAGTTCGACACCGACGTCGACATCGACAAGATCAAGACGAACCCGAGTGCCGCCCACCGACCCGAACTCTCGGACGCCCAGTACGAGGCACTCGTGTCGGCACTCGAGCTCGGCTACTTCGAGGTTCCGCGACGCGTCACACTCGAAGAACTCGCGGCCGAACTCGACATCTCGCATCAGGCCGCCTCCGAACGACTCCGGCGCGCACAGAAACGGGTGTGTTCCTCGATCTTCCGTCGTTCCTCACCCGACGTCGACGAACGCGACGACGTGCAGAACGAACGCGACGACGTGCAGAACGAACGCGAACCGGCGTGAACGGCGCTCCCGACAGAGAGTCCGTCGTCTCACGTTCGTTGCACCCGCGGAACGAACGTACCACGGCCACCACGGTTATTGACCTCACTAGTGAACGGCCGCTAGATGCCCATGTTTCCCGAAACACCTTCCGACGACCCCGGTTCGGATTCACGGCTGTCGACGCTGCTGACCGAGGGTTTCGTCAACGGGCTGAAAGCCGGACTCGTCGCGACGCTCGTGATGTCCGCCTACCGGATCCCGGCCGCTAGGTCGCCACCGCCGACCGCCCACTTCTGGGCAAAGTTCGTCGGCGGCGGCGACCCCGAGCAGTATCCGGTGGTCGGACTCGTCCTCCATCTCGCGTACGGGGCCGGCGGCGGCGGTGGCTTCGGTTCGCTGCTGGCGCTGTCGTTCGCGACGCCGGCCGACAGTCGGGAGCACGAGCGGTTGAGTACCTTCTGTGGCGTGTTGTTCGCTCTCGTGCTCGCGAAGTTCGGCGCGGCGGTGATCCTCGCTCGCGTCCTCGACCTCGAATTGGACGCGGACGAACGGTTCGTCTTCGACGTGAGCCACGTCGTCTACGGGTTGACGCTGGGGACGTGGTACGGCGCTCACGCGTAGGCGTACTTCCTCGTCGTTCTATCTCAACCGATCGCCCCGACGAACGGCAGTCACGGTCGATATCGGAACGAGCGTCGCGAGAGCGCCGACATATCTGCGCGGTTCTGCGACGGAACGGTAGAGAAACGGTGACGAGCACTGCCTGTGTCGGGTTGGTGGTCCGGAGGGGTTTCGTCCGCCGAGGCTTCACGTGCCGGCTCTTCGGGTTCGTCTGCTGACTCGTCGTTCGCTCTCTCGGTCGTGTCGACGTCGATGAACCGGGCCCGGACCTCGTCTACGAGATCGCTGAACGCTTTGTCCGAGGCTTGGTCGTCCTGCTTCGTCTCTTCGTTCTGCTCTCCAGCGTCGGCCGGTTCGGTGGTCGCGTCGGACGTGTCGTCCGCACGTTCACCTTCGTCGTCCGCACGTTCACCTTCGTCGTCCCCTCCGTTCTCGACGTCCTCCGGTTCGGTCGAATCCTCTCCAGTCTCGGCTTCTTCCTGTGAGGCGAATTCGCTCACGTCCGCTAGCTGTCGCCACTGCTGTTCGTCGCTCAACTCCGCCCAGTTCTCGTCAATGCGCTTCAGTTCGAGGAGTTGATGCAGGCGAAGAACTGACTCGGTCGACGCATCGTCGACCAGTTCGGGGACGTCGGTGGGGTCGACGGTGTCGGGCACGTCGTCGACGTCGACAGAGTCAAACAAGTCAGAGAAAGTGGACTCCTCGGCGATGGTTCGAGCCTCCTCGAGCAGTTCGTGAAGCTCCTCTCTCTCACTGTCCGTGAACGTTTCCGGTTCGTCGGCGTTGCCGTCGCCGATGGATTCGAGTCGCTCTCTGATCTCGGCGAGCAACGTCTCGACGTCGGAGTTGGTTTCGGTCATGGTTGTTGGAACCGCTCAGCCCTGGTTCGTCTGGTCCAGCCGCGTCGGGTTTGATTCGAGCGAGCCGTTCGAGAGGGACAGAGTTTCTCCTCGTAGGGAACCCCCTCTCCCGGGTCGCTCTCAACTCTCGCTCTCTCCGAACTGCTCGACCAGCTTGTCCTCCATCTCGTCACGGCTCAGGTTCGCCTTGACGCCGACGTCTTTCGCGATCGACTGGAGGTCTTGATACGACATCTTCGACAAGAGGTCTCGATACGCTTCTGCTTTCAGGTCGCTACTTAGCTCCGACGGAAGGTCAGCGGCATCGCTGACGTCGAGGGAGTCGGTGTCGGCTTCGTCTGTTTCGGAGTCAGTGTCGGCTTCGTCTGTTTCGGAGTCAGTGTCGGTTTCGTCTGTCTCGGCGTCAGTGTCGGCTTCGTCTGTCTCGGCGTCCGGCTCGTCGGTCTGGCGTTCCTCCCACTCGAGGAGTTTCTCTTCTACCACCGACCGAAAGCCACTCGTCTCTGACGCCTCTCGGGCGGCCGTCGTGACGGCGGTTCGGAGCCTCTCTCCCCGTTGAGTCGCCGACTTCGAGCTTTCAGCGGTGCTGGAACTGCCGCCCGTCATCTTCTCGCTGACCAGACGTCCCGCTAGCCGGCCAAGCCGCCGACCGAGGAGTGCTCCGAGCTTCCGTCCGACTTGCTGACCGAACTGTTTGCCGTCGACCTGTTCGGCGAGCGATTCGTCTGAGAGGAGGTCGCCGACGGAGAGTTGGTCGTCTAGTTCGTCTCGGACTACCTGCTTCAACTCCGTCTTGTCGGACTCGTCGGTCATACGTTCCTCCTCCGCGTCTGGTGGTCGTACTCGTGGTCGTCGTCTCTTGATCCGATCCTCATGTCTCGTTCCCCTCCTCCGAGTCGTCCGTCACCTCCGACTCCGCCTCCGTTTCTCCTTCTTGGGTAGTGGCGTCCTCGTCCGCTGACGAACTCTCGTTCTCGGCTTCGTCGGATTCGCTTTCGGAGCTGTCACCGAGGACGTCTCCGAAGAGCGCCTTCCCGACGAGTACCCCACACTGCTCGCCCACTCGACGACCGACGACTTCGCCGACTCTTCCCCCGAGGACCTCGCCGAGCGAATCGTCGTCGTCGAGCTTCCCTTCGAACTCCGTGTCCGCGAGCAGTTCGTCTCTGTCGATTCCGTCGACGACGTTCGAGAGACCGTCGGTCACACCTTTCGAGTCGTCACTCATCATTCGTCTCCGCTTTCGCTACTCTCTGTCCCACCCATGAGTTGCTCGAAGAGCTCCTTGACGAAGGCCGTGAGCAGTTCCTCGAGTGGGAGCTCATCGACGATCTCGTCGAACGTATCGCGAAGTCCGTCGGCGAACTTGTCGATGCCGGTCTCGGAGTCCTCCGACCCGTCACCGCCGAACCCGAGCAGCCCTCCCAGAAGACTGCCGCCACCGAGCAGATCCCCGAGCGACCCACCGTCGAGGAGACCGGCGACGGCCGACAGGAGGTTCCCCAGCAAGCGATCGTCGCCAGGGACGGCGCTCACGTCGAGGACGACCTCGTTCAGGTCGACCTCCAGCCCGAGAAGGTCGAGAAACAGCCCTTCGAGATCGAGGAATAGGACTGTCGAACCCTCTTCTTCCGCCTCTCCGGTGTCTTCGCTCTCCGACGATTCGCCGTCACCCGTCTCTTCCGACTCTTCGGTGTCTTCGCTCTCCGACGATTCGTCGTCACCGGTTTCTTCCGTCTCTTCGGTGTTCTCTCCTTCCTCCTCTGTCGCCTCCGACTCCTCGGACTCGTCGTCGGCAGACTCTTCGTCACTCTCCTCCCCACCGTCGGTCATCAGACGCACAGCCGTCGGCCCTGCAGATTCCATCGCGTCTCCGTTCTCGGCCAACTCACGAAAGCGATACTGGGGGTCGTCACCACTACGGCTCTGTTCGGGAGACATGCACTAACTACTGCCAGAGGTAGATGTTTATTATTGATGGCCATGCCGACGCTGTTTCCGAACAAGCGGCCGACTGCACGAGGGTCGTCACTCCCGAGATCTCACGTGGTAACTGCGAGCTCGACCACGAGACAACTGATGGACGGAGATAAGACGTCTGCGGCGCAATTTATTCCAACCCTCATAGAAAAAGATGACATGGAGTGGCTCAAAGCTGCACTCATCGCACTCCTCGCTGGCGCATCGATCGGAGCAATCCTCTCTGTCGCCGATCTTCCCAGTCCGGCACCGAAAGAGTCGCTCGGCGTCGTCGCCGGTGCCTTCACGCTCTGTGGGATGTCTCTCGGTCACGCCGCGGTGAACAGCTACTTCTAGAGGGAGACCAGTCCCGCGACACCGTCGTCGGGTACGGATGGATCTTCTCGACCACGTCTCCGAAGTGTCGACTGCCGCTGCACTGAGGGTTTGAGACGCCGTTCGACAGTCAGTTCGAGTACGTCCACGTATCGTCTCCGGTTCGCTGGACGGCAGGTAACTCGTCGAGCAGTCGCTCGGCGAGTCTCCGCGCCGCGGCCCCACATCCTTCTTCGATCTCTCGAGCCGTGACGCTCCCCTGGTCGGAGACGACCCTGAAGGCACACGAGAGCTGTTCTGCCTCCGTGTCGTTTGCCGTCACCCGTTCGATCGCGTGCTTCCCGCTTCCGAACGCCGCGACGTCGTCGGAGAGTCTCGTCCGACCGTCGTCCGGGTCGTCTGCGTCGGAAGCGTTAGACCGGTACCGCCACGTGCCGTCTCTCTCCGTCGTGGTGACACCTGGTACGGCGGCGAGTCGGTCGGCGACGAGGCCGTCCCACCACTCCCGACGGTCAGTTCGTCCTGCCGGTCGCTCGCTGTACACCGCGTCGACGATCTCTGCGGCCGTCACCTCTCCCCAGTAGCGGAGGAACGTGAACGACCGTCGAACAGCATCCTTCGAAGCGGGGTCGGCGTCGAACTCGTCGATCGTGCGCTCGACATCGGGCGGGAGGTCGCCTGCGTGGCCGCTCGGGTCGTCGGTCCGCGACTCGAGCACTCGCCGACCGCTCTCGGTGAGTCGATACTCGTCGTTCTCCGTCTGTTCTACGAGGCCGTTGTCCGCCAACGCCTCGAAGCGCGCCGTCGTCGACGGAGCCTCGCCGTCTATCGTGTCGGTCGAGGGGTCGTCTGTCGCTACAGCGGTCGAGTGCTCACCGTCCACCACCTCGGACGAGGCGTCGACTCGTCTCTCTGCCGCGAGCCGTTCGAGCAGCGCGTACTCCCGCTGGGTGAGTGTGAGGTCGACCATCGTGTCCGTCGCTACTTTCTGAACGCACAAATGTCTACTTGCAACGGCCTTTCGTTCGCCGACGTCCGTTCGTGGCCTGCTGTGGGTTTATGCGTGTGGGTCGTCTGGGTCGAACTAGACGCGAACTCGGTGACACTCCAGATGGACGAGAACACACAGCGGACAGCGGCGCTCGACGGGACGCAACGATCGCTCTGGCTCGAGACGACCCCATCGACCGCGTACGACGCGCTCGCCGACGGCGAACGGATCTCCGTCGACACGGTCGTCGTCGGCGGCGGAATCGCGGGGATCACCACGGCGACGAAACTCTCCGAGGCCGGGCAGTCGGTCGCGCTCGTCGAACGAGACCGGATCGCGTCGGGCGTGACCGGTCGGACGACGGCAAAGATCACGTCGCTCCACGGGCTCAGATACGACTATCTGGCCGACCGGTTCGGACTCGACGTCGCTCGCCTGTACGCCGAGGCGAACGAGGCAGCGATCGACGACATCGAGTCGACCGTCGACGAGTACGACGTCGACTGCGGGTTCGAACGGATGCCGGCGTACACGTACGTCGACTCGGCGGACGGGGTGGACGACGTCCGGACGGAGGCGCAGACGGCCAGCCACCTCGATTTGCCCGCCTCGGTCGTCGACGCCTCGTCTCTCCCGTTCGAAGGCGAGTCGGGAGTTCGCTTCGACGACCAGGCGGTGTTCCACCCGCGCGCGTACCTCCTCGAACTCGCAGACCGGTTCGCGAGCGGACCGGAGAGCTATCTGTTCGAACGGACGACGGTGACGGACGTCGACGCGGGGACCCCGTGTACCGTCTCGACCGACCGCGGGTCGATACAGGCGGACGACGTCGTCGTGGCGACGCACTTCCCCGTGGTCGACAAGGGGGTCTACTTCGCCCGGATGGAGCCGAAACGGTCCTACATCCTCGCCGTGCGCGTCGCCGAGCACCCACCTGATGGGATGTACTACCGCCACGGCGACCCGACTTTCTCGGTCCGGCCGGTTCCCGATGCGGACCGACTGGTGTTGGTCGGCGGCCAGGGACACCGCACCGGCGACGGCGGTAGTACGACCGAACGGTACCGACGGCTGGAGCGACAGGCGCGAAGCGCATTCGACGTCGAATCCGTCGAGTATCGGTGGTCGACACAGGACTTCGCGTCGGTCGATCGGATCCCGTTCGTCGGTCGCCAGTCGCCGGTCACGGACCATCTGTACGTCGCCACCGGATTCGGAGGCTGGGGGATGACCGGTGGGACCGCTGCCGGGATGTTGCTGGCGGACCTCGTCCGTGGCCGAGAGCACGAGTGGCAGCGACTCTACCACCCGAGTCGACTCTCGCTTAGAGCGTCGGCGGACACGTTCGTCTCCCACAACTGCCACACGATGGAACACTACATCGAGGACTACGTCACCGATCGCCCGACGGCGGGTCCGGTCGACCTCGAACCCGGAGAGGGGACGGTCGTCGAGACGGACGACGGGCCGGTCGGCGTCTCCCGCGACGAGAGTGGAGAGTATCGAACCGTCTCCGCCATCTGTCCGCACATGGGGTGTCTCGTCGAGTGGAACGACGGCGAACGGAGTTGGGACTGTCCGTGTCACGGCTCTCGGTTCGACGCCGACGGCGAGGTGCTCAACACCCCCGCCGTCGAGGAACTCCCACAGCGGAACTATCCGAGTCGACCCGACGACCGGAACGGCTGACACCGTTCGCGGGAGTTCGTCGTCCCGTCGCCGCGAGCCGATTCGTGCAGGGCCAGAAGACCTAATCGTCGCCCTCGAGTAGCCGTCGTCCGTGAGGATTCTTCGATGCCAATAGATGCAACCGTCTATCACGGACCACACGAGATGGAAGTCGAGGAGATCGAGGAACCGGAGATAGAGAGCCCCAACGACGCGATCGTCGACATCACGACGACCGCCATCTGCGGGTCGGACCTCCACATGTACGAGGGACGGACGACCATCGACGAGGGACGGTCGTTCGGCCACGAGATCATGGGCGTCATCGAGGAGGTTGGCGACGGGGTCGAGAGCTTCGAACCCGGCGACCGCGTCGTCCTGCCGTTCAACATCGCCTGCGGCTACTGTCGGAACTGCGTCGACAACTACACCGCCTTCTGTCTGAACGCCGATTCGGACACGCCCGGCGGCGTCTACGGCTACGCGATGATGGGGCCGTATCAGGGCGGACAGGCGGAGAAAGTGCGCGTCCCGCACGCCGACTTCAACGCGCTCTCGCTCCCCGACGACGGACACGAGGAGGACTTCATCATGCTGGCGGACGTCTTCCCGACGGGATGGCACGGCTGTGAACTCGCCGACCTTCAGTCCGGCGAGTCGGTCGTCGTCTACGGTGCGGGGCCGGTCGGGCTGATGGCCGCCTACAGCGCCAAACTCAAGGGTGCGTCCGAGATCTACGTCGTCGACCGCGTCGAGAGTCGCCTCGAGTTGGCCGAAGAACACTGCGACGCGACGACCATCAACTTCGAGGAGGAAGACCCCGTCGAACGTGTCACCGAGGAACACGGGGGGATGGTCGACAAGGGGGTCGACGCAGTCGGGTATCAGGCTATCGACGGCGGCCGACACGGTCACGGCGCCTACGACCCACAGCGTGAGAACCCCTCGGAAGTGATCAACGACCTCATCGGGACCGTTCGCCCGACCGGGAAGGTCGGCATCGTCGGGGTATACTTCTCCTCGGACCCCAACCCGCCGGACCACATCGACGAACCCGGCGAACTCAGCGTGAACTTCGGCAAACTGTTCGAGAGCGGTCTCCGCGTCGGAACCGGCCAGTGCGACGTCAAGCGCTACGACCGGCAACTTCGCGAGATGATCGTCGAGGGTCGCGCGGAACCGGGGTTCATCGTCTCGCACGTCGAACCGCTGGAGAAGGCACCCGAGATGTACGAACGATTCGACGAACGCGAAGAGGGCGTCACGAAGGTGCTGTTGAAACCCTGACGGCGACGGCCCCTCGCTTGGTTCGTAGAGAGCGGCGGTGAGACGACGGTGTCGCGCTCGCTCCGCCCGGCGTGACGTCCACTCACCAAGCCGTGCCTATCCCGGAAGCGAATCCTCTAATCGATCAGAAATAAGACAGTATAGAAGTCGCCGTCGAACGCGACCGATGACGGGATAATGTTCGAACAAATTGCAATACTGTGAACGAGACAATCTTGCCACGTCGTGAGGCGACCGATACTCGTCTTCAGTTATGGGCCCCGGTTCGAGTCCGCTCTCGATCCAGTAGTCGGTTCATACCGTCGCAAAAGCTCTGAAATGCCTTCAAACGGTTGTGTTATTGAGGAGGGCAGAAAGCATCCGACTGTAGTAGCCTTTCCATACCACTCTTCTCCACGTCACTCGCTGTCGTTTCTCGTTTGTACATTATTGGGAATGGAGAAAAATACTACTTCGAATATATGTTCGAAGGGTGTGGAAAAATACCCGAACTACATCACTTCCAGAAACGGTCACCGACTGCCTTTATTTCGCTTTCATTATTGGGAATACTATCCGAGGGTAATCGTATATCGAGCACCCGTAACTCGTGGCGTCTCTCGCCGGTCGCTTCGGCCGTTCCCGATGACCGACGTCGCACCGACCGCGAACGCTGCTAGAGGTCGAAGACGTCGAGGCCCGTCCGCTCGTCGAGTCGGTGAGTCAGCGGCGTCTCCCCGGTCGTGATCACGACCTCGAACGTCCCCGAGACGCGTGCGCCCGAACAGTGGCCACCGAGCGACTCGAACTCGCTGGTCGCGACTTGGATGTGCGTGTGTATCTTGTCCGGTCCGACGTTCCCCAGGAAGCTCGTCACCTCGAACTGACCCGTGAACTCCTCTTCGTTGTACTCCTGTTCGTCGACGTCGTAGTGACCGAGCGTGACGGTGTCGACGGCCCCGATCCCCGTCAAGAACCCGCTCTCGACGTCCAACTCGTCACGGACCGTTGCGAGTTCGTCTAACACCTGTTCGCCGGGGTCGAGTCTGACGACGATCCGATCGCCTTCGTCCACGTAGTCCATAGCCACGCGTCCCTTCCGACGGCACCACATACAGTCTTTCGCCCGTCAGATCGCTTGCCCGTCGATCACGGTTGTGCGATCCGACTGATCGACGAGGTTCGTCGCCCCCGTCGGCCTAAACCTACATTAGTGTGGGTAGTAGTAACACTAGACATGCCCGAGATCACCGTCTCGGAGGAGCTGTACAGACAGCTGGAGGCCGAATCGGAGGACGGAGATATCGAAGGACCGTTGTGGAAGATGGTAGCGTTGTACCGTCGGTCGCACCACCCCGAATCGGACACCGAGTGAACCGATAGACTGCGACCGGCGTCGACGTCTTCCGACTCGCAACTCGAGCGCTTTGTCGGTCCATGACGTACTGTCTCACGGTAGATCGATGTGTCACCACGAACGCTGATTCGTCGGAAGTGGAACGAGAGACAGCGGAACGCTCCCCGAAACCCGACGAGGACGCCGAGCAGCAGCGACCGGCCGAGGCGGAACCGCCCGCGGCAGACGATCGACTCGCCGGTGAAGTTCCGCTGCTCTGGCGTTCGTCTCCTCGGTTCTTCCGAACGACGACGTGCACAGAACGTGAGCAGCGTTGGCAATAATCAAGACGGTGGAACGCTTAGGGGGGAGCAAGATGTGCTCCAGCGAAGTACTCGTCCGTGACGACGGATTCAGCGAGGACGGAGAGCGGAGAGTTGCGCCGCGTGGATCCGAACGTATCGGGCGCGGGGGGAAGTAGGATGGCTACGACGAAGCGCGGTCGCCTGGTCCGCGAACCCGACACCGGCGAACGTCGCCAAGCGTGGGGGACCGTCGACGGAAACGAGCTCCGAGTGGACCCCGAGGACGCCGAGGCGCTCGTCGACGCGCTCAGCGTCGACCACGCCGGCTCGTTCAACCTGTTCTACCTGCTCCGCAAACACTACTGGACCGCCGAGGGTGCCGAACACGAGGAGGTCGCCGACTTCCTCGAGACGGCCTACAGACGCGTCCGCGCGATCAACGACGACATCGCCGTTCGCATCGTCGAACTCGGCGGGATCCCGCCGAACACGCCGCCGACCATCCAGGAGCACGCCGACGTTCACTTGGAGGCCGAAGACCTCTACGACCTCCGCGCCTCCCTGGAAGGCGATCTGGAGGGGTACGCGACGCTGATCGGCAGCGTCCGCGAACACGTCGAGCTCGCGGCACGACGGGGTGACCACGGTACGGCAGAGCGGCTGCAGACGCACCTCGTCGCGCTCGAACACGACGCCAGCGACCTCGAACAGCTCCTCGAAGCCGACACACTCGTCCGATCGGACGACGTCGAAGCCACTCGCGGACGACGTGATCCACCGAGTGAACCGCCCGAGGCGCCGCAGGCGGACGCCCCCCACCTCCGGCGACTCGATCCGACCCACGTCCGCCGGGAGTGGGACACCATCGCCGAGAACGCACTGCGACTCGATCAGGCCGCCGCCAGAGAGTTGGTGACGGCTCTCAACAGCGATCTCTCGGGGCTCTACATCCTGTTCAACCAGGTGCGTAAACACTTCTGGACGATCGAGGGTGCCGAACGGGGACAGATCGGTGCGTTCCTCGAAGACGCGGCCGACCGACTCTCCGACGCCACCGACGACCTCGCCATCAGGGTCCACGCACTCGGCGGCGTTCCGGTCTGTGGACCGATGGGGATCCGCAAGCACGCCTCGATGTCCATCGAGGCCGCCCACCGGTACGACGTTCGGTCGTCGCTCGGACGCGACCTCGAGGGGTACGCGACGCTCGTCGAACAGCTTCGGGAGCACGTCGAACTCTCGGACCGACTCGGTGACGAGGCGACGAGTGCGATCCTGCGTCTCCACCTCAAGACGCTCGAAGCGGACGCCAACACGCTCGAGCGGTATCTCGCCGACGACACGCTCGTCCGGCGTCGCTCGCTCGAGTAACCGTCTCTCCCCGCCCCCTGTTCCCTGTCTTCGGCGCTGACTGGCGACGAGCTCGTCCCGGCTCGACCACGAGTCGGACGACGACGCGATACGCGACTGACCTACCGCCTCTCGACGCGGGCGTCGTCTATCACCTGTATCTCGTCGGTCGTGTATCGCCACTCTTTGTCGTACTCCTCCGTCGTCACGAGATCGAACTCGCGGTTCCCGTTCGAGTCGTGGTAGACGGCCGCCCAGAGTCGCCGTGACTCCGCGATCGGTTCGTCGAGGCCGATCTCGATCCGTTCGTGGCTCCCGGCCTCGAGGAACGGCGAGACGCCGCGGACGGTCGGGAGCACCCCGTCGTCGCCGGTGAACGGTCGCCCGTCGTAGAGTACGACGAACCCACCTTCCGGAACGGTCGCCTCGTCGACGACGACACAGGCTCCGTCGGAGCGTTGGTCGGCGAACGTCACGCGCGCGCCCTCCGACGAGTCGCTGTCGTCCACTAGTATCATCAGCGCGTACCCCTCCTTCGCTAAGAAGGGCTTCGTCCCCATCTCGTCGCTCTGGGCGACGTGAAGTGAGTAGGTGCCCGCCGCTTCGGCCGTCGTCGTCGGCCCCTCGACCTCGACGACGTCGTGCTGCGGGTCGTACAGCGTCACCTCCCGGCTGAACAGGTCGACGGGCTCGGTGACCTCGTAGTCGATGGTGAGTTCGTCGCCCTCGGCGGCGTCGAACCGATACCAGTCGTGGTCGTAGCCGGCGAGGGTCGTCTCGACTGTCTCGCCCGGCGTCAGCGGCGTCGCGGTCGATCTGTGCTCGTTGGGCTCGTTCGGGCCGAGATCGACGGTCTCTACGACGAGCGTGTAGTCGGTGAACCCGCGGACCGATCCGTCTCTCCCTCGGACTCGGACGAAGTACGACCCGTCTCGCTCGGCGACGTCGGCACCGATCGCCGTCTCGATGGCGACGCAGTCGACGAAGTTGGCGACCGTCGAGTACGCGCCGAACGGACGATCCCGCGGCGTCTCCCCGATCTCGTCTCCGGCGGGGTCGAACAGCGCCATCTCGACGTCGCGGTTGTTCGCCAGGTCGTGAGCGGTCAGCTCGAGCTCGATCCCGTCTCCCGCTTCGGCGTCGAAGACGTACCAGTCGCTCTCGGCACCGACGACGACCCCGTCGACCGGTTCACCAGGAACGATCGCGGTCGCGCTCTCGCGGTCCCCGTTCGGTTCGTTGCAGTCGGCGGCGGCGACGTCGATCAGCACCGAGTAGGGGAGGTCACCCTCCAGCGACGCGATCCGCACCGTGTACGTCCCCGTCTCGGGGACCGTCTCCCCGATCGCGACCCGGGGGCAGTCGAACTCGGACACCCCGGTCGAGTCCAGTACGGTACCGTCGGGGGCACACAGGCTGATCGCTGCGCGTCGTTCGGTCCAGTCGTCACGGACGCGGAAGACGACGCTCACCGTCTCCGATCGCTCCAGGTCGATCGTGTACCAGACCGCCTCTCCGTCTTCGAGCGTTCCCTCGACTGTCGTTCCACCGTCGACCGTTCGAGCCGCTTCGGGTACGTCACCCGACTCCGCTCCGCCACCGGGTGGGGAACCGACCCAGTCGGTCCCGCCAGTTCCGAGGACGAACAGACCGCCGATGACGTCGCGTCGTCTCACGTGTCTCTCACCCCTAGTAGATAACCGTATCTCGTCCTAAGAGTCCTGTTGCCGAGAAATTATAATAGACGACCGTCGGAAACTCTGTCTCTTCCGTATATCGTCTGAACCCGTCGTCCGTGGCAGCCGTCTCACGTCGAGCACCTGGTCGCCGCTCGTTCGGCCCGGGATGCGTATTAGTATCTGTTCGACGTATTGACGCTATGGCACCGATCCCGACCGATTTCCAGGACCTGTTCGAGAAGCGGACGTTCGCCCATCTGGCGACGCTGTTGCCGGACGGGGGACCGCACGTCGCACCGGTGTGGATCGACTACGACGCTGCGTCGAACCGTCTGTTGGTGAACACCGAACGTGGCCGTCGCAAGGAGAAGAACGTCCGAAAGGACCCCCGAGTCGCGGTCAGTATGACCGATCCGGACGACCCCTACCGGATGCTGTCCGTCCGCGGCGAGGTCGACGACGTGACTACGGAGGGGGCACGCGACCACATCGACGAACTGACGAAGCGGTACATGGGACAGGAGGAGTACCCCAACCCGATCCAGACGGAACGCGTGCTCGTCTCGATCAGACCGGACCACGTCAGCCACTACGAACCGTAGCGCTACTCGCTCAGCTCGGCCAAGTAGGTGCGTCCCTCCGCCGTGATGTCGTACACGCCGGAGGACGTGTGACACGCGTAGCCGTCTGCTTGGAGGTCACAGCAGCGACGGTCGACCGTCGTGGGATGACAGCCGAGCACGTTCGCCAGCGAGCAGACGTCGATCGGACCCCCCTCGGCAAGCGCTATCAGCAGAGCCTCACTGGAGTCGGAGTCCATGGTACTGTTACACAATAACATGGAACAACTGGATATAATCGTTTGGGAACTCACCGACCGTGACATGGCATGACGCGCTCACGCCCGGCGTGACGGTCTCGTCGTTCGCCGCTCGGAGGGTGTTCGTCTCGACCCGAGACGGCTACTCGCCTCTCCGGTTTCGAGTGATGTCGTACACTCCGTGCGGATCCCACCGCTGGCCGGTTACTTTCTGGAAGACGTATCGGCGCGCGTCGTCGATGAACAACTGTCTCGATTCTCTGCTCATAATTGCACTTGTTGCTCCGTACACTAAAATAGTTTCCTTCACGAACGTTATGGCGAATATTTGCACACGGTTCTCGTATCGCCTCGTGTCGTCTACCACTCTCACGGAGCGGCGGTCCGTCGCCGTCGTCACCGATCTCGCCGACGTCGGAGTACGCACCGCTCCTCGGATCGACCCGTCGTTCGTCGAGCCACTCTTCTGGAAGGTGACTATCCCGGCCCGTATCTGCGACTCGGTAGCGAGATATCGCCGTCGCACTCGACTCCCTCGCTCGGAATCGGCAGGACCTGCTGTGACGAGTAGAACGCCTCGACACCATCGTGACGAGGTTAGTCACGACCACCGTCACCAACGACGTCGGCAACGGCTCTTTCGCAGACAAAAGAAAGTGGAATATCCTCGCTCGGAATATCTCGCCCGCGACAGAACGTACCGTGTCGGTTTCGCTCATTCGACGCGCTGGCGAGCCACTCGGCGAGCGGGCCGCTGTCGCGTGTCCGGCCGCGAAACGTCGGTCATGGGCAAGAGAAGTGACCAGTGAGCGCGGTCCTGAGAACCGATGACCAACACATTCTGAACCTGCGAGTATACGACGACATACGTACGACCGTCGTGTTCTGACCTACGTTCGGCATCGGCTGTCGTCTCGGTTCGGTTCGGTTCGACGTCGCCCGCCCGACGATCACTCGACAGCGGAACGTGCTCGAAGAGTCGCTCAGACTCTTTCAGCACGCGGTAGCGCGGAGCCTCCTTTCTCAACGAGCGTCGAAGACGCAAGTAGGGAGGAGAGGAAGCGCGTTTCGCAACAGTCAACACCGCCCACGTCAATCTATGACATACTGCCGTCCTCGCACAAGCCGGGGTCGGGAGGAGCCACCAGTAAACTGGCTCCTGTGGTGCGATTCCAACGCACCCCGTACTCGGGAACGACGACCGCGAACGGGTGGAAGTTCCGTCCCCTGATTGGGGGGAGAGCGTGAGAACACCGGAAATTAAATCGGCGGGACAATCCACAAAACGGGTCCGGTAAGTACGAACCGCAGCAACAACTCCGGTTCGTTGCCCACTTTGGGGACGGTAATAGGAAGCCGGGCCGCGTCCATGCATGGGGTCGCGGGACACAATGTCGTTACGGGAAAGCCCCGTCCTCAAGGAGTGACCGACCGCCGCAAGGCGGGAGAGAGCGAGTAGGGCGGGGTAGTTTACTCGTCTGAACCGTCGCGCGGAACATCGAAATCGTAAAGAAGGTTACTAGGCAATTAGCTCCCACCGTAGACGTCCGTCGACCGAACAGGGTGTTTCAGCGTCGCTCGACGAGAGATGTCGATTCACGTCGGCGGCCACGTCGCCTGCGGTCGGAGACCACTGGGGGTATCTACGACGAGATGGTGTCACACACGGACGTCTCGAACGTCGTCTTGATCACGGTCGACTCGCTTCGAGCCGACGCCGTCGGCGCGTACGACGACGACCGACACACGCCGGTGATGGACGCTCTCGCTGCGCGTGGCACCGTGTTCGACCGAGCGTTCGCGACTGGTAACTGGACGCCCTTCTCGTTCCCCTCGATTCTCGCCTCGCAGCCGGTGTTCGCGGAGTCGGACCGGATCGGCATCGCCGAGACCCCGTCTCTCGCGTCGGTGCTGTCGGACGCCGGCGTCGCGACGGCCGGGTTCAACGCGTCGAACGGCTTTCTCACGTCGCACTGGGGGTACGACGAGGGGTTCGACGAGTTCGAACCGTTCGTCGCGAACGTCGGTTCCAACCTCTACAGTCGCTATCTCGCGACGCATCCGACGGTCGAAGCGTGGCTCCAGTTGCTGACCTCACCTGTTCGACGTGCTGGCTCGTGGCTCCGAGGGGAGACCGACGACCGACCGTTCCTGGATACGTCGAGGATGTTCGACGTCGAACACGCGGCGACGTCGTTCGTCGAGGAGACGGACTCCCCGTTCTTCCTCTGGGTCCACTACATGGACGTCCACACGCCGTACGTCCCCGCACCGCGGTACATCCGGGAGGTGTCCTCGGACATCTTCGGGACACACCGGATGCTCCACGCACACACGCGAACGGGTCTCGGACTGGAGGTCGGCGAGCGGACGCTCGCCGATCTCCGGACGCTCTATCAGGCGGCGGTCCGGCAGGTCGACGCGAGCGTCGGCCGCCTCCTCGAGACGTTCTCCGACGCCGGGGTCGAGGAGGAGACCGCGGTCGTCCTCGTCGGCGACCACGGCGAGGAGTTCCAGGAACACGGCCATCTCGCGCACTACCCGAAACTGTACGACGAACTGATCCGCGTGCCGTTCGTCGTCGACGTCCCGGACGTCGCCGGCCGTCGGGTCGGCGGGCAGGTCGGACTCGACGCGATCCCGCCGACGGTGGCCGACCTCCTCGGCGTCGATCCGCCGTCGGCGTGGTGGGGTGAGACGCTCGTTCCGACGGTCCGTGACGGCGAGTCACCGCCCGACGATCCCGTCGTCTCCGTCACCGTCCGCGACGAGGAGGTGACCGTCCAACCGATCCCGCGGTCGCTCGCCGACGGCGACCTGCTGGTGAGCGTCCGAGACCGAGAGTGGACGTACATCGAGAACGTCGACGCCGGCCAACGGGAACTGTATCGTCGCTCCTCGGATCCGACCCAACAGGAGAACCTCGTCGAGACGGCGGACGACAAAGCGAGACGTATCGTCGACCGCTTCGGCGATATCGTCGACGAACACGTCGACACGCTCCGACGGCAACAGACCGACACGAAGACTGACGGGGACGTGGACGACGTCGACGACACGCTCGAAGCCCGCCTCGAGGCGTTGGGGTATCGGTAGTCGTGCTCCGCGCCTACCTTCGGGGGCTCGTGAGTGGCCCGCTCGCGGTCCAACTGCGACGGTTCGCCATCGTCGGCGTCGTCACGGCAGGGATCCAGATGGTGCTGCTGTGGCTACTCGTCGACGTCGGCCGTCTGAACTACCTGTTCGGAGCGGTTCTCGCTATCGAGACGACGATCATCCTCTCGTACGTGTTCAACAACGCGTGGACCTTCCAGAACTTCCGGAACAGCGGGAGAGTCGAGTACGTGGTCGGACTGCTCAAGACGAACCTCGTCCGAGGGTCGGCGATACCGATCCAACTCGCCGTCCTGTTCGTGCTCGTCGAGTGGCAACACGTCTCGTATCTGGTGGCCAACGCGGTCGCGATCGGCGTCAGCGGCATCTATCGGTACGTCCTCGACTCGCGGTGGACGTGGGGGACGGCGTAGCGCCGACTGCGCGGCGACGTGCGAGCGTTCGCAAGAGCGGCGACAATCGAAGGGATGAATGTCTTGTAGGACAGCGATGCAGACGAGACGGTCGTCGACGCGGTGCTGGCGGCCGAACGCCGGTCCTGAGAACTGGCTCGTGATCACAACGATGAGCAACGCACTGGAACACCACGAAATCGAGCAGGCGAGACAACTCGCAGCGGACGCCGAACGGGTGATCGTCAAAGCGGGGACCAACTCGCTGACCGACGACCGATCGAACTTAGACGACGAGAAACTCGACAAACTCGTCGACGACATCGTCGGGCTTCTCGAGCGAGACAAGGACGTGATTCTCGTCTCGTCGGGGGCGGTCGGGGCGGGTAAGGGGCGCGTCGACCTGGTCGACGAGAACGTCGAGGAGGCGCAGGCGCTGTCGACCGTCGGACAGAGCTACCTGATGCAACGGTACACGGAGAGTTTCGCGCGCTACGACAGGAAGATCGCGCAGCTACTCCTGACCCAACACGACCTCAACAACCCCGAGCGCTTCACGAACGTCCGAAACACGATCGAGACGCTCCTCGAGTGGGACATCGTCCCGATCATCAACGAGAACGACGCCGTCGCCACCGAGGAGATCCGGATCGGCGACAACGACATGCTGTCGTCGTCGGTCGCGATCGACATCGACGTCGACCTGCTGGTCACGCTGACCGACGTCGGGGGCGTCTACACCGGGAACCCGAAAGAGGACCCGACGGCCGAGCGTATCGAAGCCGTCGGTCGCAACTACGACGAGGTGCAGACGATCACCGAGGACAGTTCGGCGGACACGTTCGGCGGCATTCGGACGAAAGTGCAGGGTGCTCGTGACGTCAGCGAACACGGTGTTCCAGCCATCATCGCCGAGTCCACGCAGGAGGGCGTCCTCGAGAAGGTCGCCGCCGGCGAGCCGGTGGGCACGTTGTTCATCCCGATAAACGGTGTCATCGATGACTGAGAAGACAGCCGAAACCAAGGTGACAGAGGCACAGCACGCGGCGCTCGGACTCGCACAGCTCTCCGAAGCGGAACGACGTCGGGGGCTGCTGTCGATCGCCGACGCGATCGACGAGCACCACGAGGAGATCCTCGAGGCCAACGAGCGAGACGTCACGGCGGGCGAGGAGCTGCTCGCAGCGGGCGAGTACAGTCAGGCGCTCGTCGACCGGCTGGAGCTCTCCGAATCGAAGCTCGACAGCATCTCCGAGATGGTCAGGAGCGTCGCCCACCAGGACGACCCACTCGAGAAGACGCTGGCCGCACGGCGACTCGACGAGGGGCTCGAGCTCTACAAGGTCGCCGTCCCCATCGGCGTCGTCGGCACCGTCTTCGAGTCGCGGCCCGACGCGCTGGTGCAGATCGCGGCGCTCTGTCTCAAATCCGGCAACGCCGTCATCCTGAAAGGTGGTAGCGAGGCGAGTCACTCCAATCGCGTCCTCTACGAACTCATCCGCGAGGCGACCGCCGAACTGCCCGACGGCTGGGCGCAGCTCGTCGAGGCACGCGAGGACGTCGACGCCCTGCTGGAGATGGACGACTCGATCGATCTCCTCATGCCACGAGGGAGCTCCGAGTTCGTCCGCTACATCCAGAACAACACGAGCATCCCCGTGCTCGGTCACACCGAGGGGATCTGTCACGTCTACGTCGACGAGGCGGCCGACCTCGAGATGGCGAGCGACGTCGCCTACGACGCGAAAGTGCAGTATCCGGCGGTCTGTAACGCCGTCGAGACGCTCCTGGTTCACGAAGACGTCGCCTCGGAGTTCCTCCCCGAGATCGCCGCGCGGTACGAACAGGCCGGCGTCGAACTGCGTGGCGACGACGCCACCCGCGAGCTCGTCGAGGAGGCGGAGGCGGCCACGGAGGACGACTGGTCGACGGAGTACGGCGACCTGATCCTCTCGATCAAAGTCGTCGACTCGCTGGAAGCCGCGCTCGATCACATCACCACCTACGGCTCGAAGCACACGGAGTCGATCGTGACCGACGACGACCAGCGGGCCAGCCGGTTCATGCGCAGCCTCGACTCTGCGAGCGTCTTCCACAACGCTTCGACGCGCTTCAGCGACGGCTACCGCTTCGGTCTCGGCGCCGAGGTCGGCATCAGCACCGGGAAGATTCACGCCCGCGGTCCGGTCGGTCTCGAGGGGTTGACGACTTACAAATACCACCTCGAGGGCGACGGCCACGTCGTCGCCTCCTACGCTGGTGACGACGCGAAGCCGTACCTCCACGAGGAGCTCGAGGCGGCGTGGACCCCCGGCGACCGCTCTGAGGAATAAACCGGCCGAGTTGGCCGAGACGACCGGTGGAGCCGGACCGCGTCCTACTGGAGTGGTTTCCGTCCTCTCGTCGCCCGATCACGTTCCTCGGCGTACGAGACGCGTGAGTCGATACCCGGCTAAGAGGAAGTGTCGAGCCAAGTATTGTCCCGATAGCGGCATTGATGCCGTCGACCCGCCGAGATAGCCGGTGTAGACGGGATCGAATCGCGTGGCACGCATCGGAAGCAGTCACTCGTCGACTCCTTCCTCCCGTCTACTGTGATTCTCGTCCGTTGGACGGCATCCAGGGCGACGCGACTCGTCTCGACTGTAGACTCTTTCACCTCCCGGGCTCTACCGTCGTCTCATGACCGACCTCCGTCTCGTCGTCGGACCACACGAACTAACTGCGACGTGGAGCGACTCGAACCCGACTACCCGGAATGCGGTCGCCGACGCGCTCCCGATTACAGCGGATGCGACCCGGTGGGGTGACGAACTCTACTTCGAGATCCCCGTCGACGTCGCTGCCGAAGCGACGCAGACGGTCGTTCCCGTCGGGTCGGTCGCTTACTGGCCGCCGGGGAACGCACTCTGCCTGTTCTGGGGACCCACGCCCGCGAGCGACGGTGACGAACCTCGCGCTGCCTCGCCGGTGACCGTCGTCGCCACCGTCGACGACGTCGAACCGCTAACGCAAATCGAAGACGGCGACGCGACCGTCTCTCTCGAGCTCGGCTGACCGAACGTCCCCTATCCGAAGCTCTCTCGTGAGGTACCCGGACGGCGTACCCATTCATTATGTCGAGCCACGAACCTCGTATCGGTCATGCTCCGAAAGCTACTCACGGCGGTCGCCCTCGTCGAACTGCTCGCACCGAAAGCACTGATCGAGACCGCAGAGCGAGTCGCACTCACGGATTCGGAGGGGTGTGAGTTGCGACCGTGGGTGGTTCCCGGTGCACGGTTCGAGGGTCTCGTCCTCCTCGCGTCGGTGTGGCGAAGTGACGCCTCGTACTCGCGGCTCAAGCGACTGCTCGGTTTCGTCGGCGTCGCAGCGCTGGTAGCCCCCCGGACCTACGTCGACACGGCAGCGCCGCTCGCGTACACCAGTGCGAGCGACTGTGACTGGCGGCCGTGGGTGTATCCCGGCACCCGCCTCGTCGGTTTGCTCTACGTGCTCGTCGCGCTAAACGAAGTCGCCTCTGCACGGCGAGCAGACGCCGACGAACCCTAACGGGACGGACGTCGCGACGTACGGTGTGGAGCCAGAACCGAGCGGTTCCGCCCGTACGAACTGCGTCCGTGAGGATCTCCTCCTCGACGGTCCAGAGCGCGCTCGTGAGGTGGTCCGTCGGGGTGATGCGGCGAGGGACAGCAGGATACGGAACCCGATCTCTCTCGCTTCGTCGCCCCGTCGGCGTTCGCTGCGAGGGTGACGAGGTCGTCGCGGTCGCCGCCCTTCCGTTCCGAGACGAGACGGAACAGCGGGACGAGAGCTCCCTCACACCGTGTCGGCGGGCTCGTGCTTCTCGGCCATGCGGGTCGCTTCGTTCCCGTACCGGTCTCGAGTTCCCGTCTCCTCGACGGCTTCGAGATCGTCGGTGGACACCTCCTCGGCGGCCGTCACCGACGACATGTCGAGCGCCTGTGGTGCGAGCTCGCGCCGGTAGACGCGGTCGCCCTCGAGCGTCGCATACTTGAGGATCACGAGGTCGCGGTTGTTGTAGCCACGTTCGACGAGCCACACTCGAACCGTCTCCGACTCCGAGGACATGTCTAACGACACGAACGGCACGCTGTTAGTGGTTCGGGCCCACAGACGGGTGTCGTGTGGGTTCTTGTTCGCAGGCCGCGACGACCGTCCTCACTCGCGGAGGACCACGACGGGACGGTCGGTCTCGTCGGCGACCGACTCGTAGGTTTTCCCGAAGACGCGCTGGGTAGTGGACTCTTCCGTCTCGCCCATGACGACGAGGTCGTGACTCTGAGCTGCTTCACCGATCTCGAAGGCTGGGTCGTCGGAGACGATGACGTTCGTATCGATCGCGAACTTCGAGAAGCCGGCGTCGACCAGTCTGTCGCGGAGCGACGAGAGGAGTGCCTCTTTCTCGTCTGTCTGCTCCGAATCGGTGACGTTCATGAGCGTCACATGGTGGATAACGTCTTCGTTCAGCGTCCCTACGAACTCTTCGACGGAGTCGGCGAACGTCTCGTCGCGGACGGCGATGAGCACGCGGCCGAGGTTGGTGATCGGGTTCGGAATCAACAACGCGTCCATATCTCGCTCCTCGGCGACGGTGGTCGGTGTTGTCTCGAGGTTCTCGTCCATCACCAACTCGACTTCGGCGGAGGCACCGTGTTGGACGAACTGGTGTGCAAGCGAGTAGAGGACGTAGTTGGCTTCGACAGTTTGACGCTGTCGCTCTTCGGCATCGATTTCTGCCGGAGTCTTGTAGAGTCCGAGGAGGGTCACCTTACACGACGTGAACCCGTTGACGAAGGACGAAGGAAGAGGATCGGGATTGGGGAACTCGATGGGGATCAAGAGTGTGGGTGCAGACATTGTGATCGTACCGACCAGAGGTACAGTGTCGAACGTAAAAACGACGACGGCCGTCGGGGTCCGAGCTCTGTCGTCGGTCGCTGTGAACCGCTGACGGACGCTGCACTGACTCACTGACTGATCGTCGCGTGCCCGTACTGGTGTCTCACCGCGACTGCCCGGTGACGAAACTGGAACGAATCTATCCAATTTAATCTGAACAATACCGTGCTACCTCGGATCGTGTCCGTTTTCGTGCCGCGTGTCGGGCCTCGTCGAACTGACTTCAGAGAGGACGAATTTCTTCGCGAAATTCGCGCCAGTTCGTGACTTTCGACGAGTCGATCTATCGTTTCATGAAACTGATGGTCTCGAACGACGAAGTGTCGAGGACTACACGGCAACTAGACCGATATCTGGGAGAGGAGGCGGTGTAGACGTGCAGATGGGAGACGGAACGTTCCCTCGACGGTCTCGGTCGTCTGTGTCGTCGACTTCTGGATGGGTTCAGAACTGTTTGGACTACAGATCGCATGGGAAGAGGTTTCTTTTAGTGGCCGAACTCGACTCGAGAGTCGGTCGATGTCTACTCAGTAGGCCGTCAGTTCGGGCGATCATTCACTAATCTTAATTAACAACTGGCGGTCTGAGCGGCAGACAGCGCTACGCTTGTAATGTATATTGAGATGATAGGTTCGCCGAGACAGCGAATCGAAGAGAGGTGGTTCTGCGTTCTCGCCGCTGAGAACTATTAACACGGCGTAGCGCGACCATCGTTCATGTTCAACTTCGGGGTGTATCACTGGCGTCGTCGACTGCGCCGACTGTTCGTCGCCCTCGTCGCGGTCGTCTTCGGCGGAGTCGCGTGGCGATTCGGTCACGACAGCTGGTTCGGACGCCTCGTCGCCCTCCTCTCGCTCGCGTGGGGGGTGGTCGCGGGCGGACGAACGCTTCGGTCGCTCCTCAGTCCGCCGCCGTGGCACGTCGACCGCCCGAAGTACGAGGCGTTGGCGGCAGTGCTTCCGCTCGGGGACGCCGACACGGTCGTCGACGTCGGGTGTGGGACGGGTCGGTCGCTCGTCGGGTTGGCTCCCGCGATCGCCTCCGACGCGACGGTCGTCGCACTCGACGTGTACGACGATCGAATCATCCTCGGGAACGGGCCGGCGCTCGCACGACGGAACGCGGCCACGGCCGGGTTGTCGGTGGTTCCCGTTCGTGGGGATGCAACTACCCTCCCGTTTCGCGACGGGTCGGTCGACGTGCTCACCGCCTGTCGCGTCCTCCACGACCTCCCCAGATCCGGCGCACGAGCGGCGCTCCGGGACGCACACCGGGTACTCGCTCCGAACGGACGGCTGGGCGTCCTCGAACTGCCGATCCCGCACGACGAGGGAGCCGATCCCGCACCGTACTGGCGAGAGTTACTCGTCGACGCCGGGTTCACCGTCACCGAGCAACGAACGTTCGGGACCGACTACCACGTGCTCGCGGCCACGCCGGATCAGAGGAGATAGGTCGCACCCCAATAGGCGGCGTAGCCCGCGAGCAGAAGTGCACCGGCAGGGCGATCGACCCGCCCCCGCGCCAACAGGGCGACGACGGCGACCAAAAGCACCAGCAGGAACGGCCAGTGGACGGAGACGACGCTCCCGCTGACGTCGATCGGTCGGACCAGCGCGATGACGCCCGCGTTCGCGGTGACGAAGAAGGCGATGCTCCCGACGACGTTGCCCACGCCGAGATGCGGGTTGCCCTGACGGACCGGTTCGACGGTGAGAAACAGCTCCTCCAGCGAGGCGACGAAGCTCACTACGGTTGCGCCGAACGCCAGCCCCGGGATGCCGAACGCCACGAGCAGGTCACGGGCACCGACGACGGCGAGCTCCGAACCGACCGTCATCCCGACGACCGCGAGTAGCGGGACGGCGACCGCGGCGAGACCCTCCAGGTCGAGGTCGTCGTCTTCGGCCGCCGCATCGAGACTCTCCGCCGCGAGGAACCGAGTCTCGGTGTCGCTCTCGAGCCAGTACACCACACCGACGAACGGAAGGAACGCCACCACGAGGAGTGCTCCGTCGAGTCGCGAGAGCAGTCCGTCCGCCGAGAGGACGATCATGAGCGTCGGCGACCCGAGCGTCAACAGCTGATAGACGCGGGGGACGGCGACCTCGAAGGGCCGCAGGAGTCCGGCGATCCCGACGGCCGCCCCGAGGACGAAAAGCGCCTCGCCGAACACCGTTCCGAGCGCCACGCCGGGCAGGCCGCCGGTGACTGCCGCCAGCCCGAGGATGGCGTTCTCGAGGTCCGTCCCCGCCAGCAGGACGGTGAGGAAGAACGCCGAGACGCCGAGCCCGAGTGCGGCCTCCGCGACGCTCTCGACGAACGTCTCGACGCTCTCGACGACGAGGACGACGCCGACGAGGAACACGACGAGCGCGACGAGCGTCGACGGAAGTTCGAGCACTATTGGATCACGTACACTCGGTGTTGACTGACAACGACTTAATCTATCGGGCTGTTCCCCGTCGGGAGAGGACGGTTCGTTCCCTGCTCACTCGCTCGACGTGTCGGTCTTGACGTCTCGCTCGGAGATTCGGTTCGACCGCCCGTCGCGACCGCGTTCGACCTCGGCGATAGCCGTCTCGAAGTGAGCGCCGGTCAGGTAGATTCGTTCGGGGTCGGTGTCGTCGCCGTCGACGTACTCGCGGACGGCGGCCGACGCCGCCTCCCGGCAGACGGCCTCGACGTCGGCCCCGACGAACCCTGCCGTTCGGTCGGCGAGCGCACCGAGGTCGACGTCGTCGGCGAGCGGGCGGTCGCGAGTGTGGACGCGGAAGATCTTCCGACGCGCGGCCGCGTCGGGCGCACCGACGTGGACGTGTTGGTCGAATCGACCGGGTCGTAACAGCGCGTCGTCGAGGAGGTCTCGGCGGTTGGTCGTGGCGATGACGACGACGTCCTCCAGCTCTTCGAGACCGTCGAGCTCCGTCAACAGTTGCGAGACGACGCGTTCGCCGACGCCGGCGTCGCTCCCTGCGCCGCCACGTTCGGCGGCGAGTGCGTCGATCTCGTCGAAGAACACCACCGTCGGGGCGTTCGCCCGCGCCTTCTCGAACACTTCGCGGACGCCCTTCTCGGACTCGCCGACGTACTTGTTCAGCAGTTCGGGCCCCTTGATCGAGATGAAGTTCGACTGCGCCTCGTTGGCGACCACCTTCGCGAGCAGCGTCTTTCCCGTCCCCGGCGGGCCGTACAGGAGCACGCCCGTCGCGGGCCGCATCGAGACGCGGTCGAACGCCTCGGGGTACTCCAGGGGCCACTGGACCGTCTCGCGGAGGCGGTCGACCGTCGTCTCGAGGCCGCCGACGTCCTCCCAGGTGACGTCCGGCACCTCGACGAACACCTCGCGGAGTGCAGAGGGGTCGGTGCTCCGGAGTGCCGCGTCGAAGTCCGCGCCCGTGACCTCCATGGCCGCCAGCGTGGCCTCGTCGACCGCCGCGTCGTCCGGGTCGACGCCGTTCCGGCGGAGAGTGTAGAGAACCGCCTCGCGGGTGAGGTTCTCGAGGTCCGCACCGACGAACCCGTGGGTCCGCTCGGCGAGCGCGTCGAGGTCGACGTCGTCGGCGAGCGGCATCGCCCGCGTGTGGATCCGGAGGATCTCTTCGCGGCCGTCGCGGTCCGGGACGCCGATCTCGATCTCGCGGTCGAACCGTCCGGGCCGCCGAAGCGCGGCGTCCACGGCGTCCGGGCGGTTCGTCGTCCCGACGACGACGATCCGGTTGTCGGCCACGACCCCGTCCATGAGCGACAGCAGCTGTCCGACCCCACCGCTCCGGTCGGCGGTGTCGCGACTGCCGGCGACGGCGTCGACTTCGTCGATGAAGACGATGGCGGGGCTGTTGGCGGCGGCGTTCTCGAACCGTTCCCTGAGACGTTCGCCGGTCTCACCCGGACGGTCCGAGGCGACGACCGCACCGGAGATCGTCTCGAAGTGGACGTCGGTCTCGTTGGCCAGCGCCCGCGAGAGCAACGTCTTCCCCGTCCCCGGCGGGCCGTACAGGAGCACCCCTCTCGGGGTCTCGGTTCCGAGCCGGCTGAACAGTTCGGGCACTCGCAACGGGAGTTCGACGGTCTCACGGAGCCGTGTGAGTTCGCTCTCCACGCCACCGACGTCGGCGAACGTGGCTGCCGTCGGTCCGCTCCCCGGGAGGTCGACGGTCGAGGGGAGTCCCTCCGCCGGCTCGGGTGCGACCGAGACCCGTGTCCAGTCGCGGATCACGACCTGGTCGCTCGGTTCCGTCGCGACGATCTCGACGGGGACGGTCCGTTCGACCGCTTGACTCGACCCACGCGATCGGAGCGTGACCGGCACGACCTGTCCCGCGAGGACCGCTCGACTCACGAGTTCGTCGCGCAACGAGAGGTCGAGATGCTCCCCTCCGGCGAATCCGTCCGGAAGCGCGACCGTCACGCTGTCGGCGGACTCCACCGTCACCGGTGTGACCGTCACCTGCTCGCTGACGTCGACGTTCGCCGTCCGTCGAAGGAGTTCGCTCGTTCGGATGCAGCCCGGTTCGACGTCGTCCGACGGGATGACCTGCGTGACCGCCGGCTCCTCGTCCGGTCCGCGGAGGACGAGGTAGCCGCCGCTGTCGACGCCGAGTTCTTCCAGTGTCCCACGGCCGAGTACGGAGAGGCCGTCGTCGGGGTCGAACGCCTCGAGTTGTCTGACAGTGAGTTCCATACGCTCCCTCTGCCGTACTGTCGTCTCCGTCCGCATAAACTCATGGGTGGTGCAACCATATAGCACACCCTCCCCTCTCCGAGAGCGACTTTCACCGAGTCGTTCCAGGAGGCCGGCCGAGTCGATACGGACGAGCCCTCGACCACAAAAAGCCGCCGTTCGAAACCGCCCGGCATATGTCAGTTTCGTTGGCAAAGTTATTTGTAAACTCGTCTGTCATTACCGACTGGTGCTCTCATGACACATGGTAACGGTGCGCGCGTAGCCGCCGAGGAACGGGAACGGCTCGTCGAACGGTTGGATATCGACGACTCCGTCGCCGACGAGGAGTTGACGCTGTCGACGCTGCGAGCGGCTGTCGACGGTGAGATCGACGACGAGTTCGCCTCCATGGGGGAGGCGATCCGGAGCGACCTCGAGGGGTCGCTCGACGTGACGCTCTTGGAGTCGGTCATGGCGGAGTTAGAGACGCAGATCGCTCGGCTTCCGGAGGTCCGGGAGGCGGGTATTCCCGACGGGGAGCGCGAGCCCGAACGGCTGTATCGTGAACTGATCGAACCGGCGTGGCGGATGTACGACCACCTCGTCGACGTCGGCTTCTTCGAGAGCGTGGACGCGAACGCACCGCGGTTCTCCTCGGAGCACGTCAGAAACACCAGCTACGGGCTGCTCGAAGCAGACCCACTCACGTCGGAACTCGAGTCGATCGGTTTCGACGACGCCGAACAGCTCCGGCTGGTGACGAGCGTGGTCAACAGCGACAAGGAGCTCGCACGGTGGGTTCCGACCGAGCAGATCCCTCGCGACGTCGAGTTCAATGTCGACTTCGTCCCGCCGCTCCACCAGCGAGCAGCGGGTGGGTCGCTGCTGTGGATCCGGACGCTCGACGTTCACCTGTGGCAGAAACAGGTGCTCATCACCGAGGAGATTCTCGACGACGGCTACTGGGACATCAAGGCGATGCTCGGTGGGTTGTATCTGCTGACGAGGGTAGCACGAGAGATCGGCGTCGGAGACGAGAGCGCTCTCACGGACGGACAGCTGATGGCGGCGCTGACGGGGAGTGCCGCGATCATGATCATCAACCAGCAGGAGATCTGTCGGGATATGTTCTACATCACCGAAGAGATGCGGGCACCACCGAAAGCGAGGTAATCCAAATGTCAATCGACCAAGACAGAGCGGTCCAGGCCGCACAGGACACAGTCGTACGGGAGACAGACAACGGCTATCGGGTTCTCGGCTCGCCCGACGAATCCGTCACACATCAGCACGACACCGACCGCATCCCCCGGTTCGACGTGACCCAGGAGATGCTGAGCAACTCCGGGCAGAACCCGGAGGCCTGGCTGATGTACGGCGGAAACTACGAACAACACCGGTACACGACCGCCGACGTCATCACGAAAGACAACGTCGACCAGCTCGAAGTCGAGTACGACCTGCGGGTCGGCGCGGGGTCGAGCATGGAGGGCTCTCCGGTCATCGTCCCCGGGGAACCGACGATCATGTACCAGTCGAACGGCCCGAACCACATCAAGGCCCTCGACACGACGACCGGGGACGTGCTGTGGAGCTACACGTACGCCGTCCCGTCGGACGTGGTGTTGTGCTGTGACGACAACAACCGCGGTCCCGCCGTCTACGAGGACAAGGTGTTCATGACGACTCTCGACTCGGGAGTCGTCGCGCTCGACCGCTACACCGGCGAGGAGGTGTGGTACGCCTCGACGGCCGACCACGAACGGGGCTACTCGGCGACGTGGGCACCCATCGTCTACGACGGGACGCTCTTCACGGGCAGTGCCGGCGGCGAGTACGGTGTGCGCGGGTTCCACACGGCGCTCGACGCCGAGACGGGTGAGGAGAAGTGGTTCACGCGGACCTGCCCGGAGGAGGAGTGGGTCGGCGACTCGATCAACCAGGCCGCCGGCACCAACTGGATGACCGCCACCTACGACGAGGAGCGCGACGTGCTCTACATGCCGGTGGGGAACCCCGGGCCGGACTTCGACGGCTCCGTCCGGCCGGGACCGAACCGCAACACCTGCGGGACGATGTGCATCGACGCCGAGACCGGAGAACGGCTCTGGTTCCACCAGGAGTCTCCCCACGACGTCTGGGACTACGACTCCGCGTCGCCGCGGATGCTCATTCGCGACCTCGAGTTCGAGCACCGCGACGAGATCCGAGACACCGTCGTCGACGCCGGCAAGACCGGGTGGGTGTACTCGGTAGACGCCGAGACCGGCCAGCTCATCACCCGCTCCGATCCGGGCGTCCAGCAGCTCAATATGTTCAGCATGATTCCGCACATCGACGACGGTCGTCGGGGGACGTTCATGCCCGGCGGGATGGGCGGTTGCGACTGGCATCCGGCGACGTACTGCAAGGAGACTGGGCTGGTGTACTACAAGATGCACAACAACGCCCAGGAGGCGTGGTGGCGCTTCGAGGAGTTCGAGGAAGGGCGCAAGTACTGGGGCGGGATCCTCGAAGACGAGACCGAAGCGATGCCCGACGACTACAACGGCCACATCAGTTCCATCTCCGCGTTCGATCCCGCGACCGGCAAGCGGGTGTGGCGTGACTGGATCGACAGCGACACCTACATCTGGGGTGGCACGATGTCGACCACGACGGGACTGATGTTCGCCGGCACCCAGAACGGTCAGTTCATCGCTTACGACGGCGAGACCGGCGACCACCTGTGGGAGTTCGACACCGGCGAGGCACCGATCTCGTCGAGCCCAGTCAGCTGGTACGACCCGAACACGGAGAAGCAGTACATCGCCATCCAACTCGGCGGCAGCGGGTGGCTCCGCCGCGGCAAGCGCGACGACCGACTCGTCGTGTTCTCGATGGCCGAGTAGGACGACCGTCGAAACCCCGACCACGTGTTCTTTCGACACCGCTCTCAGCCAGCCGACGAAACTGTCCGAGACGCGTCACGGCTCGTCCGCCTCGTCTATCGGTTCGAGCGCGTCCGTCGAACCACAGACGGGACAGGCGAGTACTCCCTTGGTCGGCGTCGCCGCCTCCCCGCGCGGAAACGTCGCTCCACAGTCGCGACAGCGGGTGTTCGATCGACTGCCCAGTGCCGTGTGTTGTGCCGGAATGCCCCGTATCCTCGTCTTCCCGCAGGCGGGACAGACGAGTCCGCTCCCGCCGTGGCTCTCGGCGGCACTCCGTGGGAACGTCGCTCCGCAGTCGAGACAGCTGGCGTCGATCTCCTTCGACATGCCATATGTTAGCTCCCCACGTCATTTTACTCCGTCGCCGGCGACCGTCTCTCTCTCTCTCTCTACCGTCTCTCGGACGCCGAGAACTCGACCGAGGACCGAGTAGCAGTGTGCTAACAGAGCACAAATTTATATTGTCTCTCGTCCTAACAGTTCGCTATGGCTCCGCCGAAGCTCCCCCGACAGACGCCTCGGACCGAAGACGAAGCGAGCGAGACCGTAGAGGACGGGACAGGAAGCCTCGAAGCGCAGTCGGCATCGGCGTCGACGATCGACGCCCTCGTCGAGGAGATGGTCGAGTCCACCGTGGCCGACCTCCGAGAGGAGATCGAAGCACTGGAACGGCAGATCGAAGCGGTAGACGACTTCGCCCGCATCAGCCTGAACGAACGGAAGGTGAAACAGAACGAGACGAGTCTCTCGGAGTTCTCGGATTCGCTCACGGCGTTCGCCGAGACGGCGTTCCACAACCTCAACATGCTCGAAGACCGATTGGACACCCAGGCACTCCTGCTCGCGGCGGTCGTCGAGTCGCTCGACGACGTCGATCTCGAGGAGGTGCGGCGCTACCAGCACGGCAATCGGGTTCTGAGCTCGACGCCCGAAGAACGGTTGGCCGGCGCGATCGACGCCGCCGCCGACACCCAGCCGATCGAGTCGATCGAGGGTATCGGTCCGACCTACGCCGAACGACTCGCCGAGGCGGGAATCGACTCGGCCACCGCTCTCGCCGACGCCGACCCAAAGGAGGTCGCGTCGATCGCCGAGGTCTCGACGGAGCAGGCGACAGAGTGGACCGATCGGGCGAGATAGAACTGTCCGCTGTCGGTTACGACGCTCACTCGCCACCGCAGGTGAGTCAGACTTCCCGCTGACCGACCACGTTCTGGAGGTACTCCGAGCGGCGTGCCTCGTAGACGACCTTGAGTTCGTCGCTGGTCGGTTTGGCGACGCAGGTCAACCGGATGTCCATCTCTTCGACCTCCTCGTCGGTGAGAAACAGGTTCATGTCCATCTCCAGTTCCCCGTCGACGACGTACGCACAGCAGTTCGCACAGGACCCGGCCCGGCACTCGAACGGCCAGGACAGCCCGGCGTTCTCGGCCGCGTCCAGGAGATACTCGTTCCGAGGGACCTCTATGACACCGTGGTGGGCCTCCTCGAGGTCGGCCGCGGCCGCCTTCTCGAACAGGTCCTCGTCGTTTCGACTCCAGCCGTTCCGTTCGAGGGCACCGTAGCTCAGATACTCTACGGTGGCCGTCTCGACCTCTCCCGGTTTGTCCAGACTCCGCTCACCGCCTCGTCCGGCTTTGATGTTCGGGAGGTCTCGGTCATCAGACATATGTTACCACTGGTCACGCTTCTATTTCAGTCTCACGGGTCTCCCACCCGAGCAGCGCGCCCGCAACCGAATCGAGATCACCGGTGTCGACGACCGCCGCGTCGGCGACGACTGCACCGCATCCCTCGCAGACCGACTCGGCGACGAGGTGGGGACGCTGACAACACGGGTCGACCCGTTCCGTCTCGGCGATGAGGGGTGCGCCGCAGGCGGGACAGCCGTCGAGACGGAGTCGGAGCGCCTGGAGCGTCGTCCGGCGACGGTCGCGGTCGTAGTCGGCCCAGTCGACGCGCTCGGCCAGCAGCTCTGCCCCGGCGACGTCTGCGGCGAGTGCGGCCGCCGACTCCCACCGGACGGACGTGTCGCCGTCGAGGACGAACGACGCGTCGCCGAGTCGTGACACCGACTCGGCGTCGAACGCCGCAGCGACGTCGGCTTCGCTCACACCCGTCGCGTGCCGCGTCGCCGCACGCTCGGACCACGTCTCGCCGAACTGCGGTGTCAAGGCCGGTCCCTCGTCGGTCGGCCGGAGCACGCCCGCAGTCACCAGTGGACGGTCGGCGTCTCTACTGGTGGTCGGAACTGCCGCGACTGGCTCCTTCCCGAAGAGACGGAGGAGCCACGGCGGGAAGTACCGTCTCGTGAGCGCCGGTGTCCCCGGGACGAGGTAGCCTCTGAGGTAGATGACGACGACGGCGACCACGAACGAGAGCACACCGAGCCACGGTGCTGCGATCAGTGTCACGACGACGGCTGCGACCGCGGCGATCGAGCCGTTCGCGACCGTACAGGGGATGCAGCGGTTCTCCCCGGTGTACTCTGCTCGGCGAAGTCGGTCGACTAGCTCGGAGTCGGTCATCGACCGACCATCCGGGCCGAGAACGATAAATGCTCGGGCGAAGTTGGGACGGCGAACGGCCCGATGCGGCGTTGATGGTGACCACTCGAGCCGTTCCGAAGAGAGGGGAAACGTTCAATAGTGTTCACATGTCCTATGCTACCATGTCACTCTTCGACGTGCTCGGGAGCAAACCACGGTTACGCATCATCCAGGAACTCTCGTCGGAGCCCCGATACGTGACCGAACTCGCCGAGACCGTCGGGATGGACGGGAAGAGTGCGGTCCACCACCTGGACGTCCTCGAGGAGTCGGGGATCGTCGAGAGCTACCGGACCAGTCGTCGAAAGTACTACCGACTCCGGCGGACGGTCGAACTTCGCGCGTCGCCGCCGCCGGAACGATCGTTCTGTCTCTACACGGGCGACGCCGAACGGACGGTCGACGACGACGTCTTCGCCGACTGACCCACATCCGTTCAGCCGGATCACCACGCGTCGGTCGGTCCTCCGAGGTCGGCCCGACAGCCGTGGCAGTACGTCTGTCCGGCCAGAGTCTCGGTTTCACAGACGCGGCAGACGTCGCTTCGCTCCCCCCGTCGGTTCCGGACTCCGCTCGCTAGGCTGAAGCCGGTGAGAGCGACGTAGCCGGCGAACAGCAGGACGTCGACGGCCGAGGGGGTCATGCCAGCCACCGTGCGTCGCTACGGACGCTACGTGTATGCATGGGAATGTCTCCCATAGAACCGACGTTCGACGGATTCCAGTTAACTCTTTCTCCGCCCGTCCTCCGAACGCCGGAGCGAGAGGAGAGACCGGTCTCCGACAGAGATCGACCGACGGGGATTATTACCCCGGACGACATACGCCAGGTATGCCGGAACTGCCGAACGACGAGTCCAACAGACAGCGCGTCGTGACCGACGGGTACTTCGAACGGGAGGTGCGCCTCTCACGCGAGATGACTGCTACGTTCCTCCGGGAACTCGCCGACCAACTCGAGGACGACAACGAGCTCACCGTCTCCGGCGACGACTGGGAGATCCCGTTTCGGTTCGGCGAACCGATCGAGGTCGAAGTGGAGTTCATCGGCGAGCGGAAACGCGAACTGGAGATCGAACTGGAGTTCGAGTGGGCGGAAGACGAGGGCCAGCTCAACGTCGAGTGATCCGCTGGCGAGTGGCTCCGACTTCTCTGTCACTCCAGACTCCACTACGGCTCACGTATAAACCATCCGTCGAAAGTTATATCTCCCTTGTGGTGTAGTACCAAACCACACATGGCAATCGACAGACGTGAGTTCCTCGCGGTCTCGGGGACCACGCTGGCGGCGGGGTGTACGGGGATGAACGCTTCCGACGGCACAGGGGAGTCGATCGACGGTGGTGCGACGGTCACAGACGCTTCGACGGGGACGGCGACCGCGTCGCCGGAGCCGACGCCGTCAGTGACGGACGTGTCGTTGCTCCTCAACTGGAAGCCGAGCGGTCTCCACGTCCCGTACTACGCCGCGGCCGCGCAGGGGTTCTACGAGGCGGAGGGACTGAACCTACAGAAGATCGAGGCCGGACAGGGCTCCGACTTCTCCGCGAAGCAGACGGGGCTGGGGAACACCGAGTTCGCCGTCACGAGCAGCGACCAGGTGCTCAACGTGAACAGCCGCGAGCTCTCGCCGCTTTCGGTCGGCGTCGTGATGCAGAAGAGTCCGGTCGTCGTGTTCAGCACCCGGAAGACGTTCGGGAGCGAACTGACCGATCCATCGCAGCTCGCAGGGAAGACCGTCGGCACCGGTCCGGGGATGGTGCGGCTGTTGACGGAGCTGTATCTGGAACAGACGGGGGTTCGCTCGAACGTCGAGATGGTCGACACGGGGTACGACACGGTCCAACAGCTGCTTGCCGGGAAGATCGACGCCGCGGGAGGCGTGTTCGGCGACGCCATCGCCGCACGAGCGCAGGGGGAGACGACCGACTCGTTGCAGGTCGCAGACCAGGTGCCGGCGTACGGGCACGTGGTCGCGACGAACGCCGACTTCGCCGACGAGCACCCCGAGACCGTCACGGCGTTCCTGCGGGCGACCGCACGCGGTGCCGTCTGGGGGCGGAACAACGTCGAGGCCGCGATGGACGCGCTCGTCGACGCGAACGGTGCGCTGGCCGAGTCGCGCGACCAACAGCGCGAGAAGTGGCTGACGATGGCCGACGACCACATGCTGTCCGACACCGTCCGGGAACAGGGGTGGGGCTGGAGCGAGGGAGAGCCGTGGCAGACGACCGCCGAGGCGCTCCGGAGCGCCGAGCAACTCGGTGGCCAGGTGAACGCCGCCGACGTCTGGACGAACGCTCACCTCGAGACCGAGTCGAAGTACATCGGCGCGTACGCCGACCTCGTGTCGAACTGAGCGATGGGGTCGACCGTCCCGACCCGAGCCGTCGAGTTCGTCGAACGGGGTGCCCCGGCGACTGTCGTGTTTGCGCTGGTCGTGGCTGGCTGGCAGACGGCCGTCGTCGTCTCCGACCTGCCCACGGTGATCCTCCCGGCGCCCGCGACGGTGCTCAGCGTCGGGATCGACGCGTGGCCCCGCCTGCTCGAGGCGACTGTCGTCTCCGCAGCCACCGCAGGGTTGGGTCTCTCAGCGGGCATCGCAGTCGGTCTCTCACTCGCGTTCCTGATGGTCGTCTCGCCCGGCGCACGTGCGATCGTCCAACCGTATCTCGTCGCACTCCGGATCGCACCACTGGTGGCCGTCGCGCCGCTCGTGTTCCTCTGGGCCGGGTCGGGGCTCGCCTCGCGGGCACTGCTGGTCACCACACTGACGGTGTTCCCGGTCGCGCTGGGCGGACTCGACGGACTTCGGTCGACACCGACCGCCTACCTCGAACTGATGCGATCGATCGACGCGAGTGCTACGGCGACGTTCCTGCACGTCCGAGTGCCGGCGGCACTCCCGAGCGTGCTCGCGGGCGTGAAGCTCGCGGCCGCGCTGAGCGTCGTCGGCACCGTCGTCGCGGAGTTCCTCACGCTCAGGGCTGGCCTCGGCTATCAGGTGTTCGCGGCAGCCGACGCGTTGGACACGGCACTGATGTTCGCAGCGCTGTTCGTACTCGTCGCACTCGGGCTCGTCTTTTACCTCGCGGCCGCCGGGCTCGAGCGACTGTTGAGCCGAGCGAGTGGGACCCGCTAGTCGAACGAGCAGGATCCGCTAGTCGAGCGGGATGCGACGTGCGACCGCCCGCTGGGCGACGACGACCGTCCCGTACAGTCCGAGACCGATCGCGACGAGCACCGTCAGCGCCGCCAGCATCACGTCCGGTTGTACGTTCTCGGAGCCGACGAGGATGAGATAGCCGAGCCCCCTCGTCGCGACGATCCACTCGGCGATCGTCGCGCCGACGACGGCGAGCGTCACGGACTGTTTCAGCCCGGCGAACACGTCGGGGAGCGCGTACGGAAGCTCGACGGCGAGAAACGAGCGGACGCGCCCCGCGTCGACCGACCGAAGCAGGTCGCGTTGGACCTCGGGCGCCCGCTGGAGGCCAGCCACCGTGTTGACGACCATCGGGAAGAACGTGACGAGTGCCACGAACAGGACGGCCGTCTCGAACCCCAACCCGACGTACAGCAGTAGCAACGGTGCGACCGCGACTTTCGGAAGCACTCGTGCCGCGACGAGATACGGGTGCAGTGCACGCCGGAGCAGGCGGTGCCACGAGATGGCAACCGCCAGCGTCGCGCCACCGACGATGCCGACCGCGCCGCCGACGAGCGTCTTCGCGAGTGTTGCGAGGGCGTTCGAGACGTACAACTCTGGGCGCGTGAGCAACCGTTCGGCGACCGTCACCGGCGACGGCAGCACGAACGACGGCACGACCCCCACGGCGGTCACCGTCCACCACCCGAGCAGACCGACGACCAGTGCGGCCGCCGGGAGGCCGACGTCGGCTCCGGACACGCGGTCGGCGACGCTCATCGCTCTCCGTGGAACAGTCGACGGACGGCGGCGACCTCCTCCTGGAACGCCGCGGACTCGAAGACCCCACGGTCGCGCGGTCGCGGCAGGTCGATGGATCGCTCCCACGCGATCTCCGCCGGCGGACCGTGGAGTCCGACACACCGATCGCCCAACAGCACCGCCTCCGGGATGGAGTGGGTCACGAACACGACGGTCTTCCGGTAGTTTCGCCAGATCCGGCAGATCTCGACGCTCATCTCCTCGCGGGTGAGTTCGTCGAGTTCGCCGAACGGCTCGTCCATCAGCAACACGTCTGCACCGAGGTGGATCGCACGGGCGATGGCGACCCGCTGTTTCATCCCCCCGGACAGCGTCGCGGGTCGCGCGTCGACGAACTCGTCGAGACCCACCGTCGCGAGCACCTCTCTCGCCCCCGCCTCGTCGGCCGGTTTGCCGGCCATCCGCCGCAGGAACGTGACGTTCTCGAGTGCGGTCTTCCACGGAAGGAGCGCGTGATCTTGGAACACGAACCCGACGCGACCGTCTCGACGGGCGGCCGCCGGCGACGCGCCGCCGACGCTGACGCTCCCCTCGGTCGGTTCCTCCAACCCACCGAGCGTCCGCAGCAACGTCGTCTTCCCGCAGCCGGAGGGGCCGATGACGGTGACGAACCCGCCGTCGTCGACGTCGAGCGAGAGGTCACGCAGCGCCGTCAGGTCGTCGAACTCGACGGTCAGCCCCTCGGATCGAATCATCTCGTCGCCTCCGACTGGAGTGCGGCCTCGAGGCGCTCCCACGCAGCGAGGGTCTGCCAGCCCCACCCCCGATCGCCGACCGACCGGTCGCGGGCGCGTTCGATCCGCCACTGCTCGCTCGCGACGTCGTCGTCGCTTCGGGCGGCCACTCGCCGTGCCGTCTGTTCGGGCTGCGTCCGAGCGGCCGTCGCCCCCGCGACGGTACTCATCAGCAACCGGTGGACGGTCGTCGGCTCCTCGCGGAGCGTGGCGGCCGTCGTCACGAGCGCGGGACCCGGAACCGGGAAGTGGTCCGCGACCGCCAGCGAGGAGACGTCGTAGCCCGCAGCCGCCAGTTCGCGTGCGTCGATCGGCATCCCGGTGGCGACGGCCGCGTCGCCGTCGACGAGCGCCTCCCGCTCTTCGCCGGCGACGGCGACTACCTCCACGTCGTCCAACAGACGTGACTGGGCGAGAAACAGCCGTGCCAGCCGACTCACCTCCGAATCCGGAGAGACCGCGAGACGCCGGCCGCGCAGCTGTTCGACGGTCGTGAACGGTTCACCCAGTCGCTCTGTCGTCGTGTAGAGCACGGCCATCGATCGTTGGTGGAGCAACGCGAGCGGGACGAACGACTCCTCAGCGTCGCGACAGAGGCTCGCGGCACCGACCACGGCGACATCCGCGTCGCCTGTACGCAGTTGCTCGATCGCGGACCCCGACCCACGCGCCGACTCGAGGGTGATCTCGACCCCGTCGCGCTCGGCGAAGTCGGCAGCCGCGATGAGCGGTGCGTGTAAACCGTTCGGCATCCAGTTCAGTGCCACGGTGAGCTCGGTCGGAGTGTCGGGTACCGACACGGTCGGGTCGACGTCGTCGAGCCAGTCGTTCGGCGGCGTGGCTCCGAGCGTTCTCCCGATCTCGTCGGCCCGTTCACACAGTCGACAGCTGTGGTGGCTGCGGATCCGAGTGGAGAGCGTCTCTCGGTCGGCCGCCGTCGTCCAGCCCTTCGGCGGTCGACCTCGGCTGTCGCGGGCGACTGTCGTGCTCTTCACGAGATCACGCGTCTCTAGCGTCGTGAGTGCCTCGATCGTGGCGTCTCGACCGAGTCCCGTGCCGACTCGGAGTTCGAGTCGGGTCGCCTCGTCCGACTCGACGTCGTCGCTCTCGCGTCGCCTGACCAGATACGCGAGTACTCGGGCAGCGTCGTCGTCGAGCCCGGTACGGAACGCCTCGAAGCGAGCGTCGCCGTCCGGCAGTACTGGATACTCGCGCCAGCGCATACCGGATTGAGCGAACGGGTGCTAATAAATACCATGGTGGGGAAAAGCGCGGTCGCGTCGTCGAGGGCTGACGGAACAGTGCGTGTCGGGACTGCGCTACTCGCCGTCGAGGGCGTCACCGCGACGGTCGATGCGGGTCGCCGGCAACCCCGCCCTGTCGGCGTGTTCGCGGACGGCGGCCTCGTCCTCGGCCCGGTAGTGACAGAACGTCCCGGTGACTCGACCGTCCTCGTCGGTCATCACCTCGGACTCGACCCACTCGATGTCGACGCCCTCTTCGCGAAGCGACGCGAGGACGTCGCCGGAGGTGTCCGCTGCGTCCGCCAGTTCGTCTCGCGTGATGGGGTCGTCGAGTTCTCTGAGTATCAGGAAGTCGTGGAGCTGTTGTGACGACATGCTTCGAGAGCTATGGACCCCCACGACTTGGGCGTTCGCCTCCGTGTAGCGTTGTCACGGTGTCGGAGACGCAGAGTGAGCGACGGACACCCACCGACTCGCCCGGAATCGGTACGCCACCGAACACGACCACTGCGACGATCCAGCGACCCGGTCGGTCCCTCCAGTTCGCCCGTACCGAACAGTTCCGGTAGCCGGTGAATCGGCATCTGCCCGGCTCCGTGTACAATAATTCAATGTATATCGCTACTCGTGTGCTAACATACATACAGGTCCACCGCATCCAACGATTCATGACACGTAAGCGAGTAGTCGTCGGTATCGCCCTGTTACTGTCACTTGTCGTCGCTTCGCCGGCTGCGTCCGCGGTCGCGGAGGACTTGGGGACTGGCGGCCCGGTCGATCGCGTCTCGGCCCAAGAAGAAGACGAGGCCGGCGAGGAGGGCGAAGAAGAGGAAGGCGGAATCGAGGGAGCTATCGAGGGCTTCATCGAGTCACAGGGCACTATCGGGGCGGTGGTCGTGTTGCTCGGCGGCGCCGTCCTGTTGACGGTGTCGACGGAGAAGCTCATCAGCTATCTCGCGCGCGCCTCGCTCAACCTGAAGATGTCGCTGTTCGCGTTGGCGATCGTCTTCACCGGCTTCGAGTTCGACGACACGATCCTCGCGCTCGTTCTCTCCGCCGGCGGTCTGGAGGAGGCGGCGCTCGGGTCGGCGCTCGGTACGGGGCTGGCGATCATCGGCGTGACGCTCGCGCTCGCGGCGCTCGTCGAACCGTTCCCGGTCGACCTGCCCAAGGACTACGTTGCCATCTTTGGCCTCGGACCGCTCGTCCTCGTTCCCTTCGTTCTACTCGGGACGCTGACGGCCGTTCACGGGATCGTCCTGACACTCTTTTTCGTCTTCGCGTTCGGCTACTTCATCGTCCGGGAGCGCCAGCGCGACGTGCCGGTGTTCCGGAACACGGAACTCGGACAGGAGCTCGAAGATCCGCGAACCGACGGCGGGATGGCCCGTCCCGGTACGCTCGAGGAGATTCCCGAGGATCGGGTCCTCGGTGATCTCGCGAACTCCGGGTTCGTGTGGATCGTCCTCTCGATCCTCGCGCTCGTCGGTATCGTCTTCGCGGCCATGCTCCTCGAGGGCGGCTCCGAAGTAGTGATCGAAGGGTTCGGCCTCTCCGGAACCGTCTTCGGGGCTACGATACTCACTCTGCTCCTCACCTTCGAGGACATCATACTGACGCTGGAGCCGGTCCGCCGGGGCTTTCCGGAGATCGGTGTCGGCAACGTCATCGGGAGCGTCCTGTTCTCTGTGACCGGCAACATCGGCGTGATTATGTTCCTCAGTGAGGTGAGCATCTCCGACTCGGTTCTCACCTTCCACCTGCCTTTCATGCTCGTCGTGACGGCGCTCGCCGCCTACTTTTTTTACGAAGGCAACATCAAGCGATGGCACGGTGTCTTGCTCGGCGGACTCTACGTCGCTTACTGGGTGATCGCACTCGTCGTGTTCAGCGGTGTTCCGGTCGGCGAGTAACGGTCCGGACTACGTCCCCCCTCTAAGCTCAATGTACTCTTAACGCTCCTTCCACGACCGGAGACGACTGCGCCAGTGTCGGAGTGTGCCACACCTCCGTCTGCGCGCCCCGAACGACAGACCTGACACGACAGGCTCTCCGCGTCGAGTGCTCGCCTCCGACCCTTTCTCGGTGGGCAGATCGGTCAGTCGTTAGTGCTGTGAACCTATCGGCCCTCCGTTGCGCTGGAACGCAACTGACGACCGTGTCTCCGAAACTATCTCGAATAGTATTGCAAAAGTATCACAATATAGTAGGCCAGATACTCTCTCGATATCAGTCGGTCGAACGGTACGAACCCGTCTGTGGTCACGTCGTTCCGTCGGAACTATGTGACTAGTTCTTCGTTGATATCTTTTGCAGCTGGTCACAGTAGCCGTATTGAAGGCCGGCGAAAACCGTGTATTGATGCCCTACCCAGTGTAGCATGCTGTTTTATGCGAAAAGACTAGTTTCACGCTGTATCCGCCGCCAACCAGTTCGGCTGTGAGAGTGTTGGTACCGGGACGAGGGGGAGACGACGACCCGGGCGTGTGCTATGGTATTGTAAAAATAATACAATACTATCTCTCGGGACCACGTCGAATGCTCGGTGAACGCCAGTCGCGCGTCGCGAGCATCGTGACGGCTGTCCCGAGCGACTCCAGCCGGTCGGACGACCGGAGCGCTTTCGTTGCTTTGGGCCCAACCGCTCGTATGGACGAGGGAAACGTCGTGATCGAGTGTCGTGACTGCACGTTCCGCGACACCTTCGCGAACTTGGGTCGTGCACGTGTCGCCCTCGACGACCACGAATCGGAGACGGGGCACGGAGTCGACTGGCACATCAATCACGTCGCCGACGGTGTCGAACGGGCGGGAGCAGACGCCGGAGTCTGTGGCGTCTCTGGCTGTACGAACACCGACTCGGCGCTCCTCGAGTGGCCGCCGTCAGACGACGAGTCGTAACGGTCAGTGTCGACGTTCCCGTCGCTCGAACCGTCCGAACGGTCGGGAGAGCGACGGTCCGTGAGTAGCACTCTGCGTTCGAGGCTGCATCGTGGGCATCCGTCGAGGGAATCCGGATACGGGTCGCTGCGACCGTACAGTCAGGCACGCTCCCCGGGTCTGTGCGCTCCGGCGTTCTTCGACGGTCGTTTACGCGCGTTATAATAAAGCCCCTCGACCGTCACACGGACTGTATGTACGTTCGTCTCCCCACGCTCTCTACGGACTTCCGATTCGCCTCCGGAGCAACGCTTTCGGATCGGGTTCCGACAGCGACCGACGCTGCCGCTGCGACGAGCCATCGAGTCCTGCAGTCCGCCGACCTCCCACTCCAGGTCGTCCCCGAGGGCCAGCAGCGTCTGCTGATCGGCGCAGGACTGATTCTGTGCTCGCTGGTTCTCTTCGCCGTGTGGGGTATCTGGACGTTCGGTGGTGGCAGCGGTGCGGACGACGCCGCCAGTGAGGGCGTCGCGACGGCCGACGTCGAGACCGCTGACAAGGCTCACACCACCGCAGAGCGTACAGCAGAACCATCGGGAGACGTCGAGCAGCCATCGGACACCGAGCAGCCACCGATGTCGCCGAGCGCCACCGAGACTGGTGGTGAGACCACCGGGTTCGAACGGGAGTCCGGAAACGTGTTCTCGTGGTCCAAGGCGGACGACGGCGACGACGCGCCAGTACGGGCTTCCGATGGCACCGACGACAGCGGTGAGCCGGCACAGACTGACGTGACCGGATCCATCGCCGAGAGCGAACCCGTCCCCGACGAGACAGATACCGTCGGGACGACGACGTCGTCGGTCGACGACGCCCCTTCGGTCGACTCCAACGAACACGCGCTAGACGACGCCCGGACTGCACTCGCCGACGGAGCCTACGAGACAGCCGTCGACGACGCCTATACCACTGCGTGTGAGGCGTTGCAGACACGCTACGGCGTCGATTCGGCGGAGTCGCCGCAGCTGTTCTACGACCGGTGTGCGTCGGCTCCAGCTATCGACGACGCGACGACCCGCCGTCTCGAGCAGCTAACTGACGTCCACGACCGAGCAGTGTACGGTTACAAGGCCGCTACGGAAGACGAGGCGGAACAGGCGCTGTCGCATGCGACGGCGATCGTCCGAGGTGGAACAGCGAACTCGTCCGCGACGTAACACCAGGACCACGCGTACTGTCCATTCTCTCTCGACTGGCCGTGTCCGAGATCGGTCCGAGACGATCTCGTCGCTCAGCAGCCCTGGAGACGGATCTGTCTCGTCGGAGAGTCACCTCTCGGCGTCCGATGTGCTCTCGGCTTCCCCGTCGGGGGGAAACAGGGCGGTCAGAATCTTCTGCTCGCCAGTACGGAGATGCTGGTGGAACGTCGACGCCGAGATGTCCCAAGACGCCGCGATCTCCTCTCCGGTAGTGTTCCGTGGCCAGTCGAAGTACCCCGAGTAAACTGCCGATTCGACCGCTGCCCGCTGGCGCTCGGTGAGTTCGTCGAGGACGTTCGGGTAGAGACGGTCTTCCGTGCTCTGCTCGCCCGACGTCTGTCGCTGCGCGAGTACCGTCGTGTCCGGATACGACTCTCGAACGACACCCACCAACGCCCGTACGTCGGCGTCGTCCGGCAGCTGAACGACCAATCGGTAGTCACCGTCTTCGATCCGTGCGGATTTGACCCGCCCGCCGCGCGCAGCGACGGCCGAGATGACAGGCGGCTTCGTCAGTTGCAGTTCGAACCGCTTGTCACTGCCCCGTTCGCTGATCACCGTCAGTGAATCCCAGGCCGAGATGTCGTCGACAGCCGCCCGCAGTTTCGCTATCCCGTGTTCGCTCGCTCCCCCGTAGACGAGGTACTTCTCGCCGCCGACCGGAATCGTTCGCTCGAACGTGATCGGTCGCGATTCGACGTCCGACGTCTCTTTCCGGTCGAAGACGTTCTGGATTCCGAACTCTATCTCGACGACAGTTTCACTCATCAACGTACGCTTGCGCTGGACGGCTGTGATAGCGTGACCGACGAGCTCTCCGAGCTTGCGGAGCGTCGTCCGCTCCTGATTCGCGAACGCGTCGGGGCGGTCGGAGTATACGTTCAGAACTCCGTAGAGGGCCCCCTCGTGACCGATCGGGATGACGGCCCACGAGTCGACCCCGGCTTCCGTCGCTCGTTCGTGCCAGACCCTGTACTCGGGGCTCTCTCGGAGATTTCGGACGGTCTGTATCGACTCCGACCGAATCGCTTCCGCGATCGGCGAGTTCTGGTCTCGGCCGGTACCGTATGCGATTCCCGACTCGTCGAACGGATCGTCGAAGCCAGCCGCTACACGAGGGATCACTTCCTGATGTCGTTGGTCGATTGTCCCGAACCATGCACACGAGTAAGCGGACGCCTCTGCGAGGCGAACGCACGTTGTCGCCTCGATATCCTCGCGGTTCGTCTGTTCGATGACGTTACTGGTGATAGTACGGGCCACTTCGTACAGCTCGTTCGAGATGGTCAACTGGTCGATGTATCGCTGCTGTTCGAGCTTCGTGCTCACCCACTTGCTGAAGAGTTCGACAAACGTCACTTCCCAGTCTGTGAACGCGTCGTCCCGAGAATTCAGACTGTAGAAACAGAACGTGCCGTAGGATTCACCCTCAACCACGACCGGGGACCCGAGATAACACGAAATTCCCCACTCGGTGTTGCCTACCCGGTCGGCCAGTTCGGGGGCGTCGGTCTCGACATCGTTGAGGACGAGTGTCTCATTCGTCTCGACGACCCGCTCGCAGTTCGTGGCCGCTAACGGAACCGTCTCTCCGGCACGGAGGTCAGCCTCCGTCGGTGCATCGACGAACTCGAAGTGGTACTCGTCGTCGTCGATCCGTGAGAGGGTTGCGTACTCGGTGCCGACCTCCTCGCGCACGATTCCCAGCAGCGAGTCGATCTGCTCGGCGAGCGACAACGAGCTATCCGCGATGACTTCGTAGGCAGAGTGGAGTGCGTGCTCGCGCTCTCGGAGCACGCTTTCCCGCCGAACGCGGTCGGTAACGTCTCTCGCCTGTACCGTCACCCCGGACTCTGAGGGGTAGACCTCCACCACTAACCAGGCGTCACTCGGCTGGTGACGAAAATCGAACTCCACCGACTGTTGAGTCTCCAGCGCGCGGTCGCAGTTCTCGCGTAGGACCGACACCGCACCCGGGAACGCATCCCAAACGAACTCCCCACGGAGATCGTCGTCGTCACGCTGAAACAGCTGTTCTGCCTGCTCGTTGAGGAACGTGATCTTCCACTCTCGGTCGAGGGCGAAGACAGCGTCGCTGATCCGTGCAAAAGCGTCTGCGTCCGTACTGTCGTCGAAGGAGGCGTCCGTCCCGTTTTGGTCGCCCATCACTCGCCAAGAGATAGCACACAGGCATTAGTATTTGGGACTCGCTGGAACGGCGGTTCCGACGGACGAGCGACTCGGGAGTGTCCCGAACGTTCATCCGTCCCCTGGACGCTCTCGTTAGACGGGAGCTCCGTTCGAACTCTCGGCAGCGGTCCACACGACTGTCACGACGTCCCCGGCCAGGGGAACGCTACGCTCTGCTCATCTGGCGATTCGATCGACCCGTACCGGTGTCAGCAGAACGCGTCTTCCAGCGGCGGGACGACCTGCTTCTTTCGAGACATCACGCCCGGCAGGAACGCTTCTCGATCCGAGAACGTCGTGTCCAACCCCTCTTCGACGGTGGCGATCTCCGGACCGACGACGAGCGCCGTCGAGTCCTCCTCGAGGAGGTCAGTCACGAGCAACAGAAACACTGCGTAGTCGCGTTCCGTGGCGATCTCCTCCATCGCTTCGAGGACGACGTCTCGCTGGTCCAACACGACCGAGGGCTCGACCGTCTCGATCTGCCCGATCCCGACCGTCTTGGAGTCGAACTCGAACTCTTTGAAATCGCTGAGGACCATCTCCCGTGGGCTCTTCTCGCCGATCTTGCTCTTGTGCGTCAGGAGTTCCTTCCCGTACGTTTCGTAGTCTACGTCGGCGATCTCGGCGAGTCGCGTGGCGACGGTCCGGTCTCGTTCGGTCGTCGTGGGGGACCGAAGCACGACGGTGTCGCTGAGCAACCCACTGAGTAAGAGACCCGCCGTCTGCGGGCTGATCGTCTCGCCGGCGTCGTCGAACAACTGCGTGAGGATGGTCGCCGTCGACCCGACTGGCTCGTTTCGGAACAGAATCGGACTGCTGGTTTCGACGTCACCGATGCGGTGATGGTCGACGATCTCGACGATCTCCGCCTCTCGGGCGCCGGTCACCGTTTGGCTGTACTCGTTGTGATCGACGAGTATCAACTGCTCCCCTGTTGCATCCTCGAGCAGTTCGGGCGTGTCGACGTCCCACCGGTCCAAGACGAACGCCGTCTCCGGGTTGACGTCACCCGCTCGGGCGGCGACTGCATCCGTCCCTTGCTCCTGCTTCAGCCGTGCGTACGCCAGCGCAGAGCAGATGGTATCCGTGTCGGGCTGTTGGTGACCGATGACGTAGATCGGTTTGGACATGGTCGTGCCAAGGCGACCTCGGTTCAAGAGTACTCTCTTTTCTCCGCGTCTGGTACGATCGGCTGTGACTCCCGAAGATGCCGACTGGAACGACGGTTCGGATTTCACCAGGTGGAACCCCACGACGTCGGTCGCGGGTAACTTGTCGGGATCGCGGCCACCCGAACTGGATCGCTGGCAGATCTGACCTCGTGGAACGATCGGTGCACGAGCAGTCTCTCGACTTTCACGATAACTCCTACTACCACCGAGTGCTTCGGGGCTCCTCCCGGGAGCGGTACGAGGGAACGGATCCCCCGTCGCCGAGACTATTCGTAGGGGGTATCGTATCCACCCGGAAGAGCAGAGACGCCCGACGACCCACAGGGTTCGAGTCGCATGGTGAACGTTGACGAGCGTCGACGAACGTCGACGATGACCCCTCTCAAACGTCGCTCGAACTGTCGTACAGCTCGCCGAACTCCTGCTCGCCACGAATCAGTTCGTCGATGCCTTCGGTGAGCGTCACCTCACCGAACACGGTCGCTCGATAGTACGTGTACAGTCCATCTTGCCCGCGTTCGGTTCGCTGTCGTTTCTCGGCGAGGCCGACGTCGACGAGTTTGTTGAGGTGGTAGTTGTTGAGGTGGTAGTGGAGGGTGCTGTCGTCGATATCGAGCGCAGCTTCGAGTTCCTTCGGACTCATGGCGCCGCCGTGGACGAGCCGATAGAGGATCTCGTAGCGCGTCCGGTTGCCGACGGCTGCGTGCATCGCGAGGTACTCGTCGAGAGTCAGTACGCTCCCTTCTGGGAGGAGATCCGCTGGGTCGTCCGGAGCCCTATCGTCGACCCCTCGTCCGTGGTTCGTCGCCATCGTGGTCGCGAGTACGGGTGCACAACTCTTAGGGCTTCTCGAGTCAGCAACTCTCAAAAACACCGCTCTTTAAACATTGGCGACGAGCACGGTTGCGTATGATTGTGGACATCACGCGCGATCTCGTCGTCGAGCAGTTGGGCGACGTAAGTTACCCACGACTGAAGTCGTGGGCTTTCTCCCGCACGGGGTTTCGGCCCACGCTTCAATGAATGTCGTCGGCGGGTTGCATGACAGCAGGTCGGTCACACGGAGGAGTTTCCTGCGTGGTTTTTCCGACCCGTAGTCTGCGTCCGAAGCCATCTCACACCGCTTTAATTGTCGGTGGACTCCCCTTGCTTCATCGGCAGGGAATCTGCCGAGAGAGGCGCGGTGTCATTCGTCCCCGACGTTCGACAGTCAGACGACGGTCGGAACGGTCTGTTCGGGGCCTACCTACGGAGGCCCTTACTCCGAGACGCGTTTGGCCTCGAAGCAATACCAACACCAACGAATCAATGTCACATAAATCATATCGAACCCGGCACACACAGACCGCATTGTTTGGGAATCACTGTGTCGGTTTCCTCCCACGACTAAAGTCGTGGGCTTCCACCTTGGAGTTCCTGTGAAGTACGACCGGTTCCTCTTTTATCTGATGGGGCCGTACAAATCGTTCAACCTCAACTACGTGCTCAGCGAAGAGGAGCGCCAGGAGTTCGACGTAGAGGATCTCCCGGGACCGTTGCGTCGTCTCTTCCAGAACAAAGACGAGATCGACGAGGCGCAAGCACTCTTGCGGCGAGTGCAAGGGGAACTCCGGGTGACACCGGGAGTGAACGCGTTTCTGGCTCTCGACGTGGACGTAGATACTTCCGACGTGGATGCAGCGACCCAGAGTATCGAGTACACGAGATGCAGTAACGCGACCGCGTTTGTGCTCCCGTTTCTCGGCCACAACTTCGGCGTCGGAGAGGAGGCTGGAAGCATCCTCGAGGCACTCTCCGAAACACACGGGGACCGGTTGCTCTTCGTCCACGAGAACGACGTGACGAGTGCGATGATTCGGTCGGCACGGGTCCGGTGGGATCTACGGGTCGAGACGTACGACACGGAGGCACAACTCGTCGAGAAACTCCGATTCTTCGCGGGTAGTATCATGCAGCAGGAACGCCGAGGCGAACTGAGTCGTCTGGATTGACTGACCACCCTCGTCGGGGAGCGTCCCGCAGTCACGTTTTGCGTCCCCAGAGTGTCGCCCGAGACAGCTTTCGAGGGTACTCGACCCCGAGAGCTCTAGGTTGCGTTCTCGAACCCGAAGAACTCGCTTGCATTTTCGTACAACACGTCCGGGTACTGGTCGGGGAACGTCTCCCGAACCCCGTCGAACGCTGCCTCGTAGGACTGTGGTCGAATAGGGTAGTCGGTTCCGAACATGATCCGGTCGCCGTACGATCTGAGCCGATCGACCGACAGGTCGACGTCACGGAGACCGATCAGATCGTGTGTCTCCTCGCCCAACGCGACCGCCGTATCGAAGTAGAGCTCGTACTCGGCGGCGAGATCGAGGAACGCCTCCGTCTCGAAGAGTCCGAGATGTGGAACGCAGACGCGAAGGTTCGGATAGCGCTCGAGGACGCCCTCCAGTGGAACCGCTCCCAGATCTTCTTCTCCTCGATAGAAGGGGTGGGTAGAGGCGTGAATCACGAGCGGTGCGTCGCGGTCGACGAGCGTCTCGTACACCGGGTCGAGTCGGGCGTCGTCGGCACGGAACCCCTGTACTGGACAGTGGATCTTGACACCGTGCAACCCTCGGTCGAAGAGTTCACGCACGACTCGCGCTGGCGCGTCGTCCGCCGCGTGGACTGTCCCGAGTCCGACGGCCCCGTCCGTCCGAGACTGCCAGTCGGCGGCGAACTCGTTCAACGAAGCTGCGATCCCGGGTCGGTGGGCGTACGGAAAGAACACGAACCCGTCCGTCCGCCGGGCCGTCCGTTCGACGACAGTCGCTGGCGACGGCGTCGGAATCGTCCAGTCGGTCTGCTCGGTGAACCACTCGCTGATCGCGTTCAGTAAGCCGGTGGGCAAGACGTGGACGTGGGCGTCGATAACTGGACAGTCGGGAACCGAGTCGCCTCCGTCGGCCGACGAGGGTGGTGCGTCTCGTTCGGACGTCATCTCTCGTCCGACCGTTCGGAGGCAGTCGAGTTCAATCTTGACCCGATCGGTTTCGGGCATCACCCAGTGTTCTGTCGCTCACTTTCGGGACGAAGGGCTGCGTGACCGGACGTACGGAGGTCCTTCGCTCCTGCGAGATCCTCAGCCGTCGAGGAGACCCGAGGGAGCGATCACGTCGACGTCTTTCTGCTCGAGGTGATCCAAGACGTTCTTGAAGTCTGCAGGCGAGGTTTCGTACTCCTCCCCATCACCGATGGAGTGCCAGGTCACGACGGCCAGCTGGTTGAACTCCTCGGCGATGTTGAGAATCCGGCGTGTCCCCTGTGGGTCTTTGCCCATGACCCGCGAGATGGCGTGCATGTTACTCGGCTGCTGGGCGTTGTTGGGGCAGGCACCGAACATGAACCCCGTCTCGTGATACTGTTCGACGATATTCAGCGTCGTCTTGCTCACCCGGTTGTAGGGGGCGACGAAGTGACGCGCGCCTTTCGGGAACCCCTTGAGATCGAGATAGTTGTACGCCTGTTGGATGATCCGTCGTTGCTTCGCCTCCGAGTACGCGGGCAACGGTTCGGACACCTGCGGGTGGGCCATCATATCCCAGCCGGCGTCGCGCATCTCGCGCATCTGACCCGTAGTCAAGTTCCCCTCGCTGTTGATCGCGTCGGGGATGATCGCGACACCGCCCGGCCACCCTCGCTTCTGCAGCTCCTCGAACGCGATCTCGTACTGAGACGTGACGGCGTCGTCGAACTGCAGGATGACCTTCCCTTTGTCAGGTTTCGGGATCTTCCGGAGGTCGTCGACGTGGACGTCGATGGGCTTGCCCTCGGGAGTTAACACCATCAACCGGAGTTCCTGGACGCCTTTGAGAACCGGCTTCCCGGTCTTCCCCGTGTAGCCCAGATCGATGCGGACCCAGTCGTTGAGCTCCTTGGGGATGAAGCGCTTGCTGACCAGCATGTCGCTACGTGCCGGTGCGATGAGCTCGGCGGCGATCTTTCCTCGGACGGGTTTCTCGAGTTTGACTGCGAGCGACAGGTCGTGGTTCCGGAGGTCGAGTCCGTTCGGGAACGACTTGTAGATGCCGGCGACGTCCCCGTTCTTGTTGGTCATGTGGACCGACTGCGTGCCGGCGTACACGTCCTGCGTGTCGGCTTCGATCGTCCCGCCAACTGTTCCCCAACGCGTCTCGTTCGTTCCGACGTCCTCGAAGTCGTCGACGACCTCACCACGGGTGAACGACTGCTCCTGTTGCTGCGTGGACGTCTCCGTCCCCGTCGTGGCTGTTTCGTTGGCCGCTGTCGTCGACGTGGACGTTCCGTTCGCCTCTGTCTGGTCGGTCTCTCCTAGACAACCAGCCACGCCGGCGACACCAACTGTACCAACGGATGCGAGGACACTGCGTCGGGTCGATGAGTCGTTCATTGCGCTCGATTGGTTCCATCTCTCTGGAGACATATTAGAATGGTGCTAGTAAGCGACACTTACCAACTCTCTAAAAGCCACGGGTCACCCGACCCGTGGTCGTTTACGGAGACTCCCTCCCGCTTGGCTCGCCCGCAGCGGACGGAACACGAGCGACGGTGAACGTTCGAATCACAGCCAAACGACTTACCCGACGAGAGCGCGAAAGCCCGAAAGCGGACGACCGACGACGCGGTACACGGAGCGCGTCAGGTCGTAAAGCGGACGACCGACGACGCGGTACACGGAGCGCGTCAGGTCGTCATCGACCACGCGAGGCGATGCGTCGCACCGCTGCAACGCCCCCTGTGCGTAGTGATCCGGAACGGAGTAAACCCCATGTCAACAACAGTCTGCACCGAGTGTGGAGAGGCGGTTCCCGCCGCTCGGTACTGCGAAGCGTGTCACACACCGCTGACAGAGAACGTCGTCCCCCCGCCGGAAGAGTACGAGCGCGACTTCACGACGCGAATGAGCGACGCCGCGGTCGAAGCGACGCACGACAGCGTCTCGTTCGATACGCTGCAGTCGGACCACGACAGCTACGACCGTCCACTCGGTGGGTATCTCTTCGCGTCCGAACGACCGGCGGCTGTCTGCGAGCTCTCGTCCGTAGAGCTCTCTGCGGAGTCGGCGTACACCTCGAAGCTCGCGACGCCGTTCCTGACAGACGGCCACCTCGTCGTCACTCGCGACCGACTGGTAGCAGTGTTGCCTCGAGAGGGAGAGACACAGCTGTTCGACGTTTCGATGGCCGACGTCGTCGACGTCGAGGCCGAATCGAAGCTGCTCGGTGGGGCGCTGGTCGTGTCGCTGGCGAACGGCTTCACCGTGACGTACGACCTCGATGCGGGTGGCGAACTGCTGACCGAGTTGACCGACGGTGTCCAGAGGCTGGCAGCACGAGACGACTCGACCGAGTCGCGGGCCGCGAAGTTCGTGCAGACGATCGACGACGAGATCGCCGCAGCGACCGATGCAGAGACGGCCCTCCGTAACGTGGCAGACCGATTCGCGGCCCGAGACGAGGTGACCGCGTTCGACCACGCCGTCGCGAGCGCCGACTCGATCGACGAGTTGCTGGATGCGATCGCTGACTCCAGAGACCCCCGTGATCCACCAGCCAGCCAGCAGCGTCCGGAGCCAACTGCGAACTTACCCACACCGAGTGCGGGTCCGGCGGCGGGCACCCTCCGAACGCGCGTCTCCGGGGCGCTCCGAAACGCCGACCCCCAGGAAGTGGGCAAGTACACCTTGGCCGCGACGTTAGGTCTCGGTACGTACGCGATCTCGGCACCGTTCTCGACGACGCTCGGGCTCGCTGCACTCGCCGCTGGCGGCACTGCCACCGGACTCTACGCGACTGCGAACCCCGAGTCGGTCGTCGCCCAAGCCGAGCCGATGGAGCTCGTGATGAGTATGAACCACCGCGGCCAGCACGTCCGTCGCAGTCCGATCGCTGGCACCGCGAACGTCGGTCGTCTCCTGGGTGCGGCAGAGTATCTCGGCGACCTGGAATACGAGACGGCGTACGCGCAGTGGCTCGTCGAGGCCGACGTCGACACCGTCGTCCGAGCCGCAGAAGTGGCTCAGCGCCACGCGGAACGGAACCCGGAGTTCGGAACCGAACGAGAGGCGTCGCTGCTCGGTGCTATCGGTGGCCTCGCCTACGGCTATACGGGGGACGACGGCGACCTGGAGTCGTTCTTCGACGAGGACGTCACGGAAATCGACGGGGACGTCACGGAAGTCGACGAGGAGTGAAGACCCGTCGCAACCAAGCGGCTGCGCTGATCGTCGATCGCGTCGTGGCGAAACGGTCCCCGCTCACGACGTGACGGTGGGACGTATCGTGAGCTTCGACTGACTACTGGTGAGGGTACGCTTGCGTGCCACCCGTCGAGTTGCGGGCGACGAGCGTCGCAACGGCGGACCGACGTCCGTCCGTGACGCTGGTCGCTTCCTCGTAGTGGAGTACGGTCAGATCCAAACACGCCCGCAGCAGGTCGTTCGACCGGAACCGATAGCGATCGTCGCTCGGGCCTCGTTCGGCGGGAGGATCGGCACGCAAGTGGTGCTCGTAGAGGAGAATCCCACCCGGTGTGAGTGCCTCCTTGAGGTCGGGCAACAGATCGAGTGCGTGAAAGAACGTCACCACGATCACGTCGTAGTAGTCCGTCGGCAGCGGATACGTCTCGAGGTCGGCCTGGATCCAGTTCACGGTGAGCGACTGCCGGGTGGCGTGATCCCGCGCCTGTCTGAGTGCCTCGTCGGAGATGTCGACGGCGTCGACGTCGTACCCGTGCTCGGCGAGAAAACGGGCGTTCCGTCCCGTGCCGGTTGCGACGTCGAGTGCACGTCCGTCTGGGAGCTGGTCGATCCACTCGGACAGGAGCGACGTCGGCGTCGTCGGGAGGCTGAAATCGGCGTCTCGGTAGCGCTCGTTCCACCGTCTGCGGTCGTTTCCCATGGTCGACGTTCGGAACCTACCCCGAAGAAGATGTGGCCCAGCCTTCCGTCGTCTGTGTCTCCTGCAGGGTGCCGTCGCGTCGGCACCGCAAGTCCCGCCTGGTCAACTGCGAGAGCGTGTCGTGGAACCCGCTCTGTCCCGAGTCTCTCTCCTCCCCTCCCCCGCCCCTCCGGCTCTTGCGATTAGACGGTGTAGAGAGCCCGTCACTCCCAGAACTTCGGTACCGTCGCGTCGATCTGATTCCCTTCTTCGTGGATACTGTCGGAGACGATCACGCGACGGTCGCCGTCCATCGACAGCGGCCCCATGACGTTCGAAAGCAGGATCTCTTTGGTTTGGGTCCGGTAGAGTTCGTACCACTCGGCCCCGTCGACGCTCGCGAGCACGACCGAATCACGCCCAGTGTCCATGCGGGAGTAACCGAACGGCATGAGACAGAGCTCGCGCCCGTCGTCTTCCCGAATGTGCCACCGGCGACGGGCGTACATCTCCATCGTGTCGTCGGTCGGGTCGCTCTTGATCTGCACGTACGGGTGGACGAGTTCGTCCACTCCCGTCGGTGCGTCATTCGGTCCCTCCCGCTTCCAGCGGATGATCCCCTCCGGATCTCCGTCGGTACCGAAGCAGACAGAGTTCTCGAAGGCGGCGATCTGGGTTATCATGGGTGCGTCCCCTCGGTCGCCGATCGCCTCCCACGAGCTGCCGAGGTCGTCGCTCCAGTACAGCTGTGTGTTGCGGTTGTCACCGACAGCCACCCAGATCCGTTCGGCGTGGGGGTCGTACTCGACGTCGTGGACGTGGAGGTTCGGCGCGTCGGTCGTCACCAGAGGCGCTTCGAGGATCCGCTCGAACGACTCTCCACCGTCGGTCGAGAGAATCACCTCGTTCGCGTGCCGGCCCGCTTCGAAATCCGAGGGGGCGTACGACGCGAGGACGACGATGTCCTCGTAGGTGACCTGGTTCAGGCTGGTCGGGAGGCGGCCGTAGTCGAACTGGTACAGTTTCTCTGCCCCGGAGAGATCGTCGTGGAGGCGATAGATTCGCCCTCCGACATCGCCGTGCCCACCGACTGCGACGATGACGTTTCCGCTGTCGGGGACGACGACCGCTTTGATGTTGTTGTCCTCGTAGTCCTCGAAGGAGTACAGCGCCTCGGTCGTCTGCCACCAGTCGTCGCTCACCATCACTTCGCTGTCGCCACGGCCGTACAGGCGTCCGTCCTGATCGATCCAGGTGGGGTACCCGTTCGAGAACGTGTCGCGAACGTCGAGCTGGTAGTCCGTCAGCGCATAGCTTCCGGGCTCCATCTCCGGCTCGTCCGGTTGCTCGGTGGTCGTCGGCTCCTGTCGGGTCGCCGTCGGCGGGGGCGTCTCGGAGGCTGTCTCCGTCTCGGTGCTGGCTGTCTCGGCCGAGGTATTGGCGTTACAGCCCGCCAACGCCAGACTCGCGCCGGTTGCCGCAAGTGTCACAAACCGTCGTCTCGTCGATGAATCGTGAAATTTCATTGTCGTTTGTTCGTATCTACCGGTCTCGCTCCGAGGTTAAAAATATCATCGAATTAACTACTACTTGCGAGGACGTCGGAGAACCAGATAAGTTCCGACTCCTGAACTGAACCCAGGGATCAAGGGGCACAGCCAGCACCTCGCCAGTGGGCAAACCGTAACCCTCCCAAACGAGCGAAGCGTGAACTCGTGGGAACTTCGGTTACGAGAGGGGTAGACGTCACCAGCGGCTACGTCCTCTCAGTTCGGTTCGGGCGCACGCAGTGCCAGGAGGACCCCGACGAAGGCGACCCCTCCGGCGACGAGGAACGCCGGACCGTAGCCTGCACGGTCGATGATGGTACCGGCGGCGATGGGTGCGACGAACGCGCCGAACAGGCCGACGCTCGTCAGCAGCGAGACGGCTGTGGCCCCGACTGCCGGTGGGACGAGCTCGGCGACGTACGAGAAGAGCAGTCCGGTGACGAGTTGGATGGCGAAGCCGACGACGACGACCGCCCCGCCGACGAGTCCGAGCCGCGAGGCGAACGCGAAAGCGACGACGGCGGGTGTGGCGACGACGAACGACGCCACCACGACGGGGCGGCGTCTGCCGCCGAACACGCGGTCGGAGACCACGCCGCTGCTCGATCGGCCGATCGCTCCGATCGCCGGGAACAGCGCGGTCAGGAGGCCGCTCGCCGCCAGCGAGATGCCGAACCCGTCGACGAGGTAGCTCGGTAGCCACGTGTTGACGAAGAGATACAGCGAGTAGGCGAGAAAACAGAGCACACAGACGATCCAGACCGCTTGGCTGGTGAACAGTCCGCGGAGCGCCGTCCAGTCGGGTGCAGTCGCGTCGACGCCGGGGACGTGGCGACGAGTCGCGAGCAGGAAGACGGCGACACCGACGACGCCGAGGGCTGCGTACAGCGGGAGGATCGCGGGCCAGCTGGCGACGTTCGCGACGAGCGGACTGCCGAACTGACCGAGTGCGAACCCGACTGGTGCACTCGCAGTGAACACGCCGACTGCGGTCGCCCGAGAGCGAGGTGCGACGGCGCTGCCGACGACGTTCGCGCCCGCGTTCCAGAAGATGACGTACGCGATCCCGCCGAGCACGCGCGAAGCGAGCAACCAGAGATACGCGCCGGCGGTGGCCGCGTACCATCCCCAGACACCGGCACCGACGAGTGCGACGGTCCCGAAGCCGACCACTCGGCGCACCGAAAACCGATCGAGGACGATACCGGCGGGGACGCTGGTGACGACCGCGGTCGCGTACATGACGCTGACGAGCCAGCCTGCCGTACTCGCCGTGAGCCCGAGCGATTCTTGGATCAGCGGCAGTACGCTCGCCGGCGCGATCTCGTAGGCTGCGGCCGCCGTCGAAAGTATGAAAAATCCGGTGAGTAGCCCCAGCGTCTCGCGTCGAGAGCCACCTGTGTGCGGTCGGTCGGTCACGGTCTCTGTTCGCGATTCTCGGAGCCGTACTAAACCGTTTGCTGTTTCTTCGCATGGCACTACCGAAAGCGAGCGCTCTCGCCGCGTCGGAGGTCACCGAACAGCGACGACGGCTGCGATCACTCCGTCGCCGAGCGACGCCCGACTGCGACGCCGAACTCGCTCAGTAGTGGGGGGTTGGCGTCTCGGGTGGGGTCCGTTTGTGTTCGCTCTGCTCGCACATCTCGACGATGTACTCGACGTCGTCGAGCGAGGCGTCTGCGAGTCGGGCGGTCGCCGTCGCCGGGACACCGCCGTCGACGTGGAGTGCGAGGATGGCGTCGAGCGTGTCGTAGTCGACCCCGAACTCCTCCTCGTCCGTGTCGTAGTCGACCATCCCACCGGTGGGCGTCTTCTGGACCAGACCCTCGTCGACGCCGAGGTACGCGGCGACTTGGCGGACCTGCTGCTTGTAGAGATTACCCAGCGGGTTACAGTCCACGCCACCGTCGCCGTACTTCGTCACGTATCCGGTTGCGAGCTCGGCCCGGTTCCCCGTTCCGAGGACGAGCTTGTCCTCGTAGTTGGCGACGAGGTAGTTGAGCGTCATCCGAACGCGAGCGCTCGTGTTCCCGACGTAGCGTCCCTCCCAGTCCCCCTCAGACTCGTCGTCGGACTCTGCGTCGTAGGCGTCGAGCACCGCGTCGACGATGGGGTCGATCTCGAGGACGTCGTACGTGATGCCGAGATCCTCTGCCACCTGCTCGGCGTCGCTCATGTTCGCGTCCTCGTTGACCTCTTTCGGGAGGAGGATGCCGTGCACCGAGTCGGCCCCGAGCGCCTCGACGGCGAGGTGAGCGATCGTCGTGCTGTCGATGCCACCGGAGAGGGCGACGAGTGCGCCCTCGACGTCGGCCGCGTCGACTTGCGCTCGGACGAACTCGGCGAGATGGTCGACCTGCGCTTCGATCTCGTCCGCCGAAAAGCGGAGGTCGAGCGGCTCGATCTCGTCCTGCGTCTGCTCGTAGAGCTGCGGCATGAGTGACAATCGTTCGCCGCTTGACGCTGAAAAATAGCACGAAGTCGAACCGATATCAGACGGTACAGACCGTGATCTGAGTTCTTGCTTGCCCGTACCACAAGCTATAACATTCCGAACTCGGAGCGTGGTCTTCGAGAGCATCGTCGTCTCGATGGAGCAGGTGCGGCTGCCTCGGGAACGGTCTCTCCGAGACCTGACTCCGTAGTCGATACTCCCTCAGACTCGACTCGGTCCGAGGCGTGGACAGCGACGGCTCTCCCGACGACGATCGTGGGAGAGAGGACGCCGTCGTACGCTCAGGTACCTCCAGTGGTGACAGCGGCGCTCTCTGATCGTATCCGGTCTCGCGACGGCTACCCGACGACTACGACAGATGCCGGTGCACGACGCACTACCGTTTCGACAACTGCCCCGCAAGGTATCCGGAGCGAGAGAGAGCGTGTGAGACGTCCGACCACGACCGTGTCGCTGTCGTGGCGACGATGGCGCCGACCGTCCGGTTCGGTCTGCGAAGCTGGGTCAGATCACGTCGTCGGGGTCGTGGATCTGCTGCATTCGTCGGGCCTCTGTCGCATACTGCTCTTCGAGCTCCGGGTCGTCGACCGTCCCGAGATTGTCCGGATCGGCGGTGACGGCGGCTGTCGTGTCGCGGACGTCGCTGAAGGACGTGAGAGCCCGTTCTTTCCGGTAGTACTGCTCGCCGTCGAGCGTCGCGTAGGTGAGGATGATGAGGTTCTGCTCGTCGTCGGAGTACGTTCGCTCGACGAGCCAGACACGAACGCCGTCGGTCGTCGGTTCGGATGACATCGGTGGACGTTCGCAGGCAAGTGACAAAGGGCTACCGCGGGGGCCAGTGGAAGGGGAGAAAACGGCCTCGCTCTCCCCAACAGTGACCAACGGGTCGAAGCGGCCAGTATCGACGTCCAGACGACGTGACTGTCACTCGTACTCGTCCGTCACGTCGATCAGGTCGACCACGCCCGATGGAACCCGGTAGGCGGCCACGACCGATCGATCGGCAGTTGGCTCGTCCGTCGTCTTGTCGACAGCGTAGCCGACGTACGTACACGCCTCGTCGGTGAACTCGACGACGGAGTACCCCCAGTTGTGTCCGTCGAAGAACTCGATGTGTGGGTTCATCAGCGGGACGAGCCACGAGAGCAGCGGTTCGGTGAGTCGTTTGCGCCACCCGCGCGTGAGGTGGAGCGCCTCCGCGACGTTCAGTGACGTGACGGCGGGAGTCATGAACTCGACGCCGATACGGTCACCCTGCGCGACGCCCTCACCACCCGTCACGCGGCCGGGATACGACGCCTGCTGGTAGGCGGCAACGTAGCTGTGCATGTCGCCGGTCAACGTCACGAAGTTGTCGACGGCTGCCGCCGCGACCGCCTCGGTGATGCGCTGCCGTTCGCGCGTATATCCGTCCCACCCACCCTGTACCGGATAGAGCGAGAACGGGCCCGATCCGATACGGAACGGGACTGTTAGCACCTCGTCGGCCCACACTGTCCACCTCGTCTCCGACTCGGTGAGTGTCTCGACGAGCCACTCGCGTTGTTCGTCGCCGAGCATCGTTCGACCGGGTGGTTCGCGGTGCGGGCCGACGTTGTCGGGGGTGGGGATCGCCTCGCGCGGCGGGTCCCGGAAGAGGCGTTCGTCGGTCAGTGCCAGCGTCACGAGGTCACCGAACTCGAAGGTGCGCCAGAGGCGGAATCGCTCCTGAAGTGCGTCCCCGTTCGGGTCGTACTCGACGCGCGCTGGCATGTACTCCCACCACGCGTGCATCGCGTCGGCGATCAGTTCGGTCATGAACGCCGGGTCGTCGCCGCGTGGATGATCGCCCGCCGGAGCGTTCGTCCGTCGGTCCCAGTAGACGTCGTTGACCATCTCGTGGTCGTCCCAGCCGGCGATGAGGGTGTGTGACTCCAGGGCCTCCTGGAGGAACCGGTCGCTGCGATAGGTGCGATAGAGATACCGGTAGTCCGCGAGAGACCAGACGCGGTCGTGGCCGCTCGGCAGTGACTTCTCCCGGTCAGCGTAGTCGTACGACCCGAGCCCTTTGAACTGTCCGTTGTCGGACTCGTAAATAAAATCGCCCACGTGGACGAGGAAGTCGACGTCTTCGTCGGCGACGTGATGAAACGCGGGAAAGTACCCGTTGAGGTAGTTCTGGCACGCGAGCACCGCAAACCGAATCGAATCGGGGGTGGCGTCCGAGTCGGGAAGCGTCCGACAGCGACCACGGCGGGAGGCGACTCCGCGATAGACGAACCGGTAGTAGTAGCTCTCGGCGGCGTCGAGATGCCCCGCAAGATCGATCTTCACGGTGTAATCGTGTGCCCGGATCTGGTCGGCGTCGGTGACAGCGCCCTCGTAGACGAGGTCGGTCATCGCTTCGTCGTGGGCGACTTGCACGCCCAGCGGTTCGGCGGGATCGAAGACGCTCGGGGCGATTCGCGTCCAGAGGATCACCCCGTCCGGAGTCGGCCCCCCACTCGCGACTGACTGGGGGAACGTCTGATCGGGGTCACTATCCGCGTCGGTCGTGAACACGTCTGTCTCGGGCACCGTGACCGGACTGGACGCGAGATAGATGTCGTGTGAGTCGAGCTCCGAGAGCAGTTCCGAATGGTCGTTCGGTCCACGGCTTGGTTCGTCCCGCCCATGGACACCTCCACCAGACATGGAGTACGCGTTCGTGCCGCTGGTGCTTCGGAGTTCTGGTCCGCCTCGAGTACGCTGCGACGACCGGCGTCTTCTGAAGCGGTTATGACGCTTGAGCACCGAGGAACAGCTATGCAGTGGCGCGACCAGCCGACGAGCACGTTCAGAACCGAGCGTGGAGAGTCTCGGGACCGACACCGGAAGGGGTCGACGGCGTGACCGACGACTCCCTCCCGGCGGAACAGCTCTCGCCGCTCGCAGCACTCGTCGATCAGGTACTCGCCCAGGTCGGCTACGAGGTGGAAGTCGCCATCGACGCCGTCGACGACGCGGTCCCCGGCTATGGGGGCCTGTTCGACCCTGCGACCACCCCGGCAGAACTGCGTGGCGCGCTCGAACAGCTGTTGGCGTCGAACCTCAGCCAGCCGCCGGTGTCTGAACCGGCGGGCGAGCGCTTCGTCCTCTACGTCGACGGGAGTTCACGTGGTAACCCTGGCCCTGCGGGTGCGGGCGCTGTCATCGTCGACGCCGAGGAGACGCAACTCGCCCGCCTCGGTCGTCCCGTCGGCTCTCGGACGGGGAACAACACCGCCGAGTACGCCGCTCTCCAGCTTGGACTCTCCGAACTGGTGGCTCGCTACGAGCCACACCGTCTGGAGGTACGCATCGACTCGATGACGGTCATCCGGGACGTCTGGGGTGACGACGACCCGACGGAGCCGGGGGTCGAACCCTACAGCGAGGCCGTTGCGGCGGCGCTGGCGAACGTCCCGACTCACGAGTACACGCATCTGGCCGACAGCGACCCGAACCCCGCCGACGCGCTGGCGACCGTAGGCGCCGATATCGCGGCGTTCGGCCCCGGGTGATGGCACATCCTCCGGGTGGCTACGATCGTCCCTGTGAGTCCGGTGGTACGTTCTGAAACTCGGCTAATTATTCCATAGTTTTATACGTGTATAGAATAAAGCAACGAACGGCGTCGCAAGACGCACTGTCATCCATCGGGGCACCCATCTGACATACGCCCCCACCACTCCACGACCGGCGCTTTTCTCGCCGGTCGGTGTCCGATCGGAGAGCCTCGGCTTCGTCTCTCTCCGTCGGCCCGGGTTCGGAACTGCAGCTCCCGCTCTGCGTGTGTGGACCTAGCTCACTTCCGTGAGCAAGTGTTAGACTCCCCTATGAGCAAGGAGGTAGCGACACGCGACGCGGCGATCGAGATCACGGAAACGTTCGCCGACAGCGAGTGTGTAGGGCGCTTCGGTGAGCTCACCGAGATCACAGAACGCGACACCGCCTGGCTTGTTGAGTTCCAGACCCACACTCTCTCTGAGACGTATACGCATCAGATTCGGATCACCAAATCCGTCGGAAACGTCGTCACACACGATCGCTCGAGTCGGTTCGAGTGACGGCTCGTAGGTGTAGAGCTCACGAGACAGTGGCCCTCTCGGAGCCGTGCTGCGTCCGCTCGGCGATCACGACAGCGCACGACGGTCGGAGCCCGGGCACATGGGACGGTGTTGTCCAACTCGGTCCTCTCTCGTACGCCCCGTCGACCTTTTAAATAAATCGAAAAATATGCTGGTTCTCCCTCGAATAGACTGATTGCCGACGAAGACGTTATTAACGTTGGTTTGTCGAGTCGAAGACGCTATCTTCAGCGCGTGGGTTCGGTAGCCGCGCTCGCGTTCGGGACGCCGAACGCGGTCGCGAGGAGTATCAAGTACGTCCCCGTTCCGTATCGGAAGCAGAGCGTTCGTTTCCGCTCTCCGGAGAGCGACGTGTTCCTCACACACGTCTCCGAGCTCCCGACAGTACAAGCCCGTCTTTCGCGATACAACCGGAGTCACGACATCGAATCTGTTCTCTCACCGCAACTCCGGGAGAAACTCGAGCGAACCCCGGCCGGGACGCTAGACCTCACCGTCGACACGACCGGCGAACGGGTCTCAACCGTCACACAGGGTCAGTTCGGTCGCGAGATTCATGGCTGGCGACCGACTGCCGAAGAGGTGGCAGCGCTCGCGACGTTTGGAGAGATCATCCACGTTCCGACGGTGAGCTCGACGAAGGTCGGGCTGAGTCGCGTCAGCGTCTCGGACGTCGCGAAAATCGCCTCACTCGACTTCGTCCTCGAAGTCGGACACGACCCCGAGATCAGATTGGCCGTCAACGAGAGTGCCGGGGGTTCGCCGCGGTCGGAGTCTCGTCCCACCCCTGCCGATCTCAGATCGTCCCGTCATATGGACTTCGACTCCGTCGTCTGGGACTTGACGTCACGGACACAGATCGGCATCGTCGGTGGCGGCTATACGGGCGAGACGGACTGGGGGACGCCGTGGGCAGAGTCGATCGGAATCGACGCCGACAAAGCCACGGACTTCATCGGTGACGACTGGACGACGGGGACGACTCACGGGACGACTGTCACGGATACGATCGCAAACATGCTCGCCGATGGCAGCCATCACTCGAAGCTGTTTGTCCCACTGCAGGTGTACGAACCCGACTATGGGTTAGTGAAGGGGAGCGTGATGCGGAAGGCCATCGAGTACGCGTTGGTGAACGAGATCGCTGTCCTGAACATCTCGGTCGAGACAGCAGAACACGAACGTCGCTGTCCGGGCACTGTCTGTGAAGCGCTCTGTGCATACACGACTGCCGGCTATCTCGCCGTCGTCGCCGCGGGGAACGACGCACGTGAGACACGGGTCTGTCATCCCGCAACGTCGCACTTCAGTCTCACCGTCGGGGGCTACGCACGAGAGTGTACTGGTGGCTACCACCGACACGCGAACTCGAACTACGGGCAGATCACGTACGCCGACGAAGCAGCGAACACCGTGTTCTGTCCGTGGTGCTACCAGGCTGCTGGCGCAGACGAGTTCAAGCCGAACGTCTATGCGTGCTATCGGTTCGATACTGATGCAGGGACGTCGATCGGTGGGACGTCGTTTTCGGCGCCGATCGTCGCTGCTGCCGGCGCGATTCGTCACGCAGCGCGTGGTGCCGACCCCTTCGACGACAAACTCGCCGACTTCGCGAGTATGAACGAGAAACTGATCTGCGACGCAGACGCGTCCCGCCACGGCGGCGTCCTCCACGTCCCCAGTCTGATCTGACGAAGCTCGTGACCGAAGAGAGTTCCGCTCGCTCTGTATAGTAACGAGTGCACGTCATCACGCACCCGACCGCACGCTGTCGTGCGGTCGGGGGAGTGGACAGTTGCACGAGCTACTATAGTCGCGAGCAGTGGAGCGGACGGCGACCGCCGTCCGACTCGTTCGTCGATATCCGGCCTCGAGTGAAACCCTTATCACGCCGACAGCCAAACGGGACATATGAATTACGATACCGTCGTCTTCGACAACGACGGTGTTCTCGTCGGTCGGACGCGTTTCGACGTTCTCCGAGAGGCGACCGAAGACACGTTTGCACAGTTCGGTGTGACCGATCCGACCGCCGAGCACGTCGAAGAGATGACTATCGGTGCGACGCCGAGTGACGTCGCGACCGTGAGTGACGCCTACGACTTCGATCCGGAACAGTTCTGGCGCACTCGCGACAGTACACTGTCTGCGGCACAGCAGAGCGAAGCCCGCGAAGGCCGGAAGACTCCCTACGACGACGTCGACACGCTGGCGGATCTCGACGTCGCGATGGGAATCGTCAGCTCGAACCAACACGAGACCGTCGAGTTCCTCCTCGACCACTTCGAGCTCACGGGGCTGTTCGACACTGCGTACGGCCGCGAGGCGACGATCGAGAGTCTCACGCTCCGAAAGCCGAACCCCCACTACCTCGATCGGGCGCTCGCCGACCTCGATGCGGAGTCTGCGCTGTACGTCGGTGACAACGAATCCGACGTCAAGGCGGCCGAAAACGCCGGCATCGACTCGGCCTTCATTCGTCGTCCCCACCGCAGTGACTGGGAACTCAACGTGTGGCCCACCTGGGATATCGACTCGTTGGACGACCTCCACGATATCTGTGGGTGAGGAGGGTCACTCACTCATCGTGTCCCGCTCGCGTCGGCCGAGACAGTAGTCTCCAAGGCGACTGCCGGCCAGACGCGCCAGACGGCAACTCCCAGCGCGAAGAGCCACCAGCCGAGCAAGCCGAGTAGGTTCAGTGAACTGTTGCCGGCGTTCACCGCCGTACCACCGACGACGCCGACCGCTTCCGCGAGCACGAGCCCCCGAAACGCACTGTTCGGGCTGGCCGCGAGAAGTACGGGAACGCTCTCGGTGGGGAAGAGACCCGATGCGAGGCCGGCTATCAGCGTCGTGTCGATACCGACGACGAACGCTGCAGTGAGTGCGGTCGCGAGCGCGAACGCCGTCCGGAGCGTGCGCGCCGCAGCCGACACGGCCAGTGCGACAGCGAGCGTCACGAGCGTGAACCCTGCCGAGAGGACGACGAAGCGGACGAACCGCAAGCCGGAGTCGGCGGCTTGATTCTGGGCGAAGAACGACGGCTGGTCTGCAGTGAGCGTCGGGACGAGTAAGCCAGCAGCGAACAGCGACACGACGACGAGACCGACGAGGACGATCGCCCGTCCGAGGTAGACGCCGCCGACGTAAGCGATGCGACTCACGTCGAAGGTCCGAAGCATATCGAGCTCACCAGTGAGTCTGTCGTCGAGAACCGACCGGTAGCCGAACGCGAACGCCAACAGCGGAATCAACAGCTCAGCGAACGTCAGCAGGTCGAGCGTCAGCGGGACGAACCCCCCACTGCCGCCCGTTCCCGCCCACGCGACACCGAGGATACTCACGAGATACACGCAGGCGAGTGCGACGAGCGCGGGCGTCCTGACGACCGTTCGGAGCTCACGCGTCGCGACGACGAACAGATCGCTCGCGACCGCAGAGACGTCGACGGCGGTCTCGCGTGCGCTCACGAGTTCGTCACCTCCGACGATCCTCCCGCTCGGACTGTCGATCCGAGGTCCTCCCCTCGAACCGTCGCGAGGAACGCCTCGACGAGCGTCTCGCTCCCGGTCGACGCGAGCACGTCGGTCGGCGTCCCGGAGAGCACTATCTCACCGCGGTCGAGCAGTACCACGACGTCGGCGTACTTCTCGACTGCGTCGAGATTGTGTGACGTGACGACGATGCCCGTTCTGTCGTCCGCGATCGTCCGAAGGACGCCGAACAGCCGTTCGACCATCGCCGGGTCGAGCCCGCTTCCGGGTTCGTCGAGGACGAGGACCGACGGGTGACCGAGGATCGCTTGACCGACTCCGAGCAGGCGGGTCATCCCCCCGGACAGCGACCCGACGCTGCGTCCGGCGACGTCGGCCAGTCCCACCCGTTCGAGCGTCTCCGTGACGTCGGCGGCTACCGTCGCCTCGTCGACGAACCGCGCGTAGAACTCGAGTGTGTCGCGAGCGGAGAACCCCTGCCGGAACGACGGCCGCTGTGGCAGGTAGCCGACGGCCCGTCGATCGGTCGCCGCATCCGGCGTAGACGCGACGGCGACCGTCCCCCGGTCGGGAGCGCGAACTCCGGCGAGCGCCTCCATCAGTGTCGACTTCCCCGACCCGTTCGGACCGATGACGACCACCAGTTGACCACGCTCGACCGTGAGTGAGACGTCCTCGAGTACGGAGACGTCGCCGAACGACCGAGCGAGACCGGTCGCCCGCAGCGCGACCGACGTCTCCGAGTCGGTGGCCGACTGACTGTTTCTCGACGACTGCGACCGGCCCGAAATCACAGGGCGCTTCTCGGTCATGCCGTGGTACCTGCTGTCGCGTTCGCTCGCACGGCGGCGACGCGTTCCGGGTGAAACGGCTCCGTCCGTGGCGCAGTATCGATCACGCCCGACTGTCGGAGCCCGGAGACGACGTCGCGGACGCGTCGAAGGATCGCTGCCGTCGGCGACTGGGCGAGCGTCGTCCCTCCCGACGTACCGAGTCGACTGTCGACCGTCCCCGTCGGCTCGTACGCTCGGTCGTAGATGCCGTTCTCGTCACTGTCTGTCATCGGAAGCGGCCCCCAGTAGTTACCCGTGTCGCGATAAGTCCACGTGCGGAGGGGGCCGAGTTGTGAGTCGACCGGTCTGTCGTTGTCGACAACGTCGTTGCGAAGGACCCAGTTCGCCGGGAGGATCTCGTTCGTTCTGATGCCGAGGTCGTTGCCGACGATGACATTGTCCACGAACACGTTCTGATCTCCTGTCACTTTCAGTCCGTTCTGGTTGCGTACCATGGTGTTGTTGGCGTACAAGGAGTTGCCGCCCGCCGAGACGATGCCGACGGTGCTGTCGCGGACGTCGTTGTGTACGACGACGTTCTCCAGCGGCCGTCCCATCACGATTATGCCCGTCTGCGTGTCGCGAGCGTCGTTGTGCGCGACGAGCGTCCGAGAGGTGTACATCTCGTGGACCCCGTAGCGGCCGCCCTCCATCCGATTGTGGCGAACGATACTGCCATCTGCCCGGTGCGTGTAGACGCCGTCGCGGCCGTCACGGAACGTCGAGTCTTGGACGACGCTCCGCCCGTTGATGAGAATCGTCCCCATGAACCCCTCGCTCGGTCTCGGTGCGCCGTCGACAGTCACGTTGTCGATCACGCTCCGATTACTCTCACGGACGATGATGCCGCTCGCGCCGGTCTCGATGTGGACGTTCGAGACCACGGCGTCGGTCGAACCGTCGAGTACGACCGCTGCATCACCGTACCCGTAGGCGAGTTGGACGTTCGTGTCCCAGCTCGCAGATCTGTTTTTCTCTCCGGGGCCACGACTTCCGACGTCACCGACGCCGGCGACTCGGAGGTCCTGAATCGCCACGTCGTCGGCACGCACGTGAACGACGCTTCCGTTTCCGTCACCGCGGAGGACGGTTCCGTCGCCCGCTCCCGCGATCGTGAGTGGCTTCGTCACGACGAGTTCGCTCGTCTCGTACCGGCCCGCCGGCAGGTAGACCGTCGTGTTCGGTGGTGCCGCGGCGATTGCGGCCGACACGTTCGGGGCGTCCGCTCCGACGGTGACCGAGCGGGGTCTCTCGAGGAGGCTCCGAGACGAAGTCACGGTTTGGTTCGCCCAGGTCTGGTGTGAGGTGATACTCTTGTCGAAGTGGGTCAACCGGCGTTCCAGTGGCGCGTCGGAACGGCTCTTCAGCGTCCCCCAGTCGACGACGTCGCCACCGTGGGATTCGGCGAACTGCTCGGCGTCGGTACGGTCGGAGAACGGCAGTACGGCAGGCCCAGACGGCACCTGTGCCTCGCTGCCGACGACGAAGACGGCGCTGTCGGCGGCGACCCATCCGACTGCCCGTCCCGCTTTCGGGACGACGAAGCCGTCGTCGGTGAGCGTCGGCGTCACCGTCGAGAAGTCCGACACGTACACCGCCAGCGGCGTCCCGAACTGTCGCTCGGTACTCGGATCGACGAGCTCCGACGCAGCCATCTCTACGCCGTAGTAGCCGACGACGTAGCGGTAATCGGAGTAAAACACCTCTGCCTGTGGAATGACGAACCCCTCTTGCAGCGAACGCTGGATGTCGACGCCGGTTCCGCCGGCGTCGACCGTCTCCTCGAACGGGACTGGTCGCAGCTCTTCGCCGCCGACCGGTGTCAATAGGAACGAGACCGCCGACAGCAGCAGTACTGCCGTGAGTACTCCACTCACCCAGCGAGTCCCGGTCGGTGTCAGCAGTGCCATCTTACCGCTTTCCCAGGCCAGCGACGACCTCTGGGGTGACCTCGTCGTGCGTCACCAGGTCACCGCCGTGTTCGGATCGAAACGACTCCGCGTCAGCTTCGTCGCTGAACCCGACGAGATCCTTCCCCATCGCTCCTTCGACGTCAGAGCCGGCGACGTAGGTGACGTCCTCGACGGGGGCGAACGCCTCCCGCTGCGGGTGTGTCGAGATGAGTGTGCTCCCTCGCTCTTCGGCGAGCTCGTACTCGACGCTCGAGTAGTCGATGACGTAGAACGCCGTCTTCTCCCACCCTTGGTTCTCGCGTTCGAAGTCGTACTGATAGGCCTCCCACGTACTGTCGAAGCGCGCCGGGTTGTCGTGTCCCTCGGGACGCTGCTCGGCGTAGAAGATCTCCGCAGTCGGCCCCGGATGTTGGCTGACGACCATCCCACAGACGTCGCACGTGGCGTCCGCTGGAAGCGTGATGGCTGCCGGAGCTTCGGTGTCGCCGTCTCCCCCGCTACCGAGACAGCCCGTGATGGAGAAGAGTCCAACGGTCGCACCTACAACCAACGCCCGTCGCCGACTGCAATCTCTCGTCGCAGAACGCCAGTCTCGCGGAGCCATATCGTGAGTAGGGCGTTTGGGGAACAAATACCGTCTGGTTTACGCATCGAACGTCCCCAACCCGTCGGTTCGGGGGAGCTCTCGCAGTAAGTTGTTCGTTACCCACGACGTTCTGGAACCCGAACGTGGGAGACGCCCCGACCTGACCCGACTCACGGGCGGCCGAGAACGGCGTCGAATCGGAGACTCGATGGGGACCGCGAGAACACGTTCGAGAGTGTGTGTAGTAACGTTGTCACATCCCAGCGTGTCGGTGCTGCCGTCTCGTCGTCTTCCTGCGCCCAATCGCCAACTCCGGAGATACACTGGATGGAATGTGGTGAGTGCCTCTGACGTACGGCTCGCCTACGCGCGGATGTGCGTAGTTGTGGGACGCGTCTGAACTATCGATCTGTACTCTTTTAACGCCGTCGGCCGCTAAAAGTCCACTATTACTATAGTAACGAGTGCACGCCGTCACACGCCCGACCGGCCGCCGTCGTGCGGTCGGGTGTGGAGACAGGTGCACGAGCGACGATAGCGACCGAAGACGGAGAACGGACTCTCTCGTCCTGCCGTCCGTGCGCCCCCAAGATGCAGCATACGCGACTCAGATTCGCGTGAGAGGACACTGACGAGGTTGGATGGACAAACTGGTTTGGAGATAACTGCCGTCAAAACTAGCAAAACAATCAAAAACAGCCAACGCATACAATATAAAATCCATAACACTCGTTATATTGTCCCTACAGAAACCTGCGGCAGCCGCCTCCTCAGTTACGTCTCTCGGTCGCGGCGTCGATCGCGGCTTCCAAGTCCGCGATGATCTCGGCGGGGTCTTCGATCCCGACGGAGAGACGGACGAGATCGTCGGTGACGCCGGAGGCTTCCTTCTCGGCTTCGGTTAGCTGTTGGTGCGTGGTGCTGGCAGGGTGGATGATGAGCGTCTTTGCGTCGCCGACGTTGGCGAGCATACTCGCCAACTCCGTCGATTCGACCGTCTTCTGAGCGGCTTCGTAGCCGCCTTCGACGCCGAAAGTGATCATGCCGCCGTAGCCGCCTTCGAGGTACTGGCTCGCGTTGTCGTGTGTTGGATGCGACGAGAGGCCGGGGTAGGTGACCCACGACACGTCCGCGTGGGCTTCGAGGAATTCGGCGACTGCCATCGCGTTCTCGCAGTGGCGTTCCATCCGGAGTGGCAGCGTCTCGAGGCCTTGGATGGTCTGCCAGGCGTCGAACGGCGACTGTTGGTTGCCGAGGTCACGAAGGCCACGAGCGATCGCAGCGTAGGTAAACGCCGCCTCGCCAAACGTGTCTGCGAAGTTCACGCCGTGGTACGCCGGGTTGTCCTGTGCGAGCTCGGGATACTTGTCGGCGTAGTCCTCCCACGGGAAGGAGCCACCGTCGACGACAACCCCGCCGACGGTCGTGCCGGACCCGTGGAGCCACTTGGTGGTCGAGTTCCAGACCAGATCGGCACCGTGTTCGAGCGGGCGACACAGGGCGGGAGTGGCGAACGTGTTGTCGACGAGGAGAGGCGCGCCGTGCTCGTGGGCGATATCTGCGATCCGTTGGATGTCCGGGGTGTCGAGTGCGGGGTTACCGATCGTCTCGAGGTGGACGTACGCAGTCTCGTCGTCGATAGCGTCCGCGTACGCGTCGTAGTCTAACGTGTCTACGAACCGCGTCGTGACGCCACGACGCTCGACTGAGTGCGTCAAGTAGGTGTACGTCCCGCCGTACAGGGAGGACGCACTGACGATGTTGTCGCCGGCCGCCGCAAGAAGGAACGTCGTGAGATCGAGCGCAGCCATGCCGGACGCCGTCACGGCAGCCCCGACGCCACCCTCGAGCGTCGCCAACCGCTCTTGGAGCGTCTCGAGGGTCGGGTTCATCAGTCGGGAGTAGATGTACCCCGGTTCCTCGAGTGCGAACTGTGCGGCTGCGTCTGCAGAGTCCTCGAAGACGTACGACGTCGTCTGATAGAGAGGCGGTGCTCGGGCCCCGGTCGCGGGATCGGGTTCTTGCCCAGCGTGAAGGGAGTCTGTCGAGATCGACCGGTCGGTGGTATCGTCGCGCATAGTGATTCGATTGCACGCGGACATATGACGATACGTATGTCCGGTGAATCTTGCCGTCAGCGAGGACACAGAGGTGGCAACGCTCATCCTCCCCGCGACCTTTTGATTGCGCGTCGCTGCGGATCTCAAATCACATAGTTCGAGGTGGAAGCCCACGACTTTAGTCGTGGGTAACTTACATCTGGTACCCCAAGAGGTTCCAGTACGCGAGCAGCGCCGCGAAGACGAGACCGGCGACGCCCACGACGGTGTACTGGACTCGAACCAGCGGGCTCCAGACCGCTTGTCGCCAAGCCGAGCCAGCGAGGATGAGTGTCGCGGCGCTCGCGAAGACGCCCACGAGTGGCAACAGCAGGACGATCTGCAACCGAAGCGGATCCCCGAGCAGGGCAGCCGTCGGATCGCTCACCACCACGACAGCCAAGCCGATCACGAACGAGAGGTAGCTCACCGCTGCGAGCCCAGCGACCGCCCGCGTGTACCGCAGTAGCGAGTTCAGTTGTGGCCGTGCCCTGCCACGGTACCGCCGCCAGAGGCCCGTTGCCGTCCATCCGAGGACGGCACCGAGAAAGACGAGCAGCGTGACGACGGTGATGGCTGCGTGGGTCGTCGGCTGTTCACCGAGCGTAAGCCGTTCGTAGGCCGAGGGGGGCCGGCTGTCGACAAACAGGTGGGTGATCTCCCCGTCGGTCTCTCGGAAGACGAGCGCGTCCGAACCATCGGCCGCCTCGAAATACAACTCATCTACCTCGATCCACTGGGTTGATCCAGTGGGGTCAGTCGTGAGGAGTCGTCCACGCTCGTCGACCGAGACCGCGACGTTCGACTGCACCCCGAGCAGTTTCTCCGACGTGGTGTACGGTGTTCTGAGTGCACGGTACGTCCCGGTGACGTCGCTGGCCCGTGTCGGCTCACCGCTGGGCTGGGGTGGAGTCTCGTCGACCGGATAGTACTCGTCGAGGAGCGCGTCGAGGAGTTCGTCTCTCGCTTCCACACCGCCGGGACTGTTGTACGAGACGAAGAGGCCGACACCGTGGTCGGGCAGCAGAGCCAATAGGCTGTGGAACTGTTCGGTGTCGCCACCGTGACCCACGATGCGCACGTCGTTTCGGCTGAGCTCGTAGAATCCGAAGCACATCCCGTTCAGTCGGTCGTCGTGACCGAACCGCCGGCGGTGCATCGCCGCGGTCGAGTCCGCCCCGAGGATGCGTCCCTGGTCAGTCGCCCCGCCCTGTAGGTGGGCCCGTATGAATCGCGCCATGTCCGTCGACGTGGCGGTCATCGATCCGGCAGGCGGAATCCCGACGAGTTCGAAGTCACCTTCGCGGTAGCGGCCATCTGTGACCGTGTAGCCTTTCGAGAGCGTGCCGTCGATCGCCTCGGGCACGGGTTGGGTGAACGTGCTCTGATCCATACCGAGCGGTTCGAAGACGTGTTCCTCGACGTACTCGTCGAACGACGATCCGACACTCGAAGCAGCGATATGACCTGCGAGGGCGGCACCGTAGTTCGAGTAGGCCGCGAACTCGCCTGGCGGCCGAACCCGCTCCGGTCGTTCGTCTCGAAGCATCGTCGGCAACGGGCGCAGATCAGCCTCGTTCAGGACGAACGTCCCGCGGAGTCGCTCCTCGAAACCCGCGGTATGGGTCGCGAGGTGGTCGAGGGTGATGGGTCGGTCGTACGTATCGGGTATCGACACCTCGTCGAGATACTCGTCGATGTCGGTCTCGAGGTCGAGTCGACCAGCCTCGAGACCTTGCATGAGTGCCGTCCACGTGAGGAGCTTCGACACCGACCCGATGCGAAAGAGCGTGTCACCGGCTTCGACGGGTGCGCCGGTCCGGACGTCTCGGACTCCGTAGCCCTTCGTGAACGTTCTCTCTCCGTCGACGACTGCGACTGTCGCACCAGGGACGTCGTGGGCTTCGAGTTGGGCGTTCATCACCCCGTCGAGGAACGTCTCGAAGCGATCTAGATCGGATAACGGCCCGGTGGACTGTCTCTGCTGATCGGTCTCGATCGCGCTCGAGCGGCCGGATTCCGCGTGAAGGGCGACCGCTGCGGAACCTGCCGTCGCGAGGCCACGGAGCACCGTGCGTCGTGAGCACGCCTTCGGCTGGTCGCCGCCACTGATATCGTCGCTCGGTGTCTGCAGTGGGGACATCTGTCGTGTTTCGGCGGTGGTCCACACCTCCCGCCGTAGTCGTAGCTAGTACATCGCAACTCAGTAACATAAGTGTCGTCGTGAGAACTCAGTAACATATGTGTCGTCGTGAGTGGCGTTATTGCGTGCAGCGTCGGCGGCAACGTGCTACGAGGGTGTCAGCTGCCTCGGGGTCGGGCCCCTGGCATCCACTTTGCAATTCTGTGAACCTGGCCGATGAATGATCCTGTGAGCCTCCCAATTCGTAGCTCTGCTCCGCGAGGCTCTCACCACGATCGTTCTCGACGAACTGCTACGCGAGTAGCGTTCGGAGCACCGTCGACACGTGGCCCGGCGAACGGTGTGATCCGGCTTCAGGCGGCTGCCGCAGGTCGGTCGCTGTTCGTCTCGGCACCGATCCGCCGCTCAGCGACCGCGAGCACGCCGTCGAGGGTGACAGCGAGCAACGCGCCGGTGATCGCACCGGCAAGCAGCTGTGGTCGATTGAACAGCTGGATACCGCCGACCACCCAGACGCCGAGTCCGCCGCCGCCGATGAAGAACGCGAGGTAAGCGGTGCCGACGTTGAGCACCGTACTCGTTCGGATGCCCCCGAAGATGACTGGCATCGCGAGGGGGAGTCGGACTTTCCGCAGAATCTCCCACTCGGTCATCCCCATCCCACGGGCCGCCTCGATCGTCTTCTCGTCGACGTCCTCCAAGCCAGCAATCGTGTTCGTCAACACCGGCAACAACGCGTAGACGAACAATCCGACCAGTGCCGGGAAGAAACCCAGCCCCAGCAGGGGGACCATCAGCGCGATGATGGCGAGCGTCGGAATCGTCTGGGCGACGTTGCCGACGGTTTCGACGACCCGCTTGAAGCGGGCATCCCTCGTCGCAAGGATACCGAGCGGGACCGCGGCGGCCACGGCGAGCGTCTCTGAGACGAAGACGAGCGTGAGATGCTCTCGGAACAGTTCCACGAAGCGGGCGGAGTTCGAGAGCAGATACGTCCACGCCGCCGTCAGGAGTTCGACGACAGCGAGCGTCATCGGGTCGCCTCCGGCTGCTGGGCTCTGATGGCGGACTCGGTGACGACGCCGACGACGTCGGCGTCCTCCACGACGGGAAGTGCCTCGACCCCGGCTTGAATGCAGCGGGAGAGTGCGATCTGCGCGTTGTCGTCGGGCGTCACCGGAACGATTTCGCCGCCGTCGGCCATCACGGCGTCGTTCGTCCGAAACGCGTCGACCACGTCGGCGTGTTCGTCGGGCACTCGCGGTCGCATGATCTCTTCGACCCGGAGGACGCGGAGCCGTTTCAGCGTTCGATCGGGGCCGATGAAGTCCTCGACGAACTTCGTCTTCGGCGCGTCGAGCAGGCCGGTCGGCGTATCGTACTGGACGAGCTTCCCGTCTTTCATCACGGCGATCCTGTCGCCCATCTTCAGCGCCTCGTTGATGTCGTGCGTGACGAAGAGGATCGTCGTGTCGAGGTTCTGTTGAATGTCGATGAACTCGTCTTGGAGTTCGTCGCGGGTGATCGGGTCGAGTGCGCCGAACGGCTCGTCCATCAGCATGACGTCGGGGCCAGCGGCGAGCGCTCGGGCGACGCCGACACGCTGCCGTTGCCCGCCGGAGAGCTCCGCCGGATACGTGTCGCGGTACTCTTCGGGTGGGAGTCCCATGAGTGCGAGCAGCTCGTCGACCCGGTCGTCGATCCGGTCGTCGTCCCAGCCTTCGAGTTGGGGCACTGTGGCGACGTTCTCGCCGACGGTCATGTGTTCGAACAGCCCGATGTCTTGGATGACGTATCCGATCTGTTTGCGGAGCTCGGTCGCAGAGCGGCTCTGGACGTCTGTCCCGTCGTAGAAGACCGTGCCGTCGGTCGGCTCTGCGAGACGGTTGACGAGCTTCATCGTCGTCGTCTTCCCGCAACCCGAGGGACCGACGAGAACGGTCGTCGTCCCCGCTTCGACCTCGAAGTCGAGGCCGCGGACTGCGTGCGTTCCATCGTCGTACCGCTTGTGAACGTTGTCGAATCGGATCATTGGAGTCGTGTACGAACTGCTGTGAGCGTCCGCGTCAGGACGGTCGGATCGATCTCTTCGCCGTTACGGAGTCTGAGACACTCCTCGACGACCGCGAAGGCGTAGTCGAACGCGAGCGCCAGCACCGACAGGAGTATCGTGGCGACGACGATCATCACCGTGTCGCCGGCGCTGATGCCGTAGAAGATCGGATCGCCGAGGCCACCGGCACCGATGAACGCCCCGATGGCCGCGAGGCCGACGAGGAGGATGACGGCGTTTCTGATGCCGGCCATCACGACCGGCATGGCCAGCGGCAGCCGGATCCGTCGAAACCGCTCGAGTCGGCTCATTCCGAGTCCGGTCCCCGCCTCGACGGCGGCGGCGTCGGCCCGTGTGAGGCCGATGTAGGTGTTCCTGATGACGGGTAACTGGGCGTAGGCAACCAGCGCAGCGACCGTTGGGGGGTTGCCGATACCGAAGAGCGGAACGAGCACCCCGAACAGGGCGATCGCCGGGAGTGTCAACAGCACACCTGCAACCCAGAGAACGGCCGTCGCCGCCCGTTCGTAGTAACTGATGAACACGCCGAGCGACATCGCGACCGGCAGGGCGATCAGCAGCGACCACAGTGTGATCACGACGTGTTCGAACGATAGTCGCGCGAGTCGACCGGCGTTGTCTGCGGTGAACCGAAGGACGTCGTCGAGGAACAGCACCACTTCGGTCATATCAGGCCCTCCGTGCGGAGATACTCGCGGGCGACGTCCTGTGGGTCTCTTCCCTCGAGTGAGACGAGACCGTTGAGGCGGAGAATCTTCTGCGTGTCGAGCGTCGGACCGATGGCGTTCAACGGCTCGCGCATCGACGGGTTCTCTTGCAGCGTCGTCCCGTTGACAAGCGGAGCGGGGTTGTAGATGGGAAAGAACGTCTCGTCGTCTTCCAGCGTCTGCAACCCGTACTTCTCGATTTTCGGGTTCGTGCTGAACCCGACGCCGACGTCGGCGCCGCCCTGTGCGACGATCTGGTAGGTCAACGACGCGCCGACGTTACGAACGTCCAGTTGTCCGCGGACGTCGTCGAATCCGTAGTGTTTCGCCAGTCCGGGCCACCCGTCCGCGCGCTGTTGGAACTCGGGACCCATGACCATCGTGAAGTCGGTGTTGCCGCTCTCGACGTAGCTTGCGAAGTCGCTCATCGTCTGCACGCCCGTCTGCTTCGCCCACTCGGGCGTGGTCACGAGGACGTACGTGTTGTTGAACGGCGCACGGTTCAGATATTCGAGGTCGTAAACCCGCTCGAACTCGCGCTTCACGGCCTGGTAGAGCTTTTCGGCGTCGGGAATCACCCGATCGTGTTTCGGCGGAATCGTCGACCACGCACCCCCCGAATAGAGCCAGTAGAGGCTCACTTCGTTGTTCTCGACTGCCCGGAAGTTCATCGTGACGCCGCCGAGACCCATCTCGTCGAGCACGTTCAGATCGGTGTTCTCGCGGAGCGATTCGAGCGCCATGTAGCCGAGTATCTCGTCTTCGGTGAACCGCATCGAACTCACCTTTATCGTGTTCGTTGCTCCCACACCGAGCACACTCGTACAACCCGCTGTCGCGCTCATCCCTGCGGTTACAGCGGTTCCACCGCCGAGTTTCAGAAAGGTACGTCGTGTTTTGGACACTGTTAGTAGTTCGCCTCTCGCGCCGTCTCGTTGGTTGCACGTCGTTCGAACGGACCGCTCGACGGGCGGCTGTGCTGCCGTAGTTGTGAATTAGTAGGTGTGCTGACTCGTCTTCGACAGTAAAGGCCTATGCTTGTTATCACAGGCCACGCAGGTCCGCGACCGCACTGACCGTCCAGTGCTGTCGACGAGCACCGAACGTCGTGGAATCGAAGGTCTATCTGCTGTTCACGCACGAGGACCGAGGCGCGGAGTCGTTCGAGACGGCTTCGCCGTCTCGTGATGACGAGAGAGCTTCGCTCTCTCGGACCACGCCGAAGGAGGAGAGTGGGTAGTTCTCTGGCAGTACCACGAGCGGCCCTCCGAGACGAGTGTCTGGAACGATCTGGCTCGCGAGGAGAGAGCTGTATTCTCCGTTGGTGTCTCCGAGCAGTCGGTCGATCGGCACACGTTATCCTCGGACAGAAGCTATTTTTTGGACGGAGTCGTCGGGTTGGTATGGACTGGTGATTCACCTGTGTGGCCATCTCCAAACTGGGATATCAAGCACCCCATCAGACATGCACTCGTCGCCGTGTTCGTCGTCGGAATCCGTCGTCGAAACCCGGGTGCAGTCGTCAATTCGGCCTTCGCATTTCTGGGGACGTACATTCCGAGTCTGACTGAACGAACGTTCGACGTCGAGTTCGAACCCTGGCAGCGCGCGTACGTCGGCGTCGCCATGGTCACACACGCAGTTGGAATGCTCGGTCCCTACGACAACGTCGAGTGGTGGGACCACCTCACGCACACTCTCTCTGCGAGTATTCTCGGTGGATTCGTCTTTACGGCGGCCAAACGTCGAGAACGTGATCCTCGGCCTCGGGTCGTCGGCGCCGTCGTCGTCCTCGGTGTGCTCTGGGAACTGATCGAGTATCTCATCCACGCCGTCGCCGACCGCCTCGGGCTAGAACCGATTCTGGTGGTCTACAGCAGGAGAGATACCCTCCTCGACCTCGGCTTCAATCTCGTGGGTGCGCTTCTCGTCCTCGTCTTGGGCGACCACCATCTCCGCAATCTCGTCCAGTCCGACGATCGAGAGGAGTCGTGCTGACGTCGCGTTCCGTCCGCCGTAACGTCGCTGACAGAGTCAGCCGGAGAGTGTACGTCTAAACTGGATCCAAGGGCGAGTTCCCCGCGTCGCTGGACGCGGGGGTGCCCGACACTCCGCTCGATGTTCGGGTTGTTCGATGTACCGCTGAACCGCTTCCTCCGATACTGCCCCAGTAGTCCGACGTAGTAGCTTTCGGGTCGGTCTGGACGAACAAGTGTACGCGGCCGTTCTGTAATAGCGACTAGACTCGGAGGTCGCTAACGGTTTTGCATCAGCCGGTGCATCAAGTGATGGAGTGCACTCGATTCCTGCCGTGAGAGACTGATCGGGATTCTCGGCGCTAGTCGAACAACAGGTTGTAGCAGGGCCATAACACTCACCTCCATATCTGACCAGAGGACACACGTGAATCTCGCTGTGAAACGGCTTCTATGTGGGCCAGTGCTATGACGTCTGACTTGACTCGACGACGATTCCTGGCAACGAGTGCCGTCGGAGGCGTGGTTGGCACGGCTGGCTGTAGCTCCCCAGTCACCGAACTCACAGAGCAGCGTGAGTGGCCGCCGAACGTTGGTGACCCAGCGGTAGTCAGCAACTCGTCCAACAGCGCGGACGTCGTCGACGTTCGAGGGGCGATCTACATTCCGTCACGAGCGTACAATATCTATCAAATGTGGCAGTACTACGACCCCGAAATCATCGAACGCGATCTGACGTACGCGACGCGGGTCAATCTCAACGCTATCCGGACATGGGTGAGTTACGAAGCGTGGCAGCGAGATCCGGACGCTCATGAACGGGCGCTCGATCACTTCCTCCAAGCTGCCGACGATCGGGGTCTCTCCGTTCTGTTAGGACTCTTCGACGCTGTTGGCAGCTACCCGACGGAAGAACGATTGGAGGATACCGATCCAGCGTCAGCAACGGGGCTGAGCTCGCCGCCGAAAGAGGTGCTTCTCGACCGACAGCTGTGGGACGAGCCGAGACGGTTTGTTCGCTGGTTTATGCACAACTACCGCGACGACGACCGATTGCTCGGTATCGAGGCGATGAACGAACCGGGGTGGATGGCCAGCAAAACGGCGTTTGCACGAGAGATGTTTGCGACGTTGGTTGAACAAAAGGGGCGCGTCCCCCTGACTGTTGGGTCGACGAGTCTGGCCAACAACGCTGAATACGAGCAGTGGGGCAACGAGATTCTCCAGTTCCATTACAACTTCGTGAACAAGCAGTCGACGTATCGAACGATGCTCCGGCGTGTCGATCATCTTCGTGAGGCGGTAGAGACTCCAGTGTGGCTCACGGAGTGGCAGCGGACTCGTCACGGGCGAGGCTTCGCCGCAGAGCCAACCCCGAGTGAACAGACGCCAAACTACGCCAGCTTGGCGCCACCGATTCACGACGCCGGGATTGGCAACTTCTTTTGGTCACTGATGGTCAAGCCTGCGTGGGTCCAACCACAGCGGAACAACGGCGTCATCAACGGGCTGTTTCACGAGGACGGTGCGGTCTGGAGTCGTGAGGATGCACGAGCGATAAAGGCAATGTCCGGAGATGCGTCGTTCGACGGGGAAGAGCGCAGCGAGTGGCCCGAGTGGGCGAAGGTGTAGGACGATGGCAGCAAAGCAACTCACCTCACGGACGACGATTACGAAACCGGGGACCTACAGACTAGCCAAAGACATTCAGAATGGTGGTGGAACGCGTCTCTCGGAGGCCTGCATACGAATCGAGGCTAACGACGTCGTTCTCGATGGGGCTGGCCGCACGATTGGTGGTAATGGGGTAAGCGATACCTCGGGAATCGTGGTTTCGAATGCTCGCAATGTGACAATCAAGAACGTCACAGTCGAGCAGTGGGATTACGGAATTCGATTTGAGAGCACCTTTGGTGGGCACATACGGGATGTACGTGCCGTCAACAACGGATACGGGATCTCGTTTGCAGACACCGACCTCGTCGTTCTCCGAGGAAGCATTATTTCAAACAATTTACTCGGTACCGTCTCAGACGCTGCCAGCACTCTGCTCGTGTGGAACAATACCATCACCGAGAATAGTCGCGACGTCTATCGATCCTCATCACAGGATGAGTAACTCTCGAAACGGATGTGAGTCTGGTCACACCGAGGTCGTCACTCTCTGTCCTTCTGCCCCGCTCGCTTGGAAAAACGCAGACAGTCATCTGTATCGGGACAAATCAGCAATGCAGTGACGACAAAACCGATAGTCCGGCTCATTCACTGTGTGACAGACTGGACACACTACGGCCCACTGGAGTGCCGAGGGCGCGATTACAGACTCATCGAGCGGAGATCTGGATTGATGTCGTGGACCATCTGATGTCGCGGAACTGTGATGTCGGTTACGAATTGAGTACAGTACGAACACACTGAGAAGACACAGCACGAGAGCGAGGGTCGTCACGTAGATCGGGGATGGATCCGGCAACAGAGATCGAATCCAAGAGGGCGTCCCGAGAACGACCACCAATACCATGGATAGACCCTTGGAAGCCAGATAGATAACTCTCCGCACTGGCTGCAAATAGGGGGATACCGACTCGGAGCATCGAGCCATTGCTTTCTCTACCACCCTCGACGTGGTCGTCGAAACCAGCGTCGTGACCGAAAACGACAGATCAGTGGGGACGCTCGACTGACGCTCACTCAGAAGTTATTGGACACAGCGTCACGTCTTCGACTCGACAGACGACGGTCCGAGTCTCCAACGGTTCCCTGCGAGACGTCGCCCGTGACCTGTCGCCTCTCCCGGTGAGTTCCTGCGGAACCGTGCCGTCGGACGGCTCGTCTCGCTCGAACGCGCGTCGTCGAAGTTTCCACCGAATCGATCTCGATCGCTCAGACGGCCAAGGTTCCACATCGTGATGACCGCCACCGACGCCTTCTGAGACGATGTCGGCGGCGTCTGTGAGGCCGTCCGTTCATCGTTGTCTCTCCCGGGTGCTGGCTCCTCGTTGTGTCGAGAGAAAACGTTCGCCAGTTCGATGTGACGACTGATTCGCTGACCGTGACTATACCAGCTCATTACACGCATAACATCGTAATGTATCTACTCACACGTGAGGAACAAGATCACTCGTGACGGGCCGAATCGACCTCCGAATCGATAGAAGCATGCTGGATAGCACCCGTACCTCCGTCACTCAATTGACCTCCTCCCACGCCTGCAGACGCGGATCTGCGCTCGTAACTCTACAATCGAGTTCACGGGACCGTCGACCGCTTCGGACAACCCTGCCGTCGTATTCAGTTAGCCCGTTTTTACACTCAATCATCTATCGGACGAGCAAATGTTATGTGTGTTCATCTCTCATTCCAACTGCAATGTCGGGTTACAATCGACGCAGATTCCTCCGGCTCACGGGAGCGACAGTCAGTGCGGCGACTCTCGGAGCTGGTCAGGTGACGGCACAGAAGTCCGATTCGCGGTTCTTCATCAACCTCCGGGACGTCGACCGCTCGGAGATTCCGGACGACGTCGAGATCGTCCACGACCTCTCGCAGGCAGACGTGTTGGTCGCCCGTGGCGACCAAGACCGCGTAAACGGGACGACGGTCAGCGACGTCACGATCGACTTGAGCGCGGACGGCACTGGTGCCGTCAGGTCTCACGAGGGACCCAGTACTACCGGAGCGGGGAGAAGCCACAACCACGACGGGTCCGCGACGAACTCCGAGTATCAGTGGGACAAGCGCGAACAGGACCTCGCCAACGAACTCACCGACAAGCCCGGTGGCGGTGAGTCGATCCACGACACTACGACCGGCGAAGGAACCCGTGTCGCCGTCGTCGACAGCGGCGTCGACGACAGCCATCCCGACCTCGCGGGCGTCGTCAACGACGACCTCTCCGAGAACGTCTCCGAGGACGGCTACGACTGGCGGCCCAACGGCGCCGGGAGCCACGGTACTCACGTCGCTGGTATCATCGCGGCGACGAACAGCAACGACGGTCCTGCGGGCGGCGTCCTCGGGACCGCACCCGACACGGAGATCGTCTCCTACCGGATGTTCTCCGGCGTCGAGGGCAAGCAGGGCGACGGCTACGCCGGCTGGGTGAAGGCCGCCGAGGCCGGTTGCGACGCGATCAACTACAGCGTCGGCTTCCCAGCACCGTACGTCTACCCAGACGAGTATCCGGAACTTCTGGAGGAGCTCCGTATCGCCGAGCAGGTCGCGGAGTACGTCCGGTCGAAGGGAACGGTCATCGTCAACTCTGCCGGGAACGACGGGCTCGACATGACTCCCGAGAGTACTCTGAGCCTTCCGACGGAGGCCGAGGGTGTCTTCGGCGTGAGCGCGACCGGTCCGATCGGTTACGGCTGGGGCGGCAAGCACAGCGACAACGAAGCCAAGTGGCTCACGGGCAACCGACTGGAGGAGCCGACGACCCAGCCCGCGTTCTACACGAACTACGGGAGTCCGGTCGATGTCAGCGCTGCCGGCGGGAACGCGGACCTAGAAGCACTTGATAGCGGTATCGACGGAGCCGCGAACGATCTCGTCTACTCGACCGTTCAAGGCGGCTACGGGTGGAAGGCTGGCACCTCGATGGCCGCGCCACAGGTCTCGGGTGCGGTCGCATTGGTCCGCTCGCTCCGTCCCGACGCCTCCGTCGAGGAGGTCGAGCGCCTCGTCCGCGACACCGCCAGCATGCCTGCAGCGGGAGAGACCTACCACGGTGCCGGCCACCTCGACCTGGAGGCACTGGTCAAGGCCGCCCGGTAGACCGTCATTCGGCGGCTCGGGTGGCGGAGAGCAGGGTTCGAACACACCTCTTCACCGACCAGAGTACGCTCTCGGAGCCCTGGGGACCGAAGGAACGGCGAGAGAGACAAGCCTGTCGTCGCGTTCGGGCGAGCGATAGACGCTCGTAGCGGAACACTGTGAACTAACGAGAGAGAACAGGTCTCAGCGTATCCCCGAGTAACGTCGATCCACTCGAGAGCGACAGCACCTCGGAACCAATTTGATCACACGTCGCTAATTATCCAATCAACTCTGTACGACGACGATTTCGTGCTTCGAAAGTGTCAAAGTTACCGTCTCTCGAACTGACTACTAAGCATCGGTCGAGGAACACAGACGTGCGTGTACGGGTACGACAAGTCTCGGGGAGTCGTGGGTTCGATCGAAGCTCGGGGCGTTTCCCGCTGATGGACGAGTGGGGGCGAGTCCGACGGTTCCACCGCTCGAATTTCTCGCGGTTTCGAGCACCGAAACGTCAGTCGTACACGTGAACGCTTCCGGTCTTGTTCGCTTCGATGTACTCCCAGTCGTACTCGACTCCGAGCCCGGGGCCGTCGGGGACGCTCACCGTTCCGTTCTCGTCGATCGTGTCGAACATGTCCGAGTAGCCACCTTTGTAGACGGGAGGTTGGGTGTTCTGGCAATCGGGATGGACGAGAGCTAACTCGTAGTAGTTCGCGTTTCGGCAGGCAGCGATACAGTGGCGCTGGGCCGGGCCTGGTGCGTGGAACTCTACGTCGAGGCCGAACCCTTCAGCGACGCGCGCGATCTTCATCGCGCCAGTGATGCCCGCGTCGTACTCCGGGTCCGCCCGGACGAAGTCCGTCGCGTCGTTCGCCATGAAGTCCGTGTGTGGCTCGAGCCCCCGGACGTGTTCGGTTTGGAGGATGGGGGTATCTATCTGCTCGCGGAGTTTTTTGTGTGCGTGCTGGGAGATCCCGCCGTCCCGGTACGGGTCCTCGTACCAGAGGTAGTCGTACTCGTCGCAGGCGCGACCGACCTTCAACGCGTCCGCGAACGTCTCGAGTTCACAGGCAGGGTCCACCATCAAGTCCATCTCGTCGCCGACCCGTTCACCGACGGCCCGTACCGTCTCCACCTCGCGTCGGACGTCGCGGGCCTCGTCGCTTCCGCCCCAGCCGTGGATCTTGAATCCAGGATACCCCGCCTCGAGACACTCTTCGGCGAAATCGGCGTACGCTTCCGGGGAGTCCAACCCACCGTTGTCGTCCGCGTGGTACGTCGAGGCGTACGCCGGGAGACGGGTGCGGTACGTTCCGAGGAGTTCGTGAACAGGTGCGTCGTAGTACTTCCCAGCGAAGTCCCACAGAGCGATGTCGATGGGACCCATTCCCATCCGGTCATACTTTCGGAGCGCCCGCTTTACCTCGCTCCAGTGGCGCTCGCGTTCGAGCGGGTTCTTCCCGACGAGGTAGTCCGCGAACGTGTGGATCTGGGCCGCCCCCGGTGAGTTCCCGCCGACGTACTCGCCGGTGACACCCTCGTCCGTGTGTATCTCGAGCGCGAACAGCTTTCGTTCCGTCGTCGTCCCCGGTTCGTAAGCGAGATTGAACCCGTTTCCGTCGGTGCCGACGTCCTCGAGGGGGTACCGGAACTCGGTGCTCTCGATCCGCGTGATCGTTGGTGGCACAGTTCGGCCGATACGGTGGAGGATGATAAATCCTAGTTCGAATCGAACTGTACTCCAGCGAGCACCACCCGATGGAGACTCTCTGTCGCAGATGCGGAGTCTGTTCGCTACTCTTGAACATGGCCTCTCACCAGGCAGGAGCACACGTTCCGACTACAGCTCTATAGTAGCTCGTGCACCTGTCTCCACACCCGACCGCACGACAGCGGCCGGTCGGGTGTGTGATGACTTGCACTCTCTACTATACTTCCCGAGTGACCGACGCCTCCAACGGGACTGCGACCACGAGGTTTCTGTGCACTCTTTCGCCGGTTCGAGGCCGTTGACGAGACGATCGAGATCGGCACGTCTTGACCGAGCGGATCGTCACCACGAGAATCGCTTCGACACGACTCTCGTACAGCGGTCGATCGGGTCGGCGTTCACCGTCGGATACTTTCGTTGCCGTCGATACGGGACCAAGGCCGTCTCGGCCGACACTCTTCCGTGACCGTGCGACGAGTGTCTGCTTCGGTGGGTGGTAGCAGCAGCATTCGCCGACATCTAGTACGGAAGATAAGTGGTCGTCTCAGCGTATTTTGCTTCATACGACGCTTCTGCTGGCTTTCTCCGGCGTTCGAGACCGCCCCGGCTATGCACAGTTTTCACCGACTACCGGGGTGCCATATGTTTACCGCACGTTCTCCCCTCTGTTGACGGGCGGTTGTGGCTGCTGACCCGCTCTTCGATTCCGAAACGATGGGTACGAGTAAATCTCACGTAGACTTCGAACAGTTCGTTACGAATCTTCTGGAGTTCCACTACCGTGAGGTGATGATGACGAGTGCGACACTCGCGGTCATCACAGCGGCGGTCGTGCTCTTCCCAGGGACGGAGAACATTACGCAGGGAATTCAATCGGACGTTTCAGGAGGCCTCCTCGTACTGTTCGTTGGCGTCGCGATCCTCGCCGGGACGGTCATGGGGATGCTGGGGTTCGGGTTTTCGCTTATCGTAACACCTGTCTTCGCGAGCGTCATCGACCCGACGCTCACGGTTGTCGTCCTCGCCATCCCGCCCTTGATGATAAACGTCTTCCAAATCGGTGAAACGGGAACCGGGATCAGATTTGTTCGCGAGGAGTGGCCACTGCTGGTCCTCGCGATCGTCGGCACTATCGGTGGTGTGGCCTTTCTCTCGTGGTTTAGCACCGGCCCGCTCGTCCCGTTTCTCATCGGACTCGTCATTTTGGGTTATGTCGTCTTCCAGGTGGTGAAGAACTTCGTCGTCGTCGAAGAGGCCCACCATCCGATCGCACTCGGTGGGATCGGACTCAGTGAGGGCTTTCTGCTCGCTGCCGCAAACCTCGGTCCGGTTCTCCCGGCGTATTTTCACACGTTCGAACGCGACGCGGAGCGGTACATCGGCGGATTGTCGATGACGCTGGGGACGATCTTCGCAACTCGCCTCGTGGTGATGACGTTCTTTACTGATCTGATGACGCCGTATCGGATCTGGCTCGGGTCGACGATCGCTGTGATCACGATCGTCGGCTTGTTGATCGGCACCTACTTGCGGCGCATCGAGATCGACGAGCAGAAGTTCACGTGGTTCCTCATCGTACTTCTGTTCGTCATCTCACTCAACATCTTCCGGAATACGGTCCCGGCACTGTTCTTCTGATAACTTCATTCGCAAATCTGTTACAAGGCAGAGGAGCGAGGAACCTCCGTGGAGGCCATCAACCCTCGGAACACGTCCAAGACGTGCCATTGTTGTGTTGAGATAGGATACCGCCATTCTCAGGCAGAGTTCAGTTGCACGAACGAGGTGGACGCAGCGCACGACACCGATGACCAGTACAGATTGGAGCCCTGGTATCGTCACAGACCCCAGAAGAACACGATGCCGGCCGTCGTGACGACGGTCAAGATGAGCTGGAGCGGTGCCCCGACGCGCGCGAAGTCGGTGAACTTGTACCCGCCGGGTCCGTAGACCATGAGATTCGTCTGGTAGCCGACGGGACTGAGTAGCGGAGTGCTGGCGGCGAACGTCACCGCGAGGGCGAACGCGAAGGTGTTGACACCGAGTTGACCAGCGACTTCCACGGCGATGGGGAGCATCAACACGATACTGGCGTTGTTGCTCATCATCTCCGTGATGATCGCGGTTCCCAGGTAGAACACCGCGAGCATCGCGATCGGCGGCAGTACGGCCCCCTCGGTGGCAATCCCCGACGCGATCAGATCTGCCGTTCCGGACGCTTCGAACGCGATCCCTAGCGGAATAACCCCGGCGAGCAGGAAGATGACGTCCCAGTCGACGGCCTCGTAGGCGTCTGCGGGACGCAGGATACCCGAAAAGAGCATTGCGACGACACCGACGAACGCGCTGACCACGATCGGGAGGTATTCGAGGGCGGCCAGTCCGACGACGCCGGCGACGATACCCAGTGCGATGGGAATCTGTGTCCGGTCGAACTCTTCCCAGCGTCTGTCACTGGAGACGACGATATTGCTGTTAGCCCGGAGCCGGTCCAGAACGTCTTCGCTCGTCTGGACGAGTAACACGTCACCGCCCTGCAGGCGTACGTCTCGGAGGCGCTGGCGAATCACCTCGTTCCCCCGGCGGACGGCAAGTACAGTCGCGTCGTAGTCGCGCTCGAATCCGACAACGCCGTTCCGTCTGTTCAACCACACCCCGGGGAGCAACACGATCTCTGTGAGCGAAATTTCGTCCTCGGCTTCCTCCGCTTTTTCGGAGGTCTCGTCGTCGTCGTTCCTGTCCGGGTCGGGTGTCGTCGACGGTCGGTTCCACGCGTGGTGTTCGGGCACAAATCCCTTAGGGAGCAGTTCGTCTCCGTCCGCTGCGGCGTCGAGGAGTTCCGGCAGGAAAGCGAGGTGTTCGTCCCCGATGACCTGTTCGAGCGTCTCCTGGCTCGCTCTGACCGAGAGGATGTCCCCAGCGCGGATCCGCTGGCTGGCAAGGCCACGCACGATGCTGCGGCCGTTGCGCACGATCTGGAACACGTCCAGATCGAGGTCACCGCGTCGTACCTCTCGTACCTGTGAGCCGACGAGGTCGGAGTTCTCGTGGACGACGACGTCGGTCAAGTAGTCAGACATGCCGAATTGGTCCGTTGGGGTCCCCTCGGCCGCGATTCGGGCTGGCGTGAGATACCGACCGACCGTCAGCAGATACAGTATACCGACGGCCAGCACGACGGCGCCGAGCTGCGTGAACTCGAACAGCGAGAACGGCTCTGCGGTCGGGCCGCCGACCTGTGCCCAGAGCTGGCTCGCGAGCAGGTTCGTCGACGTGCCGATGACGGTGAGCATCCCGCCCAGCATCGCGGCGAAGGAGAGCGGGATGAGCAGCTTTGACGGCGAGGTGCCGGTCTTCCGGGCGAGCTCCGTGACAGCGGGGATCAGCACGGCGACGATGGGTGTGTTGTTGACGAAGCCCGCCGACGGGCCAGCTAGCCCGACCGTCGCGAGGAGTTGGCGGGTTTCGCTGTCGCCCGCGAACGCCTCCATTTTCTGCGTGAGTGTCTGGATGACGCCGGTCTGTCGTACCCCTTCACTGAGGATGAACATCGCCAGCACGGTGAGCGTCGCGGGGTTCGAGAACCCCGAGACGCCTTCCTCGGGGGAGACCCCAGTCCACGGTTCGAGGAGGATGAGTACGACCATCAGGGCGATCGCGGTAGTGTCGATCGAAACGGGCTGGAAGATGAACAGGACGAGCGCGACGACGACGACTGCAAGCACCACGAATACGTCGACAGAGACAGGCAGCTGCATGGGGAGCTGCTGGAGTAGTGCCAACGGTGCTAGTACAGGTTCGTGTAGTGTGGTCGTCACAAATCGACTGGGTGCGAGTTCGTGAGGTGCGGATATAGTAGTAAGGTTCTCGTCTCTCTATCGCCGGTCTTCGGTTACGACGGGTGGAACGCCCGGATTCTGTGTGAACGTGTGGCTTCGATCGCTCTAGTCGTACTGAAACCCCCAGTGATCGTTGCGGGACGAACGCAAAGGGTCAGAGGCCGAGAGTGCAGACTACAACTCCGCAACTACGAACGCGCTGGGAGTAACACATCTGTGTACGACGGTGTGTCGGAAAGACGGGCCGATTACTCCTCTGGCGGACAGAGCAGGTGGGGTGTGCGGCGATACGCGGGCACATCGAGATACGCCCGGATGCGCTCACGGTCCTCGTCCGTGAGACCGGGTACAGCAGCCGCCGACTCCTCTTGTGAATCCATTGATATTTTCACCACGCTAGCTTTCGTCAAACAAGATAATAAGCTATGTTGAATTTTTCTAGTAATATGACCGTCTGGAAATTCGTCACGATAGTCGAAGAGATCTCGAGAACGCCATCCGAGTGTCGGTATGACCAGCACGCTGTCTCTCGACGTTGAACAGGAACCACCGCTGAACGCCACAACCAGACTGTAAGGGATGAGGATGGGAAGGGAGAGAGGTGCCTCTGAACGTGCGACCCGGTACATCCGACGCGCGGATGGTGTCGCAGTCGGTGTTTTCGAGTCGGCCTATAACACGGCTTCGATATTTTCGTCAAGAGGAAATTGCTGTTTAGACTATCGTACTAATAGCTGACAGCAACTATCGTAGCTCGTGCAACTGTCTCCACACCTGACCGCACGACGGCGGCCGGTCGAGTGTATGATGACGTGCACTCGTTACTATAGCCTTCGTTCGGAATCCGTCGGAGGATGCAGTTCTGCAACATCACGTTCGAGACGGTGACCACGACCTGTGACAGCCGTCCGCGCCCCGACCGAGGCAGAATCCCGAACGTACGGTGCAAACGCCCCGTCGCTCGTACAGCCCGCTTTCAAGAGTCACGTCGTATAAGTTACAAAATATATTAAGTTAAACTATCTAGAACAGTATACTAATGGAGTCAGGTGGACCGACGAAACCGATTCCCGAAGAGGCGAGAACCCTCGCGACATTCGTCGAAGAGCGAGTCGAGAGCCACCTTCGGAGCGTGGTCTGGTACGATCAGGGTGACTTCGAGATCCTCTATGGGCGCGCCGACGTCTTGTCGCGATACTCCACAACAGAGATCGAGGCGGTTATCGACGAACTCGCGCTCGAATCGCGTGAAAAACCACTCAAAGAACAACTCTACACACATGGTTCTCTCAACTGCACGATTCAGTGTTACGAGGGCGGTATCGAGATGCACTTTGTGATCGGTGAGGGCGAAGGAGTCGCAATCGGGCTCGACGCAGATGCGTTCGTCAGTCACGACACGTTTATCGGTACCTGTATTCAGAAAGCAGCCCTCAGTGACTAGCGTGGACGCTGCTCTTCGGTTGCATCGGCCTACGACTCACGTCGGCGCTTAGCTGGCAGTGCTGTGCTCCGGTTTCTACACGAGCTTTCACCCGGAGTACTCGTGCCGTATCACGACCGAGCCACTCCCGTCGGTCACGATAATCGTGTCACCACCGTTGTTCCAGACGGCCGCGTCCGAACCCCAGTAGAGGGCGGCTTCGGCGTCACGGCCACTGCCCGTATAGAGTCGCACTGACTCGCCACTGTCGAGCGTGAACCCGTTCGGGAACGAGTATCGATGGTCCGCTGCATCCTCGACTGTCCACCCGCTCAGATCGAGCGCACTCTCACCGCGATTCTCGAAGACGACGTACTCGTCGTTCAGGTTCTCGTGGTCGTTTCCTCCCGCATCGGCGTGGACCGACGCGACTGCAAGCGTACCGCCACTACTCCCCCCGTCGGGACTCGGCGTCGGCGTTGCTGTTCGTGCGTTTCGACACTCCCACACGCCACGCTCGGCAGCCTGCGCTCGTGATTCGTACTCGAGGAACTGACCTTTCTTCGTGAAGCTGCTGTCCGTGTACACTCGACCGTGGCCCTGTCGAACGAGGTCGGCGTTGAACAGTTCGCCGTTCAGATAGATGTAGCCCAGCAGTCGGTCGTAGTAGCCACGACGTGGTTCGTTCTCGTCGAACCGGATCGTCACTGTCTCTCCGAGTAGTCGATCGCGAGTCACGTCCGTCGCCGTCTCACCGGCCGCTGCCAGACATTGCCGGCCGGCGCTCGAATCCGGCACGCCCACGAACTCTTCGGGATGGACCTCGCCATGTGTTTCGGGTGTGTCCACACCGAGTAGTCGGACGGTATCTCGCGAGCCGTCTGACCGTTTGATCTTCACCGTGTCGCCGTCGACGATCTCCACGACGGTAGCTCGAAGCCCGGACGTCGGTGTCGCCGTTGCGGTAGCCGTTTGGGTGGCTGTCGGCGTTGCTGTCGCCGTCGACGGTGGTGTTGCTTCCGTCGTCACCGTCGTTGACTCGGTCGTCGCGGCTGCCGGCGACCGTGCCGGTTCTGAACGCGTGGATGTGTCACTATCGTCTCCCGTTACTGACGCTGACGTCGAGTCAGCCGCTGTCGACTCGGGGGCCGATGCAGCGTCCGCATCCGTGTTCGAGCTTGCAGCCGCTGTCACGTCACCCGCAGCGGTATCCGTCACGATCGGTGTCGACGGAGTAGGCGGACTGTCCGACTCGGTGGTGGGGTCACCACCGACCGCACCGACGAGGCTAACCAAGACGAGGAGATAGACGCCGGCAACGACACCGGAGGCGAAACCGCCGTCCGTCTCGATACCGGGCAGACGACTGAGCCTGTTCGCGAGGTCACGATAGTTGGTACCGATGGCAATCGGGATCGCCAACAGAAGACCGGCGATCACGAGTGGCCACAGCGAGAGATAGACGATGCCGAGGAGGATGTTTCGAAGAGTCCGTCCCGGCTTCATGCCGGGAATCCGAGCCGTCACAGGCACGACTCGTGTGAATCCCTGGCAGATATTATGCCTGGTGGTCGTCGGCGACTGTGTAGATTCGAAGGCGAACCAATAAGGGGAGTGCTGAAGCGCCGCGGTCGACCTTCCGTGAGATGTTCATGTAGTTGGGCGATTTGTACATTGCTCAAGTATCTCCAGCTGGAGAGGACCTACGACGTTTGTTCCGAGAGCACCCGTCTTGTCGGCTGCGTCGTGCGAGTGGACGTCGACGTCGGTATTTGAGTGTACAGGGCTGTGCAAACACGAATTCGAGGGAAACACGAGTGACGACACTCCGACGCGGATCCGTGCTCGTCGACGGAGCAGACGTCGTCTCGAGGCTCTATCCGATTAGATACGAAACGCAAACGCGCGTCAGATTCGCTCACATCGATCCACGCTCTGCAACGATTTGCGCAATATACCCCCAAACTTTCTTTATTCAGCCGTTGGATACAAGGTTATGGGACTACGCGAACAAGTAATACCGATTCTCGGGACTGTGCTTCTGGTGGCCACGATCTGGGTGAGCTACCAGTACTCACGGAACCGGGGCAGTTCCGGACGGCAACTCCTGAGCGATGGCGGTGAACACGCCGATCCCACCGTCCACAGGGAGAAGCCGGCGGGATGGATCAGATGGATAACGACAGTCGATCACAAGGACATCGGGATACTGTACGGTATCTACGGGACGACAGCGTTCGTCGTCGGTGGGCTGATGGTCGTCATCATGCGGTTAGAACTGTTCGACCCGGAGATGTCGCTCATCTCTCCTGCCTTCTACAACTCGTTGCTGACGAGCCACGGGATCACGATGCTGTTTCTCTTCGGGACGCCGATCCTCGCGGCGTTCTCGAACTACTTTATCCCGCTCGTCATTGGTGCAGACGACATGGCGTTCCCGCGCATCAACGCCATCGCCTTCTGGCTGCTGCCGCCCGGTGCACTTCTCATCTGGGCCGGCTTCTTCCCGATTCAAGGAATCATCCCAGCACAGACTGCCTGGACGATGTACACGCCCCTCTCGTTGGGAATCGAATCAGGCAGCATGCAGACGAACGCAGGTGTCGACCTGATGTTGCTTGGTCTCCACCTGACTGGCGTCTCGGCGACGATGGGTGCGATCAACTTCATCGTGACCATCTTCACCGAACGCGCCCCGGAGGTCACCTGGGCGAACCTCGACATCTTCTCGTGGACGGTCCTCACCCAGTCGGGGCTCATCCTCTTCGCGTTCCCGTTCTTAGGTAGTGCGATGGTCATGCTGCTGCTCGACCGCAACCTCGGGACTGTCTTCTTCGCGGGCGAGGGCGGTGCTATCCTCTGGCAACACCTGTTTTGGTTCTTCGGCCACCCCGAAGTGTACATCCTCGTGTTGCCGCCGATGGGGATCGTCAGCTACGTGCTGCCGCGGTTCTCCGGACGGCGGCTGTTCGGGTTCAAGTTCGTCGTCTACTCGACGCTCGCCATCGGCGTGCTCTCGTTCGGCGTCTGGGCACACCACATGTTCGCGACCGGCATCGACCCGCGCCTGCGGGCGTCGTTCATGGCGGTGTCGTTGGCGATCGCGATCCCCTCCGCAGTGAAGACGTTCAACTGGATCACGACGATGTGGAACGGCCGCATCCGACTCACCACGCCGATGCTGTTCTGTATCGGCTTCGTCTCGAACTTCATCATCGGCGGCGTCACCGGCGTCTTCCTCGCGTCGATCCCGATCGACCTCGTGCTTCACGACACCTACTACGTCGTCGGTCACTTCCACTACATCGTCATGGGGGCCATCGGCTTCGCTGCGTTCGCTGGGCTCTACTACTGGTTCCCCTTGGTTACGGGACGGATGTACCAGCGCAGACTCGGCAAGTGGCACTTCTGGCTCTGGATGATCGGGACGAACGTGACGTTCTTCGCGATGATCCTGCTGGGCTACGGCGGGATGCCTCGTCGCTTCGCGAGCTATCTGCCACAGTTCGTAACGCTCCACCAAATCACGACAGTCGGTGCGTTGTTCTTGCTCGTCGGTGGCGGCGTCTGGGTCTACAACTTCGTCATCTCGTGGTTCGAAGGGCCAAGGATCGACACTCACGACCCGTGGAATCTCGAGGAGGACGGGCTCTTGACTGCCGAGTGGCACTGGCTGCGAGAACAACGGCAGACGAAGATCGCCGACGGTGGCGAGACAGAGGGAGAATGATGGGCGACCGACTGGAGATTGTAGTGCTGGGCAGTAAGTACCACTTTGCACAAGAGCAAGAATTAAGCGTGTTGTGCGAGAACAAGCACAACAATAGTAAGTGTGAAAGAAATACGACCGACACGACGACGGGGGACAACGGCAGATGAGTGACGACAGTTCCATCTTGAAGCCGGCACTTGCAGTCGTCTCTGCGCTCCTCGTCGGCGGAGTGCTCTTTTTGGCTGCGAACGGTCTCATCGCCGCAGTTGGTGACGAGCCCGCCGTGAGTATGCAGTCGGGGAGCGGTGACGGTGACGGGTCGACGACTGCAGACGGCCCCGGAAAGCTCCCTGCGACGTGGAACGACACGAAGTGGTACGACGAGGAGCTTCGCAGTCAGGACCTCGAGTTCCGCGACCCGGACGCTGGGAATCAAGTACAGTTCCAGCCGAAGCAGATGAACAACTCGACGCTCCCATCGAACGAGAACCGACGCGAGCTCGTGCGCTACGGACGGCAGTTGTTCGCGGACACCTCGACGATGATGCCCAACAACACGGGCAGCGACCGAATGTCGTGTGCGAACTGCCACGGCGGTGGTTCACTCTCGTCGACTACCGGAATGGTCGGACAGGACATCGACATGATTCCGTTGGTCGGGACGGCTGCGGGCTATCCCGAGTGGACCGGTCGGACGGAGCGAATGCGGGATATGCGTCAGCGCATCCAAGGGTGCTTCCTTCGGAGCATGAACGCCGACGACGCGGAAGACGGTGTCCCCGAGTACGACTCCCGAGAAGTGCAGGCGATGGAGGCGTACATGGAGTGGCTTGGACAGGGCACGCCGATCGGAAGTGCTCCGTACTGGAGAGGGCTCGAGAAGCCCGAAGGCGACGACAAGAAGCCGATCCCGGAGGTGAACCCGGTCCGTGGAGCAGAGCTCTACATGCAGAACTGTGCGAGCTGCCACGGTGCGGACGGTCAAGGTGAGGTCGGCGAATACCCACCGTTGTGGGGTCCGGATTCCTTCAACGACGGTGCCGGAATGGGTCGGATCTACACATCCGCCGCGTTCGTCCGTGAGGCGATGCCCTACGGGTACGCCCACACGGTGACTGACTGGAGCGACGTCCAGGACATCGCGGGGTACATGAACGGCCACGACCGGCCGAGCCTCGACCGCAAACCGCAGGATTGGCCGGCAGAGGGGCCGCCCGAGGAAGCAGTGTACTACAACCGCACGCAAGAACGACTCGGATACGACATGAATCCGATGAAGAAGAAGCTCATGCTCGCCGGTATTCCGACCGGCACAGAGCCGATGAAGCGAGGCGACATTCCGGACAACGTCGGGCGGTACGACCAGCCGCTTCGGAACGTGACCGTCGAGAACAGTTCGACCGGAAACACGACCGGCGAAAATACGACGGCGCTTCAGAACCCAACGCATCACCGTGCGATCAGCGATGCGATGACCCAGAGCGAGCGAACACAGCGCGCGAGTTAAGAACCATCTCCCCTTCGATTTTTCCCCGACACGAATGAACAGTGTCCCTGGATTTGCAGCGGTCTTTACTGCGGGCGTACTGACGATCCTGTCGCCGTGCTGCCTTCCACTGATTCCCGCCGTCGTGTCGAGTGGGACGGGCCATCGCTACCGTCCCGTCGTCCTCGTCTTCGGTAGCGTACTCTCGTTTACCGCACTCGGCCTCGCCGTCGGAGCCGTTGCGAGCATCTCGCCGGAGACGTTTCGGCTCCCGTTGGTCGGGCTGCTCATCGTCTTCGGAGCGGTGTTGGTCGATGACGACCTGAATCGGATCTACGAACGCCGTGCGTCGCGACTAGCCGCGAAAGCCGACCGCCGTAGCGTTTCAACAGATGGCGGAAGTTCGCTTCTGGGTGGCTTCGTAACTGGGGCGTTACTCGGTGTCATCTGGCTTCCCTGCGTCGGGCCGATTCTCGGTGGCGTGTTAGCGTTTGCTGGAAGCAGCGGAAACACGGTGGTGAGTGGAAGCCTCCTCTTCACCTACGGCGTCGGCTTCGCAGTGCCGTTACTGGTGACGGCGTACGTTGGAAAAGACGCAATCGACCGTACTGGGTTCGCGAAGAGTCAACGGAACGTACGACGTCTCGTCGGATCTGTCCTGCTCGTAACGGGGGTCGCGCTGCTGTTCGATATCGATAAGCTCCTCATGCGGTTCGTAATCGACCTCTCACTTCCGATCGGCGTTTAGTCACACGATACCACATCAATCCATCAACACCAACTGTATGAATACGACACAACTGCTCGGACGTGCAATCCGTCTCATGCGACTCGTGACCGAGAACAGAGCCGTGAAATGGGGGACGTTACTACTCGGTGTCACGTCTATCGCGCTGATCTTCGGTGTCGCGTCGGAGGTCATGTACGGCATCGACCACGGAGCAAACCTCATCGCCTACTGGCACATTTCGATGGCGTGGGTGGGTGCCGTCGCGCTCACGACGACGTTTGTAGGGAGTCTTCTGTATCTCCGCTTCGAAGGGCGTTACTGGAACCGTCTCGCCCACAGTGCCGGTGAGATCGGGTTTCTCTTCGTGACGCTCACGTTGATTACGGGGAGCATCTGGGGGCGAGTCGTCTGGAACTCCTGGTGGGAGTGGACGGACGTTCGACTCGTCACCTTCCTCCTCGTGTGGTTCGTCTACGCGGGCTATCTCGTCGTCTACGCGTCGACCGAGCGCGGTTCCGACGAGCAGTACACTGCTGTCTACGGCGTCGTCGGCTTCCTGACGGTGCCTCTCTCGTACGTTTCGACACGACTCTGGATTCCGACGTTCCACGAGACGACCTTGGGGAACCCGCAGGTGAGTGCAAACATCAATCCCATCGTCTTGGTCGTCTCGCTGGTCGCAGTGAGTCTACTGTACATCTACCTACTCGGATTGCGGATCCGCATCCACGAAGTTGAGGACAAGATACAATACCGTGCGAGCGGAAGGAGGCGATAACGATGGAGCCGCTCCTGCTGGCTGGATACTCGATCATCTTCGTCGCGTTGTTTGCCTACGTCGTCCGCCTCCAGCGACAGCTCTCGAGACTGGAACGAACCGTCTCTGATCTAGACGAATAGATACGTACGACACCCTATTGTGGAGACAATGTACCGGACACAACAATATTGAAGTTGCTCCTCATGCATCGTCAACTGTGCGTCGAAAGACAAAGTTCGTCATAAGTGCGGTCGGTATCGTCGTTCTCCTCGCGACCCTCGGAACGACGACGATGAGCGCGTCGACCCAGTTCGTCTCCCCCACGACGCTCGAATCCGGCGACTATGGCGGCGATTGGGTCAGATTGGAGGGTGTCGTCGACGAACTCGAAACCGACCAGAACACACTTCGATTCGAGGTAACTGATCAAAACACGTCCGTCCGTGTCGTCTACGAGGGCACGATACCGGAGGCGATGAACGAAGGTCGTATCGTGGTCGCGAAAGGTGTCGTCGAGGAAGACCACCTCGTCGCAGACCAGCTCTCGGTTCGCGCTCACGAAGGCTCTGAGAACGAGAGCTGATCCATGGATCGAGACGAGCAGACAGCCGAGAGTCCCTTTCTCGACGTCAGACAACTTCGCAAGGAGTTCGGACAGTTCACCGCGCTTGCAGACGTCGAATTCGCGGTCGACCGTGGAGAGGTGATCGCCGTGTTGGGGCCGAACGGGGCCGGGAAGTCGACGCTGTTGCGACTCCTTGCGACCCTCGCACGACCGACGTCGGGCAAAATGTTGCTCGACGGCCACGACCTCACCCTGGATCCCACTCTTCGACAACAGATCGGTGTGTTCGGACACGAGACGATGCTCTACGACGGACTGACCGCTCGTGAGAACCTTCACCTGCACGCACGTCTTCACCGGGTCGCTGCGATAGAGGAACGCAGTATGTCTCTGCTCGACGCCGTCGGCCTGCGATCGCGAGCGAGTGAACGCCCGAGTCACTTCTCACACGGTCTCCGCAAGCGGCTCTCACTGGCACGGGCGCTCCTACACGACCCGCAGCTGCTCCTCCTCGACGAACCGTACTCGGGACTCGACAGGCGGTCATCGGAACAGTTCGGACACATCCTCGAGTCGGTTACCGATCGAACAATACTACTTACGACCCACGACTTCGCCGTCGCGACGCGACATGCGACGCGGGCGCTCTTCCTCGATCGCGGCCGACTCTGTGGAGAGGTGGCCCTCCGCGAGATCGACGACCCGGACGTCCTCGAACGGAAGTACGAGGTAGCGATTGGATACGCCCAATGAGAGCCTGGCTAGCGCTCGTCGTCGAGACCGTACGGAAAGATCTGTTACTCGAGTTGCGAACCAAGCAGAGTCTCTTCTTCTCGGCCGTCTTCGCGATGCTCGTCACGGTCGTCTTCGCTTTCGCTTTCGAACGCGACCTCGGATCGAGTCGTACCGTCGGACGGGCAGCACTGTGGGTGGCATTTCTCTTCGCTGGAATCGTTCTCGTGACCCGAACCGCGACTGTCGAGACGACCGACGCGGCTCTGGAAGGACTCCTTCTGGCACCGACGGATCGGACCGCCATCTTCGTTGGAAAGACGTTCGCCAACGCCCTCTTTCTCCTGTTGATCGAGAGTGCGACGCTCGTCTTCGTCTCCGTGTTCATCGGCTTCCCCCTCCCACCAGCAGCGTTCCCCCTCGTGGGTGTGACGTTCGTCCTCACAGCGGTCGGCTTCGCCGCCGTCGGCACCCTTCTCTCACTACTCGCAGTGCAATCGCGCCTGCCGGCGCTCACTCTCCCGATCCTGCTCGTTCCTGTCGTCGTTCCAGTTCTCCTCGGCGGTCTCGAACTGACCCGTGCTGCCTTGGGTGCAGCACCTGCCGAGTCGTGGCTCAAGGTACTCCTCGCCTACGATGGTATTCTCTTACTCGCTGGAATCGCCCTGTTCGAGCCGATCGTCGAAGCGTGACGCCCCAGGCCGTCACCGCCGTCGACGTCGCTGCACGAGTCGATAGCCGACGGGTCGTCGCACCGCAGGTTCGTCACAGAACCGATCGCGTCGGTCGGAGGGGAGAAAGAGAGAGCGTTCAGAGCGCTCGGTAGACGAGAATGCCGCCCCCGACTGCACCGACGAGACCGGCTAGCAGCGGGACAACTGGTGCATCGTCCAACGGAACGCTCCCGTCACCGTCCCCCGTTTCTTCACCCGACTGCGAAGCCGTCTGTGTCGTTCCGTTCGCTGGCAGTTCGACCGTGAACGTCTCGTTGTTCTCCGCACTGCCGTTCATCACCAGAATCGGGACCGGCGAGTCACCCCGTTCCAAGTTCTCCGAGTGTTCGACGTTCGCCAGGTCGTACCCCTGGACGCTCACCGCGAGGACGTCCGGGTTGTACTGGGGCGTCCGTTCGAGTGTCCGATCCTCGATCGGGTACGCGACGCCGACACGGGAGCGCTCGCCCGGCGGAATCGTCGCGTTTATCTTCGCCGTCCGACCGTCCTGGTCGACCGGCACCCGCTTGCCCTGATACATGGCGCCGCTGGCGTCGACACCCTCGGGGAGTTGCAGTTCGACCTGTCCGACGAACGGTCGATCGCCGTCGTTCTGAAGCGACACTGTCTCGACTGCAGTCGGACGACTTCCGTTTCGCGGCGCGATGAGTTGGACGACGTGACTTGCGGGCGTTCCACCCGAAGCGCTGAGGTTCGAGGTGTCGTTCGTCGGGTCGTTGGCGACGAGGCGGTACGAGTCGCCCTCGGCGTCTGTTTTGATCGTGTGGTTGTACGGGACGCCGCCGACACCGTATCGGAGGTAGTACGTCGAGTTCGGCTCGAGCGGCCCAACGGAGAACGTGCCGTTCTCGCCGGTTTTATCTTCTGTGACGATCGGGCCGTACGAACTGGCGATCTGGATGCGAGTCCCCTCCATCGCCGTTCCGTTCTCGGCGACGATCTGACCGGATACGTTGGACGACAGCGAGATATCGACGTCGGTGCCATTGTCGACGAGTGCGTAGTGGGCGCTTTCGTTGTGGACCACGCGAACGAAGTACAGCGGTGCGTCCGGCACCTCGTCGACCGAGAAGGAGGTGCCTTCGACGGTCGTGTTGACGGGGTCGCCCGTGCGCCGGTAGTTCTGGTCGATGGGGGTGATGGTCACGCGGTCTCCGTCCGCCGTCCCGTTCCCGACTGTCACCGTCCCGGAGACGGGCTCGGCGGCGACTGGGGCTGGGAGGGTCAGAACTGCGACGATACAGAACAGTGCGATCGTGGTTGCTTTGAGTTTGTGCATTGGTATCACTCTGAGATGGTCGGTTCGGGGTCTGTACGACGTGCTGTTTCGTCTACCGTTTCGTCTCGTCTACTCGTGGTCGCGATTCCGTACTGTGGGTCGTACGCCAAGATGAGACTCATCCCGACGAGAAGCGTCACGACGCTCACTCTGATGGGCGTCATGAACGGGATCCGTTTGACCGTAATGGAGGCCTGACCGTCGCTGACACCGGCGATGACGTACGTGTCGACGATCGGACCCCGATCGATGATGACGTCGCGGACTTCCATGCCACTCTGCTTTAGGTACTCACGCTGGCCCGCAGTTCCCGTGACGACCTGCTGACTGTCACGATAGACTGCGAGATCGACCGTCGTCACCCGCACACGGGCGGGGTCGACGCTCGCAGGTGGGTTCGCGGGCGTACCGACGTTGTTCGGACCGGTGAGCACGACCGCATCGGTCTGCGGGACGTAGTTCTGCATGACGACGCCGCGTGCAACGAGCGTCTGTCCCTCCTGCGGAGAGAACGAACTCACGTTCTCTCCCGTGACGCCCAGCCAGAGACCAGAGTTGTCGAGTTGGACGACCGTCGCTCGGTTTCCGTTTCGGACGTTCGTCACCGTCCCGTGGACGGTGAGAACCGTCTCGTTCACCGCCTCACCGCGGGCGAGCACCTCACTACTCGACTGGGCGTACGTCGACGGATCCGGGTTCTGAGGCAGTTCCCGTTGCTGCTGATCGAGGACACGAAGGGAGTAATCGGAGTCGGGAACGTCCACCGTCGACCCGGCGGTACCTCCTGCTGCACTCGCGATGACCGACGCCTGTGAGGCGAGCATGTAGGTGAACGGCAACGAGAAGAGAAGCACTGCAACGGAGACGTGAACGAGCGTGACGCCGATCTCTTTGCGACGAGCGTCGCTGTTCGTCGCTCGCGTGAACCGTTCGTATCCGCGTTTTGTCACCGTTATGAGGACGTACGCGACGGGAGGCACGATCGCGAGCGCACTCACCTGCGTCATCAGCTGGTAGATGAGGGCGTCACCGGAGCGGGCCGTTCCCAGCTGCCACGCAGACGAGGGAGCGATCGCGGCACCCACGAGCGTCGCGACCACGGCGATACCGAACGCGACGAGACTCCGACGTTTTCCCTCGACGTCGAAGTCCATGTACAACCCCAGCAAAAGGAGTGTCGCGATCACCACCGGGAAACTCCAGAGGTTGTAGTACCGCGATTCGACAGCCACTTCGACACCGGTCGTCGCGTTCCGCAGAAGCGGGAACGTGAGTCCCCAAAGCGAGATGAAGGTGAGCAACCCGAACACGAGTACCGCGGCGTGGAGTAGCGTCGACCGACTGAGCGGGGGGATGTTCGAGTCGTCGCTCGCGTCGTCTTGGACGCGAAGCCAGTAGACGAACGGGAGTCCGACCCCCAAACCAACCGTGAGCACCATCAGAACGAGGAGCGAGAAGCCGATGCCGCCGGACGTAAACGAGTGGACGCTACGGAAGACGTTACTACGGACGACCGACGTCGTGTAGACGACCTGTGCGAGGGTCGTCGCAGTCATCGCCGGTGCGAGGACGGTATACCGTCTCCCGGGCTGGTAGTTCGTAACTGCGTGGAGCGTCCCAGTCAAGAAGAGCCACGGGATGAGAATCGCTGTCTCGACTGGGTCCCACGCCCAGAGCCCACCCCAGCCGAGGACAGTGTAGGACCAGAACGCACCGAGTGCGACCGCCGCCGTGAGAAAGAGCCACGAGACGCGGAGCCAACGAATAACGCTCCCTTCCCACGCGTCGTAGATCCCGCCTTCACCACGTAACGTCGACACGAAGTGTGTCACCCCAATCGCGAACGGCATCGTGAGCAACGCGTAGCTCACGAACATGACCGGTGGATGGATCGCCATGAACGGATCGACGAGAAGCGCGTTGAGCCCACTGCCCGTCTGCGGCGTCACACCGGCTGGAATCTCGTCGACAGCCGACCACACCGAAGCGAACGGACTCTGATCGAACAGTAGCCCTGCGAGATACGTTACGAACCCGACGACGACTGCCTGAACGAGTTTGGTCGAGCGGTCGTCGAACCCACGGGTCGAGGCGACCCACAGCGAGATAACGCTCGCAATCGCTGCCCAGAGAAGAATCGACCCCTCGTTCGCCGCATAGACGCCAGTCACACGGTAGAGAAGCGGGAGGTAGTCCGCCGTGTTCTGCCAGACGTACGCGTTCGTGTAGTCGGTGACGACAAACTGATACGTGAGATACGTGAGCGAGACGACGAGCGCGAGACTCGTCGTCGCAATCCCCCACTCGGCGTATCGAACGTATCGGTCGGTTCCCCGCAGGTAGTCCAGTAGTAACGCGACTGTCGTACCGGTACCGCTCAACAGCGCGATACCCAGAAGAGCTGTACCAGCGTTCATGATTCTGCTTGCCGCTGGGAACGTTCGAGATACGTTAGAAAGTCGTCTCTCGGGGCGTATCCCGGAAGTCTCGTGACCTGTTCACCGTCCGCCGTAACAGTGACGTGCTGTGGCGGATAGCTCACGCCGTACTGCTGACGCAGTTCCGTCGCAGCGGAACGATCACTGTCGAGATTGATCGCCAGCAGGACGAACTCGTCCAGTTCGTCTTGTACCGTTGAATCCGAGTACACCTTCTCGTTGTAATCCTCACAGTAGGTACACCAGGTCGTCCAGAAGTAGATCAGGATCGGCTTGTCCTCTGCAGCGGCCGTCTCCTGTACCGCTGTCGCGTTCGTCTGCCACTTGGTCTCTCCATGGTAGGAGTACGATTGATCACTCTGTACTGGGGCTGCATTCATCGAATAGTATCCCACGCTCAACACAAGAGCAAAGAACGCAAGCGTGAGAACTTTCCGGGACTCCATTGAACAATATTGCCATCCCATGGGCGTATAAATCTTGTCCATGAGGGTTTGAGAGACAAGAGAGTCGTGTACAGAATTGCTACTTTTGGATAACTCCCACGTGTCGTGCACGTGGGGTTTGCACTACTGCTTGCACGACTCTGCCCGGTCGTTATCGCCGACCAGCCGATCGGCGGTGCTCACTATCTATTAGATTTGACGTTTTAAACTGTGGACATAAGGGGATGCTTCGACCAGTGGGACTCAGCTGACTCGGACCTCCTTACGGAGGATCAAGGGGAAAGCTCCACTCTTCAGGGCGGAGAGGATGTCAACGGCGTTTTCGCGGTGGTGGATTGTCGCCACGCACTATCGGAACGAGCGTCCGTCATCACTCGTCCGACCGCCCGACAGCACCCGGTCGGGCGAGTGACCAGTTGGACGGGCTACGATACCATCGAGCAGATTAGACGAACACTCTCCTAAACCGACTGTTAATCGCTAGGCTGGACCGTCACGAGGAGTCGGTTACTGAGAGCGCCTGTCCGAACAGACCGTTCGAAGCGAATGTTCTTTCCAACACATATTCTATATAAAAATACACTTTATCGCCGGGGTGGAAACGACTAACTAAGACGACATTTGTCGATGTCTGTGACTGTCGGGAACTCCCGGCTGGAAGTGCCAATGTTCAGTAAATACGGACACAGGATGCTCGTCGTCTTCGTCGTCGCTACCGTCGCTCTGAGCGGTCTCGCAGGGGTCGTCGCAGCGCACGACGACTATCAGCACAGCGATGACAAGAAGCACGACAACCACAAGAAGAACAAAGCTGACCAACAGCAGCGAAACCACGCAGAGGAGTGGGCAAAACAGACCGGATGGGACAACGAGGCCGATCAAAGCCAGAAAAACGACCAGGACCAGAAAACGAGCCAGCGCGGTTACAGAGGTTCCGCTAGCCAGACTCAGTCCAGCAGTCAGGCCGTCGGCCAGAGCCAAGACGGGACGGACAACGACCAGGAACAGCGACAGAGCGTCAGGCAGAACGAAGACCAGCACCAGAGCGGAGTGAAGAACGATCAGTCGCAGGACCAGGATTCCATCGAGTCCGCCGAACAGGTCGCTTCCGGCGACAACATCGACCAGGAGCAGTCCCAGGGTGTGACGCAGAACGCTGCACAGGAGCAGGACGGCAAGCACAACGACCAATCGCAGGAACAGGCTGCGACTGCCGAGGCCAGCCAGGCCGCCCACGGCGAAGATATCACTCAAGACCAAGAGCAGGACATCCACCAGGACGCCAGCCAGTCGCAGGACGGGAAGCACAACGACCAGAGTCAGACGCAGAACGCAGCGGCGACCGCCGGACAGCACGCCCGCGGTGACGACATCGACCAGGAGCAGTCCCAGACGATCGACCAGTCCGCCGAGCAATCGCAGGACGGGAAGAACAAAGACCAGCACCAGTCACAGGACGCATCCGCGACGCAGGTGCAGGTCAGCTTCGCCGGCATCGGTGGCATGGGGATGCAAGGCGTCTCCGTGAACCACGAATCGACAGACGGCTCCTCTTCGGACACTGCCCACACCGCCGCATCGGCGATGTGCACGGACACGAAGTGCTCCGACAGCGAGGCCTCGATGTCCGGGTCGAGCAGCGACAAGACCGCCGAGTCCAACTCCGAGACCAACTCCGGATCGGGCTCCAGCGAGATGGAGCAGGAGGTCAGCGTCAGCAGCGACGACGGTGACTCCAACACCACGGTGGAACAGCGTCAGGAACGCTAATCACAGCAGTTCCGAGCTCTCCTCTCTGGATATCGACTCCCACCATCTTCTTATCGACTCTCGGACGCGAATCAGACGCTCGATTCGACGCGCAGGACGATGGGCGTTCCATTGCAGGCTATCCGACCGGAGCACAACAGCGCGACACAGCGTGCGTTCCCTGTGGGAGATCGGTTCCGCCCGGCCAGCCAAAGTGCCGGGTCTGCCTCAGGCACCACCTTGATCGTCGGACGAGCAGTGACACTCGGACACCGAGGTATCGTTCCTTCACGCCGTTGGCTATTCGTCGAGTCGTCGGCGTACTACGTCCCGGTCGCGAACGGAACCGCCGCAGCGAGACTGCTTCCAACGAACGGGCCCGACCGTGCCGTCGACGAGTGCCGGCTCATCTACGACTTCGGCGAGGCGCCTGCCGCACAGCTGACCGACGACTGGCTAGCACTCTCCGATGTGGTTCGAATGTCACATATTTTCTTAGACTTCTACCGTCTTACTCGACGTACTACGGCTGTAACTACCCCGATGATTCTTCGATGAGGTACTCGACTCGATTACTGGGTAGAGCGCCTTCTTAGAGACAGGCTTGCTAATCAAATAGATTCTACCCACGGACGACATGTGCGAATCACAGCAGTTCGTAGAATACCATCTCTTTGTCGTTTTGGGCTTAATTTTCTCAAACAAAGGAGTTCACCGTTCGATAGTTGGATTGATCTAATGTCGATCTCTCGGTGGGTTCGTGTCTGTAGTCTACGACGTGCACGTCGATTTACCTTGCACGATATCGTCTAATTTATTGTATCGGCATTCGGAGATAATCTCCCACGACCCGAGCCCATTTCTTTCGCACGAGAAGTACGATTCGGGGGTGTGCGACGCCCTCCCGTTGTCGAGTCCGATTGTGCTGGACCGGTTACCGCTTTCGACGCTTGGAGTCGTTGGATCGACTGACGCTCACGCACTACGGGTGACGGACACCGTGTAACTACGGTAACGAGTGCACGTCGTCATACACCCGAGCGGCCGCTGTCGTGCGATCGGGTGTGTAAACAGGTGCACGAGCGACTATAGACTGACGCTACGCCGCTACTGTCGTAGTCGACGAAGCGCAGACCCGAGACGACCTGAGAGTACTCACCAAACCAAAGTCGACAGCCTTCGACGGAGGGGAATTTCGTCACCCCGACTTCACACGAGACCTGGTCGCCCGGCGTCGGCCTTTTACACGTCGCAGAAGGAGCCACCGTCGTGAGAGGCCGGACTGCTGTTAGCGCAAGTCACCCTGTTCGTGAGACGAGGCAGACTCACCACCCCTCGTAGACTGACCCCCTCATTACAACAATATGTCTGTAATGACCATCGAGTGCGACCCACAGCTCACTACAACGAGAGAGTTGGAACGTCCACCGGCACGAACCGTGAGAGTGACACCTCGATCGCGGCCGTTCACCCATCTGTGCGCTCACATGCTTCTCGTTCTTGCTCGTCCGTGCACATTCTCGTGTCCGTTTCGATCGACTGTCGTCATTCAATAGAGTCGATCTCCACTTCTGGCAAAGCACCGAGTTCGAACTGAACCGAACGGACGTGAAAGCACCACAGACGCCAGCGACGAGACCACGTGACCGTGATGAACGGTACACAGTCGACGATGGCTCTTCTGCCTTCCTTACGGTGATCCGAGTCAGCGCTTCACGTTGCGGGCGGCAGTTCGACGCAGCGTCAGTTGACCGTAGCGCAGTAATTACTTGGAAAGATTATTCAGGTTAGCGTCGGTATCAATCCGTATGCCTCGAACGTTTGCCTCGCCCGCCCGGTACGTCCAGGCGGCAGATGCCCTCGGCGATCTCGGCCGGTTGTCGAGACAGCACGGCGACTCGACGCTCGTCGTCGCTGATAGTGACGTGTGGGAGATCGTGGGTAAACGGGTCCAGTCCAGTTTCGACGACGTCGACGGGACGCTCGAACATGCGCTCTTCGGTGGCGAGTGTACGACCGAAGAGATCGACCGACTCACCGAACTCGCAGCGGAATCGGGCGTCGAAACCGTCGTCGGGGTCGGGGGTGGGAAAACGATCGACACCGCGAAGTCGGTCTGTGCCCGTCGTGGTGTCTCGTTCGGTTCGGTACCGACGGTTGCGTCGACGGATTCACCCACGAGCAGTCTCTCTATCGTGTACGGGGACGACGGTGTCTGGGAAGCGGCAGAACAGCACGAGTTCCATCCGGATTTCGTCCTGGTCGACACTCGAGTCGTCGCCCAAGCACCGACCCGATGGTTCGTCTCGGGGGTCGGTGATGCCCTCGCAACGTGGTACGAAGCCAAGACGACGTGGGAGAGCGGAGGAACGACTGTCTTCGGTGACCACCCCACGTACACCGGGAAGGCACTCGCAGAGACCTGTCACAGACTGCTCCGAGCCCACGCCGAAGGGGCCGTTCGCGCCGTCGATGCCGACACCGTCACCGAAAGTGTCGAAGCAGTCACCGAGGCGATCGTCCTGTTGAGTGGTCTCGGCTTCGAAAACGGGGGGTTAGCGGCGGCTCACGCAATTCACGATGGGTTGACCCGATTGCCGGCGGCATCCGGGGCGACACACGGTGAGAAGGTGATGATCGGTCTCTTGGCGCAGTTGCTGCTCGAAGGGGAGACTGACGACACCGTTCGTGACCTCGTCTCCTTTGGACGCTCGGTCGGCCTTCCAACCTCGCTCGCAGAGATCGGTGTCACGTCCGCCTCTCGTGAGGAGTTACTTCAGGTCGGTCGCGTCGCGTGTAGTGCTGACGGACCGATGGGAAACGAACCCATCGACATCTCACCAGAGCGCGTCGCTGACGCCCTCCTCGCCGTCGACTCGGTCGTCGAATAGCTGGTTCTCACGGGAGCATTACATGGCTAAAACCGTCAACCAGCCGTCGCGGGTCACTCGTGCTAACTAGCGGCAGACTCCTGTTCTCCTATCTGAGAGATGGCGACGATTTGTTCTCTTTGTGTGAACAGACACGCTGACCGTTCTCAGTAGCAGAAGATATTAGTAAGATAACCCGCATTGAGAACCTATGACAACCGACCCCGACGATGGGAACGCACCTCGGACAGTGAAAACAGTCGAAACGTCGTTCGAGATCCTCGAGCAGCTAGAAGAGCACGAGCAAGTCGGTGTCACTGAACTGGCAGAGATGGTAGAGATATCGAAGAGCGCCGTTCACCGGCATCTCACGACGTTGGTCAACCGAGGTCGCGTCGTGAACGTCGACGGGTACTATCGTTCGGTTTCACAGGGCGTTCACGGGATCGAACCGACAGTGGAGGTAATCGAAGTGCTGAACGAGAAGAAGACCGCGACGGCCGACGAAATCGCAGCGGAAACAGGTCGCTCGAGAGCGACGATCGTCGCCTACCTCGACAAGCTGGAACAGGCCGAGTTCGTCGTCAAACAAGACGATCAGTACCAGAACGGCCTGAAGTTCCTCGACATCGGAGAGCGAGTGAAGTACAACACGGGGATCTTCGACATCGTCGCAGAGGAACTGGACAAGCTGGCTGAGGAAAGCGGTGAACTCGCCCTTTTCAGCGTGATGGAGCACGGGCAGAACGTGCTTCTCTACAAGGCGCACGGGGACGAAGCCATTCGAACGTCCCACGAGACGGGCTTGCGTGAACCGATGCACTGCAGCGGCCTCGGGAAGTCGATCCTCGCCGAGCTTCCGGACGAGCGTGTCCGAGAGATCGTAGAGCGACACGGACTCGAACAGTACACAGAGCACACGATCACCGACCTAGACGAACTCCTCGCCGAACTCGACGAAACCCGAGAACGTGGCTACGCTGTCGACTTGGAGGAGGCCAAACCAGGAATGCGGTGTATCGCTGCATCGGTCACCAGCGAGAACAGCCCACTCTACGGTTCGGTCAGCGTGGCGGCCCCGAAGAGTCGGATGCACGGCGAGCGGTTCGAACACGAGATTCCAGAGCTCGTCAAAGGGACGGCAAACGTCATCGAACTCAACTCGATATACGTCGAATAGAAGAACGACGGTATTCTCGTGGAACTACGACGTCGATTCGACTGTACGCCTGTCGGTCTGCGCTAAGCGACCGAACACGTTTCGCTTCGACTCCGCGTCGAACAGGTGCATATCGGCCTCGTCGAAGGTGATGTACACCGTCTCCCCGACGGTCGGTTTCACGCTCGCAGGGACGCGAACCGTGACCTCTTGCCCCTGCACGGTGGCGTAGATGTAGTTGTCGCTCCCGACCGGTTCGACGACGTCGACCGTCGCTTCGATCGAATCGTCGCTTCGAGTGTCTGTGATGGCGATGTCTTCGGGACGAACACCGAGAACGAGATTCGACGAGGTCGTCGATTGGCGTACCTCGTCGCCCAGTTTCTTCGAGATGACGTACTCGAACCCGTCTCCACTGAGTGACGACCCCTCCAAGACGACGTCGAAGAGGTTCATCGCCGGACTTCCGATGAACTCTGCGACGAACAGGTTCGCCGGTCGGTTGTAGATCTCTTCGGGGGCACCCACCTGCTGGATGTGCCCCTCGGCGAGGATGACGATCCGGTCGGACATCGTCATCGCCTCCTCTTGGTCGTGCGTGACGTAGATCGTGGTCGTCCCGAGGTCGTCGTGAATCCGCTGGAGTTCGGTCCGCATGTGCATCTTGAGCTTCGCATCGAGGTTCGACAGCGGCTCGTCCATCAGGAAGACCTCGGGTTCGCGAACGATGGCACGACCGGTGGCGACACGCTGCTGTTGACCACCAGAGAGGTTCGCCGGCTTCTTGTCTAGGTGGTCTTCGATGCCGAGCATGGTCGCTGCTTCCTCGACACGTTGCTTGATGGCCTCCTTCGAGAGGTCCGTCGTCAGCCGCAGTCCGTACGCCATGTTGTCGCGGACGGTCATGTGGGGGTAGAGCGCGTAGTTCTGGAACACCATGGCGATCCCCCGATTCTGTGGCTGTACGTCGTTGATGACGCGGTCACCGATACTGATCTCACCGCTGGAGATGCTCTCGAGTCCGGCAATCATCCGTAGGACCGTCGACTTCCCCGACCCCGACGGCCCGAGAAGTGAGACGAACTCACCGTCGTCGATCTCTAAGTCGACGTCTTCGACGGCGAGGACGTCCCCATACATCTTCTTCACGTCGCTAAAGGTCACTCTGCTCATGTGCTACCGAGTCATGTTTTCGTCATATCCCATATATGCTTTTCCCTAATAATTGTGATATTTGCGGCGCGGTGTCGGTTGCGGCGGCGGAGTCGGCGTTCACACGGCTACCACAATCGAGAACGGGGACATGACAAACGGTGACAAAAACTATTAAGAACATGGTTCACAGTGGTATCTGTTGATGGCTCGCAAGCAGCAAGCAGCGACTCCGTCGAGTAGACGTAGTTTTATGAAACTAGCTGGCGCGGCAGGGATTGCTGGACTCGCAGGCTGTACTGGTGGCGGCGACGGCGGCTCCAGTAACGGCGCGAGTGCAGGTGGTGGGTCTGGCGGCACGACCACGCTTCAGTACTGGACGCTCTTCTCGGGGGGCGACGGTGAAGCGATGAAAAGCCTCGTCGACCAGTTCAACGAGGAACACGACAGCATCCAGATCAAGCGCCAGCGGCAACCGTTCGAGGAGTACTACGACAAGCTGTTCACCTCGATGACCGGAGGGAACGCGCCGGACCTCGCGGTGTTCCACACGACCGAGATTCAACGGTTCGTCGACGCGCTGCAACCGCTCGGCGACCTCGTCAGCGACGGCACGGCCAGCGCGTACGTCGAGTCAATCTGGAAGGAGACGGAGTTCGACGGCGACCGACTCGCACTCCCGCTGGACACGCATCCGAACGGCCTCTACTACAACAAGGACATCTTCAGGGAAGCCGGCTTGGACCCGGAGAGTCCCCCGACCACCTTCGAAGAGCTCAAAGAAGTCGCGAGTACGATCGAGTCGGAGACGGACAAACTGGCGTTCAGCCCCGACCCGTACAATGCGTACTACGTCCGGCAGTTCATCGCGTGGCAACAGGGACGTGGTGGCCAGTTCCTCAACGAAGACAAGACGGAAGCGATGTTCGGCGGCGAGGACGGAACCGCGTTGGCGCAGTTCTACTCCGACATCACCAACGAGTGGAACTGGGACAAGGCCGACGCGACGATGGACCGGGGGACCAAAGCGTTCCGAGCCGGTGACATGGCGATGACCATCAACGGGACGTGGTACTTCGGTGTGCTCCAGCAGCAAGATTACGACTGGGGCATGACGAAACCGTTCGTCGCACCCGAACAGACCCAGAAGCGGACGTGGGCGAACAGTCACACGCTCGGCGTTCCGAACAGTGGGAAGAACACGGAAGCCGCCGTGAAAGCAGCCGAGTGGCTGACGCAGAACAGTCTCACCTGGGGGACGGACGCCGGTCACCTCCCCGCTGCGAAGCAGACGCTCAACTCCGACGAACTACAGAGTGCGACTGTCTGGAACAAGACGCTCTCGACGTTCTCGGAGATGGCGCAGGACAGCCAGCTCTCGTACATGCCGAGCACGAAGAACAACGAGAACTACAAACGGCCCGTGAATCAGGCGATATCGCAGGTCTACTCCGGACAGCTCGATCCGGCGAAAGCGATGAAACGAGCGGCCGACGAAGTGACGAAGAACCTGCAGGGGTGACGGGACGGAGCTAACTATGGCAACGAAAGATACACAAAGCGTGTCGAGTCGACTCCGAGGAGTCGATCTCGCCGACAAGGAGACGCGTGACGGTGTGTTGTTCGCCCTCCCGTACCTCCTGGTGTTCTCGGTGTTCCTGCTGTACCCGTTGTTGAAGGGGTTCTACATGAGCCTCTACGACTGGAACGCCTTCGCACCTTCGCAGTCGGAGTTCATCCTGTTCGAGAACTACGTCAGGATGCTCCAAGACCCGACGTTCTGGAAGGCCGTCCGTGCGACGGTGTTCTTCGTGGTACTCACGGTTCCGACGTTGGTCGTGCTCGGACTCGCTATCGCCCTTGGAGTCAACCAAGACGTCAAGGGGAAACGGTTCCTTCGAACCGTGTTCTTCAGCCCGTACGTCCTGACTGTGTCGGTGGTTTCGCTCGTCTGGGCCGAGCTGTACGCTCCCGACTACGGTCCGATAAACTACTACCTAGAGTTTATCATGAGCAACCCACCGTCGTGGCTGAACAGTTTCAGTTTGGCTATGCCGGCCGTCGCGCTCGCGACCATCTGGTGGACTGTTGGATTCAATTTCGTTATCCTGCTGGCCGCTCGTCAGGGGGTTCCAGAGCGACTGTACGAAGCCGCACGGATCGACGGCGCGAGCACCTGGCGAGCGTTCAAGGACATCACGCTCCCGCAGATGCGGTCTGCGATCATGTTCGTGACGACTGTTCAGTTCATCGCTTCGTTCCAGATCTTCGGACAGGTCTACATCATGACCGACGGTGGACCGGGCAACTCCACACAGACCCTCGTGATGTACTTGTTCCGGATGGCGTTCCGTGAACAGGAGTTCGGCTATGCGGCCGCGATTGGGTACTTCCTGTTCTTCGTACTGGTTGCTGTGTCACTGATCAACTACAAGTTCATCGGAGGTGACGACTGATGAGTACGACAACTCCCTCACGACTGACGCCACGTCTCAAGACAGTCGGCCTGTACGTGTCGCTGTACGGAGCGGCAGCCTTGTTCATCGTTCCGTATCTGTACATGCTGTCGACGTCGCTGAAACCCGCACAGTTCGCGTTCTCCCAGCAACCGTACTGGATACCTCCGGAAGTCTCCTTCGAGTGGTACCAGGTTGTGATGGAAGGAGCGCCGATGGTTCAGTGGTTCCTCAACACGCTCGTCATCGCCGCGTCGACGACGATCCTCGTCGTCGTCCTCGACTCGATGATCGCGTTCTCGTTGACCAAGCTCGACTGGCCCGGCAAGCGCATCGTCTTCAGCGTCATTATTGCGAGCTTCATGGTGCCGATCTACGCGAACATGGTACCGCTCTACACCATCATCTCGGAGTTCGGGCTCGTCAACAGCCCACTCGCAGTCATCCTGCCGTTCAGTGCCATCCCTATCGGGGTGTTCCTGTTCACGCAGTTCTTCCGCGACCTGCCGGACTCCGTGATCGAAGCGGCGAAGCTCGACGGGTTCAACACGTTCCAGATCTACGCTCGCATCGTCCTCCCGTTGATGAAGCCAGCCATCGCTGCGCTCTCGCTGTACACCTTCGTCTACACGTGGAACCAGTTCCTCTGGCCGCTCATCGTCTTGCAGGGTGAGTCGTCGTTCACCCTCCCCGTGGGGATCGTGACGATGCAACCGACGCAGGTCTTCCAGCCCGGCGCAGAGATGGCAGGAACGCTCTTGGCGGCTGCGCCGCTGTTCATCGTGTTCCTCATCCTGCAGGAGCACCTCGTGAACGCCGTCCAGATGCAGGGGACCACAGGATAATGACGAACGAACAGTCTCCTACCGAGACAGCCCAGTCGGCTCACAAGCGGACCTTCCGCTTCGTCTACCGCCACAGTCTGGAACTCGTGGCTGTCAGCGTCGTGTGGTTCGTCGCCTCGCTTCCGGTAGTGACACTCGGACCGGCAACGCTCGGTGCGTACGCCGCAGTCCGGTCGCTTCGACAGACGGGCCACGTCGATCGCACGTACGTCGCGCGGGCACTCCGCACGAACGGTATCCACGCAGCCCTGCTGAGCTTCCTCCCGCTCGCGTTCGTCGTGTCGGCGACGCTCTATCTCGGCAGCGGTGGCGGACTCGGCGGCTTCGAGAACGTTGCAGCGGTCGTCGGCATCTACGTCGGCGGCTACCTCGGCGTGGCGCTGATCCCGACGTTCTACGCCATGGCCGACGGAGAAACACCGCTCGCGTCGCTCAAACAGGGGTACGTGTGGGTCGCCACGAAGCCCGCATCGACGGTCACGCTGGCACTCGTCACCGGGACGCTGTTCGTCGTGACGGCACTGATGACGGTCGGATTCGTCCTGCTGTTCCCAGCACTGACGATCTCCTACCACGTCGAGGTGCTGGCGGACGAGCCAGCCAGAGGTCAGGGAGCCGACACACCGACGGGAAGACCGGAAGCGCTCGCCTGAACCCCCTCGCCTCGTACCTGTATCGATACGAAGACTCATACCGACTTGGCAGAAACTGAGAGTACATCGCGGCACGAGAGTACACAACACAACGAATGAAGCTCAACAACGCGCAGAACACAACAGTAGGTCGCACGTCTCGCTCACTGAACGGGGAGTGGTCTCTCCGTCTCGACGACGGCGGCGTCGGCACGACCGAAGAGTGGCACCGTACCGCCCCGTGGGCGACCGACGATCTCCTGACGGTCTCGGTCCCCCACGCGTGGCAGGAACACGACGAACTCGCAGACTACACTGGCGTCGTCTGGTACCGACGCACCGTTTCGATCGACTCGCTCCCCGAGGGCCAGCGAGCGATTCTCCGGTTCGGTGCCGTGGACTATCACGCGACCGTCTACGTGAACGGGACCGAATGTGGCGACCACCGTGGTGGCTACCTCCCCTTCGAGGTCGACGTCACGGACGCGCTCGAAGCGGGTGAGAACGTCGTCACCGTGAGGGTGGAAGACCCCGAGGACATCAGTGAGATTCCGCACGGCAAGCAGGGCGATCCGTGGTACAAGCGGGTGAGTGGGATCTGGCAGGACGTCACGCTCGAAACGCGCCCGGCAACGTACGTCGAGAACGCCGCAGTGACACCAAACCTCGACACGGACACCGCAACGGTCGACATCACGACCGTCGGCGACTCGTCGACCGATTCACCTTCGCTCACGGCGACCATCAGTGTCGAACGGGACGGCTCCGTCGTCACCAGCGTCGAAACCGACGTCTCTCCCGACGACACGACCGCGGTGTCCGTGCCCATTCCGGACGCCGAGTACTGGACTCCCGAGAGCCCCGTCGTCTACGACTTCGAGATTCAACTCGAAGACGGGACTGGTGCCGTCGACGTGTACGAGGACTACTTCGGCATGCGGACCGTCGGAGTCGAGGATGGCACGTTCAAACTGAACGGTGAGCCGCTCTACATCCGTGGAGCGCTCGATCAGGGGTACTACCCCAAGACGCTGTACCGACCGTTCGAAGAAGGGTTGTTCGAGCGCGAGATCCGCACTGCGAAGGAACTCGGGTTCAACCTCCTCCGGAAACACATCAAGCCTGCCCACCCCGACTTCCTCGAACTCGCAGACCGCCTGGGGATGCTCGTCTGGGAGGAGCCTGCGAACCCCGCCCGCTACACCGAGCGCTCTAAGCGCGAGGTTCGCGAGCAGTTGCAGGCGCTCATCGAGCGTGACTTCAACCGACCGAGCGTCGTCATCTGGAGTCTCTACAACGAAGAGTGGGGGATCGGCCATCAAGAAGACGAGCAGTTCATCTGGGAGGACGAGGAGAAACAGGCATATCTCGGCGAACTGTACGAGACCGCGAAACGCTGGGACCCGACCCGACTCGTCTGCGACAACTCGGGATGGGCCCACGTCGCGACGGACATCAACGACTACCACCGCTACTTCGCCAGCCCCGACCGCGCTGCCGCCTGGGGAGACGACCTCGACGGCATGACCGCCGACCCTGCGGGGAACTACGCCGCGGAGTACACCGACCCCGAGTCGTCACCCATCGTCGTCTCGGAGTTCGGGACGTGGGGGCTCTCCGATACCGAGGCGCTCGAGGAGTTCTACGGCGGCGAACCGGACTGGTACACCCACCCGTTCTTGACTGCATCGGACGAGGAGGTGAACGAACGGCAGGTCCACCTCGAATCGAACCTCCGTTCACCCGCCGGTTTCAAGAAGCGTCTCGAAGAGACGACGCTACTCGATACCTTCGAGGACGTCACTGACCTCGCAGAAGCGTGGCAGTGGCGGGAGTATCTCTCCGTGAAGGACCTCATCGAACAGATGCGGATCCACGACGGCATCTCGGGGTACATCATCACCGAGTTCACCGACATCGAGTGGGAGTTCAACGGGATCCTCGACTACCGCCGCGCCGAGAAGACGTTCCACGACGAGTTCGCGGCCATCAACAACGAGCTGTTGATCACCGCAGAGCCGACATCTCACGTCGCCTGGGGTGGCGACGACGTCGACGTCGAGATCACGGTCGTCAACGACGGACGGCGAGCCCACACTGGGACGGTCGAGTGGTCGCTCGTCGTCGAGGAGACCGAGGAAGTCGTCGACGGTGGCAGTCTCGACGTCGGTGTCGATGCGCACGCCAAATCCCGGACGCGAACGGTTACAGTGACAGCACCGACTGTCGACGTCTGCGAGCGCTGTTCGCTGCAGGTCGCGTTCACCACCGAGACGGCGACGGCGACGAACGACGAGCCGGTGACCGTCGTGAGCGCGGCGCGGACTCCGAGCCGCGATCTCACGGTCTTCGTCCAGGAGAACTACGTCGCAGACCGCCTCATCGGCTCCTGTCACGACGTCACCCGAGAGCTGAGCGACGAGGTCGACCTCGCAGTCGTCTCGACCTTCGATGCGGCGGCTCGTGGCTTCGCCGAGGCTGGGGGGAGAGTTCTGCTCGTGCCACCGGCGCACGAACCTGCACCGATAGACGACCTGTTCGACTACCGCGAACTCCCACCCGGGGAGAACTGGAACCTGTGCTCTGCGCTGTTCGCACACGACTCTCCGCTCATCTCGGATGCAACCGGGAGCAAGCGACTCGACTGGGCCTTCGAGGGGCTCTACCCGAACGCGCTGGCGACAGGACTGGACACGGACCGCGACGAAATTCACGTCGAGTACGTCGAAGGGTGGATCGCCAACTGGGGGAGTCCGCTCGTGACGCGAACTGTCGGTGAGGGGGAGGTCAGTACGTCGACCTTCGCGCTCGGGGAGGGATACGGCGAGCATCCCGTCGCCACGCTCCTACTGGACCGACTCGTCGACCGTCTCGCCCGCGACTGACCTGCGGCATCCGAAAACAACACCACACACGACCTCACACATCTGTCCATGACACGAATCACTGACTACGAACTGTTCGAGGTGCCGCCGCGGTGGCTGTTCCTCCGTCTCGAAACGAGTGACGGCACCGTCGGCTGGGGGGAGCCGATCGTCGAAGGCCGCTCACATACCGTTCGCGGGGCGGTCGAAGAACTCGTCGAGACGTCTCTCCTCGGAGAGGACCCGTCACGAATCGAAGACCACTGGCAGTCGATGTACCGCGGCGGATTCTACCGCGGTGGACCGATCCTCATGTCGGCCATCGCCGGTATCGACCAGGCGCTGTGGGACATCAAGGGCAAGCAGTTCGGCGCACCCGTCTACGAACTTCTGGGTGGCCCGGTTCGGGACCGCGTCCGCGTCTACCAGTGGGTCGGCGGCGACCGCCCGGCCGACGTCGGTGAGGCCGCCGCTGAGAAAGTCGACGCGGGGTTCACTGCGCTGAAGATGAACGCGACGCCGGAGATTCGCCGCATCGACAACCCGAGTGCCGTCGCAGACGCCGTCGACCGCCTCCGGACCGTCCGCGAGGCCGTCGGCCCCGAAGTCGACATCGGCGTCGACTTCCACGGGCGGGTCACCAAGCCGATGGCGAAACGACTGGCGAAGGCGCTCGAACCGCACGAGCCGTTCTTCATCGAAGAACCCGTCCTCCCTGAACACAACGACGCACTGCCCGAAATTGCCGCACAGACGTCGACACCGATCGCGACGGGCGAGCGAATGTACTCGCGGTGGGACTTCAAGGAGGTCTTCGAGACCCAGTCGGTCGACCTCATCCAACCCGACCTCTCGCACGCCGGCGGCATCACCGAGGTGAAGAAGATTGCTGCGATGGCCGAAGCGTACGACGTGGCGATGGCGCCACACTGCCCGCTCGGGCCGCTCGCGCTCGCGTCCTGTCTCCAGGTCGACGCCGTCGCGCCGAACGCGCTCATCCAAGAGCAGAGCCTCGACATCCACTACAACGAGAGCAACGACGTGCTGGACTACCTCGAAGACCCCTCCGTCTTCGACTACGACGACGGCTACGTCGACCTCCCGGACGGACCGGGCCTCGGCGTCGACATCGACGTCGACTACGTCCGTGAGCGTGCGGAACTCGACGTCGACTGGCACAACCCCATCTGGCGGCACGACGACGGGAGCGTCGCCGAATGGTGAGCGCACCCTAACCGACCACTGACGGATCGCTTGCGAACCGGCCTTTGACGAAATTCGACACAAAGACAACTCATGACAGTAGAACGCTGGAGCTCCGAGAAAGCATGGAACTGGTACGACGAACAAGACTGGCTCGTCGGGTGTAACTACCTCCCGAGTACGGCGGTGAACCCGACCGAGATGTGGCTCGCCGAGTCGTTCGACCCCGAGACGATCGACCGCGAACTCCGCTGGGCGAGCGCGGTCGGCATGAACACCGCGCGGGTGTTTCTGCAGTACGTCGTCTGGGAGGACGACCCCGACGGACTGAAACACCGGATGGATCGGTATCTCGACATCGCCGACAGCCACGGCATCTCGACGATGTTCGTCTTCTTCGACGACGTCGGGTTCTCCGGCGACGAACCGTATCTCGGTCCGCAGAAAGACCCGCTCCCGAACACCCACAACAGCCAGTGGACGCCCAGCCCCGGCCACGAGCGGGCGGTCGACCGTTCGACGTGGCCGCAGCTCGCGGAGTACGTCCGTGACATCGTCGGTGCGTTCCGCGACGACGACCGCGTCCTCGTCTGGGACGTGTACAACGAGCCCGGAAACAGCGAGATGGGCCAAAAGACGCTCCCGCTCCTTCGGGAGTCGTTCGATTGGGTCCGCGAGGCGAATCCGACCCAACCGGTCACCGCGGGCGTCAACTGGGACCCCAACCGGACGGAGCAGAACCGAATCGGCAGTGAAAACGCGGACGTCGTCTCGTTTCACGACTACAGCGAACTCTCGTTCACGAAAGAGCGCCTCGAAGACCTCGAAGCGTACGACCGGCCGTTGCTCTGTACGGAGTGGCTCGCACGAACGCGCGACAACCACGTCCGAACGCATCTGCCGTACTACAAAGAGAAGAACGTCGGCTGTTACACGTGGGGGTTCGTCAACGGGAAGATCCAGACACACCTTCCGTGGAGTACGGCACAGACGTCCATCGCCGAGGCAGTCGAAGACGAGGATACCGACACGTGGTTCCACGACCTCCTGCACGAAGACGGGACTCCCTACCGCGGAGAAGAGGTCGAACTACTCCGCGAGTACACCGGCCGGGGAGAACTGTCGGACATTCCGGGGGTCGGGGGCGACTGAGATGAGTTCGCGCCACGCGGGACACGTCGCAATCGTCACCGGGTCGACGAAAGGGATCGGCGCCGGCATCGCAAAACGCCTCGCTGGTGAGGGGGCGACCGTCGTCGTCAACGGCCGATCAGCCGCCGACGGCGAGGAGATCGTCGAGTCGATCCGCTCCGAGGGCGGCGAGGCGACGTTCATCGAGGCGGACATGCGCGACCCCGCCGCCATCGAGGCGCTCGTCGCAGAGACGGCAGAGCGCTTCGGCCGGATCGACGTGCTCGTCAACAACGCTGGCGTGCAGACGGAGACGACGGCGACCGAGGCGACGATGGACGACTGGGAGTTCGTCCTCGAGACGGACTTCCGGTCCTTCTGGTTGTGTGTCAAGCACGCCGTCGAACACATGCCCGAGGGAAGTGCCATCCTGAACATGTCGTCGAACCACGCGTTCCTGACGATGCCCGGGCTGTTCCCCTACAACGCGGTGAAGGCGGGAATCAACGGGATGACGCGGGCACTCGCACTCGAACTCGGGCCGCTCGGCATTCGAGTGAACACTATCAACCCGGGGTGGGTCGAGGTCGAGCGGACGAAAGAGGAACTGAGCGCGGACGACCGCGAGCACGTCGAATCGATGCACCCGCTCGGGCGGATCGGGACCCCTGCCGACGTCGCGGCGGCCTCGGCGTTCCTGACGAGCGACGAGGCGTCGTTCATCACCGGGACGAGCCTGCTCGTCGACGGTGGGCGGACAGCTGTCATGCAGGACCACAGCTTCGTCGAGTACAAACAGGGCCTCGAGAGCCGCTGAAACGGGAGAAGTCGCTCGCAGCTATCGCGCGATCCCGCGTCCGCTATCTTCGAGAACTTGGTTCACCTCGTCGGGCGTCACGACGGCGAGGTCGCCGGCCATCGTTCGCTTGAGCGCAGCGGTCGCTGCGGCGTATGCGAGTGCCTCGGCGACACTGTCGCCAGCGACGTGTCGGGCGAGGTATGCTCCGACGAAGGCGTCCCCGGTTCCGATTGCGTCGACAGTCTCGGTCTCGAACGCTGGCTGCTCGTAGACCGTCCCTTCGTGGATCGCGAGCGCGCCCTCGTCGCCACGGGTGACGACGACCGTCTCGAAGTCGAAGTCTGCCGCCAAGCCCCTCGCGAGTGTATCGGCGCTCCCGTCTCGGCCGAGGACCGTCCGGACGTCTCGCTCGGCGGCGACGAGGATATCGATGTCCGGAAACAGCGACTCGTACGCCGCACGCGCCTCCGCCGGTGTCCACAGCTTCGACCGATAGTTCAAATCGAACGCCGTGGTCGTCCCTGCGTCCATCGCAGTGGCGAGGACATCAGCCGTCGTCTCTGCGAGCGTCTCGGAGAGCGCCGGCGTGATGCCGCTCGTGTAGAAGACCGACGCCTCCTGGACGGCGTCGAGGTCGAGGTCGTCTGGACGTGCGGTGGTGATCGCCGCGTCCGCGCGGTCGTAGATGACCGTCGTTGGTCGTGGTGTCGCGCCCTGCTCGATGTAGTACGCGCCCTGTCGTGCAGTCTCGTCCCAGCAGACCCGTGGGTCGACACCGTGGTGCTGGAGTTCGTTCGTGACGCGGCGTCCGAGCGGGGAGTCTGGAAGCTTCGAGAGCCACGTCGTCGAACTGCCGAGCCGGGAGGCTGCGACGGCGACGTTACTCTCTGCGCCCGCCGTCCGGAAGTCGAGTGCGGTTGCCGTCTCCAGTCGTTCTCCCGACGGTGGGCTGAGGCGGAGCATCGTCTCGCCGAACGTGACGAGGTCGGGCGTCATCGGTGTTCCTCAGCGAGCGCAGTGAACTGCTTTGCAGTCTCGGTCAGCGTCTGATAGTCGCCAGCGTCGATCGCGTCGGTGTCGACGATTCCGCTGCCGACGCCAACGGCAACCGCGCCGGCCTCGAAGAACGCTGCGGCGTTATCTAACGAGACGCCGCCAGTCGGTACGAGCGGAACCTGTGGGAGCGGGCCGTTGATCGCGCTCACCTGCCCGGGACCAGTCGTCGATGCGGGGAACAGTTTGCAGAAGTCGGCACCTGCTTCCGTCGCGGTGAGTGCCTCCGTCGGCGTCATCACGCCCGTCGCGATGGGTGTGTCGTAGCGGTTACACGTCTCGATGACCTCGGTGTCGACCGTCGGCGTGACGACGAACTCCGCCCCGGCGAGTTGGACTGCACGCGCCGTTTCAGGGTCGAGCACGGTCCCCGCCCCAATAGCGATGTCGTCGCCGTGCTCCCGGGAGACCTGCCGAATCATGTCGACGGCACCCGGCGTGTCGACGGTGATTTCGACGGCCTCGACGCCCCCGGCCGCAATGGCGTCGACGACGTCACCGACGGTTTCCTCCGAAACGCCGCGAAGAATAGCGATCACTCCCGAATCTACGATTCGCTGACGGACGTCACTCTTGCTCATGCTTGTACCTGTCTACACCGAGTGGATGCACATAACTTCGGGTGATGCTGGCACCACTTGGACCGACGGCACCGGGGCAGACGTCAGTAGACCGTACCGTGTTGACGTACTCCCCAGACCGTACACTTATACTGATCCTCCAAGATACGAAGGTATGAGTTCGCTCCGACCGCCAGCAGTGCCACTCGTCACCCACCATCCCTACTTCAGTGTCTGGTCGCCGACCACACAGCTCGCCGACTCGACACCGATCCACTGGACTGAAGCGGAACATGGCCTGACCGGACTCGCAGTCATCGATGGCGAACCCTATCGGTTCGCGGGCAAGCACGGTGATGTTCCGACGATGGAGCAGACGGACCTGACGGTAGAACCGACCACGACGGCATACACGTTCCGGGCAGCCGGTGTCGAACTCGACGTCGAGTTTACCTCTCCACTCTTGCTCGACGACCTCGACCTCCTTTCGCGCCCGGCCACCTACGTTACCTTCCGGACGCGGTCAGTCGGCGACGAGAGCCACGACATCTCTATCTACTTCGACGTGACGGGAGAGTGGTGTGTCGACACGCCGGAGCAACCCACCGAGGCAGACCGTGTCTCCGTTCGGGATTGCGGTGAGGCACTCCGAATCGGGACGGTGACACAGGACGTCCTCGGTCACAGTGGTGACGACGTCCGCATCGACTGGGGGCACCTGTATCTTCTCGCTCCGACCGACGTGCCGACGGAACGTCGGCCCGCGAGGCCCGCTGTCCGCGATGAATTCGTCTCGACGGGTCGACTCCCGCAGCAGGTGTCTGAGACAACGTCGAACGACGCCGACGCCGAGCCGTCCGTGTTAGCCTGCACGTTCGAGATGGACGTCGAAGCGGAGTCAGAACGCGAGACGTTCCTCACGGTAGCCTACGACGAACGGCGAGCGATCGAGTACTTCGGCGAGCACCTCGCCGCCTACTGGCGGCGTGACGGGACGACACCCGAAGAGATGCTTGCGACGGCAGTCGAGGAGTATTCGACGGTCCGCGCACGCTGTACAGCGTTCGACGACGAATTGAGACAGCAAAGTCTCGATGTGGGTGGCGAGTCGTACGCGGACATCACCGCGCTCGCGTACCGGCAGGCAGTTGCCTCACACACGCTCGTCGAGCACGAGGAGAGACCGTTGTTCTTCTCGAAGGAGTGTTTCAGCAACGGCTGTATCGCGACGGTCGACGTGACCTACCCCTCGATTCCGCTCTTCTTGCTCTACGCTCCCGAACTCGTGAGAGGGATGCTCCGGCCGATCTTCCGCTACGCTCGGAGTGACGACTGGCCCTACGAGTTCGCCCCGCACGACGTTGGAACGTATCCGAAGGCGAACGGGCAAACGTACCGCACCGTCGACGGCGAACTGGTCCTCGAAAACCAGATGCCGATCGAAGAGTGTGGGAATTTGCTCATCACGACTGCCGCGGTTTGTCTCCGTGATGGCGAGTCGACGTTCGCAGACGACCACTGGGAGCTACTGACGCAGTGGGCTGAGTACCTCCTCGAAAACGGATACGACCCGGGGGAGCAGCTCTGTACCGACGATTTCGCTGGCCATCTCGCTCACAACGTGAACCTCTCGTTGAAAGCAATTTTCGGCATCGCGAGCTACGGCCTACTGTGTGGGCTTCGAGGAGAGACTGATCGTCGGGAGGAATACGTGGAACGCGCACGGCAGATGGCCGACGAGTGGACGCAGGATGCGGACGATGGTGCGTACTTCCGATTGGCGTTCGACAAACCAGGGACGTGGAGTCTCAAATACAACCTCGTGTGGGACAACTTGTTCGACCTAAATCTGTTCGACGACACTGTGGCAGAGTCAGAGGTCGAAAAGTATCTCGAGGAACAGAATCGGTACGGAATCCCGCTGGACAGTCGCGAATCGTATACGAAAGCCGACTGGATACTCTGGGCGGCGACGCTCGCAGAGGACGACTCGGACTTCGAGCAGTTGGTTGGCTCTCTATGGCGATTCTTGAATGAGACGCCTCATCGAGTCCCGTTTGCCGATTGGTACGACACCGAGACAGCCGAACGGACGAGGTTCCAGCATCGGTCTGTGGTCGGGGGACTCTTCATGAAACTGTTGGATCGAGACCCCCCGTTCGTCACGAGAGACACGAACTGACCGAACGGAAGTGTTCGACACCTACTGCGCGGTCTGAGACGTGGGAACAGGTCGTCCGACGTCTTTCTCTTTGTCGATTCTCCTCCAAATAAATCACTTACAAATAGAAGTGATTAGATATCGATCGTTGGTCGGTAGGTAAAGATCTATATTACATTATCTCGTTGAGATCCGACGCACATAATACAAAGATTGGCCTGACCGTTCTTACGGGCGCGGTCGCCGCTTCAACCCGTGAGCGACGTAAATACGTCTCTTCGAACGAAGTTTGTTATGTAGTAACGAATGCACGTCATCACACACCCGACCGGCCACCGTCGTGCAGTCGTGTGTGGAGCCAGTTGCACGAGCTACTATCGGAGTCGTATAACTGGTCACTCGCCCGAGCGCGTACTGTCGTGCGATCAGGTGAGGATGCGTGCACTCGTCACTAGAGCGACGTACCGTGTCGCTATCCTCTTTGATCTGTTCAACCATCGTGTTGTTCGATAGGACGGACTTGGTGCTGAACCTGTCAGATTCCTTCTCTCCGTTCCTCGTGACTACCTCTTCACCACTGAAGTACAACAACAAATGTACACGACCGAGAGTAGTACAAGTCGTGCACGTAGTCGTGATACCGATTCGGAACCGAGCTCAAAGTGATGGATGGCAAACTATTCGTGCGGGCCTAGGTGTGTCAGGTAGCACAGTCCATAGAAACGCCACCACAGCAGCCTCACAGACGCCTACTCAATAGGGGGACGACGCTGTTGGGTCGTTACCGGAGTGCGGCGATCCGACCCCGTCCGGCCGCGTAAATCGTCCTTCCGGCGACCGCCATCTCGCTGACCTCTTCCGGATACGTCCAGCGTACCTGTCCACTCTCGACATCGAGAGCTTCGAGGACACCAGTACTGGTGGCGTCGCGGGTCACATAGAGCGTCTCGCCGGCGAGCGTCAGTCCAGTTGCCTCCATCTTGTCGGTGGACCAGACGTCGTCGCCAGTCTCAGCTTCGTGGGCGTGGACGCCAGGGCCGTACATGGCTGCGCCGACGGCGAGTTCGTCCGAGAGGACCGGGCGATTCATGCCATCTCCGGCATCATCCCACAGATCGGTCCCGTCAGTCGAGGAGACTGCATAGACGCCGTCGATTCCACCGACTAGCCCGAGGGTGACGCCGTCCGCAGCCACTGGCGGGGAATCCTGGACGCCACCGGCGTCGGAACCTGGGAGGGGAGTCGACCACAGTTCGTCACCGCTGACAGCGTCGACGGCCACGAGAACGTGCTGACCGTCGCGCCGGTCGTAGCCCAACACTTCTGTGCCATCGACCGACGGTCGGACGAGTCCGTCGTTCGTCCACACGATCGAGCCGTCGACCGGGTCGAGTGCGTAGGTCTGTTCGCTGCTGACGTACACTCGGTCGGTGACGGCTACCTCCGAGGGGGGCGTCGTCTCCGATCCGATCGACTGTTGCCAGCGCTCCTCGCCGGTCTCAACCGAGAGTGCAGTGACGTGGTCGTCGGTGTCAGCGACGAACACGCCAGCATCGGTCACCGCGGGCGTCCGGAACCCCCAGCAGTCGCTCTCGTGACGCCACTGAACTTCCCCGGACTCTGCATCGAGCGCGACGACCGCACCGCCAACGATATCGTTGCTAGCGCCCTTCCGACGTATCACGCCGACGTAGACGGTCCCATCAACGACGGCTGGCTCTGCAACTTCGCTCTCTCTTTGGCCCCACTCGGGCACATACCGCCATGCCACCGTCGGTTCGCTCTCGGGTCCTGTTGTCTGAGTGACGGCGCCCGCGTGACCGGGGCCACCGCGATACATCGACCAGCCGGGGTCCTCGAGCGGTCCTCTTTCGGTGCTCTCGTCAGTCGCCGATGTCTCACTCTCATCGTTCGTTTCGGTCGTCTTGGTGCTTTCCGTCGCACCACTTGCGACAGCGGTACCTCCGGCGAGGAGCACACCGCTCGTCGCCAGGAACTGTCGACGGTTTTGATTCTCCATGCCACGAGGACAGTCTCCAGACTAGAGTAATATTATAAACCTAGTAAGTAGGCTCTCGAACAGTCTCTGTGTGTGGATTGTAGCCCTGGTCACGATCGCGAGGGAAGATGCCGTGACTCGGCTCAGCCGTACGTAGTTCGCGGTGTTGGCTGCATTTCGGTAAGTGTGAACTGTCGTTTACACGGACCCTGTCGAGGAGCGCCTACTGGAACACGCGTGACTTCACACCAAGGGTCGTCACACCGAACAGTCCCGTGATGATCGTGGCGAGCGACCCAGCGATGACAGCGGGCGCGACTCCCAACGTAGTTGCGACGAACAACGCGAGGCTGACGACGGTAGCGCCGCTGTAGTATTTCATCGACGTCGAGTCGGCGGTGTTGGATTTCGTCTTCGGACCCGTCGACTGTTCGTCAGGGTCGGTATCATCCGTCACGTAGGCTTCGAGTTGTTCGAGTCGCGGTGTCGGTTCGACCCAGCCTCGACTCTGATTGTACTCGATGACACCTTTCTCGTCGAGTTTCGGCAGATGGCTCTGATAGAGCGAGATGTACACGCGCTGTCGCTCGTCCGAGTCCAGCTGCGCGATTGGTTTGTCGTTCTCCCAGGCGGCGACTTGTGCCGCAATGTCCCGCATTTCGCACACCGCGTCGTCGCCGCGCTCGCTCAAGTATCGCACCACGCCACGCCGACGCGCGTTCTGCAGGAGGTGAAACACGTCATCTCGGCGCAGTTGCTGTGTGGTCGCTTCCTGTCCGGACGATGTCGTTGCCGAGGTGGGTTGGGTACTCATTGGCCTACCTGGAGTCACACACCAGGTATCGATAAAGTGGCCCGTCCGTTAGAAGCGATTTAGCTCCGTTCAACACCGTTCACGTCTGGTGTTCTATCGTGTCTGTTCTGCACGCTCTCAGAGAAACGTTGAAAACGGCGAATTACGAACGTTGGGAGCGGACGACAGTTCCCGTCAGGCTGTTCGTCCTCCACCTCCACGCTGCCAACATTCACGCGTCGCGGTGTCTACACTCTCTGTGAGCAGGCTGATCGAGCCCTCTTTTGAGCAGTTGTCGACTTCTCTACTCATCACCGTCTTCGTCGTGGCTGCTGACGTACTTTCTAGCTACCTCAGAGGTATCCGAACGGCCGTTGGGTGACCGAGAGACACGGAGAAGCAGTGTTGCGTACCGAGCCGTCGTCCCACACCTTCGATATCGAACCTGATCAGCTACACCCTGGACTTTTGGCCTTCGACCTCGTAATTTGCCACCACATTACAATAACTCATGACACTGCTCTCAATCTCACCGCCGCATCGACGAGACCACCAATGACAGTGATTGCCGACATCACCGTTCCCGCAGATGCCTTCGAGCTTGGACGCGTCCTGCAGGACTTTCCAGAGGTCGTTATCGAACTCGAACGAATCGTTCCGCTGCAGGAGACTATCATTCCACTGTTCTGGATCTCTGGTACCGATTGTGCAGACATCGAAGCCGCATTGGGTAAGAGCCCGCAGACGAAGAGCGTCACGCAACTCACGACGACCAACGAGAAGACGCTCTTCGAAGTCCACTGGAGTAGCGAGATCAACGGTATCGTTGCGGCTCTCGTCGAAACTCGCGCCAAGATCCTCGAAGCGACAGGGAAAGCCGAGACGTGGGACTTCCGGCTTCGGTTTGGAACACACGAACAACTCTCGGAGTTCAACATGGCACTCACGAACCAGGGTATCCCCGTCACGCTGCGTCATCTCTACAATCCGTCTCCGCCGAAGGAGACAGAAACGCTCTCGGACGAACAGTACGAGGCGCTCGTGATGGCCTATCAGCGCGGCTTTTTCGAGGTTCCGAGGCGCATCACCCTCACTGACCTTGCCGAGGACATGGAGATCAGCGACAGCGCACTCTCTCAGCGTATGCGGCGTGCCCTCGCGATCGTCGTCGAGCGGGTCGTCCACTCCGATACTTCCCCAGCGACGAACTCGTAACCGTGTAGGGCTTATCGTAGCCAGTCAGGGAACGGCGAGCCTCGTCTGCCTCCACTCGCCGATTTTCACCGGAGAGCAGCTCTCTGCACTCCGACGATACTCCCAAAACTCTCCGCCGATGGGCGGCAACCAACACGAGATAGATCTACTCGGCTTCGACATCGGAGGGCCGCTGTCGATGATAGTAGAGCGAAGGTCGATATCCCACGATCCGCCCGCTCGTTTCGGTATCGATACCGAAGGCAATGCTTGTCCCCCGCTCGTGGTAACAGACTGTCACAGAGTTCGATTACTCCTCGTCTCTCTCGCAACGCGCGTCGATAGAGTTCACAATGTCAGTACGAAAGTCAACCATGGACGTCGAATCGACCGCTGCACTCGCAGGGACACTTCGTGGTGACCTGATCCGATCGGGAGACGAGGGATACGACGATGCCCGAGCAGTGTGGAATGCGATGGTAGACAAGCATCCTGCAGTCATCGTCCAGTGTGCTTCGACTGCAGACGTCATCAGCGCAGTCCAGTTCGGAAACGAACACGACACCCCGATCTCGGTACACGGGGGTGGCGACAGCGTCGAGCGTCGCTGGCCGGATTGCTGGCGACGATGGTCTCATGATCGACCTCTCGCGGATGAACTCGATCCGCGTGGATCCGGCTACGGAGACTGCTCGCGTGGAACCGGGTGTCGTGCTCGGTGAACTTGCCCGCGAGACCCACGCGTTCGGGTTCGAAACACCAGTCGGGTACAACTCGACGACCGGTGTCGGTGGATTAACCCTTGGCGGGGGCTTCAGTTGGCTCTCCCGGAAGCATGGAGTGATAATCGATAACCTCCTGTCAGCCGATATCGTCACCCCCGACGGCGAACTCGTGCACGCGAGTGAGACCGAAAACGACGGTCTCTTCCGAAGACTCCAGCGTGGCGAGAGCGTCAGTCTCGTCACGTCCTTCAAGTTCCAACTGCCACGGCGTGAGTCGCCCACAGAGAGGAGAGACGTCTCTCGTACTGTTCGAAGCGGAATACAATACAATGACCTATCGCACAACGACAGCTGAAAGAGTAGAACGAACCCATTATGTCTAATCCCGCCCGGGAGCGGATAATCGATCGAGGGAAGACGGAGACAGAAACGTCGTCGAACTCCCCGGTTCAAACGTGTCCAGAGTGTGACTCGTCGACACTCGTTCAGAGTCCAGGGATGGCCGAGTTGGTCTGCGACGACTGTGGGCTCGTCCTCGAAGAAGAACAGATCGACCGCGGACCCGAGTGGCGGGCGTTCAACCAGAACGAGCGGGATTCAAAGTCCCGCGTCGGCGCTCCGACGACGAAGACGATGCACGACGATGGGATGACGACGACCATCGACTGGAAGAATCAGGATGCGGCTGGACGAACGCTCTCTGCAGATCAGCGGAGTCAGATGCACCGACTCCGGAAGTGGCAGGAACGCATCCGAACGAAGGACGCAAGCGAACGTAATCTGCAGTTCGCGCTGTCGGAGATCGACCGGATGTCGTCGTCGCTCGGCGTCCCGCGTTCGGTTCGCGAGGTCGCGAGCGTCATCTACCGCCGTGCACTTGCCGAGGATCTCATTCGGGGGCGGTCTATCGAGGGCGTCGCCACCGGCGCTCTCTATGCAGCGTGTCGCCAAGAGGGGATTCCGCGAAGTCTCGACGAGGTCGTCACCGTCGCTCGGATCGAACGGATCGAAATCGCTCGAACGTATCGGTACATTGCGAGCGAACTGGGGCTCGAGATGCAGCCGGTCGACCCAAAACAGTATCTGCCTCGATTCGCCTCAGAGTTAGGGGTGAGCGAAGAGGTCCAGCGGAAAGCAACTGAAATCATCGACGTGTCTACTGAGGCTGGTCTGTTGTCGGGGAAGTCTCCGACGGGACTTGCCGCGGCAGCACTCTACTCTGCATGTCTCCTCTGTAACGAGAATATGACACAGAGAGAAGTTGCGAAGGTTGCACAGGTGACTGAAGTGACGATCCGAAATCGATATCGAGAACAACTCGAGGCGATGGATATCGGTTGAGATGGGTGACGTACCTCGGGTCAGATGATCCGTGACGTCGTGCCTAGTCCGCCGTGGACGCACCAGTCTTTAGCTCCTCTCACACTCGGCTCTCGCCTCGTTTCGACGTTCAGGTATCACTCAGAACGCCTTCGACCCTGAGGTCGGAGTGGCACAAGCATAACCGTCCAGAGACCATCCTACTAGAGAGTCATACATGGATATCTCAGAAATCCTCTCCTCAAAGTACACCGAATTCGACATCGGTGCACCGCTCTCGAAGGTCGCCGGGGCGTTCGAGAATCAAGAACTCGATGCCGTCATCGTAACGGACGGCGACGAGTATCGCGGCGTCGTTAGCCGTCGACAGCTGGCTTCCTCGTCCAACCAGCCGTCTGCGAAGGTTGGGTCACAAGTACAAGACGTTCCGACTGTCGACCGCACCGAAGACGTCCGCGAGGTCGCGCGGCTCATGATCGGTAGTGACGCTAAAACGCTCCCCGTACTCGACAACGACCGCGTTGTCGGTGTGGTGACCGGCGATGCCGTCCTCGAGGCTGTGCGTCCATCTCTCGACGCAGTGACCGTCGACGACGCCTACACGGCGGAGTTGGTCAGCGCGACTCCCGAAACCACGATCGGAAAAGCGCTCAATATGCTCCGAGAAGCCGGGATCGCCCATCTCCCGGTCGTGGACGGGGACGACCTCGCGGGAATGCTGAGTCTGTACGACGTTATCGACTTCACGACACGGGGCGGCAGTAAGAGCCAGGGAGGTTCGTCGAGCGGCTTCGGTGGACGCGGAGGCGGGGGCCAGAACCGTGGCGGGTTCGGGGAGCGGGCGGGCGATGCCGATCGGATGCTCGATCTTCCGGTACGGAACCTGATGTCCGACGCAGTCGCGACGGTCGAGCGGAGCGCACCGCTCGACGAAGTCGTCGAGCTGATGTTCGAGAACGAGATCTCCTCGCTCGTCGTCACGGCCGACGACACCGACGAGCCGGTCGGTATCATCACGAAAACAGACGTCATCGAGGCACTCACCTGGGAGCGCGACGACCGGAACGCCGTGCAGGTTTTCGGGCTCGACCTACTCGAGGGGATGGACTACGACGATGTCTCCGCGCTGATCGAGAATGTCACCTCGAAGTACGGCGAGATGAGCGTGATCAAGGCCAGCATCGAACTGCAGGAGCACAAGGAACAGAGCCGGGGCGTGCCGCTCGTGCTGGCAGGGATTCGACTGGTTACCGACCGCGGCTACTTCACGGCCGATGGGGAAGGCTACGGTGCCGCCCACGCCCTCCGCCTCGCAGCGAACGCTATCGAACGCCAGCTCCTCAAGGGGAAGACCTACGGCCACTCGAAGAAGCATCGGGATACAGACGTGCAGGAACAGCTCTACGGCTGGTGGCTCGGTGGCTGAACATCTCCATATTCAGTCCGCGATTCGGGATAGTGGTCCGTACCGGACGTCTAGTCCCCCTACAACGGGGATCGACTATGGTGTCCGCTATTCGCGAGTAGCAGGATCGTTGTCGATAACCCGGACGAACCCGCCGCCCCGGTAGGCGGCGGGTTCGCCGAATGGGTCATGAGTGCCAGCAACGGCCTCCGAATCCAGCTCCGAAAGGCCTATCGAGAAACCTACGATCTGCTCGGCAAGATGCCGAGCGTTCTCGCCGAACTCGGCCTCAAACGCCCACCCAGCCATTCTCCATCGTAGGACCTGGTAGAGATAGTGACGCATAGAGATCGAATTCAATAATATATCTGATACTATAAATTACGTAGATAACTGCGAGAGTAGGCGATAGTAGAACTACAAACCGAACGGAATGTAGGAATACTATCATTAGTCTACATCGCCTCTTCTCGTACTATGGAGGAGCTGTCTAACCCAATTACTCGGCGTGAAGTGATTGCGCTTGCTGGCGCAACACCCCTAGCCGGATGTGCGGGTGTGAACCAACTTATTCAACGATCTCCAGACGGTTCTACACACCACCTGAACGCCCAATCAGAGGTCAGTGTCCAGCAAACAGAACCGGTTCGGGCCTTCGTCGGGTCGTATCACTGGGGATACTTCCTCTTAGACGAGAGCGGCTCGGAACTCGACCAACTAACGCTTTCGCCCGGCGACGAACTACGACTCACTCTCTTCAACGTTGAATCCAGTGCCGCAATCGACAAACTCCCCGATGCAGTACGTAGGAATATCCCATCCTCTGAGGAGCGGGCACAACGGAACAGACAGGCTATCCCTATTCCTCAGGGGGCTACTCTCGAAAGCCTGCACGACGCGGCCGAGGCCGCGTATCCGGATCACAGTCTCGTCGTTGTTAACGACGAGTTCATGTGGAGAAGACCCGATGATCGGGCGCAAGGCCCTGGAAGTGGTGCCCCGTTCGGTCCGTGGGGTGGTCACCACGGGCCTCATGGTGGAGCATACGGTCCGTGGGGTGGTCAAGGACCCAGGCAGGGCCCTAAGGGTGAGTATGGTTCGGGAGCGATGCCGGGATACGGCCCAGGAATGATGACAGGTTCTGGATGGGGAACCGAGTATGGTGGAACGCTCACTCCACCGGTGTACCTCTGGCATCACTCAACGGTGCCCAGCGAACTCGGGTTCGTGGTGAACACAACCGGTTCGTTCGGGTTTGTGTGTACGGTCTACTGCGGGTACGGCCATCCGTATATGGCCGAACGCAGCCGAGTCATCGTGACCGAGAGCTGAGAGTCTTGGCTACACGAATTCTTGGACAACGAACCCTGGCTATAGTAGACCGTTGGAGTTTGGACCCCTGCGCCGAGGTCTTGCGTCCAGCGTCGCTCGCCCGTGGTGGAGACCGCGTGAAGCGTCCCATCACTATCCCCGACGAGGATGGTCTCATCCGCGAGTGCTGGATCGCCGCTCGCCAGAGACGGGAGTTCGACCCGCCATTGCAACTCGCCAGTCTCGTCGTCCAGCGCGACGAGGTAGCCGGGAGAGTCCAACTCGTGTCGATCGAGCTGTCGTATCGAAACGTACACCGAATCGTCGCCGACGAGGGGAGTGCTGAACAAGCCGTTCAATCGAGGTCCCTCGCCAGCCTCGCGGTCGGTCTGCCACTGTCTCTCGCCGCTCGACGGTCCGGACGGGACGTGGGCAGTGTTCGTCGGGCCGTATCCGGCCATCGGCCAGCGGTCGCCTGATCGGTCGAACGTCTCCGTGGGAGGTCCACAGGACTGTCTCGTCGTACTGCAACCGGAGGTAGCCACGGTGCCACCAGTGGCAATCGTGGTGAGGAGGGCACGGCGTCGCATGCTCGCATATTCTCGAGCGCTGATATATACGCTTGATGATTGTTTGACTTCCTCCCGCGCCTGAAGATGTCCCCAGAAATCTCCGATTTCTAGTGTGCGAACGAATCGCTCCGCGCTTCGTTAGGCTTGGCTGTCTTGTGGCGCGATCAAACGCCAAACCCGCCCCATCCTCAGCCGAGTCATCGTCGTTCTCGTGTTCTCTGGAACGACTCTCTCCGCTGAGGTAGCGGTCTGCGATGTTCACGGCTCCGTCCGCGTCCGCTTGGTACTCGTCACTCAATAGTCGTCGTTCGTCCACTCGAACGTCGCCTGCTTCGGACGATATCCAAACGTGTGGATCTACCTCACTCAAACCGAAGTGTGACAGCCTCTGCCCGGTAATCTTCGATAAACGCACCTGGACCGCCAACACTCACTTCACCATCATCCGTCTCGAGATACAGGCTCGTTTCGAGAGTAAAGTCATTCGTTGAAGGCTCGACGAATGCCTGTCGAACGTCACTCACCTTCCCCGAGAGTTCTGCGCCACTTTCGGTCACGATGTCAGCCCACAAATCGTGTCCTGCTTCCCGATGGAGGAATGCCTGCAAGACGGCTTCACGGAACCAGTCGTACGACGCAGGGAGCGAATCGGGGTCTGTCACGTGTCGAATCGTGGAGACGGGCCAGTAGGCGCTGAGATACATCCCCAGGACAGACGACGTAAGATGTGGCTGTGAGATGGTGACAGCCTCTTTGTCGTTGTGCTGCAACGAGAGGACGTGTGGGTCACCAATCATTGCCGCTTCGTTGTCGACCGTATAGAGGAATGGGATACTAGCGTCCCAAGAGCGAACGACGTCTGCGACACCGGTGAAATCTCGCGTATCGTCGTTGGGGCCGGCAGTCTCACCGAGGAGGAGGAAAATGAACACGCCCTTATCGACCGCGTCCCTGAGTTCTGATTCGATCTCTGGATAGACGTGGTCGGGAATAGCAACGAGCGCCTCTGTTTCGGCCTCCGAGAGTGCGTTCTGCAATCGCTTGAGGACAGTCTCACGAGACTTGATAATCTGTATCTCGGGAGCTTCATTTGTTGTCTGTTCAAATCGCTCCTCGAGTGAGGGGGTCAGCGCTTCAAGTCGTGACGAGAGGTTCGCAATCGCCTCTTTCGGTGGTAAGGCACTGATGGTCGTGGGTGATGCGTGTTCTTTCACGCGAACGAGCCCTCGACGTTCGAGTCGCTCAGCGATTCCGTACACGGCCCGCTGTGTAACGTCGGCTTCATCGGCAACAGCACGTGTCGGTGCCTCACCGAGTGACAGCAGAGCGAGATACGTGTCAATCTCGGTGTCTGAGAGTCCAAACACGTTGAGTTCGTCTCGAAGCGCTAAGTCGTCCTGTGCACCAGTCATTGTCTTCGTGGGTCGTGAGTCCTCAGCCATATGAGTTGAATATTGGTGGATAAGGGTATGAGACGAGGTGGTAAGAGGTCCTCGGTCGAAGTAAAAGCAAGGTTGTCAGCTCATGCTGACAGTTACGTATCCCTCGAACTCGAGGATGACCTGTTGTGCTCGGTCACCGAAGATGGCTTTCTTCGTCGGTGATCGACGGACCCCAGCGAGGAACACATGGTCACAGTCGGTCTGACGTGCGATGTCGACGATGGACGTCGCCTGGTCGTTTGTGTCGGCAACAACTGTTCGCAGTTCGTACCCGACAGCGTCACCAAGGACACCGTGTGCGAGATCGTCGACATCGCCGAATAGCCCTTCGAGAACGGCGCCCTCGTCGTAACTCGTATGTTCGGCGCGACCGATTTCGTCCAGTGTTCGCTCGACCTCAGCGTACTCGTCTGGGGTCGCGAGTGCGACGACGACGAGGTCGATCTCTGCTCCGATAGCGAACTTCTTGGCTCGTTGCAGGACATCTCGGTCACGGTCCGTGTCTTCGATGGCGACAAGCGCACGTGGCATGGATGTAGTCTGGCTATTCATGGGGTCAGCTGGTCAGTTCGATTTCCTCGAACGGATCCCAGTCGAAGTAGATGAAGACGGACGAGCCGACGAGCATCACGCCAAGCATCCCAAAGCTCAACAACGCGACGACGAAGGTTGCCGTTCCTGGTTCGACGTAGGGAACGGAGAGGCCGAGAAATGCAAGCAGGACGATGCTCAAAGCGAAGAACATCCGCCAGATTGCAGTCATTTGACTCTCCTCCCCGGAGATTGGTCAACGTGGTTAATCATCGGCCTCTCCTGTCGTCACGGCGTCACTGTCATGGACGCCCTCCAGTGGTTGGCTCTCCCAATACTCGTGGTTCGGGTCGGTTCGATGACAGGCTGCACAGTGTGCTCCGGGCGTCGCCTCATCGTCGCCGAGTTCTGGAGCAGCAGTCGTACAGGCTTCCCGCGCTTCGGGACACCGGGTGTGGAACCGACAGCCCGAGGGAGGGTTGACTGGATCGGGAATATCGATCGACCGGACCGGTGGATCGACCATCTCCTGACTGCTCGGATCGAGGTCGGCAGTTGCCCATCGTAACACCTTCGAGTAGGGATGTTTCGGATCGCCGAGCACCTCTTCGGGCGGCCCGATTTCGACAAGCTCACCCAGATACATGATGCCGATACGACCATCAGCCTTCTCGGCAAGGTAGCGGGCGTTCGACAGCGTGTGCGAGATGAACACGAACGACGTATTGAACTGTTCTTGAAGCTCCAAGAGTAGGTCCATCGTCTCGACACGGAGCGACACGTCCAGTGCGCTCACTGCCTCGTCGGCGAGGATGACGTCCGGGTTCATCAGGAGTGCCCGTACGAGGGCCACACGCTGTTGTTCACCACCACTCAGCTGATGGGGGAATCGATGGGCGTAATCCTCGGGTGGCTCCATTCCGACGCGCTTGAGAAGCGCGAAGATGCGTGCCCGGCGGTCCTCGGTCGACATCTCGGGTTTCCATCGCTCGATGGGTGCTTCCAGTGACGTCAGCACCTTCCGGTTGGGATTAAGCGCTGCACCGGGGTCTTGATGGATGATCTGGAGCGCCTTCCGGATGTCACCGTAGGGGATATCGACGTCCCCCACCCCGTCTTTTGCGTCCCAGACGTCCTGTCCGCGGTACTTCACGCTGCCCTCGGTCGGCCGCTGGACGCCGATGATGGTTTTACCGAGGGTCGTCTTCCCACAGCCCGATTCCCCAACAAGCGCGAGCACGTCGTTCTCCTCGATGTCGATGGAGATATCGTCGACGGCCTGTACCCGGTCGGGATCGTTGAACAGCGAGTCGACGAGTCCCTGCTCTTTCTCGAAGTGGACGGAGACCTCGTCGAGCGACATCACGATGTCGTCGTCAGTGTATCGGTCGCTCATGACTGCATCACGTCCTGTTCGAAGGGGACCGCTTCCTCTGCGTCTTCGTGGTGGAAACATGCTGTCCGATGCTCGTCGCCGACGTTCTCCCACGGTGGGGCCTCTCGATGACACTTGCTCGTCGCAAGTGGACATCGCGGTGCGTAATGGCAGCCCTCTGGCGTGTGTGCTGGATTCGGTGCCGACCCCTCGATCGGTTTCATCGTTTCGATCGGAGCATCGAGGTTCGGCACTGCCTTCAGCAGCGCCCGAGTGTAGGGGTGTTGTGAATGCCGAACGATCTGCTCACTCGGGCCGACCTCCGCGAGTTCGAAGGCATAGAGGATGGCCAATCGATCGGCCAGTCCAGCAACGAGCGGGAGGTCGTGAGTGATGAACAGAATCGAGAGTTCGTACTTCTCTTTGATATCATCAAGGAGACTCAGAATCGAACGCTGCATCAGGAGATCGAGCGCTGCTGTCGGCTCGTCCATTAAGAGGACGTTCGGCTCTAAAACGAGCGAGAGCGCGATAAGCGCCCGCTGACTCATGCCGCCCGACAGTTCGTGTGAGTACGACTCCAGTATCCGTTCGGGGTCGAGATAGAGGTCAGAGAGCAACTGATGTGCTCGTTCCATCCCTTCGTCGACGTCGTAGTCGTGGGCCTTCAGCGTCTCTTCGAAGTGCCCACGAATCGTCATCGTGGGGTTAAACGACGAAAGCGCCCCCTGGAACACCATCGATATTTCCTCCCAGCGGAGTTCTTTCAGCTCTCGATCCGAAAGGTCGAGGACGTTCACCGGGTCGGACCCGGATTCTGGATAGTACCGTACATCACCAGTCGTGATGCCGGGTTCTTCGACGGCGTCCATCATGGCGTTGGCCAACATCGACTTTCCCGACCCGGACTCGCCGACGACGCCGAGAATCTCTCCCCGTTGGAGGTCGATACTGACGTCGTCGAGGACCATCGCGTCACGGTGCTCCAAGTCGTAGGTGACGCTCACGTTGCGGACCTCGACGATTGGGTCTGCGGTGCTGCGTCCTGTGCGTTGTTTGCTTCGTTGCATGTCAGACTCCTCCACCTTCGGACTGCCATCCCACGTTGAGTCCCCTATTCGGCGGGTCATCTCCCTCGTCATCGCTGTCGTCACCCGCAATCGACTTCGCGTGACGGGCACGAACTCGTGGGTTGAAGATACGGTCTGCACCCTGTGCGAGGAGGGTCAACCCAAGCGCGAGAACGATAATCGTCAGCATCGGCATCAACAGCCAGTGAAACGCGGCGGGTGAGGACGTCGCCCCGGCGCGGTTCACAGCCGCGTTCATCATCACTCCCCAGTTGATGCCGTTGTACGGCAACACACCGAGGAAGTAGAGCCCAACAGACCCGAAGATAACCGCCCGCGCCTGCTGGACGAAGTTCATCGTGATGTACGGCATCAGATTCGGGATGATATCCCCGCCGATGATCGTCGGGGTTTTCATACCCATGATCCGGGAGGCCTCAACGTATTCGGCATCGCGGAGCGTAAGCACTTGCGACCGAACCGCCCGGGCCAGTCCAGCCCACGCGTTGATGGTGATGAGGACCCCGATAGTGACCGGGCTTCCCCGGATATCGAGTGCTGCTGCCAAGACAATCGTCAGCGGCAACCCGGGGATAGTCATCATGATGTCCGTGAGGGTCATCAAGCCGCTATCGAGGCGACCACCCTTGTAGCCCGCAAGAGTGCCGATCGCCGTTCCGAGGCCAACCGTGAACACGGCTCCGGAGGCGATCATGATGAGCATCGACGGCGTCGCATAGACGAGCTGCGAGAGAATATTTGTCCCTGATGCCGTCGTTCCGAGCGGATACTCGAGGGTCCGGAAGGCGCCGACCAGAAGTGGCCCTTGATTGGGTCGTGGCGCTGTGACGAGCATCGGCCCGATCGTCCCCACAAACAGGTAGAACAGGACGACGAGCACACCCGTCCGGGCGCGCCAGTCGTCCCAGACGATGCGGGCTGGCGCGAGGACTTTCTCCTCGAACCACTGACGACGACGCTCGCCGTCAGTCATCGACATCTCGGCCATCTGTTGGAACTCCGAGGTGGGTGTCCCGCCATCAGCAGCGACGCGACCGTTTCGGGCGTGACCGGTGATGGCCGAGCGTGGACGTGCAACGTCGGTGAGGTCGGTTGCTGGGTCGTCGTGGGCGACGGACTCGTCGAGACCGGTAGTGTCGTCCTCCTTGTGTGTCTCGTAGCTATCTCGGTCAGTAGGACTCACGCGACGCACCTCCTTTGGCTCGGGGGTCGAGCCACCCGTACGTCAGGTCGGCGATCGTGATCCCGATCACCATCGCAACTGTGATGAGAATGAACCCACCCATCATCAGCGGGTAGTCACGGGCGTTGATCGCCTGAATCAGATAGAAGCCGACACCTGGATAGGCGAAGATGTTCTCGATGATGACTGCCCCACCGAAGACGGTGCCGATGGCAATCATCAACCCGGTGTACATCGGCAGAATGGCGTTGCGAGCAACGTATCGGATAGCGATACGGCGCGTCGGTAGTCCACGGAGGCGGGCGACGCGAAGGTAATCCTCACCGAGCACACGAATACTGTTGCCACGCATACTCAGCGCCCACCCACCGAAACCGACGATAGCCATCGAGAAGATGGGCAACGTGCCGTGATAGAGCACGCTCGTCAGGAACGGGAGGTTGAGCCCTGGCGTGAGTTCAGAGGCGTAGCGACCGCCCGTCGGGAACAAGTCGAAGCGGTAACCGAGGAAGGCCACGGACAGCAATGCGACGACGTATCCGGGCGTCGAGTTGAGGACCAACCCGATACCGGTGCTGGCGACGTCGAAACTCGACCCTTCCTTGTAAGCCATGAATGCTCCCAGCGACACCCCAATGGTAAACGCGAGAAACAGTGCCGATGCGGTCAGAAAGACCGTCCACGGTATCGCCGGGCCGATCACACTCGTGACTGCCCGATCGTACCAGATGGACTGGCCAAAGTCGCCCTGAAGCATCGCAGCCATATAGTCGATGTACTGGATGTACACCGGCTCGTCAACTGCAATGTTGGTCTGTGCGGCGATCCGGGCGTTGATTTCGGCCATCGACATGTCGCTTCCGCCTTGTTGAATCGCTTGGGCTCGCAAGTAGTCGAGTGGGCCACCTGGCAGCAACCGGATGAGACCGAAGCTGGCCGAGATCACGACGAAGACGGTGAGTATCGATTGGCCAATCCGTTTCAGTATGTAGCTCATGAGTGTCCTCCGTTATTGACTTGAGGCTAGCTCTGAGACGATCTCTGCAGGCGTCACCGTCTCACTGTCGCGAACCTTCTCGTGGAGGACCGGGGTCTCGAATTCACTCGGAAGGTTCCATGCGTTTTTCGCGTCCCAGCTGTCGAAGATCCACTTGAAGTGGAAATACGGATAGGAGTGATCGTACGACGCCCATCCCTGCAGTCCGACGACGAAATCACCGTTGGTGTAGTCCTTCCCCCAGTAGGTCGAGGTATCTTTCATCACGGCTTCAGCCTTAATGCCGAACTGCTGGAGCTGTGAGACGACCGTTTGTGCGCCCGAAACCCAGTCAGAGAACCCGGCGGGCCCCTTGATGGGAATGCTCAGTGCCTTTCCGTTCTTCTTCCACGTGCCACCCTGCTTTTGGTAGCCTGCCTCCTCCAACAGTGCGGCAGCCTTGTCGGTTTGCGACTTGTTCGTACCGTACGTCTCGAACTTATCTGCAACGCCCTCTAGCCAGTGGTTCTCAATTTGACCATTGAACTCGCCGGTCAGGCCGCTCGGATACGTGACTGCAACCTTCGAGTTGGTGCCAGCACCGGAGTTCTTCGCCACCGACTCGCGGTTGATCACGTGTGCAATCGCCTTGCGGACGCGTGGGTCATCGACTGGTTCTTTCTCAAAGTTGAAAACGAGGCCGAGTCCCCAGTGACGCGGGATGAGACTGACCTGCACCGAGTCGGGGAGCTGATTGAGCTTGTTCGAGGGCATGAACAGCGTCGCCGACCCGTCGGTCTGTTCGTTGATGAGCGCGTTCCAGCGCTTCTGATTCGACGGCATATAGAGGTACTCAGCTTCCGGGAAGTTGATCTGACCAGCGTCCGGATGCTCTTCGTACTTCGTGAGCAGGGTCCGTTGGGTGTCCGCGTTTTCGAACTGGAACGGGCCGCAGCCGACCGGCTCGGGGACAGTCTCGCTCGTCAGCTCACCCAGCACTTTCGAGCGAGCGTCGTCCGACTCTGCATCGTCGAACCGCTGCACGTACTCACCGTAAGTTCCTTCGTGAGCGACGAGGTACTTCGGCTGGAGATACGCGAGAAGGACTTCTTCGTTCGCCGCCATCGTGAGTGACAGTTCGACGGTGGAGTCGTCGGCCGTCGTCACACGCTCTGAGACCTTCCCCGTGTCCTCGGGGGCGACGAACTGGCCGAGGCTCCCGCCGTTGTAGATGTCGAGTTTGATCTGATTCGCGACGTCCGTGGCAGTGACCTGGTCACCGTTGTGCCAGGTCTGATCTTCACGAACCGAGAGGGTCATGGTTTTCCCGTCGAGCGAGTAGTCGGAGATGAGGTACGGTTCGTATTTCTGCTTTGCGAGGTTGTACCGCATGAACCGATCGAACAGCATCCGCCGAGGCTCGGCGAAGTTCTTGCCGTTCCACGGGTTGTACTGCGAATCCTGTGGCACTGCCCACTGTGCCAGTGTCAGCTTCGAGTCGTTGGCCCCGTCGGACTGACTCCACGCGCCGGTGCGGGGGAGCCACTCGGTCGGCCAGTAGAGCTGCGTTTTCGGGCTGTCCTTCGAGGGAACGGACCAGTCGTCGGTCGTCTGGAACGACTGGGCGAGTTTCTCCTGGAGCGGGAGGACTGGAAGAGTCTGGTTCGTGACGTACGCGAGTTCCTGAATCTTCCGCTTGGTCTCGCTGTCGACCGGGGCCGGTGTCGCGGTGTCGGCCGCGTCATTTCCGGTGTTATTCGACGACGAATCCGTCGTTTCAACCGCTTGTTGGCCACCACAGCCCGCGAAACCGGCTGTGACCCCGGTTGCTCCGAGCGCTTGTACGAATCGCCGCCGTGAAAGCGGCGGTCGGTTGCCGCTCCCATTGTCATTGTCCATCATGGTCATCTACGATTGTTACACACACCCGAATAAAATTTCGGGTAGAAGCCGTTCTTCGCGATTTTGTATCTGTATAAGTCGATGGTCAATGACCGTAGCAAGTAGCAGCGAGTGTGAGAGATATGATCGGACTTGACCAATGACTACGAAAGACGCTATCAAGACGAGAGCAGGGGTCGACCGCATGTGGTGGAAAGAGGCGATCGTCTACCAGATTTATCCGAAAAGCTTCAACGACAGCAACGGCGACGGTATCGGCGATCTCTGTGGCATCGAGCGGCGAGTTGATTACTTAGACGACCTTGGTGTGGACGCCGTCTGGCTTTGTCCCGTCTACGAGTCGCCGCAGGCTGACAACGGCTACGATATCAGCGACTACCGCTCGATTAACGACGCCTACGGAGAGATGGATGACTGGCGACAGCTCCTGAGTGCACTCCACGAACGAGACATTCGTCTCATCATGGACCTGGTCGTCAATCATACATCGAGCGAACACGAGTGGTTCCAGCGATCGCGTCGACGCGACGGTACGTTCGAGGACTACTACATCTGGCGCGATGGCACCAACGACGGAGACGACCCCCCGAACAATTGGGAGTCGGTATTCGGCGGTTCTGCGTGGACATACGACGAAGTACGCGACCAGTGGTATCTCCATCTGTTCGACGAGAACCAACCGGACCTGAACTGGCGCAACCCGGACGTTCGTGAATCAGTCTACGAGATGATGAACTGGTGGTTGGAGAAGGGGATCGATGGCTTCCGGATGGACGTCATCAACCTCATCTCGAAAACGAACGGACTCCCCGATGGTAACGAGGATGGGGGACTGACTGGTGCAGAGCATTTCTTCAACGGCCCGAACATCCACGACTATCTCCGTGAGATGCGCGATGAAGTGCTCTCGGACGAGTCACTCTTGACTGTCGGGGAGACACCTGGTGCCAGCGTCGACGACGCACAGACGTACGTCGGCCCTGGCGTCGATGGTCTCTCGATGGTGTTCCAGTTCGAGCACGTTTCTTTCGACCACGACGAACACAAATGGGACGCCGGTGATTGGTCGCTCGTCGAGTTCAAGCAGATCATCGCGAAGTGGCAGAACGGCCTCGCAGACGAGGGGTGGAACAGTCTGTATCTCAACAATCACGACCAGCCGCGGATGGTCTCTCGCTTCGGCGACGACGGCACGTATCGCGAAGAAAGCGCAAAGCTCCTCGGAACACTCACCCACACACTCCAGGGGACGCCGTTCATCTACCAAGGTGAGGAACTCGGGATGACGAACGCGTCGTTCGCCTCCCCAGACGAACTTCGGGACGTCGAGGCGGTGAACTTCGTCGAAGAGGCACTCGAAGAGGGCGATGCCGAGTCCTACGACGATGTTCGTGATGCAGTGGAGTATGTCGGTCGAGACAACGCTCGCACCCCGATGCAGTGGTCGGATGCGCCTCACGCTGGCTTCACCGACGGCGACCCGTGGATCGGCTGTAACTCGAACTACGAGACAGTCAACGTTGAACACGCCCGCGCTGACGAAAACTCCGTCTGGCACTACTATCAGGATCTCATCGAGCTCCGCCACGACCGTGACGTCTTGGTATATGGAGCGTTCGATCTCCTCCTCCCGAGCCACCCTGCTATCTTTGCCTACACACGAACGCTTGGCGACGAACGTGGCCTCGTCGTCCTCAATTTCGGAACGGATCCGGTCGAGTTCGTCGTACCCGACAGCATCGCTCTCGACGAACTCGAACTCGCTCTCGCGAATACCGACGTACCGACAGCGCCACGACCATCGTTTGAACTCGGCCCGTACGAAGCTCGCGTCTATCTCACCCCGTAGTAGCGCCACAAAACCAACTGCCAAATCACAGCCATGACTCACAACGATTCCCAAACGACGACCCAGAGACGAAGTGTTGACATCGAGAAACAGTGGTGGAAGGAAGCCGTCGTCTATCAGATCTATCCGCGAAGCTTCAACGACAGCAACGGCGACGGGGTTGGCGATATCCCAGGAATCACAGAGAAGGTCGATTATCTCGACGAATTAGGCGTCGACGTCGTTTGGCTCTGTCCAGTATATGAATCACCGAACGCCGACAACGGCTACGACATCCGTGACTACCGTTCGGTCATGGACGAGTTCGGGACAATGGCTGACTGGGAGGAGTTAGTAGCTGAGCTACATGCACGGGACATGCGACTCATCATGGACCTCGTCATCAACCATACCTCGAAGGAACACGAGTGGTTCCGGAACTCACGACGGCGTGAGGGCAAGTACGAGGACTACTATTACTGGCGCGACGGGTCACCAGATACCCCCCCGAACAACTGGCAATCCATATTCGGCGGTCCGGCGTGGTCCTACGATGAGGTGCGTGAACAGTGGTATCTCCACATATTCGATGAGAACCAACCGGATCTCAATTGGCGAAACACAGATGTTCGAGCGGACATCAAGGAGATGGTCACCTGGTGGCTCGAGAGAGGTATAGACGGCTTCCGTATGGATGCAATCAACTTTCTTTCGAAACCTGAGGGGCTCCCTGACGGTGATCCAAACGAACCGCTCGTAGGACACGAGCAGTATGCTCACGGCCCTCGCATCCACGAATATCTCCAGGAAGTCTACGACGATACCCTCGCGAACTACGACGTCATGACTGTCGGCGAGATGGGTGGGACAAGTATTGACCAGGCCGCTGATTATCTCGTTGAGGGTGGAAGCGGACTGGACATGATCTTCCAGTTCAATCACTTGGCCGTCGACGATGGTCCGAATGGACCGTGGGACCCCGAGGGGTGGGGAGAGTGGGACCTTACAGAATTCAAGGAAATCGTAACCCGTGCTCAAAACGAACTCGCATCCGAGTTCTGGGACGCATTGTTCCTCGGTAATCACGATGTTCCTCGAATTGTCTCGCGGTTTGGTGACGACGGAGAATATCACGAGGAGAGTGCAAAACTCATCGCCACGTTTCTGTTGACGCTGCGTGGCACCCCGTATATTTACCAGGGGGAGGAGATCGGCATGACGAACGACGAGTTTGACAGCCTCAACGAACTCGACGATGTAATGACTATTGGGAAGGTTCGGGAGCTCATCGAAGCAGGGAAAATTGATTCCTTCGAGGAGGCACGTGACCTCGTTAACTACCAGAGTCGTGACCACGCACGAACACCGATGCAGTGGTCGGGTAACCCCAGTGCTGGCTTCACTGACGGCGTGCCGTGGTTCAGAGCCAACGAGAGCTATCACGACATCAACGTTGAAGCGGCACTTGCTGACGAACAGTCCATCTGGCACCACTATCAGTCACTCATCGCGCTTAGACACGAATCGGACACCCTCGTCTACGGTGAGTACGAACTCTTGCTCCCCAACCACGAGCGCCTCTATACTTATCGCCGAACACTTGGTGACGATGCGATTCTCGTCGTCCTCAACTGGTCAACCGAACCTGCTCTCTTCGACTGTCCATCGGTGGAAATCACGGATTCGGACGTTATCGTAAGCAACTACGACAACAGTCCGACTGACCCCACTGCCCACGAGTTCCGTCCGTTCGAGGCGATTGTCTACCAACTCTAGGCATAACCGGTCCAGACACCGTTTTGACACAGTTGGTGCTACCGAGTCTCAGCGTATATGGTCTCGCACTGAATATTCAGCTTCCAAACTCTAGTAACGAGTGCACGTCATCACACACCCGATCGCTGTCGTGCGGTCGGGTGGGGAGACAGTTCCACGAGCGACTGTCGCTGTGCCGATTCTGCCCTTCTCAGCGCGTATTCGATCCCTAACTAGCTTAGCGACGAGTGAACCGCCTCGTCGATGCTCGATGCGTCTCAAGGTTAGTCACCGTCGTGCGGTGAACGATTGGAAGCATCTGAGACGGAGTGAAACGATTCGAGACGGAGTTCTCTCTTTATTCGGTCTCCGCGACTCCAACAGACTGCTATGGCAACCAAACCATCCGCCCTCGACGGAGTCACCGAAGCATGCTCGGAATGCGCACGTGAGACGCTCCACAAGGTCCGGGTGGAGCTCCGGATAGAGAGCTCAAAGCCGACGAACGCAGAGTACTCCCGCGAACCGTATCGCGTGGCGACCTGCATGGAATGTCAAACCGAGACGACGCTGCGGATGAACAACGCCTGAGACAGCCACCACTGTACAGACTACTCTTTTAGCGACAGCCGCTCCCTGGCGAGATGTCCGTGATGTTTTCTCCCCCACTGTGTAGCCGGCTCCTCGAAGTCATATCCGGCTACCCCCGAGCGCACAAAATTTTAAATCGTTATGGATAGATGCGGTTATCAGACCAGCAGAGATGACAGAGATATCACTCGACGTCGCCAAACAGCTCGTGGACACTGCCGAAGAGAAAGCCGAGGAGATCGATGTCCCGATGTGTATTGCGGTCATGGACGAGGGGGCAAACCTCGTCGCATTTCACCGCATGGATGATGCACTGCTTGCGAGCATCGACATTGCCCAGAATAAGGCTTACAGTTCGGTGTCGCTCAAACTCGATACAGAGACGATCTGGGAGGTCTCGCAGCCCGGCGAATCGCTGTACGGGCTTGGCAACACAAACGACGGTCGAATCGTCACGTTCGGTGGCGGAATTCCGCTTGAGGTTGACGGACGCGTGGTCGGAGCTGTTGGCGTCTCAGGTGGAAGCGCGGAGGAGGACGTGAGTGTCGCGTCGGCTGCCGTCGAAGCGTTCGAATCGCTGTAGACCCCCCAAAGACCGGAGTCATCGAATTGAGTGTATCGATACTATAGTAACGAGTGCAAGTCATCACTCACCCGACCGCACGGCAGCGTGCGGTCGGGTGAGTGGACAGTTGCACGAGCTACTATAGAGGCATGCAGTGTCCACCACTTACCGTAGCCGAGACACGGCCTACTCGTGCTGCGGCACTCGTCAACGTCACTGACCCCATCAACAAACAGCGTTCGAGCAACTCGAGCAGACAGTCGAGACAGACGAGACATTTACGCGCGACACAGCGATCGACTGCATCAGTACTGCCGACGTCGAGCACTCCGGGACGGAGGCCCTCCTCGAACAGTCGTCGTTGAAAGGCTATCTCTACGAGACCGGTGTGGTCTCCGGGCGGAACCTACGCTGGCATCGCGCGAAACGGCTTCGGTCTCCGAGGAATGGGAAGTGTCCTCTTCGAAGTCTCCGCCGGAACGCCCCTCGAACGTGAAGGTGATTCTGATGTCAGTTTGGAATCGACGGCGTGAACCTACCGAGCGGGTTCCCCTCGGGGATGCCGTTCAACAGGAATTCGGTGGCAGTCCACGAGGGGTCGAGCAGCTTCCCGATACCGCCTCGAAACAGGACCCACCCCTCCGCGTAGTCGAACGGCACGTCTCTTCCCAGCACCTCCGCCCTCAGTATGCGCCTCGTTGACGTGTTACACTGACATCTCACGTCATACCAAACGTATGTTGTTCAGCGAACGGTACTGGTTCCCCCGGCGAGCGGTCTCGCGTTTCCGGGGGCGACAGCGTCTTGGCCGTGCCGACCGAACGTGGTCGAACACGATGCGCGTACTTCTAGCCGGTGCTCACGGGCAGGTCGGACAGCACGCGTCGGAACTCCTCGGCGAGAGCGACCACGAGGGCGTCGGGATGGTCCGTGCGGAGGACCAACTCTCGGACATCGAGGAACTCGGTATCGCGGCGGTCCACGCGGACCTCACCGAACCCGAGGACGTCTCCCGCGCCGTCGAGGGCTGTGACGCCGCCATCTTCGCCGCGGGGTCGGGCGGCGACGACGTGTGGGGGGTCGACCGCGACGGCGCGGTGAACCTGATAGAGGCATGCGAGTCCGCCGGCGTCGGCCGGTTCGTCATGCTCAGCGCGATGAACGCAGACGCGCCCGAGGACTCCCCGGAGGCACTCAGAGAGTACCTGCGGGCGAAGGCCGATGCGGACGAACGCCTCCGTGAGAGCGACCTGACGTACACCGTCGTCCGGCCGGGCGCCCTGACCAACGAGGAGGGGACCGGTCGGATCCGGACGGGCGAGAGCATCGACCGGCGGGACGGCGACGTGCCCCGCGTCGACGTGGCGCGGACGCTCCTCGCCGCCCTCGAAGAGGAGGCCACCTACGGCGTCACCTTCGAGATGCTCTCGGGCGACGTCGACATCGAGGAGGCGCTCTCGGACCCGCTGAACGAGGGTTGACGCTCTCCTTCGTCCCCCTCACCCGCAGAACCGGACCGCGGCCTCGGGCACGATATCGGCCACCTCGAGGACCTCCTCGGTGGAGACGAACGCGCCCGCCCCGTGAATGTTCTCGCCGTCGAGGCCGAGGATGACTGTCGGCAGGTCTGCGCTCGGATACGGCCCCGCGTTCGAGCAGATGCGGCGACCGCGGGACGGTAGCCCGTGACAGGCTACCACGGCCCGAGACGGTCAACAGGTACTTTGCAACAGGATTCGATGGTCCCGTAAAGGCCGACACTCAAGCGTGCCGGAATTCGAGTCTCGGCCGATATTGACGAACATCGATGGCACCAAATCTCACAGTCGTTACGGCTATCGTCGCGCTTCCCTTCGTCGCCGCGGTCCTCTCACCGCTTCTGCATCGCGTTCTCGGTGAACGGATCGGCTACGCGGGAGCCCTCGTCGCGGCGGCGAGCTTCGGGCTTCTGGTGACGCAGGCCGACAGCTACGGCACCGTCAGAGCGTCGTGGATCCCCGCCCTCGACGTGGGCGTCCAGTTCACTGTCGACGGTTGGGGGCTGCTGTTCGCGCTCCTGGCCAGCGGCATCGGCGTTCTCGTGTTCGTCTACTCGGCGCGGTACATGCGCGGCGAGGACGGCCTGGCGCGCTACTACGCGGCCCTGCTGGCGTTCATGGGTTCGATACTCGGCGTCGCGCTCGCCTCCGATCTCCTGTTGATATTCCTGTTTTGGGAGCTGACCAGCGTCTGTTCGTTCCTGCTCATCGGCCACCACACCGACGACGCCGAGTCGCGTTACTCGGCGCGGATGGCCATGCTCGTGACCGTCGGCGGTGGCCTGTGTCTGCTCGCCGGCCTCCTCGCGCTCTCGGTGGCGGCGCGGGGTGCCCTCGGCGGCGTGACCTTCGACCTGACCGCGATGCTCGCGAACGGGGAGGCGATGCGCGCCGCCCTGCGCGAGTCGGGGCTGTTCGTGCCGGCGCTCGTTCTCGTCGTCGTCGCTGCGGCCGCCAAATCCGCGCAGGTGCCGCTGCACTTCTGGCTCCCGAACGCCATGGTCGCTCCGACGCCCGTCTCCGCCTTCCTCCACTCCGCGACGATGGTCAAGGTGGGCGTCTACTTCGTCGGCCGCCTGCGCCCCCTGCTGATGAGTCCCGAGTGGGTACTGCTCGTCGCGACGCTCGGACTTCTGACGATGACGGTCGGGGCGCTGTTGGCGGTGACCTCGACCGACATCAAGGAGCTTCTCGCCTACTCGACGGCGAGCCACCTCGGGCTGATGGTCGCGGGCTTCGGTTTCGACATCGTCTACGGCGGCGAGGCAGGTGCGTTCCATCTCCTCAACCACGCGCTGTTCAAGGCGCCGCTGTTCCTCGTCGCGGGAATCGTCGCCCACGAGGCCGGTAGCCGCGACCTCGACGACCTCGGGGGGCTCTGGCGGGACCTCCCCGTGACGGCCGTCGTGGCCGGGGTCGCCGCGCTGAGCATGGCCGGTATCCCCCCGTTCAACGGGTTCTACTCGAAGGAACTGCTGTTCGAGGCGGCGTACGAAGTGGCTCACGAGGCCGGGGGTCTCGCCTGGCTGTACCCCGCCGTTGCGACGGTCGCGAGCGTGTTCACCGTCGTCTACTCGCTGAAGTTCCTCGCGATGTTCTTCGGCGAGCGCCGAGCGCCGAAGGCGGAGATTCACCGTCCCCCCGTCGCGCTGGTGGCGCCGCCCGCCGTGTTGGCCGCCGCGGCGGCCGTCGTCAGCGTCGCACCGCAACTGGCGGTCGACGTTATCGTTCAGGGGGCCATCGACGCCACCGCGGTCGGCGAGGCGAATCTCAAAATCGGACTACCGACGCACCTCACGCCCCCGGTCGCGATGTCCGCCGTCGCCATCCTGGGCGGAGCCGCAGCGTACCCGTTCGCGGGGCGTCTCGGAGCGGTCATCGGACGCGGCGTCGACGCTCCGGTCCCCGTGCGGCCCCGCGGCTGGTACGACTGGGCCGTCTCGACGACGGAGGCGACCAGCGCCCGGTTCGGTCCGCTCGTCCACAGCGGGGTCCTCCGGACGTACCTGACGTGGGTGGCGGCGACCGGGAGTCTGCTCGCACTGGCCGGCTTCGCCACGACCAGTGGGACTCTCGGAATCGACGGCCTGGGCGTGCCGACGGCGGTCGCCGTCGTGCTGACGACGGCCCTCCTCGCCGCCGTGGCGGTTCCCGTCGCCTCCTCCCACCTCGCCGGCGTTCTCACGCTGTCCATCCTCGGGTTCATGCTCGCCATCTTCTTCATCCTCGCGAGCGCGCCGGACCTGGCGCTCACACAACTGGTCGTCGAGACGCTCGTGCTCCTGATCTTCCTGCTCGTCCTCCAGCGACTGCCGTCCTTCTACTCGGACGTCCAGCGGTTCGTACTCGCCCGTGACGCGGGCGTGTCGGTTCTGGTGGGCGCGATGGCGTTCACGTCCGTTCTCCTGACCGCACCCGGTCCCGGCGCCGACCCGACGAGCATCGCCACCTACTACACGGAGCAGGCGGTCCCGGGCGGCGGCGGCGCGAACATCGTCAACGTCATCCTCGTGGACTTCCGGGCGTTCGACACGCTGGGCGAACTGCTGGTCGTCGCGACGGCCGCCATCGCCATCCTCGTGCTCGTGATGATGCGAGCACGCGGGGAGTCCGTGGCCGACCGCGACGCCGACCCGATCTTCGAGGGGGACGATTCGTCGTGACGACGAGGATCATGCAGACGACGGTCCGCGTGACCGTCCCCATCGTCCTCGTCCTCTCGATCTGGCTGTTCCTCCAGGGCCACAACCTCCCCGGCGGAGGGTTCATCGGCGGCGTCCTCACCACGACGGCGTTCGTGCTCATCTACGTCGCCTACGACCTCGACTACCTGGAGTCGGAAGTGCTCGACAGGGAGGTCGACCCCGGAGCCAGCGTGTACGACCACCGCATGGTCACCGCCTACCGCCGCGCGTTGATCACGGGTCTGGTGATCGTCCTCGGGAGCGGCGTCGCCGGAATCGTCGTCGGCGACCCGTTCCTGACGCAGACGTACGTCCACCTCGGCGGCGTCCCGATCTATCACGACATCGAACTCGCCAGCGCGCTCGTGTTCGACCTGGGCGTGTACCTCGTCGTCGTCGGCAGCATCCTGACGGTCGTCTCGGTGGTGAGCGCCGAATGAGTCGGACCAGAGGGGCGCCGTCCGCCCGCGTCCGACCCGGAGGTGACGACCGATGAGCGTCGTCCTGGCCGTCGTGGTCGGCGGGTTGTTCGCCGTCGGGACGTTCCTGCTGTTGCGGCGAGACCTGATACGGGTCGTCCTGGGAATCGCCGCCATCTCTCAGGCCACGTTCGTCTACCTGATCGCGATGGGCGGCGTCGAGGAGGGAACCGGCGACCTCGTGCCGGTTCTCGGACACCACGGCGGCGAGGTCCCCGAAGTCGCGGACCCGGTGGTGCAGGCGCTCGTCCTGACCGCCATCGTCATCAGCTTCGGGACGACCGCGCTGGCGCTCGTCCTGTCGTACCGCGCCTACGAGGAGAACGAGACCATGGACGTCACGGAGTGGAGAGGATGAGCTGGCACGTCATCGCGCCGCTGTTGGTCGCGCTCGTAACCACCGTGCTCACGCTCGTGCTCCGCGAGTGGCCCCCGATTCAAGTCGCCGCGAGCGTCACCGGCGCCGTCGGGTACGTCGCTGCGGTCGCCGGGTCCGTCTGGACAGTCGTCCTCGGCCCGGCGGCTTCCGGGGTGGCGGTCTACCAGATTGGCGACTGGCCCGCGCCGTTCGGGATCACGCTCGTCCTCGACGGGCTCTCGGCGTTCATGCTGACTATCGCCGCGAGCCTCGGGCTCGCGTCGATGCTATTCTCAGTTCGGTACGTGACCGCTGAGAACCAGCGCGTCTACTACCACCCCCTGTTCCACCTGCTCTTGGTGGGCGTGAGCGGCGCGTTCCTCACCGGCGACCTGTTCAACCTGTTCGTCTGGTTCGAGGTGATGCTGATCGTCAGCTACGTGTTCGTCGCTTTCTACGGCACCGAGCTCGCCACCGCGGCGTCGTTCCGCTATCTGGTGATGAACGTCTTCGGGAGCGCGCTCATGCTCGTGGCCGTCGGCGGCCTGTACGCCGCGACGGGAACGCTCAACATGGCCGACATGGCCCGGCGGCTGGCCGACCCCGCCGCGTACGGCGTCGACCCCGCGCCGGTCGTTGGCCTGTCGGCCCTACTGCTCGCGGTGTTCGCGCTGAAGGCGGGACTCGTCCCCTTCCAGTTCTGGGTGCCCGCCGCGTACACCACCGCCCCGCCGCCCGTCACGGCGATGTTCGCCGGGGTCACGAAGAAGGTGGGCATGTACGCGGTGGTCCGGCTGTACTTCACCGTCTTCGCCGCCGGCTCAGTCTCCGCCGACGTGCCCGGTATCGCCGGCGCGTCGCCGCTCACCTTCCTCGCTCCGGTGCTGGGGGCGATGGCGATAGCGAGCATCGCCGTCGGCGCGTTCGGCGCCGTCGGCCAGGACCGACTGGAGGGCGTGTTCGCGTACTCGAGCGTCGGCCAGGTCGGCTTCATCGCCCTCCCCATCGCCGTCGCCGCGGCCGCCGGCTCCGCGGGGACGCTCCGCCGAGTCGCCATCGCGGCCGCGCTGGTGTACGCGTTCCACCACGCACTCACGAAGGGGCTCCTCTTCCTCTCGGCGGCCGTCGTCAAGGACGCGGTCGGGACGGACGACCTGCGAAACCTCGGCGGCCTCGCCGGTCGCGCGCCGATACTCGCGGGGGCCGTTCTCGTCGGCCTGCTCTCGCTGGTCGGCATCCCGCCGCTGATCGGGTTCTTCGGGAAGTTCCTCACGTTCGACGCGGCGATCCGGGGGATCGGATTCGGTCCCGGCGCGCTGTCGGCGCTCGCGCTGGCCGCGTCGCTCCTCGGCGCCGTGCTCACCATCCTGTACACGACGCGGGTGTGGGTCGGCGGATTCTGGGGGCCCAAGACGCCGGCCGTCGAGGTCGCCGCCACCGACTCGGGGCAGGTCGCGGTCGTCGTCGCGCTCGCGGCGGTCGTCGTCCTCGTCGGCGTGGGGTTCGACCCGATGTATCGGTTCGCCGAGACGGCGGCGAACGCGGCCGTCGACAGCGAGGCCTACGTCGACGCCGTGGGTCTCGGCGGGGGTGGTGGCGAGTGACCCGCAGTTGGCCGGTCATCGGCACCTGCTTCGGCATCCTGTGGGTGTTCGTCCAAGGGCCGCCGATCGCTCCCGCCCCCCTCCTCGGAGCGCTGCTGGTCGGCCTCGCCGTCGGACTTCCCATGGCCTACGTCTTCCGCCGCCTGTACGCGGACACCGTCGACCTCCGCCGGTCGGCTCGCGGAGTCCCGTACGCGGTGCTGTATCTACTGGCGTTCGTCAGGGAGGCGATCGTCGCCAGTCTCGACGTCACGTACCGCGTGCTCACCCCCTCCAAACCGATCGAACCGGAAGTGATTCTCATCCCCCTACGGGTCCAGACCGAACTCGGCGTGACCACGATCGCGAACAGCATCACGATGACGCCCGGCTCGCTCACGCTCGACTACGATTCGACGGAGAACGCGCTGTACGTCCACGTCATCGACGGGCGGTCTCCCGAAGAGATCGTCGCCCCGATCCGCGACTGGGAGGACTACGCGCTCTCCATCTTCGACGAGGAGCTATCGGCGGGCGACCCCAGCCCGGATTTCGCCGTCTACCCGCCCGACCAGACGCATCCCGTGCTCGAACAGGCCGTCTCCGAGGCCGACGAGGGGGTCGAGGCGGAACCTGAGCCGTCGACCGAGGGGGACGCGGGAGGTGAGGGCGATGGCCGCTGAGGGAGCGATAGTGCCGGTCGTCGACGCCGCGATCGTCCTCGTGTCGCTTCTGAATCTGTTCTGCGGCTACCGCGTGGTCCGAGGGCCGACGGTCCCCGACCGCGTGGTCGCGCTGGACGCGATCGCGACGAACATCGTCGCCATCGCCGTTCTGTTCGCCATCAAGACCGGACGGGGCCTCTTCGTGACCGTCAGTCTCGTCCTCGCGATCATCGCGTTCCTCTCGACGGTCGCGGCCGCGAAGTTCGTCACCGAAGGCGACATCATTGTCACACAGGAGTGATCACGACATGACTCACCGACACCGACCCGGCGGAATCGTCCCGACGAACCAGCAGGTCGCCGGAGGTGACCGCTGATGGTCGCACTGGAGACGGTACGGATCTGGGCCGTCGTCGCTCTGGTCGTCGTCGGGTCGTTCTTCCTCACGGTCGGGACGATCGGCCTGCTGAGGCTCCCGAACGTGTACAACCGGATGCACGCGACGAGCAAGCCGGCGACCATCGGCACGGTCGCGATCTTTCTGGCCGGGTTCGCGTACTTCGGTCCCGGGGGGGCCGGCCTCTCGTCGCTGGTCGGTATCGTCTTCCTGTTCCTGACGGTGCCGACCGGCGCGCACATGATCTCTCGAGCGGCGGAACGGACCGGCGTCCCGTTTTTGGGGTCGGTGACGTGGCCCGGCAAGAGCGACGACGAGTAGGCCGTTCCGATCGCGTTCGCGCTCTGTTCTGACTGCTCCGCTCGCTCGACTTTCGTCCGACCGACGCGCTCAATGGCGTCCTCGCGGTCGAGTTCGCCGTCGAGGAATCGAGCGAGACGAGGTCCTCGACACGCTGTACAGAGCTCAGCACACTCATCACAGCCGTGTACGGCAACGCTCGCCATTCAACCAATGTTCAAAGTACCCTATACGACCGTCGCGAAAGCGTGAACTCTCCGTGGAATTCACCGCCGTGAACTGACGCTACAGAGCCGGCGTTGGAACAAGTTTCAAACGGAGCAGTCGACACGTCTTTTTACTGTGGTGGGCCAAGAGGTGGTTCTGAAGCGCGACGACTCCTTGGTGCCGCTCCACTCGCAATGTATCCTTCCACGGCAAAGAGGCCCATCGAAAGGAGGACGAGCGGCACCAGGAGCGTGTTTCCCGTATACAGCCACCTCATCTGGCGGATTCCAACGGGGTTCGTAGCGAGCAGGTAGTTGAGGCCCCAAAATACACTATAGGTGGCACGCGGGACGACAGAACTCATGCTGAGCCAGAGAGTGACGCCGAAGAGCAACCCACCGAGAAGCCCGGTCACCAGTCCATGAATCGCGCGTGTGTGCCATCCCCCACTGGTAAACCGTCCAGTCACAAGTCCCCCAATCAGCCCAGTCAGAAGAGACAGAACAACTCCGACCCACATGAGCGGACCTGGGAGCGACACGAAGGTCGCCACGAGGATCACAAGCATCTCAACCAAGACACCGAGCGCAATGGCAGGTCGACGTTTCATTGTCGATTCGTGTGACGGCTGGGATGAAGACTCCCCGCGAGGATCAAGAGAAGTGGTCTCTCTCGTCGAATCAGCCCCCCGTTATCGACGTAGGTCAGCATCACGTCGGTAGTGAGGTGACGATGCCTCATAACAGACTCGGCGTTCATACAGCGATAACTCATCAATCATCCACCGGAGAATACTCCCCATCGTCTACAGCAACACGAGTGTCCCGTCGTCGATATCCACAGGGTCTGCGTCCGCAAAATGCTCGACAAGGGCCGCGACCTACTCGGCCGCCTCTACGCCGGTCGTGGTCCCTCTACTAGCCCCGCGAGTTGTTCGAGTGAGTCGGTCCACCCGGCGTGGGAATCCTCGGGCGGGATGGCTTCGGGAATCCCCTCTTGTCGGACCGTGAGTTCGGTTCCCGCAGGGACCTCTTCGAAGGTGACCGTCACCGTCATCTCGCCGGCCATCGCTGGGTCGTCAGTCTCGAACGCGTCGGTGTGGACGATGCGCTCGCCGGGAACCAGTTCCAGGTAGGTACCGCCAAAGGTCGAGCCATACTCGACGAACTCCTCGGTCTCTCCCGTGAACGTCATACGGAAGGTACCACCCTCTTCGGGCTCGAGGTGGTGAACCTCGGCCGAGAATCCCGTCGGTGGGAGCCACTGCATCAGCTCGCTCGGGTCGAGGAACGCCTCGTAGACTCGCTCGGGCGGCGCCTCGATGATGCGGCTCACGGTCATCGTCCGCTCGCCGGTTCGGGTGTCAGTCTGTCGTTCGTCGTCATCGGTACTTGTAGTCGTCATTGGCTTTGTTCCTCCAAGTGGATGGCCAGCGCGTCGAGCCGGTCCTCCCAGAAGACGCGATACCGGGTGAGCCATCCGAATGCGGCGCTCAGTGGCGCGGCTTCGAGGTGGCAGCGGCGAACGCGACCGTCTTTCTCGATGTCGATCAAGCCGGCGTCCTCGAGCACGTGGAGGTGTTTCGAAACGGCGGCGAGGGAGACGTCGTGCGGCTCGGCCAGTTCGCTGACGCTCTTTGGCCCGTCGGCCACCTGTTCGAGGATGGCTCGACGGATCGGGTGCGCCAACGCCTGGAAGACCGCGTCGAGATCGAGGTCGTCCGGTACTTGTTCAACCATCCAGTTGAATAATCAACTGGATAATATTTAACTATTCGGTTGAATACGACCGTTGGGCCTTCCAGCGGTTGTTCGCGGAAGGAAAAATACGTCTGCGAAACTCGCCGACGTATCGCTGCGAGAGAGGAGCCACAATGGTTATCGCCTCAACTGCCCCCTTACTACTGTATCTGATGCGAACCGAGTCTCCTCCCCCGGGTGAGCGGAATCCGAAGGACAGCGGCAATCCGACGGTGACGAGTCCCGAGCTCTCCACGCAGGAACAGGAGGCCTCAATCGAGACGCTGCGACGACTCGCTGAGCGTACCCCAGAGTTACTCGACGAGTATTTCGGCGCCGGCCGAGGAGAGCAGAACAAACACATTCTCGACGAACTTTCGGACGTCGTCCGGGAGGCCGAACAGGTACTGGCGAGCGTCGACTTCCCCGCTCTGTTAGATAGCGTTCGTCTGGAAGAGCTTCCGGACGCCGTCGACGTGGAGAAGGTTCCCGACGCGGTGACGAGCCTTCGTCCGCAAGACGCGATCCCCTACGAGAAACTGGTCGCAATAATCGAGCTACGAGAAGCGTTCGACGCCGTCGACGTTCGGGAATTTCGACGGAACCACCGGGAACTCGGCGCCGAAATCGACGACGTGATGGAGTATCTCCCGGCAGAGATAGTCGAAGAACCGGATGCAACCTCCGACGAAGGTCTGGACGAGTCCGCCGAGTCGACGCCTCTCGACGAAGAGACGAAGTCCGAACTGCTCGCGAGCGACGTGGGGAAGCAGGTAGCCGTACAGACAGGAATCGACGACGCCGTCGTGAAGTTGCGCGAGCACCTTCTGGAGGTCCACGAGACGGTTCGAGAACGGATCGACGCGAACGAGCTCGCGTCGCGCAGCGTCGACAGACCGAACTCACGGAACCCGACAGCGTACTCCACGCTTCCGAGTACCCGCCCCGACATCGGATCCGCGACTCGATTTGCGTCGATTCCGTCCGAGACGCGATATTCGTCGGCTCCAAACTACGAGCGAATCTACGGTAATCGCTTCCAGAAGTCACGTTTCCGAAATCCGAACCGGTGAAGGTGAGAATCCATCCGTTGCCCTCGTGAACCGACAAGCGCTCTCGTCTGACGAGTCTGGAAGACGTGGCAACAGCTGAACTGTCTCAACAATTTCCGACAGAAGAGCGTCGGTCAACTCTTGTGGCGTAGATCGTTGGTGAAGCAGAGCGCAGTTCCGAGGACGAGTTTGAGCGCTTCTTTCCTGGTTTGCGACGAACTGCCCTGTTGCAGAGCGATCTTCGTAGACAGATACGGTCGGCTATCCATTTGAGCTGCTATCGTTGGTGTTCAGCCGTCTGTGTTCGGGCCGTGAGATGCCACGATTCTAGAGCGGCTGAATTCAGCCGTTCATGCAGGCACCGAATCTTACTCCCAGTGTTAGAACACCGATTGTGTTCAACACGAAATACTACAAACATGTTCAGATTCACTCATAGAATATAGCACAAAGGGTAAGGTCGACTTCGAGACCCATCACGACAACGAGCACTGCGTTCTCGGTCGCTCCCCCGAGGTTCGACCCCAACTTATCTACAGGTGAGGCAGGCCGAGTGCCTCGGGGTCGTTCGGAAGATCTTCGATCTTCCGTGATGACGAGAGACCGCAGGTCTCTCGAACCACTTGACCCCGAGGCGGTTCACTTGCCGCCGCCGTCACCAAACGCTTCACTCAATTTTTCGCGCATCGTCTCGCGACGAGCGTGTCGAAGCTTTTCCTCAGAAAGGTAGTTCTGCATCACGACTTCGACTGAACTCGACCCTTGGTCGGCAGCGACGCCCTCAAGTCCGGCAGCGACCTCGTTGACTGCTTCCTGGTACGTCGAGTACCAGAATCGCCGCCCCATCTTCGGAGTCGGCGTATCGTCGTCGACGAGGACGTCGGCCTGATCGGCGAGTCGCTTGAAGCGACGTCGTACGGTTGAGACGGACACATGGTCCGTCGACGATGACCGTGAGGGGAAGAGGTTGCCGTCCCATTCCCGGCGGTCGGACAGCGTAGCGATTCGCTCGGATACCACATCGACACCGTACAGCAACGTCACCTCGCCTGGCCCGTTTTTCCGTTCGCCGTCACCGAAGGAGAGGTGCGGGTCGTCACCGTCGAGTACGACCTGCCGCTCGTGAAGCGCTGCCACCTCTGACGGCCGTAACCCCCACCCAGCAAGGGCGATGACGGTGAGTTCCTCCTCAGGCGACTCGACAGCGGCGTAGAGGCGACCGACCTGAGCAGACGACAGCGCCGACGGATTTGACTCCTCTGGCTCCCATCCGATATCGTTCTGCACCTGCGAGAGCGGATTGTATCGTGCGTACTGGTGCCCAAACAGATACTGATACCACGATCGGACGACGTGGAGATACTCGAGCTTCGAGCGGTCGGTGGAGAGCTCTTTGTCGAATACTTCGAGCACCGCGTAACAGCGGTTCATCTCCCGTGGCTGGTTCGAGACGTCGTCGAGCGACGCGAGCAGTGCGTCCGTCCCATGTAAGTCTCGATAGGTCCGCACCCACTTGGCGAGTCGTGTCCGGTGTGTTTCAACGGTGCTATCGGTGCGCTTCCCGAGCGTGCCGAGCGTTCGGAGATAGCTGTCGAGAGCGTCGACCGTCGGTTGGTGTTCGATGCCCCACGTCCACTCATCGGGATCGTCACCGTCCCCAAGACCCACGACGTCAACGAAGAACTGCCGCGGTGTGAGGTCGTGATGTTCACGCAGGGCGTATGCGATCCCCGAGAACCCGTAGTCAGTAAGCCACTCGTAGGACGGGACGTCCCGATCTTCGTCGAAGCCTTCGTGACGCCGCTTCGGTGCCATGTCGGTCCAGTAGATGGAGGCCATCTCCTCGAGGTCCATCTGCGACCAGTTGTAGCGCTTCTCGCGTTTGGACTCGTCTGTTGCAGTCTCTTTCTCCGCTGCACCCTTGGAGTGAGACTCGTTGCTCACAGCCTCTCACCACCGAGTAACTCGGAATCTGTGTCTGCAGGGTAATCGAAGACGTGAGATTTCACAGTTCTGCACAGAACTACCAACCTCATAATACTATGGCTTGTGCAGTAGTGGACTGTACACAACGACAATTAGTAAATCGCATGCGCGAGTGGCGCTCGCACAGGTATACTGTATAGCGCTATATTAAATACACAAAATATGGTCCTTGCAGTCGAGGTCGAAAATTCGCCGGCTCGACACGTTAATTGCGCAGACCAACAGAGTGGCGGATGATCTAATCGCCCTCTTCCTTGACCGACTCGAAGATATCGATGTCCCAGTTGTGACCTAGGTCGTGAACTGGTCAAAGACCGTCTTCGCGGTTCGGGAGTACTAATCGGAATCGCCACTCGACCGGAAATAGCGCTCGACGGCGGATTCGAGATCGGTCACATCGTTGCCGTAATTCAATCTTGAATTTGTACCCACTCACGCAGGGTCTCTTCGTCCTGAACGACGAACTCTTCGGTCTGTGTTCGGAGCCTCCCCTTGCGACGAATGGTAACGAGGAGATGCGGCGAGCTCGCTGGAATGGAGCGGCCGGTGATTTCGCACTTAAAAGTCTCGTCCGAGGCGATCGACCGGTGTGCGATCCAACTGATCTCCCAGTCGTCGCTTCGGGTCGGGATTTTCGCCCCCTTGTACCACGGATCGGATTCGCTCATTCGGTCACCGCATTCGGAGGAGAGGACTCGTGAGAGCTGAAACATCGGGTTTCTGTGACGATCATCAACTGGTATGAAGTTCGGAGTCGACCTGCTTCAATTTACCCGCTGAGGACAACCTGGAGACATACCCAAACTTTGGCCTGTCGCTCATCTGTCGGAGAGTGTTGATCCCGTTCTCTTGACCCGACCGCCCTTCATCATAATTGCTACACAGGAGCGAATTCCTAATCCTCTTATTGCTGCTCTTGATGCCGAACCGACGGCTGTACCACCTAGCCGTCGTCAATGAGGGGACCGTCAACGCGTTCGGTCCGTGTTGCAATGAATTGGTCCGTAATGTCCTCAACAGAGAGTTCGTTGACCGCGGCCTGCAGGAGGGCATTGTGCAGTTCGCGTTTCTGGACCGCACCATGGCCGTTCCGTCGGAGAGCGATTTCAGCTTCGAACAGTAATCCGGATGGACCATCGAGCGCTTCCCAGGTCTTGGGGAGACAGTAGACGGAATGTTGGGTCTGACTTTTAGCCGTAGGGAATGCCGGATCTGTCTCTGGATTGTAGTCGTCGTCAGACTCGCTGTCGGCTTCAGTAGCATCGTCTGTACTCTCATTACCGGAGAGGGTACCGGCTAGTTCGCCAAGGGCTTCATCACCCGGATCATTTGCCTCTTCGGTCTCATCACTGTTCTCGTCGGCGAGATCGTCGAATGGCATTACCGAACCACCCCGCCGACTTCGACAATCTGAGCAAGTTCCGCGTAGCAGGCGAGCTGGTCACACTCGGGGTCGTAATCGCGTAAGGGTTGGCGAGCGCGATGAGCCTTATCGATGCTGGCGCGGTGACGGATACCCGGGAGCTCACCAGTGTATTCGCCGTTTTCGATAGCGTCCCAATCTGAAGGCGTGAGCCGAGCGAAGTTAGGGACAAATTGGGCGAGGTCGTCTCGGCGGTTGAGGGCGTACAAGAGGTTCCGATCGCGGGTGTCGTGATCGAGACGTTCTGAAAGGTCGGTCGGAACCAATGCGAGAAGATCGAGGTCGAAATACTGACGGGCTTCTTGGATGAGTCGCTTGTTGGTCTGGGTGATGCCGCTTTCCCACCCGCTTTCGGGTCGGAGTGGAACGATGAGGTGTTTGGTCGCGAACAGGGCGTTGTCGTTGAGTTTCCCGCGGTTGGCTGGCGTATCGACGACGACATAGTCGTACCCGTCGCCGAGGAGGGGGTCAACGACGTTTCGGTGGAGGCGTTGACTCGAGGCCATCGCCGACTGAAGGTTGGTTTCGACGTCTTCGAGGGCTTCGTGTGAAGGCAGTAAATCGAGGCTGTCGGTCACCGAGACGATGTGGTCTGCAGGGTCGGCGTCGTCGATGAGGATTCGTTGGAGGTGATTCTCGCCTTCGTAGCGATCGCGGTAGCCGAGGTTGAAGGTAGTGTGGCCGTTGTCGTCGAGGTCGATGAGGAGAGCAGTCCCGTTGCGGTCGCCGAGTTCGCGAGCGAGATTGATGGCAGTGGTCGATTTGCCGAACCCCCCTTTGAGGACGTTCACGGCGACGGCACGGGACGATTTTTCAGGTTCCGATGTAGGCATAGCGGTAATTCATGCTAAGAACGTATAAAATGTAGTGCCTGTCGAAGATGTAGCTCCTTCTGTGAATGGTATGAACTTCCTGAGAGGCGTAGATTGAAGCACAGTTTTGAGATGGATGATTGTTTAGCATGTTCCAACACTCGAGAAAGTAAGCACATGGATAGATGTCATGAACTGGGCGACTGTTATGAATGTAGCAGTAGAAGAATTAGCATGGCGTTGAACTCAGGGTCTCAAGTCAGGCCACTCTCCACAGGTTTCGTCTCGCGGTTGGGCGTCGGTCCTGGCTATCCATCGTTGTTCTGTCCGACTCAACCGGTAGTGACACGTTTTAGGCTGTCGCTTTTGCCAGTAAATCGTCCGCATATCTGGAGTTGAGTGCCCATAATCACGACTCAGCGTCACTTTCTCGGCTTCTGTATTCTCTTTTTGTGTTTCGACCGGTCTTTCCATCGGAGCTACAGTGAGATGCCACACGGGACCTGCGAGTACGACAGTTACAACAAGTATGAAAATACCCCAACGGGAGGGTGCCTGGGTCGTTGTTGAGTCGACAGCGATGGCGACCCCAAAGGCAACAAACACGAGCCACAGCAGCAGATCAAGCGACCCGTTCATGTTAAGGAAGAGTGCAACCCCCATATAAATCAATCCACCAGTGGGCACCCACCATCGATTACGTGAAGAAATCGCTTGAAGCCATCCATAGCCCGCTACCGGAAGAAGAGCAGTTGCATAACCGAGTGCGTGTATGATAGCATAGCTTCGGCCCAGAAGCGTAGACGGAGCTTGAACATACAACGGAGCGATAACCGTTTCTACCACCATCGGGATAGCTGCTCCCGTGATGATGAAGGGAAAGACAGTTATGAGGGTAACCCCGAGTCCACCGAATACTGCTCTTCTGACCCCCCGAAAACCACTTTGTTGCAGAGTAATTCCGAGGACGAGAGGGACAGTTCCAATACCGGGTTGCCAGAATCCAGCCCCAGCAGCGACACTCGCCCCCGCAAGGAGTGGGTACTCCCAAGAGGAGAGTGCGAGTGCAGTGATCGCGAAGAAGAGTGCGAAGTATTGCGACCGGACACCATACGGAGGAAGGCCGTATACTTCAGGAACTGCAAGTAATACGAGGCTTGCTAAAAGGCCGGCAGTCTTCTCACCAGTCATCTGAGCAGCGAGCCAGCCGACCAAGAGAACACTGATTGCGGTTACAAGGAGCGTAGCTGTAGCACTCAGTGTATGCAGCAGGTACATATTGCCATCTGCGAGGATTGCAAGGCCAGCAGTGAGTGCAAATGTTAAGGGTGGGTTGATATCCCAGACATCAACATATGGAACGCTCCCACGGGTGACGAGCCACCCGACATGCTGGAAGAGCGCAGCATCAGTAGCGACGATTGGCTGATTTGAGACTATGGCTGCACCGGCAGACCCGCCGAACACCACCACGACAGCAAGTGCTAATCCACGAAACCATCGGGGCCAGATATTGGTGTTAATTGTCATGTGTAACGTCGTTCGGTAAATCTATTCACATGTAGGTCAGTACTCGGAAAAATTCAGGAATTGTATTTCAATCAGTCTTGTGGCCTCTCTCACATCGAAATCTACTGTGCTTATCAGTTTTAAGATCTCTCGTCGTTCGTGCCACGGTCGGTCACTTACTCGCCGATCGACACGTTCTGCAGTTCGAGGCCGACCTCGTCGAGGGTGAGGTTGATCGCACAGATCCGGTAGGTAGTGTCTTGGTAGGTAACGAGGAAGCCGTCCGTCGTTATCGTCAACTCCTCGAAGGTGTACTTCGCCTCGTCGACCGACCTGTCTGGGAGTCCAGTACCCCGCAGGTGGGTGTCACTGACCGTAACCGTGAGGTCACGTATCGCGACGTCCTGTCTCCCGATATCGACGATGTCTGAATCGGAATTCGTGGAACTGTCGTCTAGGTTGTGTGTGGAGTCCGTATCCGCCGCGGCACCGAACGTCCCTGCAACGAGGACGCTCGACAGGAGTAATGCTACGAACAACACGGCCTTGACTGCTTTCATGGCAGTAGGGGATGTCGCTCCTATCTTAATAACCGAGTGGGATAGTTGAGAACCGTCTCATCTGTTTCCGTAGCTTAGACTCCTGTTTTGGAATGCCCCACTCCCTTCAGGGGGCTCTGTTGAATCGCCATACAGCGTACGATTTTACTGTTTAATGAGTCGCTTGATGTTGTAGACGACACACATCAGCGTGATTTCACGGAACTCTCGATACCAGTCACGCGCTCGCACGGCGTAGCCGAGCGAGCGCTTCACAGCCGAATTCACAGTTTCAGTCATTGAGCGCTGTGCGTAGCGATCTTGGTCAATTCGAGCGTTGTGTGCATGGTCGTACGGTGCGAAGACGCGATGTTTGATGAGCGGGCGAATCCCGAGTTCCCGCAACGCTTCTCTGAGCGCCTTCTTGTCGTAGCCTTTGTCTGCGGCGAGTGACTGCAGATCGCCCGCGTTCCGGCGGGCGATCTGCTCACAGAGGTCAGCATCACTTCCTTTTCGGGTCGTCGAACAGTGTACGTCAAGGATCGCCTGGCTGTCTGTATCGACGAGTTTCGTGACTTTGAGCTTCTGCACGCGGTAGTTCGTTCGATTGCAGTAGTGGCGGCTTGCTGTATCTCGTTCGTAGAACGTGGCATCGACCGCTCCGTGCTTCGAAGGGTCGTGCAGCTGCGCCGAGTGGCGCAGCAGCACTCGACAGACGCTCATGCTGAATCGGTCGAACGCCTTACACAACGTAGATGGTGAGGGGAGATCGGCCGCTTCGAGGCCGATCTCCCCGATTATTTGCGGCATCTCTTTGAGCAGGTCGATCGTCATGCGGTAGGACGTATCGAGGTAAATCCGCAGACAATGGAGGGAAACGAGGGCATAGTCAGCGAATCCGCCGCCACCTTCCGGGGCGGCGGATTCGTCTCCATCGCCAGTAACCCTTTGAGCAAGCGGCACAATCTCACCAGTGAAGCGGGAGATTTGTGTCATAGGCAACCGAATCTCTCCGCTTCAACTCCTTTGATTTAGCGACCCATCTCGACGCTGTCTAGTGATTCAACACAGCCCTTCAGGGGCAAAAAACCCTCTGGCGGACAGAACGATGCTCATCCTCGACGACATTGTAAACTACCCCACCCTACTCCCTCGGCGCATACGCGCCTCGGTCCTTGAGGGTGGGGCTTTGATGTGGACTCCCGGCAATCAGTCTCTGGCAATAGGCCGGTGACTCTTGCCGTTCAACATCCCACCATTTATACGCAGGTCTACTTCTGCGTCTCCGCTCCCCGACTTGGGCGAGGAACGGAGTTTGTGCGTCCGCTTTCGAGCGTACCGTAGCCCAATGTTCTTCGCGCCGTTGTAGTCCGCGTTCACCTCGTACCCGCACTTCTGGCACTTGAAGTGCTCTCCGTGGCGGTTGTCTTCGTGCGTGAACCCACAGTCCGTCCGAGAACACCGTTGGGACGTGTGGTTCGGTTCAACCTGCTCCACGGAGACACCCTGCTCAGGTGCCTTGTAGGAGACGTACTCGAACAGGCGTCGGAACGCCCATACATGGTGCCACTTCGCCTGCGGAAGCCGCTCTCGAATGTCGGTCAAGTCCTCGAACGCAATCACGTCGCAGTCGTGTTCGACGGCTTCCGTGACGAGTTCGTTAGCGACCGTGTGGATGTACTGTTTCCGCCACGCTTCTTCGTGCTTCCCGAGGCGAAGCAAAGCGTTGTGTGCGGCCTGTGTACCGCGCTGTTGCATCTCACCGCGTCGCTTCTCAAACTCGCGGCACCAATGGTCGTAGTCGTCTCCCTGCCAGAACGTGCCGGTCGAGGAGACGGCGAGTGAGTTGACGCCGAGGTCGATACCGAGGACCGTTTGGTCGGGGTGCTCGGTATCTTCCGAAACCTCTGCGTCGCCGTCTGTCCGCCGCGTCGAGATGTTGAGGTAGAACTCGTCGGTCGCCGCGTCGTACCGAAGTGTACTCTCGCGGAACTCGTAGTCATCGGAGAGAACGTACCGCTCGTAGGGCGTCGGGCTGTCTGCCGGGAGAACGAACGACGGTTCGACTCGGCCCTCAACAGTTGCCAGCGACACCTTGTTGCGGTAGAAGGTCGCGCTCCGTGTGTCGTAGTCCATCGTCTCGGCGGTGAACGTTGGACAAGAGACGCGCTGTCCCTTCTTCCAGCGTTCGACACACGCTTTGACCGCTTCGACGGCGCGTTTGATGGCGGCTTGGACGAGTTGCGCCTGTAGGTCCGTCTCCTCTCGAAGTTCGGAGTAGAGCGCGTCACGAACCTCTCGCTTGTTGGTTTTGCACTCGGTGTAGGAGTCGTCTGACCAACAGTAGCCGGCAGTTCGGTTCGCGCAGTACAGGTATTGCTCGGCGGTTCGGTGGAGCGCGTCGCGTTGCTCGTCGGAAACGGAGAGTTTCACGACGGCGGTTCGACGCACGTCCATACTTCAGAGAGTACCCGACGGTACTTATACATTCGGGAGTCTGCCGGTCGCAGTACGCCGGTTGTGCCGTACCGTGTCGGTTTCCTCTCCGGCCTACTCGCTCACTCCGTTCGCTCCTTGAGGCCGGAGGCTCCACCTTGAATTGCGCTGAAATAATGTGTTCTTATGATAGTGATACTGTCTTTCTATTCAAGAACCGACCGAATCTGTCTGAGATGCTGGGAGACGGCTTGAAATCGGAGAGCAAATCCAGACCTGTCCCTGCAGCATCTTTAGCGACACGGAAGGTCTCGGTCAGGGGGCTCGTGTGCGGGTGCTGACGACGACGTCGAACATTGGCTTTTGAACCGTCCGGACTGCTTGCCTTCTGGCCCGACTACGACTCAGGAGAGAGGTCGTAGGCAATCAGATGTTCGAGCATGGCGGAACCGCCTTCAGCGAACAGGGAGACACCGGTGCTGTTCCAGTCGGGGAACACGATATTTGTCATCGTAATGCGTCCCTCATTGGCAAATCTCTCGACGGAGGATCTATCGACGAACACACGGAGTTGGATTGTCCCGTCGTCACGTGGCTCAAGTGGCGCGTCTGCGACATCATACGAAACCAACTTCGATGAAGAAGAACACCGCCACGTTTGCCCAGTCAGTATTCTTTCAGCAGCGTTGCCAACTGTCACATACCCGGTCGAGAAATCGTGCTCATGTTGTAAGATCGACTCCCTTGAGCCGGCGGGCATTGATCGCGACGATGATTGTCGACAGGGACATGAACACGGCACCGATCGCCGGCGATAGCAGAATCCCGATTGGGGCGAGAATCCCGGCGGCGAGCGGGAGCGCGAACACGTTGTAGCCAGTCGCCCAGACGAGGTTTTCCTGCATCTTCCGATAGCTCGCCTTCGAGAGCCGGATGAGCCGCACCACGTCCAGGGGATTGTTGTCGACGAGGATGATGTCGCCCGACTCGATAGCGACGTCGGTTCCGGAGCCGATTGCGATGCCGACGTCGGCTCGCGTAAGCGCCGGGGCGTCGTTGACGCCGTCGCCGACCATCGCCACCAGTTTCCCCTCGGACTGGAGCTGTTCGACCTTGGTGTCCTTCTCCTCGGGCAGGACTTCCGCGAAGTACTGATCGATGCCGAGTTCCTCGGCGACCGCCTTCGCGACGTCTTCAGAGTCACCAGTCAGCATTGCCACTTCGATGCCCATCCCGTGCAACGCCTCGATAGCCCGGCGACTCTCCTCGCGGATGACGTCCGCAAGGGCGAAAGCCGCGACGACCTCGGACTCCTCGCTCACGAGGTAGATAACGGTCTGGGCGTTCGAGCCTGCTTCGTCGGCGAACGACACAATGTTGTCGGGTCGTTCGATCCCGAGTTTTTCGATCAGGTTCGGCCCGCCGAGGTGGACCGTCTCGCCATCTACTGTCGCCCGGACGCCGAGGCCGCGGAGGTTCTCGAAGTTCGAGACCTGGGCCCGTCGGACGTCACGTTCGGCGGCAGCGTTCCGGATAGCGCGGGCGATCATGTGCTCGGAGTCACCTTCGACGCCAGCGGCGATTTCGAACGCTCGCTGTTCGTCCCAGTCACCTGCCGTCTCGACCCCGACGACGCCCTGCTCACCCTTCGTCAGCGTCCCCGTCTTGTCGAACATCACCGTGTCGAGGTTCCGGGCTTCTTCCATGGCGATGCGGTCGCGGATGAGCATCCCGTTCTGGGCTGCAGTGGAGGTGTTAATGGCGACGACGAGCGGAACCGCGAGTCCGAGGGCATGTGGACACGCGATGACGAGGACAGTCACGACGCGTTCGAGGACAGCGATGTTGAACCCGGTCGCGACGACCCAGGCGACGGCGGTGATACCAGCGACGGCGAGAGCGATGTAGAACAACCAGCCTGCCGCTCGGTCAGCGAGTAATTGCGTCCGGGACTTCGACTTCTGTGCCTCATCGACGAGACGCATGATGCCCGCCAGCGTCGTCTCGTCGCCGGTCTTCGTGACGCGAACGCGGAGGCTTCCGTCTTGGTTGACCGTGCCAGCGACGACCTCCGACTCGGGTTCCTTATCCACAGGTCGGGACTCGCCGGTAATCATCGATTCGTCCACCGATGACTCACCCTCGACGACTTCACCGTCTGCAGGAACGGAGGCCCCCGGACGGACGAGGACGACGTCGCCCTCTGACAGTTCGGAGACTGGAACCTCCTCCGTGTCCCCACTCTCGGTGATACGCTCTGCGGTGTCGGGCATGAGCTTCGCCAGCTCGTCGAGCGCACCAGAGGCCTGTCGGACCGACCGCATCTCCATCCAGTGGCCCAGTAACATGATGTCGATCAGCGTGACGAGTTCCCAGAAAAACGGGGTCGTTCCCTCAAGGAATAGACTCGAGATGGAGTAGACGAACGCGACGCTGATGGCCAGAGAGATGAGCATCATCATCCCCGGCTCACGGTTCTCGAGTTCCGTCCGGGCCATCGAGAGGAACGGCACGCCACCGTACGCGAAGATGACCACCGAGAGAACGGGCGTGATCCAGACACTACCTAGGAACGTCGGCGCGGTGTAGCCGAAGACGTTCTGGATGAACTCGCTGAAGAAGATGACTGGTACCGAGAGGACGAGCGACACCCAGAACCGCCGGCGGAACATTTTCTCGTGGCCCGTGTGGTCCGTGTGGGCGCCGTGGTCCTCGTGTGGACCTCCCTCGTGAACGTGCGCACCGCGGTCGTGCTCTGCTTCTCCGTGGTGAGTGTGTTCGGTTTCGGCTTGGCGGTGCCCGTGCTCGGCTTCGTGCTCGTGCTGTGCGTGTTCGTCCGAGTGTTCGGATTCCGTGGTGGCCTCATCCGCTGCAGTGTGTGCTTCGTGCTCCGGGGAGTGGGAATGCTGCTCGGACGACGCGCGGGTTGTTGCCAGCGCTTCAGCATCTGCTTCTAGCTGGCAAATTCGACAACAGTAGACGGATCCTTCGGATCGATGCGAGGGCTGAGGCTCTGCGGAGGAGTTTCCGGAGGTCTCGTGGTCTGGATGGTTGCTCATGGTATGAGTTTTGGTGCCGTCTCTCATTATATTGTCCAGACCCTGATACAGCGCGGTGCCATCGGAAGGGCCCGTATCGAACGAGAACGGCGGGGCGTTCGTCGGGGTGTTTCTCAGGCGTAGGCGGTGTATCCAGCGTCCTCGACGGCCTGGACGAGTGCTGTGGTGTCAGCCCCGCCATCGACGCTCGCCTGTTCGGCTTCTCGATTGGCGGTCACGTCGGACACGCCGCTCACCTCTCGAAGCGCTTCTTCGACTGTCTGTTCACAGTGGCCGCAGGTCATCCCCTCGACGGTGATGGTCGTCGACATACACCAATATCTACGCTCCCCCTTCTTATGCGGATTTTCCCTTCGAACGAGCGGGTATCAACCAACCCAAAGTTTGGAAACTGAGCAGGTGGCACCGAGATGCTTTAGTCAGTCGTTGCCGTTGACTCACTATGCGTGACCTCGACGAAACCGATCTCGAAATCCTCCAGCTCCTGATGTCGAACGCCCGTCGACCGTACAGTGACATCGCTGATGCCGTCGGTCTCTCGGCACCGGCCGTCTCGGACCGGGTGGCGAGACTGCAGGAGATGGGCATCATCAATCGATTCACACTTGACGTCGATCACTCACAACTCCGGAAGGGCATTCCTGTGTTGCTGACGCTGGATGTCGCTTCGGGCGGCCCAGGTGTCGCATCGATTAAACGTGTACTTCTAGACGAGGGAGCGGTCGAACACGTATTCACCACCGCTGAAGCCGATCTGATCGTCTATGCACGAGTCCCGGACAACGACGTTGCGAGTTGGCTCGACGATACGCTCGAAGACGGAGCAATCGAGGATTTCGGGGTAACGCTCTTGGCAGGCGCTGACTGGTCGCCCGACCTCGGCGGGACGGAGTTCGCCCTCTCCTGTGCCCAGTGCGGGAACACGGTCGATAGTGAGGGGACAGCGAGCCGCATCGACGGGGACCTGTACCAGTTCTGTTGTCCATCGTGTGAATCCCGATTCGAGGAGAAATACGAGCAGCTTCAGCAAGGAGCCGATTGATTCGCGATCGCGTTTGCCAGACTGCTTTGGATTCAAAACTTTAGGCGCTTTGTCACCGAACACCTGAAAGGGTAAACCGATTGAACAAGGGACCCCTATGAGTATCTAATGAGTCAGCGCCGAAGCCAAATCGACATTCAAGGGATGAGCTGCGCGAACTGTTCGCAGACCATCGCCGACGCCGTCACGTCCTTAGATGGCGTCTCGGACGCGAACATCAACTTCGCGACCGACGAGGGGAGCGTGGAGTACGACCCGGACGAGATCTCGCTCGCTCGAATCTTCGATGCCATCGAGGACGCCGGCTACTCGCCGGTCACGGACTCGGTGAGCATCGGCATCACGGACATGTCGTGTGCGAACTGCTCGGAGACAGTGCAGGACGCGCTCGAACGGACGCCGGGCGTCGTCAAAGCGGACGTAAACTTCGCGACCAACGAAGCACAGGTCACGTACAATCCGGCTGAGGCGGGCCTCACAGACTTCTACGACGCCATCGAGGATGCTGGCTACTCGCCCGTCCGCGAGGACGCTGACTCCGAGGACGGGCCGGGAGGTGACGCTCGGGAGGCTGCCCGGCAGGAGGATATCAGGCGACAGTTGCGGCTGACGCTCTTCGGCGCGGCTCTGTCGGCGCCGCTGCTGTTCTTCCTCGTCGAGAAGTTCCTCCTCGGCGGTGGCGTCCTTCCGGAGACGATCTTCGGCATCAAGTTCGGCTGGGCCGAGTTCCTACTGGCGACGCCCGTTCAGTTGGTGCTGGGCTGGCCGTTCTACAAGAACTCCTACAAGGCGCTCGTCAAGAACGGGCGTTCCAACATGGACGTGTTGATCGCGCTGGGCTCGACGACCGCGTACGTCTACTCGGTGGCCGTCTTGCTCGGCCTGATTGCCGGGGGACTCTACTTCGACACGGCGGCGCTCATCCTCGTGTTCATCACGCTCGGCAACTACCTCGAAGCCCGGTCGAAGGGGCAGGCCGGTGAGGCACTCCGGAAGCTGCTGGAGATGGAAGCCGAGACGGCCACTATCGTTGACGAAGAAGGAAACGAGGAAGAGATACCCCTCGAAGAGGTCGAGGTCGGTGACCGGATGAAGGTCCGTCCCGGCGAACAGATCCCGACCGACGGCGTGGTCGTCGACGGCCAGTCGGCGGTCGACGAGTCGATGGTGACCGGCGAGTCCGTCCCCGTCGAAAAGAGCGAGGGTGACGAGGTGGTCGGGTCGACCATCAACGAGAACGGCGTGCTCGTCGTGGAAGCGACGAAGGTCGGGAAAGATACGGCGCTCCAACAGATCGTCCAGACTGTCAAGGAAGCACAGTCGCGCCAGCCCGACATCCAGAACCTCGCCGACCGCATCTCCGCGTACTTCGTGCCAGCAGTCATCGCGAACGCCGTTCTCTGGGGCGTCGTCTGGTACCTGTTCCCCGAGGTCCTCGCCGGAGTCGTCGAATGGCTCCCACTGTGGGGGCTCGTCGCGGGCGGTCCCGTCGCCGCCGGCGGCGTGTCGGTCTTCGAGTTCGCAGTCATCGTCTTCGCGTCGGCCGTGTTGATCGCCTGCCCCTGTGCGCTGGGACTGGCGACGCCTGCGGCGACGATGGTCGGGACCACTATCGGCGCACAGAACGGCGTCCTGTTCAAGGGTGGTGACATCCTCGAGCGAGCGAAAGACGTCGACACGGTCGTCTTCGACAAGACCGGGACGCTGACGAAGGGAGAGATGGAACTGACCGACGTCGTCGTCTTCAATGGCGACGGCCAACCGGTTTCGGACGGCGGCGACACCGCTGCCGATGGCGGCCAACTGACCGCACGTGACCGCCTCAGCGAGGACGACGTATTGCGGCTCGCAGCCACGGCCGAGAGCGGGAGCGAACACCCGCTCGCCCGGGCCATCGTCGACGGAGCCAGAGAGCGCGGCATCGACGTGGGTGACCCCGATAACTTCGAGAACGTCCCCGGTCACGGCATCACAGCGACCGTCTGTGACAGCGAGGTGCTAGTCGGCAATCGGAAGCTCCTCCGTGACAACGGCATCGACCCCTCGTCCGCTCAGGAAACGATGGAGCGCCTCGAGAACGAGGGGAAGACGGCGATGCTCGTCGCCTACGAGGGTGAACTCGTCGGTGTGGTCGCTGATGCCGACACGATCAAAGAGAGTGCGAAAGACGCTGTGAGCCAACTGCAGGAGCGCGGCGTCGACGTGATGATGATCACTGGCGACAACGAGCGTACCGCCCGCGCGGTCGCCGAGCAAGTCGGCATCGACCCGGAGAACGTCCACGCGGAGGTCCTTCCCGAGGACAAGTCAGACGCCGTCGAGTCAATTCAGGACGAAGGGCGGAAGGCGATGATGGTCGGTGATGGCGTCAACGACGCACCCGCCCTCGCCGTCGCCTACGTCGGGACGGCCATCGGGTCGGGTACTGACGTTGCGATTGAGGCCGCGGACGTGACGCTGATGCGCGATGATCCGCTCGACGTCGTGAAAGCCATCCGCATCTCGGATGCGACGCTGGCGAAGATCAAACAGAATCTCGTGTGGGCGCTGGGCTACAATACAGCGATGATCCCGCTCGCCTCGCTCGGCTTGCTCCAGCCAGTGCTGGCGGCAGGCGCGATGGCGTTCTCGTCGGTATCGGTGCTGACGAATAGCCTGCTGTTCCGTCGGTACACACCCGACCACGACTACGAACTGCTTGGAAAGCTCCGCTAACCACTAGACGTTCCGATTCATCATGTCCAACGTTTCCCGTCAAACAGTGCGCGCGTACCTCGTTGAGAGGGCCGGCACAGAACCGACGTATCTGCGGGCCCGTGAGATTGCCGGTGACCTCGACGGCTCGCCGAAAGCTGTCGCACAGTATCTGAGCCAACTTCAGGACGAACTTGTCGACGTGTCGCTTGAGCAGTGGAGTCGCTCGAAGAGCACGACGTGGCGAGTTGAGACGAGCGAGTCGTGAGTACCGTCACTCGACGCGTCGAGACTGCACTCCCTGACCCCGGTACTCGGGAGTTGTGGGCGCTATATTTGCTTGCTCCAGTGGTACTCATCAGTGCGGTGCTCCTTGCATCTACGACCGGTTCCCATCTGGGTGCGTGAACACTCCTGCCCCCCGGTTCGAGTGTAACCGGGACGCGAACGCGGCGATGAATGTCCTGCAACGCGGCTTTCTGAGCTAGGATGGCCCGAAGACACGCCTGTGGTGACTGCGCTCCCTACGGACACCACTTCGGTGTCTGCAAAGCGCGTCATCGACGCAGGAAGCCTCGGGGTCGTCCGAGACGGCGAAGCCGTCTCGTGATGACGAGAGAGCAGAGCTCTCTCGAACCACCTGATTCCGAAGCGATTCACGTCATGAGATAATGAAACGAGAAATACCCGAGGATAAGAAGGCCCCCTGAAACGACACTCAGTAGCGCGTAGTTCGCCCACTGCCGTTCATCGCATCGACGCTGTGGCGTGGCTATGACGACGAGTCCGAACAGGACGAGCGTGAGGACGCTCTTGCCGAGCCAGTGATGCGAGAATACGGTCGCGATGAAGGCTTTGAGCGGTGGGGACAGTTCCGCCGCGAGTGTAAGGGCGGTGACGAACCATATCGAAGCGACTGTCGCAACGTAGTATCGAAACAGCGATTCTGTAGCCATCAGGGGCCTCCTCTGAAGAGTACTGCCGGCTCCGTTGCTGCTCGGAACCCACTCGTTATCAGATACCCCATTCCGGCCATGAGGAACGCGACGAGAATCAACAGTCCTGTAACCACGAGTAGAGCATATCGAGCGTCGCCGGATATCTCGTCGTGTGCTCGTAGCGCCATCGTCTGGAGAATAGCGAGGATGGGTAAGAAGAGAAAGATGTGCTCTTTAGCCTCCATGAAGACGAGATGGCTCCATGGCTGCGGCCCCTCGACGATGAGTTCCTTGACCTGCTGATAGCCAGTGAGATAGTAATTGCCGCCGATGACCCACGCTAACGCGAGCGATATCAGTGCAACGAGAGAGATCCGTCTAACACGGACGACATTCGTTTGATCGATGCCTCGATACACTTCGACGAACGTCCAGAGAAAGAGAACGGCAGAAACCTCTCCGAATACGGCATGAAAGCCGATTCCTGGATGGGGCATGTCTATATGTTGGTGATATTATGACTTAGCGTTGTGTTCTCTCCGACGAGAATGAACTGAGAGAACGTACGGCGCGGTTGTGGAACTCGTGTGTGTTCGCTGTGAACCACCACGAAGCCAGGCATGAGGCACTCGCCTTGCCTGTCTGTAGCAACGACTCGAAGTACCCGCTCACCGGAGCCGGTGTACGAACAGTCGGTGAAGTCAGATAATAGAAGTCCGAACAACAAAAGACGATTTCAGGATGAAGCTCCCTTCGAATATACGGTTGAGAGCAGTCAAAACTTCAGTTTATTGAGGACAATCGGCATAATCGATGCCCACCCTAGTCTAGATATGCAAGCAGCCCTCGTCGACGGAATCCTCGAGTCATTACGGATCGGCGTCGGGTTCCTCTGGACGGCGGCCTGGGCCATCATCATGGGGCTCGTCATTACGAGTCTCGTCCAGGTCTACGTCTCGAAAGAGCGGATGGCCCAAGTCCTCGGAGAAGAGAATCTGAGTGGCCTCACGAAGGCGACGGTGTTCGGCGCCGCGAGTAGCGGCTGCAGCTTCGGTGCAGTCGCTATTGGGAAAGGACTGTTCAAGAAGGGTGCGCACGCGGTGAACATCCTCGCGTTCATGTTCGCCTCGACGAACCTCATCGTCGAGCTTGGTCTGATGATATTTATCCTCCTCGGGTGGGAATTCCTGGTTGCAGAACTCCTGGGCGGCGTCATTCTCATCGCCGTGATGGCGGTCCTCGTCCATCTGACGCTCCCTGAGAACCTGTTTGAGCAAGTACGGCAGGAACTGAATCAACGCGACCACGACCAGGGAATCACTGAAGACCCGACCTGTGGGATGGAAGGAAAAGACGAGTACTCGCTGATGACCGACGGGGGCGAGACGCTGAAGTTCTGCTCGAAGGGTTGTCTGGAAACCTACCAGCAGGAGGCTGCAAGTAGTGGCGGGTGGCGTGACGAACTCCTCTCGTGGGGCGGGTGGTACAAAGTCGGGAATCAGTATCGCAAGGAGTGGTCGATGATCTGGAAGGACGTCGTCGCGGGCTTTCTCATCTCGGGGTTCGTCATCGTCTTCGTCCCGCAGTGGGTCTGGAGCACGCTCTTCCTCCAGGGCGAGGGGCTATTGGTAAGCGCAGAGAACGCCATCATGGGTGTGACAATCGCTGTCATCAGTTTTGTTGGCAGCATGGGCAACGTCCCGTTCGCCGTCGCGCTGTGGGGCGGCGGCATCAGCTTCGCGGGAGTCATCGCGTTCGTCTACGCCGATCTCATCACAATTCCCGTCCTGAACGTTTACCGGAAGTACTACGGCTGGAAAGTGATGCTGTACATTCTCGCTGTCTTCTTCGTGACGATGGCCTTCACGGGCTTTCTCATGGAAGAACTGTTCGAGGCCCTCGACATCGTCCCGGACCTCACTGGCGGACAGACCGCGAGCGAACAGACGTATTTCGAACTCAACTACACGTTCTACCTCAACATCGTCGGGGTCGCCCTCTCGGGATTCCTCCTCTACGTCTACCGGCGTGGACTCGGTGCACCAGGCGAGTACCGTGATCCAGTCTGTGGGATGCGGACCGACGATAGCGGGCCGAGTCTTACCCACGACGGCGAGACGTACTACTTCTGTTCGAATCAGTGCAAGCGATCGTTCGCGAAGCATCCATCCGAATTTGCACATCAACATTCAAGAATCCCAGAGAGAGGAACCTCCCAGAGCCATGAGCATCACTGAACGCTGTCACCCGATATCGAGTTTCGCAGCCAAGCAGTCCCGCGCAGTGCTTCAACCAATCAAAACTGCTACACCGATGTCTCGCCAACCCTCAGGCATGAACGAATATAACAGCCGATCGAGGTGGGACGGATGATTCAACGGCGAGCCGATACAGTAGTCGGTCTTCTCGTCGCTGCTGTCCTCATCACTGGTGGGGCGCTCAGCTGGCGAGCGTACCAGCAACAGCAGGCCTTCGAGGAGATGGGATCGATGATGGGCACGTCGATGGGAGCGGTTCACGGAACGAACCCGCTCTGGTACGTCCTCGGGACCCTCCTGGTCACGGCCATCATCAGTGGCGGGTATCTCACGATCCGGGGTGATCTCACCAGCACAGACGTAACTGCCCATCCACAGAAGGAGATCTCGAACCCGACTGATCGAGAGCAGCCTGACTCGCCAGAAAGCCCCGTCGAACCGACTGCGGCAGTCAATCCCGAAACCCAGCCGCAAGCTCGCGTGTTGGACCTCCTGCCGGATGACGAACGTCGCATCCTCGAACCGGTCCTCTCCTCACCCGGAATCACGCAGATTGAGCTCCGGGATCGCTCGGACTTTTCGAAGAGCAAGGTGAGTCAGACCGTGAGTGCCCTCGAGAAACGTGGGCTGTTGTACCGCGAGCGCCAGGGGCGAACGTATCGTATCTATCCGAGTGACAACCTGCAGCAGAACCAGGCACAATAGCTATCGTTGCCCTGCATTGAGGACACCCGGAAAGCCGCTGTATCCCCCGGGTGCCCGCTGAATGCTGTGTGCTTACTTTCGATTATTGCCCACAACCTTTGAGCTAGAGGCTCTCGTACGCTGTCAACGTTAGTATGACCGAACAGCAGGCAACGGTTGGCGATTGGCGACGTCTCGACGGGAGTGCCGCTCACCATACAGCGGGTGAGCCTGATCTGGTGTTCGCACATGTTAGTGACCTTCACGGACAACTGACGGCCCGACACCAGATCTACTACGACAATGCGACGTCGGGACCCAACTTCGAGTTTGGGGACGCGGACCGCACCGTCAAGCGAGGGGGTGGCGTTCCCGTGCTCGCGGCGAAACTTGCCGAGCTTCGGGCCAACCACGAGATGTGTACGCTGATGAGCGGCGATACGTTCCACGGCTCCGCCATGACGACGTACACGAACGGGCGAGCGATGCTCGAACCGATCAACGAGCACCTCGTCCCGGACATCTACGTTCCGGGTAACTGGGACTACTCGAACGAGGCCGCCGAAGACGGGAACTTCCGCGACCTGATGGACGCACTCAACGCGCCCGTCCTCGCGAACAACCTCTACGACTGGGAGACAGACGAGCGGTTGTATGACGCGTACCGGGTCCTCGACATCGGCGGTCTCTCGGTGGGCGTCGTCGGGATGACGAACGTCTACGTCGACCGGATGGCCCCTGCGTTCTACGAGGGGAAGTACCGCTTCGGCAAGCACCCCGCACTCCTCGAAGAGTCAGCGCACGCCGCCCGTGAGGCGGGAGCGGACATCGTCGTGGCGGTCACCGAAATCGGTCTTCCGTGGATGGTCCAGGCTGCGAAGGACTGTGCGAACGTCGACGTGATGTTCAGTGCCCACACTCACGAGTACACGTACGATCCCATCGTCGTCGAGGAGACCGAAACGGTGGTCATCGAGTCCGGCATGGGCGAAGCGCTCGGCCGCGTCGACCTCCGAGTTCGAGACGGGGAAGTACAGTTCCGACACCACCTCTACTGCCTCACCGAAGACGGCGAGTACACGCCGGACCCGGACGCCGATGCAGCGGAGACCGTCGAGTCGGTGCGTGCGCCGTTCTTCGAGGAAAATCCAGAATTCGAGCGGGGGGCCGGGACGCTCGATCGACCACTCGACACGGTCGTCGGGCGAACGAAGACACCGCTCTACCGGCAGTCGTTCCTCGAAAGTGCCTGGAACACGCTGTTCAACGACGCACTCCAAGCACACTTCGATACCGACCTGGCCGTCTCACATGGGTTCCGGTACGGGACCGCGATCCCGCCGGGCGATGTCACGCTCGGCCAGTTATACACGTTCTTCCCGATGGCGACGCCCGTTGCCCGCGGCGTCGCGTACGGCCAGCAACTCACGAGCCACATGGAGGCGTTCCTCGAGGACAACTTCACGCCCTACCCCTACGATCAGGAGGACGGCCGTGTCCGGAACTTCTCCTCGAACGTCGAGGTGACCGTCGACCCGACCGCCAAGCGTGGCCGTCGCCTCGTCGAGATGCGCATCGACGGCGAGCCAGTCGACCCGGAAGAGACGTACTCGGTGGCGACGTTCCGCCGCCCCGGCGATCCCGAACGCGACCTCGGCAACTGCGGGTTCCCATTCCAGGACGTTGAGGTCGCCGACGGGACGATACCGGTCGACGTCATCGTTGAGTACCTCGAAGAGCACTCACCAGTTGACTACGAAGTGATGGGGTTGATCGAGACCGCAGACGACGGCGGCCGAGCCCAGAACACGCCCGCAGATGGACCCTACCCGTTCATTCAACCAGGCGTCGATTATCAAGGCGGTGAGGCCTACTGTGAGACTGCCATGATTCCCCATGGGAACGCCTTTCCTGAAGAAGGGCGGAATCGAAAGCGGTAGACAGCGACGGCACACCCGACAGATTCGACGAACGACGAATCAGACACTACACAGGTAAGGGTCCAAACGACCCACCCTTCTACGACGACTACGGCTACACGTACTACGGTACCTTTGTCATCATCCTCAGATACTGCCAGTTGTACACTTGGTTTCTCGGCGAAACTCGTCTTATTGTCGTTCGTAGCCTCGGGCCCCCTGCTACTGGATCGGCGCGACTAGATTCCTTACTCTGGCACCGAATCCTGTTTTGAACACAAGGCAGTTGAAGGGTTTGGCTTCGCTTCCCAGGCCAGAACCCTATTGAATTTGGAACTCCAATCCAATCGTGAGACGCAATGGACCGCTGGGAATACGCATTCCTAACCCTCGTACCCCGGGAACACGATGTCTGATACGGCCCCTCTATACGCCGCTCTGGGCGTGATAGTATTGAGCGGAACGATTATCGATCTCCTCTGGACGACGATTTGGGCAGAGGGGGGTTCAGGGCCGCTCACGACGCGACTGATGAGTGGACTCTGGAACCCACTTCGACGAGCGACAAGCCGAGAGTCCCAGCTCCTCACCTTGGCTGGGCCGCTGATTCTCGTCGCCAGCCTCGCGACGTGGATTGTTCTATTGTGGCTGGGTTGGACACTCGTCTTCGCTGGCTCCGAGACCGCAGTTATCGAAACCAGCAGTCGAAGTACCGCTTCGTGGATCGAACGGTTCTACTTCGTCGGCTACTCGCTCTTCACCCTCGGCAACGGCGGGTTCAGTCCAAAGGGGGGTGTCTGGCAGATCACGACCGTGCTCATGACCGCGAGTGGGATGCTCGTCGTTACCCTGCTCGTGACGTACGTGCTCTCCGTTCTCGGCGCCGTCACTCAGAAGAAACTGTTCGCCAGTACCGTAAGCGGACTCGGACGACGGAGTGAGGAAATCGTGGCGGCCGGCTGGAACGGGGAGCAGTTCGATGACTTTGACCTCCCTCTCAATACGATTACAACCGAGCTCAACCGGCTCACAGTCAACCACATGGCGTACCCAGTTCTCCACTACTTCTACACGCAACGACGACAGTACGCGCCGGTCCACAACGTCGTCGTTCTCGACGATTCGCTCACACTATTGCGATTTGGTGTCCCAGAGGATATCCAACCGAGTGCCCCCGTCCTCGAGAATGCACGATCCAGTGTCGAGAACTACCTGGACATGGTTGACGAGATGGCTACCCGACCGGACGACACCCCGGCTGCGCCAGAGTTAGATGCACTCCGTCAGGCTGGCGTTCCGACGGTCTCTGACGAGGAGTTTGCTGACTCACTACGTGATATCGAGACTCGACGACGCAGGCTTCATGGCATCACGGACGCTGATGCCCGGCCATGGCCCCGAACAGAGACGATGTAAGCTCCTTATGGACCCTCAGATAGAACGGGAGAAAAATTACGGAGATTCAAGGAGAAAGCCCCGTGCTTTAGCGCGGGGATGAATCCGACACTACTCTCCGCGACCCACAGTCGATAGCACGGCTGAGTTTGGATTCCGTACATTTTTGCGGGGTTCGACCGTACTACGTGGTGATGGTCTTCCCCATACTCGGCACGACGGTTTCACCGTCCACTGGTCTTCGACCAGCGACCGTGGTGGGTAACAAAACCAGAACCACTCTGCCACGTCCTCGTAATGGAGACGCGAATGGCAGTACCCAACAGGCTGAATACCCTGTCGTGGAGGGAAGCAGTATTCCTGTCGAAGTCGTTCGAAAGACGCACCGCGTCTTTCGTGATGACGAGACGCCAAAGGCGTCTCGAACCACGTTCAGCGCGTCTGAATGGGAAGGCCCCGTTGACAGGGCTGTACCCGTTGCAATGCACGTCCTCGGTCACAATTGGACGGCTACCGACGAAGGGTCACGCGAAAGCGTCTTTGAACCCCGAGGAAACACGCAACCTCAAACTCCACTTCGTGGAATCCTCGCCCTTTAGCGCGGGGAGGATGTCAATGAGCGCAGTTGTGTTCGTGTACTCACGCTATCGAGCGGCAGGTCTCTGCGCACTGGCGGAGCGGCTCGACAGAGGCCTGGTAGCGGTCGTGGTTGTACTGTCTTTAGTGCGTGGTGCTTGCAGCTCCGCCCAAGTACGGAGATGCGGGGCTTCACCGAGTAGTCTCTATCGAGACTCTATCGGGCGTGGAGGACAGTCTCCACAGAACCACGCAGCGTGAGCCCGCTCACTGCCTCCCGTGACTGGGGAGCGGGCGAGGTCACATCCTGCCGAATACGACCGCGGTGAACGATTCCTCCCGCGAGAAACGATTAGATCGCTCTATACACGGTCTCGAACGTTCTCCCGTGCGAGTTATCACCCACATGGACAACTGCTGAGCCGTCCTACGAGTAACCGAGGAGAGAGACAATGACCACCTTCAAACTCGGACGTTGGCTGCTCGTGGCGCTCGCGATCATCGGACTCGCGTTCGCCGCGCCCGTGGTCAGCGCACACGGCAACGACACGATCGCTGACGACGCGCCCCCGTACGAGGGGACGGCTGCCGACTGGGCGGTCTGGATGGAGTCGCACATGACCGAGCACATGGGCCCTGGTAGCGTCGAGTGGATGGAATCGCACATGGGTGTGACCGTCGACGAGATGGCCCAGGACATGGCTGACGACGACTACACCGGCGGAATGTACGGGCAGGGCCACTGCTGACGGCCCTGACCGTTTCGATCGCTTCGACCGAACACGGTGACTCACCAACTCAAGATAATGACGCAACTCACTACCCACATCGGACGCACTGCTCGTCGACTTGCGCTACTCGCCGTCCCGCTACTGGTCGCGGCGACGGGAACGGTTGCCGCCATGGGCGGAAGCTACGGCAGCGGCACGATGGGCGGCGGCTGGGGTCTCTTCGGGGGGACGATGGGCCTCTGGGGGCTCCTCTGGATGGGGTTGCTGCTCGCGATCCCGCTCTACCTCATCGTCGCCCTCGGGAGGGGTCGAGACGATGGGGCCAGTCAACGCCCGCCCTCGGTTCTCCGAGAGCGGTACGCCCGTGGTGAGCTCTCTGACGACGAATTCGAGCGGCGGCGTGAACAGCTGGAACGTACCGGATGATCCATTCGGTGTCAGTTTCAGTACGGATGACTCTATCCGTGACGACCGCTACGGAACCCCACGCTTAAGTCAACTAACAGGGCACCATATTGCATGACGTACACAATACAAAAGTCTGTGTCCGGAAACTTCGATCAAGTGGTCGAGACAACGCCCGACGCGCTCACAGACGAAGGATTCGGCGTCCTCTGCGACATCGACGTGCCGACGGCGCTTGAGGAGAAACTCGGCGAGGAGTTTCGACAGTACCGCATTCTCGGTGCGTGCAATCCGGCGCTCGCGCACGAAGGTCTGAACGAAGAGATCGAACTTGGCGCACTCCTCCCGTGTAACGTCATCGTCTACGAAACCGACGACGGCGAGGTCATGGTGAGTGCGGTCGATCCGCAGCAGTTGGTCGGCACCGCCGACAACGAGGCGCTCGATCCGATCGCAAACGAGGTCAACGACCGGTTCGAGCGCGTCCTCGCCACTGTCGCTGACGAACTCGAATCCTCGTCGGCGGTCTAAGTATATGGATGTTCGACTGGCGAAATACGTTTTTGACTCGGGTCCGTAGCGCAGGTATGTCTACGACCGTCGAACTCCCTGACGTTGACGAGACGTGCGCTTACTGTGGATCACCTATTTTCGACCACGACCCGATCTGTGTCCGCGACTGTAGCGACGACTGTGGGTCGCCGACGTACTTCTGCAACTATGCGTGTCTCTCGACCTACGTAGACGAAAACAGCCTGACGACTGGGGACGCGTGCGAGTGGTCGCCCGACAATAACGACTGCTGCTGAGGGGACCCAGCTCGGTGAATACACAGAGTAACGTATCGTCCGTTACTCCTCCGTCAGAGTCCATTACCAGAGTGGTACTGGTAGCCGACCAAATTATGGAGTCAACTGACGAACAGTCCTAGTGGTTCACTATGTCGACAGAGCGCACGTCCGATGGCTTGCTCCACATCGTCCTGATCGTCCTCGCAGCGATCGTCCTATCCCCGCTGTTGATGATGGTGTTCGCGATGCCGATGATAGATATGATGGGCTGGTGGTGGGGCGGTGGCATGGCCGGTGGCCTCTCGCCGCTGTGGGGTATTGGGATGATGCTCGTCTGGCTCATCGTCCTCGTCGGTATCGGGTACCTCCTGTATCGCGGCCTCGTCGGCCGTGTCGGGTCGTCGCTGACCGGCGATAGGGCACTCGAGGAACTCCGAGTGGCGTACGCTCGGGGTGATCTCTCCGACGAGGAGTTTGAACAGCGCCGCGCGAAACTCAGCCACGAGGAGTCGCAGTAATCCACCATCATGTCCCCAACAGTACAGCGACGGGAGTTCTTGACGGCACTCAGCGCCGGCGTCGCAAGTCTCTCGGGATGCATCGGGAATCTCCCAGGTAGTGGTGGCGGTGTCGACAGAACGATCTACGTTGGAGCCTCCCACTGAGGCATCATCATCGTTGACGAAGCCGGCGAGGAACAGGGGCGTATCAGCCTGCAACGTAAGTACGTCAACCTTTCCGTGGATATGCTCGACTTAGAGGACGAGTACGAACGATACGCCCATGAGCAACGAAAGCTCGACCGGAAGGAACACGGGGCGAACAATTGGGAATCCCAACGCCGGAAAGTTGCTAAAGCGAAGCGACATATCAAACGGAAAGTCGTTGACTTTCAGCACAAGTTATCCACGTGGTTGGTGAAAGAGTACGACTTAGTAGCCGTTGAGGACTTGGACGTGAAACCGGTGATGAAAACGTCCCAACCCGCGAAGAACAAGCAGGATGCGGCGTGGTCGCGGTTTCTGACCATGTTGGAGTACAAGGCCGAGTTGTATGGGACACATGTCGTGAAAGTTGACGCGGCAGGGACGTCCAAAGAGTGTTCGCGGTGTGGTGTGGAGACTTCGAAGCCGGTGTGGGTGCGTGAGCATTCGTGCCCGGCGTGCGGCCACGAGGAGGATAGGGATTTGAATGCGGCGAAGAACATTCTTTCTCGCGGTCTCGAAGATGTAGGGGCGGGACGCTCCGAACCAACGCCTGTGCAGACTGCGCTCCCTGTGTTCACCCCGGTTGCGGTGGATGCAAAGCGCGTCGTTGAAGCAGGAAGCCCCGAGGCTTGACCTCGGGGCAGGTTCACCAGAAGCTGAAGAATCTGCGTATCGGTTTCGGCCAGTGTCCCCATGAGTGAGGTCTACTCTGTCGCTCCGCAAACCGATTGTGGCAGTTTTCGTGAATGGGATCTGAACAACATTAACTGATGGTGACTTTCAGGGCGGATTTGTTCGGTGCGGAAGCGAGAGACAGAACGCTGTAAGCCAGAAGTGCAGAAAAGGATCCGCCCGTTGGTATAGATGCGATGTCACTCACAGATACGGTTTCCGAACTCGAGCATCTGGACGACGAACAGCGCGACTGCATCGAGAACTGCCTGCAAGCCGCACAAGCGTGTGAGTACTGCGCCGACGAGTGTATCGGCGAAGAGGGCATGGACGAGTGCATCCGGCTCTGCCGAGACGCCGCAGACGTTGCCTCGCTCCACGCACGCTTCATGGCACGGAACTCGAACTACAGCACTGAACTGGCCGAGGTCTGTGCCGGTGTCTGTGAAGAGTGTGCCGAAGAGTGCGACCAGCACGATGCCGACCACTGCCAGACGTGTGCCGACGTCCTCCGCGACTGTGCCGAATCCTGTCGCAGCATGATGTCGGCGTAGAGCCGGTTATTCAATCGAGAGGCTGTCGCACTCGGTCGGAAGTCGACCCCGGGTGCGACTTCGCAAATCGAATCTCTTTTTTGAGAGGTCGCGCGGTGACAGAGTAGTGGGGGGTTTCAATCTGCCCGGTGTTGCTGATCGTTCGACGGACGAGATCGCGAGCGCTTACTTCGTGCCGACTGGTGAGTCACGAACAGCGAGTAGAGGATCAGTGCCATCCCCGCAGCGACGAACCCCGTCTGGACCATCCCTGAAACGAAAACTGAGAGATGCAAGATATCGTAGAGCACACTTTCGAGAACTGATCCGATGGTGATGAGCGTAAATCCAGCTGCGACGAACAACATTCGGTGGCTCTGCTCTCGACGGTAGGCTCGAAACCCTTGATACGAGATGAGTAGACCGAGTAAGATAACGACCAGTTTCGCCACGACGAGACCGAGGTGCATCACTTCTCACGCCCCTGCATCGCATCCCAGATGCCACGGAACCGGTCTGGTGCATCGTCGCGTCTGGCCAGTTCGACGTCGAAATCGCCGTTTTCGAGCGTGACGTTGAGGTGGTCTAAGTTCGCCTCGTAGAGACGGTAGTGGTTTCCGTCGGAGCGAACCGCCGTCTCTACCCGAAGGAGTTCATACTCGAGGAGGTCTTCTAGCCGCCGATAGATGGTCGTGAGCGACGCATCACACTGCTGGTCGAGCATCTGTGCCGACATCGGCTCTTCGTCGGTCGCTGCAAGAATCCCTCTGACGGCATCGTTACCGAGTAATGCGAGAAGCCGGTTGTTCGTGTTCCCGCTCTGCTGCATACCCACTATTGTCAGATTCACCAGTATATCTCTACTGGCCACTTGGCTGCACGTTGCAAGACTGTCTTTAATTTTCATAAAAGAGTGTCGGTAGTTGCACTAGATGAAAATACGCTCCTCAAGTTAATCTCCCCGAGAGAATATCCTGGCGTGTATGTCACACCGATGGCGAAGAACCGGCCGAATGCTGCTCGTTGTGAGCGTCGTCCTGTTGACGCTTTTATCGGGCATCGCGGTCGCAGACGAAGAGCACGGAACGGCGACACCGACCACGACGACTGCCGGACACAGCGACGGGACGGCCCACCACGACGAGGCGTCGACGCAGTCGGGGACGTCCACTCAGCACAGCGACGACGAACATGCTCATGGTGGAGAGGAAACGGGCACGGGTGGAGAGGAAACGGGCACGTCGACACCCCATCACAACGACTCCGCCCAACAGGGCGACGATGGACACGCGCACGAGGGTGATGGACACAGTGAGGAGGGGCTTCTTGGCAGTTGGCTGTCCGTCGTCGGCGGATTGTTCCTCGTCGGTGCGGTAGCGACGGCACCGACGTACCGATATCTCTCGTCGAACCGTGACGGGTTTGAGGCGACGTCCATCCACCTTGCTGTGGCGTTATTGGCTCTCTTCACGGCCGCTGTCCACCTGTATCTCTTCTTAGAACATGGTGAACTCGTGATGCTGCTCGCTGGGGCAGGATTTATCGGCGGAATCGTTCTCTTCTTTACCGGATTCAATCGTCACTATCTCTACGCCAGCGGAGCACTGTTTACGCTCGTCCAAATTCCGCTGTGGGTACTCGAGGGGATGCCCCATCTGGATAGCTTCGGTCTGCTCGATAAGATCGTGCAGGTGCTCTTGGTTCTCCTGCTCGGCTACCTCTATTTCCGGGAACGATAACACAGGGGGCGCTGACAGAGAACCGATCTTCGACGACCCCTCCCCAAATCTGAACCTTTCAGAGAGGGAGATCCGAGACGTTTCAGCGATATCCGAACACACGGGCCGTCCCACCTTCGAGATGGGGACCCTCCCTCCTCCTGACGACGCAGTGTCGTAGGGTATTCGCCTTGTCCGTCGATCACCCGGTTCGTGTTGACAGAACCGACAGCGTCAGGCGGCGCAGTTGTTGGCCCCGGTCTCGAGCATCGTAGCATCGCGACTACTCTCGACGCTCTCCTTTCCACGGTTGATGCTGATGACCGTCTCGTAGTTATCCGGCTTTTCGGGGATGTTTTCGATCATCCGCTCGACGAACCCCTCTTCGTCGAGATCAACCAGGTCGAGACTGTTGCGGACATCCGTGAGTAACGCGCCGACGAGTTCGCCCGGTGACCCGTTCTCGTAGGTGCCGTCGTTGTTCACAGTGACGTGCCCCGGGAGCACTGTGAGTTCGTCCGAAAGTTCCAGCAGCGTGTCGTGGAGCGTCTCGTACTGCATCCTCGCGCCTTCTTCGGCCTCTTCCTCGCCGAATTCGAGTTCCGTGCGGCCAACCGAGTCGAGGAACAGAGCGTCGCCGGTGAGTATTGCTTCGTCGTCGATACGGTAGTTGACCATCTCGGAGGTATGGCCGGGCGTGTATAACACTTCGATCTCCACATCACCTATCGAGACGGTGTCACCGTCCTCCAGCGGGTCAAACTCGTAGTCGATGTCTCGGGCGGTTGCGTGTTCGCCGAGGCGGTATGGAACGTCGAGTTTTGCCGCGAGGTCGTGACCGCCGGAAATGTGGTCGGCATGGATGTGAGTATCCATGATCTGTGTGATCTCTAGCCCTTCCTCGGCGGCCGTCGTTACATACTGGTCGGTGTGTCTCGTTGGGTCGACGACGACGGCCTCCCCAGTGCTCCGTGATCCGACGAGGTAACTGAGACAGCCTTTCGCCCGGCGCTGGAACTGGATGATAACGAGGTCGTCGTTCTCGGTGTCGACGCGAGCAGTCTCGTACAGGGAATTCCAGTCCCGCATCCCGCCTTTGACGACCGCAACGTCGTCGTAGTCGTGTGCATCCAGCTCGGAGGCGAGCGTCGACGACGTTGCTCCTTTTCCACAGATCGTGATTATCTGGCTTCCGTCTGCCCGCTCGTCAATCTCCTCTTGCTGGTCATCGTCCAAGGTTTCTGCTGGCCCGAACGGGATGTTCTCCGCGCCCGTGATGTGCCACGCTTCGTAACTATCCTCGGGGCGCGTGTCGATGAGTGTGTAGTCATCGTTGTCCGAGTCCTGTTCGTCCGCAAGCTCACGGACGGTGATTTTCTCGAACATCGCTATCCGGACATACAGTATTGAATGTGTTAAGCATTATTGCCGCTCAGTGAGACGAGTCATTGCCTCTCGTGAACCGCCTCGTCGATGCTCGATGCGTCTCAAGGTTAGTCACCGTCGTGCGGTGAACGATTGGAAGCATCTGAGACGGAGTGAAACGATTCGAGACGGAGTTCTCTCTTTATTCGGTCTCCGCGACTCCAACAGACTGCTATGGCAACCAAACCATCCGCCCTCGACGGAGTCACCGAAGCATGCTCGGAATGCGCACGTGAGACGCTCCACAAGGTCCGGGTGGAGCTCCGAACAGAGAGCTCAAAGCCGACGAACGCAGAGTACTCCCGCGAACCGTATCGCGTGGCGACCTGCATGGAATGTCAAACCGAGACGACGCTGCGGATGAACAACGCCTGAGACAGACACCACTGTACAGACTACTCTTTTAGCGACAGCCGCTCCCTGTCGAGAACACGAACCGTCGTCACCGCCAGAGACAGCCACGAGAAACACTCGCGAAGAAGCTGATCGCGCCGACGAGTAAGCAGCGAACAGATTGATAACGAACAGGCTCTCACCCCCTCCTGTGCGTCGAAAGATACACAGACGGCGCTCGCGGTTTCGTTACGACCGGCAGTTTTCTCGTCGGTCGTGATACTCCGAACCATCGCTGGCCGCCAGCCACTCCTCTGGTGGCCGGTCTCTCATCTCGACCCCACGCGGTGAGAAACTGTCACTCAGCAAGTTGCACGGCCAGCACGGGAACCTCAGCAGTTCGAATTACCTTTTCAGCAACGCTACCCAGGAGATGGCGGTCGATCCCAGACCGCCCGTGAGTCCCAAGGACAATCAGATCGATTCCATGGTCTATTGCATACGACGTGATCTTCTCGTGGGGACGTCCATAGTCGACCACCTCTGTGGTCGTTGGAACGCCAGCTTGGGTTGCCTGTGCCGCAACGGCCTCAACGAGTGTCTGCCCCTCATCGTCAAGTTGTTCACGAAGCACATCCGCAGTGATCTCACCCGCTGCTGGCGTCGCAGTGAGATCAACCGCCGACTGGTCGACGACGTGGAGCACGTGCAACTCTGCCTCATACGTTTTTGCATGTTCGATCGCCTGCTCGACAGCGGCTTCTGTCCCGTCACTACCATCCGTCGGAAGGAGGATTCGATCGTACATCGGGGCACCCTTCGCAGCCATGCGGCAAATGGTCACTGGCCGTCGCGTTCAGCAGCGTCTTCTGACTACCACTTGTCCCGACTTGGATCGTGAAAGGAAAATGACACAGTGATGGCGCGCTGAAACGACGCTCCGGAGGAGAGGTACGGCGAATCAGTCGTGACCGACCCCTTCTCGTCGTTCCGAAGCAGCGTGCCGACGAACGGTCATCGCTCAAATGGTTCGGGCATCTCTTTCATCCCCGATAAGATGGGGCTTATTATACAGCCGCAGAATACATGTGTCGTTACACGATTATGTATGTAATCCTGTTGGCCCAGAGCCGGTTTCGGAAAGTCGGCGTACTCTCGAGTTCGCTCAAGTCGTGTTCACGTCTCTGGCGATCATCTCTCTTCGATATCGGTGGTTACGACAGGTTTGTTCCGACTGCCAGTCGAAGGTAGTCGACGGTTCTCTACAGTCAGCACCTGTCACAGCAGTCGAATCCGAAATTTTCGTTCTCGCATCGTCGCAAGCAGTTACCCCTGTGGGTCAGCAGCTGAGGCATCACAGGGAGGTTGCACCGGGACGGACAGATCGACCAGACCCATCGGTGGGTCAGGGTTGAACATTCATCGATCCGGCTCGTTGAAGGGCCAATTCGGTGATCTCCTCAGGAGTCGACGCTGACTTCGCCGCGAGGACGCGGGTCATCATGCCGAGTTGCTCGGCGGCGACTCGTCGGAGTTCCGATTCGTCGACGGTGTTTCCGAAATAGTACTCTTTTGTTCCTTCCTCGGTGATAATGCCGACGTACACCGAGTCAACGTCGTCCCTACAGATAGCGTCTGCCGCGCGTGTCTGAAGCCCGTCGAAATCGTCGGTGCTCTCTTGGCTGGTCATCTCGACTGAGCGTACGCGTCACTGCCATAAAACGATGGGGACATTCCTTGGGCTCCGACCCGATCTTCGATCCTGGGCGTGCGATTCCCGTGGCGATCCGAAATCGAATACTTGCTCACAGACTGGAACTCGTGCCGACGACAGTTCTGCTCGCCGTTGTTGGCGCTGCCATGTTGCTGGTGTGGCGCGGCCGGGCTCCCCTTACGCAGCGGTACTCCTCAAGCAAGCGAGGGACCGACGAAGACTGGCGTTGGACCGCGGCTCCGGACGGAATCCGTATCAGTCGAAGGGAATCCGCGAAAAACCAACCGAGAACGCCAGGGGCCCCAGTGCTTTTCCTACCCGGTACAGTAGCTAAGAGTGGCTCAACCGATTACCGCGTAGTCGATCTCATCATGACTGACTCACCCACCCGCTCGAACGACACTCCCGTAATCCGCGTCACGGTCGGCCGCGACGAGTACCCGGCCAGCACCGGACAGGCAACCCACGCAAGCAACGAGGGAACGACGGTTACGGCGCGTGGTCGCCAACTGCTAGATACCGTCCGAAGTGTCGACGGGGCGGACGTCCGGGAAGTGGGGTCGACCGGCGTCCGCGCCCTCGAACCGCTCGTACTTATCAGCCACGGCGGACGGACGGCCTACCACTCTCGTCCGTCACTTCACCGTGTGGAGGAGCTCGCCGAGGTCGCAGCGTCGGGCGACATCGATGCTACCGACGCCACGTGGGTTGTCGACCACGACCCCGACATCACATCGCTACCGGCGCCACCGGACGGTCCACTCTCGGTTGGTCGTCGTCGCGTTCTCGATCGATGTGGGTGGGTTTCGCCCGGTTCTGACGCAACCGCCGTCCCGTCCCGAGCATACAAAACTCCGGATGCGACGTTAGACCGCCTTCGGGACATCGGTCTTCTGGGGCGCGGGCGGGGCGACGCCAGCCGTGACGCTCCCGTCGCTGAGACGCTAGAGACGGTCCGCGCGGCGACCGGCGACCCGGTCGTCGTGGTGAACGCCAACGAGAGCGACGACCGCAACGAAACCGACAGGACATTGCTCTCGGGGTCGCCAGAAACGGTCCTCGCCGGTGCGCTCGCCGTCGCGGAACTCGTGGGTGCGGATCCGAGCGACGTAGTCGTCTACACGAACGAAGCCGATGCACTGGCACGCCGTCGGGTGCGCAACGCAGCCCACACGATGGCCGACGGATCGGATGGCACAGACACCACACAGGTCGTCTCCGGACCCGACGAGTACATCGCCGGTGAGTTCACTATGGCCCTAGAGGCGTTGGAAGGAAACGACCGGCTCGAAGCACGGCTCCGCCCGCCTGGCCCTGCGCGCCATGGGCTCTATGGTCGGCCGACGGTCGTCCACACTCCCCGGACGTTCGCCCAGATACACCGGGCCCTCACCGAACCCGATGCGTTCGACGACGACGACGCCGACCCGGGGACGCGCGTGGTCACCGTGACGGGAGATGTCGAGACGCCGGCGACGGTCGAACTCCCCACCGGCGGGTCGCTGGCCGCAGTCCGAGACGCCGTAGAAACTGAGGGCAGCTTCGAGAGGGCTTGCGTCGGTGGTCAGTTCGGCGGGTTCTCCCCCACACTCGACCACGGCGTGAGCGCGCTCGCACTGTCGAACGCTGGTCTCGGCACCGAGGGCACAGTCGAACTGCTGAACGACGACCGCTGTGTGGTGGCGAACGTAGGCGAGCGCGTCCGATTCGCCAGCGAGGGGAACTGTGGCCGCTGTTTCTCCTGTCGAGAGGGATCGAAGCAACTCCTCGAGCTACTTCGCGATGTCTACAACGGTACCTACGACGACGACATGATACGTGAACTCACCCGTACGGTAGGCGATTCAAGTATCTGTGACTTCGGTCAGTCGGCCGCCCGTAGCGTCCGGACGGCCGTCGACCGCTTCGAGACCGAGTTCGAAGCTCACGCAGACGGACGCTGTCCCAGCGGTTGCTGCGAGGTATCCCAGTCATGAGTATGCACGACGACCCCGGACCGACCGAGCACAGTCCCACCGACGCGACTCCCGGCGTCCCGAACGTCGACGACCCGCAGTCAGAGACGCCGCTGACCGACGAGTTCGAGACGGGAACGGCCAACGACCCCGAAGTCGGAACCGCAGGCGACGAGGCGACGACGGTGACCGTCGACGGCGAACCGGTCACCGTTCCGCCGGGGTCGACGCTCATCGACGCTATCGAGGCCGTTGACACGGACGCCGACGTTCCGGCGCTCTGTTACTACGACCGCGACACCGAGCAGACCGACAAAATCGGCCCGCGCGGGACCTGTCGGACGTGCATGGTCGAGACAGACGACCACGGCATGGTGCCGTCCTGTAGCTTCCCGGCGGAGGACGGTCTCTCGGTCAGCACGGACGACACCGACGCAGAGGAGGCCCGAGACGTCAACCTCGACCTCGTGCTCTCGAACCACAACCTGCGGTGTACGACTTGCGGACAGAACGGCCGCTGTGAACTGCAGGACACCTCTATCGAACACGGCGTGAACGAACCCCGCTACGGCGTGTTCAGCGACCGCGACGAGTACGCACCCCTCGACGACTCCTCGGTTATCCAGATCGACCGCAACAAGTGCATCCTCTGTAACCGCTGTGTCGAGGCCTGCAACGACGTCCAGAACGCCGGCGTCCTTCGGATGTCCGGTCAGGGCGACGACATCCACATCGACTTCCAGAAGCCCGAGGCCGACACGATGGCCGAGTCGACGTGTATCTCCTGTGGACACTGCGTTACAGTCTGTCCGACGGGGAGCCTCGTCGAGGAGGGGCTCACGGACGCAACGACTATCCCGCTGCCCGGGTTCACCCAGAAGGTGTCCATCGGGACGGTCCACGAGAAAGTCCCCGCGGAGACGGCCGACACGGCCGAAGAGCCCAATCGCGACCTACCGGAGGTCGGCACCGAGGACGGCGCGGCGCGAACTGACGGCGACGAACCATCCGGGGTCGCGGCGTTCATGGCCGACGCGAAGCAGCAGGCGACGGACCTCCCGAAGAAGGCCGCACGGAGCGCCGCCGAGACGGTCGAACACACCGCCGAAGCGGTCGCTGAGGAGACGTTGACCATCGGCCAGCTGTTCGACGCCGCACAGGCCATTAGCGCCTACCGGAAGCGTGAGCTCACGGTCGCCGATACGACCTGTACGTACTGCGGCGTCGGCTGTCGATTCGACCTCTACGGGAAAGGCGAAGAGGTCCTCGCCACTCGGCCGGCCGAACCAGAGCAGACGCCCGCCAACGACTTCTCGACGTGCGTGAAGGGGAAGTTCGGCTACGAGTTCGTCAACTCCGACGAACGACTGGAGACGCCGCTTGTCAAGGAGGACGGCGAATTCCGCGAAGCGTCGTGGGACGAGGCGCTCGACCGTATCGCCGAGCGCCTGACCGCCATCCGCGACGAGCACGGGTCGGACTCGCTTGCGGTGACCTCCTCTTCGAAGGCGACCAACGAAGAGAACTACCTCGCTCAGAAGTTCGCCCGGCAGGTGCTGGAGACCCCGCACGTCGACAACTGCACGCGGCTCTGTCATTCTTCGACGGTCGCCGCGCTCAAGCAAACGGTGGGGTACGGCGCGATGACCAACCGCATCAACGAGGATATCGGCGAGACCGACGCCTACCTCATCACGGGGTCGAACACCACCGAGAGTCATCCCGTCCTCGCGACGCGCATCACCCAGAACGTCCGCGCGGGCGCGGACCTCGTCGTCTTCGACCCGCGGGAGACGACTATCGCCCAGCATGCCGACCAGTACACGCGAACCAAGCCCGGTACGGACATCGCGTGGCTCAACGGGATGATGCGCCACATCATCGAGAACGATCTGCAGGACGAGGCGTTCGTCGATGAGCGAACGAAGGGGTTCGAGGACCTGAAGGAGACCGTCGAACCGTATACGGCGGACGCCGTCGAGGAGATGACCGGCGTCTCGCCCGAAGAACTGCAGAACGCGGCTGAGACCATCGCGAACGCAGAGACGTGCGTCTACGGCTGGGCGATGGGCCTCACCCAGCACTCCCACGGGACGAAGAACGCGCTCGCCATCGCCAATCTGGCGCTGCTCTGTGGACACGTCGGCAAGCCTCGGTCGGGCCTCTCGCCATTCCGCGGGCAGAACAACGTCCAAGGGGGCGGCGGCGACATGGGCCCCATCCCGAACAACCTACCGGGCTACCAGCCCGTCGACGACGAGGACGTCCTCGACAAGTTCGAGGAGTCGTGGGGCGTTCGGCCGCCGGGGACGGTCGGCCTCCGGGTCACCGAGATGTTCAGCGCCATCCCCGGCGTCAAGAAGAACGACGCGGAGAAGGACGACCACGACGGGGGCTCCTCCGGCAGTGACGACGCCGAGGGCGAGAAGCGCGAGCGGGGGACCGGTGATCCGCACGCCCGAGAGGGGTACTCCCCCGGCAACACGGACATCCACGGGATGTATATCGTCGGCGAGAACCCCGTGGTCTCAGAGCCGGACGTCCAGCACGCCGACGATGCGCTGGAAGCCCTCGACTTCCTCGTCGTGCAGGACCTGTTCATGACCGAGACGGCGAAGTACGCCGACGTGGTGCTACCCGCCGCCTCGGCCGCCGAAAAGTACGGCACCGTCACGAACACCGAGCGGCGGGTTCAACTCGTTCGGCCGGCCGTCGAGTCGCCCGGGATTGCCCGGACGGACATGGACATCCTACAGAACCTCGTCGGTCGACTGGACACCGGGGTCGAGTGGGACTACGAGACCCCGACCGACGTGATGGACGAGATAAACGACCTCGTCCCCATTTACGGTGGCGTCAGTCACGAGCGACTGGAGGCGAAGGAGGACGGTCTCCAGTGGCCGTGTTGGGACGAGGATCATTCCGGCACGCCGTACCTCTACGACGAGGAGTTCAACTTCGACGACGGACTGGCGCGGTTCGTCCCGTCGTCGATGCCCGACGAGCAGGAATCTACCCCGAGTGAGGAGTACCCGTTCACGCTCTCGACGGGCCGCGTGCTCTACCACTGGCACACGGGGTCGATGACTCGCCGCGTCGAGACGTCGATGCGACACGTCGGCGAGAGCTTCGTCACGGTCCACCCGGACGCCGCCGAGGAACTCGGCATCGCAGACGGTGAGTACGTGCGTGTCGAGTCCGAACAGGGCGACATCGTCGTGAAGGCGAACGTCGAGGCGACGTCGGGGCCCGACGTGCTGTTCATTCCGATGCACTTCGTCCACGGCGCCGTCAACAGACTAACCGAGGAGACGTTCGACCCGACGAGCAAGATCCCCCAGTACAAGGTGACGAACGTCAGTCTGCAACCGCTCGGTTCCGACCCCAACCGAAAGCCGACGTCACTCGACGAGCTAGCTGACGGCGACTCCGAACCGTTGGCCGGCGACGACTGAGATGTCGGTTATCGAGCGGCGGACCATCCCCGAAGCGAAGACCGAGAGATGGACAATATCGTAGAGTTCACTTCCAAGAACTGAACCGGAGGGAAGCAGCGCGAACCCTACTGCGACGAACACTGTTCGACTGCTCTGCTTTCGTCAGTACGCGCGAAATCCCTGGTACGCGCTGAGGGGACCGAGGCAGACGACGATCAACTTCGCAACGACGAGGCCGAGCTCGATCCCTCATCAATCCTCATTAGTTGCACCGTCCGGAAATGCGCACAGTGAGGTGAACAGTCTATAAAAAGCAAAATTAACAGAATCGTAGTCGTGATGTGATGGGTTTATCCGACTTTTGCTCATCTTAGCGCCGTCTGTTAGCTAGCTCTATTTGTACTCGTCTTCGCGCGCCGATAGTGTAATTTAGAAGAAGTAAATGCTCAGAGAGGATTTGTTCGAAGCAGAGGGTCGGCGGGATTCTTATCGATACTCGAAGACGCGCGCCATGCCTCCCTCAAGATGGTAGGCGTTGTGGCAGTGGAACAGCCAGTCACCGGGATTGTCGGCGACGAAGTCGAAGGTGACACTGCCCATGTGGGAGGGGACGATGACGGTGTCTTTCAGAGCGTCTCCGACCCGGAAGAAGTGGCCGTGTAAGTGCATCGGGTGGAGCATCGCGCTTCGGTTGTTGAGTTGCACTCGAACGTGGTCGCCCTCCTGAATCTGCAGCGGGTCTGTATCAGGGAACTGTTGGCCGTTGATGACCCACGACCCAGCTTCGGACCCTGTAGACAGCGTCAAGTCGAACCGTTTGTCGGGGCTACCGCTGAACGCCTCGAGCGACTCGCGCGCCTGCAGGTCACTGTACTGCAGTCGACGGCCCTCGAACGTCGGTTCGGTTGGCGTCGTCGCTTCTGCGCCATCGTACTGTAGAAGCGCACGGGCGGGTGACTCGTTTCCGTCGACGGGGATGCCCTGAATGTCCCACGTTCCAGGTTCGTCCGCCGTGACGATTGCATCGTATCGCTCGCCAGCTCCGAAGACGAACGAATCGACTTCGACGGGGTCGACTGGGCGACCGTCGGCGTGTGAGACGCGCATCGTGTGCCCACCGATACCGACGCGGTACGTCGTCGCACCACTCGCGTTGATGAACCGGAATCGAATCTGTTCACCCTCGGAGACGGTGAACTCCGTGGGTGAGTTCGGACCCTGACCGTTCACCAGATGGCCGGCATACGGCGGTCGCCACGTCGACATCATCCCCCCTCCTCCGCCCATGCCGCCCATACCTCCCATGCCGCCACCAGAGCCACCACTGCTGTTTCGCCACTCAGATTCGGGTTTCGGAGCAGTGGTCAGATAGTCGTTGAGAAACACGATTACATCGCGGTCGTAGTCGACGTGGGGTGACTGCTCCTCGACAATGAGTGGGCCCAGCAGTTGGCGTTCGAGTTGGAGTCCGACGTGGCTGTGATAGAAGTACGTTCCTGGTGGTGTCGCGTCGAAGACGTACGAGAAGGTCTCGTCGGCGGCGATCGGTTCTTGTGTGATTCCCGGAACACCGTCAGCGGGATTGCGGACTGGGACGCCGTGCCAGTGGACGGTCGTCTCTGCATCGTTGGGAAGGTCGTTCGTTACGTCCACGCGGAGGCGTGACCCCTCAGAGACTCGGATCTCGGGTCCGGGGACTTGGTCGTCGTACAGCCATGTCGGTAGTGACTCTCTACTAGGGCTGTACTCACCTACTGTCGCGCGTATCGTCTGCGTCTTATCTGCCGAATCAGGAGGTAGTGGAGTACTATCAGGACGACTTGGGCCACTGGAATCACCGATCGTCGGAAGTCCAACACAGCCAGATATCGCAGCGAGTCCGATCGCACCGGTGGCTAACGCCTGCCGTCGAGTCAAATTCGGTTTCATTTTCGACCCGAAGTTCCGGAGTGGTTGGATAGGGCTGTCGACACTGAATGGCGGACTCGTTGAGTTGTGGTGAGCGAGTAAGTCGTATCGCTGCCATACTCTCCCACCGAACAAGGCGTATTAGTTCGCTCATTAGAATCGGTCTCTCCGTCGAGGACCGTGACGCACGGATTCATCTCGGGGGAGGTCGCTATCCTTTCGCTGCTAAGGGTCATTGTTTCGAGATAGGAGTTGACAGCAGATGTATTTTTGGACATCCATCCCACTATTAGACACAATCATCCTGTGAGGCCCGCGATTAACCTGTCGAGTATTGACAGCAGAATGAGCAGCTCATCGGACACGGCTCAACGGACTCGCTCGCGAGAGACGTTCCCTCGCTGGGTTCTGCTCGAGGGAACGACTGACGATTGTCGGAATATTTCTCTTGTCGATACTTTCAGTGCTAGTGCCGCTTCAAGCGTGATTTGTTGGATATAGCTGACGAAGTTTAATGCGTGCGTCGTCGGTCGTGAACTGCCAGTCGATAGTGGAATCAGCCGCGTTTCGAGTGCGTTCCCACGCAGCGACCTCCGCACGGAGGGTCGCTGCGTCGGGGAGTCGTCGGTTGAGACACTCTGTGGTGAGTGCGCTGAACTCAATCTCTGCCATGTTGAGCCAACTCCCGTGCTTGGGTGTGAAGTGGAACTCTAGCTTCCTGAGCAGACGGTGTGCTTCTTCAGGTGGGAGAAACTCGTAAAAGGCGTAGGCTTTGTGCGTATCGAGGTTATCGAGCACCACCCGGATGCAGTCGGCATCCGGGTAGTGCTCATCGACGAGTGCCTGCATTTGCTGAACGAACTCCTGCTTGCGGCGGCGCTTTGTCACCTCGACGTGTCGCCACCCGACGAGTGGCTCGCTCATCATGAAGAGGTTCCGCGTGCCGTTTCGTTCGTAGGTGTAGTCGTACCGAGCGACCGCTCCCGGACGGGCCGGGAGCGGGTCACGGACGTGCTTGTGAAGCACTTTGTTACTCTCGTCGAAGCAGACGACAGGACGAACTGGGTCGTACGGTTCGTGATAGAGGTCGAGAACGTCTTCCATTTGGCAGACGAAGGCGGCGTTGTGTTCGGGTTTGATCACCCACGATTTTGATCGGTGAGGGTGCAACCGTGTTTTTTTAACACCTGTCGGACGGTTTCGTGAGAGATCGACTCAACGTCGATCTCGTTGAGTGCGACAAGATGTTCGGCTAGAAGGTGAAGCGACCAGCGAGACCGTCCTTCTGGTGGGTCGCTACAGGCCAAGGCAATGAGGTGTGCTTCTTCGCGACCATCGAGTTTGCGTTCATAGACACGGTCGGCCTTGCGGCGATGAATCGCCGCGAGGCCGTCCTCGGTGTAGTGTTTCCGAACACGTCCAACCGTGGCTGGATGACAGCCAACGGCTTGACTGACTTGGTGGTCAGTCAAGCCGTCATCGGCGTGCAAGAGACAGCGTGCACGCGTGAGAACACGTGTTTTGTGCGTCCCTGCGGCTAGCATTGCTTCGAGTTCAGCTCGTTCGTCAGCGGAGAGATCGACAACGTACTGTTGGGTTCGTGGCATGATGGGCTTCAGACACAGCTGAATACTAGAGAGACGCTCTCTACGGAGATATAGTTAGCAGTTCAGGACTGAAGCGGCACTAGTGCTTTTATCGTTTATCGGGGTTCTCTCACCGCAGCTATTGACCCCGATGAACTTCCTCTTTAGTCCGCTAATCGGAGAGAGTTTGACACTCATCACCGTGGTCATCTCTATCACTCAGCTAGTACTCTCTCGGGAACTCGGGTCTCCAGGTGAGCCGTATCAACGGATACAGCAGACAGAACAGTATCGAGACGAAGCCGAATCGACTGCTGGAGGTTCTGTGAGTCCCGTCCCTCTAACCGAACTCCTTCGGTAGGTACTCGTCGTCACTATCCTCACATTTGTGCCACAACGAGATACTTCTCTTGGTGAACAGTACGGGTCCTTTGCAATCGGCCACAACTCACCTAAAAGAGCTACACGTAGGCGAAGACGAGTATGCCTGCCCAGCAGCCGCTTGCAACCGAGACAGCAGTCCCGTTAGCGTCCGGTGGCTGGTTGTCCGGTATCGTCAAACAGATCGAGCACGCGTTCGCCCCGGCACGAGAAGTCATCAGGCCGATCCTCTCGAGTCCGACCGTGGTCGGGATCTGGGCCGTACTCGTTCTCGTCTCGGTCGGTGTTCTCTGGTGGGATCTCCGGAAGAACAACCAAGCGATCGCATCGCTGATGCAGGCAGTCTGGACGCTCGTCGTCCTGTACTCCGGTCCGTTCGGATTGGCGATCTACTGGTACTCGGGCCGAACGCAGATCTCCCACGACTCGCTGTGGCGACGTGGGTTTCGGTCGACTGCACACTGCTACTCCGGTTGTGGCGCCGGTGAAGTCGTCGGTATCACGCTCGCTCAAGGGATCCTCGCGCTCACTGTCGGGTGGGTCGCAGCGGTCACCTTCGGGTTCGCGTACCTCTTCGGCTACGCCTTGACGATCGGCCCACTCATGCAGGATGGGGTGGGCTTCACAGAAGCGACGTGGGACGCTCTCCTGAGCGAGACTCCCTCGATCACGGTCATGGAGATCTTCGCCATTGGAACCGACCTCTTGCTTGCTGCCGAGGCACACATGGGTGATCTCCTGTTCTGGTCTGCACTTGCGTTCTCGCTGTCTATCGGCTTCCTCGTCGCGTGGCCCGTGAACGTCGCGCTCGTCCACTTCGGGGTGAAAGAAGGCATGAGCAACCCTGCGAAGATGGGAGCACAGAGTGCATCAGACGACTAATCATTCCCGAAGCGAAGTGCGGTGAAGAGTAGGCGGTGCCGCCTTCGAAGATAGACGACGTCGTTAATCAGTGTTCTCTCAGTATAACCGAAGCCCCCTACTCACCTTCTCGAGTAGGCTTTAAACATCTCCGCTATTGGATTACAGACATAGCTTCGTAATGCAGCTTTACAGAATACGGGTTGAAGCGAGGTTTAAGCAGGGGATTGAAGGAGAGTATTCGCAAAACGAGCGGAACGTTGCTCAGAACTACTCGAACCAAGTGCCTGAACCCTGAAAGGCAGTACCAGAAAACAAAGTAAGGCGCTTATAAATCGAGCGTCGAAGAGAAAGGTCAGGAACAAAGAGACCACCTACAACAAGCTTCAACAAGTAACAGGTGTTTTAATCACTCGCCAAGATTGGGCAGTCGATGCCATTTACACGGCGAGCTGCTGTCCGTACGTTGGCAACTGCCGGTGTGTTCGGTGTTGCAGGTTGTCTCGGGTCGTCCAATACGCGTAGCTGGGAGCTCGAAGAGAACGTGGCAGTCGCGAATGCTCAGCAGTACAACGCACCTGGGTGCGGATGCTGTAAGCAGTACGCGTCGTACTTACGTGACAATATCGACGGGGGACTCACTGAGACAGTCCCCGAGGACATCGTTCGCATCAAAGAGAAGTATAACGTCCCCGAAGACCTCCGTAGCTGTCACACGCTCGTCTTGGAGGACTACGTCGTCGAAGGACACGTTCCGGCACAGGTAATCGCGAAGCTCCTCACGGAGAAACCGGCGATCGAGGGCGTCGCACTCCCCGGGATGCCAACCGGGACGCCTGGTATGGGTGGAACGAAACAGGGGCCATGGACTGTCTACGCAATTGGTGGGAAGCAAGCCCAAGAGACGTACGTTGAGCTCTGATCGAGTACTTAGCAACTTCTACTTTCGATACTGTAGATTCTGAACTCTGGCCACATAACTTAGTGGACCCAAGCACCAAGCGTTGGGTGAAATAGACATAACTGATGTCCACCCATCGGCGGTCGCTCGAAGCGTCCACAGGAACGACGAGGATCCGTTCATCCTCGACGTCCGAAACGAAGAAGACGACGAGGAGTGGCGCGTTCGGGGAAGTACGAACCTCCCTGTCTACGACGAACTGCTCGATCACAACCGTTCGACGTCAGAAGAGCACCTTGAGGATCTCCCGGGCGATGAAGAGATTGTCGTCGTCTGTGGCGGTGGGATCACCTCGACACGTGCTGCGAGTTTCCTCCCTGACCACGGCTTCGATACGACGTCCATCGACGAAGGGATGGACGATTGGGGTCGCGTCCACCCAGCCTACGAGATCGAAGCGACCGACAGTGTCGTCCAGATCGCTCGTCCTGGAACAGGGTCCGCGTCGCATACGTCAGATCGCGTTCGCTGATTTCGGGGCCGTAATACTGCCAGATTTGGTAGATATTGTACGCTCGTGACGGAATGTAGATCGACCCTCGAACATCGACGAAATCCGTACTCTTGGATGGGTTGCTGACTCCCGCTGGGTCACCAACGTTTGGTGGCCACTCACGCTGCTCTGTAAATTCCGTGACTGGGGAGCTACAGCCGTGCCAACCACGCCTCCGACGGCACTCGTTGCCAAGAATTGCCGTCGAGTCAAGTCAGACCTCGTAGCACGGGCCCACATAGAAACCACTTCACAACGAGGTTCACGTGTGTTCTCTGGCCAGATATGGAGGTGAATGTGATGGTCCCGCTACAACCTGTTGGTCGACTAGTGCCGATCGGAGTTAGCAAAAGGATTCAGACATCGCTGTTCTTACCTTCAGTGGGTTGTTATATCTGCGTGCAACACTCAGAGAGTGCGCTCAGCGGAATCCGAAGACGACAGCAAGCGCAACCAGAGTGAAGAAAATCAACCCCGAGAGAGTCACAATACCAGTCACACCACCAATTTCGAGGGCTAAAACTGCACATCCCACTGCTAACAAGCCAGCTACAAAGAGTGCAACCCGAAATCGGAGGTATCTCCCGAGGACTCGGGTGTTCCAAAGGAAATGGAGAGGGCTACGCATATCTGGATTCCTCGTTCCACTCACAAATAAACGATGCAATACCGTACCCTCTATTCAGCACGCAGATTTTGAGGGTGGGAAATCTGTGACGTTGAACAGTACGAAGACTTCCGCTAATCGCTACGAGTGTCCCGGTCAACCTCTCACGGCACGAATTGAGTGCACTCCACCACTTAACGCACTGTCTGATGCAAAACCATTAGCGATCTCCGAGTCTAGTCTCTACTACAGATAATGTACGAGAATATCCTGCTGCCGTACGATGGGAGCGATGGCGCGGCGGCCGTCCTCTACCACGTCGGTGAGATTGCAAATTGGACTGATGCCACCGTACATGTGCTCTTCGTCGCCGACACCGCACGTGACTCTGTAACCGTCGTCGAAGGACGAACCGTCGATACACTCGTCCAGCAGGGCGATGACATCGTCGGGGAGGCAGCAGAGACACTCCAGTCACTCGGTGTCGAGTATAAGACGGATGTCGTTCAGGGGAATCCAGCACCGACGATCGTCGAGTATGCAGAGCGGTACGGCCACGATCTCATCGTGATGCCGACACACGGGCGGACAGGCATCTCCCGGTATCTCATCGGCAGCGTAACCGAGAAGGTCATCCGCCTCTCGTCAGTACCTGTCTTGACCGCGCGCATGCAACCCGATGAACAACTCGTATTTCCATACGAGAATATTCTCGTCCCCACCGATGGAAGTTCGGGTGCGACGCACGCCGCTGAACATGGACTCTCGCTTGCAGCGACACTCGACGCAACCGCACACGCACTCTCAGTCGTTGACGGCGACACGTTGTTCGGACTCGACGCCCGCTCAGCGGTTGCTGAGACGGGTGGTGAGACGGCCGCGAGTGACGCCATCGACGACCTCGTTGCCACCGCAGACACGTACGGCATCACGAACCCTGTCACGCACATCGAACACGGGGCGCCTGCAGAAGCAATCCTTGAGTATATCGACGCCAACGAGATCGATGTCGTGGTGCTTGGAACCACTGGCAGACGCGGCACCGATCGCATTCTCCTTGGAAGTGTTGCAGAGAAAATCGCTCGCGCAGCACCAGTCCCGGTCATTACAGTCAATCCCGGCGAAGAGTAGCAGTTTAGGTTCTGTCGTCAGTAACTCGTACACTCCAGTAGAAAGGGTCGACCAAGATGATCTACCCGTTCAGAACGACGTCCGAAGGCTGGACGACTTCGATCTTTCCCTGCTTCCTGTAACTGGCGATGTGCTCGCACATTTCGCGGAACTCGTTCTTCGAGTTCTCGGCATCGCCACCGATCAAGTGCAGATAGAGATTGTACATCCCACGGTACGCATGGGCCACTTCGAGTTGGTTCGCAACTGCCTCGGGTGAATTCGGCCGCGAGCGGTTGACGAACATCGGTCCCATGAGCGCCGACTGTGAGAGCCCCTTTTCGGAGCCCTTGAACGCGAGGTAACCGAGCTTGTGATGTTCGCGGACGAGTTCGACCGTGTGCTCATCACACCCACCACCAGGATACATGAACGCGATCGGATCGCCGAGCCCGCGCTCCTTCATGAGTCGCTTTGCACGTTCGATCTTCTTCTTCTGGGCGGAGCGCCTGAGACCGTACAGCGCCTGGAGGTCATTTCCATGGCTGGCGAACTCCCAGCCGGCTTTCTTCAGTTCGTCTAACTGCTCTTGGTTCATCCGGTTGTCGTTGCCGATGATGTCCGGCGGGACAGCCACGACGCCCTCGAGATCGTACTCCTGCATGATCGGGAAGACGTCCTCGTAGACCGAAATCGAGATGTCGTCGAACGAGAGCATCACCTGCCCCGTCTTCGTCTGCTTCTCGTGGAACCGAATGTCGTCTAGCCAGTAGCGCTTATTCGCACCGTCACCGTCGAGCGTGATTAATATCGACTCGATCGATCCGAGATCACCATCGACGGAGTTGATCGAGGGGTTGACCCGCATCCACGTGTTCGGGTGGTTCTGATTGAGCTGCTGGATGAGCCGAATCTCGTTGCCCGCGGTGTCAGTGAACCAGATGCGAAGATTCGTCGGCTCCGGCTTATCGAGTTTGACCGCGAGTGAGATGTCCTTGGTGGACAAATCAACCGGCACCGGAAACTCCCAGACGATCGTTCCACTGGCGTTCTCAACGCGTGCAGATTGGCTACCAGTGTAGACCGTGTCTTCGTCGGCAGTGAGATTGACGTTCGCGTGTGCCTGCCAGAACGAGAGATCTTCGAACGCCGCAGCGCTTGGTTCCATCGGTTGTGGTGACCCAGGGTCGTCTGACTGCGACGACTCAGGTGTCGATGTCTCCGTTGTCTCGGTCTGATGAGCAGTCGTCTCGGTTGTCGTAGTTACCGTCTCGTCAGTATCCGAACCGCCACCCATACACCCAGCAACAAGCGCCGACGATGCTAATGATAGGACACTAATAAATTTTCTTCGACACAACCTCTTATTTTGTTTCATTTTGTGAGCGAAACCCGTTCATTTGGTATAGGTTTTGTGCTAGCAACTTCTCCCTGATTTCAGGGGAGAGTACCACAGGTATCGCTCCTCCCCTCCCTACTCACTCGCTTCGCTCGTTTCTTGAGGAAGGGGACTCCGCGCTACCGCTTCAGTTGAACAACAGCAACCTCAACCCGATCCCTCACACGTCCGTATGTATTAGTGACTTCTCCCACGACTACACTCGTGGGTGCCGCCTTGGAGAACTGTGAGGTTCAGCCGAAAAGTCTCCTCGTAACGGGCCGGAAGATCGTGGTGAGTATCACTAGTTAAACCGCTGTTCAGTGTGTTCTCGAGACCATTGTGAGAGTGGTGCCTGCCTTCGCCAGAGCCAAAATCCTGCTCCACCACTTACCATCGACAGCAGCGTCAGTACGGCGAGGCGTTGGATCGATCCCGAACTGGTGAGGTTTCCCATATAGCTACACCTACCTCAAGAGAGGTATGCGTTCGGGCCGCGAGCAGCCCAGACGCGCAGTGAACACTGGTCTTCCTGTTGGGCCACCAACGCTACCGATCGATTGCAACAATCACGGCGAAGACGACGTCTCACGGTCGGTGAACACGCCGATGGGCTACGTCATCGAGGTCGTCCAGGCGCCCTGGTACGGGGCAGTCTGGGGGCCCGGGTCGCTGGCCATCGGGACGGGGGAGCACATCGCGCCGTCGCTGGCCGTGCTCGTCGAACGGAGCGGCCCGATAGAGATCACGGCGTTCGTCGCGATTGTGGTCGCGACACGGGATGTGATGCTCTGGCACCAGAAATCCGGGCCTCGGTGAAAAGAAGAGTTTGAACAGGTACGATCCCCGAGGAGTTGGTCGCTGACGCGTCGCGAGTGGGCGCTTCTAGTCTTCAACACCGTGATCCCCGACTACACGACAGGACTCTAATTCACGTCTCGGTGTGGGAGGGAACAGTTCTACTAGTCCAGTCGAGGAGGTTCATTTTGAACACTGTCGGAGCCGACCACACTGTGTGCATTGAGAGCACCGGTCTCAACTACTGCGCTACGGAAGCGTTGAGATTGTATCTGCCATTACAGTACTATGACTTGTTCCTATGAAATAAGGTGGCCCATTAACGCTCACAAGACGCTATTCAACACGAACTCTTTGCCAATCAGATGTATTCCGCTGTCTATGCTCTACCAATGTCGCGGACCGCGCGCGAGATATATTCATCTTGATTGTTGTGGAATATTCCCCCAGTCAAAAATTCCCCATCTCATTCAGCCGAAATTATCCTGTTTCTATCATGTATACTACACGTTAATGAGGATGAACATTGTAAATCTTCGGATATGGGTGTATCCGGGTCTATACTATCGCCAATCTGCGTATTGATGGTCCATGAATTGTTTCTCCTCAGACCTAACTGCATCATTTTCTCCGAAATAATTCACGAAATCTGAATACCTGTGTGAACGTCTCTTAGCCCCATCTATCCCCAATTCGGCTTCTATGGGCATGAAATAACTCTCTCTTGGGATTCACAAATCGTGAATACTTTTGAGGTGCCTGATGAAATGGTCTAATATGCCCCGGAATGGATCTGGCCGCTCTCTCAAGACGCTTGAAAACGCCCTAGAAATCGTTGATATAATTCAGGAACGAGAAGCTCTTACTATCGGTGAAATCACCGATGAAGTCGGATTCGCGCGGAGTACTGTTCATGGATATGTCAAAACGCTTGAAAACGAGGACTACCTCACCAAACAGAACGGAACTTATAAGCTAGGAATGGCGTTCCTCGACAAAGGTGGAGACGTTCGAATCCGAGACCAGCAGTTTCGAACAACAATCCCGAAAATCGAAGAAATAGCCGAAGAAACCGGTGAGCGTGCTCAATTCATCGTCGAAGAACACGGTGTAGGTACATACATCCATACAGCGATTGGGAACAATGCCGTACGAGCTGATTCTCGGATTGGGAAACGAATAAACTTGCACGCCAGCTCGGCAGGTAAATCTATTCTCGCTCATCTCCCGCGCAGTCGTGTTACAGAAATCATCGACCAGCACGGCCTCCCAGCATTAACTGAAAACACGGTCACAGACCGGGAGGACCTCTTTGACGAACTACAGAAGATTCGTGAACGCGGATACGCAGTAAGTGATGAGGAGTCGATCGGAGGACTGAGAGCTGTTGGTGCGCCGATTCTAGCTGATGACACTGTCATTGGTGGAGTAAGTATATCGGGACCTGCACACCGCATCAAAGGAGAAAAATTTCGTTCTGAGCTCCCGAACTTCCTCTTGGGTGTGACGAATGAACTCCAGCTTCGATTAGAGTATCAGTAGCGTCACCTCTCGTGAATGCAACCATCGGTGGTTCATCACCAGCATCATCGTTATCCTTATTAGTCAAAACTCGAACGTCCGGTGCATGGCACATGACACCAATGTCACTACGACACGCCGTGGCTTTATCGCCGCAGCTGGTGCCGGCACCGTAGCACTCTCGGGTTGCAGCGCGATCCAGAGCGAACTCCAGAGTAGCGGTGGCGAATACCCTAGTGAAGACATCACCTATATCGTCCCTTTCAGTCAGGGTGGCGGTACCGACACCTACGCTCGGAAGATTATGCCCCAAGTTTCCAACGAACTGGATACTGGGATCGCAATCGAAAATGTACCAGGGGCTGCCTCGCTGAAAGGGGCTGCTGAGATCCTCCGTTCCGATCCCGAGGGATACACGTTCGGTGGGTTCAATCCTCCGTCCACGCCGATCTCCTACCTTGTACACCAGCCGGATTGGGATATGACGAAGCTCATGCCCGTCTGTACGTACGCCCGAACGCCCTACGGAATCTTTGCGAACCCGGAGCATAACATTGAGGGCCTCAAAGATCTCGTCAACCGTTACCAGTCTGGAGATCTCAAGCAATTCGCAGGGCTTGGACGCGGTGGTATCGTCAACCTCGCTGCTATCGTGATGAAGAATGACTACGGCCTGAACTACGACCAATATGTCGCTTACGACGGCGCTGGACCTGCGATCAAAGCGGCTGTCTCCGGTGAAGTCCCCGTCGTCGCAACTACTGACACTGCCGCGCAGAGTGCCGTTGAATCGGGTGATCTCGAGGCTGTCTCGATTCTCTCGAGTGAGGGGAGCTCTGTCTTCCCTAAGGCACCATCCCCGTCGGACGCTGGTTTCGAAAGCATCGACTACATCGGCCAGCTCACTCGGTGCATGTTCTTACCGCCCGAAACGCCGACGGATGTCCGCGATACGCTCGCAGAGGGTGTTAAGGCTGCACTCCAAACCGATGAAGTGCAGACTTGGTCAGAGCAGACCGGAAATATTGTCGAATATGGTTCTCACGAACGTGCTAAGAAGGCCTTAGTGAACTCCATCAACACAATCCCGAATAAAGTCGACATGTCGAAGCTTCGCGGCGAATAATATTCCAACACATCATTTAAATCATACAATGAACGCATCTGGATACACTAATACGTACAATTACGATATTGTTGTCGTCGGTAGTGGTACCGCTGGCCTCACGACCGCACTCCGCGCTGCGGAACTTGACCGTACTGTTGCCGTCCTCGAGAAAGCTCCCCGTGAACATCAGGGCGGACACACTCGATTCAGCGAGTCGTTCCGTGTCCCCTCCGTTGGGACTGACCTCGAACAGTATGGCTTCGAGTTCGACATCAAAAACTACACTGCTGATGAGTTCTACGAAGATATTCTCGATCAGACCAGCGACCGGGCAGATCCGGACCTCGCTCGTTATCTCGCCGAAAACGCCGGTGATACCCTTGAGTGGCTCACCGGTTCCGCTGGCGTTGATTGGCAGATGGAACCTCTTGCCGTTGGCTATACCGTGACGCGTACGTGGTTCGATGGCGAAGACTATGTTGATACCGTTACTGAAGCTGCTGAAAACGAAGGTGCAGACTTCCACTTCAAGACTGAAGCTCGTGGGTTCCATCGAGATAGTGATGGTAGCGTCGTCGGTGTGGATGCGATAACTGACGATGGCCAAGTTCGGTTCGAGGCTGACGCCGTTGTCCTTGCAGCTGGCGCATACAGTTCGAGTGACGAAAAGCGCGTTCGGTACTATGGACGTGATTATGACGCGATGAAAGTGCGTGGCAGTCGATACAACACTGGCGAAGCACTTGAAGCAGCCAGCGACGTCGGTGCTGATCTCGTTGGTCAGTGGGGCGGTGCCCATATGGCACTTATTGACGCTGCTAGCCCGGACGTCGCTGGTGGTGCAAACCGTGTCGACGGCTACCAGTACGGCGTCATCGTGAACGACGAAGGAGAACGGTTTGTCGACGAAGGTCAGGACGCTCGTGCACATACTTACGCGAAGTTCGGCCGTCTCATCTTTGAGGAACCAAATCACGTCGCGTACATTGTCGTCGACTCGAAGGTTCACAACCTCCTTCGCGCGACTGGACCGTCGGATCCCATCGTCGCGGATAATCTCCCTGATCTTCTGGACGAAGTCGGATGTGGTGACCCTAAGACGGCTGTCGAAAACATTGAAGAGTACAACGCTGCTTGCGACCCAGGTGAGTTTGAACCAGAGGTTCTTGACGGGAATGAAGCGACTAGCGTTACACCCCCGAAGACGAACTGGGCGCTCCCCATCGACGAGCCTCCCTACTACGCATACGCCGTCACTGGTGGTATCACGTTCAGCTTCGGTGGTGTCCGGACCAACACCGACGCAGAAGTCATCGATAGTCGCGGCGAGACGATTCCGGGACTCTACGCTGCTGGGAACAGTACCGGCGGACTGTTCTTCGACAACTACCCTGGCGGAACCGGTCAGATGAACGCGGCCGTGTACGGGAAAACTGCGGCCGAATCAGCTAACGAGTTTATTCAAGAATGAGCACATCCAAATCCTCGGTGACGGATCGACTTGCCGATATGGTCAGCGGCGAGCATGTGTTCGCCGCGCTGCTAGTCACACTTGCCGTGTATATGTTCGTCACGGCCTACGACTTCCCACCGGCAGCACGCCTCTTTCCACAGGCTGCGTCTGGACTCGTCTTGGTCGCAGCCGCGCTTCGCGTCCTAAACAACGTCATCCCTTACGAATTCACCAGAGATGACGCTGTTGTACTCAGCGGTTCTGATGCCGATGAGTCGTCGACATCAGAGACGGAGATGAGTGAAGACAATGCGGAGAATGAAGACCTAATCCGCATGCTAGTCCTTGGTACGCTCATTACAGGGTATATCCTCCTTGGGTACGCCATTGGACTATTCTGGGTAACTCCGATTTTTGCACTCGCCTACCTCGTCTACACGGGTCAGAAGTGGTGGGTGACAGCGATTATCACCATCGCACTCACCGGGGTTGCCTTCGTCTTCGTTGCGCTCATGAACCTTGACATCGTTACTGGAGGACTCTAAATGGCAGACCTTAGTGTACTCTTCCACGCAATCGAAACGGTGGTTTCATGGCCGGGAATTGCGCTCCTCGCGCTCGGTGTCTTTATCGGTATCATCGGCGGTGGTCTTCCCGGTGTCGGAGGTGCACTTACCCTGGCGATTGCGACACCATTCACACTCCAGATGGGGGACATCACCGCGATTATCTTCCTCATCGGAATATACAATGGGGTCATGTACGGGGGCAGCATCTCTGCAATTCTGTTCAATGTTCCAGGCTCCGCGTCTGCAGCAGCGACAACGCTCGAGGGCTATCCGATGGCGAGAGTAGGGCGTGCTGTCGACGCACTTACTATCTCAGCTGTTTCCTCAGCCATCGGTGATTTCCTCGGTGGAGTGGCCGTTCTCGCGATCCTTCCTGTACTCGTGTCAATCGTCCTCTTGTTCGGGACGCCCGAGTACTTCTTAGTCGCAGTCCTTGGACTCTCGCTCATCATGGTCGTCTCTGAAGGATCGTTCCTAAAAGATGCAATGGCGGGCGGGTTCGGCGTGATGCTTGCAACTGTTGGGATCGCACCGATGCTCCCAACACAGCGATACACGTTTGGTCAGCTCGGCCTTCACAACGGAATCAGTTTTGTCGCAGCCCTCATTGGGATTTTCGCAGTTTCGGAGATGCTCCGTCTGAGTAAGCAGGGCGGGACGATTTCGCGTGGTGGAGATGTTGACATCGGAGGGAGCGTCCGATCGGGTATTCGGACGGTCCTTTCAAAACCCCTCACGCTCATCAAGTCTTCCGTCATCGGTTTGCTTATTGGTGCAGTTCCAGGGTCCGGAGGGTCTGTCTCAACGTTTATCGCGTACGGGGAAGCAAAACGTGCATCTAACAACCCCGAAAAATTCGGAAACGGTGCCGAGGAAGGTATTATTGCCACGGAGTCCTCAAACAACGCGACAGTAAGCGGATCGCTAATTCCGACACTGACGTTCGGTATCCCGGGGAGCACCACAACCGCCGTCCTCATCGGTGCGCTCATGCTTCACGGGATTCGCCCTGGACCGGCACTCTTCGGCGCACAGATCAACCTCACATACTCGATTTTCGTCTCACTCGTCGTGTGTAGTTTCATCGTCTTTGCCCTCGGCCTCCTCGTCGTTCGGTGGGCAGGCTACTTGACGACGGTGAACACCTCTGTGATTATTCCCATCATTATCGTGCTGTCCGTTTTAGGCGCGTTCTCGCTCAATTCGAACTATATCGACGTGTTCGTCGTGCTCGCATTGGGGATTATTGGGTACTTCATGGAGTCGTACGACTACTCCATCGTTGCGTTCCTTCTGGGACTCATTCTTGGTCCCATTGCGGAGGAAAATCTCTCCAGATCGCTCTCCCTTAGCAACGGAAGTTTGGATATCTTCTTCGCAACCCCCCTTCGACTACTGCTGATCGTCGCAACGGTAGTGATCATTGTCGGGCCGTATCTCGGTCCGGTGCTGAAACAACAATTCGGCTCAACCTCAAACGCTTAAATGGATCAGAATTCACTGCAGTGCGCCCTCGTTCGCGGAGGTACCAGCAAGGGAGTTGCCGTCGCTCGCGACGAGCTCCCAGAAGAGAACACCAATACAGCGCTCCTCTCGCTGTTCGGCAGTCCTGATGAGCGTCAAATCGATGGACTTGGTGGCGGAACGTCGACGACATCGAAACTGATGATCATCGAAGAGAGTAATCGCGATGGCATTGACATAGACTACGAGTTTGGTCAGGTCAGTGTCCGTGAGCCGACCATCGACTATGGAGGAAACTGCGGAAACATGACAACTGTCGTTGGGCCGTTCGCTGTCGACCAAAATATGGTCGATGTCCCCGACTACGGTGAAACAACAGTTACGCTCTATAATAAGAACACAGAGACACGTATCGACCAATCCTTCGAAGTCGTCGACGGTCGTACAGCTGCTGTGGGCGATCACAAGATCCACGGTGTCCCTGGTACTGGCGCTCGGATAGACACGACGTTCTACGATCCGGCCGGCACAATTGAAGAAGGGCTCTTTCCGTTCAACGAACGGGTAACGACACTTGATTTCGGTGACAAGTCTGTCGAGATGACGGTCTTAGACGTTACAACTCCCGTTGTTTTCATCCGAGCATCTGATCTCGGTGTCACTGGCACGGAGCTGCCCGAAGACATCGATAACAACCCTGAGTTCCTTACCCGGATCGAGCAGATTCGAGCGACCGTGTGTGCGGAACTCGACATCGTCGATTCTCCTGCGGATGCAACCGTCGAATCGCCTGGCTTTCCGAAGATAGCGTTCGTCGCGCCACCAACCGACTACGAAGCCACTGCAGGCCACGTTACTGAATCGGAGATCGACATTACAGCCCGAATCATGAGCATGCAGTACCTTCACCCAGTGTATGCTGTAACAGGCGCATCGTGCACTGCAGCCGCTACATTACTTGAAGGAACGATTCCAAACCAGGTCGCAGATGTTCCCGACAGTGAAACAGTCCAGTTAGGACATCCGAAAGGGAAGATGTCGATCGAAGCCAGCGTCAACGATGACACCAAGGTAGAGTGTGTAACGGTCTCGCGTACACACCGACGCCTAATGGAGGGTCAGGCGTTCTACACGCTCGAGACAAACGGCCAGTAGAATAGCCATGCGGTAGCGATAACTCCTAACGAGAGAAGGAGTGTTACGACGCCGAACCGAGCAACCTCTCTCTGTTTTAGTGGCCCTTCTTCGTACGCGAGCAGAGCGGAGGTCGTGTTGAACGGAAGAAACGTGGTTCCACCAATAACGATGAGGAGTGCGAATGAGAGGTAGAGTTGGTTCACACCTAGTTCCTCCCCAATCCGAAGCGCGAAAGGAACAACGACGAGCAGCGCCGCAGACCCAGTAGAGAACACAGTACGAACGGCGACTGCGACCAGAAGAAGAATACCAACGCTTGCGAACACTGGTAGAGCGTGAAGCGGGATTGTCTCCAAGGTTTGGTTGATAAGCAGTTCCACAACGCCCGTATTCGTGAGTGCCTCGAGTAACGAAAACATTGCGCCGATGAGAAAGAGCACGTTCCAGCTTACATCCTCGACAGCATCTGCACGGATAATCCGGATCTTGGGGAGTGCAAGGATAAGGACTGCCGCAGCAGCCGGAAGAATCGTAGGGATACCAAGGAAAGATCCGATGATCCACGCAAGGACGGTTCCAGACATCACAGCGGCAACGATCTGTTGGTCACGGTTGAAGCCAGTGGCAGTGTCTTTTGTCGTCGGTTTCGGAATATCTGGGTAATTGAGTGGATAGAGCGTGAAAACGGAAACCGCACCGAGCAGATATAGGACCACTGCAGGAGGGGCCATGTATAGGGCCCATTCTACCCACGTGAGGGGACCGACGAGCGAGTGAATGAGTCCAGCAGTGACTACAGCCATACCACCGCCAGTCATGAGCCCAACGGATGCAAGTGGATTTACCTGGCCAAGGATCAAAAAAGCAGTTTGCGAGAAGTCAGAGCTGAAGGAAAGATCAAAAGAAGTCCGAAGACGACGAACTACGGGAATTAGTGTCACGGTCCGAGCCGCAGCCGAGGGCATAAAAACAGCAAGAGAGAGTAGTGCCGCCGTTAGCGATTGAAGTGCATGCGTTGGGGAATCTTTGGACCCAAGGAGGCGGTCTGCGAGTCGGGTATCTAGATTTACTTCGGAAATCGTGTTTCCCAACAGAAAGAGTAAGAGTAGAAAGAAAACGAGCGAAGAAGAGAACCCAGATGCAGCATCTTGGACGGAATTTGAGACGCCAAGTGCATAGAGGAGCATGACTGCAGTGACGCTTGAGATTACATATGGAACAGCGCGGGTCAGCCACAGGAGAAGCGTCGCAAGGAATACTACTGTTGCGGTGAGACCAGTATCTGTCATTCCAGTTGGCGGAGTGGCTATTAGTCCGCCAGCAACGATCACGACAGCACCGACAAGCCCAAAGATGGAACTGCGATCTAAGATGTCGCTTGTCACGGTTATCCTCCTATTTATTTGAACTAAAATCAGATGGTTCCGGCAATCGATTCGATAGATACCGGGCAGTTTTCGCAATGACGACCCAGTCAGACGGCGTTATTCCAACTGCGTGGTGTGTTCGCCGAACTTGAAGCGAACATGGCCCAACAGCGAATCAAAGAGGGATTTGCTGCTCGGATGGAAATCCGACCGAGAAGGCGCCTCTCGTTCAGATCGGTCATCTTTGCCCTGTTGAATGGATGATGAATCAGGGTTAGAGCGGATCACATAGCAGTTCTATGTTGACACGATCGACAACGCGCCAATGTCGATAAGTAGTGGTAAACGGCGTCGAGGTCAGTTAGCTGCCTTCCCGTAGAGAATTTCGTCGACGTGCTCCGATGTGTCCGACGGCTCTCCTGCTGTGTCGGTCCGTCGGGTGAAGAACAGGTCATCCGAATTGATGTCTGTGGTGATTGCCTCTTGATCTGCAAGCCACCAGACGACAGCCCCGGCACCGACTTTCCGGCGGTCGACGCGTCCCGGCTCGCTCAGTCGCATCAGCTTCTGGCGGGCTGCCTCGGATGAACATCCGAGGCACTCACCAACCCCCTTTGCAGTGGCCACGGGGTCACTGCTCTGCTGTAGCACGGCGAGGACGTCTTGGAGGGTGATTGTCTCGGTATACTGTCCCCGGTCGTTTCGGTCTCGCTCGTTGCTCATACATTCACAAACGACTTACCGAGCTGTAAGCCTATTGCCACGCGGCAACAACGTTGACATCAGCCATCGTTCCTGATGGGTGTCGTAGCGCTAGCTGTGTCGGCGGGGTAGCATGTAGGTTCCGCCGTGGCACTGGAGTCACGAACATGGGCCGATTTTTGTTCGTATCCCGATCCGCTCGTGAGACGGCATCTTGTGCACGACTCCATATGGGCCACTGAGAAATAGTGCACCATTCATAACGTTCTTTGATGTAGAAAAAATATGTGATAGTGATGCACTACTCCGAAACGTTCCAGTTGTTCGGGCAAGCGTTCACGTTCCCGGCAGACCAGAATACCGTCGTCGAGCAGTTAGGAGATGTTGAGCTGACGGCCCCAGCTGGAGACGCCGTCACAGTCCAAGATGTGTTGGAACGAACTGACGAAACCACGTATCACTCGCGAGACGATCTCTATGCCTCACTGGTTGGAAATCTCGAAGACATCTTTATCGGACGAAAATACTACGACGACCGCTCAGGCCTTGGGTCGAGTATGCAAGATATCCGCGGAAGCGACATGTCGGTGTAACGCTGCCGACTCACTCTTCTTTGTGTGGGTTATAGACAGCAAGGTCATCAATCCGCTCTAAATGTCCATCTGTCGCGACGAGCGTTGCGTCAGCGCTCCGTGCTGTCGCGGCGTTCAGCACATCGGGGAGTTGAATCCGGTTGCCTTGACCCAGAAGCTCGGCGTGGATTTGTGCGGCGTCCTGTGCCGAGTCATTCGTGAGCGGCAGCGGTTCGGCGAACGAAAGGTCATCAGTAACAGTAAGGATGTCTTCGTTTGGGGAGTCCGAGAGCAACGCGCCCGCGTATAGTTCGAACAGTGCCACCGTCGGCACACCGACGTCTGCGTCCACCTCGAGATTCTCAAAAAAGTGCCGGGCGAACGGCTCCCCGTTCCAATAGTCGATGACAAACGACGTCTCAAGAGCATAGCGGTTAGCTGTCGAAGAACTCCTCCTGACGCTCTTGGAAGTCTCCATCTAACTCCTCACCAACTGCTCGCACCGTCTCGCCGACGTCCGTGTCTGCGTACTTCCCGAAGCTCTTGAGGTAATCTGGCCGCTGCTCGGCTTTATACGCGTCCGAGAGCCACCAGACCTGCCCACGCGCACCAACGTCCATCCGGTTGAGAATGTTGCGCTCTTCGAGATCCTTCAGTCGGTTGAGGAGCGCACGCTTCCCGATCGAAACCTCTTCGGCTGCCATCGACGTCGTCAAAACGGGTGTGTCGGCGTGCTGGAAAACGACCAACTCACGCATTCCTACAAGGTCGACGCGTTCCCGCCGATCGACGAAGTTGCCTCGGAGGATATTGCGCGGTCGGAGGCTGAGACCGAGCAGTTGATCGATGAGTTACTGAACAAGCACGGCATCCGGCGGCGGACCGACGCCGAAATCAAAGCCGAGTCGCGGTTCCATCCCTCGGAGGGAGGGAGTGCGTCTCGAGACACCGACGACGAAGCGGTCCAGATAGCCGAGACAGACACGGCAGTCAAAGCCGTCTACGACGAGAGTATTCGAGCCAACGGTGCGGGGTGTGCGTGGGTCTCGGTTGACACTGCGACTGACCGGATTCAACGGTACGTCGAATCGGAGTTGAGTCTCGGTCAGCTGTGGGACGCCCTCGAGTCGATTCCGAGCGACGTCTTGGCGGTCGAAGAGCGCGACGACGGCATGTATCTCCGAACGACGCCGACCGGGGAGACGCGTATCCTCGGAACCGGCGATTCAGAGAACACGGGTGGAGGGAAACATCGGCAGTTGCTCAAAGACGCCTACGACCCACTCACGAAACTCGGGCTCGTCGTCAGTCTCCCCAACCAGGACGGGACAGACATGCCAGACGGGCTCATCGATCCCACCGATGTGACGCCCGATACAGAGGGGTTAGGCATGAGCGAAACCGTTGAAGCCTACCAGACGTTCACCGAGGAGCATCCGGTGGTCTCTAAACTGACTGATGGAGATGTCGCCGCCCTCGAGGCCGAATCGTCGACGTCGACAAAACCCGCTCAGACGATTCGGAATCTGGAGAAGGCTGTTGATCAAGGGCAGCACTGTGTGTTTCTCGCGCGCGAGGAGAATGCCCAGACCGTGTATGATGCGTTGACTGACCCACCCTACGTGGCCGCCGAACGCGACGACGGCACGAAGGTCGTGTACAACCACAAAGCGCTCCGCATTGACGGTGAGCGCGTGTACGTCGAGGATACGGGGGCCCAACGGACGGTGTGGGTGTCTGATCCTGCAACAGGGCAGTTGACGCTAGAGGATTCGAATGGTGTGGAACATGCGACCTTCGAGAGTCCGGAGCAAGCGTGGGCCGACGCTTCGGGGTACCCAGCGACAGAAAGCGCAATCGACGACGAGGCTGGATGGCGTCGTGTCTATCAGCCTCGTGTTCCCGAGCGGCTCTTCGACGGCGAGGTGCCTGACGCCGAAACATGGACGGTGATTGCTGTTGATCGAAGGGCTGAGTCCGTCGACGATCTCACAATCCTCGACGACGCGGAGCGTTCCCCGCCCGATGAAACCGCCGGGACAGACTCTACGAAGGATGACTCCATCGGTAAGCAGGCCGATGAAACGGGTGTAGCGACGTCCGAGGGATCAGCCACAGCCGAATCAGTGTTTGCGGAACTGCAAGAGTTGGATAAGTAGAGGGGCTACTGGGGGGGATTCGCGAAAGGTTTCATATTTTGTAAAATCACAGAAAACCCACCTGCTGAAATCTGCGTGCTGAATAGAGCGCGCGTATCGCCCACGAATGAGTAGCGCTATCGGACCGATGAGTCGTTCGATAGAGAGTGCATACGTGACAGAGAGATACTTTCTATCTGTTAAAATAGGGCCAAAAAATACTTCCAAATTCCGTTTCTCATCATCGGCATACAGGTAGTTACCAATGACCAGCGAAGATTCATCCTCCTTGACTTTACCGCGCCGCGAAGTCCTCGCCGCTGCAGCCACAGGTACCGTTGCTGTAGCTGGTATCGGTGCCGCCGCGGGTACCACCCCGGGCAACAAAGATCAACAGCGCCGGTTCACCGCCGAGTTGTCTCCGGAGAAGGCGATTCCGAGCGATGGAGAGAACCAACCCTACGACGCAGATGACGCGACTGGCCAGGCGACGGTCGAACTTGCCGAGTCCGGCCGTGAACTCACCTGGACCGTCACTCTCTCAAGCGTCCAGTGTGTTACAGGTAGTCATATCCATCATGGAGGCGCAGGCGAGAACGGCCCGCACCTGGCGGAGCTGTTCAACCTAGCTACACCGAGCAAGGAACTTGATGATGCACAATGGACGGAGCACTTCGGGAGTGGGGACACCTGCGGGTCGGGCAAGAACAACTGTCTCTCAGAGGGGACGACGTTCGACGACCTCGTCTCAGCGATGCGTGCAGATAAGACCTACGTCCAGACCCACATGACCGACGGTCGGGTAATCAGGGGACAACTTGAATGAGGCCGTATCCTGTGGTTCGGACCGCGAGTGCTGAATAGAACCTCTATTCAGCACACCACTTCTGACAACACCCAGAGAAAAGACAGGCACACTGTCCGAATTCTTTGGTTACATCTCTACGCGTCTTCGCGAAGACTGATGTAGGCGTCTTTAACGTGCACACCCTGGTCTTCAAGGGCGGCGACGAGCGCTTTCACTTCGTCGCGACGGAGTTCGTTCTCCCGCTCGAGTTCTGCGACTCGGTTCCGAAGCTGTGTGATCTCCTCGGCAGACGGAATCGCATCGGCGTGTTCGTCGAGTACCTCACGCCCGGCGTCGATAAGTCGATAGACAGCCCCCGGTGGGCCACGCGTTCCACTGTCTGCCTCACCGCTCTGTTCGATCAGGCCCTGTTCGCGCAACGGGCGGAACACATACGTCCGAGATCCCTCGGCAATCTCGGCCGCATTCATGATGTCGTGGACTGGTGCTTCCCCACCGAGATAGGCGATTGCTTCGAGGGCCGACCGCCGGACACCTGTCACAGTCTCGATACTGGATTCGTCGTCGTGAGTGTCGCTCATTGGGTGGTCTTTTAGATTGAATCAGAATAGGACTTAATGGCTCTGTTGAATCGCCATACAGCGTACGATTTTACTGTTTAATGAGTCGCTTGATGTTGTAGACGACACACATCAGCGTGATTTCACGGAACTCTCGATACCAGTCACGCGCTCGCACGGCGTAGCCGAGCGAGCGCTTCACAGCCGAATTCACAGTTTCAGTCATTGAGCGCTGTGCGTAGCGATCTTGGTCAATTCGAGCGTTGTGTGCATGGTCGTACGGTGCGAAGACGCGATGTTTGATGAGCGGGCGAATCCCGAGTTCCCGCAACGCTTCTCTGAGCGCCTTCTTGTCGTAGCCTTTGTCTGCGGCGAGTGACTGCAGATCGCCCGCGTTCCGGCGGGCGATCTGCTCACAGAGGTCAGCATCACTTCCTTTTCGGGTCGTCGAACAGTGTACGTCAAGGATCGCCTGGCTGTCTGTATCGACGAGTTTCGTGACTTTGAGCTTCTGCACGCGGTAGTTCGTTCGATTGCAGTAGTGGCGGCTTGCTGTATCTCGTTCGTAGAACGTGGCATCGACCGCTCCGTGCTTCGAAGGGTCGTGCAGCTGCGCCGAGTGGCGCAGCAGCACTCGACAGACGCTCATGCTGAATCGGTCGAACGCCTTACACAACGTAGATGGTGAGGGGAGATCGGCCGCTTCGAGGCCGATCTCCCCGATTATTTGCGGCATCTCTTTGAGCAGGTCGATCGTCATGCGGTAGGACGTATCGAGGTAAATCCGCAGACAATGGAGGGAAACGAGGGCATAGTCAGCGAATCCGCCGCCACCTTCCGGGGCGGCGGATTCGTCTCCATCGCCAGTAACCCTTTGAGCAAGCGGCACAATCTCACCAGTGAAGCGGGAGATTTGTGTCATAGGCAACCGAATCTCTCCGCTTCAACTCCTTTGATTTAGCGACCCATCTCGACGCTGTCTAGTGATTCAACACAGCCGACTTAATACATTAGTAACCGGTTTCGTCGAAACCGCCGACACAATAAGGTGGGGTATGAGGTGAACGCTGGCCAGATGGGGTGTCGAACAAGCGGTGCTGTATAGCTGGGTGTCGACGACGAACGTCTCGGGAAGTTGATACAGTCGCAATGGGGGTGTCAGGCGAGCGCTCGAGTGGGGGTGTCGACTAGATGCGACAGGGAGAGAGACAGGTGAGTGCACCCTGGCGGCGACGCTGACCTGGCGACGACAGACATCGCGAGTGAGATGGAGGCGACGCCGTGGACGTGACCTCACGCGGAGACCTGCTGATGGCGGCGACGACCGTCGCCACAGTAGACCAGCCTCGGTGGGCCGACGACGCACTCGATCTCACGGCACCCAACAACACAAACAGGTGTGCCCAACGCTCGGCGACGAGTAGATAACGATGGGGAGGTCACCGAACACACAGAGACGACGTCACTGGGTCCACAGTGTCCACGCTGCGGATCCGTCCGTAGGCGACACCCAACGCGACTCGGTGCGTCGGACTGCAATTGCGAGGAACGGTCACAGCTGGCCACGACACGTAACCGCGTGCGGGACGAAGCTCAGAATGCATTCCCCCCGCTGCGCAGTCATACTCCCGGGGTGGGTGGAATGCATATGGCATTCCGGTTTTCACAACGCCCTCTGGCCCAGGGCGTTTTTACTCGAGGAAAGTGCGTGCGGAGTCTCAACTATTGGGTTCTCCATGGACTCTCGCGTTGTGACTCGCTCACGCCACTGTCGCGGTGGGAGATGGTCTGCTTTCTTCGCGTGGGTAGTTTCAAGAGCCGTGTTGCAGACCGTCGCTCACTCACTCAAGGAAGAGTGCCCAGTGCACTGAACGAACACGGCCATGTGTCTGCCTGCCAGCAAGTGTGTCGAGGGCGACGTCGGTGGGACTGTCGGCGACTGCGAACTGGATCTAAAACGGCTGACGAACCGCGAGTGACGACGACGAGGCCCGTGCTGACCTGTGGTGGCGGCAGTAGAGACCCGCGTGCACGTCGTCGACTCCGTCGGAGGCTTACGCGAGCAGTGCCTTGAGGTCCTCGAGGTCAGCCGCGTCGTACCCGCGAATGTCGTAGCGATTGGCACTCGAGCGCTCAGCGTAGATGTCGATAATCTCGAGCTCAACTAGCAAGGCGAGGAGACGGCCGAAGGTCCGCGCTGGGAGTGGTGGATCGTCGAGATGGGCGTACAGTTGCCGACCCGTCGGATAGGGGCGGGTGGCGTCGTCGAGTGCTGTCTGGAGGAGTGGGAGGTGCCGTTGGAGGGTACTGTAGTGTTGCGGGGAGCGGGCTTCGAGCGCTTCGAGTCGGCTCGTGAGCGATGACGGCATCAGTGGGTTGCTGGTGACACCTATGAAACGACACGCCATACTACTATCCACGCGGTTGAACGCGGGGTTGTTAGCAGCAGCACTCGAGAGAACCTCTTCAGAAATAGGAGTAGTAGACGTAGTTGACACGGGTTTTGGGTAGAGGGGCGTGTGGAGGCTATCACAACGGGTGTGATTAGATGCGACCCGAGCAGTGGAGCTAACCGAGCCTGCAGTTACGATCTACGGGGACCTCGAACCAACAGTATCACTGGAGACAGCCACAGCGGGACACCGGGACGAAGCAGATCGCATCAAGAAGTGGCGTGAAACAGATTGATAACGGACAGGCTATCGCACCCACCCGTGCGTCACTGACGCACGCCAGGTCTCTCCGTCCTGGAATCACGACACGCCCGGCGCTTTTCTCGTCGGTCGTGAACGCTGCACCACTGCCGGCCGTCATCCGCCACCTGGCGGCCGGCCCCTCGTCTCGACCCCACGCAGTAAGTCTCTTGACGAGTGTACATCGAACCAACATCTCAGAAGTAAGTAATAGAATACGCGACCGCCCAGCGCGGCGATCGACCGGACTGTACATGGCACAACACACAGTCTCCACCCGATAAATATCGTATCGCAAAACCACCGGGAGAGACGCGCAGTCCCAATCCTACCGCATTTCAGCATGGCGTTACACCATTCGAGGAGTTGCGGTACAGATACCAACCCATAATCGCAAGACAACGCGGTGTTACGGCAATATACCGCATGCCGGAACAGTACCCCACCGTGAGAAAATGCGATATATGCGGTATACGGGCGACACAGCACGTCTCGGAGTGGTGCAGCGCATCTGTGACGGCAAAAACCAACTAGTATAGATGGGGGGTAGGCCGTTGGAAGTTAGGGTAAAGCCCGGAGAAGAGATTTGATACGCCGCGCGCGGCGAAACAACGAGAAGTTGCTATCGCCGCTAGCGAGAATTATATGAATTCTGACATTGGAGAGAGGTGAGTCGCGGAGGCAGACCACAGCAAAAGTGACGTGACGAATAGTGGTCAGTACCTCTCCAGCGATGAGCCCAGGACACTAATCCGACGCGAATACTTATTATTCGTCGTTGCATACAATCGGACAGTGTCTCACGAAACAGAACAAGTAATAAAGATCTGCCTTCCGATGAGCCCAGGGGACGACACACGAATCTTCAGGCAGCAAGCTGCCGACGAGGTTCTGCGCCAGCTCATCGACGCCCACGAAACAGAGTTCACCATCAAAGAACTCACAGCCATCACCAAGCGCAGTCGATCGACTATCTGGCGGGCCGTCAATTTCCTTGAGGAGCTTGGTGTGGTTCGAATCCGTGAGACGACCCAACGGAACTACGTCGCGATTGACCCTGCACACCTCCAGAAAGACGATCCGCTCCTTGGAATCGACCAACCGGAGTATCACGCCCCACTGCGAGCGTTCGTTGACCGCGTTACAGCGGCACTCGATGAAACGGACGACGTCGATCACGTCGTTGGAATCCTCGTGTTCGGAAGCGTCGCCCGTGGTGAGGCCGACCGGAAAAGCGATATCGACGTCTTCGTCCTCGTTGAGGGCGACCGCACGGTTGCCCGCCGCGTCGTGACGACGATCGCCACGGAACTCGGTGAGATGCGATTCGATGGTGACCGTTATCCGTTCGAACCGTTCGTCGAATCTACAGCCAGTGCGCGACGCGCCGGTGAGAAACTGCGAGATATTTTCCAAGAGGGCGTCACCATCTACGGTGGCGACCCGTTCCAGCGAGTTCGGACGGAGGTACTGACCAATGAGTAGTACGCGGATCGAAACACTGGTTGCGGAGGTACAGGCAGCGTTCGATCGACGACCCGACACTATCGAGACAGACTTAGCAACGAACGAGGCTGACGTTCTGCAACTCCGCAAGTCGTGTCGACTGCTTGCCGGTGCTGAGACGCTGCTTGCAGAGGGGTTCTACACGCTAGTGATCGAGGCGTCGTTCGTCGCCATCGAACGCGTTATCGAGTTTAAGTTACTTGAAGGAGGAGTCGAGCCACGGGACCTACCGGGAACGCATCCGGGTGTGTACACGGAGGCTGCAAAGCGTGGCATCTTGTCGGCGCACGTCGCTGAAAACCTCCAAGACTTGTGGCGAAACCACCGTGCGAAGACCTACTACCAGGACGGCCTCGCAGCGAGAACCCGCGCTGAGAAACTCTTCGAACTCGCATCAGAAACACACGAATATGTCGTCAATCAATCGACAAAGCGGCACGAATGTGTCTGTGAGTGACAGCAAATCATTTAGAACCGGTTGTGATGCCCAGTTGAATTATCGACACCGACTACGGAGTCGCCTGTTTCGGGTCAGGTTCGTTGCTGAGACCACCCGTCGTTGGGGTGCGAACATATTCGTTGCCGTCGCTCGAAGTACCTTGTAGAGTCGGGTAACAAACCAAATGTCGTCGACTGAGCGCTACGAGTCGGCAACGATCTCGGCGAAGGCGACGTTCTGGCGGACCGTATGCACGTCAATCGTCACTGTCTCACCAGGCTGACCGCCGTCGACGATGACGACGTAGCCGCGTTCGACCTTCGCGATGCCGTCGCCTTGCTCGCCGAGCGTCTCGATCGTGATCTCGCGGACATCACCCTCGTCGACGGGCGGCCCGTGCTGCTTCTGTGGTACCTCGTTCGGGGCGGTGTTGGCGTCGGGAGACTCACTCGGCGACGACGCACTGGTGTGCGTAAACACGCCAACACGACAGTGCTCGCCGACATCAAGCTCACCCTCTTCAATCTCCTCGCGTGGAATCTCGATACGATACGACCCGCCCTGTTCAGTGACAGACGCAGTACACAGACGCTGCAGTGAGTCAGGAACATCGACCATCGGCGTAGTGGTCGTGCTTCGAGAGACCACTGTATAATCGTCTGGATCGCTCGCGTCGTGAACCAGCACTCAAGTGAGCCGTTCGCAGCTTATTAACCAACAAGGTCGGTGGGTGTTGGTTAATCGGCACCATGTCGATGTTCGAGTGCCCAGATGAAATCTACAAGATACACCAATACCAACCGACGGCACCCTCGATAGTAATCAAGGACTCTGAAATGATTCTCAGGGTGGTACGGGTGTCCCAAACGCTGTCTCGACAGTTCACGCTGTGACACTAAACCCCAACAATCACCTCAATAGCGACGCACTGTACCCTTAATGCGGCATTCGTCGACCCGGTTGACCCCAACACAACAAACAGCCTTCGAGCAGATCGAACACGCGGTTGCAACAGACGAACCATTCACGCACGACACAGCGATTGACTGGATCAGTACCGGCGACGTTGGACACTCCGAGGCCGCAGCGCTCCTCGAACAGCTGCTGTTGAAAGGCTATCTCTATGAGACCGACGCGGGCCTCCGGATTACGAAGTGACGGTCGCGACACATTCCGCAACACACCCCCCACCGACAAGCTTTGGTTTACGGTGCACAGAAGATGAGCGACGCCTGAAATGGGTCAGTAAACACTCATCTTACCAGTACCGACTGCAGTTCGGTCCAGTTTTGCAGCAGAAAAAATCGAGACGACGCTTGATTACGCAGCGAGCGGAATCTCCTCAGGAATTCCGACCGTTACCGCGGGAGCGTGCGCCGACAGACGCCGGGAACTGACCGTCCTTGAGTTCCGTTTTAATGCTCGTGTCGGTCCCGTCGATATCCACTTTGAGGCTCGGAGCAAGCGTGCCACCGAACGTTTCCTTCAGTTCGTCACCAGGAAGACCGAGCGTGTCGACATCCTGGAAGTTTACGAAGCTCTCGACAACACTGCCGCTCCCGTGCGGCATCGCGAGCCACGAGTATGTCTGGAAGGGAGCTTGCTCCGGGTTCGCTACCACTAGACTGCTTCCGTTGAGTGGTTCCATATCACTGTCGTATAGCCCGTCGGCGGCAAATCCGTGGAGCGCTTCCGGACCCGGCGGCTTGCCCTCCTTTTCGAAGCGTCCGCCCTCACTCCAAAGCTGAGGAGCGTACGTGAACTCGTGGGTGATAAAGAAGAGATACCACTTGTCTTCCTGGAAGATGAAGTGGGGACGTTCAGTCTGCTGACTGACGCCCACTGCCTCGAAGATCGGTGGCTTCAGTTCCCACTCGGTGAGATCCTTACTCGTCGCCTTCGCCGCACCGATGTTTCCGTTGTAGTTCTGCGGACTCTTCGGATTGTCGTTCTCCGTGGGCGTGTTGCCCTCGAAGATCATCCAGTCTTCACCAGTCTCGGGATGTTTGAAGTACCACGGGTCGCGGAACGCAGTGATGATCCCACTGGAATCTTCGAGCTGTTCGTACATCTCGCCGTCAGCCTCGGCGAGAATGTGGTGCGACTCGGACTCAGTAACGGTGACGTCTTGGGGTCCGGTTTCGATGGTCGCGCCTTTCGCGAGTGCGAGGCGCTGACGTGCGTCGGGAAGTGCGTCTGCGGCCGTGTAGAAGTGGTAGATCTGTTCTTCGTCTTGGTCGTACATCGCGGAACCAGCCCACGTCTGGTTCCCGAGGAAGGCGTCTTCGTCGAAGACTTCACCACCGAACTGCCAGCCGCTCGGTCCCTCACTCTTGCCAGCTCGGGAGTAGAAGTACCCCACACGCGCGTAGTTGTGACGGTCACCCGGGACGTCGATCTCTGGTCGACTCTTATCAGCGACTAGTGAAAAGATGATCTGCCAGCCATCGATGACTGTAATCGAGCCATCGCGGTTCCGAAGCGGCCATGTGTCCCAGACCCAATAGCCTGCTTCTTCAGCAATCTGAGTTGGCTCCTCATCGAGATACGGTGCGGTGTTTTCCTCCGTAAGCTCGATTTCAGCGACCATCTCTTCGGTCCACTGTGCTGGTTCCTCTACTTCGACTGCTGCGGCCGAACCACTCGTAGCTCCGACGCCCGCTGTGGCGGCGAGGCCAACAGCTCCGGTCGTTCGAAGGAACTTACGACGCCCAAACTCGTGTTTGGAGTTATCTTCCGTCATTCCACCTTCTTGTAGTTTGTCTTCACAAATAAATCTTTATCTCCGATAGATTGTTACATTAGTGGTATAGAGATGGATAAAATTGCCATTATGTTAGAAAATGTGCTGAGTGCTCCCTCTCTGAAAGGGGTCTCGGGTCCTTTTAGGGGCAGTTTTCTCAGCGAAGCGATCCCGAGGTGGATATCGCGAAAGCCTCGAGCTCGGATACTACACCCCCTATGAATCCGTCACCGAGACCTGTTGGGGGGTTGTGATGATTTGACTGATGGGAGGAAATGACCATCCTTGAGCTCTGCTACGATGCGCGTCTCTGTCCCGTCGAGCTCCAGTTTGAGACTGGGAGCGAGTGTTCCGCCGAAGAGCTCTTTTTGCTCTTCTGGGGGAAGGTACCCCACTTCGTCGAGACTAATCGACCCGCGCGACGTGTCGTCGAGGCCACGGAAGTTTTCGAAGCTCTCGGCGACGATGCCATCGCCGTGCGGCATTGCGAGCCACGAGTACGCTTGGAACGGTGCTTCATCGGGATTCGAGATGACCAATCCGCCTTCGTTGAGTGGTTCGTAGTCACCGTACATCGAGTCAGCCACGAATCCGTACAGGGCATCAGGTCCGCTCAGACCGGGTGCAAATGTGAATTGATGGCTGATAGTGAATAGATACCACTTGCCGTCTTGGAACACGTAATGCGGACGTTCAAGCTGCTGATTGGTGCCGACAGCTTCGAGAACTGGTGGCAGCAGTTCCCACTCAGTCAATTCGTCGTTCGTCGCTCGCATAACCCCGATATTCCCGTTGAAACTCTCCGGGTTGGCAGGGTCTCGACTTCCAGTTGGCGTGTTCGCTTCGAAGACGACGAGGTCTTCGTTAGTCTCGGGATGCTTGAAGTACCACGGGTCACGGAAGGCGTAGACAATGCCTTGTTCAACCGACTGCTCGTAGGTCTGGTACATCTCGCCATCCGGGGTTCCCATGATGACGTGTTCTTGTTCACCAACCAGTTCAACTCCTTTCGGGCCTGTTTCGATTGCGGCCCCCTTCCCGAGTGCAGGCTTCTGGCGGAACTCAGGGTGCGAACTCACCGCCGTGTAGAAGTGGTAGATCTGTTCTTCGTCTTGGTCGTACATCGCGGAACCGGCCCACTGGTGGTGACCGAGTGGCGCATCAAACGCCTTCCCGCCTTCGTGCCAGTCGTGCCCGTTACGCGAGTAGAAGTACCGGATCGTTGCTTCGTTGTGCCGAGCGCCGGGGACGAGGTCATTGGATGCTGTAAGCGAGAAGACAATCTGCCAGCCGTCAATCTTCACGATCGAGCCATCGCGGTTCCGAAGCGGCCACGTGTCCCAAATCCAGTAGTCGTCGGAGATGGATTCGGAGTTTTCTGTAATGAGTGGAGCCGTTGTATCATCGGTCAGTGCGATTTGCTCGGCCTCCGCACGTGTCCATTGGTCGGTGTCACCCGTTTCAACAGCCGCTGCAGAGCCACTCACCGAGGAAAGGCCCAAAGCGGCAGCGCCGACACCAGCGGCGCTTTTCATGAAGTTTCGCCGGTTCGTGTTCAGTGGGTCATTCCGGTCGAACATCGTACTCAGAAGATTAGCCTACCAGTTTAATAAAATTCTGGCGAGAACATTGGTTATAGAAGATAATATTAATTACAATACTTTCTTTCTATATTTAACAAAGATACAGACAGTCTGCATAGCGAATTTGTGGAGCTGTGATCTCTCCGAGTCACGAGATGTCTGGGTTGCTATTGTCTTCCTCCAATCGCCCGTGGATTCCCGCCTAGAAGTTCCAGACTGACGTCTGCTGGAGTCAAGGCGTGTACATTCTGAGCACCGTCTGCCCCGTTCTGTACTCAGTCGAGGGCTAGACGCGATATCGGTGTGGCTGTCTTATGGTCCGGTCAAACGGGCCTCGTCTATGTCCAAGTCATTTGAGCGGTTGGAGCGTGATCGAACTCGCTTCGTAGTCTTCGACAATCGCATTTTGTCCCCCGATGCTTACTTCGCCCACATCAGTTTCAAGCAAGAGACTCGTTTCCAAGGTGAAATTGTTGGTCGGTGGCTCAACGAGAGCTTGCCGGGTTTGGGTTATCGGTCCGGAGAGGGTCACGCCATCGATCGTCTCTACTTCCGCCCAGAGATCGGTGCCTGACTGTTGGTGCACCATTGCTTGGAGGACCGCCTGCCAGAACCAAGGGTATGTTTTCGGAAGCTGATCGGGGTTGGGGACAGAGACTTCCGTCCCTGTTGGCCAGAGGGCGCCAAAGAACATCCCACGAATCGACCCCGTAAGATGCTGCTCCGAGACTGCGACCCCATCTCCAAGGGTATGGGCTCCGGATAGCAATTGCGCATCGCCAATCAGTGCCGTACCACTTGTCGGACGGTCTGGAGAATGGGTATCGGCTGCGAACAAGAACAAAAGACTCTCACTCCAACAGCGGACAACATCTGCGGCATCCGCATAGCGATTCCGTGCTTCCTGATAGTCGTCGATGTCTTGTAGGAACAGGATCACGAGCACATCACGCTTGAGTGCCGCTTGAAGCTCCTGTTCGATTTCTGGATAGATGTGTTCCGGAATCGCGACGATGACTTCTCGTTGGGCGTTCGAGACAGCATCTCGAAGCCGCTTGACCGCCGTCTTTTGTGATTTGACTATCTTCAACTCGGGTGTCTGCGGTTGTGTGTCGTTGAATCGATCTTCGAGTACTGGTGTTATCGAATCAATTCGGCTGGTGAGGGCTGCCATCGATTCGGCTGGCGGTACTGCACGGATTGTCTTCGGTGACGCATGCTCGTTGACACGAACAAGGCCACGGTCTTCAAGACGGTCCGTAATGCTGTACACAGACTGTTGTGTGACATCAGCATCGTCTGAAATCGTCCCCGTGGTCGCCTCTCCTCGAGATAACAGTGCGAGATAAACATCGATCTCTTTGTCCGAGAATCCGAAGTCGCCTAATTCCTCTCTCAGTATTGCATCGTTCTCCTCACCTTGCTGAGACATTCTGCTGGGTGTTGTGTCCCGAGAAAGATTTGATTATCCATTTACTTTGCGCGGCTGTTGTACAACACATCCGAGCGACCGAATCAACTACGATGAGGGTGACGTTAACATCGATGTGAATCATGGCAGAGAGAGCCATGATCAATCAACCACTCCGTGCCCACAGTGGTAATTGACGGGAATAGTGAGTGTAGCCGCTGTCCTGTTGGTCACGACGCCCCAGAGACGACGAGATCTATTGCGAACCGACGAGTGAACTCAAGACTGCGCGTCATCGAGAAGGCAGCGAACAGATTGATAACGAACTGGCTATCACATCCACCTGTGCGTCCACTGACGCACATCAGATCTCTCGGCCCAGAAATCACGACCGGCGCTTTTCTCGTCGGTCGTGAATGCTGCACCACTGCCGGCCGTCAGCCACTCCCCTGGCGGCCTGCCTCCTCGTTTCGATCCCAGGCAGTCAAATACACAAGATAATACGAAGGCGAACACGACTGCCGAGATCACGATGCTTCAGGAATGGGTCAAAGCCGTCAAGTAGCAACTCGCTCGGCTTGAAGACCGTTCGGGCGGGGTGTCCGTGGTTGACCACCGCAAATACGAGGACCATTGTCCGACTGAACAGGTAGTTCAAAAGTCCTCACTGTCAGTCTATCGGGAGATTGTATCAAACCACCGTCACTAGTTTATGATGTTGTTTACCGTACAATAGTGTGAGTCGGGTGCAGAGTGCCGCTTCACGGCCGAAGAGAGTCTTCAATCATGAGTACAGAGACGCCACACACACCTGTCGAATGGAACTCCAAGCTGATGAGCACAACGCGCCGAACTGCGCTTTGCGGGGCTGGCCTCGTCGGAGTACTCGCGCTGGGCGTCGGCAACACCGGTGCCTCGCAAGCCGTCTCGGAGATGACCACTCACCAGACCCTGAACGAGACGGCGGAGACAACTGAGCCGATCCCGGTTACATGGGAGAACTACAGGCGCGCGGAGTCTGACACCTACTTCCAACGCTACGTCGAACTGGGTGGATTCGGCACGTTCTATCACATCCGAGAGTTGGTTCCCATCGATCAACAGAACGTCATCCAGATGAACCGCGACACGCTCTACTCTGCAGGCGTCTTCGATCTCACCGAACCAGTCACCGTCACCAAACCGGACACCGGTGACCGCTACCAGCTGATGATCGTCATCAATCAAGATCACTACGTAAACGTCTCGTCCACGGACTCCGGCGAATTCACGCTGACGCAGGAGGAAATCGGGACGCGGTACTGTATGGTCCTGTTCCGCACGTTCTTCGATCCGACCGATCCCAACGACGTCGAGGCCGCCCGCAGTATCCAAGACCAGATCACGGCGAGTCAACAATCGTCTGGAACGTTCGAAATCCCGAGCTGGGACCAAGAGTCACTCGAACGGATCCGCAACGCGCTCATCGTCGTCGGGGAAACGATGGACGACACACGGGATACGTACGGGACCGTCGACGACGTCAATCCGATCAAGCATCTCCTCGGCACCGCGATCGCGTGGGGTGGAATGCCGGAGACCGACACACTGTTTTTCTGGCGAACGCCTGGGCAGAACGACGGCGAAACACCATACACCCTCACCGTCAACGACGTCCCCGTCGATGGGTTCTGGTCGGTTACCGTCTACAACAGCGATTGGTATCTTGAGCAGAACCAGTACGATGCGTATTCGATCAACAACGTGACTGCAGAGCGAGCCGACGACGGGAGTGTCACCCTCCACTTCGGTGGCGACCCCGAGCAACCGAACTTCCTCTACACGCCACCGGACTGGAACTATACGGTTCGGCTCTACGGACCACGTGAGGCGATTCTCGACGGGAGCTATCAGTTCCCCGAGCCCCAGCCAGTTGAATGAAGCACGCACGTGGCTGGCAGCCATTCGACTATCATCACAGACGCACAGGGCGAGAACAAAGATGAACAATCGACACACAGAGGAGAACTTCAAGATGGCACAACTGACGCGCCGCGAGGCGCTCCAGAGAGGAGGAGTCGTAGCAGGTGGACTCACACTTGGAGGATCAACGGTGATCGGAACAGTCGCCGCGAATCGAAATCCGACAGGTGGGTACAGCAACAAAAAGAATAACACGGTTGAATCGATTGCAGCAGACGCGTATCTCTACGGCCTCCAGCAAGTCATCTTCTACGAAACGCGCTACAACTACACGCAGAAGCAGGACAGCGGTGTTTTCGAGGGCGTCAATCGGTTGTATTATCCGAACGAGGGCCGACCGATAACAGCCGACTTCACGGCTATCGTCAGTCCGAACGCCACCACTCTATACGGGATGGGTTTCCTTGACCTCCAGGACGAACCCGTCGTCATTGAGATGCCCGAAGTCACCGACCGCTACTTCTCGTTGCAATTGATGAACCAGTACGGGATCTTCCCCCTCTACGCTGGGAATCAGTTCAACGGAACCGACGCACGGTCGTACCTGATACTGCCGGACGGCTACGACGGCGAGATTCCCGGCGTCTTCGCCGCGACAGACGTCGTCCCGGCAGAGACGAAGTCCCTGTTAACCGGAGTCCGGTATGCGCTGCGCGACCTCACAGACGACTCCGAAATTGCTTTCATCAACGACCTGCAGGCCCAGACGACCATAACCCCGCTCAGCGAGTGGCTCGCCAACGACCACTCGGGGGTGCCGCAGTCGGAACGACCAGTTGTCCCTGGCGACTACGAGACGTTCCCGCGAATGGACGAGCTCACAACTCGGCAGGTCGAGAACCAGACTGTAGCGGACTTCTTCACCTTTCTCGATTTCGTCTTGAACGACCCGAGCCTGTCGCTCATCGACGACTCGCTCAAGGAGACCGCGATGCTCGACCGGTTAGAACGGGTCGGCATCGGCCCGGGACTTGAGTTCGAGTGGTCTACCCTCGACGACGACGTGCAGGAGGCGCTGACCACCGGATTTCAGAACGGGTTCGAACGCGTCAGGACCACCGGTCAGGAGGGCTTGATCGACATGAACGGCTGGCAAGTCCTCGCGCCGACGGGGGACTTCAGGACCGACTGGCTGAATCGGGCCGTCATGGCCGACTTCGGTTACGCGGGCCCCGACTCGCCGAAATCGCACGTCGCTGGATTCCGATTCACCGACTCGAACGGCGAGCAACTCGACGGATCGACGCGGTACACCATCACGTTCGACCTCGACAACCTCCCGCCAGTCACCGAGTTCTGGTCGATTCCGATCTACGACGCGCAGGGCTACTTCGTCGAGAACGAACTCGACCGCTACAGCATTAACAGCTTCATGCTCGAAGCGGGACAGTTGTACACCGAAGCCAACGAACTCGTCATCTACGTCCAGAACGAAAGACCCGACACTCCCGAGAAGGCGAAGAACTGGCTACCAGCACCCGAAGGCGGTATGCGCTTTGCGGCTCGGTTCTACGGCCCCCGCTGGTCGGTGGTCGATGGCTCCTACGACATGCCCGAGGTCGTCCCTACAGGGGGATGACGATGGCAACCGTCGTCTTCAACCGGAGAGGTGGCCTGCTGCATGCAGCCTCCGGTTCCGCAGGCTTGTACTGACAGATTCCACGCACGAAGAAAACCACTAGTCATGAGCAACGAAACACGCGATACGACAGCTGACTCGAACGCCGAACTGCTGCGAGCGACCCGCCGCGCTACCCTTCGCGGGGTGAGCCTCGCCGGATTGCTTGCAATGGGTGGTGGCGGCGTCTCTGCCAACCAATACTCCCCGAGAGCGAATATCCACCAGACTGAAACCGAGACGTCAGAAGATGACGAATCAATTCCTGTGACGTGGGAGAACGTCGTCCGCGCTCAGACAGACACCTACTTCGAATCCCACGTCGAAAACGAGGGATTGGGCGCATTCAAGCACTACCGAGATTTCCCACCCATCGAGGAGCAGCAAACCCAACCCAAGGCACCAATTGCTGACGCACTGTACTCGTGGGGTATATTCGACCTCACCGAGCCGCTTACCATCACGAAACCAGACACGGAGGGTCGATACCAGTCGATAGTGATTACCAACCAAGACCAGTACGTGAAAGGAGTTCTCTACGAGCCTGGCGAGTACACGTTGACGCAGAACGAGGTCGGAACGCGGTACGTCAGTGCGCTCATGCGCACGTTTGTGGACCGAAGCGACCCAGACGATGTGAACGAGGCCCATCGACTACAGGACGCAACGACGGTCAGTCAGCAATCGTCAGGCACGTTCGAAATTCCCAACTGGGAGCAGGAATCGCTCGAAGAACTTCGCGAAGCACTCGTCATAGTCGGGGAAACGATGGACGACTTAGCAGGCGTCTATGGCGACGTCGGTGAGGTTGACCCCGTCAAGCACTACATCGGCTCCGTGGCGTACGGGCCGGGGGGAATCCCCGAACCGTCGGAGGCGTTGCTCGTGTTGCGGTATCCCGAACGGAACGACGGCGAAACGCCGTACACACTCACCATCAACGACCCGGATGGTGTCCCCGTCGACGGATTCTGGTCGGTCACCGTCTACAACAGCGACTGGTTACTCGAGCCGAACGAGTACGAGGCGTACTCGATCAGCAACGTGACCGCAGAGCGCGCGGACGACGGGAGCGTCACAATCCACTTCGGCGGTGACCCCGACCAGCCGAACTTCATCTACACGCCGGAGGACTGGCAGTACATCGTCCGACTCTACCGGCCACGCGAGCCGGTTCTCGACGGGAGCTATCAGTTCCCCGAAGCACAGCCAGTCGAGTGACTACGAAAGAGAGCCAATCATCATGAACAACGAGACACACGATACGACGGCTGACTCGGACGCCGAACTGCTGCGAGCGACCCGCCGCACCGCGCTTCGCGGGGCGGGTCTCGCTGGCTTGCTCACGCTGGGCGTCGACAGCGCCAGCGCTCGCCAAGACGTTCCGTTCGCGAGTGCCAAGCAGACTGACCGGCGGACGACAGATAACGACGAGTTAGTCCCGGTCACGTGGGAGAACTTCCCCCGCGCACAGTTACATTGGGAGATGGCGAGCCAGGTCGAAAAGGGTGCGTTCGGAAGTTTCTACCATTATCGAACGCTCGCACCCATCGACGCGCAGATTGAAGCCCTGACCAATCGAGATACGCTGTACTCGTTTGCAGTCTTCGATCTCACCGAACCAGTTACCATCACGCTCCCGGACACTGGTGATCGCTACCAGTCGATGGTCGTTCTCAACGAGGACCAGTACGTCAAGATGTTCGAATACGCTCCTGGCGAGTACACGTTGACCCGGGACGAGATCGGGACGCGATACGCCGCTGTCCTGGTCCGCACGTTCGTCGACCCGAACGATCCGGACGACGTAGAGACCGCCCATCGATTACAGGACGACCTCACAGTGAGCCAGGCCTCGGTCGGCACGTTCGAGATACCCAACTGGGATCAGCAATCGCGCGAAGAACTCTTCGACGCACTCGTCACAGTCGGAAAAACGATGACCGACTTCAACGGTGCCTATGGCGACGTCGACGAGGTCAATCCCGTGAAATTCTTGCTCGCGAGTGTGTCAGCGTTCGGGTTTCCGGAATCTGAGACAGTCTTCCTTTCGAGGGTTCCCGATCAGAACGACGGCACGACGCCACACACGCTCACGGTCGGTGACGTGCCGGTCGACGGGTTCTGGTCGGTCACCGTCTACAACCGCGACTGGTATCTCGCAGAGAACGAGTACGAGGCATACTCGGTCAACAACGTAACCGCAGAGCGGAACGAAGACGGCACCGTCACGATTCACTTGGGTGGCGACCCCGACCAGCCGAACTTCATCTACACGCCCGAAGCGTGGAACTATCTGGTCCGACTCTACCAGCCGCGCGAGCCTATTCTCAATGGCAGCTATCAGTTCCCCGAGGCCCAGCCAGTCGAGTGACAAAGTAAGAGAGCCAATCGTCATGAGTAACGAGACACACGAGTCGGCCGCGGACTCAGAAGATGAACCAATACGAGCAACCCGCCGCACCGCCCTTCGCGGGGCGGTCCTCTCCGGATTGCTCGCAATAGGTGTTGGGAGCGCCACAGCCCAGCGAACCGTTCCGAGTGAGCACGCCCAGGAGAATCGAGAAGAGACCACTGGGCCGCTTCCGTCATGGAACGACGGGGAGGCCAGGGAGGCCATTCTCGCGTTCGTGAAGGCGGTGAGCACGCCGGACTCCCCGGACTTCGTTCCGCCTGCCGAGCGCATCGCCGTGTTCGACAACGACGGCACACTGTGGGTCGAGCAGCCGCTCCCGCAGCTTGCTTTCACGGTGGACAGAATACAGGAGTTGGCACCCCAGCATCCGGAGTGGGAGACCGAACAGTCCTACAAGGCGGCGCTGGACGGCGACCTGGAGGCACTGGCGGCGTTGGGTCAGAAAGAGCTTGTGGAACTGCTCGCTGCCACGCACGCCGGCATGACCACCGACGAGTTCGAGGCGATCGTGACCGACTGGCTGGAGACGGCGCGCGACCCGCGTTTCGACCGCCACTACACCGAGCTCGCCTATCAGCCGATGCTGGAGTTGCTCACGTTCCTGCGGGCGAACGAGTTCAAGACGTTCATCGTCTCCGGCGGTGGCGTCGAGTTCATACGGCAGCTGTCCGAGGAGACGTACGGGATTCCGCCCGAGCAGGTGGTCGGCTCGAGTGGGAAGACCCGCTACGAGGTGCGGGACGGCGAACCGGTGCTGGTGAAGCTGCCGGAGGTCGAGTTCATCGATGACGAGGCCGGCAAACCGGTCGGTATCCACAAGTTCATCGGCAGGCGCCCCATCGCGGCGTTCGGCAACTCCGCCGGAGACCGCGAGATGCTCGAGTGGACCGGGGCGGGAGACGGTCCGCGGCTGCTCATGCTGGTTGACCACGACGACGCCGAGCGTGAGTACGCCTACAGTATGGACGAAGGGCTAGTGGGCGAGGCGCCCGAGGAGTCGTCCCGGCCAACGATAGACGTTGCAACGGAGAGGGGGTGGGTTGTCGCCAGCATGAAAGACGACTGGAAGCACGTCTTCCCCTTCGAGCAAGCAAATAACTGAGACAACCTCTCTGATGAATCTCGGTTGAACACCACAATCGACCGTTCGATACGACGACCTCGACGGTTCCAGATTTGTCGGCAAGTTTCGTCCGTCCACCATCTGGACCATAGTGATGAGGGCCGGAACCAAGAGACAGGAGTTGCTCGGGAGAATCCCGACACATCACACAATACCGAATCGGAATTTTTCCTCGAATATTATTGTCTCTCTTCCAAGAGATTCAAAAGAAGATTGACAATATTTTATGCGAAAGAACGACGTACAAGAGTACCTGTCAGCTGTCGCAGTGTTGTTGTGTGACGTTCAAAAGAGACAGAGCCATGAGAAACGAGACCGACAATATGACGACTGAATCGGGCATCGAACTACTGCGGGCAACCCGCCGCACTACGCTTCGCGGAACTGGTCTTGCTGGGTTATTCGCGATGGGCGTTGGTGGCGCCAGCGCCCGCCAACACCTCCTGGGTGCGAACGCTTCTCAGACGGACCAGCGGCCGTCAGAAGATGATGAGTCAGTCCCAGTCACATGGGCGAACTATCCCCGCGCCAACTGTCACGTTACGTTCCAGTCGGCTGTCGACCTGGGCGGGTTCGGACAGTTCTACCATCGCCGGAATGTCACCCCCATCGACGAGCAGCAGGCTGTCGGTGAGAACCGTGACGTGCTCGCCTCGTTTGGGGTGTTCGACCTGACCGAGCCGGTCACCATCACGCTGCCGGACAGCTGTGACCGATATATGTCGATGAACGTTCAAGACGAGGACCAGTACGTAAAGAAGTTCGCCACCGACCCCGGCAGGTACACGATAACACGGGAGCTCGTAGACACTCAGTATGCTGGCGTCCTGGTCCGGACGTTCGTCAACCCGAACGACCCGGCCGATCTGGAACAGGCCCGGCAACTCCAGGACGAGATCGAGGTGAACCAATCGTCGGCTGGCTCGTTCGAGGTTCCCAACTGGGATCAGCGATCATACAGACAACTCACCGACGCGCTCGTAACAGTCGGATTAACGGTAGACGACTACGTAGGCGCGTTCGGCTATGTCGACGAGGTCGACCCCGTGAAATTCTTCATCACCAGTACGGCGGGGTGGACCGGCGTTCCGGAACCGTCGGAAGCGGTAATCTTTCAGCGGACCCCCGCCCAGAACGACGGCACGACGCCACACATACTCACTGTCGAGGACGTCCCCGTCGACGGGTTCTGGTCGGTCACCGTCTACAACAGCGACTTTTATTTAGAGGAAAACGAGTTCGACGCCTACACAGTCAGCAATGCGACTGCAGAGCGCGCGGACGACGGGAGCGTCACGATCCACTTCGGCGGCGACCCCGACCAGCCGAACTTCATCTACACGCCGGAGGGATGGAACTACACGGTCCGGCTCTACCAACCGCGCGAGCCGATCATCGACGGGAGCTATCAATTCCCCAAGGCCCAGCCAGTCGAGTGACAACGTAACGCAAAGAGAACCAATCATCATGAGCAACGAGACACACGACACAACTGCTAGCTCAGACTCCGGATCACTGCGGACGACCCGACGGACCGCACTCCGCGGGACGGGCCTCGCCAGCCTGCTCGCGATGGGCGTCGGCAGCGCCAGCACCCGCCAGGACGATCCAGGCGCGAACGCCCGGCAGACGGGCCAGCAGCCGTCAGGATGTGATGAGCCGGTCCTGGTAACGTGGGAGAACTACCCGCGTGCAAACTGTCACATCACGTGGAAGGTAACCGTCGATGATGGTGGGTTCGGACAGTTCAACCACCAGAGAAACCTGGCCCCCATCGAGGATCAGTTGGCCATCCAGGCAAACCGTGACACACTCTACTCACTCGGGGTCTTCGACCTGACCGACCCGGTCACCATCACGAAACCAGACACCGGTGACCGATACCAGTCGATGAACGTCCAGAACGAGGACCAGTACGTGAAACTGTACGCCACCGACCCCGACGAGTACACGATAACGAAAGACCTCATCGGAACTCGGTACGCTGGCGTCGCGATCCGTACGTTCGTCGATCCGAACGACCCGGACGACCTGAGACAAGTTCGGCAGCTTCAGGACGCGATCGGCGTGGAGCAATCGTCCCCTGGTTCGTTCGAGATCCCCAACTGGAATCCGGAATCGTACACACAACTCAACGACGCGCTCAAAGTAGTCGAACTCACGATAGACGACTTCTCGGGCGCGTTCGGTGACGTCGACGAGGTCGACCCGGTGAAATTCTTCATCGCCAGTACGGCGGGATGGACCGGCGTTCCGGAGCCGTCGCAAGCGATCGCCCTCCAACGAGTTCCCGACCAGAACGACGGCACGACGCCACACACGCTCACCGTGCAGGATGTCCCGGTCGACGCGTTCTGGTCGGTCACCGTCTACAACCGCGACCAGTATCTTGAGCAAAACGAGTACGACGCCTACTCGATCAACAACGTGACCGCCGAGCGGGACGCTGATGGCAGCGTCACGATTCACTTCGGCGGCGACCCAGACCAGCCGAACTACCTCTACACGCCAGCGGGGTGGAGCTACACCGTCCGACTCTACCAACCACGTGGGCCCCTCATCGACGGGGACTATCAGTTCCCCAAAGCCCAGCCAGTCGAGTGACAACATACGAGGAACAATAGCCATGAGAAACAACGCACACGACACGACTGCCAGTTCAGACCCCCAATCACCGTGGACGATACGACGAACCGCGCTCCGTGGGAACAGTCTCACCGGAATACCTGCATCGGGCGTCGACAGCGCCAGTGGCGACCGGCACTCACCAGAGCTACTCGACCGCGGAATCCGGCAACAGATGGGTGAAAACGACGAGCCGGTACCGGTGACCTGGGAGAACTTCCCGCGTGCCAACTGCCATGCGAAATGGCAGTCGACCGTCGACGACGGTGGGTTCGGACAGTTCTACCACATCCGGCGTCTCGCCCCCATCGACGAGCAGTTTACCGTCGGGCTGAATCGCGACACGCTCTACTCCTTCGGGGTATTCGATCTGACTGAACCAGTCACTATAACGCTCCCGGACACCGGTGACCGCTACCTGTCGATGAATGTCCAGAACGAGGACCAATACGGGAAGCTCTGCGTGTACGATCCTGGGCCGTACACCATCACACGTGAGCTAACAGGGACTCGGTATGCTGGCGTCGCGGTCCGCATCTTTGTTGATCCTGACGACCCGGAGGACGTCAGAGAAGTCCAGCAACTTCAGGACGAGATAGGCGTGGAACAGTCGTCGGCAGGGTCGTTCGAGATTCCAAACTGGGAGCGCCAATCACTCGGGCAACTCAACGACGCGCTCAACACAGTCGTGGCCACGGTTGACAACTTCTCGGGTGCGTATGGTGACGTCGACGACGTCGACCCCGTGAAATTCTTCCTCCTCTCTACGTCCGGATGGACCGGCGTTCCGCAACCCTCAGAAGCATTGTTCTTCTTTCGGACCCCCGCCCAGAACGACGGGGAAACTCCACATACCCTCACTGTCGACGACGTTCCCGTGGACGGGTTCTGGTCGGTCAGCGTCTACAATCGAGACTTGTTCTTCGAGGAGAACGAGTACGATGCCTATTCCGTGAACAACGTGACCGCCGAACCCAACGACGACGGCAGTGTCACGATTCACTTTGGTGGTGACCCGGACCAGCCGAACTTCCTCTACACCCCGGAAGACTGGAGCTACGTAGTCCGGCTCTACCAGCCGCGCGAGTCGATTCTCGACGGGAGCTATCAGTTCCCCAAAGCCCAGCCAGTCCAGTGAGGCGAGCACATGGACATCTCTACGGACAGAAAGACGAGAGTACAACGCTGGGCCCCAGCGATCGCCGTGAGTCTGACGACGTTCGTTATCGTCGTCAATGCCTCCCTGATGAACGTGGCCATCCCCACGATGGTCGAAGAGTTCGATACCACGGTCATCGCGATTCAAGGAGCGGTTGCTCTCTACTCGCTGGTAATCGCTGCGCTGATTCTCCCGGCCGGCACGCTGCCGTCTCGTCATAGTACTCGGCGTGTAATGGCAGTCGCACTGATCGTCTATGCCGGTGGGACGCTGGTGGCGGCCAGTAGCTGGAATACGACGGTCCTCTACATCGGCTGGTCGTTCATCGAGGGTTCTGCGGCCGCTGTGTTGCTTCCCCTGACGTTCACTGTATTGACAGTCAGTTACGAAGACGAGGACCGGGCGAAGGCATTCGGACTGTTGGCCGGCGTGCACGGAGTTGGATCGACGCTTGGACCGATAATCGGTGGCGCACTAACCACGTACGCTAGCTGGCGGTGGGGATTTACGCTCCAGCTCATCGGCGTAGGGGTTATTCTCCTCTTCGTTCAGTACGTGAGTCCGACTCCGCTCTCAGAAACACGGAATTCGCTGGATAAAGGTGGGACAGTTCTGTCCATCATCGGTGCGACGTCGCTCGTCATCGGATTCCTTCTCAGTGGGAAGTACGGGTGGCTACTCGTGAAGCGACCGTTTTTCGTCGGCGACGTGCAGTTCAACCCGCTCGACACGTCGCCGACGATCTGGTTCCTTGGGCTCGGACTTCTCGCGTTCGCCGGATTCATTCAGTACGAACGCCGACTGGAACGTGCCGGGAGGTCGCCACTCGTCCCACTGAGTGTCCTGACGAACCGCTCGTTTTTGTCCGGCGTTGTCACATACAATATTCGCTCGATACTCTCGGCTGGCTTCATGTTCATCTTCCCGGTCTATCTTCAGGCAGTACTTGGATACACCGCCTTTGAAACCGGGCTCGCGTTGTTACCGTATTCCATCGCGTCGATCCTCTTTGCGACGTTTACGACCGGTTGGCGGAAGTACATCTCGCCGAAGACGCTCATCCAGATTGGCATCGTGTGTATGGGCTTCGGACTGCTACTGTTGTACGAGCAGACAGGCCCCGATCAAACCATCAGCAGAATGCTTCTCCCGGTAGCGATTTATGGGGCCGGTGTCGGACTCATCGTGGCACAGATCGGCAATATGACGATGTCGTCCGTCCCCACCGCGGACTCCCCCGAGGCATCCGGCGTCTTGAACGTCAGTAGTTCGATAGGATTTGCGCTGGGGACAGCAGTCATCGGCTCGTTTTCCTCGGACAGTTCTATGGTAGTGTCGTCGATGGAGTACTCCGAGCGGAACACGTGAGCGTTTCCACAGAACAACGAAATAGGCTAGTGATAGCGCTCGAAGATGCAGTAGAGACGGCGACTGAAGCCACACAGCAACAGTTCCTGAACCAACTCACTCCTGAACAGCGGCAATTGCTTGAGGGTATCTTCGAGGCTGCGATGTTCGACGCCCAACGGACGACGCTGCTCCTCCTCGTAGTGTTCGTGTTGCTCCTGCTCGTCGCATCGACGTTCTTGCCACGGCAGATACCGAAAGCTGACGAACCACCCGACCACCCCGAACTGCCACAGACACCGACACGTCAGACTCGTAAAATAGGGGAAGACTGACCGAAAACACAAAACAGGACGCCTCGGACATGAGCACTCACCCGTTCGGTCGCCTCGGCAAGATATCCTACTCCTGAGTAGTCGAAGGACGGAGGTGGATCGGCCCGCTACTGGGACATCGATTCGAGATCGATAACTCGACCGAGGAACAGCACGGTATCCGTTGTTTCCTCTCGAATCATGAACAGAAACGGCCCATCTGAATCAAGGAGAGAATCCCGTCCTTCAGGACGGGCGTGAATCCGACAATCTTCATCGTTATATCTCTTGGGAGCGTCTTGCACACCGCCCGAGGCGGTACACCCGCCCCCATATCGGGACAATCGGACAATCGACCGTCATCTCGAACGGTGCTACTGGTATTGTGTTGATGTACGTCATTGTGCGTGGGAAACAGCTTTCCAACGCGTGAGAGCGACCCCAGACACGCACAACCCATTTCAGCTTGCGAATTTACAGATGGTGCTCGTTCTACTGTGTACATTCTCTAAGTTCAGCACGTACCTTCTGACAGCATTCGGTGAGGTTTCTGCGACCGTGCTGAATAGAGCGCGCAAGTCGGTCAAATGAGATTCTGTTTTACAGATTACTTTACTTGATTCTCGGCAGGGTTAACCGATTCAAGCCTACCCATGTATTTGGCGGCTACACCGACGATATACCCCAGAATCCCAAGCGGCATCCCCATTATCACAGCACTCAGAATGAGATATCCCACCATCTCTATTGGGGAGACTGGCCCGAACAGTCCTCCACCCGGTGCGTATCCGAAATCAACCAGCATAGCGACGAGGATGCAGATTAGGAGACCGTCGTTCAGATACGCGACTGCTGCTGATAGTGCGACCAGTAGTAACCAAAATACGTACACTCGAACACCAGATCCGAGCCACGTACCAAGCCCGAATGCAACCTCTGAGACAACAAGAGCAAGCATCAAAAGGAATCCTATCCCAAGTAACCGTGCAGAGAGGGCCTCGTCCTGTCCTATTAGTGCAGTCCTCATCCTCATCGACATATTACTTGGTTGTCAGTCCGGTCTGATAAATTCACCCTCTGTATGTGTCACGCCAGTTCTGACAGCGTTCGGTGAGGTTTCTGCGAGCGTGCTGAATAGAGGGCACAAGTCGGTCACATGGCTTTCTCGCTCTCGCTGTCACCAGCGTCTAAACGAGGTTCTGAAGAAGTGGAATGAACTGACTTGAGGGCTGGAAACAGTGCTTCTTGTTCGACACCACCGTTATAGTGGCATATTCGCAGTTAGGTCCGACGGCCTACCACCCGGCAAGGGATTCACTACGGTCGCAATTATTACAGCGTCTGTCCTCGGTGGATAACCCACCGTCCACCCACACCAAGGACATAGGCCACGAAGCCGATACCGAGACCAACGAGAATCGCTGACCCAAAAATCGCTTCTGGAGGTGCATCCGCTTGCAGCTCTATGCGAAACAGTATGGCAAGGCTCGTGTGGATGACGAGGCCGATGAGAGGAGCGACCGCTAACAGGACGGTGGCGATGAGGCTTCCATTTTGGTATGCTTGGAGGAGTGCGCCACCGAGGGCAGCGAGGCCGAAGAGAAGGAGAACAACTCGGAGGAGTGTTTGTGCCCCCGACTCAAACTCGGGGGTGGGCGCGACTGTGGGAATGACGGGATAGATAAGTCCCGCTGCAATCGCCGTTCCGAATGCGAGTCCCGTGGCGAGGAGGAGCCAACGTATGGTTGCCGTCCGTTCATCTCCAAAGAGCATCGGATGGGGTGAGCCGGAGTAACGGGGGACCATATCCACTATTAGGCGATGGTTTGTCATAACTCTACGCTCGGAACTGGTGAAACCCGCTGGACTGGGGAGAACAACCCCTGAAAGTCATCTATCTGGTTTCGATTCCTACGGCTGGAATCTGTTGCGTTGTTAGGGTTTCAACGAGGCCTAATAGAAGATTACAGGTTGCTGAACTCATCCTCTATATTCAGCACGCCGATTCTGACAACATCCATATAAAAGACAGCGTGGTTTCTGGGTCCGATTGCGAACCTCCACGAACAGCTGTACATGGCCGCTGGACACAGGAGCATCCACCGTCACTACCGAGACTCGTCTCCTACGGTCCCACTCCAGAGTTGCAACCGCTGGCGTAACCATTCGAGATCGACTGTCTCACCCTGCAAGGGGAGCTCATCGAGCATCCACCGGAGAATATTCCCCATCGACCACAGAAGCGCGAGTGTCTCGTCGTCGATGTCTGCAGGTGCCGTGTTTTCGAAGTGCTCAACGAGGGCCGCAACCTGTTTGGTCGTCGGGTCGTCTGCGTTGGCGATGGACTCACGACCGACGTCGATGAACCAGTCTCGAATGTACTCATTATCGGCGAATGAGTGGTCGCCGTCGCCGACGACCTCCTCAAGCAGTTGCTCGGTCATATTGTGAAGTCTCGAAGATACCACCTAAAAGAGTCGGTGGCGGCGTCGCTCTGGTGTCCCAGCCATTGCGTAGTCGAGCGACCCGTGAGCACCGCTTCGTTCAGCACGCGACTCCTGCAGTGAGCGTGCTGGGTCGCAGACAACACATCGGATGAACCACGTCGACAGTCTCGGAAACCTGAGAAGTAATCGATATCGATAACATTCGAGGCGATAATAAACCAGTATTATATAGTAGCTCGTGCAACTGTCCACTCACCCGACCGCACGCTGCCGTGCGGTCGGGTGAGTGATGACTTGCACTCGTTACTATAATATACATGCAGACAATATGTCAGGACGGGGCAAACGGAAACTGTCAGAGGCATGCACCCCATCCCTCCCTCTCAACAGTCATGGGAGACGCTCGTGATGAACCAGATCGTATCGACGAGTTCCAACGAACAAGTTGATAACGAACAGGCTATCATACCCACCTGTGCGTCCATTGACGCACGCCAACTATCGCGGCCCTACAATCACGACCGGCGCTTTTCTCGTCGGTCGTGAACGCTGCACCATTGCCGGCCGCCAGCCACTCCCCTGACGGCCGGCCCCCTCGTCTCGACCCCACACACTGAGTCTGCTGTACGAGTTATGACCAAATCAACACCTCAGAAAGAAGTAATAGCGCACGCGACCGTCTAGTGCGGTGAGCGACCGGGCTACGCACTGCATAACACACAGTCTCCACCCGATAAGTCTCGTATCGCAAAAACACCGTGAGAGACGCTCAGAGCCAATCCTACCGCATTTCAGCATGGCGTTACACCAACTGTGATTTTGCGATATAAGTAACACCCCATAATCGCAAGACAGCGCAGTGTTACGGCAATATACCGTATGCCGTCACAGCACCCCGTCGTGAGAAAATGCCGTAACATGCCGTACGCAGACGACACAGCACATATCACGGCGGTTTTTAGTATCTGCTACGGCAAAAACCAACTAGTATAGACGGGGGGTCGGCCGTTGGAAGTTGGGGTGGAACCAGTGAGTAGAAATGTAGTGCGCCGCGCGCGGCGCAACGACGAGAAGTTGCTGTCGCTGTCAGCGAGAACTTTCTGAGTTCTAACATTGAAAAGAGAGGTAAGTCGTGGGGGCAGACCACAGCAAATTTCGTAGGCCAAATGCAACACGGAGGATTAACACTACCTTCTAATCCGGTGACTCAACGAGCAAGTGTTCCAAACACGCGTTCTTCGGCTTTTCGGAGGTGATCACCAGCAGTCGTAGGTGCAATCCCGACGACCGCTGCTACGTCACCAAGCGTTGCCTCTCTGGGAACTGTGTAGTATCCTATTTCAACGGCCGCCTCGAGCACCTCCTGCTGGCGCGTTGTTAACAGTCGTGTAAATGACACTTCGTTCGGATCGTACTCACCGGTTTCAACGACCTCGAACGTGATCGGGAGTTCCTCCTGCCCGTCTTGGGCGAACTCTTGGAAGGCTGCGTCGGTTCCTAGATACGTCACTCGGAACGATCCGTCGGTGTTGAAGTGGATTGGCGTTTCGAGGACGAGGTCGGATTCACGCTGTCGTTCCAGCATTCGGCGAGTCGTATCGGTCGGTTCAAACTGACTGACAGCCATCCAACGGTCCTGGCCGGATACGAGATAATCGATGACAAATTCGGAGTGTTCCATGATCTCCTCGTACCGCTCCCGATCGCCACTCCCCTCGGCGAATAGCAATACAGTCCCGTCCGAAAGCAGTTCGACGTTGCGAATCGCTTCCCGGGTGATCGAGGGCTCGTCCATGAGTTGCTTCGCAAGCGGATGGAACGCACCCTCGTCGGTCGGACGAACGTGGATCGTGAGATACCGCATTGAGATACGATGAATCGGGGGGCTGATAAAAACGCGTAAATAATCACCAGTTGACGTTTCGTGGTGCTCGTCGAACCGAGAGGTATGAAGCCTCGCCGACTAGCCACCCGATCTAATCGACTGGCAGTAACACTTGGTGTCGAACTCGTTGTAGCAGATTCAGGTACGGGATACAAATGGTAAAATCGAAACCGGAGGTTGCGATCATCGGGGGCGGCATCTGTGGACTCACTACGGCCCTCGCATTCGAACAACGAGGCTGGCGGCCGACGGTCTACGAAGCCGCCTCAGAATATCGCCCTGTCGGTGCTGGACTGCTACTCCAGACAAACGCACTCCTCGTCTTCGATCGCCTCGGGATCGCTGACCGTATCCGTACTGCAGGAGTCCCTCTCAGTGACAGTCTGATACGTTCCTCAAGTGGTCGGGTCCTCACTCGATTCGATCTCGAGCAGGTTGAGCGAAATCAGTTCGGGTACGGGTTCGTCGCGATTCACCGTGCCGAAGTTCAACGCATTCTTCTCGAAGAACTCGATACCGAGGTTCGCACTGGGATGACATGTGTGGCTGTCCCAGCGACTGACCCACCAGTAGCTCAATTCGCCGACGGGACGCACATTCAGCCAGAAATCCTCATCGGGGCTGACGGTATCAACTCTGCAGTCCGAGCTGGAATCGCTGGCAGCGTCGAACCGCAAGTACTGGATAGCATCGTTTACCGGGCTGTCACCACAGTCGACCTCCCCGACGAATACCGTACCCAGGGGGTGGAGGTCTGGGGGAACGGGACCTATACTGGCGGGGCACCAATTGACGCTAATCGGTTCTATTGGTTCGCAACAGCACCGGAGCCTGCTTCGCCCGATTCGACTGACCCTGCGGAAACGATTGTGACGCTTCGTGCCCGATACGCTGACTATCCGGAACCGATTCCCACTGTTGTCGACTCGCTCAAGCCCGACGACGTCTTCGTTACTAATCTCGAGGATCTCCCCTCCTTGGAGACGTGGTCCCAGGGATCAGCTGTCATCGTCGGTGACGCTGCTCACGGGATGCTCCCGTTTGCAGGTCAGGGCGCAGCACAGGCTATTGAGGACGCAGTTACGTTGGTGCACGCGCTCGATACGCACGACGAATCGACGACAGCGTGCGAGACGTTCGAAGCCGAACGAAAACCGAGAGCGGACCGAATTCGGTCCGAATCTCACTGGCTCGGAGCACTCGGGACAATGCAATCACATATTGGAACTCGGGCACGCAATCTCGCTGTCAAGCTACTTCCGAGCGCTGTCCTCCATCGGGCGCGTCGCCGCCGAGCAGCTCAGACGTCGCTTCCCAAACCGACAACGCCCACGAAATCGACCACCAGTTCCTTCTGATTCAAAGTCGAATCACAAGCTGAGGGACCGCCACCGCTCGGCGGGGGTCCCGAGCGTCCAGGAAGTGTCCGGACGGGCGCGAATATGCACGACTGACAAGAGCTCACCCCAGCTTGGTGGACACCAACGTCTCGGGTCGGCGGGAAGGGAGTACGTCCAGCAACCCCGCTCGAATATGACTGGTCGGCGTGTGCTCAAAGCATCGGATGAACATGCCAGCCGACACTCTCGTCAACAGACACTACTCCGCTGTGACGATCTCGGCGAAGGCAACGTTCTGGCGAACCGTATGCACATCGACCTTTACCGTCTCACCAGGCTGACCACCGTCGACGATGATGATGTAGCCGCGCTCAACTTTTGCGATGCCGTCGCCTTCCTCGCCGAGCGTTTCGATTGTTACCTCACGGACTTCGCCCTCGTTGACGGGCGGTGCCTGGGGCTCCTGTGGTCCCGCGTCTGGGGCGGTGTCGGCGTCGAGGGACTCGCTCGGCGACGACACGGCGGTGTGCGTGAGCACACCAACGCGATAGAACTTGCCGACGTCAAGCCTACCTTGTTCAACTTCTCCACGTGGGATCTCGATGCGGTACGAGCCGTTTTGTTCGGTCACAGACGCAGCAAACAGACACTGCAGTGAGTCAGGAATCTCGACCATCGGTATAGTGGTAACCCGTTTGAGAGACTCATGTATAATGGTGTGCGTCGAAGACATCGCGAACTGGCACCTGAGAGGGACGTTCGCCACCGGGGATCGAGATTGTGAGACCCGAGACGACCACTTCAGTTGTGTGATCGACACCTGTTAACCAACAGATTGGGCTCGTTGGTTAATAGCATCATGTCGACGCACAGCGACGGTGGTCGGCGAGCCACTGATGGAGTCCAAGTGAACGTGACAAAATCTTGAGCAAGTTGAATGCAGAGACAGTAGAACGAATGGACACGTTGCAACCAAGAGTGCGTGTCAAAACGACGTGGGAAAGCCACGCCCTGGCTATCGACGGATCGGGTGACTGGTAACAACCCGGACGCCGCCACAGACGCGTTCGAGGTGTGTCTCCTCGGCGACGCTGCGGTGTGCGATCGGCGTCAGACAGAGTACCTCGTTGTCTTGTGTCTCAACCCACTCTCTCCCGGTCTCGGTGTTCCAACACTCTGGTGTCCACACCCCAGACTCGAATCGATCCCAGAGGTCCACATCCCCGTAGTACTCTCCATCACTGCCGCGATAGATCGTCCCATCACTCATCAAAGGTAGTCACACACTTCTAGACAATAATAGTTGTCACCTATTTGATTAATTCGAATGGTAGAACAATAATAGGAAGTAAATTTCCGTTGAAATTTGTATTTAGGTTATTGATACTGTGACGAGACCGACGTCGACGACCGTCCAGAGGGCGTCCCGTCAAAAGCGTCGCTCAGGGTGAAGACGATCAACGACAACGACGACGAGTACTGGCAGTGGCGAGATGGCGACAGTATCAAATTGAAGTATCACGGCCCAGCTGACGACGAGTGAGTAGTGAGTGTCGGTCCTTCGATGCTCACTTGAACCCTCGAGGCGGGAAATCGGCGGAAAGAGAGAACCTGACTACACACCATGTTGCCGTTGTAAAGAGTGGGGTAGTTCACGCTGTCGACTGCAGCCATGGCAACCGTCGGGCACCCAGCCACCGGACAAGCGTTGAGGAAGCGTATCCCAACAAGCCGACTGCGATCATCCCGACGACAACGTTTGGATACTCGCCCGCAGTGAATGCGTTCCAAATGAAGTACCCGAGACCGCTACTCGACAGGACCTCTGCCGCGACGAGGCTGACCCACGCCAATCCCATAGCATTAACCAGACCAGTGTAGATTGAAGGGAGTGCACTCGGGAGCACAACGTGGCGCAAAGTCTGTGACGAAGAAGCACCCAAGGAGCTGGCGGCTTGTGAGAATTCTTCCTCAACATCTTGGACTCCCTCAATCGTATTGAGAAGAATCGGGAAGAATGCGGCAAGAAAGATGATGAATCGGACGATATTTTCGGGGTTAAATAGGATAATCGTCAGTGCTGGGAACCACGCAATCGGTGGAATCGGTCGGAGGACCTCGAGCGATGGGAAGAGGAGATCCTCAGCAATCTCACTACGACCGATCAACAGTCCCAGTGGAATCCCCGCTATGGCTGCAATTACGTAGGAAAGATACACCCGGAACGTGCTCAAAGCGACCTCTCCCCAGAAGTACGAATCCGCCGCCGAACCGACCAGCGCCGTGAGTACTTGCGGTGGGGTCGGAAGACTCGGGTTGTTGGCGATGACCATAGTGGCGACTACCCACAACGCGAGCACTGCGAGAAGCGACATCGACTGCTCGGCACGCCGAATGTACTCCATCAGGTCCGTCCCTCCGCTTGTTCCATCGCACGCTCGGCCTCGTCGTGGATACTCTCGCTTGCTCGGCGCTGGAGTTCGTTGAACCGGTCGCTAGTGACGATGTCGGTGTCGCGCGGCCGATCGAGATCGACATCGATGACGTCCTTGACCTGACCCGGCCGCGCAGTCATCACAACGACTCGATCCGCGAGCAAGATCGCCTCTTCGACGTCATGAGTAATGAATAATACTGTCCTGTCGTCGTCCTCCCAGACGTCAAGCAACTTCTCCTGCATCAGCTCTTTTGTCATCGCGTCGAGCCCGCTAAATGGCTCGTCCATCAGCATGATGTCTGGATCGTTCGCGAGCAACCGCGCAAGTTCGGCGCGCTGTTGCATTCCGCCCGAGAGCTCGTGAGGATACGAGTCTTCGAATCCCTCCAGCCCCATCTGATCGAACAATGTCTCTATACGACTTTCGTCGACCGCGTCACGCATCTGGGGACCGAATCGAACGTTCTCGTTGATTGTCTTCCAGGGGAACAGCCGATTTTCCTGAAAAACTACCCCACGGGAGGGGTCCGGCTCATCAACTGGCTCGCCGTTGACCAATACCTCACCCTCGGTAGGGTCAAGATAGCCGGCAATACACTCCATTACGGTGCTTTTCCCGCAGCCGGAGGGGCCGAGCACAGTCACGAACTCCTCAGCCTCGATGTGGAGATCCATCCCGTCGACTGCAGTCAGTTCGCCGCTGTCGGTGTGGTACACCTTCGACATGTCCTTGATATTGACGGTGCCTGTCCCGCTGGAGTTGGTCCACGACCGAAACTCTTCGTTGTTGTTCGATTCTGGGTGGTCCGTCCGGTTCGCGGGTTGTTCGTTCGGGTTGGTGCGTTCGTCGCTGGTATTGTGTTCACTCATGAATTAGTTGCTTTGGGGTGTGTTACTCTGTGTCGGACCATGGGGTGAGCCATCGGCCGAGCCGTCCGACGAGCGCTGAGGAGGCATACCCGAGTGCGCCGACTGCGAGCATGCCGATGACAATCGTCTGCTTATTTCGAAGCCGCGATCCTCGAATGATGATGTACCCGAGTCCAGGGCCGCCAGTGACGAGCTCAGCGGCGACGACCGTGATCCAGCCAAGACCGACACCGAGCGAGAGTCCTGTAATAATTGACGGCAAGGTCGCTGGCAGTACCACATGTCGGAAGACATTCGTCGAGGATGCACCCAGACTCTCTGCTGCCCTGCGGAACTCCACTTCAACGTTTCGCGCGCCCTCGATAGTATTTGTAAATATTGGGAAGAATGCTCCGATGAACACCACGAAGAGCGCGGACAGTGGGATCGAGACTGACCCAACTGCAATTGCTGGGAAGACGATGATGGCGATTGGGAGCCACGCGATTGGCGGAATCGGACGGAACGCCTCGAGTGCGGTATACACGAAGTTTTCCCACCGCTGACTCGTCCCGACAATCAGCCCTAGTGGGACAGCGAGTATGGCTGCAACTCCGACCCCAATCACAACGCGCGCTGTCGAGTAGATAGCGTGGAGGTAGATGGTGTCCCCGCCCTCAACTAACGGCTGCCCGGTGAGCGCCTCGCCGAATGCTACGAGGGCAGCCGTTGGACTCACGAAGTGTTCGAAGTTGAGCACGCCGAACTGATAACACAGCCACCAGATCGCAACGAACCCGACAAGTGAGAGGAGCTTCCGAACTCCCCGTGTTGACGACGGGCGACTCCCAGTGAACCACTCGCCAATGAGTTCGGTCGTCGAACGCGTGCTCATCGATTGCTTCCCGTAATGTTACCTCCGTTCGAGGCGTTCGTTACTCCCGGCCCAGTGCCGCTGTCCGACGCGTTTCCGGCCAATCGTGGCGACCAGTCGACCGTGTCGTTGAGTTCGGCCGCTGCCTCGTTGAGGACCTCTGGCTTATACCGGTCGGACGGTGGGGGTGCTTCAAGCGCTCCCTGGCGTGTGAGGAACTTCGGACCGGTTTCTTTCATCAACCGCCCCGGCTCTTCCGCCTGCTCGAAGTCGGTCGCAAATTGCAAGCGTTGGACATTCTCGCTAATTGGCGGGCTTTTGTATACGCCCCACCGGAGCGACGAACGGTTGAAGTACCGGAGGTCGGCTTCTTGCGAGACTAAATCGAGTGTCCGCTCGTGGTCGGTCGCGAGGACTCGTGTCGCTTCAAGCTCGGCCTTTAGAATTGCCTTCGCGGCCTCGCGATGGTTGTTGATCAAGTTGTCAGTCATCGGTATTCCACCAGCGTCAATTACATTGTATTTCGCGCCGGTCGAGACGTACCGGGTCAGGTCGTCCTGAACCACTGACTTTGCAACTGGAGGCTCCCATCCTAGTCCTGCTGCAATCCGCCCCTCCCGTAGATTTGCGAGTATAGTGGAGATGCTGGTGTCTTCCATCGTGACGTCGATCCCCTCGGCTTCGAGCAGTCGGAGGAGATATCGATGTGTACACGACCCCTTCGTGACGCCAACGGTCTTGCCAGCGATGTCTGACGTCTTTTCGATCGGGGAGTCACGGGGGACGATGAGGAGGTTACATTGTTGGCCCCGTGACCAGTTGGCGAGACCGACGAGGCTGGCTGGGGTTTCGTCCTGGGCGATAGTCGTCAGTGCAGGCATATCGCCCATCCAGCCTACTTGGTTCTTCCCGACACTCATTCGGTTGCCAACGACCGAACCCTGGAGTGCTGACTGCCATTCCAGCGAGTAGCCCTCAGGGAGATATTTCTGTGGGATATTGCTATGTTTCATAATGAGGGCTTCCCACGCGTGCGCTGAAAACGGCTGATACCCCATAGTCAGCGTTTGTTCAGTATTGGATGCCGAACCAAGACATCCAGTGAGCAATCCTGTGGTTGTAACGGCCGACGACTGGAGAAATCGTCGGCGTGACGAACTTCTTGCTCTCTCCGTCTTCGATTGATGATTATCCATTACTGAAGTGTGAGACGTATCCAATTAGTTTCCGCACAGTGCCGTACGAACGATGATTAACAGCTAAGTCGGAGCACAAAATTGGCGGAAGACACGCCTGATTCCACCTGACAAATGAAATGAAGCACTGTCGAATAAGAATATTGCTTGTAAATAAAACGGACACTGCCAGAGAAAGCGCTCTCACAGCTCGACTGGATCGCTGCAGCTCTCAAACTGCCTCCTCAGAAACACTGTTGTTGACTCGGTATGGACGGCAGCACAAATAGCATGTACTAACATTCGAAACTGTGGCTACCTGAGTAGTGGTAAGAAAATGAAAGAATGTTGTGCATGTGGAAGTTGAGATGTTGTCACACTTGGGCACTTAGAGTATGACTGCAAAATGGGTGAGCCTTCTCGTTGACCTTGCACGACCAGTGCGCGGAGAAAACGTTCGTGAGGTCGCTTACGATGGCCGGTGTCAATGCCTGCGCCGAGTAACCACTCAGCCACGAGTCAGACTGATGCGTCTCGATGATGGTATTGGCAGTTTCCTCAAAGCGCATACGTTCGGCGTATTTGCCGACTGGAATCCGTCTCTTAAGGGAGCCGAGACTGGAGTGTTGTAATTGGGTTTGTCAACGAACAGACCTACGACACTCTGAGCGAGCGTTAAGGACAAGTGTATCAGCCGCGATGGTGACGACGCTGATCGTATTTTCAGTGACCTTGAGGTTCGTGTGTTTATACGTGGAGCACTTGCTGTTCTGAAGTTCATCGATCAATTCCATGTGTTGTACAACTACTTCGATACAATTCTGGAACTATAGTCTGGGGTCCCACCGTTCCAATCTCTCTGAGCGAAATCAGCATGGACAGCAGTAACGATGTCCCGATCGGCAGTTGGACGAAGGTTGCAACCGAAGTTATCACCCGTCTCAATAGTCTATTTTTCCAAGCTACACCTAAGATCGATAAGTTACAACGCTACTAAGCAGGGAGCAACGAGTCTCTCCCGGTCGTGAAGCTAAAAGCGTAGGCTACCCCGAATCGTGGTTGTAATTTGGATCATTTGTATCGCTTGGATAGCTTGGCTATCAAAGACGTACAAATGGCTTAGACGTACGATACAATGCTCAACGCTTACTCTGACGCGTCGGCGGGAGAGCGTCAGAGGCCTCCGAAGAAGGGGGACAGAGAGTGTGCTGTGCTTGACCACGAATTCTCAAGATGAAGAGAGTCCAAAACGCTATTGACAGGGTGCCTTAACGGAGCAGTATGAACAGAAGTGTTTGGGGAAATGGAAAGCGGGCCAGGCGCTATTCGACCAACCGTGCAGAGAGTTTTTCTGCCGCAACAGCGATCGAAAGGGAGAACAGCACGATCAGCGTCCCAATGGCGTTGATCGTCGGATCGAGTCCTGTTCAGATTTTTGCTCTGTAGGATCGCTAGACTGCGGCGTGGCGACTCCGTTATCTCGGTAGAAATCGAAGCGGCAGATTGGTTTGGGTTCAGAATTCCGCCGCTTCACACGTGTTACGGTCGCTACTGCTAAAACAGTTGTCGAGAACCCAGGCGAACCCGCCGACCCCATCGGGGGAGGCAGGTTCGCCGACTGAGCGATGCTCACGCTTCATGTTATGACAATTTGATGAACTGATATAAGCTTACCTCCCAAGCTGATAAAAGAGGCTATCGGGCAGAGTTACTCACAAGCAGGAGACTTCCATAGACTCAATAGAACCTGAGCAGACTCGTCTTTCTATCCGTGCTAATAGTTATTTGACTTCACATTCTTCTATTCTCTCTTTGACTTCTTTACTCTCTAACTCTTCTAACCGTTCTAACCCGAGTCTGACGACCAACGGATAGTAGTGCCGCGTCTTCTTGATTGAGAGGCCGTAGTCTTGGTCGAGATCAAGGTCGAGCCGTTTGTAGTTGTGACTGAGCGATGACGCCAGTTCGTCGTTGAGATAGATCGAGTGGTTGGTCCACTCTGATTTGATGTTTACTGCCTTCTCGTTCTTTGAACTCTTTACCTTCTGTTCCTTCTCTGCTTTCTTCTCTTGATTTTCGTTCTCTTCTTTCTCTGACTTCTCATCGTTCTCGTCATCGAACCGTTGTGCGAATCGGTCTTTTACCGAGTCGCCAGTCTCATTCGCCATTACGCAGTCACCTCCGTTTGTTCAAGTTCAATTGCCAGCTGCTGGTAGTTCTCTTTCATGTCCGTATCTTCGGCATCGTCGCCGAAGATCGACCCGCCAGCACTGAGGCTCCGCTTCACTGCTGCTCTGTGCCGGATCTCGTGTACCGGACATCTCCCATCAAAGGTCTCGTGGAAGAACTCGATGTTCTCTTTCTGGTCGTTGTCCAAGGGGTAGTGAACGTTCGAGATTACGATGGCGGACTGCTGAATGGTGACACCATACCGATCTTCGAGCGTTTCGATTTGATTGAGCAGAATATCGAGTGCGTGGATCGAGCTCTCCATGGCTTCCACTGGGATGACCATGTTCTGGCAGGCCAGCAATACGTTGTCGTTGATGACACCGAGACTTGGTGGGGCATCGACGACGACGTAGTCGTAGCTGTCGCCCAACTGTTCGAACAGCATCGACAGGCGTTCGCGTGGTTTCCAGCCAGCCGCGATTAGGTCTTGCTGCAGTGAGAACATGGAGACGTTAGACGGCAGCACGTCGAACTCCGGATGCCCCAGGATGATCTCATCGAGATCGTATTCAGTGGGGTCGTTGAACGCGTCTGCGAGATTGGGACTTTGGGTGTTGTATTCGTCGGTGAATCCGAGCGTGCGTGTGGTATAGCCCTGTGGGTCGGTATCGACGATGAGGACATCATGGCCTCGAGAAGCCAGGGCTCCGGCGATATTGATAGAATTTGTTGATTTCGCGACGCCGCCTTTCTGGTTCGACACGGCTATATTTACGCTCATATCGTTCAAAGAACGATGTTCGCTCTTTCCTTGTAAATCTATGTCAGACAACTATCGCTCAGACGAGTCTAGCCTCCGATTCTATGCTGGTAGCGCCCAAAGATGGGACTATGGAGGGTTTCGGCACTCGGCAGTTCACGCTGCTTGTGATTGGTGTGGCGATGATTGCCGTCGGGTATCTCGGATTAACCGGACGGATAGCAGACCCTGATTCTGTGCTGGTGGGATGTTTCATCGCGGTGATGGTACTGTCGTTCTCTCTCGGCCGCCACTCAACACGCTCTGCATAGCTCTCATTCTTCGGAGGCGGAACAGAGCGCTTCCATCTTAGAGACGAACTGTTGTGTCCGAGCTAGAAGCGCGTCGATGTTTTCGTCGAGTTCTCCGTACCGTAGTCGGCTTGCTTACGGAGTTCAGAGAGGTCGTTTAGAAAAGGGCCATCCGCACGTGACGCGTCACCAGCGACGACAACTTCGGATCCGAAGAGGGAGAGAACACCTCCGTGGCTAGTGGGATCGTGCCCCCGGTGGTAAAGGACAACCTGTGCAGCGTGGAAGCAAGCGTAGTACAGCCGATTGATGACAAGCGCGTCAGAGAGTTGTGCATCCCGCGCACCGTCGGCATCTGCAAGCGCTTGGCGGGCTTGCCGGAGTTGATCTTCGACCACGGCTTCTCCCGGCTGTTCACCATCAGGCATAAGAGTGCCCCTCAGTGACGACATTTCTGATGAAGGGGTTGCCCTCGTGCTGGTGACGTTCGAACGCGGTCTCCGACAGGATGTGACTCGACGACAGGCCCATATTCGAGCATCATGTCATAGGCGAGGTCACGGAGAGAATCGGCGGTGACGTCTTGGTCGGCATCGTCATTGAGGACAACGAGGACGTCAACGTCGCTGGCAAGGCCACGGGTTTCGCCGCGGATGGTTGAGCCGAAGACGTACAGTTCGGCGATTTCATCGCCATGCTGGGACCGCGCTTGGTCGACAAATGCCTCTGCTGCGACGGTGTGGGCATTAGCCGATGTGGATTCGTTCGCGGTCTCGTTACTCATATACTTGGCTACGTCCTTCGGTGTCATTTATTTTCCCTGTTGAGGAATGACGAGACGGGCATCAGATACACCTAGTGAGATGCTCACTGAGGTGAAGTTCATACGATGTCAGACCGACACAGACTCTGAGCAACCGAAGCCGGGCGAGGACAGCTCTATCAATCTCCTCGGCCTGTGATAGGTTTCTACGGTCGTGCTGACTCGATGGGAATTCTGCTACCGATAGAGAGCGTGAACAAAGTATGGGGTGCAAGAGACCAACCTGAGTTCCGTACCACCGAGCACGTCGTGCTGACTGGTCCGAGTGCGTAGGAAGCCGAGACTTGGGCGAGACAGCCCGGATGCCGCTCCAGCGGCATCCAGGAAAGCCCGTATAGGAAAGAGGAGAGTGAGCCACCGTCGAATAAGGTCTGGAGAGAGTTGGGACAGCATACCCTCTCCCCATGCGGTCTACAACGATAACTTAGCTAAGTGAGCGCAGTCTCTCGGCTTTTCTGCTTACCCGAACACGGATTAACACAGCTATATTTACGCTCATATCGTTCAAAGAACGATGTTCGCTCTTTCCTTGTAAATCTATGTCGGACAGACACTGCTTGACCGCGGACTCACCATAGTCGGTGGTAAATAGGCACCCTGATGGGTGCTTTCTGTGAACTCCAGGTATGGCTGAGACGTATGCTCTCCTCGTTCAAATCGAAGCGCACGAGTATTACGGCGAGTTTCATATCGTCGGCGACGGGTATGGAACTCCAGCAGAGATCTTAGACCACGTTGGTGGCGACCATCTCTTGCGGATTTCAAATGCCGCGTGTATCGAAGAGTACCTGCTTGACGTCCTGAATACCGGCGAAAACGCACGCAGGGACGATTACAACGCGACGGACATTGATGTCGAGTGCTGGATTCACGTTGATGTCTCCTACCAGCGATATGCGTTCGGCGTAGGCGATATAGTACTTGAGTTCACCGGCGAGCCGACCAAGGACGAGATCACATCGAACGTGGAGAAGTTGGAGTCGTGAACCTGCCCCGAGGTCAAGCCTCGGGGCTTCCTGCTTCAACGACGCGCTTTGCATCCACCCCAACCGGGGTGAACACAGGGAGCGCAGTCTGCACAGGCGTTGGTTCGGAGCGTCCCGCCCCTACATCGAGCTTCTGACGACCGCGAGAAAGAATGTTCTTCGCCGCGTTCAAATCCCTATCCTCCTCGTGGCCGCACGCAGGGCACGAATGCTCACGCACCCACACCGGCTTCGCAGTCTCCACACCACACCGCGAACACTCCTTCGACGTACCTGCCGCTTCGACCCTCACGACATGAGTACCATACAGCTCACCTTTGTACTCTAATATCGTCAGGAACTGCGACCACGCCGCGTCCTGCTTATTCTTCGCGGACTGCGACGTCTCCATCATCGGCTTCACGTCCAAATCCTCGACAGCCACCAAGTCGTACTCTTTCACCAACCACGTCGACAACTTGTGTTGGAAGTCCTCGACTTTCCGTTTGATAGTTCGCCTCGCCTTCGCCACTTTCTGTCGCTGTTCCCCCCAATTATTCGACCCGTGTTCCTTCCGGTCAAGTTTCCGCTGTTCACGGGCGTATCGCTCGTACTCGTCATCCAAGTCGAGCATGTCGACCGAGAGGTTGTCCGACGTGTGGATGTACGAGAGGATACCGAGGTCAAAACCCACACAGTCAGCATCGTCGAGTGACTCTGGAGATGGTTTCTCAGGGAGTTCTTCGTCCGGTATTCCGGTTATGAATGAGACGAACCACTCGCCGGTTGCCTCTTTCTTCAGGATGACGCGCTTGATGTCGTCAGTCTCCGGAATCGGTTGGTGTTCGCGGACAGGGAAGCTACCGATTTTGGAGAGTTCGAGTTGAACGTATCCGTCTTGACCCGTGTTGTGATCCACGTCGAAGCCTTCTGACTGATACGCGACTGACCGGAACTCACCGCACCCTTGCCATTTGAGTCGCCCTGTTTTGTATCCGTTCTTCCGCCGTCCTTTCAGCGTCTCGGTGTCCTTGTGGATTTGCGAGACTGTTTGTTGGGCGGCATGCGCGGATACGTCACCATAGACCGGCCACTGCTTTTTCCATGTGTGAGCTTCTTGTGTTGCTCGTATGCGGCAGGCCGGTTGCCTTTCTTGTAGGAGTAGTAGTCTCGAACCGCGTCGTTGCGGATTTGGCGGTGGATTTCAATGTGCCGCCACGCTTCGCTAGCCGTGTTTTCGTCTGGGTAGGCACGACAGCGAAGCGCGGTATCCATCGTGGGGTTAGTCCTTGGTGGTGGCTTTTTCAACAGTGAGTTTGAGTCGGTCTCCGGGTTGGAGTCCGAGTAGTTCTCGGGTTTCTTCAGGGATTGTGATTTGCCCACGTTCGCGGAGAGTGGGGTAACATTTCATCTGATTCATACCCATTCACTCACACCGAATCGTATTAAAAGTGATGACTGTTTGTGTGCGGTGGGCCTGTGAGCAGGTCGTCGTGAGAGAAAAATGTAGGGAGTGTCGGCATTCACCCTCGGGGTCAAGCCCCGAGGCACTCTGCCTTGATTATCTGTAGACGAGTCCCACCTGTCAGGGGTTGAAGTGGTAGATGTAGGGATGATCAACCTTGCCAGCAGGCATTATGTCTTCGAGTATCTCACGGACCTGTGCTTCAGAGGGTGCGCTCGTGATGATTCGATCATCGTAGATGGCGACATGGGCTTCGTTCAGCTCCAACTCGCGTAACTCGCGACCAAGGCTTCGAGCTCTGGCTTTACCCATCTCTTGGTGGTAAATCCGCTCTAATTCGTCGTTTTTCTCCCGCAACTGGTCGATTTCCGACGCATATCGCTCTCGGTTGCGCTTGTTCTTCATGTAGAAGCGTAACTCTTCCGTGTCTGACTTCTCAGCCTCTTCGGGTGCTGGAAGCGAGTTGACGACGCCGAAGCGGTGTTTGGCTTCCTCGTATTCGTCGTCGATGTCCGTACTGAGCGACCCACCGAAGACGATGTTCTTGACTCCGATCCACCCATCGTAGATAATCTGTCCCTCGAATGGAAGTAGGACGACGCTCGAAACCGGTATCGGGAGTGCGCGTTCGTCCCAGAGTTCGGAGAACGGTATCCGAGTGGGCCGCACCGCGTATACTTTTGGAGGCTCTGTCCAATCGAGAAAGATCGCATCATGCTGTCGGTATCGAACAACGACGAACTCCCCGGCGACAAAGTCAGTCCAAGCGGCGATCTGTTCGAGATCAGCCTCTGACAGCGTGGCAGGATTCTCCTCGACGAAGTCCGTGATCAGTTCCGTCGTCGATTCCTGATACAGCTTATCTCGGAGGGGCAAGAGCTCGTCGGAGTAGGCCTGTTTCAAATCGTCCAGAGCTTCGACACCATCGATGACATTGAATCGATCGTTGACGTACACCAAGAGATGTCCGTAGAGATCCAGAAACCGTTGCTCGCTGTCTTCGGACAGTCGTCTGTCGGTCTCGCCCATGGTTCCTGTACGTGTTCACACTCTCGCTAATCAGTTGTTTCGCCACCGGCAGTGACTGGTTCTGACCGACACTGGCACGCTTTTCTCGCTGCATCGACCGCAACTGCTTCGGTGACGAAACGGTGATTTGTCTCTCCGACGATTGTGTCTCTAGAGGATCGTGCCCCGATGACCAAGCACCCTACACCCGATGATGAGAGCCCAGTTGTTCTCGACTCGTTGCCTGCTGGCGGTCTGAGCATGGAGATTGTCGATATATTCAACGACAGAGACATATTTGAGATGGTCGGCCCACTTGTCATCGACACTACCACGAACGAGATTACCCATCTCAACTTTGTCATTGATGACAGACATCACTTCGTCGGCTGGAACCCGACGAACGAGCAATGGGAGCAGATTATCGTCGTTGTCGATGAGCAAGCGGATGACGATACGGTTGTTCTCGAGTCGGCGATCAAGGTGTTTGATGACGAAACAGGAGAGCTAGCACTCGGATTCAATCAGAGAACGAATCCCTCCGTTGAAGATGTCGCAGCGTTCGTCTGGGAGTATGTCGAGTATACGTACCCAGAGACTGATCGGTTATTCAACGTGATGGACGAAGCGCTGGACGAACTGAGGGCGGACGCCGGCTGACTGAATTCGGGCGAGCGGAGCTGTTCACAGCTACCTGACACTCTAGATACGGTCGAGCGAGGCGTGTATCGTACGCGATAACCCACAGATTGAATTCTTCTCACTGTCTTGCGTGTAGATACTGAATGCGGATTGAGTTCGACGACGGAACGCTGTTACTCCGTGACGCGCCGGCCGACGTCCCCTACGTCGAGTGGGACGACCGCGTCGACGAATACCGTGCACAGGCCTATCGATATCGATCGCTTCTCGAATGGGCTGGTGTGTGGACGGACGGTGACGAACAGGCGACGCTTCAGGACGGCTTCACTAACTCGTTTGAAAATGCCGCCCGAGCGTACCCTGATCTTGCGCTCACACCGGCGCTTCACATCGAGCCACGTGACTACCAACAAGCAGCTCTCAACGCATGGGTCGAACATCGACGACGCGGGAGCGTTGTCCTCCCGACGGGCAGCGGAAAGACGTTCCTCGGGCTACAGGCTATTGCGGATGCTGGTGTCAGCGCGCTCGTTGTGACGCCAACGATCGACCTAATGAACCAGTGGCACGCCACGCTCACCAACGCTTTCGGTGACCAACTCTCACAGCCAATCGGCGTGCTCGGTGGCGGCAGCCACGAGGTCACCCCGATTACGGTCACGACCTACGATAGCGCCTATCGCTACGTCAACGAGTATGGCGACCGGTTCGGGTTGCTCGTCGTCGACGAGGAACACCACCTGCCAGCCCCGACGTACCAACAGATCCCCGAGATGATGATTGCGCCGTATCGACTCGGCCTCACAGCGACCTATGAGCGCTCTGATGGGAAGCACGAACTTCTCGAAGATCTTCTCGGCTCAGTCGTCTATCGGGAGCAGGTCGACGACCTCGCCGGCGAGTACCTCAGCGAGTACGAGACCATCCACATGTCGGTCGACCTCACAACCGACGAACGCAAGACGTACGACGAGGAGTACCAGATCTATCGCGACTACGTCGACAGCCACAACTTCGATCTCTGGAAGGAACGCGGCTACCAGGAGTTCCTCAAACGGACCTCCTACGACTCACAGGGACGGCGGGCGCTCATCGCCAAGCAGCGCGCCGAGCGAATTGCTCGGACAGCGACGAAGAAACTCGATACACTCGATACTCTCATCAAGCGCCATTACGACGACCGCGCCATCATCTTCACCGCGAATAACGACTTCGCCTACGAGATCTCTCAAGAGTTCATCGTCCCCTGTATCACCCACCAGACGAAGACCGACGAACGCACCGAGATTCTTGAGCGATTCCGCACTGGAGAGTACTCGTTGCTGGCAACGTCCCAAGTTCTCGATGAGGGTATCGACGTTCCGGCTGCGAACGTCGGAATCATCCTCTCGGGGAGTGCGTCGAAACGGCAGTACGCCCAGCAGCTTGGCCGTATTCTCCGGCCGACGGACGACCGTCAGCCAGCGCGTCTCTACGAGATTATCACCGAAGATACGATGGAGACGTATGTCTCCCAGCGACGCCGCGAAGGGGTGACCAAGTAGTGTTGACCGCGAATCTCGCCCGGTCGCGCACGACCGACGAGACGATTACGCCACTGTTCATCGACCCATCCGATGCACGCTACCGCGAGACAGCAGAGGAACTCATCCGACTGTTCGAGAGCCATCTCGGTGAACCGAAAGGTGACCTCGAGGACGCGATCGACGAGCTGACCGTCGCAGATACTGACTACAAAATCGTCCAAGGCCTCGCGAAACTCCTGAAAGATGAGTGTGCGTTTGAGGTCGTCGCGTCGGTCGACCCGCAGGAGATCCGCCGGTTGCTCTTCGAGAAAGCTAACGAGCAGTATCCTATTGTCCGACAGCCCACGCTCGGCGAGGACACCCAGCAGCTGGAAGTGTACAGTGCAGTTGCCGACGAATTCGGGATCTCGCTCGAAGAGTGCTACCGTGGAATGTACGCCGACCTGGAGGACAACAAGCGCCTTGTCCAGATTGGTACGCGGACGGCTGACCGATACACGAGTGACGGTGACACGTCATCGTCGACGACAAATCTGACCGGCAGTAGTGGCGAGGAGTACGAACACACGGACCTCACCGTCGATTGGCTGTTGACCCGATACAACCTCGCACTCGCTCAAGCTGTCCTCTACGACGCTACAGAGATGCGGATTCGTGTGTGGGACCACTTCGGGACGGTGTTCAGCTACGTGAAGCTATTTGGGCTGATGCATCGAATTTATCCAATCGACGCCGACGGCAATCGTGTTTCAAGTACGGATCAGGCAATAGGGTATGAGGCTGTGTTGGATGGGCCTGCGTCGCTCTTCTCGAAATCACAGAAATACGGGATTCGCATGGCGAACTTCCTGCCAGCGTTGCCCCTCTGTGAGCGGTGGGAGATGAGCGCTGAAATTCTCGTCGACGAAACGACTAGCGAGACACGGCAATTCACACTTGATCAGGGCGAAGGTCTCGATTCGCACTACAGCGCGGGGGAGCGATTCGATAGTGACCTCGAGCGGACGCTCGCCCAGAAATGGGAGCGGGCGAACACAGAGTGGCAGTTAGTACGCGAGGATGATGTCTTCGATCTCGGTGCCGAGGTGATGATTCCTGACTTCGCAATCGAACATCCCGATGGCCGGCGAGTGACCCTCGAAATCGTTGGCTTCTGGACACCGGAGTATCTGGAGTCGAAACTGGAGAAAATCCGGCAGGTGGATGCAGAGAACTTCATGCTGGCCGTCTCAGAGCAACTGGAGTGTGCCAGCGATGACTTTAGGGTCGTCGCGGATCGCGTACTGTGGTTCAAAACAGGGATTCATGTCTACGATTTGGTTGAGATGGCCGAGCAGTACGCGACTGGGAGTGCTCACACTGAGATAGACCATCAATAGGTATTAGCGAAGGTAGTTGTATTTTTCATCGTTCGATAATCTGTAGGGAATCGTTGATACCGGTCTCTCCAGCTGAGTCGGAACAGGCGTTGACCAGCTGACCTTCCAACGATCCGATTCTCGTCTTACCGACTGCACCCCAGAATCACACTCGAACGCACTTCTGACAGATTAGACCGGGGTTAGCCAACGAATGGATTCGCGTCTGTGTTGAGCCGTGTGAGTTGGTCGAACCGATCGAAGTCGTTGTCGAAGCTGTAAATGTAGGTGAATCCAACGCGATTCATATACGCCGTGGCGAGTGCGTCGGCCAGTTCCAGTTCTCGCTCCCGGACGAAGATACTCTGGGCGTTCACGAAATCGTCCTCCGACGGATGAACAAGGTCAAACTGAGAACTGTCGTGGAGATACCGATATGTCTCGACACCACGCTCCCAGCCGAGATTCTTCTGAATGGCGTTCGTCGCCTCAATCAGGTTGTGTGAGAGAATCCGCAACTGGGGGAGATCGCCTTGGTGTGCTGCCTGCATGATTCGATGGCCCGGTTCGTGGAACGAGTCGTTGCGATTCCGATCCGCATAGATGATACCAGAATCGAGAAGCGCCGTCGCCACAGTTAGTTTAGCGAGGCTTCTGTTTCCTCAAGTGCGTTCGTCTCTGGTCCGTCTACAGGCGTCGGTGGCTTCACATCCTCACGAGGCCGCCACCACAGAATCACCGACCCGCCTTTCTTCCGTTTTACGAGACCACGATCAGAGAGCGCCTCTAAGTGGCGACGTGCCGTATCCGTCGAGCAGCCGAGGATATTTGCGATGTTGCTCGTCGTCGCTGCCGGCGGCTCAATCGCATTGAACACCTCCAGCACATCTTCGTCGGTGACTGTGACATCACCATTACTTGTCTCGGAATCGCTCATAGGCGTTCTTAGAGACCACATCGAAAATACGTTTCCCAACACTGGGACTACGTTTCTCCCTATAGAAACTGCGCTGCTTGACTCCTCCACTGACGGAACTACTCCATTAGGAGCGTGTGCCAACTTCCGTCCCAGGTGTGAACTCGGTCAGATCTTCGATGCGTTGTTCGAGTTCCTCGACCTCGTGACGTAACTGCTCGGCTTCCGGCTCGTCACTGCCTGCAAGTCGGTCTTTGAGTCCCTGCAGCCGGGTTTCCTTGTGTTCTTCGTCGACGTCGGCTTTGCGGACGTATGCACTCTCTTCGATATTGTAGACTGCTGCCTCTGACAGGCCAGTCACGTCGAGTGCGTCGTCGACTTTCGCGCGGTCAACACCCAGCACTTGCTCTCGGGGAACACCCGCCTCTTCGAGCACACGCAGTACCTCTTCATCGTCTTTGAGGGTGCGATTATGCCGTGTCGTCCGCTGGACGGATCCGTATTGGCCGTGGACGGGTTGGTCATGGTGGAGTCGGTCAAGCAGGAGTTCACGGACCGACTGACGGAGATCACCAGCGTTGTGCTGGACATCCGAACAGAGCGTGTAGAGGTTGATGAGCACCGGTGTCTCACAGTCTTCGAGTGTCGTTGAGTCGTGGCGCTCGAGGGCGTCGATGAGAAGGAGCATATCGGCATAGACGTCAAGGTCTGGTTCGACACGCTCACTTTCGGTGGCAGCGGGGCGACTCTCGACCAACTGTGAACTCGTCGGGTCGTCGGTTTCAGTAATCGTCTCCGTCCGCTCGTCGCACTCGTAGCGTGGATGTAAGCTGAGAACTGCTGCATAGGGTTCGGCATCGGGTGGGAGTCGACTCAGATCGAATGTGCCACCGATTTCACCAATCCGCTCGGCAAGTGTCGCGAACTGCTCGCGCTGCAGCGGTTGTGAGGTCTCTGATTCGACGAACTCGATAATGATGCGGTGCGCTTGGCTGTCAGTAATGCGGAACCGTTTGTCTGTGAGCGGCGTCACGAGTGTCGCTTCATCGGGAAGCGCGTCGCATTCCTCGAGCAGCGTGTGCCAACTCCCAGTGAATGGCATACGTGACACTTGCCGTCCGGCGATAAAACATCTCGGCCGCTATTCTGGACGGTAGTCTGTACGGGTTCGGTGATCGATATCACTCCAATTTCGCTGCTCTGGTGACGACTGTGCTGCCCGCTCTTCTGCCAGAGCTCCGGAAACGGTGGTGTGTTACCGTCGGTTAGCGGTAACGTATTAACCAACACGACCCACCCTGATTCGACCTGTTGGTTAACGCGCTGACGAGTACTTGTTGTTGTCGAGAGCTGGTTCTCCAGGAAACAGCACAGATTCCGAATTCGTCTCGACTTCAATCGGTAATCTTGAGACCGTGCTTGGATTCGTACAGATACCCCTTCAACAACAACTGTTCGAGGAGGTCCTGCGCCTCTGGCCGTTCGAATCCACCGTCAGTGATGAACTCAACTGCTGTCTCCGGTTTTATTGACTCGTCCTCTTCCCCAATGCCCTGGGTGATTTGTTCGAACGCAGCTTGTTGTGACGGCGTCAGCGGGGTCGACGGGTTCCGCATTATCTGTCTCTCTGTCGGCGTCCACTGAGACTGTTGGGGTTGTCTCGAACTCTCGTCAGGAGAATCACTTGAGATGACCAACTGAACGACGACTCGTCAGTGGCAGTGGTGGTCGACGTTCACTCAAAGCCTACCGGGACTCTATGTAGAACTCTCTGACACGGCTCCGATGTCGTAGGCGTATGTGTAGACACAGACCAAGAGAATGCCACCGAGAGCGAGCGCGTTCGTCAACCAGTCTGCCACAGCAAACACACCGATAAGAGATACTGGTATGAAAAACGCTGTTCCAATAGCGAGTCCCATCGCACAGTAATATCGGGGGCCGAGGAGGTCGATCTCTCGCTGCTCGGAATCACCGTTGAACACTGGCCAGAATGCGCCACAGACGGCGCCAGTACTGACGGCGGTCAGTACCGTGACCGGGAGGAACTCAGGATGCCAGAAGAGGAGTGTCCTCACTGACAGCGTGGTGATCTTACTCACCCCCAGGACGAGCGCGCTTCCAAGGGTGAAATAGAGGAGAAGCGCGGTGAGAGTCCACTGTACAGTGGTAAATAGCCGTGTCAACGGCGCTGGTTGCGCGATGGGTATTCTCTCAACGAACATTGTTTGTTAACACAGACCATAGCTACTGTCTTATCTATTTTGTGCAGTTAGGAGACAGAACACTTCCCCAGCGACAACGAGGCCGCACCAATAGTGGCAGATCTCAGCGGCGACCCGATAGACAGCAGTCTCGCTGCAATCGAAAGGGTGGATAACGTTATTAGCTAATATCGATTTGTGGAAGTTTTTGGACCTCACAACGTAACAAGATTCTCACCTATTGAGATCTTCGTGCTGAATGTAGGGCGCAAGTCAGTCAGCGAATCGAAGTGATTTGAGAGACGGCGTACCCAATCGAGACACTACCGGCGACGAGGCCGATAGTCCCGAGTAATTGGTTTCGGGGGACAACCGTTGTCTGTGAGATGACGAGCAACGCGATTAGAATCACAAGTACCCAGAGGGGACGTTCCAGGTTTTCACTCATAGATTACGTCCGAATACCAGACATATGAAACTCCGGTTGATTCGACTCGTAGTGCTGAACTTACTCTCTATATTCAGCACGCAGCTATTGTCCGTATCTGTATGATTCGACGGAGGAAACCGGTAGTATTGATTGCTGGATGAAGTTCACTCCCCGAACGCCTCGGTCAACTGCTCGCGCATAAACTCACGGCGTACCCGTCGCGACCGCGAGTCAGAGAGATAGTTCTGCATCACGACTTGGGGGTCGCTACTGCCTTGCTCTGCGGCGATTTCTTCGACACCTTCGAGCACGCCCTCGAGGACTGCCGTGTACGTGTCGTACCAGAAGCGCCGACACAGCTGTGGACTCGGACGCTCGCCGTCGATACGCTCTGGGAGATCGGCGTCGGCGGCGAGCGTTTGGAACCAGTTCCGGATGGTGTCTCGTGTCACGTGGGGTGTTTCACCTTGTGACGACGGGAAGACGTACCCTGTCCACGTCTCATCGCCTGCTAGCTCGTCGATTCGTGCGTCCAGAACGTCCAAACCGAACAGCACCGAGACTTCTCCGGGACCGTTCTTGCGATTCTCGAAAGCGATGTAGGGGACGTCGTCGTCGGCAACATCACGATTGAACTGCGAGACGTGGAGTGCTGCGGCCTCGCTTGCGCGGAGTCCCCAGCCCGCAAGTGCTACGACCAACAGCCGTTCTCGCGCCGTCGTTGTGACCTGCATCAACTTCCGAATGTGGGCTGCGGAGAGTGCTGGCGTCGACGACTCCTCAAGTTCCCACTTGAACTCGTCGTAGAGTCCGCTCGCTGGGTTCATCGCGGCGACGCGTCGCCCGACCAAGTGTTGATACCAGGCGTCGACGATGCGCCGGACACGCTGGAGCGTCTGAGCGCTGTAGGCACGATCTGCCTCCTCGTTCAACCAATCGAACGCTGCATAGCACGCATCGACGGCTTCGTAGGCCGGAGCGTCTCCGTCGCGCTGAATCGGTGTGAGGAGGTTATCCGTATCGTTCGCTTCTCGGTAGGCACGTACGTACAGGTTCAGCCGCGTTCGGAGGGTTTCGACGGACGACGTCGCGAGGCTGTACCGTGATTGTCGGCGGTCGAGAAACCGTTCGAGGGCATCAATCGTTTGTTCGTCTGTAGTGGCCCACGTGTAGCCCTCGTCGTCGTCGCCGAGCCCGAGGTCCTCAGTCCAGAACTCGTCAAAGGGCCGGTCATGCTGGCGCCGTAGTGCGGCAAGGTATGCCTGAGCGTCGTGATCTCGAAACCACTGATGGGTCGGCTTTTCGCTCGTCGAATCAATGCCTGCTGCTTCGAGACAGGGCGCGATTTCGTCCTAGTACAGCTCTGTGAAGTCCTCGAGGGAACAGGTTGTCCAGCGGACGTCGTCGAACGAGGGCGTGAGTTTCGGTTCTTCCGCTGACTCACTCATCGCGATGGTCTCCTTTGAGAGCGAAGATTCCGAGGTAGTAGCCCACTCGCTGCGTGTGGTGGTGTTTCTGAGTGTGGCATGTTCTGAGTGTTCAGCGTTTCATTCGGTTTTCTTATAGTTTTGTGGATTTAGCAGACCTCTCCAGTCTGCTAAACACACAGTAAATGCAGTGAAGATATGCCTGTGAAGAATAAACTGTATATCGCTACACAGAGTCTGCAGCGAATTTGTGCTTTTTGAAGCAACGAAATTGACCTCGCAACCTCAAGTCGAAGGATCGATGAAGTCTGCTGGATCGAGGGGCTGCAGCAGCGACGTCTACGTCAAAACGCAGGAAGAATATTATCCAAGCGGCTCTGTTGAAACCCTCTGTCGATGATAGGTTTCTATGGCCGTGCTGAATAGAAGGCGCGAGTCTTGTAGAGGTTAGTCGATAAGTTGGCCTTTGTCGATGCTTCACTCGATCCGGCCAGCATGGAAACAGAGGATTGCTCCAACGGCCAGAGAAGTGATCCGTAAGAACTCAGCAATACCATCCTCCGTCCCTCGATATCTGTACGCCCCTTGTTCGTAGTACGCGCCCTCATGGGCAACAATAGCGTGGGTCTCGTCCCAGTATGCGAAGCCGGTCAGTGGAGAGTTTGTATGGACGGTTCCCTCCTCAACAACTCGCTGGACACCCCTTGGGAAGCGCCTGAAGGAAGTAGATGCAAGTTCAAGAGCAGTAGCGTTTGAGACCAGAACGAGATCAACCTTCGTGGTATCGTTATCGTAGAACGTGATATTCGACCGGTAGAATCTCGTCTCGGCGTTGCGGAATATGATGAGTTCTTTTTCTGGACCAAAGCCATGGGCAGCACGGTATGCTTCGTCAGAGACGATACGAGGACCGTCATCTTTGACCCGATTCGCGAGTTCGCATTCATCAGACTCATCGTAGCAGAAGGAGGTCTTGTCCGCCCAGCCTAGTATTCCGGCGAGTTGTGGGTCGTCGGGAGTGACTTGATTTGCGTTGTACTCATACGTCCAAGCGACAGTCCCGAACGGTGCAAAAACTGCTGCGAGGAGGAAGAGTACACCGATCAACGCGAGTGCAAAGCGACGAGACTGAGGGCCGAGGGAGGGCATGTATCGAATCTCTAACTGAGGGAACACAATTCTTTCTATGACAGACATTCCAGTGGTGAAATCAACCCTCCTACTGTGCTGAACTCACACTCTAAGTGTTGCACGCCGCTTCTGACAGCATGCGGTGAGGTTTCTACGGGCGTACTGAATAGAGCGCGCGTATCTTGCACGGTCGGTTGTAGCGAACTGGGCGGTAGATAGACCCATGTGGTTCACGCCAATCTAAAAACCAATTCATCCAATCGGGAACTTATTGCTGGATAATTTGGATGAGATTTCCGCATGTGTCATTGAAGACGGCCAGCGTGACGCCCCCGGCGGTCATCGGCTCTTGGGTAAATTCAACGCCTTGCTCGCTCAGCCGGTCGTATTCAGCCTCTACGTCCTTGCACCCGAATTGCGTCCAAGGAATGCCGTTGGTGACGAGCGCATCGCGATAGGTTTCCAGCGCCTCAGCTACCTCTGAACTCCCCGTTGGTTCTAGGAGTAGCTCAACGCCGTCGGGCGACTCGGGCCCAACCACGGTTAGCCATCTCGCCCCGCCCGCCGGGACATCTGTCTTCTTCTCAAAGCCCAGGACGTTCGTGTAGAAATCCAGGGCCTTCTGCTGGTCATCAACGTGTACGTTTGTTACGGTAATTTCCATTTCATTAACTCCTCTCGGTTTCTGTGTTGGTGTCGTTCTCGGTCAGGCTGTCAAGCCAGGCTGCGGCCGCGTTGACCTGATCTGTCCCCGCGAACTCCAGAACTCTGTACTTGCCCCGCCGGGTCGAAGCGACAAGTCCAGCCTCCTCGAGAACGTCGAGGTGGTTGCTCACTCCCTGTCGAGTCATGTCGACATCATGCTCCATGATGAGCCGCGTGCAGAGTTCGTAGAGCGTCTGTCCGCTGTTGTCCGTCAGTTCCTCTAAAATCAACCGCCGGGTATTGTCGGCCAGCGCCCGGAACACGCCGTCATTCGAGGTCACGGGACACCATGCAAACAGACAGTTGCATGTATAGATAAACCTACCGGCGGGGGCTTCAACAGCAACGTCCTGTAGATATCGCGCTGCTGCATACACTCTCTAAGTCTTGCACACGGTTTCTGACACCGTTCGATGAGGTTTCTACGGGCGTGCTGACTCGATGGAAATTCTGCTACCCATAGAGCGCGTGAACAAAGTATGGGGCGCAAGAGACCGACCTGAGTTCCGTGCCCGAGAGCACGTTGTGCTGACTGGTCCGAGTGCGTAGGAAGCCGAGACTTGGGCGAGACAGCCCGGATGCCGCTCGGGTGGCATCCGGGAAAGCCCGCATAGGTGAATTTCTGTTCACGCACCGGCGTCCCATCCCGGAGGAACAAACCATGTACCTTGAGTGATTAACCCAGTATCTTGGAAACTTCGATCACACTACCGGATTGTATGGGGTACCTGTAAATTTCCATCCCTGACAGTAAGATTAGTATGATGAATTCTTTTATTCTCTTAATGCAGAGGAATAATCCCTCGGAGTGCTCAAAATCTGTTATCAGGGGGATATAACCAATTTCAGGTTAAGCACGACGTATGGTCTCAAATACTGATGGTGGTGTTTGATATATTTATTTGGATAATCAGTTGGCTCCCTTACTTGCATCTCTCTACGAGAGAGGGCTGTGTGTGATTTTCATTTTCGCGAGGAAGATTATGCGGACACAGTGGAGTGTCCGTCGTCGCCGGCTGCTTGATCACTTGACATGACAGGGGCCGCCCAGAGTCGAGTAATACTCAATCATCCTATTGGCCTCCGTATCCGGCGACACGCGGACCAAGCATACTCGTGATAGGAACCTCCGGAGTCGGCTCCTTGCGGCCTGGCGTTGCGGGTTAGGGGACCAGCCCCCTACTTCCGCCTGCTCTGTGCAGACTGGAACCTGCACGCCGCTGCTCCGGGCCGTGCAATGGATGGGTGGACTTTGGCGCAGAAGAGTAGCGAACATAGGGAACAGCACAAACAGTTTAACAAAGGAACACCAAGGTACGACTATGGGCGCTGATAGCATTGATATTCGCCGGTTCGAGGAGGCTGACTCTGACGAGTTTGCTTCTAAGACAGATACTGAGAAGATTGTCGAGTTCCTTGCGACACACAGTGACCAGGCGTGGAAGGCGAAGGTCATCGCTGAGCGAGCGGGGGTCAACCCTGACTCGGTGAGTACGCTTCTTAGCCGGCTCAAGAGCCGTGGCCTCGTTCGCCACAAGGAGCCTTACTGGGCCATTACTGACGATCAAGACCGACTGTACGATGCCCATCGACTGCACGCCACGACAAAGCGGCTCGATGAACGATATGGTGAGGAAGACCCAGATCAGTGGGCTACGGAAGCCAGCCAGGAGCTGGAGTAGTGCTGCTCGAACAAGGCGCGATTATCTGGGCTGCTGATCCGTTCAAAGACGGTGATGAGGGTCGTCCTTGGCTCATCATCGGGAATTCCGAGGCTCCGTTTCACGGCGAACAGTACATCTGTCTCGCACTCACGTCAAAGACGTACCACGACGAAGCACTCTCACTTCGCGAAGATGACTACGACGATGCGCCCCTGTCGATGCAGTCACACATCATGCCGTGGTCGGTTGCGACCATTGAGAGGAAAGACATCGAACGCTATGTGACGGCTGTTAGGAGCCAACCGCTTGAGACAGCAGTTGAGCGACTGATAGGTTACATCGACGTTGAGGACTGAGTAGCCGTTAATCTCTCCTTCGCCATGACGATCGCTCAGAACACTGGAAGTGGTGGTGTGTCTGGGCCGCGTGATAGTTGGGTTCGGTGTATAGGATGAACACTTTCCCGAGATGCAGTCCGACTCGCCAATTCTGTCGGCCCAGCCCTTTTGTTTCGGGCGATTGAATCAGTGTCAATGGTCAACTCTTCGCCACAGCGTACTACCACATCCGAAGCAGAGGAGACAGCGACTGATCAACAGTCAGCAACACAGACCTGTCCGGAGTGCGAATCGGAGGCAATCATTCAGGACGGTGACGAACTGCTGTGTGAGGACTGTGGGCTCGTCCTTGACGAACAGGCGATTGATCACGGCCCAGAGTGGCGGGCGTTCAACGCCAGCGAGCGCGACTCGAAATCACGTGTTGGGGCGCCAACTACCCAGACGATGCACGACAAGGGGTTGACGACGACGATAGACTGGAAGAACAAAGACGCCTACGGGAATTCACTCTCCTCGAAAAAGCGCGAGCAGATGAGTCGGCTGCGAACGTGGCAAGAGCGCGTCCGCACGAAGGACGCTGGCGAGCGCAATCTCCAGTTCGCGCTGTCGGAGATGGACCGGATGGCTTCGGCACTCGGCGTGCCGCGGTCGACACGTGAAGTTGCCTCGGTCATCTATCGGCGCGCCCTCAACGAGGATTTGATCCGTGGACGGTCGATCGAGGGGGTCGCCACGGGCTGTCTGTATGCGGCCTGCCGTCAGGAGGGGATTCCACGCAGTCTTGATGAAGTCGCCGACGTCTCGCGGGTTCCCTACAAAGAGATTGCTCGCACCTATCGGTATCTCGCCCAAGAGTTGAGCCTGGAGATGCGGCCAGTTGACCCGAAAGATTTCGTACCACGATTTGCGTCCGAATTGGATGTCCCTGAAGAAGTCGAGCAGAAGGCAAACGAGATTATCGACAGCTCGGCTGAGCAAGGACTCCTTTCCGGAAAGTCACCAACCGGGTTTGCGGCGGCAGCACTGTACGCAGCAGGACTCCTCTGTAACAAGAAGCGGACACAACAAGAAGTGGCCGACGTGGCGCAAGTGACTGAGGTAACGATACGGAATCGGTATCAAGAACAAATCGAAGCAATGGGGATTCACTGAGTAGCAGTTGCTCGAAAGCAATTTCACAGCCAGCTGGTTGGCCAGTGAACACTTCCCGCATGATTCCGAAGGGTCCCCCAATGTACGACCGAATCCTCCTTCCGACGGATGGCAGTGAGGGGACAGAAACCGCTGTCGAGCAGGCGATTGAACATGCAAAAACGTATGACGCAGAGTTACACGTGCTTCACGTTGTCGACCAATCGGTGGTTGGTCTCTCTGCAACCCCAGCAGCGGGTGGGGTCCCTGCGGATGTGCTTCGTGAACAATTTGATGAGGAGGGGCAGACACTTGTTGAGGCCGTTGCGGCACAGGCAACCCAAGCTGGTGTCCCAACGACTACAGAGGTGGTCGACTATGGACATCCCCACGAGAAAATCACGTCGTATGCAACAGACCACGGCATCGATCTGATTGTCCTTGGGACTCACGGGCGGTCGGGAATCGACCGCCATCTCCTGGGCAGTGTTGCTGAAAAGGTAATTCGAACTGCAGAGGTTCCCGTGCTGGCTGTGCAGCTTGCTGAGTGACAGTTTCTCACCGCGTAGGGTCGAGACGGAGTGCCGACCACCAGGGGAGTGGCTGGCGACCGGCGATGGTTCGGAGTGTCACGACCGACGAGAAAAGCGCCGGGCGTGCTTCTAGGGCCGAGAGACCTGGTGTGCGTCGTCCGACGCACAGGTAGATGTGAGAGCCTGTTCGTTATCAATCTGTTCGCTGCTACTCGTCGACGGGATCTACTTTATCATGAGCGTCTCTCGTGGCTGTCTCTGGCGGTGACGATAGTTTGTGCTTCTTGAGACAGTGACTGTCGGCCGCACCCACCGCCTCGGGACTACATCTAAAGAGCACAGCCACCCTTCGGCGGAATGCTTCGATACCTCATCAACGTATATTAGCCCCTCGAACAAGCCGCTTGCCGTCCTGGTCAAGTGGCGTCTCAATCAGCCCCGAGAGTAGAACCATCCCTCAATGCAGAAATCAGGCGATCACAAGGTGGGAGTTGGGTTGCTGTGTTAAGCAGACATAGTGGAGTGGGAGATTCATCCCGAGTGTCATCGTCGGCTGCGAGATTATGCGGACATGGTGGGGGGTACCGTCGTCGCCGGCTACTCGAATAACGGTCTCGGACCGTCTGCAGTCGGGTTACAGATGCATGCTAGACTACCGTGTCTGGTGCCGTCCAGATAGAGTGGGCGATTTGTAATTTAATCGCGTGACGCCTCCTTTCTGCCATAAACGCGTGATTTACAATGGAAACGTGGTGTGAGGGCATGTTCTTGATTTTCACAACCTCCATCTCTTGTTGAAATGCTCTAGCATGGGCCATCGAGGAGCCGACACTCCGTACTCACTCGCTGTCAGCTGGGCCGTGCTGTGAGCGACGCTTTCAACGGGACACCGTCCAGATGGTCGTCGACGTCAATCTCGCTATATTGTCAATAAAACAAACATATTTTTCAACATATATTTATTTTCTATTATTGTTCTACTACTCGGATAAATCAATATAGTGACAAGTATTATTGTCTAGAAGTGCGTGACTACTTCTCATGGGAGATGGGACGATCTATCGCGGCAGTGATGGAGAGTACTACGGGGATGTGGATCTCTGGGAGCGATTCGAATCCGGGGTGTGGACACCACAGTGTTGGAACACCGAGACGGGGAGAGAGTGGGTTGAAACAGAAGACAACGAGGTCCTCTGTCTTACGCCGATCGCACGCCGCAACGTCGCCGAGGAGACACACTTCCGACGTGTCTGTGGCGGTATCCATGTTGTTGTCGGTCAGTCGATCCGCCGGTAACCAGAGCGTGGTTCTCCGGCGTCGTTTTTGACGCACATTCTCGGTTGTAGCGTATCTCCCCGTCTGCGGTCGCTACGTTCGACTGGCCCGAGACCTTGTCACGTTTACTTGGATTCTAGCAGTGGCTCGTTGGCTGCCGTCGCTGTGCATCGGCGTGATGCCGATTAACCAACACGCTCGATTTCGTTGGTTAATCGGTGTCGATCATACAGCCGAAGTGGTCATCTCGGTTCCCACGTCAGTCTCGGGTTGCAGACGTCCCTCTCGAGTGGCGCTTACACACTGGTATCGAGAACACACCCGATATTCTCTCTCACCAGAATTTGAGATTTCGTTTGACTGATTCACGCTTCAGTTCCTGGATTTCCTCGGTGATCGGAATATCCTTCGGACAGACGGTAGTACACGAAAATTGCGTGTGGCACTGCCAGACGCCATGTTCCTTGTCCAGGAGTTCTACCCGGCGCTCTTTGGCGTCTTCCCCCTCTCGTTCGTCGAAGTAGAAGCGATACCCCTTGACGATCGCCGCCGGTCCGATGTACTCGCTATCAGTCTGGGCCGGATTACACGACGACGTACAACAGCCACACTGGATACATCGCGAGGCCAGCTTGATCTTCTCGCGATTCTCGGGCGACTGACGTTGCTCTTCTCGTTTCCCAGCAGGAAGCTCGTCGGGCTGAAAAAACGGCTCGACAGCCTCCATTCGGTCGTAGAAAGGATCCATGTCGACGACGAGGTCCTTGATGACTGGTTGGTGAGGAAGTGGTTCGACGCGAATCGGTTCGTCGAGATCCGAGAGCTGGGTCTGACAACCGAGGCGCTGACGGCCGTTGATGAACAAGCCGTCACTTCCACAGACACCCATTCGACAGGAATGCCGAAACGTGAGCGACGAATCATACTGATCTCTCGCGTAAATGAGCGCATCGAGGACGGTCATTCCCCGTTCGGTGGGGATAGTAAACTCATCGAATCGGGGTTCCTGTTTGGACTTCACATCGGGATCGTATCGGAACACCCTGAGACGGAGCGGTTCTGTATCCGAGTCGACAGCCTGTTCGGCTTCAGCCTGTGATTGAGTAGCCATCGCCCGCTCTCGTTTCCGTTCCAGCCGTTGCTGTTGTGACGTCTCGTCGGTGTCGGATCCGGTTTTCGTCGGCGATGATGGCTGCTGGGTGCTCATGAGTTCCCTCTTGAAGCGTTAGGTCTCTCGTTTCGCAGCGAGAACGAGCAATGCGGTACAGTCCGTCTTCGCAACCGGAGAGATGTCTTGCGCCCCATCGAAGTGAACCACATCTCCTTGGTTCACGTTGTGTGATTCCCCGTCGAGTTGGAGTTCGAGGGCACCAGAGATGAGATAGAGCACGATTTCCCGATCCGGATGAGCGTGTGGTTCAACGTGCTCTCCTTCCGAAAGGGTCAATCGGATCGTCTTCGGCTCCTCATCGGGAAACGCGTTTGCATGTGGTTTTCCTTCCAGTTTCTGTAGGGATTTGATATGTACCATGATGTTCGAATTGGTTGGTGGATGGATTTACAGGTCGCAACCGCCGTTCGGTTCGTTCGCGGGCGCTATTCGACGTGCGCGCGAACGACGTGGCCGCCACAGCCACACTGTTCGATGTACTCCCAGCGAACGTCCGCCTCCTCGAATCGGTCGCCGAGCGCGTCGTAGAGATACGTCTCTGGATGACCGTGTGCTTCGTGAGTAACGAGATTGACGTGGTGGCCGCTTGTCGTGTGTTCGATGGCTTCAATCGCGTGTTGTTCGAGCAAGGAGCGATCGTCTGTGTACTGCGGCTTCTCGAGATTCGCCGACCACGAGTTATCGTGCGTGCGGTCAGTGACCGGTTCCGTGTCGCCGTGACCATGGTCGTGATCGTGAGAGTCAGTTGCCATACACATCTGTAGGTTCGCTGTGAGCAAAAGAAGGTGGGTCGCGAATCTCTCCGAGACGATCTCGTCGTACTCCGAGGGAGCATTATTTCAAGCAATTTACTCGGGACCGTCTCAGATGCTGCCAGCACTCTCTTCGTGTGGAACAATACCATCACCGAGAATAGTCGCGACGTCTATCGATCCTCATCACAGGATGAGTAACTCTCGAAACGGATGTGAGTCTGGTCACACCGAGGTCGTCACTCTCTGTCCTTCTGCCCCGCTCGCTTGGAAAAACGCAGACAGTCATCTGTATCGGGACAAATCAGCAATGCAGTGACGACAAAACCGATAGTCCGGCTCATTCACTGTGTGACAGACTGGACACACTACGGCCCACTGGAGTGACGAGGGCGCGATTACAGACTCATCGAGCGGAGATCTGGATTGATGCCGTGGACCAGCTGATGTCGCGGAGCTGTGCTGTCGATTACGAATTGAGTACAGTACGAGCACACTAAGCAGACATAGCACGAGAGCGAGGGTCGTCACATAGATCGGGAATGGATTCGGCAACAGAGATCGAATCCAAGAGGGCTTCCCGAGAACGACCACCAATACCATGGATAGACCCTTGGAAGCCAGATAGATAACTCTCCGCCCTGGCTGTAAATCGCGAGACGCCGACTCGGAGCATCGAGCCATTACTGTCTCTACTTGCGGCGGTAGCGCGGAGTTTCTTTCTGCAAGATGGGGAGTCCTCTGCTGGCATTTGAAAAGACTGGTAAGTGTCGCTTACTAGCACCAGTCTCATATATCTCCAGAGCGGATTTACCAACGAAGCGTAATGAATGATTCATCGACCCGACGCAGTGTCCTCGCATCGCTTGGTGCCGTCGGCGTGACTGGTGTCGCCGGGTGCTTGGGAGACCCCGGTCAAACCGAACCGAATACCACGCCAACGAATACGACCACGGCAACCACTTCAGCGACCTCGAGTGGAAATACGAGCGAGACACCCACACAACAAGACCAGCCATTCACCCGTGGCGAACTCCTCGACGACTTCGAGGATATCGGGACGAAAGACGCGCGTTGGGGAACGATTGGCGGGACAATCAAAGCCGACACGGAAGATGTGTATGCGGGCACCCAGTCGGTCCACATGACCAACAAAAACGGGGACGTCGCTGGGATCTACAAATCGTTCTCGGAGGGGCTTGATCTCCGCAAGCACGACCTATCGATCGCCGTCAAACTCGAAAAACCAGTGCGGGGGAAGATTGCTGCTGAGTTCATCGCTCCGGCACGCAGCGATATGCTCACGAGCAAGCGCTTCATTCCCAAGGAACTCAATGACTGGGTCCGTATCGATCTGGGGTACACCGGGAAAACCGGCGAGCCGGTAATGAAAGCGATTCAAGAACTTCGGCTCATGGTCTTGACCCCAGAGGGCGAGCCGATCGACGTGCGCATTGACGACCTCCGAAAGATCCCCAAGCCCGACAAAGGGAAGGTCATCTTGCAGTTCGACGACGCCGTCACCTCTCAATACGAGGTTGCGTTCAAGGAACTGCAGAAACGCGGCTGGCCGGGCGGGGTCGCTGTGATTCCTGATGCCATCAACAGCCAAGGCAATCTGACGACTGGGCAGATGCGTGAGATGCGCGATGCTGGCTGGGACATGATGGCTCATCCGCAGGCTCCAGAGCCGTTGCCGGCGTACTCGAAAGCGAAACAACAGCGGATCATCCAGCAAGCGTACAACTACCTCGACCTCAAGGGGTTCCCAGAAGGTGCGCGTCACTTTGTCGCCCCCTACAACCGAGTGAGCAAGACGACACTGGAGATCGTCGAGCAGTACCACGAGACGGGGTTCATGTTCGGTGCCTGCCCGAACAACGCCCAGCAACCGAGTAACATGCACGCCATCTCGCGAATCATGGGGAAGGACCCACAGGGGACACGCCGCATCCTGAACCTCGCTGAAGAGTTCAATCAACTGGCGGTCGTCACTTGGCACTCGATCGGTGACGGTGAGGACTACGAGACGTCGGTTGACGACTTCAAGAACGTCTTAGATCACCTCGAACAGAAAGACGTCGACGTGATTGCCCCCTCGGGGCTCATCGACGGCTAAGGGCTCTTCTCGCGAGGGCGTTTGCTTTGCTCCGCGTTTGTGATTAGTGAACAAGAACGCGTGTTTGGATTCGGCGTCTTTGTTCTTGATTCGTCTGGTGCGGTGCCTTGCAGGTCGCCAAGATCTCTGGTGAGTCGGCAGTGCGAGCGCGAGCAGTTCCTCTGTCGCGCTGCTGAATGCGTTAACACCGATTTTGGAGTACGACGTGATAGCCAGTGGAGGACGGTGATACCGGGTCGTCACGCCTCGGTCGTTGTTGTGTCCTCGGTTGGCGTTCCTTCTGCAGTTGTTGTACCCGCTGCGGTAGGTGTGCCATTATCTGGTGTTGTTTCTGCTGTCGTCGTCTCCTCTGTTGTTGTGGTTCCTTCTGCTGTCGTCGTTTCTTCGGCGGCCGTCGAATGGGCGTTAGAACACTCAGTCGAGAGCTGACACCTCGACCAACGAGGCACACCGTACTCACACCCATTCGAGCGCGGCGTTGTGCTGGGCGACGTACTCAGGGTTCAATGCGTCGTCGAGTTGCGGGAGGTACTCGCCGGCGCGGTCGATGATGGTGCGTTGCAGCACGTCGCTTCGCGTTTCGAACGCCGGGTTCACGCGTAACCGGTACTCACGGTCAACAGTGAACAGCTCCCGGTCGAACGCTGCGTGATGCGTTTTACTGAGCGGCAGAACGTTCCGCACGTCCGCGCGGTGCTGCGGGTGTTCACTCCACGACAAGATGTGCGCAACGTCTAGCAACACCGGGTGATCAACGCCCGACACGGGGCACGTTCCGTCGTACCGCGACAACACTGTTGCGCGGAACTCCGGGTCCACAGCACGCGCAACCACTGTCGTCTCGTACGTCCCCGCATGGAACTCTTGACGCCCCGCTGTAGACGTCCACTCAGCATCACGCCACTCACCGACCGCGTGATCGACGAACTCCCAGCCATCGTCTGTTAGCACGTACTCGCCGCCGCGTTTCTCGACGAGACCCATACTCCGCAACCAGTTCGCACGCTGCTTCGCCATGTCCGTCTCCCCGCGACTCCACCCTAACTCTGGGTGCGTATCCAACTGCTGGTCACTAATCTCCGAAATCGTCAACGACCCCGCAGACAACGCGTACAGCAAACTCCGCAACCCAACGTTCCGCTCACACATGACTCGAAGCAGAACACCAGTGTCGTGCTCCGCCGTGTATTCTCGACCAGCCTCACCCAACCGCCACTCATCACCAACACGTCGCAAAAACCCGACGTTCTCCAAGTACGACACGCGCCGCAGGATCGAGTCGCGGCTCGACACGTTCGCAAACGACCCGCGATGCCACCCCACTAACTCATCCATCGAAGGGCGATGCGTCACAACGAACTCAAGAACCGCATCTAACGACTCCACGTACTGCGTCGCCCCGCCAAACATTGGGACGATACTCCGCAGTCGATCCGCAGGCATACATCGACCCACTCACACCCCGATCAAGACGTTTCCCCTTATCGACACGAATCCGTCACGACTCCGGCGGGTCGTCAATTGGCGGCCGTAAATCCTGTGACCGGAAATCCGCCTCCGCACCCGACTGCAACTCCACGCAGAACAACCCAGAATCCCTGTCCTTCCCAGTCGCCATCCCAGCATCGTCATCCAACATCGAAACCACGCGGCCATGCACCCTGTGATACCGCTCATAATCCGGGTCCGTCACATCAGGAAACGTAACTCGTTTCAGACTTCGTAACGCGTCGTCGTGACGTAATCAGCAGAGAACGTGAGATCGGACACGAACGTCGGTACCCTAGCCGTGTGTGGAGTCAGAGTGGTGGTTGACTGGCGTTGCTTGCTCAAGCAGGTCGAACATCTCATCTGCCTCTTCTTCGGGCGTTTTGTCTACGTCCTCGGAGTCGACAACACCAGCTAGTTCCTTGGCCTCTGACCAACTTCCACACCGCTCGGCGATGGTTGTCACTGAGGGTTTGTATCCAGACCGCTCGTAACTCTGTATCGTCGGTTCCTCACCGTACGTGTCTACAAAATCTCGAAGCGCCTGCAGACAATCCTTGCGGGTGTACTGGTTGCGAGAGGGCGGGTCAAGATCGGCGAGAGACAGTGCATGAGCCCACGAGCCACAACGACGTGCAATAACACTTGCCGATGGGGACAACCCGAGCACCTTGTATTCGAGCTTGGTCGGTGTCTCGCCCAACTGCGCAGCTGCAGTCTGGAGGGCGTTGAGACACTCGGCAACGGTCTCGTCGTTTGTTCGCCGCCTAGACATATTCTGACAGACTACGGCTCGTCACAAAGCCCTATCCCCGGGCAAGATGTGTAGATGGTGCATTCAGTGAGATGGATGGCTTTGGAAGTACGACGCTCGTCAGTGTCGGGTACGTTTGGAGCTGTCTCATCACACCCGTTGTGAGCGGCCTCGAGCGACCAAACCACTCAAACTCGTTTCATACACTCCTACTACTCCTACAACAACCGAGGATTTCCCGAGTGCTGCTGCTAGTACTACCGTGCGTCCCGGCGTGGTGTGTCAGTGTCCTATCGTGTACCTAGTGTGTTTCGGCGGGTATCACACCCTCACTGTCTCCACCACATCACCACGTCTGTGATACTGCGCGAATTCTCGTTCGTCGACTCGAGATCGGCGACGGCCTGCTCGGTGAAGACGACGCGTTTGGTGCCGCGGCGTTTCACGATCTTCGTCTCGTCTTTGCCGAACCGATTGAGGAACTCCATCACTCGCGAAACAGTCTCCGGGTGGGGGCTTTCGTCGTCCTTCGAGCGCAGGACGTTCCGAATCGTCCCCGAGTCGATCGAGTAGCCCGCCGGGACTTTCTTGGCGTAGTCAGAGAGTCCCTTCGCGATGTAGCGAGCCCGCTTTTCGTTGGACGTGAGCTTCTGGACGGCGTTGTTCGAGAAGGCGACGACCTGCTGGAGTGGGGAGAGTGATGCAACGTCCTCGCTCGTGGCGACGTCGTCGGTGGTCAACTCGTGGAACTGCTGTTGGAGGCGCTTGCGGTGCTCGTGTGCTGACTCGTAGTTCGTTTCGAGTTTGCGCACGCGGGCTTTGGACTCGGCGAGGTCCGCGTGGTGGGACTCGATCGTTTCGGCCTGGTCGTCGACGGTCGCTTCGAGCTGGTCGGTTTCGGCTTCAAGCGTGTCGACGCGGGCTTGGAGCTCTTGGTTCTCGGTTTCGAGCTCGTCGACGCGGGCTTCGAGTTGCTCGTTTTTCGTTTCGAGGGCGTCGAGACGGGACTTGAACGTCTCGAGTTCGTCGGCGAGGGCTGGACTTGTGGTTGCGCTCATTGGGTGCCCTCCGTAAACTTCTCAAATTTTGCAGCCGATGCGATCTGTCGGTCGGGGAATTCAATACCCCGCGAAATGTTTGCTGACATGCTTCCGTAGTCTGGATACGGAGGCCACAGCGGGCCGGTGTTCCAGCACCTGGGTCCGCTTGATTCTGGATCCGACAATCAGTCAGATCTGTCTGTAGCTTCCGTTGGATCTCATTAGAAGGAGGGCGGTAATAAGTCTTGACGACGAACGTAGTTTTGTAGGAACTACGAATGTGGTTAGAACCAAGACACACCGAGGTCACTTTTTACGAATGACAGGCCACATCAAGGAGATGGTTGAGCGTGTATCGTGGATGTCTCCAATCGATTACGAGATTCTACTGTTCTTCGAGACCCACGATATCCTCGTGTCTCCAAAGGTACTCTCAGTAAACATCGGGTACGACCGACAGTACACCAGTAAACGATGTCGTGTGCTGATGGACGCAGGCATTTTAGAAAAAGACGAATCTGAGCTATATGGCCTGAGTGACTCTGGTCGGGCATTCCTTGCCGGCGAGCTTGATGCTGAGGATCTGGAACGGGATGAGAACTCATAGTCAGAAGAAGCAACCTTACTTCTCCTGCTGAGGGTTCGTCGAAATCTAGCTACTCCTCTCGCCACCATACGACAGCACGGGCACCGACATTCATTTTCCCAACTTTGCCCTCTTCATGGAGTGCTTGGAGCTTCTGTCTGGCAGCTTCACCAGAGCACCCGATTGACTCGGCAACCTGCTTTGCTGTCAAGACGGGTGTGTCAGCCTCTACAAGCACTTCGAGGACTCGCTGTGGTGTAATCTGTGTCGAGTAGCGTCCTTGGTTGTCTCGTTCACGGTCCATACAGTACACTTGATTCCGTGTCGGATAGTCCTATTGCCTGGTGGCATGTGGAAACCTTTTTCACCCATTGGCACGTAGCAATTGGTAAGGAAGACGGGTCCCTCTTGGGCGTGAGAATGCCCGCGTGTTGTCGCACGCGGGACCGGTCTTCCAAAGGCACCAGAAGACCAATGTCAACTACGAAAGCCCTCGCACAAGAGCGTACCGCATCGCTAGCTAGCCATCTCACCGACGCCCTCGCCCGCTCGTTCATCCTCGGTGTCGACGCCAGGGGGTCGACCCATCATTATTACCGTCCCGCCGACGCCGTCGTCGTCTTCGAGGGGCGCACGTTAGATCACTACCAGCCGCTTGATGGCCGCCCACTCGCAGAGTGGCAGGCGTTCGTCGCCGAAGAGCGTGGGTGGAATTCGACCGGCCAGCTTGCACAGCTCGGCCTGCAGGCCGATTTAGAGCGCAAGGAGGCCCACGCATGAGCGCGCGCGAAGAGCTAGAGATGCATCTGTCGCAGGCACTGTCGCGGACCGAGGATGCTGCGGTGCAAGCGCATCTGCACGCGGCGTTGGAGTCGACCGAAGAGTTGCCGCCGACGCCGCTGGTGGAGTGTCCCGTGTGTGGGACAGTGGGGTTGCCGGAGCGGATTGAGATGCACGACTGCAGAGGTTCTTGAGTGAGATAGGTCCAGTATTGGATTAATTCGCTCCCTTAGTAAGAACGAGAGATAGGATATATCTGCATTTGCGTACACAAAGCGCTAGGTTCTAGTGCGGTTTCCACCGTGAACCGGTAGATCTGATTCCGTTGTGTCTACCGGTTTTGTCTAGCATTTCTTGACTGAAGCGGCACTAGTCCCACTATTCGGGATTCATAGGTTGGTAGATACCGGGAAAGGTTTTGAAAGTGGTAAACACAGAGATGGTTCCTGAAAGAATACTGATTGTCTCTAGTGTGTAATTCACTATAATATCGTAAGAAATATTTCGCAAATCTGTACTATATTGTTACCAATGGGATCTATCAGGTTCGCCCGACTGAGTTTTGAAACCAAACTCAACCATTATACGGACAGACGAACCGGCCATGAACGGCGGAGGGAGGCACTACTGGAGGTGATTGATTTCGACACTAAAGTCAACCAACTACTCCGGGAATCAGGGAAACCTGGGTTAGCTAACAAAGGAGATTGGGGGTTTTCAGACCCAATTGTCGGAAACACCTTCATTGCTGGTCGAATCGCGAAAGAACAGGAAGACACCGGACGACAAAAGGATTCTTCCCAACGTGATTATATTCCAATAAAACGTAAGGATCCGAAGGTTGCTTTCTTTGTTATTGATTTAGAGGAGATGGTGATGGCATATGAATACAAAACAGCCATCGGTCCAAAAGCACCCTATCGCATTGTCCGTGAATCCTTCAACGTCTATCATGATGGTGAAGAAACATTATCTATGTCGCCTCTCGTTGATAAAGATGAGCTCAGTGTTGAATTAGATTCGTTTGCGACATTTACAGAACTCCAATTCAAAAACCTCCATCCAACGAATCCGAACAGCACTGACCGATCTGAGCCAATGGATCGATTCCTCCAAGAAAGTGGCATTGAAGACCTCGATTTCGACGCGGAAGGTGACGAGGAAGAAGGTGGAATCGATGTGCGGGGCACACCGCTGCTTGATGGCGGGTTGAGTTTGGCAGAAGAAGGCTACGGCAAAGCCCATATTGAAGGGAAGGACGAGAATGGAAACGACAAACAAGTAAGCACCGACAAAATCCCTATTAAAGGAAGAGTGGAAATTGGTGATAGCGACGATCTTAACGTTGACAAATTACGAGATGCAATCCGTGACGCCATATCCGAACTTGGGAATTGAGGGATAATGCACGAACCTAGTCTTCTGAAGCGATTAGCCAATCTCGGGTTCCGCGGCTTATTTGTGGGACTTGATACTTTTGCAGCTGTCATTACATTTTCCCTCATCATGGTTTGGAGTGGTGGGTCATTTCCTCAAGAACTCGCTTCAGATATGCTCTCTTCATTCGTTCGTGTTTCAGCATCTCTATTCGCAATCGTACTGACCGGACTGACAATTATTACCTCATTCACTGATAAAATGTTCGTATATGCATGGAAGGAGGTCGGTGAATATGATAATATTATCACTGTCTTTCAGTTTAATCTCTTTTTACCGCTTATTGTGTTAATTATGTCGATGTTACTAAATTATATTGTATATGATGGTTTTGGGATGATTCTCCTCATCACGTTATTCGTATTCATGATATTTTCACTTGGGAGTCTAGTGAATTTAATTAGTCGGTATGCGCTTCAGCGCGGAGAGTTCATCAAACAGCAACTGGATAGCGAGAAGACTTCAGAATCAAAAGATGATAATCATAGCGAGCCTCTCTCACAAGAAGAGCTATTGACTGTTCTGCGTCACTTAGAGCAGGCTGGTGGTCAGAACGGCACAGAAGAGGGTCAAAAACGAGAGTAACTGCTTTTCTCGAGGCTCGCTGCTTCTACTCTAATCTGCTGAACTATGGCTACCTTTAGTTGTGTCCGGGTTTTGAATACGATCGGCACACCGGTGTTCGTACTTGTTGATCCCACTGTTTCCGTAGCTGTATGCAAGTGAGTTTTGTTTATTAATATGTCTAACAGTGGAAACTACTGTAACTGAGGAAGTTACTATCTGACTGAGGTGGAACACACCCCAAAATTTAGTCATTTAGAATACCAGTCAGTTATAGTAATCTATACCTAGCATGGTGAAAATAGGTACTGAAGTAATGTCTTCGGCCCGCCCGCTTCGGGTTTTCAATCTCTACGATATCCTCGGCGTATTCATTCCAGGAGCAGTACTCTTACTTGGATTATTGTTGCTCTTTGCCGACCCTCCGGTTCCGACTGCTCCATGGGAATATTTGATCTATGCAGTTATTGCTTTATCACTCGGTTACGCTGTCCAGTGGTATGCCTCCCGCGCAACGGGAGATAGACGGATTTTCGAGAATACGATGGACGAGGTCCGAAACCCATTGGAGACTGACGTAGAAGAATCCGACACCGAGACGCAGACTGGCGAGACAGATTCAGATGAAGAGATGGGTGGGTTGGTTGATTTCCGTCTCAGTTCTGTTGATGAACCCTATTTTGTCATCCTGATTCGAATTTGTAAGCATCCGACACGCTGGTTTCAATCTCGAGCAGCGTCTATTATCGAGATTGTTGCTCATGGCGTATATGCGGTTGTCGGACCACTTGTGTGGTGGATTTGGGTTCCAAGAGGAGACAGTATTGGCGATCTGCATCATACGAACCGTGTATGGCGGGATTTACGTGACACCTATAGCTTAGATGTCGACACAGACGATTATGAGCAACTACACCGGATGATTTCGAGTGAAGTTGACGACGTAGAATCCCCCTCAAGGTCATATAGGTTTCAGGCTATTCGGAACTATCACCGTGGAATGTGGGTTTCAATCTGGATTGTTTCTCTTATTATTGTAGGATATGTGACTGGAGTCGTTGATCCCATTTATTCCTTCATAGAGATCCCTCAAAATGAACCGTACCTATTGTCTAACTATTCTCTCCGTGGTATCTCCCTCGTCGCAATCTGTTCGCTCGCTGCCTTTTGGCGACTTACTGTTGAGTATCAGCGACAGTTCGTAATGTATCTCATCGTCGATTACTTTGTGATTCTCCGACGACGAGAACGAAACTGAAAGGAGCGACGAATACAATTAGTCGTCTGCAGGTGCCACTCGGCCTCGTTGCTGCTTGTCGACCGATGTGAATCGCCATGCCGTATTGCGTTCATTCTCACTTACTAGCGTCGCTGTGATTCGATCTCCGGGTTCTAGATTGTTGATCTCTTTTTGAAGGGAATCATCGTACTGTTTGTGGGAGATGGGGACCGCAAACTGGAGACCACTCTTTTTTCCTTCCAACAATTCTATCCATATAAGGTCATCGACATATTCGTCGACACGGAATCTCCTTTCAGTCTCCGTCATCAGACAACTGTTCAGAGCCCATGATAATAAACTCCGTGTCTAATTGTAGGTGGTGCTGGTACGACAGCTGCGATGTAATCCACTATGGAGCGGTTAGCCCCTCATAGTGAGTGTCTTCTGTGCGTGGAATAGTGGGATTTCCAGAAGTCATGTCTGATAGCCACAATTATCTTTTTTAACGAACCCTAAAGGTCAACTGAAATAATCTCTCTGCCTTATTCAGAAGCTGAAAGTCGCGACAGCCATCTTAAGACCGTTTGTTCAGACTCATCAGGAGCGGTTATCAGCTCATTCCCTCCAAGTAAGCTCCTTACAGCCTGATTTGCAGAGGCTGGCTGAACAACATCTGCGTTCAACGCGTCTCCGATGTGGGTTTCGGTAGTGACCTCCGAACCACTTTCCCCAAGTGTCCCGCATACAAACTCTATCACGTCTAGTTCTTCGGGTCTCATGTTCTGGATAAGTACTCCGAACAGTGGATCCCCAGGTAACAATAACCGAATCGACGAGAATTTCTCAGAAATGACTGGCGAGAATGTCACGACAACCCCATCCCCGTCACTGAGTTCGGCTTGTGCCGTCTCACCGAAGGAATCCGGCACAGCGACCGGATCTCTGTCCGGAATCTCAAGCACGTATGCATCATCCACTACTTCAGAGAAGTCATCTGCACGGTTATGATTTCGAAGGGCAGTGAATTTCCAGTTAGATTCTTCAAGGCGGTCGCTTTGCGTAAGCAGCGTTTCAATCGTTTCCAAGCTCACAGTTGGTTCATACTCCCGATTCCCCGTCCCGATTTCTGCAAACGCTGGGTAGCAATGCGGTTCCCACCCATCTAGTCCAGCACTTTCGATAATCGCCTCACGCGTCGTTGCCGAAGTAGCGTTGCTTTCCAACCCGGTCTCTTCGGCTTTCTCTTGCGCACGCTTCGCTCGAGCGTCTGCCTCTTCAATCACCTGCTCGGTAGAGTTAACACCACCCTCATCGGTGCTGCCCATCACTGCGTCTTTAATATCCTTCTCGATACTGTTCAGGACTGGCCGCATTGGTCCGACCACATTCTCGAACAACTGCAAGCGTCCCTCCAACTCCTCGTAGATGTCGCCGTCGATACTGTCCTTGTAGGCATAGTTGATAATTTTCACAACCTCGTTCTTCTGCCCAATCCGATCGATACGCCCAATCCGCTGTTCGACGCGCATTGGATTCCACGGCAAGTCGAAGTTAATCAGCGCGTCAGCTGTTTGGAGATTGAGACCTTCGCTCGCGCTATCCGTGCAGATCAGGATGTTCGTCTTACCATCGGTGAAATCACGCTTGATCGCTTCCTTCCCAACATCAACCCAGTCTCCAGTCTGTTCATCGTACTGTACTCCACCACCACCACTATACGTGCCAACGTTCGGGTGCGTATCGGTGAGAGTCTCTCGAATATGTTCGAGCGTGTCGTGGTATTGCGTGAAGATGATAATGTTGTCCCGCGCACTCTGGCGTAACGATCGGATGTCACGCCTGAGTTGCGCCACCTTCGGGTCTGTGTGTGCTTGGTTGAGGTCATCAACGAACTCTTGGAGAGCAGCGCGTTCAGCCTGAATCACATTCGATGCCTGTCCACTCGTTGGCTGGTAGGCGTCAAGCGATGTCTGTCCAATCGTCTCGTCAATCGTCGCCTCCGTCACGCCCGAGTCCTTACTAAGATCAGAGACCTCCTCGGTCATGTCTTCGACTTTCTCGTCGAGTCTCTCCATCCGACGCTGCAAGCTCTGACGAATCGCGTGGAGGCTGCTCGTGAGCCGCTGGCGGTAGGTCGTCATCACGAATCCTAACGCAAGCTTCTCTTTCCCAGTCAGCACCTTCTGTGACTTCTTATATGTCTGGTCGATATACTGCTCAACCTGGTCGTAAAGTGGCTCTGCATCGCCCAGCTCGATCCGCTTCGTCTCGACGTCTCGCGTCGGAACTGTGTCTGTAAGTAACTCGAGGTCTTGGCACTGTTCTAGAACCGCCCGCGTATTCCGGAAGATACGGGATTGTACCGGGGTTGCCCACTGAGACGCCTCAACGAGCGCGCTCCATTCAGCAGGGCCACAGTCGAACATCAGTGAGCGGGGATTGTCGAACCGAGCTGACGTCTCTCGCACGTCAACGAGCTTTTCAAGGGCTTTTTGCTGTTGGATTGACGCAGTCTTTGTCGAATCGACTAACGCGTTCGACTGGTTGTCATAGCCGGGATTCGACGCCAAGTGCTCGTGGAGAAGCTGACCAAAGCGTTCGATTCTGGGCTGCCCCTCGCCCTCTTCGAGATCAAGTTCTCTCTGGAACTGCTGAAGGACTTGTTGTTGCCCATCGATGATGTTCTCATAGTGAGACCCTACGGCGTCCAGGCTGTCCTCAAGTGCGCCGCGTGTTTCGAAGAACTCAACGAACCGGTCTTTGTCGTCCCAACCTTCTGGGAGATCGCACAGTCTGAGGAGATCGTAGAGCTCACCGATGTTCAATTGCATCGGCGTCGCGGTGAGTGCATAGAGGCATCGAGAGATGTCTTCAACCTGTCCGAGGAGACTGTAAAGTTTCGTCTCTTCGCGAGCGCTGTGTGCTTCGTCTACTACCGCAAGATCCCACACGTCTTCACCCGTTTGTGGCGCCACGTGTGCTTGGTTGTTCTCGCGGCGGGCGGTGTGCCACGACTCGATAATGACCGTCGGCTCGTCTCTCTCGGTTGTGAACGAACCAATGGGCGTCCTTTCCCAGGCATCTGCGTCGACGGTTCCAGTAATTGGGATGCGGTTATCCTGTGCGTTCCCGAGTGGACCGACCATGTAGTCGCCGTCGTAGGACCGTTCGTGGTAGTACGCGTGGATGTTGAATCGATCAAGGAGTTCGTTCTGCCACTGTTGGACCAACCCTGCAGGAACCAAAAACAGGGCGTTCTCAATCTCGCCGATCTGCATCAATCGCGAGAGCGTTAGACCCGCTTCAATAGTTTTGCCGAGACCGACTTCATCACAGAACAACAGATTGTTGGGATAGATACTGACTGCCGTATCGGAGATTGTCCGTTGATGTGGCCAAGGGGTTACGGTGCTGATCTCTTCAGCGAGGTGTATTCCACCGGGTGTACGCCCAGCGAGTGAGACAACACTCGCAGTGTCGTCTTCGGAGAGTGTGGTCCGAGGGTCGTGGTTCTTGATGCGCTCGACGTGTTCCTCCAGGGTTCCGTCAGTATCCTTCCAGTCGATGAGGTCTTGGCGTGCGGCTTCGTCAAGCTGGTAGACATCGACGGAAGGATGGAAGCCGTTCCATAAGGCGTTGAACGTCGAGACGTCTTCCTCGACGTATTTTGCTTCACCGCGACTCCACGAGCGATGGACTTTGAAGCGTTCGTAATTGTACTGCCATGCGCTGAGTGTTTCGTTGATACTCCCTTCGAAGCTGATTTTGCTGCCATCCCGATCGACACCGATGCCGAGTTTTGGATGGAAGAGGCCGTCACCGCCTTTCGGGTTGCCGACTTTGATTTGGAGGTCTCCGCGGTCGAGGAGGGTAGCAATGATGGTGAGTTGGGACTCGACCCAGGGTTCGAGGGGTTCGTCTGCGTCAGGGAACATCGCACCCTTCTCGCGTTTTTGGAGGTCAGCACCAGCAATTACACGGACCGTCCCATCTGTTTCGAGCAGGGAGTCAATGCCTTCGAGAGCGTGTGCGAGACTCCGCAGGCTAAGGTATCCAGCCAGCCGGTCATACCGAATGACTTCGTTGAGGAATGGCCGGTAGAACGTCTCCATGAGCGTCCGGTTGGTCCGGAACTCGCTCTCGTACACCGGCTCCCATGAGACGTCCCTAAGGGTCATTTATTCGAACTCATTGAGGGCTGCTTGACTGTCTTCGTCGTCCTCGCCGCGGACGTTGAGATTGATGTTGCTGATATCGATATCCAGATACTCGCCGGTTCGGCCCGAGAGCATATTTCGAAGCGTTTCTGCGGTGTCGTGCTCTGATGGCAGTACTTCGAGGAGTGCAGTGACGGTAGTACGGAATCGCTTGTCGTTCTTCAGCCCGCGATCAGACAGCCACTCCCAGGCGGCTTCTGGCCCTTTGGTTTCGTAGACATGGATGGCAGAGTGGACTATATCGATACCATGACTAAACCGTTCGTCAGTCGGGTTTACTGGGTATTTGCGAGTTGAGACGCTCTCCCCGTTCTCGAGGAGAACGATGTCCTGAACACGATTGGAGTGGGTCTTGAGTTGGACGTCACCGCTACTCTTCCCCCAGATTTTGGTATCACGCTTCACATCGTCGATGTTGACACCAACCCCGATACCAAGCTGTCGAGCTTCATCATACGGCATCGTGTCAGACTCATAAATGAGCCACGAGAGAACGTACCAGCGCGTGAGTCCGTCAATATCGTCGAAGCCTTTCGTGTCAAGGTACCGCTCAGCAAGGACTTCCGCGACGGCATCGCGGGCGGCGGTAAGAGCATCGCGTGGCGGAACTTCGTCTCCTTTCTTATCCACGACAGGGTAGTTATCGGCGAACACGCGCAGGGTTGGGCCGAACGCTGCAATGATCGTATCCGTCTTGGTTAGACTCAGACCGGAATCAAGGAGCTTTCGCGCGGCATCCTTTGCTTCTGACCGAGTCTCGGATTTCACATCGTCCCAGAGCGTTGCCCCGCCTGTGTCCTCCTCTTCGTGTATCGGTTTCCGTCCAGTAAGAAGGATTGTACTGTCGGCGCTCTGGCTTCCACGCATCACGACGCGGTTTGGCATCTCACTCGTAATCGGGTGTGTTGCGGTGATGGTGAACCCGGCTTCGATGAGCGACATCGACAGCGTATCCCACGCATCGGTCTCTTTGTGGGTGAACATAATAGTCAGGACGCCGCCGGGCTCGAGTGTCGCGTAGAGCTCAGAGAAGATGTCTGCCATTTTCTCCTCATAATCATCCTTTGCGAGTTGCTTCTTTGACTTCTCACCGTCAAGCCCCTCAAATCGGGAGGTGTTCGCGACAGCTTCATCAGCCTTGTTCGTGAGTTCTGAGGTGTAGAACTCTGAGAGGGTATCGCTAAGATACGCCTTCTGTAAGACGTAGAAGCCATCAGCGAGCTGGGCGTACATAACGCTATCATAGTATGGTGGATCAACGACTGCTGCCTGAACGGAATTCTCTCCAACTTCCGACGTGAGATTGGCGGCATCACCACAATACACTTCTGCGGCGTCTCGCCCCTGGGTCATCTCCACAAGTTCCTCGTAACAGTCGATGACCTTTCGTGAGGTATCTTCATACCCCATCGTCTCGGAGACCAAATTATTGTCACAGAACACTCTCCGGAAGGAGTAATTATGCGACATAAACATGTTTGCAGGATATCCCCTCCCCGTGTCCCACGGAGACATCCGTGAATTCCGATCAATCATCTTACTGGCAGATATCGTAAGAATCGTCAGGATGGCTTCTGCCTCACGAAGATCATGTTCCTCGCGGATCTTTTTGGCACATTCTTGGAACGCGTTACAATACTCGTAGTGCGAGACAAGCTGGCGAGGATTGAAGATATCTCGCCATTCTTCCATCCCATATGTTGCCGGGTCAGTGATACGACTACTCACTTCGACTTTTTCTGAGAGGAACGTGAGCAGATCGAAATCAGATTCGATGTGCTCTTCGGCACCCTTGAGGGCCTGCTGGTCGAGATCATCTCCCGCGCGATACCCCGAGCCACCACGGGGGTCGTCGTACTTGACGCCGTAAATTTGGTATTCGAACTCACCGTTCTTCAGCAGTTCCCGAGTCTCTTCGTACTCGATTATCACGCCACAGTGTGGGCACTCCACATCCGAGCGCGATACTGTCCCTTCGGATGGGTCAAAGTCTGTACTCGAGCTTTCTGTTAGCTCGACACACTCATACGACACATCCCCGTCTTCGTAGTGCGGCTTAATGGCGACGCCTTCGTTAGCGCTACGCTTGTGAAGCCACCACTTGGGTACCAATGGAACCGTTCCGGCACACGACTCACACTGGATATGGTACGTACAGGCTGATGCCAGTACTTCACGGCCATCCCGTTTTGTCGGATATAGGTCTTTGAGTTCCTCGCTCGCTTTCTTCTGAATCTCGTTTCGCCACTTGTAGAGTTCATTTTCGAGCGACCCTACCTCCGGTGCGTACTCCAACATCACCTTCAGAATCACCGACGGAACCGGATTCAGTTCATTCGCGATTGTCGGCAAGCCGTAGCGGATTGACTCGAAGGGAATCACTCCGCCGCCAGCCGTCGCATCTAAGACTGTTGGTAACTCACCATCCCACGTCTCTTGCAACGATGCGTGTAGGTCCGCGAGCTCATCTTCGGTCGGAGACTGCGTAAACGGTCTCGGATAGCCGTACCATTCGCCGAGAGTGCCGTCGCGATTTCCTTCGGTCGTCTTGCGCTCCTGAACGTACTCGCTAATGTTCTCTTCTAGGCCCTCGGGACCGATTTGCATCAGGGACAACAGCTCATCGGCACTCGTCCCTTCCTCTATAACCGACCCAAGGATTGCGAGCCGAGCAGCCGGAGTTGGACGCCGAGCGAACCACGGATGAATGTACCGATGCGGTGGCATGTGCTTCGGGTTCGCTTCCTTGAGATTCTCGATCCCTACTGCCTTCAGGGGGAGTTCTCCCTCGATTGCCAACGAGGTGTACTCTTCATCGGATTCGCGTTTGGTCTCGGATGTCGTATGAGAGTCGTTCATAGTATCGTAGATATCGTCAGATATGATCAGCAAGCAGTACTCGGAGTGCTTTCGTACCACTAGGAGAGGACGGTGAGCGAGCCTTGGCGTGCCAGTAGTAGCACTCACCGAGACTCATCTGGTCGATGCCTTTCGCGACCTCTCGGAGCCTGTCTCGGCGACGCATCGGCTTCATCGCACGGAACGCGATTGAAAGCCGAACACCAGCTGCCTCTGGGAGGCTGACGCTTGCTGGGTCGCCTGTGCAGACGATTTCGGGATCAAGACTCAGCTCACGGAAGGTCGATTCGATGAGGTAGCTCACCTCGTTGAACGCTCCGCCACGTAAGGTGGCGATACGAATTGCACACCAGCCACCCCAGTCGTATGGTGTATCGTCTGCACCTGGAAGCTCAGATGGCGACTTCTCCCCGATAATCGCATCATCTAGCTCGCAGACTGCGACGTTCACAGACTTGTGTGCTCTCTCGAATCGCTCACGGCGGGCAGTCGCGATATCTCGGGGAGCCAGTTCGTACAGCGTAATTTCGTGTTGGTCGCCGACCCGTTCACGTGTCAATACGAATGTGGGCCGATTCCCGTACGCACCAGTCGTAAAGGCAAACGAGTTGCCTTCGGCGAGTCCATGGCTCATACTTCCGTTACCTCGCTTGCCTCGTCCACACGAATTTGGGCGTGCATTGTTACAGTGAACGCATTGTCGACTGCAAGCAGATCATCGAGAGCGTCGAACGTGTCCCCATAGAGCCGAGTGTCTCCCTCAGCGAACTCAATAGCGAACTCGGCTTCGGCGGTGCGACCGCCGTCCGGATTCGAGAGATCCTCTGGTTCCATGTTGAACCGAAGATGGCTTGCGAAGACATCCGGGCGCCCGACGAAATCGACGTTGAACACCGATTTTGAGTCGGTACCGTCGTCGGCCTCATACTCGAAGTCCATCGTGGTGTTATCCGCGAAATCTTCAGAATTGCTGAGTTTGTTCGCAGTGAACCACGTCCCTTTCCACGCATCAGCACCATCGATGTGAATCCACACGCCCTCGACGAGAGGCGTCAGCTCGTCCGGGTGACCGTCGTACTCTTCGCGAGCGCTGGTGAGTTTATCAGCGATATCCGCGCGCATCTCCTGGAGCGCACGCGAGACATGTGCCGGTTCCGAGGTATGAACCTCGAAGAGCTTGCTGAACGGCTCGGGTTCGTCACCGCCGTCCGAACCATCATCTCCACCACCGCTTGTGACGTCATCATCGCCATCTTCACCCGTCGTTTCCTCTTCTGTCTCCCCGTCGTCGGATTCGTCCCACTCAAGTGCACTCCCGACGTCGGCAACTAATTCGTCGAGCGATGTATAGAGAGTGTGCGACTGCGAGAGCTTGACGTCTTGATACCGCAGGCCTGCCTGGAGATTCTTTGCGTCGTTGAGGTCGTGATCGTCCGTCGTGAGCGTCGTCTCAGATGTGTAGTACCCGGTGTTTTGCTCGTCGTCCCAGTAGGCGTAGCCGTCTTCACGAACGAGCTGGGCAAGCGTCTTTCGTAGCGGAATCGGTGACAAGAGAATCTCTGCGTCCTGCCGCTTCCCGAACTGTTCCTCGATTGCGCGTGTCGTCATCGACGTGGCACCGACGTTCCAGATCGTCGACTTGAACCAATCGACACCGTAAGCCCCCTCTCCTTCGGGGATGATTGCACCAGCCTCATCGAGCTTCTCGATAACGCTCTGATGGATGGTGCTGTCGGTCGTCACGTTCCGATGCCCAAGTCCGTTCCCAGTAGGGAAGTAGAGGTGTGTGTATGCTTTTTTGATATCCTGATCGAGCGTGCCTTTCGCGCTATCCAGCCGTTCTCCGAGCTTGTCCTGTTGCTCAGTGTTGAGCTCGTATTGGTCGCCAAGATGGCCCTGAATGTGCTTGATGGCGGCAACGCGTTCTGCGGTGCGTTCCGCATCAGTTACATCGTTCGCACTCGCTGCCAGGAAAACGACGTTGTTCTTGTACACACGCGGCGTCTTCTGTCCCCCACGTGAGGACGCCGTGTTTTTGAACAAGGTCTGAATCGTCTCCGGAATGGCCTCGTAGTCGGTTATTTTGACCGTATCGAAGTCCATCACACAGAGATGGGCTTCATCGGCCGTATCTGGAATTTCGTGTGGCTCCTCAGGACCGACAACCACGTTGAGGCTCCCTTGGCCAAGGGCTTCGTCAAGGGCCTCCTCAAGGTGCCGTCGTGCAAGCCCGTCTTGGAGTTGGCCAACGACGGAATCGATGAGTTTTGTCAGGTTCGGCTCTGACTTGAACTGAATCTTCTCACCATTATCTCCATGCAGATAGAAACATGCCGACCGCCGACCGCCTCCAAGGAGATTGTTGAGCGCATCATCGTAATGCGCTAACTCGACTTCGGTGTTGGCAATGGCATGTCGGAGTGGACGACGCGTAGTTCCGCGTCCATCGGCACCCTTGACGATACTCTTCCAGAGAATCGTCGTGGTGAGCTGGGTGCCGAATGGGGGATGACCATTTTTGACCCAGTTGCGGTCCTCTTCTTCGGCGTTTGCTGTTCCATCTTCGGAGTGGATATCGGCTTTAATCGCCGCCTCGAAGTCCATATCGACCGACGAGAACAGCCGAAGTAGTGTCGAACGGACGTCGCCATCGGCTGGGTGGAGGTCAAACAGCCGAACGAAATGTCGGGTTTGGTTCTCGTCCCGCTGTTGCCAGAGGCGGTAGACACCGCGTGAAAGGAGTTTGAGGGCACCCCGAGTGCGCTGGAAGGAGGGCAGTGAGTCGAGCTCCTCAGTGAGCGTATCGATGACACTCGGATGGATTGGATAGCTATCTTTGAGACGCTCGCGATGTTCTGGACTCGCTGCACTCTCCGGGAAGGAATCACGATCGCCAGCGTAAAACGACGTGTAGGCGTCCACAGTCGCGTCGCGACCGGTTGGGTCGACGTCTTCAAACAAGCGGTGGCGGAGGACAGCTGCGATCTCGTTGTCGTCAGTCGGTGTGATAGAACCTTCGACGCGGTCGTTGATTCTGTTGAACTCGGAAATCGCTTCAGAGACGAGTCCACGGACGTCTTCGGCTTGGTCAGCAAAGGCAGTATCTGCGATACTGAGGACGACAGTGACCTTGTCGCTATTCTGTGTTGCGGAGAGCAACGACATCAGGAACGTGTTTGTCTGCTTCGCAAGCGTTGAATCACCAATCTCGACGGCGGCGGCCTGTTCAAGGTAAGCGGCGATCTCGTCGAGAAGAATAAGCGAGGGGTTATCATTGCGCTCGAAGAGACGTTCAAGTTTGGTCGTCCCCGGTGGTGTGCGGTTTTCGTCGTTCTTTCGGAGGAACTCGTAGCCATCACGTCCGAAGAGCTGGTAAGCCATTTCGCCCCACATGGTCTTCGTCGCGGGCGCGTTCGGATCGTCGTAGTTTGAACGCGCATCTTCGGCGTCGACGTGTGTCCCGACAAAGACAGCAGTGTTGACGTTAAGTCCGAGGGCGGCGGCGTCGGTGTATTCGTCGGCGATGTCCTGATTGGTAATGAATTCTGAGAGGTCGGGGACAGCACCAGGCGACTCGGCAAGATGGTAGGCAGCAATCTGATTGTGGGTCTTCCCCCCACCGAAGCTGGTGTCAAGGCGAAGGATGCCGTTCGTTCCAGTGTAGTCGTCGGTGTGCGTGCCGACAAAGCGGGTAGCGAGGCGAGTGAGTAGTTCTTGAAGTCCGCCGGTGGGGTATGTCTTTTCAAAGAAAAGATGAGGATCAGCATAGACGTCGGGGGCGTCGCTACTGTGGGCAACGTCTGCAAGACTGGCAGCGAACTGGTCTTCGGCGAGTGCGCCAGTAAGAACGTCTTGGCGTGGTTCGCAGGTGTCGAAAATCTCTGGAACGTCGCTTCGGTGTGTCGTAGTGGATGTTGAGTCGCTCATTTGGAGTCTGTGGCTTGCTCTTTGAGAAGCGATTTAATGACAGAGTCAATAGATGTATGTTCCTCTTGCTCTTTGATTTCCTCAAGCTGTGTTTTTGTCCAATCTTGGACGCGTATCATTGGCATGGGCTCAGTCCTTCCCCTGACCAGAGTCTCTCGAAAAATCGATGCGCATGCTTGTTATCGCTGAGTAAACCAACCGTTAACTTAGACTTTTGGAATTTCGCATCGTTAGATAGGTTCGGTCGATAGACCACTTTCAGACCATCCAATCTGACTGTTGAGGGGGTGGTAGATGTTTGGCAGAACTTCCACACTACTATACCGATCTGTTGTGATGTCACAGGTGATGGGTGCGAGTCAGATCGACGCGAAGGAAGAATTTCTCACTAAACTCTACGACGACTATCACTACGAAATTCCCAAGTTCCAACGTCCGTTCTCATGGACTGAGGAAAACTTCATGGACCTCATCGACGACCTCACTGAGGCGTACGAGGTCGGTCGTGATGCACATGGTACCCTACTCGGCGATACGGGTGAACTGAAGAAGCAGACGCTCGATGCCTATGAACCCTACTTCCTCGGCAGCATTATTCTGAACGATGGAAGCGACACCGGAGAACGGTCCGATATCATTGATGGACAACAGCGGCTGACCTCGTTGGCGATTCTGATTGCTGTTCTTCGTGACCTCGTTGACGATGAAGCACGAGCGAATTCGCTTGGCGGCCTCATCTATGAAGAGAGTGATCCGATCAAGGGGAAGTCGGAGACAGTCCGACTCAAAGTTCGGGAGCGAGACCACGATTTCTTCAATACTCACGTTCTTACACACGGTGCAACAGAAGAGATCCCCAAGCCAGAAACGGGTGACTCTGAGCCGAAGCAGAACATCCTACAGGCAATCAAAACCTTCCGAGAGGAACTCGCTAGCTGGCAGACCGAGGAAGATGGTGATATTGGTGACTTCGCGACGTATCTCACACTTCGCGTAGTGATGGTCCGGATTTCAACGAATTCGCTGAGTTCGGCGTTCCGGCTGTTCAACGTCACAAACGCTCGTGGGATGCCGCTCAATAATGCGGACCTCCTAAAATCCGAGAACCTCAGCCGCATTGATGACGACGAGAAACGAAAAGAGTACCAACGGAAGTGGGAGGATATGGAGGAAGAAGTCGGGAACGAAGGCTTAGAGCGCTTTATCGGCTTCATGCGCCATATCATCGTAAAGGAGCGATCGCAAAAGTCCGTCTACGACGAATTCAAAGACCGTGTCTTCCCCGAGGACAACTCGTTCCGAGGGGCGAAGTTCGTTGAGTATCTCGAGACGGTGTTTGATGTTCACCGACATCGTATCTATAATGCTGAACTGGACGGTACGACCCATGCCGAGGAGGTCTACTACCATAATTTAGTCTCCTTGATGCGGGACTTCTACCCGTCCGATGAGTGGATGGTCGCTCTCATCCAATTCGACGCAAAATTCGACGATGAATCAGCTCTACTCTCGTTCGTCGAATTACTAGAGCGGCGGCTGACCGTTGACTGGCTTACTGGCTCCTCGAATACGGGGCGATATAGCCGGGTATATGCCCTTCTCCGTGAAATCGAGGCTGCAGAGACACCAGAAGACGTCCTCGAACTTCCGGTTCTCAACGAGAAAATCACAGAGGAAAGTGAGGCGTTCGAGAACGCACTTGACCTCAGTAACTTCTACCGGAAGGGAAACTATCAGTGGCCAAAGTATATCCTGATGCGCATCAACGGCGAGCGGTTCGATAACCGCAACTCGAAGGTGGAATACGGAAACAACGTTACTATCGAACACATCCTCCCACAGACGCCAAATAACGACTACTGGCAAAGTCGGTTCAATGATGATCGCTGGCGTGATACGTGGACCGACCGAATGGGGAATCTTGTCCCACTTGATGGACGGAAAAATTACAAAGTGAGCAACAAGCCGTTCCACGCAAAGTACGAGGAGTACTTCCAGAAGAAGAGTGACTTCCCGCTCGTCAATGAACTCGATGAGTACGATGAGTGGACACCAGAACATCTGCAGGAACGTCATGAACGGCTGAAAGAGGAAGCAAAGGAAATCTGGCTCTCCTGACTCCAACGGTGTTCTTATGATTTCTACTCTTGTACCGTACTTCGGCAGATTACTGTCGTAAAACCCCAGACACCCACCTATTCTTCCCACGCCCCACGGAACGCACAGTCCAACCCAACGTGCGCCGGCAGCTCTGAGACATACCGTCTCTTATCCTTCGCACTCAACGACGTCAACAGATAGCAGCCATTCGAGATCGACTCATACCCGCGCATCTCGTCGCCGTTCGTATGGACGGGCTCGTCGTTGAGCAAGGCGCTGCTCCCTCGTCCAGTCCCCGGTACGTACGGCACTTCGATCACGTCCAACAAGCCTTCTTCCGTAATGAGATAGTCAACGAGTGCTGCCATCGACGCCGACTGATTGCTGCCGGACACCTGGGTAACGGTCGAGCCGTTCTGCGTCACCTCAATCACGTACTCGCCGTCAGGGATCGACGAGTCAGATGGGCTACTTGTGGACGCATTCGACACGGGTTCCGATGGCTGCGTCTGGCCCTCCAACGACGCAATCAACGCATCCACAAACCGCTTGGCTTCGTCCTCGACCTGTTGGGAGACAGCCTCCCCAGCGACGTCCGTCACCACCTGAGTCACGTCCGCAGCAACATCCTCTTTCTCAGTTCGCAGTGTATTGATGGCGGCCTGCACCGACTCGATGCGTGCCGCAATCTGTTGGGACTCACCACTCTGAATCGAGTCTCGCGTAAGCGCTGTGAGCGGCCGCGTCTGATCGCTGATCTCGTCCAACGAGAACGCGGCAAGCGCAATCTCGTTCGGGCGGCGCGTGGAGTCGTCGCGGCGGAACAACTCGAACGTCCGGCCGTTCGACAGCAGCCCCCACTCGACACCCACTTGTCGCATGTAGCTCCGCAGTTGATCCTCGTGGCTGTCAGTGAGCGACGTGTCACAGCCCTTCGCTTCGACGAAGACAACCGGTGTTTCTTCGAGTTGCAATGCATAGTCGACCTTCTTCGTCCCAGACCCCATCGGCACCGAGTACTCGAGTTCGACGTCCGACGAGAGCATCTCCCACCCGAGCACCTCGAGAAGTGGTTCGATGAGTTTCCGCTTCGTGTTCTGTTCGTCCATCTGCGGTGACTCGTCGATAAGCCGTTGCGAGCGGTCGACGTAGGCAGATAATTCAGACGAAAGCGACATGGATGATGAGGGGTCCACCCGGCTTTGTGAAAAAGGTTCAAACACTGCTCTCAAGGGATAATTCGCTCCCGGACACATTCACAATGCCATTGAACCCTCTACAGCTCTCTAGAAACAATCTAACCCCCTCTCAACGCCCTGATGGCCATTCACAATGCCCCGAAATCCCCGAAAGGAGACCCCGAAAACACCATTGTGAAATGCGAACGTTGTCCTGAACCCCACCTCCCTCACTATCAGCACACCCGACAGTCCCAAGAGCAACACTTAGCAGGGATAGGACGAGACCATGCAGACATGTCGAGCAGTGATACACTCCGCGGTCGGCTCACACAACTGCTGTCGACAGACACCGTCATCCACGAATGCCGACAGTGTGGGACGGCGTGCACGGCCACGGACGCGACGTGTCCAGCCTGTGGGGCGCCCGAGATCGTTACCTTCCGCTTCTAATCGCTCGCCGACGCCGACGCACGCCTTGCACCCACCATCCATCACAACACGTATCACTCCCACCGCACGACTCACCAGCAACCCACTGATGGCGTCGTCGCTCACCACCCGACTCGAGGCGCTTGAAGCACGCTCCCCGCAACACTACAGCACCCTCCGACGGCACCTCCCACTGCTCCAGACAGCGCTCGACGACGCCACGCGCCCCTACCCAACGGGGCGCCAACTGTACGCCCATCTCGAGGACCCACCCATTCCGGCACGGACCTTCGGCCGCCTGCTCGCCTTGCTGGTCGATCTCGAGATTATCGACATCTATGCCGAGCGTTCGAGCGCCAATCGCTACGACATCCGTGGATACGACGCGGCTGACCTCGAGGAACTCGAAGCGTTGCTCGTGTAAGCACTCCCACTGAGTAGTCATACGCCATCACTGTCGGCGCTATAGCGACGGTGTTCAGTCGGGTGTCAGGCAGGTCGCCCTAACCGGGATCTCTTCAGTTGGACACACAGGAACGACGTCGTCGCCGCCTTCGAAGACCGAGGCCTGTCTGTCACAGATACCTCTCACAGTCGTCGCGAAGACGGGACAACACGACTGTCCGAAGAGAGTATGTGTCTGTATAGTCTGGAGATTGATTTACACGCAGTTACCGGAACTATGCACAATCTGTTTTGTAATGCAGTGTAGAAATGCACAAGTGTGCAGAAACTAATCTAGGTGGAGAGGTGATGGGAATGAACGAAATGTTCGGGTTGACGGGGTTCCAGCGAGACCTCCTTGTGGTGGCGAGTGGCTTAGAGAAGCCATCGGGACAGGAGATCAAAGACCAGATTCAAGAGACAATCGGGACCGAAGTGAAACACGGGCGGCTGTACCCAAATCTCGATACTCTCGTTGAGCGGGGCCTCCTCGAGAAAGGCCAGCATGACCGCCGCACAAACTACTACCAAATCACCGAAAAGGGATCGTTGACCATCCAAGAGCAACTGGAGTGGATGCAATCGCAATCCAAGGCACTGCCAGCCTAATACTCGATTGGAGATGCGGTGGGAAGCAGATGCTCGACCCAGGCTCGCTTCTGCACACCCAGCTACTCTTCTGGCGGACAGAGCATATGCGGCGTGCGGCGATGGACGGGCTCTGCAAGAAAGGCACGAATGCGCTTGCGGTCGTCGTCTGTGATACCTTCGACAGCAGCTGTTGAATCATCGTGTGTAGCCATTGGTTGCTTCCTGCTATGTCCTATCTACAAACAAGACAATAAATAATCGCGAATTTTCTGAGATATATGATGCTCCTAAATCGTAGTCCGACTTCGCGAGTAGTCTCAGCTACTGCTGGCCAGCACGGTACAGTGCCCGCATCGTCGCACAGGATCGACCACTGAACGTTCCAAGAGGCACCTGTGCAGGATGAGGATGGGAAGGGGGAGAGGGTGCCTCTGAACGTGCGACGTCTCACATCCGAGCAGCGGATGGGGTCGCACGCACTGCTTTCGAGTCGCCCTATAACACAACGTCGATATTTTTGTTCAGCAGAAATTCTTAATTAGACCAGTGTCCAGACCGCTGGTAGCAACCTGTCCCCACACGGAATACCCGTCGGAGGGTTTATTCCTGCAACACAAACACGTCCGAAACGATGACGTTGGGGAACATCATTTACCTCGAGGAACATGGCCCAGTCCCGGTCGCTGAACTGCCTCACGAGATCACCACATCCCAACGTGCCGAAGGACTCAGTTGCTTAACCCTGTATGCCGGTCGTGGACCAGCCGAGCGAGTCGGTGGCCGCCTCTCGCCTATCGCGTATCTCGACGCCGAACACGAGCCTGTGGCAGTCGTCCGCGCACTGATCGAAGCGAATCCGAAGCTCACAGAACACAAGTCTCGCCGTGGGCTCCGACGGGTGCTCGGAAACCAAGGCCAGCAGTGGGGCGAGGCTGCTACCAGTGTCCTTGATGAGTACTATGAATCAACCGCTCATCACCCCGACCACCAGGAGGCCGCCGAAACACGTGATTGTCCGTTCTGTGGAGAAACGGTGACGAAGGGTGGGCTGCCCGATCATCTCACTGGCTGTCCAGGTACGTAGGCGGTATTTTACAGAAGGTCGCACGACACAGCGTCTCACATTCGAACGGGGGCGAGACACATCTAAGAGGATGTGTTTACAGACTCACCGAGGAGTGTCGTTTCCCACTGTCGTCGGTCGACCAACTGTTGGTGACCGAGCGCCGTCAGCTGATAGAAGTTCGTTCGCCGGTCACGTTGCCCCTTTTCGACGTACCCACTGTCAACGAGAACATCCAGGTTCGGGTACAGTCGTCCAGCATTGATTTCCGCACTGAAATCTCGCTCGAATCGTTGTTTAATCGCTTGTCCTGATGGCTTCCCTAATCCACTGATGACATACAGGAGGTCGCGTTGGAACCCAGTGAGCTCGATCAACATGTCAAACCAATATATCCTCATCCCTGATAAGAGTTATTGGGATATTTATGTTTAAAGAAATGTTACACTAATAGAATACATTATTTGCAATTATATACAGGAGTGATGTGAACTAGTGAGTTGGTTCATTCCGTACAAAATCGGCAAGTGCACCGAGGTAGCCAGTTGGAGTCGCCCCGCTCCCACCGTGATCCGAAACGGTTCGAGTTGGGAGACAAGTCCAACACGAACGGAGAGTGAGAGTGAATACAGCAGCTCCCGTATGGACGATTCACGGAGTTCCTCGCTCCCCCGTCAGTACTCGTTCGAGACACTGAGCACCCGCAGAAGGCCACTACGTCTATTTAGAGGGGGAGTGTTCAGTCGACCAGTGACACAGAGGGACAGAACCCATGCCACGAAACGAACTCCAGTCTCACGTTGAGGCGCTTCGAGACTGTGCGCCCCGCCGGATTCGGCTCCTCGAGGAATATTACCCCGAATTCAAAACAGCGCTCGACAGGACGACGCGGTCCTATCCGACGAGCAGTCAACTCTACGCAGAACTCGAAGACCCAGCCATCTCCGCACACACGTTCGGACGGGTGCTTCCCCTGCTGGTCGAGTGTGCCATTATCGACACCTACACTGAACGAAGTAATTCCACCCGCTACGATCTCCGTGAGTACGACCCACAGCAACTCGAAGCATTGGGAGACGTCCTTACGAAAACCCACGAGTAGCTCTGCGTCTCTCTCATCGACGATCCTGAAACCTCATTGATTATTCCCTAGATTTATGCACGAATAGAATAAAGCAATGAGTGGCGTCGCAAGACGCGCACTGTCATCCAACCATCGGAGAAGTCGTCTGACAGGTATCCATGAACCCCACGACCGACGCTTTTCTCGTCGGTCGTTGGTCTCTCGAAGAGCCTTGGCTCGATGTCTCACAAGCGCTCGCTGTAACCCACAACGACTGTTCTCCGGGGGTATCTACTTATGCATGTGATGACATACCACACATATGTCTGTGCGGCAAGATAATCTCGACCGTGTTCACGCCGGGAACCCAACATCACTCAGCCAGCATGTATCCGACGTCGTCGAGCGGATTCCAGACGATCATTACCGCGAACTCACAGACGTTCACCCGCTCCAGGCAAACCACAACCTCGGCACCGTGCTTGCCGAGTGCGCTCCATTTGCCGACTGGACCGGGCGCACCGATGCCGTCTACGTCCTCGAGGGTACGAACAGCTCCGGGGCAGACCACGCTGCCCGAGCCCAGCTCGGGCTCCAGCACTCGGTTACGTGGCCGCGAGAAGCGAGCACCGCAGAGCGGCGCCTCTACGTCGGTGTCTCAAATCGGGTTGCCATCAGCATCTGGCAGCACGTCGCCGGCGTCGGCGCAGACTTCTGTGCGATCTTCCCACCCGCTCGGATTCTGGATCTCTCCTTCTACGATTGTCCCTCTGAAGCTCGGCGTGCAGCAGAACTGACCGCCGAGATGGTACGCGAGCGGTTCTCTGAAGACTACGTGGCTCACCCTGAACGACGGGACTGAAACGCGACCACGGGAAGTGGGACTAACTCCACAACGGACCGCTACGGGGCCGGGAATCCGCTGTCTGGAGCAGCAGTGGCCAGCCAGTCTTTCTCGCTCGACGGTGCGGTTGCAGTACGCCGTCGTCGACAACACGAATCGATCGAAAGAGCGGGCGACATTACGGAGCCAGTGACCGCAGGATTCCGACGTCGAGTTATTCGGACGTTCGAGCAGCGGAGAGCGTCGTCCCCGATCCGGTAGCGCTGGTCACAGACAGTACATCTCGTATGTCCACAGCAGTCGAATGGAGCCAAGTCCATGGAGAGTGAGACAGTACATTTCGTATGTTCAACCCCGACTGCCGCTTCTCTCACAGAGAAAGAGAGTACATTTCGTATGTCCACAGCGAGCGAATAGAGCCAAGTCTGCGCACACAGAGAGAGTACATTTCGTATGTCTACTCACAATAGATACGCCGAGAACCCCAAAGACAGCATGTTAGCAAAGTTAAGTCGAACATACGAATCTAACGAACCGTGGTTTTAAGTATTACCCAAGAAGTGTGTGTACCAATTGCATGTCAACGGACCCGTTCGAGGATATGGAGGACAATATTCTTCTCAACCAGCACGTTCTCACCGAGGATTATCAACCCGAGGTGATTCTTGAGCGGGACGAAGAAATCGACGACTACCGCTTTTCGCTTCGTCATGTGTTGAACGGCCGGCAACCCGAGAACATTATGCTCTACGGGAAAGCCGGCCTTGGGAAAACGGCGGTCACGAAGTACATGATGGACGCGCTCCAGGCGAAGGTCGCAGAAAACGACGACATCGACGACCTCCACGTCCATCAAAAGAACTGCAATGGACAGTCGCTGTTCATGGTTGTTCGGAGTCTCGTCAACGATCTCCTCCCTGACCATGCAAGTGCGTTCCCGAAACGTGGATTGGGTACGGGCGATGCATTCGAGGAACTCTACACGCAACTCGACCGCATTGGCGGCACTCACTACCTCATCTTCGACGAAATAGACCATCTCGATAAGGTCAACACGCTGCTCTATGAGCTGCCTCGTGCCCGATCGAATAACCGAATTGAGCGTGTCATAGAAAGCGTCACGTACGAGGTGGCAGGGCGAGGGAAATGTGTCCAACAAAACCCAAGCCCTGCAAAACGTAGCTTCGGTCGACGACTTCTTGAATGCCGCGGCGACCAAGACCGTCCCGCTGTTTGAACATCTTGAGTTCGAATTTCTGCGTGAGTACGACGTGTTCGCCCCCTGCAAGCGGGGGCGAACACGAGTACACAAGCCACCAGAACTCTTCCGAGGCTTTCTGCACTGTTACTACGAGAACGTCTACGGTACTCGTCCAATCACGCGCGAACTGCAGAATCCACTCGTCTGGCGCTGTTGTGGCTTCGATCGACCGCCGTCGCGAGACGCGGTCGATCGCTTCCTCACTGACCTCGAACACGTCGTTGACGAAGTCTTCGACCACCTCGTCGAGCAGGCCGCCCTCCGGGGCCTGCTCGACTCTACGTATCGAATCGATTCAACTCACGTCGAGGCGATTCAGTGGAATGATGAAGCATCATGGAACTACGATTCGACGGCTGAAGAGCACTACTACGGCTTCGGCTGTACGATCGTCTCGACAGGAGCGAAGATTCCTATCGCAGCGGAGTTCACACAGGCGAAACAAGCCTCAGAAGAGACGGCGATGCGCGTCACGCGTGACGCGCTCGCCGTCGACACTCCGATCTGGATGATTGGCGACAGTGCCTACGACACACTCCAGTGGCACGACTTCCTGCTGGACGCAGGAGTCGTGCCCGTTGCGCCGTACAATCCGCGAAACACCGATGAGCCGCTCGATATCGAGTACAGGGTTGAAGATCAAATAGAGGAACACAGCGAGGATCTTCAGCTGAAGCAATCGGTGTTAGAGGAGACGTACAACCGCCGGACACAGGTTGAGCGAACGAACGATGCGGTCAAGGACTGCGGCCTCGGGCACGTCCGCGCCCGAGGCCGCGTTCACGCACGAGCGCAAGTGTTTCTGGCGCTGTGCCTGCGACTCGTCGTCGCAATCACCAACGACGAACGAGGAGACAATCCGGGACGGGAGATGCTCAGGGTATGAGAAGAATTCTATGACACGCTCGAATTACCAACTGCCGCATCGGAATCATCGGCATCTCGAACAAGTACACGTTCAGAAAATCGCTGTCGGCGAAGGTCAAGGACACGTTGATGGAGACTGAGATATCCTTCTCACCGTACGACGCCCACGAACTCCGGACCATTCTTCGGGACCGGGCTGACCGAGCGTTCGTCGAGGGCGGGTGCGACGATTCGGCAATCAAAATGGCCGCTGCTGTATCGGCCTCGGATATGGGGAACGCCCGCCAAGCGATCGACCTTTTGCGGATGGGGGCGGAGGTCGCCGAACGTAATGGAGACCCGTGCATCACTGATGACCATATTGACGAAGCGCGTGAACTTGTCCAACGCGGCCGGCTCAAGAATCGCATTCGCGACCAAACTCAACACGCACAACTCATCCTCGAAGCGATCGCCCGACTCCAAACCCATGGCAAAGCCCCCGTTCGCTCGAAAGTCATCAAGCGACAGTACGAGTCGGTCGCCAACTCGTGGAACCATGACCCGTTGACGACACTGAAGAGTATTCAAGACCACTTGTCTGAGCTTCACATGCTCGGGTTTCTCTCCCGTCGCGACAACAATCAGGGCGTGAGCGGTGGCCAGTACTACGAGTACGAACTCGACATGGATCCTGAGATAATCATCAACACGCGCACGGAAGTCGAGGCGAACGGAAAGTAGCCGGAGAGTGGCTCTCTCGTCGCTTGAACATACGAAATGTACTCTCTCACTGCTGGCACCTACGAGCCTCAATCTCGGAGTTGAACATACGAAATGTACTCACTATCTTGACGACGTCGACAACAAACGCAGCGTTACTCACACAGCGATGGTCCACCGTCACCACCCACTCTGTCAACTCCTGCACCGGCCTCATGATCACTATTGCTTTGCGGAACATCATAGTCGTTGGTCTCACCCTCGAAATACCCAATTTCGTAGGCTGGAACTGGTGATCTCTCAATGACGAATTCAGAACAGCACCCCTCACATCCAGTATTTGCAGCAGTGTACGACAGAGTCAACAAAGGAGCGGAAGAAAATTTCGTCAAAGAACATCGTGAGTATCTCGCTGCGGACTTACAGGGGATGGTGCTCGATCTCGGCGCCGGAACCGGCGCCATGTTTCCGTATTTCAAGTCGGCAATTGAATCCGATCCATCGCTCGACCTTCACGCAATTGAGCCAGACCCGCACATGCGGCGCCGCGCTATACAGAAGGCGCACGATTTCGACCTCGACATCGAAATTCAACCGAATGGGGCACAGACACTCCCCTATGCCGATGCATCGTTTGACGTCGTCATCGCCTCACTCGTGTTCTGTACGATTCCAGATCTGCAGGCGGCACTCGACGAAGTAGCCCGTGTCCTCAAATCAGGCGGCGAGTTCCGCTTCCTTGAACACGTCCACGCCGATGGTGTGGTCGGACGAGTGCAGGACCTCGTGAATCCGATTTGGCGTCGCACAATCGCTGGCTGTAATCTCAACCGCGATACCGTAGCGACGCTCAGTTCGGATGACCGCTTCATGCTGGTAGAACTTGATGAGCTTGCGTTCGGTATCCCACCAGTGAAGCCCTTCATGCGCGGCACGCTCATTCGAAAGGGAGACGCAATTGACTCTGACGCTGACACATGTCGTCAGCAGCGATGAACGGGTTCATTCTATGTGATATTTTATATAAAATATGAATATGTCAAGAAACACATATTTGATAGACACTGCCTGTCGAAGTTGAGACAAGCGGTTCCAAACCATGTTGGCGGTAAGCTAGTTGCGAGTCGATGACCCAACCATCGTTCATTCTTCACATCATTTGGAGTCCTTGAGCGGAGCGTTCCATAAATTGTCCTCACACAGTAGTGGAGAAAACTTATCTCACTCCTCCGATGAGTCCTCTCTATGCCTCGCTCACGACGCGCCCTCCTCAAAGCGGCTGGGCTGACACTTACTGGTGGAACACTCACCGCGAGTGCCGGCTGTCTCAGCAACGCATCGACCAGTAGTGATACGACGCAAACTGAGACGCCCACTCCTGAAGAGCCGACGCAGACTCCCCAATCAACTGGAACTGCCGCGATTGATTTTAGACAGTGGTTACCCGACCCGGCGACGACCGCCCTGCGAGATGGCTACGGGTTCCAGTATTTCGATGTGGCAACCATTCGTGCCAACCGAGATGCGTTCCACGACAGTGCCTACAGGCGACTCGAAGCGGAGATGCTGAGTTCTGTCCCCGATCGATTCGTCGATGTCGCTGATGTGGACGCCACGTTGCGCATCGATTTTACCATGAATCTGGCCCTCGGATCGTTCGACCCCGACGCGGTTAGTGAAAAGATTACCAGTGAGCGTCGGTCCCAGCAAACGGCATCGACAGCAACGACACCCACGCCGGAGCCGACGCCCGAACCGGAGTTGACCCACTATCGCGGGTTCGATCTCTACGGCACGCGACGCATTTTTGCCGTGTCCGAGAACGCCGTGATGGTCGTCACACCGATGGGCAGAGACAGAGACCCGCTCGCACTCACGAAAGCGTTCCTCGACTCCCAAGCCGGGGAAACGGGACAGTACGTGGCGAGCAACGAGTATGCGAAGGCGATGCTCGGACTCATCGACGATCCCCACGCGGTGTGGTGCTACCCAGAAGCGATGGATGGGTCGACGTCACGCGGCTTCCGAAAGGACAGCATCACTGGTGGGCTCAAAGCGTGGCGATTCGACTCTAAGACGACACACCTCACGTTTGCAAACACCTACCCTGACGCACAGGCTGCGGAGACCGCTACGTTGGCGGACTATATCGACGCCGAGTCTTCCCGATTCGGGTCCTACGACGGCCTCGATGTCAAGACAGAGGGCCGGGTAGTCTGGACCGACGGTACGATCCCGACAAACGAGTTCGATCATCTGTCAGCCGGTGGGCCGGGTGACAGTGTTAATACACCAAACTAGTCATACAAGGGGAAGATCGATTCATCGACGAGAAAGAATTGAGCCATCGCTCATCTGTCGGAGATTGTTGCTAGCAATCTCTCCAGCCGAGTCGGAACAGAGATTGACCGGTTGATCTCCCAACGACCCGGTTCTCGTTTCATCGACTGCACTACAGAATCACAAGACGGCTCTCTATCAACAATGTGCTACACAAGAGCGTTGAGCCATACCACTGGTTGACTCGAACTGTCATCTTGGATGGAGTGCCCCATCTTCATCCAGTCGAGATAGTCTGAGCTGTTCTCTTGGTTAGTCGAGAACGTCTGCTTTGTAGTGTAAATACGCGAGAATCACATCACCGTGGCACTCCTGCGGATAGCACCAGCAGGCCAGCGTCTTACCCTGTAGTGACTCCACAGCCTCGCGAAATGCGTCCTCTTGTAATCTGCTCCGAAACGCCTCACGATATTTTTCGACTGCCTCTTCCCGTGTGTGGTTCGCCATGGTAAACGGATTTCCAAGCCAGCCATCATCTCCAACCGGAGTGTTCAACAGATGCGAGTTTCCACCATTGGCCCGTCCGATATCGACATCGTATTCATCGGCATGCCGCTGATTGACAAGGGTCGTCTGAGGCTTACCTAACAGCGTTGTCTGTACAGTGTGTTCGTGGGCCATGCTGAGACAAAGTCACGCAAACCATTTTAATTCAGTAGTTCCCGGTATGGCTATTTATATTCAAATAGACACAGTGTCAAAAATCGCCCACCTGGAAAGGACGTACGACTGGGAGTCGCTATTCTTGGGTTGCGCGCTTGAAGAATGCGATAGCAGCACCAAGGAGCGTCATGTTCTGGAGGAACGACATCAGCTCCTCGTCACGGGATTCCTCGTCAACTGCCCAGAAGTCGTGCATGACTGGCGTAACCCCAGCAAAGAACGTCGCAACGCTTGCTGCTGCGAGCTTCGGAAGCTTCCAGACGCCAATGCCAAGACTCCCACCGAGAAGAAGGCCACTTGCAGCAGGCACTAGCTTCTCGGCGAGTGGAACACCCTTGGCATCGGCATAGGCGATACGTCCCTCGAGGTTCCTGAGATTCAGGAATGCGAGGACTGCGAGTCCGCCGCCAAAGAGAAGGCGGCCAAGACGTGACGGTGGTTCGGTATCCGTCGAATTCGATGAAGACATCAGATAAAATTGGCTGAGGAGATGGATAAGGCCGTTCTTCACCAACCGGCTTGCCGCTACTCAGTCGCCAGACAAAATCCCAAAGTTGTGAAATACTCCTTAGTTACTTGAGCTCTAGATCGTGACGCCCAACGACCGACGCTTTTCTCGTCGGTCGTTAGTCTGTCCAACGGCCCTCTCGTGATCTCTTATAGAGAACGCCCGCTGGTCCAACGCGGCCGGCTCATCAACACGCGCACGGAAGCCGAGGCGAGAGAAAAGTAGCCGGAGAGCGGTTCTCTCGTCGCTTGAACAGACGAAATGTACTCTCTCTCCTGACGACGTCGACAACAAACGCAGCGGTGCTCACACAGCGATGACCTCCCGTCGCAACTCAATCCGCCGACTCAAGGAACCACCATCTCTTCGACGAACCGCGCGTACTCATCGACAACCCACTCACCACGTCCGGTGAGCGTGTATTCCTTGTATCGCTTGTCCGTAGCTTTCGTTTGCTTGCTGACCAATCCCGCATCGACCAACCGATCAAGACTTGGATAGAGTCGGCCGTGGTTGATTGGTTCGGGGTAGAGCGCCTCAAGCGCCGATTGCAAAACCGCCCCATCTGTAACATCGAAGCGATAGATCAGACACAAGAGATACGCTTGAAAAGCCGTCAGATCAGTCGGAAGATTGTAAGCCTCGAAGTCGATCTCGTGGCTACCGTCTTTCCGTGCGTCCGAATCAGCCATATTTCAGTCTTCCAGCGTCGGCGCGTATAATCACATAGGTTCAGGAGACACCCATATTGAGTCGAGAGACCGTCGAGCGTGCTCTGCCAGCGGAGGCGTGTCGAGCGCGCTGTCCACTCTCCCGTCGCTATCGGTTCGCGTGCTTCTCAAGAAACGTCTCAACAAGGTCGCCGTCCGGAGCATACTCGATCTCCGACTCAAGGTTCAACAGCACTTTCGCAGCGAGAATGTAGGCCTCCTCCGTCGAAATCCCGTACATCTTCCCCAGCTCTTTCATGCTCCCGTGAACCCCCTCAGGAATATCTGCATTGGGTCTCTCAAGAAAAGAGTCCCTCTTACGAGTGACAGACTCTGCCATCCAACGGTTCAAGTATGTACAAACCAAGGGAAGTTGTGACACAAACTGTTGCAATCCTTGGAGGAGGGATTGGTGGCCTAAGCGCCGCTCACGAACTTATTGAGCGAGGGTTCGAGGTGACCGTCTACGAAGCAAAGAGTCGCTTCGGTGGGAAAGCACGAAGTATTCCCATATCGGACGAGACTCAGGTTCTCGGTGAACACGGCTTTCGATTCTTCCCGGGCTTTTACAGGCACGTCACGGACACGATGAGCCGTATCCCGTACGGAGACCACCACACAGTTGCCGACAATCTTGTGCCAACCTCCCAGTCGCTCATGGCACGAATGACTGGAGAGGAAGCAGTCGCCTCTACGAAAACACCAGAGACGCTCGACGAATGGGCAGAGACGCTTCGGCCTGGCAACTCTTCGAATTCGCTCTCGGGAACTGAAGCACGGTTCTTCGCAGAACGGATGTTGACGCTTCTCACGAGTTGTGACAAACGACGTGAGAGCGAACTTGAGAACATCTCATGGTGGGACTACATCGAGGCAGAGCGGATGTCCGAACCGTACCAGCAACTTGCAGCGGTAACGCAGTTGCTTGTCGCGCTTCGTCCCCAAGATGGGAGTGCTCGAACCTTCGGGCAGATTTACCTTCAGCTCATCCGAGGACAACTAGACCCCTCAATGGAGGCCGAGAAAATACTCAACGGTCCGACGAGCAAAGCATGGATTGAACCGTGGGTCACGTACCTCCAAGACAGGGGTGTCGAATTCGTCCACGATGCTCAAGTCACTGCCATCAACTGTACACGAGAGCGTGTCACTAGTGTCACCGTCGACAAAGTGGGCTCCACGGAAGAAGTGCAGACTGATTACTACGTGGCTGCGCTGCCAGTCGAAGTGATGGTTGAGTTGTTAACTGAAAAGCTCCGTCGTGGAGCGCCATCGCTCGCGCGTCTCGATCGAATCGACACCGGTTGGATGAGCGGGATTCAGTTCTACCTCTCTGAAGACACCCCACTTGTCCACGGCCACCAACTCTACTTGGACTCTCCATGGGCACTCACATCGATTTCACAGCAACAGTTCTGGGAGGAGTACACCCTCTCCGGGGAGAGCGATGGAACCATTGAGGGCGTCCTCTCAGTCATCATCTCTGACTGGGACAAGCCTGGAATGCTCTACGATAAGCCAGCGCGTGACTGCACTCCTGACGAAATCAAAGCCGAAACGTGGGCACAACTGAAAGCCCATCTCAATCGGAACGGGACTGAGCGCCTCTCGGACGACGTCCTTGTCGAGTCGTTCCTCAACCCAGCTATCGAAGAGACGGATACAGGTGTCGTCAATCGCGAGCCGCTTCTCGTGAACACCGCTGGGTCGCTTCGCTACCGACCGAGTGCAGCCACCAAGTTAGAGAACTTCGTCTTGGCGTCTGATTACGTTCGAACCAATACCGATCTCGCGAGCATGGAAAGTGCAAACGAGGCCGCCCGTCGTGCGGTCAATGCAATTCTGAAGCGCAGCGGTGCACAAGCACCGTACTGCAAAATCTGGGAGTTAGAAGAGCCACGAATCTTCAAGCCGCTCAAAGCACAGGACGCAATCCGCTACCAACTTGGTCTTCCTCATCCCGGTGAGACGTTCAAGGGGATCTCGACACCGAGTCGAATGTTGAGCCTCCGTAGTCGGTGACTCTTCGGGTTGTAACACTACGAAATCTCTTCTAACTCGAGTTGATCAATGAGCTCTTCTGGCGACCCGCTTGCTCCTGTGATGTGGTGCTTTCGCCAAGTGAGCGTTCCTCGTTCAATCTGATAGGGTCGCGGTGACGTCACTGCTTCTTGATCCCACTCTGTTGATCCAGGCTTCGGGTAGTTCGTGAGTCGATACCACATAATCTGGTCGTCGGGATTCCATCCAACGCGTGACCACGTCGCTGGTTCGAGTGGGAGACCCGGATCTGTTATCGCTGGCGGGAATGCATGGGGGTCGTCCGAGATTGTCTCTCGCTGGGCTGGACTCCCAAGAGCTTCTAGCTCGTCACGAATCGTCGACCCAATTCGCTGTGGAAGTGTAAGCGAGTCCCGAGGCATATCGAATATCGTTGGCGTACTCTTCTCGAACCGACCGAAGACCAATGTCGGTTCGGAGACTTCCATCGTCATGTACGGCGTGTGGGTCGACCGTGAGCGGTCTTCCGGGAATTTGAGAGTCCCCCATTTACCAGCGACCGACCCGTCTTCGGTTCGCCATCTGATTCGCGGTTCACCTATGTTGTTCCTGCAATGAGCTTCGAGTTCGAAGACGTGGGTGTGCCCCGTTGGATCCTCGAACTGGAATTGATAGTCGTACGAAGATTCAGTATCCATGAGTGGGTGGCGTTAGATTAGTCGCGGATTTGGCGTCGAATCGGAAATGGTTTGCTTAACTCTCGGCGGCGAAATTGCAATCAAGTCGTCACTGTGGCATTTGCATTGGCATGACTTTCTCCAAAAGGGTGCTACTCGCCGATCGAAACGAGTGAACCAATTGCTCCAAGGGTTTCTTCGAGTCCCTCATGTAGGCTTCGTGGAGATCAATCGCCCACTCGACGATTTCGGGGTCTGAGCAGTAGACGGTGCCAGAAACCTCGGTGGCATCACTAACACTCTTGGGACCAGCAACAACCCAATCCTCGTCGACAATTAGCAACCCAACCGGCAGCTCTCCCGGGTAGAGTTGCCAATGAACGTTCTCTGCACCAAGCCCTTGTTTGACGTGTTCTGCTCCTTCTGCGACGGTCGGCATCTCATCGAGCGCAGTTGCAGGGCTGATCACATCCATTCGAGTCTCGGAGCGCATGAGCGGGTTGAATGCTTTCGAGATTTCGAGATCGAAGTACGAGGAGAACGTCCGTATATGATCAACCTCTGTCTCATCGAGTGAGTCGAGGAACGTGACCAACTTATTGCGCTGTGTGAACGGGTTCTTTGGGTTCCCAGTGACCATCTCTTCACCATCGAGAGCACTCACAGGAAGCTCAGCGCACTCCACACCAAGGTTCTGCAAGCAGGAAGTCTTGTCCAGTATCTGTTCGAAGGCGTGGAGTAGGCCGTCGTACGTTTCGAGGACTGTCTCCCCATGTGAGGTCACGGTATAGTCCCCACATGTGGTTCGGGTAACGAGTCCGTATGTCTCCGCGGTACCAATCGTCCGACCAACGGTCGACCGAGAGGGGAGGTTCTGGCGAGACGCAAGCTCTCCTTTTCGGGCGGGGTGTTCACGTAGAGAACGCAGTATCGTCACTCGATTCTGTGACGTCACAAGGAACTGAAGTCTCTCTTCTCCAATCGTACCTGCTGCGTTGGTGTACTGCTGCAGTGCGATTGCACCAGCGCCAGTCAGGCGATAGCCATCCTCGGTGGAGGTGATGAAACCGAGCTCAGTAAACTCGCTAATCAGCTGATTGATTGTCTTTCGAGTGGTGTCGAACTCCACTGCAAGATCCACCTGTGATTCGCTGTCCTCACGAAGCGTTCGAAAGACAGCTGCTACCGGGACCGTGTCCGGATTCTGGGCAGCTGTAAAACATGTCACAAGTTCCCGAGCGTTCATTATTCGTTCGTACTCCGTACTCCCTTTAGTATTTCCTTGTAATTTAAGCAACAAATTCTGTCACGGGGCGTAACAGGTGTGTACGGCGGTGGCTACAAACTCATTCTCCTGTTTGTGGAACGTATGCAGGAGAGGCTGAATCGAGGTGTCTTGCAAGTCCTCTTGAGTCCCACAAGAGACCTGAGAGGATACCAAGCACCCGTCAGCGACCGCCTTCGCCTGCATATGGGTCGTGTCCCCCTGACCGCTCCCCTCCTTCGAGAAGCAGACCCCAAAACAGCATGACCCGAAATACCGATTCAACCACTTCCGATTCCGCAGACGAGACAGTACTCACAGCCAATTTGCAGACCGGTTCAGACCCTTCGCCTTTCAATCGCGTTCGGCGACGACTCTCCAACTGTGTCGCACGCGTGAAATCGCATCGGAGCGACGTCCTCATCGGGTTGACCAGTTCGGTTATCCTTCTGACCCTTCCCGCACCTGCCGCTGCACAATCACAGGTGGGCAGTGGAATCTGTGGAACGCCTCTCGCAGAGACAATCAATCAGGCAGCCCCACTCGTCGTGGGAACGCTCATGATTGGAGCGGCGATTCTGTCGTACATCCTCCATACTGCAGCTGGCTTCCCAAAGGACCCTCAAACAGTCCAAGCGCTCAAAGATTGGCGTAATCGGGCTGGCATGAGTTCCATCACGACGCCACTGTTCGCCGTCGTCATCGAGATGTTCATCGGGTTTACTGGAACGTCCGTCGCGAACTGTGTCAGTATCGTCCCCTTCTTCTGAGGAGACACTACGCTGACGTTCTTCCTTCCATGACACACAACTCACGTCTCTTAGTGGTGATTGCACTGATACTCGTCACGAGCGCCGGGTTCGTTCCCGTTCTCGCCGTCGCGGATGCCCCGACGAGTCCAAGCCAACTCGAGACACCAGGCGAACCAACGCCCAGTGGTGACGGACAAAGCGGCGACAGCAACGAAGAAGCAGGCTACTGTAGCGGTATCGACCCCGTGAGTGGGCAGGTCTGTAACGGCGTCGTTGATGCAGCTCGCGCTATCGCACACGGGTATCTTGAATTCGCTCGCGACGTCGCCGAGTGGTCGGTCGAGTTCCTCGTCTCTCGGCCTGTTCCGCTCGACGATGGCAAGATGGAGCTCGTCGATCGACCGACGAACGCGCCGATGGGGACCGCCTACGATATGTGGTTCACTAAGGGCCTTCCAATCGGCCTCGCCCTGTGGGGTTTCGCGATGGTCGTACTTCGACTCACGACGATTCTCCCAGGTGGCTCCGCTGCAGCGCACCAAAGGAAGACGCTGCGACAAAAGGGGTGGTTTGGCTTGTTCTTCATCCTCGCATCGTGGATCTGGGCCGCCGTCATCTTGCATCTCTCACAGGGGATGATTCTCGCCGTCGCCCCCGATGGGGCCGACCTCGTTGCTGACCTCGGATCGATTGGCGGGAACAACGCCGCCGCCGGACTGGGCATCATCCTCGTGTGGTTGTCCTCGGGCGTGCTGTTCCTCTTGATTGCGCTCGTCTTTGGCCTCTCGTGGGTGTCTGTGTTCATCTTCGCCCCGGCACTCCCGATCTTCATTGCCCTCTCCTTGGTCGATTTCGGTCCACTCAGTATCGTCTCGAAGGTTGGCCAAATTGGGCGGGATCTGTTCGTCACCGTCTCGTTCTTGCCCTTCCCGACAGCACTCGTCTTGGGCTTCGGCTATCCAATTATCAACGCCGCTCGAAGTGCCATGCCCGGCCCGACATCCATCGTCCCGGGACTCGGTGTCTATGCACTGTTGACGCTGTGTCTGTGGGTGATTGCGCTGTTGTCGCCGATCATGTTGTTCATCGGGATGCGTTCGATGCGGCCGTTCTCGTCGATGGCAGCCGGTTTTCTCGGTGCGGTGTCGGCGACGAGTCTCGCAAGTGCGTCGAACAAGGTCGGAAAAGCCGGACGTGCGGCGACGAACGCAGCCAGTTCAGCTGCCTCCAGTTCACGTGTGGACCCAGTGCAGGGCTCGCCGTTCTCCAGCGACAATACGGGTTCGACCGGTGCTGTTGGAGCGACCGGAACGAGTGCGGCTGGCGCACTGGGGAGTCCCTCAGGTGGGCTTGCTCGGAGTGGTAACTCGGCGACGACGAGTCTTGGAGCATCGAGTACCTCAAGTTCGTCTGGTACGTCAAAGAACTCGAAGCACTCTACCACATCTGAAGACCCGATTCACGCACGCAGTGACATCGAAGAAATCAGCAGTAGTCAGCAACTCTCTACAAGTCAAAACTATCTAGCTGGTTACTTCGACAGCAGGGGAGAATTCACTGATGTTGGACGCGGTGCAACCTTCACCCGTGATTGGAGTTTAAACCGAGGCTACGACCGGTTTGACGATGCTTACGCAGACCAAACGATCGTTCTGAGAGGTGCCGACGACGAACAGTTCTACGATGTGAGAGAGGCTGTCAAGAGCGAGCGATACGGTGGCCCGTACTCGTACGCACAGCAGACGGCTGAGAGTCGAGAAACAGTCTTCAACACGCGGGGGCAGAACGAATGAGCCATCGCGACCCATCACGACGAATCCTCGATGAATTTGGGGCGAGTGACGAAATTTTCGGCATCGAGATCGACTACAGCCTCAATGACCTGAAGTTGTTCATCCCTGCTGGGATTGTCTGTGGGTTTATCCTCCTTGCAACACCGCAATGGTTGAACATTGGTGCCCTCCTCGCAACGATTGGCATCCTGCTGTTGACCGCGGCCTTCGTTTTCGTTACGCCATCTCACAAATCGCCACAGCAGTGGTTAGCGGACATGATTATGTTTTCACGAGCAGCACACACCAAAACCGCAGTCGCTGAAACGCCCGCCAAACAGACCGACTCGCTCACACAGGTCGAGCGATTTCTGCCCATTTCGGGTCTTGTTGAACGCACCGATGGCGATCTCGTCGCCGCGCTTCGAGTGAGTCCAGCGAACCTCTCACTCGCGACCGACGAAGAGTGGGAATCGATGGCCAACTCCTTCGGCAGTGTGCTGAACGCACTGGACTTCGACCTACAGATCCATTCGACGGCCCGCCCCGTTGAGCCTGAGCGCATTGCGTCCGGGTATCGCGAACGGCTGGACGATCCCGACGTCGTCGAGAATCCTGCTCTCGGCGACATCATCCGTGTCTACCAAGAGAAGTTCCCCGCAGAGTTCGAGAGCCGTGGAACCTGTGTTCGTGAGTATCACATCCTCATCCCGGTCAGTATCCGCGAAGTACAGCTCGCTGACCGGGGTGCACTCGCGAAGCTCTGTGACCTCCCGATGATTGGCGGATGCATTCGAGTCCTTGGGGCTGAGAGTACCCAGCTCACGTACGAGGAGATCCGCGAGCGACAGAAAGAGGAACTGGAGCGTCGCCTTCGGGCAGTTGAGAGCGGGATTCGTGACCTCGAAGGCTGTGACGCAGAGCGTGTCTCAGCCGACGAGCTCTCCGCACTGCTCGAAGAGTACTGGAGTGGCGAACGAACACACTACGGGCCGAGTGCCGGACAACGCAACGAGCGCGTTCGCTCGGTTCCCGTGGTGACCGGTGACGACTCTGGGAGGTTCTGAAGATGCTCAAGACACTCATCGAGCGGTTCACCAATCTCGAATCGAACGACACTGGTACGGACAACCACAACCAAGTGCACGCACAGAACGTCGCACCGTCGAGTATCAAGCTCGAATCCGATATCACACAGACGGGTGAGCGCTGGGCGAAGACACTGTTCTTTGCCGATTTCCCGGCAGCGGCGACGCCCGGCCTGCTCGATATGCTGACCACACACCCGAGTGCCGACATTGACATTTCGATTCATGCGAATCCACGTGAGTCAGAGCAAGCCATCAAGCAGTTCGAACGCGCGATTACAGATCTCGATGCAACCAGACGAGAGAAAGAACAGCGTGGTGGGGCCTCTCTCGGTGCAACCCAACGCCGACTCCAGGACCACAAAGAGGTCCTTGCCCAACTCACAGACGGCTCACAGCGGGTCTTCGAAGTCGCCGTCTATCTCACGATCCGCGGCAACACGAAGAAAGCGGTCCAAGAGACGACGAACCGTCTGCAATCGGAGTTGATGAAAAAGCGGCTCGTCACAAAGTCCGTCGACTACACACAGGACGAGGGGCTCGTGAGTAACAGTCCGATTGCGAAGGACACGCTCGAACAGACGACGCCGATGTTGGGGAAAGCCGCGGGCGCACTCTTTCCGTTCTCTGCGAGTACCCTCATCGAAGAGAGTGGCGTGCTTGTCGGGTATCACGCGACGACCGATGCCCCGGTCGTCATGGACCGCTTCGACCGAGAGAACGGCTACAACATCCTCACCGCCGCGAAGATTGGCTCGGGGAAATCGTTCGGGACGAAGCTATTGAACCTGCGGCAACTCGCAAAGGACCCCGATACGATCCTCATCATGATCGACCCGCTGGAGGGCTTCCGCAGTCTCTCTGATGCCCTCGATGGTGAGCACATCGTGGTTGGCGGGACCCGAGGATTGAACCCACTCGAAATCAAGCAGACACCAACACACGTGCTGCGAGACGCTCCCGACATCGACCCCTTCAGCCAGCGTTTCAGCAGCGTCATGGGCTTCTTTGACACGTTCTTTGCCCACGTCGGCAACGGCCTCGACAAGAAAGAGCGTGCTGTCCTCGGCACGACTGTTCGAGAAGCCTACCGCCGCAACGGAATCACAGCAGACCCCTCGACACACGGCAATGCGAGTCCGACGATTCGCGATGTGATCGGCATCCTCGCCGAGATTGCAGACGACGCTGCAGGGTTCCTCGATTCGGTCGATACCGAGGCGGACGACCCAACCGAACTGGAAGTCGAGAAGTGGCAAGAACGCGCTGCCGACCTCCGGATGGCGATGCGCCCATTCATGGGCAACGGCGAGTTCTCGAATCTCGCTGGTGAGACAGAGGTCAACATCTCCGATGAGAAGGTCGTCTACCTGGACCTCCAGCAAGGCGAGGCCGACCGTGAGATCGCGTTGATGATGCAGTTACTTTTCGACAACGTCTACCAGCGAGCCAAAGAGACGGACAAGCGCGTCATTCTCGCCGTCGACGAGGCACATTACCTCATGGAACACGAGGGAAGTCTCCAGTGGCTCGACCGTGCCACACGGCACTCTCGGCACTACGACTTGAGCATCCATCTCGTGACGCAGGAGCTCAAGGACTTCTTCATTCACCCCCGAGCGGAGACCATCGCGAACAACTGCTCGATGAAGATTCTCTATCGACTTCCTGGGCTCTCCGAGGAGAATCGGGCGAAGCTCGGGTTAACCTCTCGCGAGGCAGAGTTCATTCGCAATGCGAAGCCGGGTGATCGAGACCGAGGGTACAGCCATGCACTTGTCTCAGTTGAGGATGAGGGAACGTACCCAGTCAAAGTGACCGCACTCGAGGAAGAAGCACAGCTAATCGAGACGTCTGCAGAGCAGGGTTCGTCGAACGAATACTAGCTATGAGAGACGCCACTCCCCAGCCGGACTATGATCCAGCCGATGCCCATCACAAGGCTCTCGGTCGTGAGAGTAGCCATTGTGAGGCTTGTGGGAGTGAAGTGGATGGGAACAACTCTGAATCGTATTTGATTGCTCTACTCAACGAGAACGTCTTCACCCCCGAGAATCACGTCGTGCTCTGTCGCCGCTGTGAAAAACGCGATGAGTGGCGTGAGGCCGTCCGAAAGAAGCGTGCAGCAGAGCAACCACAACCCCCCACTTCACTACGCGGAAAGATCCGAAACCTGCTCAACGCAATCAAAGACTACGTAACCGACTCGACGGCACGCTTCCTCTTTGCGCGTCGCCTCGGCGTCCTTGGAGTACTTCTCGTCGGCGTACTCCTGTTCATCCCGCTGATCGCGGCCATCGCCGGCGCGTTATTTGTCTCTCCAGACACGGGCATGCAGTGGTTCAGCCAGTCGATTACAACGATTACCGCCGTAAGCAACACGCCGCTAAACACACTCGCCTGGATATTCACCGGTCTGTTCGGAGTCATATACTTCGCCCACGTCGCCGAGAGAGAACGCAACGACCCCACAGGCTGGGCTGGCGAGTGGAACCCCCCGAAGTGGTACGCACTTGCCGTCTACTCTGCCATCGGCCTGTACGGGGCGGTTATGCTCATCCTCGTCGCCGTCGAGAGCGCTCCAGTCGGTCGACGCTTCGGCGCTCGAATTTTCTGGCTTGTCGGCTCACTGGGCATCGCCTACCAGATCAAAGACGCACTGCGCTTGGACCTCGTTCGAATGGTCTGGAAGCCCCGACGTGAACTCTGGGAGTTCCCCACTCGATACGGGTTCGTCCTTGCGCTGACCTCGTTCGCCGTCGGGCCCCCCGCCTCGCTTCCGACGTTTCTCACACCACTCCTTGCGACGCTGACGCCGACCGTGAGTACCGCCTACATCATCGCTCGACTCCCCCACGATCGGGTGTTTCGAGACAAGTGTATCGCCGCCCAAGACCGCCTGCTCGAACTCCTTCGCATTCGCGACAATGACGACAACTAATCCACTCCGACAGCCGCATCGCTCCACAAACGACACCACCCAGCGAGGTATCCTCGAATGACCCGCGAGTATATCCGGGTCACGCCCACGTCGGAAACACTCCCAACCGCTCGGATTCCAACCGCCCTTGAGAGTCTGCACAAACTCACTGCCGAAGAGTCCTCGTTCACACAACGCCTGAACCCGCTGCACTCGACGACGCCGCCGACGTTCGAGTTCCTCGTCGTGAGCGAGGGTGCCGACGAACCAGTCGAGTTCTACTACGGCGCCGACACTCACCTCGACACACTCGAAGAACGCCTCACGCGGATCTACCCGTCGTCGTTCGACCTCTCACGAGAGTCGTTCGACGTCGAATCGAAACTCGTCGACGACGACACACCGCGCGACGATCTCTCACCACGCGGCGTGCGATGGCAGGGATCGAGTATGCGGAAAGACGACTGGATGATGCTGCTCACGCGGAACGACGCCGAACCGTTCGCAGACGACGACCTGTCACTCCCACTCGTTTCACTCGTCGACGAACTCGCCGACGTCGAGGCACCCACCGTCTTCCAAGTGTTATTCCAGCGGAAACCCGACTGGTCACCGACAGCCGAGAACCGCAAGCTCAACCTCCGAAACCAGACGGATACGTTGATGGACAAGGCCGTCGACGCCGTCTTCACCGACACACGAACGCTCGCCGAGAAAGAACAACATCTGAGCGACGGGGCCACCCAACGACTCGAGGAACTCAGTGCCAAGAACCCCCGCCGAACGTTCACGGTCAATCTCCGGGCGGTTGCTGTGCCCACAACCGACGTCGACGAGGAACCAGTCGACGCCCAACTCGACGACCTCATGACGGTCTTCGATTCGATTGGTGGGGAGTTCTACGAAGTCGAGCGCGAACGCCTGCGAGCGAATCGACACCGGGCGTCGTCGAAACGGAAGCACGCCCTCGCTGTGTTCGACCAACTTCTCGATCGAGAGCTCGTGACTGGTCGGGGGCGAACCACACCGGATTTCGTTTGTAATTCCCGCGAACTCGCGCAGTTCACCACCATTCCGTCGGGAAGCGAGTTGAGTGTTGAAGGCTCACGACGAACGCGCTCCGAACAAGAGAGTCGAAGCTCGCTACCACTCCCGCACCACGACCACATGGACAGTCTGCGCGAGGGAATGGCGATCGGTCACGCCGTCGACGAGAACGGCACGCCTCAAGACGACCCGGTGTGCATCCCGACGTCGTCGCTAGTCACACATTATCTCCGGGCGGCGACGACGGGCGGCGGGAAGTCGAAAGCACTGCTCAACGACATCCTCTCGGCGTCCGCCAACACCGATGGGCCGGTCATCGTGCTTGACCACAAGGGCGACGGACTCGCGGAGAACTACATGCGTGCCCACGGCCGGCGTTTCGGGATGGAGGACCTCGAGGAAAACGTCCTGCACTTCACCGTCCCGGATATCCTGCCCGGCTTCTCGTTTTTCGACCTCCGAGCAGACCTCTCGCGTGGCGTCCAACGGACGGACGCAATCAAGCGCAAAGCCGACCAGTACAAGCAGATTCTCGAACTCGTGATGGGGAAGGACTTGTTCAGACGCGCTGCGACCTCCCCAATCCTCATCGAGTCGCTCATCAAGGCGCTGTTCGACGAGGAGTACGGTCGTGAGAACGGCAGCTACCGCGAGAGTGAGGACTACTTCGGCCACGAACAACTCGAAAATGCCTCGGATCAACTCGCGGCTGCTGGCCCACCTGAACCGAACGAGGAGGCGCTCCCAAAGACGACCGACGTCGCCGCCCGCCGCGAGCTTCGACGGAAGGCCAACACCGATGCGAACACGTTCTCGACGATCCTCACGGGGCTGAACAATCGTCTCGCCTACGTCTCTCAGGACGCCAATCTCCGGCGCATCTTCAACAACACCGCTCGGCAGCTCGATTTCAATGACATCCTCGACAGTAACCAGGTCATCCTGTTCGACCTCGGGGGCCTGAGTGACGAGGCGGCGAAACTGCTGACCGGCCTCATCCTCGCGATGCTCGAAGACGCGCTCCGGACGCACGAGGACGACCTGACGCAACGCCCCGACGATTACGTAGTTAACCTCATGATTGACGAGGCTGCCTCTATGGCCGCCTCTGACGTTCTCAACAATATGCTCGAGAAAGGGCGGAGTTTCCGACTCTCGGTAGGACTAGCGATGCAGTTCCCCGAGCAGATGCAAGCCGAGGGTGGCCGACGCTTGTATCTCAACCTGCTCAACAACATCGGGACCTTGCTCGTCGGGAAGATCAACGTTGACCGCGAACTCGCGAACGCGATGGCCCACGAAGAGTTGGACCCTGAAGCGTTCGCCAATCGAATTCGGTCGTTGCCACGTGGTGAATGGATTGCTCAACTCCCGAGTCCGACGTTCGGCGAGACCGGGCCCTATCCGTTCAACGTCAAACCACTCCCGATTCCGGAGGGCCACCCAGAGAGTGAGTCGCCGCTCTCAGCACAGGAAGAACAGCGGTTCCAAGATGCGCTTGAGCATGTTCACGAGCGGACACAGCAGGAGTTCGGCGTCCCTCGAGACACCAGCCAGCCGACGGCGACGACGCCCGACGAACTTGGAGACCTACTCGATGTGCACACCGACGATCTGGACGTCGCCATCGCGAAGACCGTTCGGAGTGTGCAACTCCGTGAGGGCGTTCGTGACGACAACGAGTGGGTGAGTGTCGAGACAGTCGATGAGACACTTCGAGAGCTGTACGAGCGGGTTGAGGCCGAGCCACCGGCCTATGAGGAACTCACGGAGATTCGCAAACGGTCGCGACTACTCGACACCACGGTCGATATCGACGCCGACGAACTCATCGTCCGACTTACAGACGCCGGAGAAACAGCAGCCGAACCCGACACTGGTGACGTGCGATCTGCCGGTGGAAGTGACCACGACGATGCGCTCTTGGAGATCGAACAGGCGTTGTCGCCGCTGGGGTTCACCGTCTCGATTCTCACGCAAGATGGGAGTGAGCAACCGGACGCAAGAGCGACGCATCCGGACCTCGAAACACCGTTCGCGATCGAGGTCGAGACGACGACGCCAGAGTACCCAACGAAGGTGCTCACGAATCTCAAGAAGGCACAAGCAGAGAGCGCAGTTCCGCTGTTTGTCGTCCGAACAGGAGAGACAGAGGCTTACTGGGCTGAACGAATCGAGACTATCCTCTCACCGCCAGTTCGTGAACTTGCAAACGGTGAGACGCGGTTCTATACGCACGATGCACCGTTGACGTTCAACGGCGGTGCGACCGAACAGGGTGGCGTGACGGCCATCCGACCAGTGAACGGGAGCGACGACTCGAAGCGTTCTGTGTGGGTGAAGGATGGAGACGAAATTGTCCTTCAGGATGGAAGTAGCACAGAGCATCTGCGTGCCGCTGGATGGGACGAAGTCACCAAAGATCGCGTACCTGCAACCTACAGCTATGACCACCCAGTAGAGGAATATCTCGTCTTTGAGCGAGGGGAGATTCACACCTATGAGTCGAAAGCGGCGCTGGAGACTGACTGGGTGACAATCAAACAGCCGTTCATCCCAGCAGCGGAGTTGGCGAATCCGACATACGGCACAGACAGCTATGCAATCGTCATTCTGCGTGAGGACGATGAGCCGGTCGCCTATAGGGATGGTTCCACGAAGCCACTCGAAACACTCCTCAACACATCGTTTGGCTCCAGTAATGACCCACAGACAACTGCCTCTGGGGGAAGCGATGATGTAGCTTACCCGGATCTCGAGGCGGGTTGGAGAGACGATCCGAACATCGTCGCCGGGCAGTTTGCCAAGGAATGTCTGGTGGTCGATGAGGGGAACGAAGTCAAGTCAGCAGCTGTCTATGAGCGGTACAAAACGTGGGCTGAGAATCATAGTGCAACTGTCGATTCGAGGAGTTGGTTTGGCCGTCGTCTCAGTAATCAGATAGAATTTGAACGGGAGACGAAGCACCCAGATGGGGAGTCCACAGTCTACTATCTGGGCATTGCACTCCAAGATTCGGAGGGAACCCGATGAATCGCGATATCGTACGGTATAGCGCTTCTACATCGCTTGCACCGCATTCGGAGAGTGCATTACGGCAAACGCAATTTGCGATGCGGAGAAATCAGCAAAATCGCAAGACGTGGCGGTGTTCCACCCAATACCGCTATGCGGTATCAGAGACACCCGTTCAGGAAAATGCGGTATATGCGGTAGGACTGCGATATGGCGCTTCTATTTGCGGATTTGGCAATTCCGCATCGCAAAAACCAACTAGTATAGAGGGGGGTGAGGGCGTTGGAAGTGAGCGAAGCGAACAGCGGGGGATTTTTTCTGGCGCCAAAAGGGGCGCGGCTTCCAGAGGAGACACCCAATGACTGAGAAACCTACCGAGATGCTGACACAGGAATCGATACCCGAAGAATTAGTCGAACGATCCCAGTGGGTGTGTTGGCGACGGGAGCAACGCGACGGGAAAGCGACGAAGATTCCGGTGGTCCCAGGGGTGGGGTCGTTCGCCTCGTCGACGGACCCAGAAACGTGGGCTGAGTTCGAGACTGCCTGTGACTATCTCGAACGTGGCCGGGCCGATGGAATCGGCTTTGTGTTCACCGAGGAGGACCCGATCGTCGGCGTCGACCTCGACGACTGTCGTGATCCCGAAACGGGCGACGTCGACGACGATGCACAGGACATCATCACCCGACTGGATTCCTACACTGAAGTGTCGCCGTCGGGAACGGGGTATCACGTGCTGATCCAAGGGAGCTTGCCGGAGGGACGCAATCGACGTGGCAAAATGGAGTGTTACGACACAGCGCGATTCTTCACCGTCACCGGCGACCGAGTGACAGGGACACCAACAGCGGTGTCGCAGAGACAAGACGCCCTGGAAGCGATCCATCGTGAGTACATCGCCGAGGAGACGCCCGCACAAGCGACGGACACTCCTACGGATGTCACACAGCGAGATGAGACCACATCTAGCTGCTGTGTTGAATAGGGGTACGGCGTAGGGATCAGAGCGGATCACAGAGTTGTTCGATGTTGATGATGGCGAACATCAGGACGATTTCACGGAACTCTCGATACCAGGTTTGCGCTCGCACGGCATCGCCGAGCGAGCGCTTCACGGACGAATACGACGTTTCAGCCATCCAACGCTGGGTGTAGCCACGCTCTCGAATGAGCGCGTTGTTGCTGAGCGCGTTCGCAGACGATCCACGGTAGTGAATCAACGGTTCCACGCTGAGGCTGTAGAACTCGTATTCAGAGTGCCAATCCTGGAAGCCGTTATCAGCAGCGACTGTATGCAGGTCGTCCGCGTTCCGGCGGACGACCTGCGGCCCTGATTTCGTATCATGTGGCCACTGCGCGTGGCACTGCACGTCAAGAACAGCGAGTGACGCTGTATCGGTCAATGTCGTCACTTTCATCGTCTCAACCGTCTGGTTCGACCGATCGAGATAATGCGCAGAGGCGTGGCCTCGATCAAAAAACGTGCTGTCGAGAGCGGCGAATCCAGACTGCGGGTGTTGCTGCGCTGAAACGCGCAGCAACGCCCGCCACACCCACATCTTGAACCGATCGAACGACTTGTTCAGCGTCGTGTAATCTGGGACGTCGCTCCTGTTCAACTCAAGGACGTCCCGTATGTCACCCATGTACTTCAGCCGATTTGCGGTTTCTCGGAAGCTGTGCTCCTCTTCGAGCCGAAACCCGTGAATAACGACGTGCTTCCAGCGGGCGAACCCGCCGGTGGCGGGCTCGCCCGCGTGCTTTCCCAAGGCTTGTTTGGCTAGACGCTTGAACCACTCAACGAAGTCGAGGAGATCGACTTCCACCATACCCGACCTCCTCGGCTTCATCCTTACTGATTTGACGGTCTATCCCGACGCCGTCTGTCTATTCAACACAGCACATCTAGCACGTCACTCGACGACGACACCCTCCTCGAGAAAGCGAGCAACGCTTCGAACGGGGCGAAGTTCGACCGCCTGTGGAACGGCTCAACCAGTGGCTACGACAGTAACTCGGAAGCGGACATGGCGCTGTGTTGCATGCTGGCCTTTTGGAGCGGCGGCGACACGACCCAAATGGACCAGTTGTTCCGCCAGTCAGGGTTGATCCGCGAGAAGTGGGACGAAGTGCACTACGCCGACGGATCGACGTACGGCGAGAAGACCATCGAGCGTGCCATCGAACGGACCGCAGAGTTCTACGAGCCACGGGCGAGAGTAGAGGCCGAGAGAGACGTATCTGCCACCAGCGATGGCAATGACGCCGACAACACGCGTAGTCGAGCATACCTCGTGGAGAAAAATCGGTTGCTGCGAGAGCGTGTGAACAGCCTCGAAGCAACGCTCGACAAGCGAGAGGAGCGTATCGAGGAACTTGAAGCAAAGGTCAAGCGTCTCGGTAATGCCGAGAGGACACAGACTAACCAGTCTGACGTCGGCGACGACGGTCATCCAGAAGCGACTGGTGACGAGGGAGAGTCAGAGACGACGTCGCTGTGGGGACGGACAAAACGATTACTCGGGACAGACGCCGAGTAACTCTATGGTTGACTGAATGGCTAAGTAGTACTGATTGTTGCTCTCTGGGGGCTGTGAGAAGAGTTTGTCTCCCCCAGAAGGGCGTAGGAGTCTTCAAACAAGCCCATGAGTGATGAATACGAATTAGCTGCCCAGACCCAACGACAAATCGTAACACAAGATCCACAGAACCGAGGTTCCGACGCATCTAACCACCTCGAACCAGAGTATCAAAGTACATGACTGGAATCGAGCTTCGTGACGGGAGGTTAGTCGTCGAACGACCCCCAAACGAACTAGACGAGTTGGCGATCTCCTTCTCTCGACTCCTTGCTGACCTCGACATCGACCACGTCTTCATTTCCGGCTACGTTGCGATTTTAGCGGGACGCTCCCGTGCCACCCAAGACATTGATGTTCTCCTTGAGCGTCTCGATGAGTCAACTATCGAACGTCTCGTCGATCGATTGAAAGCCGAGGATTTCTGGGGTGCTTCGATGCCCCTTGATGACATGTACACGATGCTCTCCAATGACGACAACATCTGGGTTGCACCCGAGGGCGAGGTGATTCCCCATCTGGAGGTGAAGTTCGTCGACGACGAGTTCGACCGTGCATCACTCGACAATTCAATCACTGCAGAGATTGGCACTGCAGCACTTCCAATTGGACCGTTGGAACTGCAAATCGCCTATAAACTGTATCTGAGCGATAAAACGTCATTCGAAGATGCGGTGCATCTGTACACCCTTTTCGGAGAAAGCCTTAGGCAGTCGGAACTCGAACACTGGGTTGAACGACTTGCTGTGGAGGATAAATATGAGCGACTCAAACGTGCGTGACAGACTCGATGCGAAACATGAACGGAACGATAAGCAGCGCATTGAGTCGATCAAACGGTGGGCGTCGTATGTCGAGTCAGCACCGCCTGAGGAGTGGGGTCCACAGCTCAACAAACTGGTGAACGCACAAGTTCAATCAGCACGTGACTCCCAACTCCCAGCCGAACACTATCGGCGCGTCTCTGAGGCAGCGCAGACAGACGAGTAACTGACGACACTCAGCGTAAAACCGGATTGGGTGTGTCATCATTCTTGAGATGCCCTTTGCAGAGAGCAAGCGAGACAAGAACATATGACTCTGAGAGACAACTCCATTAGTCTGTGAGGCAAACAGACTCGCGTATCTCATGAGTGACCCGCCGTCAGTGGACTTCGTTGCTGAGTGGGAGGCCGCACTCGAGCGCCGGACGACGGTCGAAAAGATATACGACGTCGCCCTCCAGCTCAGAGAACCACTGCGTGTCGCTGACATCGCAGACCGAGCAGGCGTCACGCCCGATACCGCTCGAAAGTACCTCCGCTTCCTCACAGAACTTGGCGTGGTGAAGAACCCGAGCGACGACCCAACCACCTACGAGCGTAACGATGCCTATTTCGAGTGGCGACGAATCGAGCGGCTCCGAACCGAACACACAGTCGAGGAACTCCAAGCACGCGCCCGTGAATTGACTGGCCGAATCGCAGACTACGAAGCAGCATACGACGCGTCGACACCGGCAGCCGTTGACGCTGTCACTGTTGCAGAGGCGAGTGGTGACCGGACAATCGACGACGTGTACAGTGACCTCCGTGATTGGGCGAGTGCTCGAGAGGAGCGGAAGCTTACTGAACGGGCTCGCCTGCAACGCAGTCGCGCCGAAAATCAACAATGAGATCCGTTGAGTCAGCTGCCATCGACGACTCCCTCCCAGTTGAGACGCTTCGAGGGGTTCTTCGAGAGCACTCGGTGCAGTGTGCACTTTGCTTCGGTTCCTACGCGACAGCAACAACCCATCCAACGAGCGACATCGACATTGCGGTCGAGTTAGAAACGACTCAGCGTGAGAACCCGGCGTACAATGACGCGTTCTTCAGTCTGAGCGCAGACCTCAGCGAGGCACTCGAAAGGGATGACGTAGACCTCGTCGATATCCACAGCCTCTCACCAGGCGTTGCTGCATCGGTCTTCGGGGAGGGAATTCTCCTTGTTGGCGACCTGGAGCACGCCGAAGAGCTTCGGCGGCGTGTGACCGACAGATCATCCGATACACGGTCGCCACGCGAACGCTTCGACGACACACTCGCGAAGATTGATGCGCATCTCAGCGGGTCCAGTGGTCCAGCATCCGAGGAACACGACCGACAGCGATGACGATGGGGTGTCGTCCCCGCCACGGGATGTCGTTAAGATTTGTTTCACCGTCTAGTTCACTATGAATCTCCCCAAGCCCTCTCTGCTCGGTGTTGCTCGTGGCGCCGGTGTGCTCGCGTGGCTCAGCGGCGGGTACGGGTTCTTGTTCATGCTGGGCGCATTCGGCCCCGTCTCATGCTGGACGACGCAGACGGCTACCGAGAGCGCCGGCGGAGAGTCCACCACTGTGGTTACTCGGGGTTGTGAAGCAGGGATCGACTATCTCTTCGGGAGCACAGGCGGCAATGCCCCGGTCCTGTTCGGCTGGGCTATGGTGCTCATCGGACTCGTCGCCGTTGGCGGAGCTGCTGCGTGGCTCGGCTATCGACACATCATCTGGGCGACCGTAGCCATCGGGACGAGTATCTCAATTCTCGGTATGCTGAGCATCGGATGGTTCTTCGTGCTTCCAACGCTGTGCTTGCTAGTTGCCGCGATTGCGCTCACCGTCCAGGCCCGCCGAGAGCGAGCTGGGAGACGCCCAACGGTGGTCTGAAGATCCAAGACGGTAAGGCTGCAAATTCTACATCAGGAACGTGAGCCGACTTCGGTTCCCGGTGTGAACTCGGTCAACTCCTCGATTCGGCGTTCGAGTGCCTCCACTTCCTCGCGTAACTGCTCGGCTTCTGGGTCATCACTTGCGGTGAGGCGGTCTTTCAGCCCTTGCAGTCGCGTTTGCTTGTGTTCGTCGTCGACGTCGGCTTTCCGGACGTACGCACGCTCTTCGATATCGTACACCGCCGACTCCGAAAGGTCGGTCACGTCGAGTGCGTCGTCGACTTTCCCGCGGTCGACACCCAACACCTGTTCGCGAGGGACACCCGCATTTTCGAGGGCACGCAACACGTCCTCGTCATCCTTGAGAGTCCGATTACGTCGCGTTGTTCGTTGGACGGACCCGTACTGACCGTGGACGGGTTGATCGTGATGGAGTCGGTCAAGGAGGAGTTCCCGGACCGACTGACGGAGATCACCAGCGTTGCGCTGGACGTCTGAACACAGCGTGTAGAGATTGATGAGCACCGGCGTCTCACACTCGGCGAGTGCTGTTGGGTCGTGCCGTTCGAGCGCGTCGATGAGAAGCAGCATATCCGCATAGACGTCGAGATCGGGTTCGACGCGCTCGCTGTTGTCGGTTGCAGCAGGGCGACTTTCGACCAACTGTGAACTCGTCGGGTCGTCGGTTTCAGTAATCGTCCCCGCTCGCTCGTCGCACTCGTAGCGTGGATGGAGACTCAATACTGCCGCGTACGGTTCGGCATCGGGTGGAAGTCGGCTCAAGTCGAACGTGCCACCGACCTCCTCGATTCGCTCGGCAAGTGTCGCGAACTGGTCGCGCTGCAGCGGCTGTGAGTCACCGGAGTCGACGAACTCGATAACGACACGGTGTGCTTGGCTGTCGGTAATGCGGAATCGCTTCTCCGTGAGCGGCGTCACGAGTGTCGACCCAGCGGGAAGTGCGTCGCACTCCTCGAGGAGCGTGTGCCAACTCCCAGTGAATGGCATACGTGACACTTGCCGTCCGGCGATAAAACGTCTCGGCTCGCTTTCGACGACGAGGAGAATTCTGGTGCTCTGGGAGCGTTTCCCCGTGTGAAGATCGATCGACTACGACGTCTCATGCTCGCCCGAAAGCTTCGGAAACGGTGGAGTCTGTCGTCGGTGTTGCAGAGCAGTGTTAACCAACAAAAACTCGTGTAGGTCCGGGTCTGTTGGTTAATAGGACGACGACTTCTCAGCGTCTCAGTTTCGAGCGCTCGAGTGGGTCAACCAGTGAGTCGAAGCCCATCCGTCGCTTCGTAGAGATAGCCTTTCAGCAACAGCTGTTCGAGGAGGTCGTGTGCCTCGGGCCGCTCGAAGCCACCTGCAGTGAGAATATCGACAGCTGCGTCGTGTGTAATCGTCTCCTCGTCATCGACACCCTGCATGATGAGTCCAAGTGCAGCTTCTTGTGATGGCGTCAGCGGAGTCGACGAGTTCTGCATTATCTCAGATACTGTCAGCGACCACCGAGACTGTTGGGGTTGTGTTGGCTTCTCCTTCTCACAGTGTCAATCCCATGCCTTTTCTGAGTCCAAGCGAGCAAACCGAGGCATCAACCGTCTCGCGCAGTTCAAACCCTTTGTACTCTAAGAACAAGACTGATATAATGGCTATTGTAACGTTCGGTACATGCCCTCCATGACACGCCGTGGTGCCCTCGGCGTCTTAGCCGGCGCCGTCGGCGGCATCGCTGGCTGTGCCGGTCTCCGTGGTGAGGGGTCGTCCCCAATTCAGCGGTCGTGGCATACGGGGATTCGAGAACCCTCGTCCGTCGCCATGACCGACGCTGGTCACCTCATTGCCGGCTCGCACAGTCCGTTCCGCGATCGACCGATCGTTGCCGGCCTAGATATCCAGACCGGAGAAACCACCTGGGCTGTGACGGTCGTGAAAGGCGAAAAATCACCCATCGGTGTCGGTGATGGGCGGGCCTACGCCATCTCGAAAGCCGAAACGATGGTCGCCGTCGATGCTGCCACGGGTGACACCGTCTGGCAGCGCCGGCTCGCGCCAATCGACGATGCCGACCCTGGCGTCGTCGAGTTTGCCCCAATTCCACTCGGTGACCGCATCGTGGTCCCCATCTCCGGTACTGAGGATGACGTGCCAGACCGGTTAGTCGGCGTCGCTCGTGCAGACGGGAAGACGCTTTTTACCCACCCCTTGCCCGCGTCGCTGTCGGGTGCTCCCGGCGCGACGTCTGATGGTGTGGTTGCACCCCTGGTCGACGGCCGTGTGCTCTTCGTCGACCGGACCGGGGCAGTCGAATGGACTCGGGAGATCGGTGCTGCGCTGTCAGCCGTTGGGGCCGCTGATGGGACCGCATACCTCGGTGCTGCCACAGAGGAACTGCTGGCACTGGACACTGCGACCGGAAGCGTCGACTGGCGCGGTTCGCTGGCCAACACCGTGTTCGCACGACCGTTGGTGACCGACAACCGAGTGTACGTCGGCGGCGCTGACTACACCCTCCGGGCGTTCGACACGGTCTCGGGCCAGCAGTTGTGGCGCGATGACCTCGGGAACGCCGTAACCCATGGGCCGATGCAGGTCGGCGACCGACTAGTAACGCTAGTTGGTGGGAACCACCACATTCGTGGTCCAAGCGGCACCATCCCGTTCAGCCCAACCGTGCTCTACGTCCACGAGCAGGACGGCACGCGTGTCCGGGAAGTCCCGCTTGATGGCAGACCCTTCGATGATGGCGGCAGCGTCGAGTGGGCACAGGCGGCTGGCGGGACCGTCTATCTGGGACAAGCGTACGGTCTGACACGGGTCGCCCCGGAGGCGATCACCGATGCGTGAACCCGACACCGCTGGCGATGCGGACGACTCCCCACAGGACGCGAGCAGGCGACAAGACAGCCGGAACTGGTCGCGCCGTCGGGCACTCGCGTCACTCGCATCAGCAGGGACGCTCGCGCTGGCGGGGTGTAGCCTGCAGTCGGTGACGCCCGGTGTGCAACCGCTCTGGGAGCGCGAGTTCTCGACCGCCGTGGCCGCGGGCCCACCAGCCGCGACTGACGAGCACGTCGTCGTCGGTGGACAGGATAAGCGACTCCACGCGTTCACGGCTGACGGGGACCGGGCCTTTACCGTCGAAACCGGTGGTCCAATCGAGGCACGACCAGCTGTTCCGGCATCCGGCGGACCAGTCCACGTCCACAGCACCGACGGAGACCTCTACACGGTTGGGCTGTCGGGGACAGAATTATGGCACGTGGAGGGACAGGCCCGGAACAGATGGCTCGGTCGGCAGGGCTCGCTACTGGTCGGCATCGACCCGGTCAGAGAGACGGTCACCGGCTACGATGCACGCGACGGCTCATCTCGCTTCCAGCAGTCGGGCCGGACGTATCCGTACCCCACACTCAGTAAGTCGGCCTGTATCGTTCCTGTGACGAACTCAAACGGGGACAGAAAGCTGGTTACGCTCGCTCCGACGACCGGCGAGGTGCTGTGGGAGTCGCCCGCTCGCGACGGCTATCCCTACGTCGTGGCTACCGGTGACCGGGCCGTGACGGTCCACAATTCCACCGTCCGGATGCGCCGGGCCCGCGATGGGCATGTCCTGTGGGAGACATCGGTGGCCGGCGAGGTGACCAGCCACTTTGGGCCACCGCTCTGGCTTGGTGAGCATGTCTACGTGCGGGCTGGCCGTGACGATCGCTCAGACGAACTCGTCGCTATTGATCGCGATGATGGATCCATTCTGTGGCGTCGGAGCGTCGGGTACGAACTCGAGACCGTGACGACGACCCCAGAGAGTGTGTTCGTTGCGAGCTCAGTCGATGACCCCGACGGTGGCATCCTCGTTCGGCTGGATGCCTTCGCCCTTGATGGCACCCGGCGATGGCAGACGACGACCGACATCGCGATCGGCGGGACGGTCGAGACGCTGGAGCGTGTCGGTGACATCCTCGTGGTGGCCAGCGACAACGAACTCGCCGCCTACAATCCTGCCAGCGGGTCGCGTCGGTGGCAACACGATCCAGATTCTTACCGGATCGGCGTATCAGCGACCGAGGACGAGTTGTACGTTTCCTACCGTGACACCGGTGGCCTGGCGCGGCTCCCAACTGGGTGACTAGGCGGTATCGGCTCTCGTCGTTTCTCGGTCGGAGTGGGAGTTGTCCTGCCAGGCTTCGGCATCGACTCCCCTGTGAGAGTGGATAACGATGGAGTAAATGGCTGCTAGAGGGTCATCCAGCTGGAAGATGCAGTGAATACTACCACGAAAGCCCCCAAACGCTCGCCGACCGCGATTCGCTGCGCGCCTCGTTCCTGCGGTGCTTGCGTCGCCGGGGCACGCCGATCGTCCGACCCCTTTCAGTCCCACCCGGTGTAGAGTGGTCAGCGTCGCTGCCTCACTGTCTGTCAGATGTGACGATTCGGTACGCCCGCTCGCCGTCCGTTCGGCCGGCCGCCTGCGCTCGGCTCACGCTGTTCGCCTCGGCACGCCGCGGGACTCCCGGTGGTCGTCCCGCGCGTCGTTCGCTTCTCCCGAAGCGCCAGCGGGTTAGTCAGTCGACGCCTGCGCTCCAGTCGGTGCTCGTCGTCGACAAGACTAACTCCGCTGGCCACTCGGACCGGCCTCCCCGGCGCGCGTGCTTGACTGTGGAGCCTTCCGTGAGCGCTCTCGCTCGCGCCCCAGGGGGCGCTCACGAAGGCGCGAGCGAGAGCGCAGAGACGGGTCTGTCGGGTGACGGTGTGAGAAGTCCGCGATGTAGAGGCATCGCGGTGTCGGGCGCGTGAGCGCCTTCAGGAACGTGTGAGTTCCAATGTCAAGTAACAACGCAACCAGTAATGTAGTTTCGGTCGATGAACAGGCGTTCGAGAAACAAAACGAAGCAGCGGTCGACGAGGACGGCTTCGAGGTCGTCGATGAGACGCCGGAGTTCAGAGCGACGGTGCAGATGGAAGTGCAAGCGAAGGTGGACGCAAACCACCCGGATGGAATCGTCGATACCGATGACGAACGGATCTACGGGGCAACCCTCGAACAGGAAGAGCGCATTCGGGGCCGTGAGGAAGAACTGGAGCGCATCAGTGCCAGAGCGACGTTCGGAACGCAGGACGGGCGGGAAGAGCGGTCGCGAGACGTGGCGGCAAAGCGAAGTGTGGAGCGACGGACGGCGTTCCAGAAGCGAGCGGCGAGCGTGGATGAGTGGGCCGACCCCGAGCGAGCTGATCCGCGTGAAGAGCTGACTCAGGAGCAGTTGGCGGCGGTGAACACCCAGGCAGTCCGATTGAGCGAGAAACTCGATGGCTGGTCGCGAGCGGCGATTGGGCGGCGACTCGGTGAGGCTGTGGTCGGTGGCAAGGACATGATGAGCGCGGTCGTCAGCGTGTTTGAGGAGTTGCAGACGGCGCCGGGACAGGTGGTTCCCCTCGGGAAGCTCGAGGACGTCAATCGCAAAGAGGTGCGTATTGCGGGGCGTGTCGAGACACTGTGGGTTCCCTCGCATCCCAGCATCGCTCAGGTCGGACTCATCGCGGACGACAGTGGAAAAACCAGAGTGACGGTCTGGAAGGCGTCGAACGCTCCATTGATGGACGAGGGCGAGCAGGTGCGCATCGATGGCGCGGCGCGAAACTGGTACGAGGGTCGTGTCTCCCTAGCCGTCACTGGGTGGTCGAGTCTCACCTTCCCCGAGCGCGGTCGGTGGTGGGAATAGCCAGTCATCGGGGCCTTCTTTTTTGCTACGTGCCCGTTCGCCCACTTCCCGCCGCCCCACCCAACCTCCACGTTCCGGGCGGCTCACCAGCCGCCGGGCTTTCGCTATCGTTTCGAACTTGGGGCCTCCGTGTGCAGCCGACAACCGAGTCCGACCATAAAATTCAAGTATATTTGTTGATTATATTCATAGAACAAACCAAACCCATCCCAAGAGCAACAGACCATCTCGAATAATCTCTGTAATAAGAATAATTTCCGATTATAGCGGGTAGAGGAACCCCGTATGGAATAGATATCAGGACGAATACTAAGAAAGAAAAATGTCGGTGAATAATCAGGGAGATTAATCATATTAGGAATACCTACACTAAGCCGCTGTAGACAGATTAAATTGGATATTGATGCCTTGGAATAGGTAGTTGAGAGTAGATTAGATATTGTGATTGAATTGACCACCGAAGGTGAGACATTACAGTACTACATATGTAATTGACGCATATGGACCCCAAAGTAGTCTGGGGGCCGACACATCAGCTCACGTTCGCTGGGAGCGAACGGTGAGAATTCGGTTTGGTGATGAAGTCTAATTCGTAGGACGGGAAGGTGATGAAGGTGGAACAGAGTCGCGGGAGAATTAGGATCATTCAGTCCGCGTTCGCGAGACGTGGACAGTGGTTATATCAGCGCTTACTCCGAAGCAGAAAAGATGTCCTTCGTATAATGCCCAAAAATGAGTTTGAAGCACAGTCACCGGAGGGCCAATTTGTTTTACACAACAAGAAAGTAGGAAAACCAAATTAGAACTCGAATAAGGCTATTTTTCGCCGCATTGAGTCAGAGGCACTAATAAGATCGGAGACGGGCTGCTCGAATAGCCACCTGATAGCTTGTTCGCTCCTCGGAAATCGAGCACGATATTGAGTTCACAGCACTTTCGTAGTTGGGAATTCGCAAATCGACGAAAACAGTCAATAAAACCCTTCGGGGACGTGTGAGCCGTCCTGATGGGGATCCCTCGAGTTGAGCGAGAATTTGACCTCAATGAAGTTCTTCGTCTGGCGGATTAGTTCAGGCAGTTCTTCTTCGAAGCGGTCGTCAGTCAGTAGAGACTTCGGTCCCGAAATGGCGACTGCTCCGAGGACGTCGTCTTCTGGAGAGAGAATCGGTGAACCGACGCCGCGGACACCCTGAACGTTTTCTTCATCTTCAAACGCGATTCCTCGTTCACGGATCGTAGCTAGTTCGGACTCGAGTTGATCGAGATCCGTCAGAGTCTGCTCTGTCTTCTTCTCTAACCCACTTTGGAGTGCCCGGTATCGGTTTGCCTCGGGAAGTTCCGCAAGAATCGCCTTTCCAGCCGCAGTACTGTGAATTGAGACGCGCTGGCCGAACTTCACGTCAGCAGCCACTGAGTTGTCTCCTTCCGCAGTGTAGATGCAGTATGCGCCATCGTTCTCCATTGCCGCGAGATACACACAGTCTTTGCACTTCTGTGCGAGTTTGTCGATTTCCGGGGCACCAACGTTGTAGAAGAGACTACTATTCTTGACGAACTCGCCGTCAGAAATGAATTTAAATCCGAGTCGGTACTCACCCCGAAGCTTCGTGATGTAGCCCGCTTTGACTAAAGTGGTCAGTTGCTTGTGAACGCCACTCTTCGACATCCCGAGATAGTTCGCGAGTTCTGTGACGCCTGCACCGTTTAGTTCTCGCAGCGCCCGAATGATACTGAACGCCCGCTCAACCGCTTCGACGGTGTTGACGGGGTCAGATTCGCTTTTCATCCTTCTTTGTAATCTATTATCGACTTACTTAGCTATTTGGGAGGCAGTTCCCTAGTGAGATTCGACGAGAGTGCCCGCGAGACGACAGCTGTCTGTTATCCCATGAACTCAAGAAGTACTTCTGCCAACTCGTCGGGACACTCCTCAGCCAGTTGATGACCCCACTCGAGAGTCTCTCCGGTCACATCGTTCGCTACATAATTCATCTGCCGCTCGACTTCCTCGCCAATGAAATGCGTGCTTCCGACGGCCAAGACAGGCATCTCCAACTTGTCTTCCGTCATCGTCTCAAAGAAGGCCGCGTTTTCGAAGGGATGCCGATAGACTTCGAGCATGTTCTGCAGCCCTCCTGGCTGGGAGAACGAGCGGACGTACTCCTCGATGGCATGATCCGGTACGGCAGCCGGGTCATGACATTCGATTTTGAAGAAATGCTCGAAGTAACGCCGTTCTTTGCCACTGATAAGCATCTCGGGGAAATCGGGGACTGCGTAGAAGTTGATGTGCCAGAGCCAACGCTGATTTCCAACGTTCTCCTCTGTGAGGAACGACCAGTCTTGCAAGCCGAAGCCATCCATTATCATCTCGAGAAACGCCAGTTTCTCCACCTGGTCGGGATACTGTGCCGCCAAGGCAAGTCCGGTCGTCGCACCCCAGTCTTCTCCGACAACTCGGTACGTTTCATGCCCAAGTTCATTCATAAGCTTTGCCACATCATCTCCCATCGTTTTCATATCGTGGCCGTTACGGGCAATCTCAGAATCTCCGAAACCACGTAGGTCAGGAACAACGACGGTATACTCGTGACTCAGAAGAGGGACGACCTTGCGCCAGTAGTAGGATGTCTTCGGGACGCCGTGAAGAAGTACCAGCGGATCGCCAGAGCCCGCTGTGTAGTAATGAAGTCGAACTCCGTTAATGCGCTCTTTTCCGTGGGTGACTCTCTCTCCGTTGTGATCGGTGATTTCCTGTCTCATGGGTTGGTTACGCTCATGTACCGTCTGGCTGGTCCACTCTCATATTCCACTTAGTCGAGACGTCAGGGGGTCGACTTCAAGTGTTCCAGTAGTTCTGTACGGTACTATGCTACAGTGAACCATACTATATAATAAAAGTGTCGGTGAGAACAGTGTCGGACATGCATACCTAGCTTGGAGACGTTCGCCAAACCAAGGTTAGAGATAGAATCACTTGGAAGCTGAATAAAAAAGGAACAATTAACGAGGTGAGCTCACCACAACAACTAATAGACGAACCGACTATCGGTAAACGTAAGAACATGGATCATATCAGAGTGGATAGTCCTGTGGGGAGGGGGCCGAACGGTGAATCCCCCGCGCTCCCCGAAGTTGTCTCCTTGTCGGAGTCACAGATCACCGAGTTGAAAAACGGGGACTACTCGGTCGCCATCGTCTTTCACTATCTGAAGACAGCCTGGACGCGACTGCAGTTGAAGGGGTTGGAGACCCGATTCGACGAATTGGGAATCACGCTCGACAGCGTCAGCGGGGCGGAATTCGACGCGAGCGTCCAATCTGACATCCTCAACTCTGTCGCTCTATCCGATGCGGATGCACTCGTTTCGATTCCAGTGGATACAGTTGCGACCTCCAAAGCGTACCGAGAAGTCGCAGATGCAGGCATCGACATCGTCTTCATGGACAACGTTCCCGCCGGATTCGCTCCAGGCGACGATTACGCAGGGATGGTTTCATCGGACAACGAGGGTGTTGGCATCGTCGCTGGACGATTCCTGAAGGAGTTCGTCAAGGAGGGAACCGTCGGTCTCGTTGAGCACAATGCTCCCTTCTACGTTACCGAACAGCGAGAGGTCGGTGCACGGTCCGTACTCGAAGACACAGCCGACATCTCAGTTGTCGCAGAGACCGGGTTCACTCACCCTGATGAAGTCTACGACCGCGCACACGATATTCTGACGTCATACCCCGACCTCGACGGGTTGTTCGTGAGCTGGGACGACCCACCGGGGATGCAAGCAGCAGCAGCTGCAACAGACCTCGGACGCGACGACTTGATCATTACTGCAACCGACTTTACGACGAAGACGGCAGAGATGATTGCACAGGATGGAATCATCAAGGCTGTAGGCGCACAGTTCCCCTACCAACAGGGCCGCATCGAAGCGGACATGGTTGGGCAGGCACTCCTCGGCAACGAGACACCGCCGTACATCGCGTCGGGCTCACTGCCGGTCTATCGCGGCAACCTCCTCGAACAGTATTTGGAACATTATCAGGAAACCCCACCAGAATCGGTAACGGCGTTCTTCGAGGAAACTGAACTAACGCAAAAGTAGAGCGTACGTCAGTCGCATTTTACTTTATTCTCTAAAGACGAATTTTTCGAGATGGTTCCATCGCTCGTCAAAAATCGGCTACTTCGGAGGTTGAAAGTCGAGGTTACGGCGTGAAGATAACCTTCTGCGTCTCGTGGTTGTCGAATTTTTTGAACGCCTCTTGTACACTCTCCTCTTCAAGTGGGTATTCGTGGGAGATGATTTTCTCAGCCTGCTCGTTGCCAATCTTCTCAACGATGAACTCCGCGATCTCCGGCCACTCGTGCGTCCGGAAATACCACGATCCCATGTAGTTGACCTTCTTGTGAATGAGGTCCTCACTGGGATTGAGTGTGACCTCGTCCGTCTCACCGATTTGGGCGAACGTGCCGTGCTTCTTAACGAGGTTGAAGCCCATCTCGATTCCGGGTTGAGCGCCAGAGCAATCGACGACGACATCGAGACCGCGTCCGTTGGTGATTTCGTCGACACGTGCTTCAGGGTTCTCCTCACTCGGATCGACCGCGTACTTTGCGCCGAGTTCGAGTCCTTTCTCGCGGCGGTGATCGACGAGCTCGAACGCAACGACATCGGCACCCATCGCGTCGGCGTTGAGGACACCTGCAAGCCCCATCGGACCAAGGCCGATGATACCAACAGTGTCGGTACCACTAACATTACACTCGTTGAGCGTGCTATAGAGATTTCCGAGTGCATCCGTCGCAACGGCTCCGACCCCCATACTCATCTCGTCGGGCATCAGGTGGCAGGTTGACGCCGGGGTAACCAGCTCTTCGGCATCGCCTCCGTGCCGATCGAAACCGAGAATTTCTACGTCGGGACAGAGGTTCGGCTCACCTTGCTGGCAGTACTCGCAGTGACCACAGCCCGCAAAGCAGTTAATAGCGACACGGTCGCCCACTGATAGGTGGTCGACATTGTCACCAACCTCGGAGATGGTTCCGGCCGGTTCGTGGCCGGGAACGACCTCACCAGCAGGCTTACTTCCGACGAGTGGGTTTCCGTTATAGAGACTCATATCGCTACGACAGAGGGCTGCAGCGCCAATCTCGACACGAACTTCGTTTGTTCCCAGGGACGCGCGGTCCCAGTTCTGTACGTACGCTTCCTTATCTCCGGGGAGTACTACGCCTTTCATAGACGTTCACACTTAGCTATAGTCGCCACTAATATAAAACTATTGACATATTCATTACCATTCGAAAAACAATCACCCGACGATGGAAGCGAAAGAGAGGTAAGTCAGTCAGCGGTTTTCGCGCGACCCATCATCATTCCCACAAGTTCGTCCTCAGTCACGTCGGTGAGGTCTTCAACGCCGACGAGTCGGCCCGACGCCAGGATTGCGGCTCGGTCGGCGACGTCAAACACTGCCTCGAGGTTGTGACTGATCAGAATAATAGTGACGTCCTGGTCATTGAGGCGCTTAATGAGGTCAAGTACACGCTGAGTTGCATCCAACGAGAGAGCGCTGGTTGGCTCATCGAGAATGACGATGTCTGGGTTGGATTGAAGCGCACGTGCGATGGCGACACTCTGCTGTTCACCTCCGGAGAAGTTCCTGACCTCGCTACGTGAATCCAGGTCTAGCTCCAATCGTGAGAGCAGTTCTGTGGCCTCCTCAGCCATCCGGTCGTCGTCGACAAAGCGGAACAGTTGGCCAAGCAGTCCCGAATCCAGTAGCTCGTTGCCAAGGAAGATGTTCTCCGCAATCGTACGATGTGGTGCGATGGCGAGGTCCTGATAGACGGTTTCAATACCGCGCTCCTCGGCATCGTTGTAATCGTTCAATTCGGCCGGTTCGCCCCGAACGTAGACGGTACCGCTTGTCTGTTTGAGGACGCCACTGATGATTTTGATAAGCGTCGACTTGCCAGCACCGTTGTCGCCGACCAGTGCCAATACCTCGTTCTCCTCGATACCGAACGATACGTCCTCTAGAGCCTGTATCTGCCCAAACTGCTTGGAGATGTTTTCCAAGCGAATCACCTCACTCATAACCAATCACCGTCCTCGTCTTTGGTGCGAAGCGCGACAGCAGCGATGATGACAAGTCCGCGGATGAGTTGTTGCCAACTCGATCCGTAGCCAAGCAGGACGAGTCCGTTGTCAATAACGCTGATGAGGAGCGCACCGAGCAACGTTCCGACGATCGTCCCCCGGCCGCCAAACAACGACGTTCCACCGATGATAACGGCGGCGATGACGGCGAGTTCGATGCCGCTTCCCATCCCCGGGCGGGCGACACCGAGGCGACCAATGAATAACAATCCAGCAACAGCTGCAGCGACGCCAGCGATGGATAGCGTCAGTATCTTCACTCGGTCGGTATCGATACCAGAGTATCGTGCCGCCTGCTCGGAGTCGCCGGTGGCGTACACGTGCCGGCCGACACGAGTCTTCCAGAGCGCGATACCAGCGATAATTGAGAGCACAAGCGCCCAGAGGATGAGAGTCGGGATCGGACCGACACTCCCGCCGAACGTTGACGCGAATGCCTCGCTTCTGACGATGATGGGCTCCTGTTGCGAGACAATGAACGCACTGCCGCGGGCGATGCCTAACGTACCGATGGTGACGATGAACGACGGAATGCCAAAGCGAACAGTAGCCAAGCCGTTGAAGAATCCGAACATGAGTCCCACCGCCAATCCGGCTAGTACACCGGCGACCGGCCCAACAGCATTGATCGTGAGGGCTGCCACGACGCCGCTTATCGCCATTACGCCTCCGATGGAGACATCGATTTCGGCACTGATAATGACGTAGGTCATACCCAGTCCGAGTACGATAACGATTGCCGTTTGCCGGATGATGTTGACAAAGTTTCCTACGGAGAGGAACACTGGACTCGTGACGGCGAAGAAGGCTGCGAGGAGAACGATCGCCCCGGACAATAGGACGAGTTCACTGACGCTATCTAACGTGTCGCTGATGGCGTGTTGGATGTCTGTAGTTGATTTCGTAGACATATTTATCAGGTTTAATCACCGAATCATTCGAAGTGCTTCGTGACTTCCTCAGGCGGTTGCTTGCGGAGTATCTTGGGATACATCTCGAGAAGATTCTGTTCTGCAACGGCTGGCGAGGGAACCCCAACGTACGGAGATGTCTCGTTGCCGATTAAGGCGTGGGCCATCATGTTCACCTCCGTAATCCCTTGCTGGAAGGGCTGTTGAGACCCAACGCCCTTGAGTGGAGTGTCTTCAGCAAGGAGTACCGCACTCCGTGTTCCCAAATCACAAGACGTGACTGGAATATCCATATTCTGTTCGTTAAGCGCTTGGATAGCCTGCGCTCCAGGTGGGCTGACCCACGGAGCCCAGAGTCCAGCCGCGTCGGGGTTCGCCGTCAGTGCATTCTGGGCGAGTGAGAGTACCTTTCCTGAGTCGGTGAATCCGTACTCCTTAAGCTCGTAATTATCGTTGGATTTGAGGACGTTCGTGAACCCTTTCTCTCGTTCGTCGACGACGTAGAAGGGTACGTCGAATTTGATGACGATGATTTTTCCCGAGTCGGCAAGTGCCTCCATCATTCGACCACTGATAGTTCCCATAGCTCGGTTGTCAGCAGCGACAAGCCCTGCGTAATCACTGGGATGCTTGAATCCCTCCGGGATGTTATCCATGAAAACGAGCTTCTTCCCTGCCTCACTGACCTCGCGATAGGCATCAACTGTCGCTGCAGTGTCGACCGGAATGGAAAACACACCGTCGACATTGTCTTTCTGTGCCACAGTTTGGAGGACATTACTCTGTTTCTCTGGATCGAAGTCTGGGTAGTGAATCCCAGTGATGTTCATCCCCAGTTCCTTGGTTCGTTTCTTGATAGCTTCGCGTTGAAGCTTCACCCAGGTGTCCCCTTTGTAGTGGAAGACAACTTCGACGTTGAAATTACCATCCTTGACCTTCGCGATCTGATCGTCACTGAGTGACATCGTTTCCATCGGCTCCGGATCAGCACCGTTAGGCCCCTTACCGACGAGGCTATCGGGTTCAATGGTGTCGAGGTCAAACTGTACGTCGTTTGTACTGTTTCCACCGCTACTGCCGCTGCTTCCATTACCCTGGCCTCCAGAAGTACAGCCCGCAAGTCCGGCCCCAATACCGGTTGTACTGATCGCTTTCAGGAACGTCCGACGGCTCTGATTACACCTCATGCTAACACTCTACAAAGCTATCGTTACTGCCACTATTTATAATTATCGCGATCGACAATCCTACCTGAGAAGTTCCGTCATCAGTCAGAGCACCAATTTCCCATAATTCTAGTTATACACCGGGGTGGAGACGCTGTAGGTCTCCGAGATGGTTACCGAGGATTTATTTCAGTGGTGACTGTGACTCTATCACAGGCTGGGCTCCGAGTCACTCAACCAATTACCAATCCTTTCGCCCAGCCTGTCAATCCCACAGAGTGATTTCGTTCAACAGTCTGGGCGGGGCCACCGACCAGTCTGGAAGATGGGAAAGCAATAGGACCAGACACGACGAATGCGACTTCCTCCCAAGGACTTATCATAGATGACGTTACATAGTGAACTGCTATGCCTAGCATAGGCCTTAATACGTGGTTGTACGCTAGTTTCCCGGCATGGACTCCGAGTTACACGCTCGAAGACACCATCCGGAAGATCGACCAGAACGGCTTCGACTCTATCGAATTTGGTGCCGCCTCGCCGCACGCATGGCCGCCATACATGGACGACGAACGTGCAGAAAGCGTTCAGAAAGCGCTCGATGAAACAGGACTAGCTGTCTCATCTATCTGTCCGGCACTCGGTGGAGGCCCTGGACCGAATCCGGCGAGCCCGCTCGAAGTCGAACGAGAAGCCGCACGTGAGCATTATCTTGGCTGCTTGGACGTTGCAGAAATGTTCGACAGCGACATCGTCATCTGGGTTGGTGGATGGCGACTCGCAACCCAGTCATACGACGACGCCTGGGAGAACATGCAGTCAGTGCTCGCAGACGTCGCTGAAGAAGCAGAGCGTCGTGACAAGACCATCGCCGTTGAGGCAACGCCTGCAGACTCGAACCTCATCAACACTCCACAGGACCAGCTACGAGTACTTAATGAAGTCAGTTCGGACAGTCTCGGTGTGATGTTCGACACGTTCCATGCCCACGCCGAGGGTGATTCGCCGACCAGCTACGTCGATGAACTCGCCGACGACCTTGTCCACATTCACCTGTCGGACACCAACCGTCTCCCGCCGGGAAAGGGAGATCTCTCGTTCGAGCCGATGCTCTCTCGGCTGAACGACATCGGCTACGACGGTCACTACACCGTCGAAATCTTCGGTGGGCATCTGGATCCGGACGAGGCAGCTTGGGCCGCACGCGAAAATCTCGAAGCAATGATTGAATGATGGCCACGAACACGCTTTCACTCTCGAACGTTACCAAGATCTACGACGGCGGCGGGGGAATCCTCGCCGTTGACGACCTCTCGCTGACGATTGAAGAAGGGGAGTTTCTCGTCTTCGTCGGCCCGTCCGGCTGTGGCAAATCAACGACGCTTCGGATGATTGCAGGGTTGGAAACCGCCACCGACGGCGAGATTCAACTCGCCGAGACCGATATCACTGACCGCCGTCCGAACGACCGTAACATCGCGATGGTGTTCCAGAACTACGCGCTGTATCCCCACATGACGGTCCGAGAGAACATCTCGTTCGGATTGAAGATGTCGACAACGCTCTCGAACGATGAGATCGATCGACAAGTGACCTCGACTGCCGAACTAATGGGGATCAGCGACCTCCTCGATAAGAAACCAGGGGAGCTCTCGGGGGGTCAACAGCAGCGCGTAGCGCTCGGGCGCGCAATCGTCCGGAAGCCGGCGGTCTTCCTGATGGACGAGCCACTCTCAAACCTCGACGCGAAACTCCGGACAGAGATGCGTATCGAACTTCAGAACCTCCAAGAGAATCTCAACGTTACCACTGTCTACGTGACCCACGACCAGACCGAAGCGATGACGATGGGTGACCGTATCGCCATCCTGAACGATGGCCAGCTTCAGCAGGTCGGCACGCCACTAGAGTGCTACCACCAGCCGGCGAACCAGTTCGTCGCTGGCTTCATCGGCTCACCCTCAATGAACTTCTTCGAGGTGACTCACAGAGACGACGAACTTATCCACGATGGGTTCCGGTATACGCTGCCGGCGGCAGCAGCGAATGCGGTTGCCGACGAATCGGCGACCGTTCTCGGCATCCGTCCGGAAGACATCAAGGTAGTCGACGCCGGTAACGACAACGCAATCAGTGCGACCGTCTCTGTCGTCGAACCGACTGGAGATGCGAACCACGTCTACCTCGACATTGGCGGCCAGCGTGTCGTCGCGAGTCTGCCCGGCGATCAGGTGATTCATTCCGGTGAGACGCTCCACGTTGATTTCCCCGGACGCAAGATTCATTTGTTCGACAGAGAGAACGGGCGGGCGCTTCACACACGCGAAGCACCGACTGACGAAGCCGACCTGCGGGTCTGAGCAGGTCTTTCACTGTCTCTTCTACAAAAAATCTCGATCAGCGAAAGCAGCCGTCGTTACTCCTTGACAGCGCCTTTCGTCAGTCCCGAGATGATGTACTGTTGAGTGGCAAAGAGAAAGACGACCACAGGCAACAGCGTGATGACAAGCCCCGCCGATAGCTCGTTCCACGAGATGTTGTACTGGCCGACGAACTCTGTCGTCGCCACGGGGAGCGTCTTCGCCTCGGTCCGCGTGAGAACCAACGCGAAGAGATACTCGTTCCACGTGAGGATGAAGCTAATAATCGCCGCTGCGGCCATACCAGGCCGGATGAGTGGTAGATAGATATGATAGAATACCTCAATCTCGTTAGCCCCATCGACGAGCGCCGCTTCACCAAGACTGCTGGGGATGTCCTCGATGAAGCCCCGAGTGAACCAGACGATGAGTGGGAGGTTGAACACGGCGTAGATGAGTCCGAGCCAAACGTTGTTGTCGATACCACCGAGCTGCTGGAGCAGGTCGAAGTACGGAATCGTCACGACGATCGGTGGGAGCATGAACAGCGAGAGGAAAAAGAAGCCCAGATGCTCGTCAAGGCCGTAAGGGAAGTCGTACCGAACGAGTCCGTACGTCGCCGGGACGCCGAGTACTAGTGCCAGTGCTACACCGATAACTGTCGAGATGGTACTGTTGAGCAGATAGTCGAAGTAGGCTCCTTCCACCAGGATTGTCTCGTACGCAGCGAGCGTCGGCTGCTGTGGGAACCATACCGGCGGGAGCTGAAACGCCGCCCGCCCGGTCATGAACGACCGGGTGATAATCCAGTAGAGGGGGAAGGCAGCCACGAGTGCAGCGACGACGACGACAGCAATCCCACCGGCACGACCCAGTCGTCTCTGAACCTCCGTCGATTGACTCGTCGCCATATTAGGTCTCCCCCCGAATCCGCGAAAGCACGAGGACGAACAGGTTCCCGATAACGATGATGGCCACGAGGAACAGAACTGACATCGCGGCCGCCTTCGACGAGTTGAGGAACGAGAACGCGTTCTCGTAAATGAGCATGGTCAGGGTTTTGGTTGTCGAACCGGGACCACCACCGGTCATCGCGAATATCTTGTCCCCACCTTTGAAGCTCATGATTAGCAGGATGAGCGTGGAGATTGTGAGCACCGAATACAGTTGGGGTAACACGATGTACCGGAAGCGCTGGAACCAGTTTGCACCGTCCATCATTGCTGCCTCGATCAGGTCCCGAGGAACGCTCTGCAACGCAGCGTAGAGCATGACGAAGGCGAACGGTGTCCACTGCCAGACGTCGGCAATGATCACCGACGCCATAGCGACCCCGGGTGTGCTCAGCCAGACCGGGCCGCTAACGCCGGTGGCTCCGAGCAGATAGTTGATAATCCCGAGCTCCGAATCGAAGAACCAGCGGAACATCAACCCGACGGCGAAGGGTGTCAACACCATCGGCATCAGGAGCAACGTCTGGACGAGGTCACGGTCGCGTGTGAGCTCATCGAACGCAACGGCGACCCCGAGACCGAGAACTATTTTAAGTGTAACAGCTGGAACTGCAAATAAGAGCGTGTTCTTTACCGCGTTCGTGAACGTCACACTATCCAAGACGCTGGCGAAGTTCTGCAGCCCAACAAACGTCCCGCCGACGTCGCTGAAGACGCTCAACCGGAAGAGAAACACCATCGGATAGAGCACCCAGGCGACGGCATAGAGGAAAGCTGGAAGGACGAATAGCCACTTCACCGACCTGTCTTCAAGGATCCACACCCGAAAGCGAGCAAGTCGCTGCCGGATCTGATGGGTGAGGGAGTCACGACTGATCTCGTGCGTAGTCGACATTAGTATCCCTGCTCCTCTAGGAGAGTCCGTGTCTCCTCAGCTGCGTTTTTGAGTGCTGTCTGCTCATCTACGTTCTGCGTCACCGATCGAGTGAGCCATTTCTGCATGATACTCGACCACTCGAAGTAGCCTTTGATTTTCGGCCGGCCGATCCCGTATTGTGTCAGCCCTTCGTACAGTGCTTCGAAGAACTCGGGCGACGTCGGGAACACGTCGTTCTCTGCCTGCGTAAGATGATCGTACGCCGACTGACGGCTTGGCTGTGCGCCGTACTTCGCACGTTCGATCTGTACGTCGGTCTGTGAAAGCCACTTAATGAACTCCCATGCTGCCCGTTTCTTTTTCGAGTTCTTCGGGATGGCGAGCGACCACGTCCCGTAATGAGGTCGGCGGAGTAGTTGGCCTGAGGCCTTCGAACCGGGATACGGCGCGTACCCGACCTTGCCGACGATCTGAGAGCTCTCCGGATCATTTGCCACTCTAGCGGTGCTCGAGAACGCCTGTGCTGTCGCGAGTCGTCCCTGAATGAAGTTCCGCGTTACATTCGTCCAATCCCAGCTGGTCACGCCTTTGGGCGTGTATGGGGCATCAATGAGAGAGTTGTAGTACTTCAGTGAATCGACCCCACCCTCTCCATCGAATACAGGATTCCAACTCTCACTAATACCGAACGGAGCACTTTCGACGTTTTCGCCTTCGAAGAATCGTCCCCCTTGTGCGTAATACATACTTTTCCATTCGACGAAGAGCGACTCGTGTTGCTTCGCCATCATCGCCATTCCGTAGATGTCCTCCTTGGGATTTGTCAGCGTCTGTGCAGCCTCCTCATACTGGCTCAGTGTCTCCGGTGCGTTGAGTCCTGCCTCCTCGTAGAGATCCTTTCGGTAGTAGAGTGTGAGAACGTTCGGCTGGTAGGGAATACCCATGATGTTCTCTGCGTCGAGGTTTAGGTAGTCGTCTGGGGTACCCCAGACGACGGTATCGGTCCAGACACGCTGGAGGAAGTCGTTCGTCTTGAATCCGGAATCAGCGATGACGTCGTTCAGCGGCTGAATCCAATCGTTACTCACGAATGTCGGCCAATATGGGACGTCCACGTCGATAACGTCATAACTGCCCGAACTGCCTTTCAGTGATGTAAACTGCTTCGAGATTAGATCTGAGTACGGCGCTGTCTCGATGTTGACAGAGATACCAGTCTCTTCTTCGAACTGTGGAAGAACCTCCTGTGTCGCAGCCGCCTGTGCGGCTGCATACTCAAGCATATTGATTGTTGTCCCTCTTAGCGAGTTGCTGTCTCGCGCAGTTCCCGTGACATTCTCACCGCTACTTCCATCACTGCCGCTGAGGCATCCTGCTGCGAGGATACTGCCACTCACTGCTGCGGTCTTGAGGAATCGGCGCCGGTTCGCTGTGCTATACGTGGTGGATACAGACTCCGCTGTCTTACTGCCGCTACGGATGGGCATGACCCTACAATACTGGTCTGCATATTTATATCCCCATGTTGGATGAGATCATAGCTTGTGCTCTGTCGTAACACTATGAATGAAGAAAGAATAGGCTGAGGGGGTGATAAGAGCAGCTCGGCTCTGTTCGCACCCGGCGAACAGTATCCATGATCCACCAATAGGTGAGACATTGCTTTCTCAGTTGAATTCCTCTCGCTTGGACCGAGATCTCTGGCGGAAACACGAACAGAAAGCACCGAACACAACGTACAAACAATCATTAGGATTTTGAAAATGAGGTAGTAGAATCAGAACCACAACTATGATTACTGAGGATAATTCACCAGGGGCGAATTCTGTTATTATTGTTGGTTGATGTTTAGCCTTTGGTCGGTATTCTTGGTTCCCATTACACAGCTACGGTTGTAACGATACGTTTGGTTCTAGAAGACTGCCCAATTGTCCTATTAGAGAACGACTTATCCAAGTACCTATATTTATTCGTTACTATATTCTTGGATTTATACGTTAATTTAAGAATAGAGAAGTTACTCGGTGCGGTCTCCCTTTAGCCACGTGCATATTTTTGAAAAGTATACTATGATTTTAAACGGGAGAGTTAGTCAAGTTGTGGAGAGTTTATTATTAATAAGGTTTCGTCTGAAGTACATTGTTAAAGTATAATTGGAAATGTTCATCAGTGAGATAGCGCAACATCTTGTTTCAATATTATTTGTAGTGTAGTAGAAATTATCGAATGATGGAAGACAGTATTGTTTGGAGGCGAGAGCAACTTGTAAATGTGCATTCAGCGAAATTTTGATCTCTCTTCCCAGTATATTCGGATATGGGTATTTTTCTGCCCCTGAGGGGTGAGGGGCGCAGAGAGATTCACAACTTGTCTGGTGTCCCTCGTGAGTACCATGGCAACGAGAGATATCTACGAGACGACCTTCGACGAAGACGTCCAGCATGAGTCCAGTTCGAACACCTGTGCCGAATGCAACGGCCACGTAGCGACCAACGCGGTGGAAACAATGTGTGAAGATTGTGGACTCGTCATCGCAGACCAGCAGATCGACCACGGCCCCGAGTGGCGCTCGTTCGAAGACGACGACAGCAACCGCGAACGGACAGGTGCTCCTCTCACGGCGGCCCGTCATGACCGGGGCTTGTCAACCGAAATCGGGCGTAGAACCGATGGGAAGGGGAGCACACTCTCGGAGTCGAAACGACGTCGGCTCGCCCGACTGCGACGTGAACATAGTCGTGGCCGGTTCCAGTCGAAAGCCGAGCGCAATCTCGCACACGGCTTGGGTGAGATTCAACGAGTTGCGAGCGCTCTCGGACTCGGAGGTTCAGTTCGCAACCAAGCGTGTCAGCTCTTCCGGAGTGCCCAACGCGAGGACCTCTTGTTGGGTCGGTCGATTGAAGCGATAGCCGCCGCCAGCGTCTACGGAGTTTGTCGGTGTCACGGACGGCCAATCACGCGCGATGACCTCGTCGACGTTGCTCGTGTCGACCACTCCGGTGTCACGAACGCGTACAAAACGTTGAACAGAGAACTGGGACTCCCGACACAGCCCGTCGCCCCACAATCGCTACTTCCCAAACTCGCTTCGGAACTCGATGTCGATACACGGGTTCGTCGTCAAGCGCAGAGATTGGCCGAGCGTGCGCATGAGACGTCCATTACGAACGGCTATCAGCCGTCTGGGGTTGCTGCAGCCTGTCTGTATCTCGTCAGTCGTGAACACGGAGAGTCGCTGACACAGACACAGGTTGCTGAAGTCGCTGGAACGACGCCGGCGACACTTCGAGCACGACGTGCAGAGCTCACCGAGCTGATCGGCGGGGAGGTTCAAGTCGCATCGGCGTAGGGGTTCTTCGGGTGAGGACAGCGTCGACAGACAAGACGAGTGCTTTTGTGGCCGAACGCAACCCGAGTGCGATTCGTCGGGTAGTCTCGAGATTGAAATACTAAGGCGGACGAAATCGAGACAAGCCGATGACTGACCACTATTCTGACTACGAAGCACTCCGTCCGATGGGTGAAGCAACCCGGACGCCGGATCACGAACTCAATGCTTGTTTCGACACGCAGGACAACGGGCGTTCCATCGCAGGATACCCAGCCGAGGGTCACCAGCGAGAGACAACGTGTGCTTCCTGTAGGACGTCGATTCCGCCCGGCCAGCCACAGTGCCGATTCTGTCTCGCCCACCATCTCGATCCATCAGACGAGCAGCGTCATTCGGACACCGAGCTGTCGCTGCTGCACGTCGTACACCTGTTCGTCGAGTCGTCGACGTACTACGGCGCCGTTGCGAAGGGAGCTGCTGCAGCGAGACTGCTTGTGACGAATGCGTCCGATCGCGTCGTCGACGAGTGCCAGCTCATCTACGACTTCGACGAGGAGCCTGCCGCTCAGGTGACCGACGCGTGGCCAGCGCTCTCTCCTGCGGTTCGAGTCGCTTCGAAGTATGGTGAGGAGGTGCTTGCAGTTGCCCGTGAGCGAACGACCTGGGGAAGCTCAGCTCACTCACCGACTGAACACGGGACGTACCTCTACGACGAGAGTGGGAGCACTATTGAGGATGAAGCGAAACTCTCGACATTCCTCGAGAGCGCCGGCGACGACGGCTGGCTCGTGCCAGCGATTGCACTGCAGCACTCTTCTGTGGAGACGCGTTCGGAGTCTCAGGAACGTCGGGTACCGACGAAGAGGTCACTACAGTGTTGGGAATGTGACCGAGAGACAACACATCGGTTCTCGGCAATCGAGGAACGTTCCGACAATGGGCGGAGTGGACAGCCAATCTGGGACTGTACTATGTGTGGAGCACCGTGCTTTGGGCCTGACCCAAGAGCGAGTCAGTAAGCTCACGCAGAGAAGTTTTATTTGCCCCCTGACGGGTGCGGGGCACTCGAGAGGTGCCTCGTCGACCCATGACGAATGCATTTGCACACCTTGATACAACCCGGAGAGTCGTCAAACGAACCCAACACGAGGCATTCGAGTTCGAATGCTTCGATGGCGGTATTCGCGTCAGAAACTGCAGTCACGCCGAGCCAGCAGAGCACGAGTACCACGTCACCGTCGACGATAGAATTCCGGTGGCTTGTGAGTGTCCAGCCGACGCAAAATATTCCTCAGCCTGTAAACACCGTGTGGCGGTTGCGATTCGAACCCCACTCCTGGATGCCGCTGCAACGCAGCCGGTCGCCGACGGCGGAACCGTCGTCAGTGATGGCGACGCTGGGGAGACAGACGAGTGCGACTGTGCAGAGCTTGGCGACGGGTTTCCCTGCTGGGATTGCTATCGAACCGGGAAGCGAACGCTCCCGGAGTAGCACCGGCTCACGGCTCACGAAGCGAGCAGCTATCGGTCTATTTCTCCAATGGTGACAGAAAGTGCGTGCTGAACTTAGAGCGTGAGTTCAGCACGGCGAGTCTATTTATTTCATCACACTCTACTAAACCAGCTGTTAGAAAGAGAGTGCTTATTGTTCAATGAGCTGTTCTTGCTCTTCGAGCGTTTCTTCGTGGTCTTCAACAGCATCTCCCCGAGCCTTTGTATCTCCACTGAGACGTCCTGATAATTCTTTTAGACGATCTTGTTTCCCATAGAGGACAAGCGTGTCACCCGGTTTCGCCTCCACATCTGGTTGCGGCGCACCAATGTATGAGTTATCCCGGCGGATGCCGAGTATCAACACACCCTCGCTTGGTAAATCCAATTCAGTGATCGTCTTCTCTGCCAGCCAATCGCCCGCGTTGATTTCCACCTCTGCCACACGATACTCGCGTTGCAACCCGAGTAATTGGGCATAGTCTGTGACCTCCAACTCTGTCGTCTTACTAAGCGTCCACTCAATGAGTGGCGTAACGAGGCGGTTGAACCATTGACTCCGTGCGAACAGAATGATTACACCGGCACCACCGAGAATGTACAGTAAGTTCAACAGGTTTTCTCCACCAGTTCGAGTGAATGAAAGGACAAGCGACGAAATTGCACCGAGAAGTCCAATACTGCCGAGTCGAATGAGCGCCTTCACGGTTTTGCGGCGGCCTGCCGTAGTAACAGCCTGTTCAGCCTCTTCGGTGGTATATCCTGCTCCAGAGAATGCTGAGGTGGCTTGGAAGGAGGCCACATCTGGTGAGAGGCCCGTCATCTCCAGCGCAATTGAGCCAATCCGCACAATCAACAATGAGAGCGCGAAGATGACCAGTAGCGACAGTATTGGATATGTGGCAACCATACCGAGATGTAAGTCCCCGTCTCTGTAAACATCACTACCCACACGAACAGTACACGCTCTGAATCCAGCGATTCAATTCTTCACCAGTTGGTGGGATCTGTCGTGACCAACTTGCGCCCTCTCTTCAGCATGCCCACAGAAACCTATCACTGATTGAAGAGTAAACGAGAGCATCGAAACACAAGCGAACTGGAGCGCGCCGGAGAGCGTTTTTCTGCCCCCCAAGGGTGCGGGGCGTCACACACATCGCGTCCCGAGAGCCACAATGCACCAACTCATCTACGCGCTCGTTGAAGCACCGAATAGAGACGATGCCCTCGTCAGCGGTAACGCAGCGTTCGACCGACTCGTCGGCGTCGGGCCCGACACCGCCGCTGTCTTCGATTACTATGTGACGTTTGACGACGAGACAACGTCTGTCGCCGGAAAGGCACGGTGGGGCGAACTACCTGTCGTAGCACCAGTCGATTCCGACGAGGGAGCAGAACTCCTTGAACGAGGATGGAGCGCAACAATCGAAGAGTTCGAGCGGAATCTCGAACGAGTGCGAGCCGCCGTCGACGAGTTCTCTACTGAGGAACTCATGCGCGACAAAGAGCTCGCTCGACACGCCTGCTACAATCTCGGAGCCTACCGAGGGCCGTCGCTCTTCCTGTACGATGAGTACGGCGGGGCGATTCGCCATCGCGACCAACTGGATTGTGTCCTTGAATCCGACGATCAGGTGTGGATCATCCCGGCAGATGTCCACTACTGAGCCAGGAATCGCCCGACAGAACGGACCACTATAGTCTTAACCAACAGAGCGCGGGAGCCGCCGTTTCTGTTGGTTAAGGAGATGGCGAACCTGCTGACTCGGTGAGCGCCGAGTGAGTTTTTCGCCCCCAGAGGGGTGCGGGGGACAGAGACCCCTCGCAGTAAACCGATGACTGACGACAACCCAACAGCGACGGAGTCGAATCGAGAGGAAGCAACCCAGACCGAATACGTCGAGCGCAGTGACGTCGGCGTGTCACTGACGGTGAAACTGAAGCGTGGAACGGCGACGCGAGACCAGGACGAACTGACGGCCAAGGTCAAGGCACGAACGCTTGCAGAGGCCCGTGACGACATGGACACGCTGCGAGCGTATCTGCACGACCTCGCCGAAGACGTTCGGCAGATTCAGCCCGACGACGAGGCGGAATAGAGCGCTCAGAGAGGTGGTTTTTCGCGCCTCCAGATGGCTGGAGGCGAAGCTCAATGAGCAACGACTCGGCCGAATCAACAGCATCGACTGGCCTCACACCCGAGCAGCGTCTCGAAGCGCCAACCACCCACCTCGTCGACGCAGGTATCGCGACCATCCACGACATGGCCACGCTTCGAGCCTGTGTCGCCTACGAGAACGCGAATCAACAGCGTGTGCGGATTCTGCGGCGACTCGCAGAGCGGGCACAGGAGATTCAGACAGAAGAGGAATAAGTTAGGTCGATTCCGGAAGTCAATCGTGCCGCAACTCGTTGAGAGCAATCAGCACGTACAGCAAGCCGACGAGGCGTGTCCCCTGATACACCCAGGGTTTCCAGTTGCAGCTGTTGGCGTCGGTGTACGCCAGCGGTGCCGCATAGTCGATATAGGCGCGTGGGGAGACCAAGGCGAGAACCCCGATGAGGCCGAGAAATTTCTTGAATGCCGAATACGAGTCGTCACTGCGCCACATGACGAGTAAAAAGGCAAATCCTTCAATCCGTGCACCAGGAACAACCCATGACCGCAACTCACACTCATCTGGATTGTCGAGTGCAATCTGCTCGGCGGCTTCGATCAGCGCGTCTGGTGCGCAGAGTTCGACGATTCCGATCAGTGTGAGTATCTTGCGGAGCATGACTAAGATTAGTCGTACACCATCATAACACGTCGTCTGTATTCTCTCCTACCGGAGAGGTCTCGTGACCATCGAGGGCAACAACTGGTTCCCGGAGAGTTTTTCAAGCCTCAGAAGGCTGGAGGCTCGATTCAAATGAGCAACCGACCAGACATCTCGGTGCATCGGCAGACAGCTTTTGATGACGACGGCCAGCTCGAAGTGACCGAAACGAGCGTCGAAACCTCGCTCGAGGACTTCGGTGCGGAGGTCGATCATCGCGACCGCGAGTCACGACGTGACCAACCAGCGGCGAGCGAGTTCGGCGTCGACGACCGCCCGGAAGTCACCCGTTCATCTGAGGGCGACCAGTCGACGCTCTTCGCAGATCTCGACGAAAACCAGCAGACGCTTGCCGGCAACGAGGCGGCCGCTCGCTGCTTGTTTGAGGAGTAACCAACAGAGTGGGGCTGATTCCGGTCTTGTTGGGTAATGCATCCCGCGGCGGTATTTATCCGCCCCTGAGAGCTGCGGGGCGGCGGTGCCTCGCAGGTGACTCCTGTGTCCATTCACGACTTCTCCGGCGCAACCAGCGACAGCGCGACAAACACCTACGCCGACGCTCGACAGGCAGAGTACGTGGCGTTTCTTCATCGTGTGCCGTTCGCCATCGACGCGTTGAACCTCGGGTTTCTCACCGGCTTTCGAGAGGACTGTAGCTACCAACAACAGCAGTTTCTCGACCTCGAGTTGCCAGTCGGCATGCTCGATAACGATTTCAGAAATCCAGATCTCGCTCGCTACACGGAGCGCGTCCTCGAACACGAACCCGGCGTCGGTATCATCGGCGACGCCTACGATCGTGCCGAAGCCCAGTCGTACGTTCGGGCGGTGCGAGACCTCCAAGAGCGCGTTCCCGACACAGAGTTCGTCATCGTGCCGAAGTGCAAAGCGACACTTGAGGAGATACCAGACGACATCGTCGTCGGTTACTCCCGTGGCTACGCGGATATTCTGGCACACGAATTTTCTGATCCGGTTGACTGGCGAGGCCGTCGAGTCCACATTCTCGGAGGCAGTCCACCCAAGCAACTCACCGTCATCGACCAACTGACGCAACCGACGCTGACAGGCGACCCGCCTGCCGACATCGTCGGCCTCGATTGGAACGGACTCCATCGCGGTGCGCAGTTCGGCGAGTTCTGGACGGACAGTGGGTGGGACGACAGCGGTCGCGACGCCGACCACCTGACAGTTCGAGCAACGGTCCGGCACGGGCTTGGCCATGTCCGTTCGTTTTGGGAGAGTCAAGGCGTCTGGCCGGAGAGACCAACCGAGCACGCTGACCAGCCACAGTATCAGCGCCCGACACCGGCCAACCTTCACTCATCGGTCTGTACCGAGTGTGAAGACGACGTCTGGACGGGGTCGCGTGGCCCATTCGTCGCGGAGTACGATACTGGGGACGTTTGTGGGTACTGCTGTTACGACTGCTACTTCACCCATCGCACTCGAAACCATCTCGAGGAGGTCATGGGCGAGGCCAGTGTCTACATCCCGCCAGCATAGTATTATCTCGGGTTCCAAGTTCGCTTAGAGCGCGAGTTTCTCCGAGCGTCACCCACATGTACCAAGACCGATGTCCGGCCTCGGTTACTCGTAGTAGGGTTTTCGCTCAATTACATCTGCGAAGCCGACTGACTCGCTCACATCAGTGACTTCCACAGTTACTCGTTCACCTTGTTCAGTGTCAGGGATGATGAGAACGTATCCACGGTCAGTACGGGCAATGCCATCGCCCTGTTCTCCGATGTCTTCGATGTCGACGGTCCGCTGATCCCCTTTCTCAACTGGTGCGAGGTTCTCTCGATGCTGCACCGCTTCGTGGGTTGACGGAGTGTCATCAGTAGTATCAGCTGCAAAGACAGCCACGCGGTGAACATCACCCACTTGGACATCGCCTATTGTCACTTCTTCTTTCGGCACTTCGAGAACGTATGAGCCTCGCTGCTCATCCACCCGGGCGCTGAAGAGGCAAAGTAAGTCATCTGGAATTTGCATGTGTAACTCTCGTCTGAGAGTCTTGTTGCTCTCTCATCTTAACTTGGTGATTAGCAGTAGGGAGGACACGTCTACGGCATCGTTGTGAGCTCAGGTAGTGAGGCACTGAGCCGAAGACTGAGAAACCGCTCCTCGCCGGCGAATTTTTCTGCCCCCGAAGGGTGCGGGGCATTCCAAAACTGGAGTGCTCGCGAGACAACTCATGGCGACGAGTGACTACGCAGCGGTGTCGTTCGACGACTCCGACACCCGACGTGACGAGATGCACAGTACCATCGAACAGTGGATCGACGACCTTGTCGACTCCGTCGACGACGCACAAGCGAGTGCAGAGTTCCAAGCGTGGCTTGATGTGCAACGGCAGTTCCACGACTACTCCTACCGGAATACACTGCTCATCAAACAGCAGTGTCCCGAGGCCAGTCGTGTCGCCGGGTATCGAACGTGGCAAGACGAGTTCGACCGCCACGTCGAGGAAGGTGAGCAGGCCATCTGGATTTGGGCACCCATCATCACGAAGCGGTGTCCCGAGTGTGCAAACTCGCCGAGCTACCACGCCAACATCGCCTGTGAGTACGACGCGACGCCACCCGAGGAGTGGTCGAGAGGGCTCGTCGGATTCAGACCCGCTCCAGTATTCGACATCTCCCAGACCGACGGTGAACCACTGCCCGACCTCGAGACGGCCGCGATGGGTGACGCTGGCGATCTCGTAGACGAGCTGACTGACGCGGCTTCAGAGCTCGGTGTGACGGTGCGAATCATCTCTGCAGAGGAGTGGACCCACGGGAGTGCATGGGGTATCTGCCAGCGACTGAGCCTCATCGACGTCCAGCCACTCGTGGAGGTCAAAGACCGGACGAACGAAGCCGACCTTGCGCGGACGTTGGTTCACGAGTACGCGCACGCGCTGTTGCATTTCGACGTCGACGACGACACCGAGCGGGCGAAACGCGAGGTCGAAGCCGAAGCCGTGGCGTACATCGTCGGGCGGTACTGCGGCCTCGATACCAGTGGGTCGGCGTTCTACCTCGCTTCGTGGGAATCCGACGATGCAGACGTGATTCGTGGGCGACTCGGACGGATCAGTCGAACGGCGACAGAGATCATTGCGTTGCTTGAAGACTGAACCGACGCTGAACCAGAGCTTACTTAACCAACGCAGCTTGGTCTTTCCATCTTCAATGCGACTCACCAAGGTTGAACCCAGCCCATCTGACAAAAGATTTGAGAAGTTCTGGCCGATTTTGCACTGCTCGGAGTGACTGATCGAGCCGCGCTTCAAGCGCGGCGAGATCGGTGGGTACGTAGTTCGCGAGATCGTCGTATTTTACCGATTTCCAGACCTGTTCGACCGGATTGAAATCTGGCGCGTAGGTCGGGAGATACTGGATGTCGATGGCGACCTTGGGAGCCATCGGCCATCCAGGAGTCGTCATCATTCTCGCTGTCGGTTTGTGCGCTGGGTAATTGTCCCAGATCAGAATACAATCCTGCCCGCGTTGGTTGAACGAATCGCGTAACAAGTACGCCATTTGTTCGCTATCAACGCTTTTCTCGGACAACCAGAAGTCCAAGACGGTCGCGCCGGTTTTCGGCGCGACCGTCAGGGTTGCAACTGCACGAATACTGTCCCAGCTGCCTGAATTGCGGTGGATTGGCGTGTGGCCGCGTGGCGACCACGTTCGTCGAACTGTCGATTGCATTCGGACGCTACTCTCGTCGAGAAACACTAGCGCAAGGTCGTTTACTCGCGCTTTTTTTCAAGTGCTGGAATCGTTTCTTTCTCCCAGCGACGAACTGCGTTCGCGTCGCGCCTGCGGGAGCGACGCTCGGGCTTCTGGCAACTCCAGTTCATTCTCTGGAGATACCGCCAGACGGTTGTTTGCCCGACAGAGACGTCGAATTCCTGCTCAATCACTGCTGCGATGCGTTTGAGCGTCCAGAGATCGGTGTCGAATGCGCTTGCGGCCCTTCCTGCAGGAGGGACGCAAGCGCGGCCAACTGCTCATCGGAGAGTTTCGCTGAGGGACCGCCTTTGTGCGGTTTTGCATCGAGTCCCTCGTCTCCCTCACCTTCGTAGGCTTCTTTCCATCGGTAGACAGAGCTGGGCGAAGCACCAACGACGTTAGCGACTTCGTAGGCGCCGTGGCCCAGTCGAAGCAAGGCGACGGCAAGCCATCGCCTCGCTTCTAACTCCGCCTGGCTCCCAACTGGCCGTGTCACAACGAGAGACGTACGCTCTGTGAGGAGAAGTCCCTTTCTAGCCAGGAAAGACCAAAGAGCGCGATTCGATAGCTCATACATTCGCTCAGAACTCGAACGCATTGGCCAGCAGCTGGACAACCCACTCACCGTCTTCTTGATTGGCGGGGGATCGATGGCGTTTCGCGGACTTAAAGAGACGACCAAAGACATCGACCTTATCGTCTCCTCCGGCGATGACCTGAGTCAGTTACAAGCGGTGCTCCTCGAACTGGGATACGATATCGTCCGGGAACCGGACGAAGAGTACGAAGAACTCGGTGCCCAGCGCATCCTCGAGAACGATGATGGGTGTCGCATCGACGTCTTTAACCAGCAGGTGATGGCAAACTGATTTTGTCTCCAGGCATTCGTGAGCGGAGCGAACGGTATCTCGACCCGGGAAATCTCGGGGTCGAGCTCGTGAGTCCAGAAGACATCTTCCTGTTCAAAGCGGTCGCTGGTCGGGTGGACGACATCGAGGATATGTTCTCGTTGATGCAGACCGGCCTCAAGTTCGACGTCGTCGAAGCGGAACTCGAGACGCAGATCGAACTCTTGGACCAAGAACTGTTCGTGACGTACGTCAACGGAGCGTTGACCGATCTCACCGAACAACATAACGTGACGACACCGTTGCACGATCCCGTTTCGGAGATCACTGAGCGCGTCTACGAGGAGCTCGAAGTGCTGCACGCGCTTGACGAACCGAAGCGACTGACCTGCAACAGGAGCTTGACTGGCCTGCAGCGGACGTACGGGAGATTGTGAGACGTCTGGAAGAGAAAGACGCCGTCGCGGTAACCGATGGACGTGTCGAGCATCGCTCAACAACGATTTGACTGCGATGCTGGGTCTGGTAGGAAGGTAAAGCTGAGCGGCCGAGAAGGCAATTATCTGTCTGCTTGCTATTGTGTTCGTTGAGCACGTGAATCGGAAGCGCCTAGGCCCTAGGTGACCACACCCTCTGTCTGTTGCACGCAGTTTCCGACAACCTCCGGGGAGGAGATAGAATGACTGTCTGGACCCTTTTGCTAACTCCTATACTTAGCGCTCGTTGTACGCCTCCCGCAGCGCGATCGCATCTTTCGAACTGAGGCGATACCCCTGCAGTCGCAGTTTCCCAGTCTGAGTTTTCACGATTATATCACCGGCGCCCTGCAGATCTTCGGCACCGGGCTCATCGAGAATCACCCGCGAGTCAGTGTTCAATGGCAGCCGGAAGCTGATCCGACACGGGAAGTTCGCTTTGATCTTCCCCGAGACGATATCCGCCGAGGGGCGCTGCGTCGCGAGGAAAATCACGTAGTCGTGGGCCCAGCCCACCTAAGCGAGGCGCGTGACAGCGTCTTTGAACTTGTCTTTCTCATCGCTGTGGTTTGGTGGGGGATGTTCATTCATACAACCCATGATCCATTTTTGATAGCCTCCTACGCCTAAAGGCGCTACTTGTCGGTGTCGAGGTCGAACTGCTGGGTGTCAACAACCGCGTCGAGGACTACACTGGTGTTCGAGTCGCGAATGTCTGCATCAGTGAGCACAGTCTTGATTTGGGCGTTCATATCATCTGTATCGTGGAATTTGCCGATAGCAATCGCGTCGTAGCTCCCAGTCGTTTCGTAGACTGTGCTTATTTGCTGTTGAGCGTTAAGACGATCGACAATCTCCGGTAAAGCGTTTCCGTCGACTTTGAGCTGGAAGATTGCGGTGACGTCGTAGCCAACGGCTTCGTAGTTGATCTGGGGAGTATATCCGTCGATAATCTCTTCATCCTCCAGATCTCGGAGATGATTCGAGACGGTCGTTACTGACACGTCGAGCTCATTGGATAACCCTCGAAGACTCGCACGCCCGTCATCAAGGAGGCCATTGAGTAGTTCTTTGTCCAGATTTTCGTATGCCATTATACCACCCATACACACAGTGCCATTTGGAGTTGCCGAATGTGTCATTTAACGGGGTGACTCACAAGTTGACTGGCAACCACTTTCTGACTCAATGACACGGGAACAACGGGGCTTGCCACTCCCAGCAGACCTACCCGCCATAGTCCATGAGCATCCCACAGATGCTCACCGAGGTGGCTGTTCAGGGAAACTGCAAACCTGGAAACTCTCACATGCAGGATCCCCGCGTTGACGAGACACGCCGTGTCTCGTTCTGGGGACATCTTCAATCCCAAGAGGACGTCACTCAGTCGTTCTGTCGCAAAGTGATGTAGCCACCCTCGTAGTCCTCGATGAAGGGATCCGGGCCGCCAACGCTCACTTCCCCCTTCTCAGTCTCGATCAGGAGGTTCATCTGGAGCGAGAATTCGTTCGTCATCGGATCGACGAGTCCCTGCCGAACGCGGGTCACTGGCCCAGAGAGCACCTCCCCATCGCTCGTTTCAATATCCGCCCGAAGATCGACGCCCTCGTTTTCGTGGAGCGCGGTGTGGAGAACTGCTTGCCGGAACCAACTGAACGTCTTCGGAAGCGGATATGGATCCGTCACCAACAGCTCCGCGGATGCCGGCCAGAAGGTTCCAAGAAACGTCGAGAGGACGGTCCCGGTCAGCCTCGATCGAACGACCTCGACCGCATCCGCATCTGCATGTGACCCCGAAACAAGTCCAGGATCACCGATAAGAGCCGTTTCGTCGTCGGACACATAGAGCAGTGGAACCTCTTCGTCCCAACAGCGAACGACGTCTGCAGAACCCACAACCTGGCTTGCATCCATATCAGACAGATCGGCGTCGCCGATCAACAAGAGGACCAGTACTCCTCGGTCGACGGCATCTCTGAGCTCGGGTTCGACTTCCGAAAAGAAGCGTTCTGGAACCGCGAGAATGACCTCCGTTTCGGCTTGGGAGATCGCGCTCTTCGTCCGTCTGATCGCGGTCTCACGCGACTTTATCATCTGCACTTCGGCCGTCTCAAGGCGGGATTGGGTAAATCGCTCTTCCAGTAGAGGGGTGATGGAGTCGATTTCGTCGGCCAGTCGCCCCATTGCGGTCGAAGGAGAGAGTGGGCGGATCGTCGTCGGCGACGCGTAACTGTTGACCTGAACTAGGCCTCGCTCTTCGAGTCGCTCAGCAATCTTGTAGACTGCCTGTTGGGAGACATCTGCATTCTCCGATACGGTCCGTACTGTCGCTTCTCCCTGATCTAACAGCGCCAGATAACTCTCAACCTCTTTCTCTGAGAGTCCGAAGGCAGCGAGTTTCTCTTTGAGTTTGGAATCGTCTCCGTCCATCACTACCGCTACAGTAGGCAGTCGTGTGTTGATAAAGCTGCTACGAGACGGCGAGTATCGGTCGCTGTCGTGGGTCTCTTTGGGGACCCGCTCTTCAGAACCCCCCACTGACTGATTGCACTCTTATAAATACTGAAAATCTTAAACAACCAGTTTAAAACTAATCTATATTGTGTGGGTGTCACAAACGAAGAGTGATGACACCAGACCCAGACAAAATGAGCCAGTTGAGAGACGCCGGTTTTACCCGACGAAACCTGTTGGCCGCCGCTGGTGCTGCTACGGTCGGTATCACTCCCAGTATCGCAACAGCGAACACGTCTCCCATCGAGAACAATCGAGCGACCCCCGTGCAGGCGGTCGAGTCTCCGGACGGTCGACTACAGGTCGAGTTCGCGCTTCAGGACGGAACTCCGACGTACGCTGTGAGCTACGACGACCGCTCCCTCGTCGACCGTTCCGCGCTGGGGTTCCGTTTTGCCGACATCGCCCCAATTGGAGAGGATGTCGTAGTGACGGGGATTCAGCGACGGAGTGAAGACACAACGTGGGAGCCTGTTTGGGGAACAACCGATTCAGTTCGGAACCGCTACAACGAGCTTGTTGTCGGGATAGAGGAACAAAGCGAGCCGAAACGATCACTCACACTGCTGTTCCGAGCATACGATGACGGTGCCGCATTCCGATACGTGCTTCCCAAGCAGGAGGGGCTTGATGAGTTCACGATCACCGACGAACGGACGACGTTCCGGTTCGCCGATGACTTTACCTGCTGGTGGATACCGGACAACTACGAGAGTTACGAGGATATCTACCAACAGACCGCTTTGAGTGACATCGAACCGACGCCCGATGTCGGCGCCGAGGTCGATGGGGTGAACACACCCCTGACAATGAAGGTCGACGAGGACCTCTACATGAGCCTTCACGAAGCAGCCCTCACCGACTACGCTGGAATGACCGCGACTCGAGTCGACACTTGTCCCTCCGTTTTCGAGTCCACGCTTGTCCCCTTACCCGACGGGACCAAAGTGAAGGCGGAAGCGCCTCACGCCTCTCCGTGGCGCACCCTCACTATCGGTGAGACTCCGGGCGACCTCGTCGAATCGAAGCTCGTTCTCAACCTGAACGACCCCTCGAAGATCGAGGACACGTCGTGGATCAAGCCGTCCAAGTACATGGGTATCTGGTGGGAGATGCACATCGGCAAAGCGACGTGGGCACCCGGACCGGACGTCGGTGCGACGACTGAGAATGCAAAGCGGTACATCGACTTCGCCAGCGAGCACGGGATCGGTAACCTGCTCGTCGAAGGATGGAATGTCGGCTGGGAGGGCGGGTTCGACCAATGGAGTAATCCGCCATACACGTTCGACTTCACGGAATCGACGAACAAGTACGACCTCGAAGAGGTCGTTCAGTACGGGGCCCAACAGGACCCAACAGTCGACGTCGTGATACACAACGAGACCGGTGGCGGGGTCGGAAATTACGAGGCACAACTGGATGGGGCCTACAGCTACTACGAAGAGCTTGGAATCCCATCCGCAAAACTTGGGTATGTAAGTGCCGAGGGAATGCTCATCGACGGGGAGCTCTACCCGCATCACTCCCAAGTGATGGTGAACCACCATCAGCACGTCGCGAAGACGGCCGCCGAGCACGAGATTATGCTCAACGTGCACGAGCCAATCAAACCGACGGGCAAGCGCCGTACGTGGCCGAACCTGATGACTCGAGAAGGCGTGCGAGGTCTCGAGTACGAAAACGCGAGCCCGCGAGGGAACCCTCCGAATCACACGCTCGTCGTCCCCTTCACGAGAATGCTCGGTGGCCCAGTCGACTACAACCAGGGCATCTTCGATGTCAAGCATGCGGAGTACGGCGGAGACACCAGAGTCCACAACACTCGTGCCCGCCAGTTGGCACTCTACGTGATCATGTTTAGCGGGCAGCAGATGGTCGCCGATCTACCGGAGAACTACGACGACTTAGACGAGTTTGAGTTCATCGAGAACGTTCCCGTCGCCTGGGATGAGACGAAAACCGTGAATGGTGAAATCGGTCGGCACGCGACGTTCGCACGCCGAAAGGGAGACGAATGGTACATCGGGAGTGGGACTGGCGAAGCACCACGTGCTCTCGAGATCCCGCTTGACTTCCTTGACGACGGCGGCCGTCCCTACGTCGCTACGGTTTACACTGACGGACCGGAAGCTGATTTCAATACGAACCCGACTGCGGTCGTAATCGACGAGTTCGTAGTTGACTCGGAGGACACGCTCGTGGCCTCGATGATCGAAGGTGGCGGTCAGGCAGTCCGCCTCCGTCCGGCGAACGGGCAAGATCAACAAGACCTTGCCCGGTACCGGCCTCCGAACTACGAGTACGACTCCTTCGTCGTTCCGGAGAACGTAATGGCCAGTGAATCAGTCACGGCCCTTCTGGAAGTTACGAACACTGGGAGCGTGGTCGGCGGAGAAGAACTCCACCTCTACGTAGATGGAGAGGAGAGCAAGACGAGGTTCACTCGCGTGCCCGCTCACAACGAGGAGCAGATCGAGTTTTCGGCACAGTTCCAAGAACCGGGGACCTACGAGGTCGCCATCGGTCACTCTCTGGATGACATCATCGCCGCTCGAACTGTCGAGGTGACGCGGAAGTCGCCGGAATTTGAATGGCTCGCGTTCGACGGGTTCGAGGCACCTGAAACGATCGAGCGGGGAGAAACGTTTGAGGTGAGTGGGACCGTCACTAACACGGGTGGTGACGAGACGATTCAGGTTCTAGAGATGACCGTTGACGCGGACATCGTCCGGGCGAAACGGATTGATCTCCAATCGGGAGAGAGTACAGATGTATCCTTCCAATATACGCCGGAGGCGGCAGGCGAATACTCAGTTGCCGTCGAAGATCGTGGCCCCTGGACTGTCACTGTCTCCGACCCCGAGTAGAGAGAAGGCAGTATTAGAGCACCTGAGTCAACGGTAGTGTCTGGAAGTCTTTGTACGGTCCACTGGGATACATCACTGCTACGCGTCAGTTCTCAGGGTCACGCTGAGAACGGTGAATAGAAACGTGTTACTCGGAGTCCCTCACTCTGAAGATATGAGCTTCCTTCCTGAATTTCTGTGGGAGATGACTACTCGGAACATAAGTCGACGCATCTTTTCACTGCGGTGGGCCAAGAGGGGGGTCTGAAGGGCGACGACTCCTTGGTGCGGCGCCACTCGCAATGTACCCTTCCACGGCGAAGAGCCCCATCGAAAGGAGAATGAGCGTACCAGAAGCGTGATTCCCGTATACAGCCACGACAGCTGGCGGATTCCAACGGGGTTGGTAGCGAGCAGATAGTTGAATCACCAGAAGATACTGGAGGTGGCACGTGGGATGTCAGCGCTCATACTGAGCCACAGAGTGACGCCAAAAAACAACCCGCCGAGAAGCCCGGTCACGAGCCCAGAAATCGCGCGTGTGTGCCATCCCCCACTGGTAAACCGTCCAGTAACAAGTCCTCCAATCAGCCCAATCAGGAGAGATAGAACGAGCCCCACCCACATGAGCGCCCCCGGGAGTGAAACGAAGTTAGCCATGAGGATCGCCAGCATCTCAGCCAGGACACCGAGAGCAATAGCAGCACTACGTCTCATTGTCGACTCGTACTTCTGGGATGAATACCACCCACGGGAAGCAGGAGACGGAGTCCACATGGTCGAATCAGCTTCCAATTATCGACGTGGATCAGCATCACACTAGTGGTAAGCTTCCATACTCGAAAAGAAGTAGTGCTAGCGCCTGATTCTCTCATCTTCACGACTGGTTTTGAAATACCAATTCAAGTCGCTCAAAAACTTCCCATAGAACTCGTACCGGCTGCAAACTCCCAAACGACACCGCCTCATACTCATACGACTCACCTGATGACTCACGCTCTTGGTAATGCGCCCAGCCGTCGACGTGCGGATTCGGTTCGTGATGCCATCCGCAATCGAACCCACTCTCATCACTGTAATGAAACGAGAACTCCGGCCTTGCATCCTCACTCTCACCCGCAAACCACCGCACAGTCAATACCCCGTGGTTCATCGACCCACCAAACACTGACGGGTCAAGATCCGCCTGAACACGCGTGAACAACGATGGCGGATGTCCCTGAGCACTTGTGACACCAGGGTGTCGCCCCATCGTTCGACGTAACTCCAGCAACACAGCGTGCGACTGCTCTCCAGCGTCATATCCGCCATCCGAAACAAACATTACAGTCACACTGATGCAGACGTCGCTCCAGAGTCAGTATACTCTGAGTAGTGCTTGATAGCATCCTCAACCAACCCAAGTCGATACTGAACAAGATCCCAGTCACTCGCAACCTCTCGGAGTACCCGTGTCTCCTCAGCTGACTCCGTCTGTACAGCCTGCTCCCGAAGTGCCTCACTCGATTCAACACCGTATTCCTCACTCCATGTCTCCACCTGCTCCTGCAGGTCAGCTCTGAGTTCGATGAGTTCATCTCGTGAACGAGAGTCGAGTAAATCTCGGAGTCCTCGCAGGCGCGTGTACAGTGGATCAGGGCGGTACCGGACAGCGGTGCCTCCTGAAACGGTCTGTAGGACGTTCATTTCGACGAGGCGTTCCAAGTGGTCGCGTGCAGTGTTCCCTGCAACGAGGGCTTGATCAGCGATCCAGTCAGCCGACTTCGGTTCATCAAGCGTGACGGCTATGCTGCGAACTCGGTCGAACGCACTCGTATGTTGTTTCCATGTTTTCGCACCGGGTGCGTCGTTGGTCATATCCCTGTATTGCTGGCCAAACACAATAATTCTATGGTGAGTACAATAATCTGCAAAAGAAATGGTGTGACCCTTAGTCTTCTCTCTCGTGGTCCCAGTGATTTAGGAGTTGGACACTCCGAATTATCGCCTGTGAAGACTGCGCTCCCTGCAGAACACGAGTTCCTGCAAAGCGCGTCGTCGAAGCAGGAAGCCCCATCACCAGACGTCTCCGACTTCTGGTTAGCAGTCAGAACTCAAAGAGTTCTGACGACACCCCCAACGAAGCAAAGTCGGTCGTAGAGTAGGGTGGGGTAGTTCACTACGACGACTGTTCCCAGTTGAGCAACGATCGAATCGACGTGGGAGGGTAACCAGTGACGCAACCCGCTCCGGATACAGCGGCAAGACAGCGAGCGTCGTCAAAAACCCGTTTCGCAAATACACGACGTCGATGGTCCGCTACCAACGACTACGCGACGTCGTCGCCGAGCGACCCATCGTACTTCTCCTGTTCCTCGTCAGGGAGGTACTGTTCTTCCCACTCAACCACATCGGGGAAGCCGGAGAACTCGTGAAGGCTCTCGAACGGTTGCTCGTTGAACTCATCATCGATACGACGCATCGCTGCTACAGGATCGGCAGCGAACGCACTGAAGTCAGCATAGACGTTCGCGATGGTCGAGAGCGTCGCAGCGATGGGGAACAACACGATGTCGAAGCCCCAGTCGTCTAACGCCGACAGGTCGACGTATGGCGAAGAGCCAAGGTCACCGACGAAGTTGTAGACGAGTCGCCCGTTGACCTCTCGGCCGATGCGACGCAGTTCGTCCTCGTCGGTGGGGCCCTCTACAAATGCCACGTCGGCACCAGCGTCGAGGAAGTCGTTGACGCGGCCGATGGCCTCGTCGACAGACCCATCGCCGGTCCCACGAGCGTCGGTACGGGCGATAAGAACGAATTCCTCACCCCGCTCGTCCCGTGTGTCAGCTGCGGCCGCAATTTTGCCGACGGCTTCCTCGCGCGGGATGACCTGCCGTCCCTTCGTATGGCCGCACCGTTTGGGGAACGTCTGGTCTTCGATGTGAATGCCGCCGACGCCGGCCTTGATGTACTCGCGAACCGTCCTGATAACGTTAGTCGCGTTGCCGTAGCCGTTGTCAGCATCAGCGATAAGCGGGACACTGATGCGTTCTTGGATGTTCGCGGCGTTGTCGATCATCTCCGGCATTGTGATGAAGCCGGCGTCTGGGTAGCCAATTTTCGACAGCGACGTTCCGTAGCCGGTCATGTAGATCGTGTCAAAGCCAACGGCATCGGCGACAGCAGCCGTGAGTGGATCGTGAACGCCGGGGCAAACCAGCAGTTCGTCGCTATCGAGGTGTTCTCGAAGCGCCGCGCCGGAGTCGGTCATTCCCACTCACCTCGAGCACGGGTGGGAGTGTGGTTCGATGCAATCTGGATGTCAAAGTCAGTATTCATTGTTTGAGAGATGGTTGATCACGGCGTCGGTTGTCACGACGTCGCCGTATTTCGCGTCGATGTCGAAGAGGTTCGCTTGGTGTGGTCCATCGGCGCGGTCACCGACCGCGTCAGCCGGGACGATGGTTCGATACCCATGCTGAAGGCTATCGACGGCTGTCGCACGAACACAGCCGCTGGTCGTGACGCCTGCAAGGACGAGTGTATCCACGCGGTGTGTCGTCAGTTCTGTCGCGAGGTCAGTGCCGAAGAACGCGCTCGCGTATTTTTTGAGAATGACGCGTTCGTCACCCTCGGGTGCGACTCGATCGTCGACTTCAACGGCGTCGGTACCGAGTCGTAGTTCCCGAAGCGCGGGTACTTTCTCGATGAACCGCCCAGCGTCGCCGTAGGACTCTTCGAACGCGACAGTTGTGAAGTACCGCGGAAGGTCGTATTCGCGGAATGCAGTGAGGAGGCGAGCGGTCTGCTCAAGGACCCCGCTCACGTCAGACCCAAGTTTAGTGGTCGGGTCGGTGAAGGCGTTAATCAGGTCGATGACGAGAAGTGCGGGTTGGTCACCAAGGCCGACGCTCGATCCGAACGCGTCGGCATCGTACTCGGCGGAATGTGGTGAGTTCATAGTGGGGATACTACCGATGGCTCAGCTGTGTCGATTCTTGAACGAGCGGCGTTCATCGCTAATCTGTTCCCCAAGGGTATCCTCATCTGGGAGTGGGCCATAGTCGAACTGGTCGGGTTCATCACGCGTCTCGCGGATCTCAGTGCGTCGATCCGCTGTTGCGCGCTCGTCCACTGTGCCGTCGTCTGCAATGACAACGCCATACTCGGTCTCAGCGGCCGATTGAGAGACAAGTCCACGATTTACTTCACGGGCGACGACATTGGGATCGCGGTCGAGGGGATCACCGAGGCCACCACCGCCAGCGGTGCTGAAGACCAGTTTGTCTCCCGCTGCCACTGCAACGTTCTCGACTTTTGATGGCAGATCCTCTTCGGTCCCGTCTGTCCGAATCAGCCGCTTCTCGCTCGTCTTGGCGTGCTTGCCCCCGTCAACGCCCCAGGGGTACGTATGCGCACGGTCGTCTTGGAAGGTTATCGCACCATCCTCCTCGAAGGTGAACACCTTCGTGATACCGTGCCCACCGCGGAACTCGCCAGAACCACCGGTGTCAGCCCGTGTGCTGTACTCGTCTATCGTCAGTGGGTAATACGCCTCTTGATACTCCGCAGGAACCGTTCGGAACAGCGGCCACCACGAGTGGCCATCGAGGCCATCGCCGCCTGGACGAGCCGGGATGCCGCCGTAGAGAATTTCGAGCATCTGGAAGTCGTTGCCCTCCGAGTCGGTGCCGGCGTAGACGAGGTTTGGTGAGGTGCCGTAACTCCCCGCGACGGAGAAGCCGTCGATGAGTTTCGAGAACGTCGCTTGCAAGACGTCGAACTGCCGAGCCATCAGCGGCAGTCGGTTGCCGAGTGCGGCTGGGAACTCCGGTTGGAGGACAGACCCCTCGGGGAGTGTGACCTCGAACAGATCGTAGTAGCCGTCGTTGAATGTGAGGAGGGGATCGAACGCCATGATGAGAAAGACCCCCGTGAACATCTTGAACATCTCCTCGTTCAGGAGGAAGTTCACTGTCCCCGGCACTTGTGCGTCCGTACCGGTCCAATCGAGGTACACCGTGTCTCCGTCCCGATAGATCTCGAGATGGAGTTTGATGGGACCGTTCCCCATCCCATCGTCATCCACGTAATCTTCGAACGTGTAGCGCTCGCCCTCGGGGATGAACTCGTGGATGAGGTCGATCATACCGTCGCGGGTTCGATCGAGAATGGCATCGCAGGCTTCGAGGTACGTCTCCTTGCCGAAGCGGTCACAGAGTTCGACGATTCGCGTCTCGGCAGCTTTCGTCCCCGCCGCGAGTGCCTTGATGTCTGCCTCCGCATGGTCAGGAAGTCGTGTGTTGTGGACGAACACATCAAGCAGTTCAGCGTCGATGTCGCCACGCTTGTAGAGTTTGACTGGTGGGAGGCGCATCCCCTCCTCGAAGATAGTTCCTGCCTGCACGGGCATACTGCCAGGTGTCTTGCCACCGACGTCCATCAGGTTCCCCCATTGGCTGGAGAAGCCGACGAGGTCGCCCTCGTAGAAGATGGGTCGCAAGAGAAGCATGTCCGGCGTGTGCGAGACTGCACCGGCGCACATGTAGGGGTCGTTGGTGGCGATAACGTCCCCCTCTTCGAGGTCATCGCGTTCGAATGGCGAATTCTCGAGGATGGTGTCGATAGCCGACCCGAACTGGCCCATCACCATCCGCCCCTGTGCATCGGCGATAAGCGGGAACTGGTCGGACTGCTCGCGGATGACAGGACTGATGGCCGTTGTCTCGACGACTCGGTCCATCTCGTAGCGGGTATTCGATAGCGTGCTCTCGATGATATCGAGTGTGGTCTGGTCGACGTCGTGGTCGCCGACGAAGTCTGGTGTTGCGTCGTTCATTGGTCTGCACCTCGAGTAATCTCGATGTTTCCATAGCGGTCGATAGTCGCGACGTGGTCCGGTTGGACGACGACTGTCGAATCATCCCCCGTGACGATGGCGGGGCCCGCAAGCTCGTTCCCCGAACGAAGTTTGCTGCGGTCGTAGATCGTCGTCTCGTAGAATTCGTCGTCGAAGAACACGTCGTTGACACCAAGTTCGGCCTCGCTTGGGTCGGCGTCGACTTCTTCGTGTTCCTCGATGGTGACGCCTTGTAACGTCCCTTTGCCGACAACGCGGAGGTTTGCGATTTCGAGGGGGGCGTCGAGGGAGAACCCAAACTGTCGGTTGTGACGGGCCTCGAAGTCGTCTTTGATCTCTGCGAGTCCGGTTTCGCCGCGGAGGTGCTCCACGGTCACCGGAATGGACATCTGGATATCCTGCCGGAAGTATCGGCAGTCGGCGAAGTAGTCGAACGCGTGGTTGTCTTCCCCGACACCCTCTGAGCGGAGCCACTCGCTTGCCTCCGCTCTGAGTGCCGAGAGCGCGTCGTACACGTCTTCGCCGTCAACGTCCGCTTCGGTCTCGAGATACGTTTCGGCGAACTCGTTTTGGATGTCCGAGGTGAGGAATCCGAAGGCGGACATCACACCTGGCCCCGGTGGAATAATCAGTGGGTACGCACCCATCACATCTGCAAGTGCATTCGCGTGCATCGGTCCTGCGCCACCGAACGCGACGAGTCCGAACTCTCGAGGGTCGTACCCGCGTTCAACGCTCACGACTCTGAGCGCGCTGTGCATGTTTTCGTTGACGATATCGAGGATGGCTTGTGCAGCCTCCTCAACTGTCGTGCCGCGTTCCTCGGCGATGGTTGCCACAGCATCGTGGGCAGCCTCCCTGTCAAGGTCCATTCGCCCGCCGAGTTGCACCGACGGTGGGATCCGCCCAAGGACAACGTTTGCGTCCGTTACTGTCGGATCCTCACCCCCCTGCCCGTAACACGCCGGACCTGGGTCCGCACCGGCGCTCTCTGGGCCGACCTGCAACGATCCGTTCAACTGGACGCGAGCGATGGAGCCACCGCCCGCGCCGACCGTATTCACGTCCACAGACCGTGAGGTGAACTCACGATACCCGACCTTTGTCTGTCGTGTTGTCTCGGGTGTGCCGGCCTCGACGAGCGAGACGTCGGTCGATGTGCCGCCCATATCGAGCGTCAGCACGTCTGAGACACCTTTTTTCGAGGCGATGGTCGCTGCGCCAACGACGCCGCCACTGGGACCCGATAGCGCAAGTTCGACTGGTCGTTCCTTCGCGGCGCCACTACTCATGAGACCACCATCTGAACGGACAACGTTCATCGTCGCTGACGACCCGGCCGCAGCCAGGGAATCATCAAGATCATCAAGGTAGTCGATGACAGTTGGGCGGGCGTAGTCGTTGATGACGGTCGTCAGCGTCCGTTCGTACTCGCCGTACTCAGGGACGATTTCGGAGGAGATCGAGACCGGTAGGTCGGGTGCTTCTTCGGCGACGATGTCGCGGACGCGTTGTTCATGGACCGGGTTGAGATAGGAGTTGAGCAGTGCGACAGTGAGTGACTCGACGCCCGCTGCATCGAGTTCCCGAACGGCCGTTCGAACCGCATCTTCGTCGAGTGGTTGTGTTTCCTCGCCTGCTGGAGAGGTAATCCGACCGGCGACCCCCCGAGTGTCTGTGAGATCAGCAAGTGGGTCTGGTTTCTCCATTCCCATCCAGCCATACAATGGGCCAGGTGTCCACGCACGTGCGAGATGAAGGATATCCTCATGTCCAGCTGTCGTAATCAAGCCGACGCGCGAGCCCGTCTCTTCTAAGAGCATATTCGTCACGACCGTCGTGCCGTGGAACAACAAGTTGAGCTCCGACACAGATGTGTTCGCCTTCGTCGTCGCCTCTTTGATGCCGTGCAACACACCCTCTGATGGGTTTGCCGGTGTCGAGAGCACCTTATCTATCGTGAGTTCGTGGGTTGCTTCATCGAACACAATAACGTCCGTGAAGGTCCCACCAACGTCGACGCCGAGATTATGTGTCATGTGGTATCGTACATCAGGAAACTCGAGAGGTTGGCCGGTAAGGATTGTCCCAACACGTGTTGGTTCGTTATATATGGACGCCGGACGTGATGACTCACTCTCTTGTCACGCAGCTTTTTAGACATGGGCTGTGTTCACAACCCACCCAGCGATGTTTACCGCGACCGTGCACTTCACCCAGCATCGAGAGTGTGTCCTCCGCCGACTCACCGCGGATGTGAAGACGCCAATTCCCATCGAGATCGAGGAGATACAGAACGGGCTCGTGACGTTCGTCCTTCGCGCCGGTTCGCACGCAGACGAATTTCAAACGGAATTAGAAGCGACTGACCATGTCAAACATGTCCGGCGGCTGAACGATGACAATCTTCTCGTAACAAAACCATCCTGCGGTGCTTACAGTGCTATCTACCAAAATCACGGGACGCTTCGTCGGTCAAACACCGTCTCTGGCCGCCAGCGTGAGTATCACGTCCTCGTCTTCCGACGTGAACATCTGAAGGATATCCTCGACGACTTATCGAGTTTTGGGACGGTTACGCTCGGGAAACTGAAGGAGTTCCGCGGCAACTCGGAGTCGCCATTGACTGAACGACAGCGCGAAGTCACGGCCGAAGCCCTTGCACGTGGTTACTACGACTGGCCGCGGAAAATAACAAATAGTGAACTCGCCGACGAACTGAACATTTCTCGTGCGACACTACACGAACACCTCCGGAAAGCGGAGCGAACCCTCCTTTCGGCGTCATTACCCGACGAGTACAGGCGAACAGGCACCTAGCAAAAAGAGATCCAGACCGACTGTGCTTGGGGGACGTGATAGACCGTAGGTTAACGACGTCATCTGCGGACCCCCGCTCAGAAGATGAGGTGCGAGCGTAAATCAAGCCGAACAGACCGGGTCAAGTGACTCCAATGAAGAGCTGATAGCTATCGCGGACCTTCTTGAGAAGGGCTTGGTCTACACGGAACGCGACGTCTACTGGAAGCGAGTCGTTCCCTCGAATGCACGGGCGGTCGAAATATACCAAGATCGCGTCCGCCAGCACTCCTACATCGACTTCCCCGAGTTGTTGACGGGCAAGGCGCTCAAGGTACTCTATTATAAACGACACCGGACAGTCGAAACACTTGGAGGGGAGGTCAGAACTACTAAGATTCCAAACTACTCAGTCGCTACCCTCTCGAAAGAGGCCGTCCAGGAACTCGTATCCAATTCACATAGAAATAATTGGAGTGGATGACGATATCGACGAGCTTGAACAGTTTTTGATATTGCGTATTTTTGTATATATACCCATAGAACGCGATATATCGCGGAAGCCAGGAATAGATCTACAATATAGGTAGTACCGTAGAAGAATATTTCATATCCATTTTTATATAAGATATATACTCATATCTGTAGGGTTCGGCATACATAATCCCTAATTCGTCCACAAATCTCCGCCACTACATTCACCAGACCATAGATCCAATTACAATTGTAGTACATGCTTGTCATGCATTTCCCACCCAACGATCGCTGAACGTCATCATGAACACTGTCGAATCTCGGCTGCAAGATCTCGGATATGCTCTATAGTAGCTCGTACAACTGTCTACACACAATTCGTGTTCGATTAAGGCCGTGGGTGGCGAATTAGCGGTTACTGAGATCTGAGCAAAGATCCCAAAACGGCTGAGTTCAGCCGTTCATGCAAGCACCAAATATTACTCTCAGTGTTAACCGAACACCGATGGTCTACACACCCGACCGCACGACAGTGGTCGGGTGTGTGATGACCTGCACTCGTTACTATATAGTGGCCTGACTAGGTCAATAAGAGCATCCAGCTCTCATCGTCGCCGGAGGGGAGCATCTCCTGTGACATGCGCTTATAATCAAACCATGTAATATCGGCAGTGTCGAATGCGAGATATTCGTCAGGTGAACTCGAACTCTCCCGGATCATTTTGCTCGATCCTATGCTCGTGGACGTGTTCGGCGAGCGCGACATCAAGCGAGCCCATGCCAATTGGAACGAAAAGGATCCGGTCGTCAGTCTCAACGGTGCTTACGTAGGCGTCTATGAGTACCTCACCGATTGTCGCGTCTAACTCGTCTTGCGTCATCTCATCACGATCAGCCATGTCTGAGAGGGCACCGCGCTGAAGACACTGCTCAACATCGTCAACGATGATATGGTCGGCCGCGAGGATAGTGTCGTCAGGCAGTTCCCTGTATGAGCCGAGTGCGATGACGAGCGCGTCATCGGTGAGCCACGCTTCTTCTAGTACCGGGGTCTTCGAGTTCGTGACCGTTAAGATGGCGTCGTTTGCAGCGACTGCTTCCGGGTCCTCACAGACGGTGAGGTCAGCGTCAAGCTGCGGACGGAGCCGAGTTGCAAGGTTGCGGGCGCGTTCACCGTTGGTATCGAAGATACTGAATTGGTCGACTGTGGTAAGCATATCAACAACCCGGAGCTGGAACTCGGCCTGAAAGCCGGCACCGAAGACGCCGATCGACCGTGGCGTCGTCGGCGAGAGGTGGTGTAACCCGACAACAGACTGGAGTGCGGTCCGTATGCCAGTCAGGTGCATTCCCTCCATAACTGATTTGAACTCGCCGCGTTCGAGATCGAATAGGAGAATACGCGAACTGATCGGCATTTCGGTCTCGGCGTCCCAAGTCGCGACGGCCCACTTTGTTCCGGCGACACCGAGCCAGTCGACATACGCTGGCATGTTGATTGAAAACGCGTTCAGATCCGGCCATTCACCGTCATCGCCGAGGTGCATTGTCAATTTCGGCGGATTCAAGACTCGGCCGTGGGCGGTCTCAATATACGTCTTCTCAACACACTCAAGGGCGCTCTGCAGGTCGATACATCTTTCTACGTCGTGTTTTGAGTACAGTTTCGTGGCCATTCGTTAGTAGTGCTCCATGATTCGATTGTGGTTATTATGTATTTTATCTCTGTGAGTGTCTGGTCCGGGGCTCTACAAACTGGCGGTGGTCAGCGGTCGTCACTCAGAGTACACGCTTTTAGTCCGCCCCTCTGGGCAATCTGTAGCTACATGAATCACAGACGAATAATTTGTCGTGATATTCTTCCAGGTAGGTGAGTGTCGTGTCGCACTGTGGACATCGCATACAGACTCGTCTACAATCGACAATAGGTTAAATCTTTATACGGCAATTGTCGAAATTCGTTCGTCCTGAAAGGACGGAAAAGCGTGTGCTAGAATTCTTTCCGAGCGTTCAGTCACTCCGTTTCCTTACGGATCCGTTCGGTAGACAACCTTCTCGTGGGTGTAGAACTCGTAGGCACGCTGGCCCATCTCCTTTTGTGTTTCTGCGGATGAAGCTTTCATGCCGCCGAAGGGCAGCTGAATCTGTGACCCGGTCGTGGTGCCGTTTACCTTGATGACCCCGGCCTCAACTTGCTGGGTGAACGCCCGGGAATGTGCCATGTCACTGGTGAAGATGCTTGCTGAGAGACCAAAGTCGACATCGTTCGCGACGGTAACGGCTTCCTCGAAGTCGGAAACCTCAATGATGGCAAGGACGGGGCCGAAGACCTCCTCTTGGGCGATGCGCATCTCAGAGTCAACGTCAGTGAAGATGGTCGGTTCGACGAAGTAGCCAGAATCCAGTCTTTCGGGGCGCTCCCCGCCAGTGAGTAGAGTTGCGCCCTCTGATTTTGCGACATCAATGTAGTGGAAATTCGATTCATCCTCTCCCTCTGAGACGGCCGGCCCCATATCAGGGTCGTCCATTCCCGCGCTAATAGAGAGTGCCTCCGCACGGGCAACAACTGCTTCCGACAGCTCGTCAGCGACCTCCTCATGGACAATTAAACGACTGGTTGCGGTGCACGCCTGTCCTGTTGCGCCGAATGCACCGGCAACCGCGGCGTCTGCGGCGGCGTCAAGGTCAGCATCCGGCAGCACCACGAGTGGATTCTTTCCACCCATCTCTGTTTGGACCGGGATGCGGTCGGCAACCTTATCCGCGATGTGCTGACCGGTGTTCGTGGACCCGGTGAAGGAGACGCCGTCGACACGCTCGTTGGTCGTGAGTTCGTCGCCAACAGTCGCGCCAGACCCGACAACGAGATTCACGACCCCGTCAGGGAGCCCAGACTCTTCAAGGAGCTCGACAAGTCGCTTCGCAATTAGCGGAGTTTCTGACGAGGGTTTGAACGCTACGGTATTCCCTGTCGAAAGCGCTGTCGCAAGTTTCCAACTCGGGGTGGCGATCGGAAAGTTCCATGGCGTCACGAGGGTCACGACGCCGAGTGGTTCCCGGAATGTATAGGTGAACGTGTCGGGATCGTTCGAGGGGATGGTGTCGCCGGTTGCAGTCCGCGCATAGCTGGCAAAGAACCGGAATATCTCAGCTGCCCGGGCGACCTCTCCGCGGCTTGAGGAGATGGGCTTACCCTCCTCGCGGGTAAGCGTCTCCACGAGTTCCTCCTGGTTGGCCTCGATGCGGTCTGCGACGTCGTAGAAGATGGGTTCGCGCTCGGCAGGGGTCGTCTGTCCCCAGGTTTTACTCGCCTTGTCGGCTGCCCTCACCGCGTGTTCGGCCTGTTTTTGGCTCGCACCGGAGAACGAGACAATAGGGTCGTCGGGCACTGTCGGGTCCCGAACTACAATCTCATCTGTACTCTCACCGTCGATCCACTCGCCGTCAATGTATTGCATATCGGTTTCTGTCATGGGTGTGTTCCGTGTCTATCGCTTCTCACACAGCATCCGCTGGGGGCCACGAGAACAGAGCAAACCGCATACGTCACTGCGCGGGTAGCGCCCAGATCGTCGACCCAAGTGGCTGACGTCGGGGCTCGTCCGCTATGCGGTCGTACCACCCTCGTGGTCAATGCTGCGCAAACCAGTTTCTCTGACTGGTGTTATCAATGTGCACAATCTCCGCCCACCTAAAAATTTCGATGTGATTTGGAGAGGTCGATTCAGGCGTTCGGCAGTCACTGAGTCAGCTCTCACGTACAAATCGATGGGCGTGGAGACGAAAGCCATCAATCGTTCAGGCCGAATCCAGCACCTTGCTCAGACCCTTCGAAGGGTGGCGTGAGCACGCCTGTGTTGTACTCGAAAATGTCCTCCCAGACGCTGGGATTCACCTCAACGCCTTCGTGCATTAGTGTCTTTACCTGTTTTTCGATGTATTCTGGGCGAAACACCTCAGAGAACTGTTCCTCTTTGTTGTCGACGAACTGCGTGACGAGTCGCTGACTGTGCTTAGAATAACGCGGGTGAGACGGGTCGAAACAGAGCAGCGCAACCCCTGGTTCAGCGACTACCTCGGGAGACGCAGCCGGCTCGGTGGCGCGCTGTAGAACCCGTTCGAGAAGTCGTTCGTCTGCAACCTCAGTGTTCTCGTCGGCTTTCGCATCGAAGAACGCCTGCATCAGTAGGCTGTTCTGCTGCTGGTGATGCCTCGACTCGACGAGATTCCGAATGTCGATTAGACTCGCCGGGGGCGCTGCAAGTGACGCCTCCGCGATTAGCGGCTTCCAGTCGGTCGGGGTACCGAGGATGGTCCCAGAATCGGTTCCGTCGGTGTACACGAGAACCGATATCAGATCTCGTTCAGCGGCCTTGTACGCTACGTGGCCAATGGTCGGGAGACTCGTGTCATTCGCATTAATGGTCGCGTAGGCAAGTCCAACGCCATGCCGGTCAACCTGTGAGGATGCGAGGTCAAGGAGGGGATCACTCGCGACGATGCTCGGTTGAGTCTGACCGTCGATCACTGACACTGTCGCGCTCTGCTCCCGCAAGCTGAGTTCCGAGCGGTCACACATTTCGAGTTCTCCAAGGAGGTCGTGCAGTGCTGTGAGTCCCGTCCCCCTGTAGGCTTCAGTCCACCAGATGGATTCCGCGTTCGCCCGGGCAGTTCCCTTCGAGAAGTCCGCGGCCGCAAAGCAGCGCTCGGCGAGCTGCAGCACCTCCCTGATGCTCACCTGCATCAGCCTTTCACCTCTGGTTTCGCCTGCGCTGGTTTTGGTGGGTATACCCAGTAGGAATCCTCGCCAGCTGCAATTTCATCGGGGAGCGGGGCACCCTGGAAGAACGTCCCACGGACCCACCCCTTGGATTTGGGGTGTGCTTTTTGGATGCCCCAGATAGCCTTGAGACAGGAGATATAGTGCAGTGGGACAACATCAGCATCGAGCGGGTTGTCACGGACCTCTGCGTAGGCGAGACTGTGAACGGTCTGAACGCGCTCAACAATGTAGCGGTGTTGAGGGTGTTCGAAGAGGAACTCGGCGACGGTGTCGGTTGAATCAAATGTCTCCAGGTCCGCTTGGAGTCGCTGGACTTGGCGAGCGATGTCAATCTGGAGTTCATACTCCTCATAGTCGTCTTTCCCTCGCACACCCAGACGCGGTTCCTCGTTCTCGATAGACCGGTACCAGAAGTAATGAGTGGCGTCCGGGGCAGATAGGTCGACGTCAAGCGCCCACTGGTAATTTTCGGTGAGGAGCGAGCGAAACGTCGAGAGCGACACCGACGGCTCGACGTCGTTCTTCTCTGAGACAGTTAATGTGGACGCTAATCCCTCACAGACATCAGGGTGGACGTCGATAAGAAGCGAGTGCAGAACCTCTTGGGTCTCCATCGTGAGTTCGGATTCAGCCCACTCACACAGTCGCGTCCACAACGGCTCGTCGCCTGCGCTACGGTCCAGTTGCGTAACGACCTGATAGACTTGCTCCAGTTCGTCGGCAATGCGGTCCTTCGAGGTGAAAAAGTGTCTGGTGTCACTCTCGTCCTCGTCGAACCACCGCTGGGCTTTCTCGACGACGTACCCGAAGCGTTGGACGTCTTCTGGGTCCGGGTCGATAGCCTTTGCCCGAGCGAGTGCAACCTCTCTGGCTTGGAGCCAAGCGTGGAGCAGCTGCGGGTGCGTGACGACGTGTTGAATGATTCCAATTCCAGATGAGTTGCCCGTCCCGAGGTACCGCTTGATGTCCGGACAAAGCGTGTTCGCGTCTGGGTTCCGCGCTTTCGCCATCTGCTCTGCGAGGTCGTAGCCAAAGACTCGAAGCAGGTAGACAGTGAGCATCTGCGCCATGTACGGTCCCTTCAGCGGATGGTCACCGTCAAGCGCCTTGAACACTTTTGTCCCATTCAGTCCGTTACCGTAGTAGCCCGACGAACGCATTAAATAGCCACCCTGAGCGAGTCGGTCGATGTCGGGTTGATCGCCTGACACCAGCGACTCAACAATGTGGTCGAAAAAGCGCGAACTTCGGTTCGCCCGCGTCCAGATTAGCACATCGGGGGTAGCCCGTCCTCGCATCACGTGCGGGAGCTCTTCGCGCTGGTGCTGGATGAGCTCCTCGGACACCTGACCCTCACAGAGGAACGCTCGAATATCCCAGTTCTCGGCGATGATGCGGGCCGAGTTTTCCTCTTCGCCGGTATCTCTGGAGAATACGACGAACGAGAAGCGCTTCGACGGGGTCTCGATGCTGTAGATGGCGCGCCCGTTACCCGCACGGTCGAAAGACAGCTCCGTCCGCGTTATTTCCCATTGCTCGGCAACCATCTTATCGACCAATAACCGCGCGAAACTCAACCGTGTCTGCTTCAGCGAGCCGAGCCGCTCGGGCTGCATCAACGTCGACGGGTCGCGGAGGGAATGTACGTCGAATTCCCCTGTCTGTTGATCCGCATTCATTCTAGCTTCCATTCTCGGTTCACTCCATTAGTATCTTTTGTCATAGTTAGTGGCTGACGTGGCTGGAGGCCGCACGCCCTCCTCACGATTATCACGTCCGCTGTGCAACACCGCACGGAACTCGAAGGTTATCGTGAACGCTCCCAGAACGTGAGGAAATTCTCACCGAGGATGTTCCCGGCGGCCTCGGGGAACCGTTCCTCAAGTTGCCTTCGAATAACGGGCCAGTCCTCGTACGTCTCGAACTCCCCGATGCCTGCCGCAATATTGCGCTGTTCGACCTTCTCGCGGTCGAACCCGAGCTCTACGATGTGGTCCTTGTAGTACTCAAGCAGTTCACCGGGGAACCGCGAATCCGCCGGGTAGAAGTCCGTCCCGAGGCCGACATTGCCCGCTCCCATAATCGAACAGGCATGGGCGAGATGTTCGAGGAAGATGTCGAGAGTTGGGTTGTCAATGCCGGGGGCGATAAACCAGGGGAGCGTGACGATGCCCATGTAGCCGTCGGCGGCGGCCAGTGCTTCGATCTCCTCATCAGACTTCCCGCGGTAATGCTGAGAAACTGCTTGGCAGGTCGCATGGGTGACTGCGACTGGTTTATCCGAGTACGCGACGGTATCGAGAGTCGTTTGCTTGCCGCAGTGAGAGACGTCTACGATACCACCAAGCTTGTTGATTCGGTCGACGGCTGCCCGTCCGAACTTCGAGAGGCCACCGTTAGCTGGATCGTTGCAGCCGGTCGCGAGTCGGTTTTGATAGTTATACGTGAGCTGGAATATCCGGACACCCTCGTTGTAGAGGACATCGATCTTCTCGAGAGATCCGTCGATTGCGGCCCCTACATTCTGTGTGTTCAGTATGATTCCCACGTCACCGTCAGCGGCGACTCGTCGTGCCTCCTCTGGTGAGGTCACCTTGTGAAGCCAGTCGGCCGCGTCGAACCGCGACTGCCAACGTGCGAGGTCCCGTCGCTGGCCAGCACGTTCTGAGACCGAGGGGTCGTGGGTCCAGGGCGTGACGCTGAGTAGGTCGACGCCTGCGGTCTGGTAGATCTCTTGTACTGCTTTGCGGAACTCGGAGTCGGTCTCGAACCGACGGACCTCGTGGTCCCAGATCGCCTCCCAGGACTCGCCCTTTGAGTACCCGTTGGCGACCAAATCCCTGACTGCGTTGTTCACGTCGTTGACGTCACCGTACGCTCTGATCACCTGCTCCCAGGGAGCAGATGACGTATAATCGAATACTGGCCGTTTGTTCTCCATGGATCTATGTCGAAATGTGTGTTGTGTCAATTTTTGGCACACGATGCTTGTGGCGCTGAACCGTTCCAAGAGACGTCTCTGTTCTCCATCTTGAGGTGACGTACGTGAGAGACGTAGTGTCTATAATCAATCCCATATTTAGTCGTCGGAACTTCCGGTCACCTCCTCGCTGACGCGTGGGGTTGTTCCCTCCGAAGTGTCAGGGCTCCGAATCCATGACTGATCGCTATCGAAGACAAGACTCGTGTGGTCCCGCCCGAGTTCTCGGAGGAAGACGAACAGCGACAGTACGCAAACGATGGCGAACGGAGCACCAGTAATGATGACGGACGATCGAAGTGCGCTCGCGCCACCGAGAACGACGAGAATCGACGCGATGACGCCCTGCAGGACGCCCCAGAAAACGCGGTTGAGGCTCGAAGGGTTCTCCTTCCCACCGGTCGTCAACATGGCCACGGCTAGCGTTGATGAGTCAGCCGAGGTCGCAAAGAACGTCACGACCAAGATGAGGAACAGCGGCTGCCAGAGTTCACCTAGGGGCAACGCACCGAACAGGGCGTACCCGGCGACACCGTTACCGAACTCGGAAACTGCGCCGAGGATGTCGGCGGTCCCGGTCTGTTGGAGCCACATCGACGTCCCACCGACGACAGTGAACCAGACGACCGAGATGAGCGTCATCGCGATCAGTGCGGTGAACAGTACCTCGCGGATGGTCCGTCCCCTCGAAATGCGTGCGAGGAACAGACCGACGAACGGAGCCCACGCGATCCACCAGGACCAGTAAAAGACCGTCCAGAACGACGTCCAACCCGTTCCTCCATCGATTCCGACGCCGGTGAACAAGCTCATCTGGAAGAAATTCTGGACGTATGTCCCAATCGCCAGTGCACCAGTGTTCAGCACCGCGAGTTCGGAAATGCTGGGCAGCAGGATACCACCGACAAACGTTGCGATCAGGAGCAGACCCATCATCCCGATATTAAAGTCCGAGAGCCGCCGGATTCCACGATCAACGCCGGCGACTAGTGAGATAGTGAAGATAATCGTGATTCCTGTAATCGCAAGCACCGTTTCTAAGTTGCCAAACTGGAAGCCGGTGCGGTAGGTGATGCCGGTCAATATCTGTGTGGCAATGAAGCCAAGGCCGGTTGCGATGCCGCCGAGCGTGGCGACGACCGCCAGGGTGTCGATGGTTCGGCCGACAACACCGTCAAGATTGTCGCGTCCAAGCAGCGGCATGAGGACCGTAGAGGTCCGGAATGGCGCGCCGTAGTTGTAGACATAGTACGCGACTGGAATTCCAATCGCCAAGTATCCACCCCATGCGGAGATGCCGTAGTGGAAAATGGCGTACGCGAGCGCCGGTACCATCGCACTCTTCGTCCCCGCTTCGGCGACTGACCCAAACACCGGTGGCACAGAATTGTAGTGCGTTAGCGCTTCAACGGGGCCGAAGAAGACGATGCCCGCGGATAGGCCCGCGGAGAAGAACATCGCCAGGTACGAGAAGTAACTGTACTCCGGTTTCCCGTCGCCGAGTTTGATTCGACCGTACGGGCTGACCATCAGATAAACACAGACGACCAGCATCAGGAGCATCGACAACAGGTAGAGCCAGGCGAGTCCCTCTCCGAACACGCCGAACGCGTTGCTAATTTGGTTTGACACCCACTCTGTTCTGAACGCTGCTAGTCCGATGAAGATGAACGTGACAAGCGCCCCGAACACGAACGGGATCGGATCGATTTCGTCTATGAACCGTCTGAAGATACCCGGTTCAGTTGATTGTGTCATGATTGGACACGGTACATCATGTTTATTCACTACATGTATAGGTTGGGGTCGTGGCAACGTACCACGACCAATCACCGCAGATGAAACAACAACTGGAAGCCTCTAATTCTACCGATGGGAAATAGATATTCTGCAATACTGAATAGGCGCCGTAGTTTTATACGATCCTCGCTCGAAAATGCTCACATGAGCACAGATGAGGGGCGTGAACCCGGCACGGTCGGCGCGACAGAAACATCCTTCACCATTATCGAATTGCTGCGGGACAACGGAGGTGCAACGGTCACCGAATTGACTGAGAAACTCGACTGGTCGCCGAGTACAGTCCACAACCACCTCAAGACGCTCAACCGACTAGGTTACGTCGACAAGGAAGGGAATACGTACTATCTCGGCCTGAAGTTTCTCGACCTGGGTGACATTGCACGTGACCGGTGGAGCCTCTATCAAGTCGCCAAGCAGGAACTGGACGAACTCGTTTCGGATATCGGTGAGCACGGTCAAGTGATGGTCGAAGAGATGGACCGCGGGGTCTACATTTATCAAGCGAAGACCGAGCGAGCAGTGCAGACGGACTCGCACATCGGGACGACGGTCGACCTACACGCTACGGCAGTTGGGAAAGCCTACCTCGCCCATCTAAGTGAGGAGCGACGGTCAGACCTGCTTGACCGCTTGGAGCTCTCCGAACGAACGCCCTCGACGTACACCGACCGTGACGAACTCGAGGACGAACTCAAAACTATCCGCGAACAGGGGTTTGCATTCAACGATGAGGAGCGCTTCGTCGGCATGCGGGCGGTCGGCGCGCCAGTGGTTGGGCCAGAGGATCGAGTGCTTGCGGCCCTCAGCGTCTCCGGGCCGGTCACTCGGATGAATGGTGAGCGGTACCGGGAAGAGATTCCGGAGAAAGTTATGCAAGCAGCCCACATCATCGGAATTCGGGCGACCTACTCGTAGTCGATCACCACTCTTTGAACTGTAGGCTGTTCTTATAAGGAATGGTAGCTGATCTCGTTACATCGATAGTAGTGTAATGTCAAGTAGGTGGCTGCGAGAGTGAACGATTCTATAGACATTCGAACACCTATCCAATTACTTGGAGCATTGAGTTCCAGTCTCTCAGTAATGGGTACCCTGATTTCTCTTCAAGCCCGAAGCATCTCACCCATTTTGAGTCCAATTACATTTCTAAATACTAATCGGGATTTATGACTGCCTCGGTACTATCCCAACATATAATTATAAACATATTATCTTGTGTGATTTGTGTGGCTGGTGCACCCACACGAGATTCCGAGTTGCGGTCGCCCTCGTTGAACCCCGGCTTCTCGGGACCCCGATCAATCGGCTGTTCGTCAAGCACGAGTCCGCACTCGTCACACAACACCTCTCCACTGTCTTGAACGAGTGACTGCAGTGAATTATTGTTTAGAGACACATCCATGACACGGATTCTAAGGACAACGAGACGGAGTTGTCCGGTTCCGGGGGCCCATTCCTCGTCCTTTCGCTCGATTCGGTCAACTATGACCGATGGCGCGCCCTGAAGCGATCCCAGATACCGTGCTACAGCCCGATTCCTTCCAGCTCCCAGATTTGCATTGATTCTACGGTCACGTCCCCGTCTGCCCAGAGGGCTAGCTCAGCTGCCCCCGGCCAGGTGGGATAAACTCGGGTAGTGATGCTTCTGTGTGATTGGGCGTAGCACTCGACCATCGACTTATCCAGGAACAAGTGTAGTCTCAGGGTATTCCCATTCAACTCAAGCTCCCCGCTGTGGATCAGCGAGCTCCGCTCCGCTAAGCCAGATCGAACGTCGAGGTCACTGCTGCTCTCCTCGCGGTGGGTGTAGATACGCTCACGTTCCTCGTTGTAGTAGATGAGCGTCCGTTCTTTGCCATCGGGGTTCTTCTGAAGCTCGATTCCATACTTCGATGCCCCGTCTGAATTGAGCTCGAGCGAAATCTCCAGAGTGTCTCCTGCAATTCCGGTCAGTTCCTCGTTGGTCGACCGCAAGGTTTGGTCGGATACGTCGACAAGTTTCTTGTCACGCAATGAGGTGAGCTCCTCGATGGGGTCGATTCCGAGCTGGTCGTCATCGGTCAGGTACAGCTCTAGCGGGAGTCCCCCGTTGTGCGCCCACCCGGCGTCGAAGTGGTCCTGTGGTCGCCGCTGGTCTTGGGCGATGGTGAACAGGATGCAGCGACCTGTCTCCGGATCTCGCATCGCACTCGGCCCCGTGAACCCAAAGTCACCGTAGTCGATTCGCTGGGGCTCTTCGTTGTCGGGAACGAACCGGTAGTCGTCTGTATCCCATTCGCCGAGCCAGTAGTACACCTCGACGTCGGCACCCGAACCGACCGGGCTAATGATGAAAACGTACTTCTCTTCCCCGTTGCTGTCTTCCCCGAGCGAAAGGAGGATTGGAAGCTCCCAGACGGTCCCTAGTTCGGGGTACTCGTCGTAGTCGGTCTGGAAGAGATGGCCTTTGAGCTGCCACTCGTCTAGGGTATTCGATTCGTACACGAGAGCGGTCCCACCCCCACCCCGTACTCCAGCCCCGACGAGGCAGAACCAACTCCCGTCTTCATGCCAAATGTACGGGTCACGGAAATCGTTCTCCCGTAGCCCGATTCTGCGCGGCTTCTCAATAATGATCTCGTCTGTTTTTTGCCACTTGATAAGGTCGGGGTCGGTAGGATCGGCCGGTGTCGCGGTCGACACGACTTGGTCCGGTGTGTTCGCCATGTTCCCCGCAGTGTAAAATAGCACGGGGTCGCCATCCTCGGTGTAAGTCGCGTTTCCGGACCAGATGCCGTCAGAATCGAGGTCGCTCGGACCCGGGGAGAGTGCGACGGGGAGGTGACGCCAGTGAACGAGGTCGTCGCTGGTCCAATGTCCCCAGTGAATATTCCCCCAGTACGGCCCCTTGGGGTTATGCTGGTAGAACAGGTGATACTGTCCATCGTAGTACAGTGGCGCGTGTGGTTCGTTCATCCAGTGTCCGGGAGCGATGAGATGATACTCGGGACGGTGGCGATCCTCGTTGTAAAGAGAAGGGTCCAAGCCGATTTCCTCAAACCCCACATTGGGGATTTTATCGTCGTGTTGTGAGCAAATTCGCTCATAGTGCGATGCGATTTGCTCCGCTGTCAACGCGCCCTCGTAAAGTGCCAGCTCGTCGACCAACCCGTTGAACATATGCATGTAGAAGACATCGTCGCTCGTCTTACCCTGACCAGCCCTGTAGGTCGGTTGGTTACTCTTGCCAATCGAGAGAGGAACGTCCGCGTGGGTGATGGACCTCGACTCATCGAGGCCCTTCGAAGCAGCCTTCGAGCCATTCACGAAAACCGAGAGAGATCTGTCGTCACCATCGAAGACACCAACAATGTGCGACCACTCGTATGTCGGAACACACCCTGAATCAGACGATACCTCGGCTGTATCAGTACCTAATCCGACCCGGAACGAACACGACCCGTGGGGGCCGAGTCCGAACTCGAACCCCTGGTCTATCGAGAGTGCGTGTTGACTGACAACGGCCTCTAGACGGTCACCTTCTCCAATTCCGTGTGACCGTGGTGCGACCCATGCCTCGACGGAGAGTTTCTCCTGACTGTCTCTCAGGCTGTCAAGGGCTGTCTCGATACTGGTCGAGTATCCATCAAATAGAAGACAAGAATTTCGAACACCCTCGTGCCACTCTGGCGAACGATCAGGCTTGTATTTAGCCTCTGAGAATACGTACTCGACCGTAGCAGTCGTTCCAGACCTGGCTTCTGAGACTTCTGATCCTGAACCTTCGTCGAACGACCACCGAGCGACCGGAGTTACTCGCGTGTGAGTGTCGCTATTGTCTGGCATACCTAAGCTTTCACAAAGGTTCTACTAATAGATGAGTGTTCTCTGAGAACCACAACTCACCAATGTGTTGCTATATTTGGATTCACCAGTGTAAAGAATCCGAGGGTCCGAAACTTATCCACAACTCACGACACCAGCCTGCATTTATTGTGTACTGTGAAAACCAACGCAGGCGTAATCCACGTACCGAGTCTCTCTCGTAGACAGAGAGTGTGTTAATTCACTTGCTCACCGATGATTTTAGTCAACACTGAGGCATTGGGAAAACCTCTGCCGGGAATGTACACTGACCGTATGAACCACAGAGTTGACGTGCTACTGCAGTTGTAACACGTGGAACCGGTCCAAAAGTGATCTCACCGTAGGCGCGGCACGGAGTGTGAAACGCAAAGATTGAATCTTGTTCTGAAAAACCAGTACATAAGCAAGAATGTAATGATGGCCTGCGTTGGCCATCTCGGGGCGAGTATTAACTGCACCTCACGGGGCTGCGAAATAGACAAACAGTAGTCAGTGGAACTCAGTCGACTTTAGCTACGGACTTCCGAGTCAGCCCAACGGTGGATGTCGGTTGACGAGCGTGCGTTACGATATTAGTGCTGTAATTAGTGGCCTGTCACTGTAGAACCATCCTCTGTGGATAGACAACTTCCTCTGATGAGTGAAATATCTTGATAGGAACGATGCACCACCCTGGTTAATCGATTGGTAGGCATAAACCGGCGAATTGGGGCTTAAAACAGGTGTATTGGGTACGGACCGAGAATTTTCACAGTACCGATTAACGACATTAGCAATCATGCAAGATGTGCTTTCACAGATAGTGTGAAAATTATACTGCGTGTCCGCTAGCGAACTAATCATCTTTCAGAGCCCCTCAAACTCCTCTGACTGTTTATGTTTTCGGCATCGGTACAGAATGTAGCTAATCGGAATCAACACCCCGGTGAAGATCACGAGGTCGATTCTAATTAGGACGGCTGCCGCCGAGTTTGGGTCGACGAAGGGAAATGTGACGATAGAGACGAACAGCAGGAGCACCGCAATCACCAACATCAGGAAGAATTGCGGTCTGAGGTCGCACAACGATTCCCAGACGTCGTCCGGTATTTGAACCATACTCCCAGTGTGCTTGCCCCGCCCGCATAAATGTGACCCGAGGGAGCGATACCATGGGAAAAACACCAGACTGGTCCACAATTTTCTATGAGACCGACATTACCATCATAAATTATAAGTAATTTGACCCCAGATGTCATTGATATGGCGAAGCATGACAGCAATGAAGAGGCTAGTGGTGGGTTTGCCCACCGCCGACAGATCCTGAAAGGGCTCGCGACAGCAGGCATCGCTGGGTTGGCGGGATGTAGCACAGATGGCGGTAGGATCACCACTAGCGATGGAAGCAGTGGAGGTGGCGACGGCAGCAGCACAGCCGCCCAGGCAGGCGGCCAACCACGAGACAAATATCTGAGTGTGCAGATGAACACCCGGCCCGATCAGGTCAATTACAACCCGTTCGGGAAGCAGGCCATGGGGCCGCTCGCCAAGATTGTCTTCGAGATCGGTGCCAAGTGGTACCCTGACGAGGAGAAGTGGGTCCCGCTGCTTATCGAAGACTGGGAGTACCCCTCGACGATCAGACAGGGAGAGACTGTCCAGTTCAACCTACACTCGGATACAACGTGGGTCAACGGTGACCCGTACACGGCGCAGGACTTCGTCGGTCAGATGCTCTGGCGGAAGGAAAACAACGATTCCGTCTGGGAGTTCATCGAGGGCGTCGAACAGACAGGCGATCACACCGTCGAAATGACGTTCGCACAGAAGATCGACACCCGACTGTTCGAGAACGCACTCATCGGAATGGGTGACGCCCCGACAGTGTGGAACTTCAAGTATGACGTCTACAGCGACTACCTCGAGCGGCTCCAGAACACGTCCGACAGCAAGGAGCGTAACGCTATCCTTCAAGAAGTCTCGAATCTGAACTTCTCGCTTGATGAAGCACTGGAGAAGGGCCTCGCGAACGGCCCGTTCAAACCGAAACAGGCGTCGGCGACGAAGCTCATCCTCGAGAAGTACGAAGACTACACGAATCCGCACATCACGGCGGACGACTTGAACTTCAACCTCATCGAAGGCCTGCCGATTGACTCTCCGCAGAAGAAGCTCCGATCGCTCCGGAACAATGAGGCCGACGCGCTCCACAACACGGCCTTCACTTCGGCACAGAGCGATCAAGTCCCCGATCACTACGAGGGTCTCACCTACTTCACTCACAGTGGGGGTGCGTTCTGTTTCAACTGCCGCCGCGAACCGTTCGACAACCGCAAGGTCCGGTGGGCACTGTCGAACGTCTGGCAAGCAGGACACCCAACGCTCATGCAGAACCTCCCACTCTCGGACAAGAACAAGGACACCGTTCCGTTCTCGGCCGGGATGTCTGGTCCCCTCATTGATAAGTGGCTCGGTGACCGCAAAGACGACTACATGCACTTCGACGGTGGGACCGAACGTGCGGCAGAACTCCTCCGTGGCGAGGGCTTCACTAAAAAGAATGGGAAGTGGTACAAGCCCAACGGTGAGCAGTTCACAATTACGTTCAAGGGAGCGTCGTTCCACAGCAACCGGACACAAACCGGCGCTCAGTTGCTCACAGACTTCGGTATCGAGACGAAGGCGCTCGTTCAGGAACCCACGACATGGTTCAGTAAGACGACTGCTAACCGCGACTACGATATCACGAACTGGTGGGTCGGCCAATCGGTCGCAATCCCGTACCAGGGTCTGTACGGGACGCTCGTCAATTCCGCGTGGGTGACAGCGTATCCGCTCGGCGTTGAGTCTGTCTCGTCATGGGAAGGTGAGAGCACGAGCGAGTTCATCGTGAAAGTCCCGCCCATCGGAGAGCCCGAGGGGAAACTCCGTGAGGTCAACATCAAGGAACGACTATCGAAGCTCGCAGCCGCTCAGACTGAGGAGGCGAAACGCCCACATATCCAAGAGATTGCCTGGGTATGGAACTGGATGGACACGTACTGGGGTCCGTGGCTGCTCTACCTCGCTTCGGAGTACTACGACACCAAGGATTGGCAGTGGAAGGACAAAGAAAACCCGATGATGCAGGCACCGACCGTGCAGGACTGGCCGCTACGGCTCGGCTACCCCAAGGCGAAGACAAAGTAATTCAAGACATAAACGCGGACCACACATACGACACGCTGGATCGACACAAGAGACAACTCACTGGGAAGCGATTCCAAATCCCAGAAGCACTCCCCACACATTTCGCACGTGAACACAATGGACGATAACGGAACCAGCAGTCACACTGTTGGTTTTCTAACGATCGGTGAGATTACCGCCGAACAACAGTACGCACAGACATTCCTCGACTCGTTCGCAACCGTCGAACTTCTCGCGTTCGACGACATCGGGTCGAAGGAAGACATCGCCGATTACGACCTGCTCTGGTGGCATCGGGACGCCCCCGTCTCGGAGGAGACCCTGTCCGCCGACGCTGTCTCGGCGCTTACCACGTACGTCGAAGCGGGTGGTGGACTGTACCTAGGGCTGTATGCTCTCGATGCAGTCGACTTGCTGGGTATCGACCCCCACCCGCCGGACCACGTCGAAGCGACGTACGTCCCCAACCACACCTTCGGGCAGCAGCCGGCTGGATTCCTCGTCAAATCGCGATTTGAGGAATCGTCGGTCTTCGCTGTATTCTCCGACCGCCGAGTCCACACGCAGCGCTCACGGAAACAGAGTGCACCGAGGCTTGCCTATTGCGACCGGGTTCCACGAAACGGGGATGTACTGGCCAGTAGCGTCGTCGGCGATGAAGACAGACCAGCCGAAAACTCGATTATTGCTTGGAGTCCGGGTCGTGGCCGCGTTCTCGGTGTCGGTCAACATCTGGTCTTCTCGGAACTTTCCGAACCATACGAGGATACCGTCAAGGCACTTGTCTCGGGGATGGTCTCTCACCTCGGTGACTCCGAAGCGGAGGAGTTCAACGGTCGCCCGAAGACATCAGACGAACTCGCCGAGATACGGACCGAACTGGAGACCGACCACCACCGACCGTCGTACCACTTTACGCCACCAGCGAACTGGATGAACGACCCCAACGGTATCGTTGAATACGATGGTACCTACCATTTGTTCTACCAGTATAATCCCGTTGGTCCGTACCACGGGTCGATCCACTGGGGACACGCGACGAGCGAAGACCTCGTCTACTGGGAAGACAGACCGGTGGCGCTGACACCCGACCCTGACGGTCCGGACAAAGATGGATGCTGGTCCGGGTGCACCGTCTTGGACGACGGTCAGCCCACCTTTGTCTATACTGGTGGAAGTGACGGCGACCAGACACCGTGTCTCGCGCGTGCAACCGACGACTCACTCGACGAGTGGGAGAAACACCCTGGTAACCCTGTCATCGAGGACATCCCCAACGAACTCGGGATACTGTCGAACAACGAGTGGAACGCGGAGTTCCGCGACCACGACGTCTGGCAGGAAGACGGCACCTGGTACCACCTTATTGGAACCGGGCTTGAGGACGGCGGTGGTGCAGCTGTGCTCTACACGTCCGACACGCTCACCGAGTGGGAGCTCGTCGGCCCGCTTCTCGTCGGCGACAGATACGAGGACGGCCCGCTCTGGGAGTGTCCCGAACTTCTCGACTTTGGCGAGAGTCAGGTGCTGCAAGTGTCGAACTACGACAAGGTGGTCTACTTCGTTGGGACCTTCGATGGCAAGTCGTTCGACCGACGGTCGGACGGGACGCTCGACCACGGGAACTACTACGCTGCCCAGTCTATGCCTCACGGTGAGGATCAGTACCTGTCGTGGGGGTGGATTCGCGAAGACCGTGACGGTGCGGCACAGTGGGACGCCGGTTGGTCGGGTGTGATGTCTCTACCTCGCGTTCTCTCATTCGGCGAAGACGACACACTTCGCGTGCGACCGACACCCGAGATCGAGACGCTCCGTGGGCATCACCAATCGTTGCCGAAGCAGACACTGACCCCCGAGGACAGCGTACACGCGGAGACCTCGGAGTCTGCGTTGGAGATACAGGTCACGTTTGAACTGCACGACGCCGAGGCGTTCGAACTCGTCGTCGGTGAATCTCCCGACGGAGCGGAACGAACACCTATCCGGTACACCAATGAGAATGAACTGGTGGTAGACCGGTCCACATCTAGCGAGTCCGAAACGGCCTCGACGAACCCACAGCGTATTCCGTCCCTTTCGACGGACGATGGACTGATCACGTTGCACGTTTTCGTCGACGGATCGGTCGTTGAACTCTTCGCCAACGAGCGAGAGAGCCTGAGTAGCCGTATCTACCCCACGCGAGAGGACAGTACTGATGTTTCGTTGAACGCCGTCGAGGGAGACGTAGCGATTCACAGCGTCGACATCTGGGAACTGGATTCGGCGTTCTCTCCCCACAAGGAGAGACAGGCGTATCAGCACGCGTCACTCACAAACAGCGGGACGGACTGACAATGAGTCACTATCCGATAGCAGCGAGGCGAACGTGGGGGGTTCGACAGGCATGAGTGTCCCCTCCCGTCATGTTATCTAGCGCACCAGTAATTTTATGTTATAGTGTATGAACAATGAGAACGTTCGAGGGAAGTCACAGAAGGCGTGAAAAATCTGAGCAAGACTGGTAATCTATGAACTACTACGTAAAGCGGTTGGGACGGTCACTACTCACACTAGTGTTAGTTATTACAATCACCTTTGGGTTGACGCGGTTGATGCCCGGAGGTCCGGTCGAGTACATGCGAGCACAACTTCGAGCCCAGAACCCGAATCTCTCGACCGAGGAGATCAATCAGATGGTTCAGGCGTACGTTGGCGTCAAACCCGACGAGCCGCTGCCGATACAGTACCTCAACTACCTGGCACAGGTGCTGCAGGGCGACCTCGGTCGGTCGACCTTCTACGACCAGTCGGTAGCATCGATCTACGCGAATGCTATTCCTTGGACGTTGTTCGTCCTCGGGACGGCACTGCTGGTGACGTTCGTGATCTCAGTTACGCTTGGCGCCCTACTTGCGTACAAAGAAGGAAGCAGAATCGACACGGTGGTTAGTTCAATCTCGGTCATCATGAACTCGGTTCCGTACTACATCGCCGCTATCGTGCTCATCGCCGTGTTCGTCACGTGGCTCGGGTGGTTTCCCCTGTCGGGACGGAGCAGTATCGACATCGCGCCGGGATTCAATATCCCGTTCATCTTGGACGTAACCAAACACGCGACCTTGCCGATGCTCTCGGTCATCCTGACCGGCTTCGGAGCACAGACGCTCGGTATGCGCGGAAACAGCGTCCGCGTTCTCGGTGAGGACTACATTCGTGTCGCGCGACTTCGTATGCTCCCCACTCATCGGATCGCCCTACGGTACGTCGCACGGAACGCCATCCTCCCCATCTACACTGGGTTCATTATCCAGATCGCGTTCATCCTCGGCGGCTCGGTTATCCTCGAGGAGATATTTCGGTATCCTGGTGTCGGGTTCTACTTCTTCAACGGCATCAGTTCCCGTGACTACCCGCTGATGATGGGCGGCTTCCTGCTCATCTCGGTAGCCGTCGTCATCGCCGTGCTCATTGCTGACCTGACCTACGGGAAGCTTGACCCACGTGCGACCTCTGGAGGTGGCGACAGTGAAGCGTACTGACGACCCTGCTGTCCACGACAACTCGGACGCAGCTCGAGCCGACGGTGGAACTCCAGAGATTCCACTGACCAGTGTCTCGGCCGAGGAAGTGACGCGGACAGACCGCCTCGAAGACTACTTGGCACAGCGCTACGAGACGTTCCTGCTCGCTTGGTCGGACTGGCGGTTCAAGCTCGGGTTGCTCGTCGTCGTCACCTTCGTCTTGATGGGTACCGTCGGCGTGGCGCTTGTTCCTAAGCCGGCGTACTCGGACGGTGGCAAGTGGGACGCGCCGTTCGAGGGGACCGAGAACGTGTTCGGGACGAATCAGTTCGGACAGGACATCCTGGCGATGCTGATCCACGCGACGCCCGCGATGCTCCTAATGATCATCGGTGGTGCCATCTTTGCGACTGGTATCGGTGCACTCGTTGGTATCGTCTCCGGCTACAAAGGTGGTCGGCTTGACGAGATCCTGATGACAATCTCTGATACGGCGATGATGCTCCCGGGCCTGCCGCTTATCATCGTCGTCGGTGCCATCTGGGAGCCGACGAACCCGTTCATCGTCGGGATTTTGGTGTCGATCAACGCCTGGGCGGGGACTGCACGTGGACTGCGTTCGCAGGTCCTCACTATCCGTGAGGAGTCCTACGTCGAAGCTTCACGGGTGATGGGCGTTTCTACTCCCTCTATCCTCCGCAAGGACATCACACCCCAGCTCCTGCCGCTGATTCTGGTGAACTTCGTAATGTCTGGACGGGGTGTCATCTTCAACTCGGTGGCACTCTACTTCTTGGGTGTCCTGCCTGTCGAGAACGTGAACTGGGGTGTGATGCTCCAGCAGGCGTATGAATCGGGAGCTGTCACGTCGCCTACCTTGTTCTACACGATTCTGTTCCCACTGTTGACGATCGTCATCCTCTCGTGGGGCATGATCATGCTCTCGCAGGGGCTCGACAGGGTCGTCAACGTTCGGGTACGTGCCCGACACGAAGGAGGGCCCCAGGAATGACGAGTGGGATCGCTCACAGACAGCCAACGACATCGGAGGGAAGCTATGAGTAAAACAATCCAGCACCAGATAGAATCGGACAGAAACGAGGAGACAGTCCTCGAGATACGGGACGCATCGGTCACGTTCGACATGGACAGGGGAACTTCTCGCGTTCTCAACGACGTGTCGGTAAACGTGAAGCGAAACGAAATCCTCGGCATCGTCGGCGAGTCGGGAAGCGGGAAGTCCATGTTTGCCGACTCAATGCTGAACGCCGTCGTCGAACCCGGAAATCTCTCGGGAGAAATCATCTACCACCCCGAAGACAGTGACCCGGTCAACCTTGCGAACGCAGATAGGGATACGATGGAGCAGTACCGCTGGAAAGAGGTCTCGATGGTCTTTCAGGGAGCGATGAGTTCGTTCAACCCCACACAAAAAATCAAGGACCACTTCACCGAGACGATCAAGGCTCACGGCTACAGCCTCAGCGAGGGGATGGCGCACGCACGAGAGCTCCTTACGAAGCTCCACCTGGACCCCGACCGGGTGCTGAAGTCTTACCCACACGAACTCTCTGGTGGAATGCAACAGCGGGCGCTCATCGCACTCTCGCTCGTGTTGAAGCCTCGCGTCCTCGTGATGGACGAGCCAACGGCGGCACTTGACCTGCTTATGCAACGGTCGATCCTCGGACTCCTCGCCGAACTTCAGGAGGAATACGGGCTAACGGTCGTCTTCATTACGCACGACCTGCCGCTCGTTGCTGGGCTGGCAGACCGTATCGGCGTCATGTACGCCTTTGAGTTAGCCGAGATCGGCCCTGCAGACCAGATGCTTGAGAACCCAGCCCACCCGTACACACGCGACCTGCTCAATGCGGTGCCGAACCTGAACACGCCGCTTGACGAAATGAAACCAATCAAGGGATCCAGTCCTGATCCGGTGAGCGACCACACTGGCTGTCAGTACGCCTCACGCTGTTCGCTCGCCACCAGTAAGTGTCACTCGATCGACCCGTCGTTCGAGCAGGTGAGCGATGATCATGAGTCGGCCTGTTTCCACTGGGAACAGGCACGCGAGGAGATTCCGATGGCGATTCACGACGAGACGTCAGTCTCCGACTTCCAGGTTCAGGGGAGGCAGTCGACAGACCCGGTCGTCACCCTCGATGACGTCGACGTCCACTTCGAGAACAAAGATGGGTTCCTCTCGCAACTGCGTGGAGAATCGGAGACGGTGTACGCGGTCAATGAGATCGACCTCGAGATCTACGAGAACGACGTCGTCGCCCTTATCGGTGAGTCCGGCTGTGGGAAGAGTACGCTCGGAAAGACGGCGATTGGTATCCAGCGGCCAACCGATGGATCGCTTGACTATCGCGGACAGGACGTGTGGGAGACCAGAGATGGGGGAAGTGGTGACATCTCTTTCAAAGAGATCCGTCAGTCACTCCAACTCATCCATCAGGATCCCGGGAGTTCGTTGAACCCGAACATGAGTGTCGCCAAAGCACTCGCAGAGCCACTCAAGCAAGCGCAGTCGGACCTCTCGTTCAAGGACCGTCGCGAGCGCATCCTCGGGATGCTAGAGTACGTCGGGTTGACCCCGGCGAAGGACTACGCCGAGCGGTACCCCCACCAGCTCTCTGGCGGCGAGAAGCAGCGGGTGGCCCTCATCCGGGCACTGTTCATGAACCCCGATCTCATCTTTGCCGACGAGGCCGTCTCGGCGCTGGATGTCTCACTACGCGTGGAGATGATGGATCTAATGCTCGAACTGCAGGACCGGTTCAACACCTCGTACCTGTTCATCTCGCACAACCTGGAGAACGCTCGCTACCTTGCGGGTAAAACCGACGGGCGTATCGGCGTGATGTACCTCGGGAACATCGTGGAGATAGGGCCGGCCGAGGAGATGATCGAAAACCCGAAACATCCCTATACGAAGGTCCTACGGTGGTCAACGACCGACGTTGACCCTAACGAGAACGTCGAGGAGCCGCCAATCCGAGGCATCGACATTCCCGACCCGGTCGATCCACCGAGCGGGTGTCCGTTCCAGACGCGCTGTCCGAAGGCCCGCGACCACTGTACACAAGAGACACCTTCGCTGGAGGCAAGCGGTAGAGACGGCCACCAGGTCGCATGTTTCCGTGAACAGAATGGTGACCATCCGTACTGGGACAGCGAACCAGTCGAAGACGTCGACCTCGAGACAGACATCTTCGGTCCCGACCTCCCACCGGCGGCGCGTCCCGAGGCCGACACGGAATCCGGTAGCCAGCCAGCAGACGACTGACGACGTCATTCGATTCCGTTTCGGGTCGTCCGAGCCTGTCAAACCAAATACGCCATGCTCTCCCTCTTGTCATAGTGCGTCTGTTCTCCCGCCCGACTCGATTCCACATCTCGATGGCCACGCGTTAGTTTGGGCGTTAAACGATACTGTAGGCTCACATCGTTTTTATGACCGGTAGAGTGAATAATTGAGGAGATGGTGACGCAGTCAGTCGGCGTGAAACTCGGAGAGTTCCTCAGCGTTCCCTTTGTCGTCCCAGATACGACGAAGCAGTTCGACGAGCCGCCGTGTCCGCGGTGATATCTCGTCGTCATTAGGTTCGGATGACTCGGCAAGAACGTTCTCAGCATAGCCATGGGGAAGCGGCATCGACTCTATCGCTTCACGAACTTCGAACGTGTACGTGCCATCGTCGTCAGTATCGACCCAAGCGGCCGTCGCGGACGTCGCGTCGTACTCAATGGTGTACGTCTCGCCCTCGAGTAGTTCGTACACGTCCGTGAGTGGGCCGATATCTTCGGGACCAGCTGGCCCGGCGAGGTACACGCTCCCGTCGGCGACGCGTAGCAGGAACTCTGATTCAGACACACCTGGGTAATGGAGCTTGACGATATTCATACTGTGGGTAGTCGGGGAGTTCTGGTGTGCTCACCGCCGCACGAGACACGGTGCGTCAACGTCACGTACCGGTGCGCCAACCCTCACAGGCATTCGCCACGAGACTGATACCGAACGCGACGAACAGGCCAACCGTGAGGTAGAGATAGGGCCTGAACGCGTTCGACACCGAGACCAACTGCGGCGAGGACCGTCTAACTCGTTGACTCGAGCTCATCCGATACGAGGCGATGAGCCAGAGTCATCGACAAGAAGGCAAAGCACAATGGCAGCCTCGTGGAGCAACTGAACGGCGAAGATGACGACAGCGTGTTGCTCAGTTCGTACGCTAGAAACGAACCACTGTAGGCGAGTGCACTGAACGTTAACTGGGAACGTGGCCGTACGGTGAGGCTTCCAACACCGACGAACACAGTCGCCTCCACCTGAGAACTCCTCAACATCGCCTAGTCTATCTGGTCTTTCCCGGAAAGAGATTGACTAACGTCTCTCCGGCGACGAGTACATCGTTCATACAGAGTCCACGGAGTGAGGAGCATTGGAAACCGCAGGAAATGAGGTAAGTCGATCGATGCTGCTTCGCTCGTGAACTCGTGAGTAGATTCCGACTCGGTTGGGTACCATGAAACGTTCGACGACCAAAATTAATGTAGTAAGAGCACACATTGCAAGTCGAACATATGGTTACCAACGAGTCACTAGACCAACCGGCCGGTTCCCAGTTTTCGAGACTTGTCTCGGAGTACAGACCGATCCTGTACTTCGTCGGCAGCGTACTCGGGTTCCTGTTTGCAGGCTACGCAGTTGACATCCTCGCTGGACCGCTGAACAAATCTACGACCCTCCTTCATCAAATATCAGGATTGCTCGCGGCCGTTGGGCTCGTCCTCGCTGTCTGTGGTGTCGTGGTTGGCCTCCTGTGGGCTGGACTGTTCATCTCGAAGCGGTGATTCGTCGCGATATTCCGAGATACGATGGGAGGAGCGTGTCATAGAATTCTCCTCATACCCTGAGCATCTCCCGTCCCGGATTGTCTCCTCGTTCGTCGTTGGTGATTGCGACGACGAGTCGCAGGCACAGCGCCAGAAACACTTGCGCTCGCGCGTGAACGCGGCCTCGGGCGCGGACGTGCCCGAGGCCGCAGTCCTTGACCGCATCGTTCGTTCGCTCAACCTGTGTCCGGCGGCTGTACGTCTCCTCTAACACCGATTGCTTCAGCTGAAGATCCTCGCTGTATTCCCCTATTTGATCTTCAACCCTGTACTCGATATCGAGCGGCTCATCGGTGTTTCGCGGATTGTACGGCGCAACGGGCACGACTCCTGCGTCCAGCAGGAAGTCGTGCCACTGGAGTGTGTCGTAGGCACTGTCGCCAATCATCCAGATCGGTGTGTCAACGGCGAGCGCGTCACGCGTGACGCGCATCGCCGTCTCTTCTGAGGCTTGTTTCGCCTGTGTGAATTCCGCTGCGATAGGAATCTTCGCTCCTGTCGAGACGATTGTACAGCCGAAGCCGTAGTAGTGCTCTTCAGCCGTCGAATCGTAGTTCCATGATGCTTCATTATTCCACTGAATCGCCTCAACGTGAGTTGAATCGATTCGATACGTAGAGTCGAGCAGGCCCCAGAGGGCGGCCTGCTCGACGAGGTGGTCGAACACATCGTCACAGACCTGTTCGAGGTCAGTGAGGAAGCGATCGACCGCGTCTCGCGACGGCGGTCGATCGAAGCCACAACAGCGCCAGACGAGTGGATTCTGCAGTTCGCGCGTGATTGGACGAGTACCGTAGACGTTCTCGTAGTAGCAGTGCAGAAAGCCTCGGAAGAGTTCTGGTGGCTGGTGTACTCGTGTTCGCCCCCTGCAAGCGGGGGCGAACACGACGTACTCACGCAGAAATTCGAACTCAAGATGTTCAAACAGCGGGACGGTCTTGGTCGCCGCGGCATTCAAGAAGTCGTCGACCGAAGCTACGTTTTGCAGGGCTTGGGTTTTGTTGGACACATTTCCCTCGCCCTGCCACCTCGTACGTGACGCTTTCTATGACACGCTCTGGGAGAGGTACGTACTGAAGAACAGGATGGGAGGGCTGCAGGAGAAAGAACGGTGAATCGACGCTCAAAACGCCTCTATTTCTTTGTGCGCCCTGAGGTACGACCGCAATTGTTCGACAGTCGGCACTGACTGGTGCTGTTTGTAGTAGCCACCAAGAGCAGTTGCGAGCGCCAGTGTACCCTCTTCAGAAAGACCCTCAGTTAGCCCGATTCCGAATCCGGCAGTGAAATGATCCTCGATAGTCCCTTCCTCTGCGGGGTTCGTTGGGTGTGGCAGGAGTATCTTGTGTGACCCAGTATCGGCCGCGAGTATAGACTCACGGGTCGTCGTGATTGCAAATCTTGAAATGTCGAGAGACTGACGGAGTTCAGTAGCGACCGTCGGTAGGGCCCGTTGCGTGTCGGTTTCGTCAAGGAACACGCCGGCGAGGTGCTCCGCATCATCGCGGGTCGCCACTACAGTCACATTGATCACGTCGTCCAGCGCACTCAGGGAGTCGATGTCTGAGCGGAGCGTTGTCTCTCTCAGATGATCGACGCTCGATATCGTAATCAGAATGTGTTCTGGTGGCTTTGAGAGTTCGGGGAACACTTGCTCGCGAAAGCCCTCCCAAATGGTCGATATCTGGGGGAGGAGTGCCCATCCGCCGATGCTGACCACGTCCGTACCGTTGAGGAATTCAATCATATCGACCAGTGGGACGTACTCACAGAGTGTCTCCCAATTCAGCGCTTGATGCGTTCGGGAGTCCGTGAACAATACCTTGCCGTCTTCGAACTGGAGGTATTCGGTTGCCGTTGGCTGCCCCAGACTCAGCAGATCGATGCCACCAAACGTGTTGGTGAACTCCTGACGGACCGGCTGACCGAAGTATCCGATGAGTTGAACGTCGTATCCGACTGAGGACATTGATCGCCCTGCATGCGCCGTGTGCCCCCCAGGAACACGCTCGCTCTCGGCCCACTCGAACTGGAGTGTCCGCTCGGCGAGGGCCGCCCGGGTGAACATCTCCCGGATGGTATCGAACTCGCCGATCTCGTCGTACATCCGCTGACTCTTCCGCTCGCCGACGAGCGTTCGAATATGGTCGATATAACCGTCGAAGCCGACGAGTGCCTTCGCCGGCGAGAGTTGTTCCGGTAACTCCTCCAGACAGGCCTCAAACGTGGCGGCAGTCTCTTCTCGGAGCGCTTCTACGGTTCTATCGTCACGCTCGTACAGATCTATCTGGTGGGCTTTGAAATCCTCATCCTCGGACTTCCAGTCGCCGACAGTAATCTGTCGGGTGGTCCCGTTGTCACCGTGAGTCAGTTCGAGTTCCAGATACGCGATGTCGTCGTATTCGGAGTAGGTAAATCCGGTTAGGACACCAGTTCTGGTCACCTGTTCTCCGGAGATGTTGTCGTAGCCGTCGAACGTCACCGAGAGCGACTCAAGTGGGACGTCGTTTGCGAATGTCTGGAGGTCGGCGAGACAGTCCCGTAGGCGGAAATACTGCGCTGGGAGTGTGGGAACCTCACCGTTACTGTGCGGCGTGAGAGCGGTCGCGAGCGGCCAAATAGAGTCGGAGAGAAATCGGTCGAATAGGAAGGAGAGTTCCGAGTTTGTGATGTAGTACCCTTCTTGATCACCGCCACCGGAAACGGGTGGTTTGGGCCAGAAGAACCCGCGACTCCGGTCGACAGTGAGGACGAACGGTTCACTCCGCGACGTCCCACGGATGTGTGTCGTCACATGCTCAATCTGACCAGTACGGAAGAGTGACTCCACGTCGATGCGGTCTGAATTGGTGTCTGAGACAACCAACCGAAGCTGGACGCCGTCCATGTCGAGCAACGCATCCTCGAACTGACGCAGTCGGTCCGGGGAGGTGAGTAAGAAGACGGTGTTCTCTGCGGAAGCAAAGAGTTCAGAGACGTACTTCTCGATGGTCGAGGCGTTCTTGAACTGTGCGACACCGCTCTCGATGTCAGAGACGGTTTTGTGCAGTTCGTCGAGCCGGTCCTGCACACGTCTGATCTGGTTCTGGATGGGTCCGAGCGTCTTGTTCGGCTCGATAGCGTAGGCTTTCTTTGGGTAACTGTCGTCGAGTTCGATGAATTGCCGGCTCCGAAGGGTGTCGACAATGTCGTAGACACGCTGTTTCGGAACCCCGCTTGCCTCGGCCAGCTCTTTCATCGACTGTTTACCGTTCTGAACGAGTGCGAGATAGACGAGGGACTCGTACTCCGACATATCGACGTTCCGTTGCAAGGACTCTCTGATTGCAGGTTCGTCTATATTGCTTGGGTCGCTCATGAACCCTCGTACAGACCCCACAATGATAGTCTTTTATGGCATAATACGCTCCAAATTCACTGTCACTGGGAATTTTTCTAGCCTTCGCTTGACATCGAACGCGAAAGCCGTATTAAGTTCATCGATTATATAGAATATTATAATTAATTTTATATAGACACTAATTGATAGACATATTAGACACATGAGACAGAGTGACACGGGTAGCACTAGCAATATTACTCGACGGAACTGGCTAAAACTACTCAGTATCAGCGTTAGCTCAGCGAGCGTTGGAAACACATTCAGTGGTACCGCGACGGCCTTGGACTCATCGCTAACAATCGGCAGTTGGCCTTTCGACCGAGGAACTGGTGACCACGTCGCTGAAACCATTGGAGGACATAACAAACACGTCGCGTACAAAGATGATGACGACCCGTTGTGGTTCGATGGGGCGGCAACACATAGCCTTCTTTTCGACGGGTACACTTCGTGGGCAAGTTGGTCATCGACTGAACTTGCACCGGAGTTCGGTCAGGAACTACCGTCACTGACAGTTGCTACGTGGATTGCCCCCCGCTCTCACGGCTCTGAATCACCGCACATTGACCCAGTCATCGAGAAATGTGACCGGGGAGTGCAGGCTGGGTTCACATTCGGCGTCGACAACTTCGGACACTGGACGTTCCAAGTCGGCACGGGAGACGAGTGGCACGGAGTATGGGTAGAGAGTGGTGAGGTGATCGACGTATACGAGTGGAACCATCTTGTTGGCGTTTTCGACGGAGATAACGGGGCGCTTCGTCTGTATAAGAACGGTACACTCGTCACCGAAACAATGACGCCAATCGGTACGATTACTCCGGCGAGCGTGCCGCTCAAAGTCGGGAGAAACGCGCAAATGGATTATGTTGGCGAGGATGGGGACGGCAGGATCTGGAAACAGAATATGTTCAACGGCGCAATTAGTAAGCTCGAGGCCTACGACACTGCCCTGAGCAGTTCAAATGTGAGCGGAAAATACGATTCCGAGGTGGATGAGTTGCCTGCGACAGGGTATCAAGAGCTAACGGTCAATCCTGTGCAGTACGAAGACGATACATTCCGACCGGAGTATCACGCAATCGCACCAACTCACTGGATGAACGAGCCACATGCCCCGCTGTACTTCGACGAGAAGTACCACCTGTTCTACCAGCACAACCCGAAGGGGTCCTACTGGCGACAGATTCACTGGGGCCACTGGGTCAGCGACGACATGGTTCACTGGAACCACGTTGAGGAGTCGCTCAGACCCCAGGAGGGGATCGACCCCGCAGGTTGCTGGACCGGCGATGCCGCACTCGACGCGAACGGGCACCCGAAGCTGTTCTATACGGCCGGCCTTGAAGAGAACACCGCGAAACAAGCCGTCGCCGAGGCAACATCGACGTATCCCAGCGACGGCGACTCTGCGCTCACCGACTGGGACAAACAGGGGGTAGTCATGCGCCAGCCCGACGACCCTGGCCTGCTGGACCACGAATTCCGGGATCCGCACATCTGGCAGGAGAACGGCGAGTGGTATTGCTTGGTTGGGTCCGGCCTCACGAACGACGGTGGTGGCGTCACTCTCGGCTTTCACTCGGCGGACTGTGAGAACTGGACCTACGAAGGACGGGTGTTCCAGTTGGACAACCCGAACGACTACCCCTATCTCGGTGAGGTCTGGGAGATGCCGACGCTGCTCCCCGTTGGCACGGATAGCAACGGTAACGAGAAACACGTCCTCTGTATTAGCCCCGGCGGCGGCAACGCCGACGTGGAGGTATGGTACTGGATTGGAAGATGGGACCCGGCGACGTTCACCTTCACGCGCGACCACCAGAACCCGCGACTCATCGACGAAGGCCAGTTCCACTTCACCGGTCCGGCCGGGTTCGTTGACCCCCAGACCGGTCGGTCAATCCTGTTTACGATCGCTCAAGACCACCGCAAAGAGACACTGTGGCACGACTCAGGGTGGGCACACAACGCCGGTACGCCGATGGAACTCCGGCTGCGCGAAGACGACCGTCTCGGGATCTCTCCGATTGCCGAAATGACGAACGCCCGCTCGGAGAAGCTCCTCGAGATGAACAACGCCGATCCGGCGCTCGTCAATGACGCACTGGAGAACCTCGACGCGACCACCGTCGAACTCCGACTGGAGATAGAATCAAACGGTGCGACCGAATACGGGTTCTACTCGCACAACTCGCCAGATGACGAGGAACGGACGCTCATCTGCTACGATGAGTCGACTGGTGAAATAAAGACCGACCGGACGGAGACAAGCGACGACTCAACGTTGATGGCCGCCGAGAAAGACCGGAGTAGTCTCACGACACAGGGACCAGCCGACATTGGGAACGAGAACCTGCGATTGCGGGTATTCATCGACAAGTCCCTAATCGAGTGCTATGTGAACAACATTAAAAGCGTAACCACGCGCGCGTATCCATCCCGAAACGACGCGACAGAACTGCGGCTCTATCGCGACGGAGATATCACGGTCAAATCCATCGAAATTTGGGAGATGGAAGATATCGAGAACGGGACTCCCGCAGCCGAACCATACCAGACAGGGTTCCACTTCGCGCCCGAGAACGGCTGGATGAACGACCCCAACGGGCTCGTGTACCACGACGGGACCTACCACCTGTTCTACCAGGCTGGCGAGTCACACCGACGATGGGACCACGCTACCAGCACGGATCTAGTCAACTGGACCGAGCAGGGCACCAAGATACCCGATACTAGCAATATCCAGGCGTATTCCGGTGGCGCAGTCGTCGACGAGAACGACACGGTTGGGTTTGACGCGGGCGCAATAGTGGCGATGTACACCGGCCATCACGACGACACCGGTGAGGAGGACCAGCGTCTGGCCTATAGCACCGACGGCGGCGAGACCTTCACGAAGTACAGCGGGAACCCAGTGCTCGACGAGGATACCAAAAACTGGCGTGACCCGAACCCGTTCTGGTACGAGCCGACCGGGAACTGGCGGATGGTCATCGGACGCGTCGAAGAAAACGGTACGGACCGACCGAAGGGGATCGAAATCTACGAGTCGGACGACCTCAAAAACTGGACCTATCTGAGTACCTACCAGCTAGAGGTTGCGAATCCGGAGTGCCCGGACCTGTACAAACTCCCGGTCTCGAACACGAGCGAGAGCCGCTGGGTGATGACTATCTCCGCCGGGACGGACCACGTCGAACATCACGTTGGTCACTTCGACGGAACAACATTCACCGCCGATAACACGGTGTACGCCGATTCTGGACGTGATTTCTACGCCGCCCAGACGTGGAGCAACGAACCCGCGACAGACTCGCGACTCGGACTCGCCTGGGCGAGCAACTGGGACTACGCAGCGAAGACGCCCGAGGAGGGTTGGAAGGGCGTCCAGTCGTTCCCCCGTCGGATTACGCTCCGTGACATGGGGGGTGAAGTTGTCCCCATCCAACGGCTCGACGGTGCCATTGAGTCGCGCCGCCACGAACTCCTGACCGACGTCAGTGACGAACCGCTCTCTGCCAACGACAACCCGCTCGCGGGAATCGACGTCAGCGGTGATATGTTCGAACTCCTCACCACGATTGATCCCGGTACTACCGACACAGTGACGCTGAAATTGCGAAAGAGCGGTACCCAGGAGACTCGCATTCGGTACGATGTCGGCATGGAAGAACTGTATGTCGACCGCAACGACGCGGGCGTATTCTTCGGGGACACGGATAAAGACCTCGCGAGCCAGCCAGTCGCGCTACGTGACGACGGGACGCTCAAAATCCGCGTATTCGTCGACCGAAGTGTCGTCTCGACGTTCGCAAACGACGGTGAGAAGACCATGACGAACCGAGTGTATCCAGATAGCACCAGTGTCCGTGCGACGATGACCGCAAGTGGTGGAACTGCAACCGTCAAGCGCCTCAGAGCCTGGAACTACTCGGAAGGAATCGTCGACGGCGCGACGTATCGTATCGAGAACCGAAACAGCGGGAAGGTTCTCGAAGTCAACGAGGCCGGCACCACAGACGGTGACGCGGTCCAGCAGTGGGACTACCTCGGCCTCGACCACCAGAAGTGGGTCGCCCACGAGGTAGCCGAGGGCGTCTACAAGTTCGAGAACGTCAACAGCGGGAAGGTTCTCGACATCGTCGACGCCAGGACTGCGGACGGCGATGAGGCGATGCAATGGGAGTGGTGGGGTGGCGACAACCAGCAGTGGACTGCCGGTAGAACATCCGACGGCTACACCCACCTCAGAAATATCAATAGTGGTAAAGTTCTCGACATCGTTGACGCCGGAACGGCAGACGGTAACAGAGCGATGCAATGGGAGTGGTGGGGTGGCGACAATCAGCAGTGGTCTTTCGAGCGCATCCACTGACGATCCCAGGGCGTCTCTCTTGTTCCGAACTCCCGAGCGATAATCGCTGGATAGGGGAATGGTGCTCCCGTAGCTGTTCGCTGCGCTGACCCGCTCGCTCCCAATTTTGCACGACGGTTGTCAGGACATCCTCAAAAAAAACCTGGCCTCGAGACTGCACGCTACGGAGGGGGTGAGATTTGCCGAGACGCTTCGCTATAGTAGTCGTCAGAAGTAGTTACTCATATCTAGAGTAGAAAGTCGGTCAAGTGTAGTGTCGATTGCTGTGTTGAGTTCGTCGAGAGACTCAAAGAATCGGTTGCCAAAAGCGTCTTTCAGTTGTCTCCAACACTCTTCAACCGAGTGGAACTCCGGTGAGTACGCCGGCAATCTCACGAGGGCGAGGTCGTCACGGGCCGTCAGGTCCGTGACGGACGACGCCCGGAAATACGGTGCGCCATCGAGTATGACAATCAAATGTTCTTGGAATTCGTCACACAATGCGAGAATGAAATGCTTCGCGTGATCGGCAGTTACGTACTCCTCGAATCGTGAGAAGAAGCGATCACCGTTCTCGGTGATCGCGCCGAGTAAGCACGTCCAGTCACGTTGGCCAGAGAGTTTGACCAATGGACGCGTGCCGCGCGGAAACCACGCGGCACGCGGCTCAACCTGCACGGATGTCTTGGTTTGGCCGATACAGACTACCGTGGCGTCCAGCTCTCGTCGCTTTTTTTGAGTTCGTCGTGAAACTCGTCTCGGTCTTCAGGCTCGGCTTCGGCGGCTGTTCGACGTGGTTTTTGGTAACTTAATCCCGCTTCTTTCATCAACCGCCGACAGCTGGGGAGTGAGTAGTTAACGTCGAACGTCTCTTCGAGGAAATCGGCGAGGAGCGCAGGCGTCCACGCCGGCGCGTCGATCCCTGCTTCAGGTGGTGGCTGCTGAAGCATTTGTTCCAACTGCTTCTGTTGTTCTTTAGTGAGCTTACGTGGTCTTCCTGACCGATGATCGTCCTGAACAGCCTGCTCAAGCGGCTCTGTTTCGAGCCGCTTGAGCCAGCTGTAAATCGTTCGTCTCTGCACACCGTACCACTCGGCAAGTTCAGTTTGTGTGACGCCGTTTTTATACGCAATCGCTGCGGTAAGCCGTTGTGTCGGCTTATTTCCTTCAGCTTCGTTGAGCACTCTTTGAAGTTCCTCAACAGAGATTTCGTCAAGATGGTCCATGAGTAACCACTAACGCTTGGGTAGAAAGTTCTAACGTCTACTATAGTGGTAAGCTTCTATACCCTAAAGGAGGTGGTGCTAGCGCCTGAGACTCTCATCTTCACGACTGGTTTTGAAATACCAATTCAAGTCGCTCAAGAACTTCCCATAGAACTCGTACCGACTGCAAACTCCCAAACGACACCGCCTCATACTCATACGACTCACCTAATGACTCACGCTCTTGATAACGACTATGAATACCAGCAGTGGCGGGACAGAGACAGTATCAAATCGAAGTATCACAGCCTGACCGGCGACGAGTGAACAATGAGTGTTGGTTCTTCGATGCCCATTCGAACCTTCGAGACGAGGAGATCGGCAGAAAATCGAGAACGGATCCCCACCCCACGTTGCCGTCGTAAATCCGACGTCAGTGGATTCGCTGGAGCGTGAGGCTACGGTACTGAAATTGGACTCAATCATCAACATGGGTATGGTGCGCTGTTCGATTCGGGAGGACCACGCGTGAGAACCACTCCCTGTTGAGCATGATGAGGTGGAGAGGGGGGTGCGTCCAGTGAAAACGCGTGCGCGTAGACTCATCAGTGCAATCCGCAACGAGCTGTCTGAACTCGCAGGACGGTCGGTGTCGACGTCCACACTCGCTATTCGGAAATGTGTGCGCTCGGTCTGAGCGGCACTGGACATGGGGTATAGTACACGCACCAAACAGAGCGGTTGACTGTTACTCAACTGTAGGCAGTCGGAGTCAGCCACTCGAGCAGCCGACGACGACGGATCCCCCACCGTATCCGCATAATCGCGCATCCGACGGTGACCCTCAGTCTGAGTCCCCCACCCCACCGTGTCCGCATAATCTGGCTGCGAACACCGTAGATCAACACACGAGCTATGCAGGCGTTTTTGGCGCAGAGCCGACGCCATACGCGTACGTGTAGGTACAGATCAATAGAATGCCACCGAGGGCGAGGACGTTTGTCAACCACTCTGTGACTGTGAACACACCGATGAGCGAAACCGGCGCGATGAAACACAACCCGATACTGAGCCACTTCGCGCAGTCACATCGAGGTCTGAGGAGATCCAACTCTTGCTGCTTCGACTCACGCTTGAAGAGTGGCCAGTAGGCGCCACAAACAGCGCCAATACCGCCACTCATCACCGAGATGAGGGGGAGAAACTTTGGGTGCCAAAAGAGAAGCGTCTCTATCGATAGTGATGTCAGTGCCATCGTGACGAGGACAACCCCGCTGCCAACTGTGATATAGAGGAGGTACACAGTTATCGCCCCCTGCAGAGTCGTGTATAGTCGTGTCAACGGTGATGGTCGGGATGGAGATATTTTCTTTGCAGCCATACTATGTTAACAATGACCATGATTATGGTCTTAGTTGTTTTGTATAGAGAGTGAACATGATGCAGGAGTGAGTTACAGACACACGTACTAACCCCAGAGGATACCTTGTAAGAGAGTATCGGAACTATCGGAAACGACCCGCTTCCGTTTATTATTCTGTATCTCAAACACATCACCGATGATAACCGATGCTCGGGTACTGCAGTCAGAGTTCATTCCCAGAGAGGTCGAGCATCGAAATCAAGAAGTCAACCACCTCTCGAATGCCCTCCGTCCCATCATGGATGGTCAGAGCGCCGAAACCAGTCTTTTGACCGGACCCTCGGGCGCAGGCAAGACCTGCATCGCTCAATATACGGTCGAACGACTTCGTGAGAACGTCCTCGATATCAACTCCCAATATATCAACTGCTGGCAAGACTATACGCGTTTTCGCGTGCTCTACCGTGTCTTAGAAGGCATCGACAACACGGTCGACATCCACCGCCGATCGACACCCAAGGACGAGCTCCTCGAACGTCTTCACCAGTATGACGGCCCCCAATACGTCGTCATCCTTGACGAGGTCGATCAACTCGAAGACAAGAGTGTCCTGTACGACCTGTACCAGACACAGAACGTCTCGATGGTCCTGCTCGCGAATCGTGAGAAAGATCTCTTCTCACAGTTGGACGGCCGGCTCACCAGTCGGCTTCAGACCTGCACCCGTATCCCATTCGAAAAATATCACCTCGACGAACTAGTTTCGATCCTTGAGGCACGATCGCGATGGGGATTATCGGAAAACGTTATCGGAAAGCAAAAGCTGGCCCTGATCGCTGATGCAGCGGCAGGCGATGCACGGGTCGCAATCGGGATCCTTCGCAACGCCGCTCGCCGGGCCACTCAGCAGGGCGAAGAGACGATTACGACCGCCATTCTGGACGAAGCAATCCCCGGTGGCAAGCACGAAGTGCGACAGAAAACAGTCAGTAAACTCAACCAGCATCAGCGTACCCTCTACGAGATTTTACAGAATGAGGGCGAGCTGAGTCCGGGCGAACTCTACAGCACTTACACCAACGAAGTAGACGATCCAAAGACGAAACGAACCATGCGAAACTACCTCTCGAAAATGGTGCATTACAAGCTCGTTCTCGCTGATGGCGAGAAACGTGCTCGGACGTATCGAGTCCGTTGAAATCGGCTATCGGAACTATCGGAAACGGCCCTGTCGGACATATGTATCCACCGACTGAAAGATAGAGGTGTGATGACCCACCGACCATCCGACAGGCCCGAGTTGCCGACGCTCGACGCCGGCGTGACACTCCTCGAAGCAGACGAGCGTGCAACAGGCGCGTTGCAATCGCTCGTGCTCGATCACATCCTTCTGGAGAGCGGTCCGGCAGTCTGGGTCGATGCAAAAGACCACAGCACGACGCGGACACTCGCACAGGTCGCCCCAAGTATGCAGACACTCGAACGAATCCACATTGCACGGGCATTCACGCCGTGGCAACATCAGAGTCTACTTCGTGACCTCGCCGATGAGGTGGACCAGCAAACCTCGCTCGTCGTCCTGCCCGCCTTCGACGCGTTCTATCGCACGGATGACCTGCGACACAGCGAGCGCAAGCGGATGCTCGAAGAAGGCGCTGCACTGATCAGGACCCTTAGCGCTGACCTCGAGATACCGATCTTGGTAACCCAGCGCCGGACGGATGTGCTCACAGCACCGTTACGCTCCACAGTCGATGTCGTTGTCGAGTGTGAGCTGACGAAATTCGGTCCCCGATTCGTCGGTGACGAGTTCGAATCGTTGGTCTACCCCATTGGTGATGGTCTCGTTCAGACCACGCTTGCGTTCTGGCAGCGGGTCCTCGAGAACCGTCATCCTGCGATTGCGGCTGCGACGACACCGGAGGTGTCCACCGTTGGGTCGCACTAACCCCACCTACCGCGACCTCCTGCAGGCTACCGAAGACCGGTGGGCCACCTACCGCCGCGCGCTTCGTCGACACGACAAGGAACACTTCGACCAGTTGTTCGAACACGCCCGGACACACGCCGATGCAGCGGGGTATCTCAATCATCAGTCGGTCGAAGTACCACTTCTGGTGTCCGTCGTGCTCGAACAAGAGAAACGGATCGATGATCTAGAGTCGACGGTCGAGGAACTCGCCGTCTCGTTGACGCGCCGCTAACTACTTATGCCGTTCAAAATCGACTACTGCGATGGCGACGTCCTCGAGTGGACGCTCACTGATGATGGGGCCAAGTACGTCCGCAACAGTTCGTATACACCGACGCTGTACGTCTCCGTCCATGGAGACGCTGATCTCGTGGAGTGTTATGAGACACTTCGGGACCACCCGGACGTAGCCCACGCTAGAGCTGTCGAGAAACGTATTGGGTTTCGTCACGACCCGGAAGCAGTTCTCCGCGTCGACGTGCCCACCCTCGATGCAGTGACGACGCTCGCACATGAAATCTCGGGATGGGCGAAGCCCGGTGACTACCGCCTCTACAATGTCGATTTCTCGAGAGAGTTCCGCTACTGTTTGGAACAAGAGCTGTCGCCCACTCCCGAACGGGAGTTGGCGGCCATGGAACTCGCTGTCGAGGAGTCGGTCCTCGCCGCGAATCGTCTTACCGAAGTTCTCGTTAATAAGCAACGGATCTCGGGTGACCCCAAGGAGGTGCTCACGGCAGTCTCCCAGCGAATTGCTGCCGCAGATCCAGATGTCCTAATGGTGAACACAAGTGAGTTGATACCTGCACTCTATCACGAGGCTGATCGAGTCGACTGCGATGAGTTCCAGTTGGGACGACTCCCGGGATACCAGCAACTTGCTGGCGAGTCGACCTATGCAAGTTACGGGCAAGTCGGCCATTCGCCCGCTCGCTTCAACGTCCCGGGTCGGGCCATTGTCGATCGCTCGAACACGTTCTTTTGGTCACAGTCCAACCTCGATGGCTGTCTCGACCTCGTCGAGCGGTCAGGGAAGCCACTGCAAGAACTGGCGTGGGCATCCATCGGGAATATCCTCACAGCGATGCAGATTCGTGAGGCACGTCGGCGCAACGTGCTCGTTCCATGGCACTCCTGGCGCCACGAACAGTTCAAGACGATGCGGCAACTCCATGACGCTGACCGTGGAGGGTTCACGTTCGCTCCCGAGGTCGGTCTCCACGAGGACGTTCACGAACTCGACTTCTCTTCGCTGTATCCCAACATCATCGTTACACGCAACGTGAGTCCTGAGACAATTCGCTGTGAGTGCCACACTGACCGAGAAGCTGTTCCAAAAGTGGGCTACTCGATCTGTGACAAACGAGGGTACCTGCCGGACGTGCTCGAACCGCTCATCACTGACCGTGACGCTATCAAGACCGAGCTACGAGAGACGGATGATCCCGAGCGTATCGCCGAGTTGGAAGGCCGATCAAGCGCAATCAAGTGGATCCTCGTCTCGTGTTTCGGCTACCAGGGCTTCTCGAACGCGAAGTTCGGCCGCATCGAGTGCCACGAGGCAATCAACGCCTTCGCTCGCGAGATACTTCTAGATACAAAAGAGACGCTCGAAGCAAACGGCTGGCGGGTCGTCCATGGGATCGTCGATTCGGTGTGGGTGACAGCTGCTGCGGGTGAAGAGCAAACACCGCTCGCTGAAATCGCCGAGACAGTGACTGACAACGTTGGCATTCGATTGGAATACGAGGCCCACTACGATTGGATTGCGTTTGTCCCACTACGAAATTCCGAGGCTGGCGCCCTCACCAAGTACTTCGGCAAAGTCGCTGACGAGGACGACTACAAGTATCGGGGCATCGAGTGTCGCCAGCGCAGTACACCCCAGTTCGTTGCGGCTGCACAGAAAGATCTGATCGCAGCTCTCGATGAACACCGTGATGTGAAAGCCGTCTGTGAGCGACTGAAGCGGTGGCTCCAGCGGTTGCAGGCTGGCACTCTCGACGTCTCGGAGTTGATCATTACGAACCGTGTCTCAAAACCGCTCGATGAGTATACTCAGTGTAGCTTCAAGTTTGTACTCGCTAGTTCATGCTTTCTGAGCGCCTCTCTACCGGAATGAGCAGAAAGAAGCACGTTGTCGAACTCTCTGACGGAGAACGCAGAACGCTCAAGTGGTTCATTTCGACTGGTGAACGCAACGCCGAAGATATCACCCGAGCGCGCATCCTCCTGAAAGCTGACGAGGGGCTCACAGATGTCCAGATCTGTGAGCACCTCGGCTGTTCAATCGGCACTCCCTACAACGCACGTAAAAACTACTGTGAACGAGGGCTCGCGGCGATTCATCGCCGCAAGCCCGACCGCGAGTACGACCTCAAGATGGACGGGAAAGCTGAAGCACACCTCATCAAACTGCTGTGTTGAATAGGGGTACGGCGTAGGGATCAGAGCGGATCACAGAGTTGTTCGATGTTGATGATGGCGAACATCAGGACGATTTCACGGAACTCTCGATACCAGGTTTGCGCTCGCACGGCATCGCCGAGCGAGCGCTTCACGGACGAATACGACGTTTCAGCCATCCAACGCTGGGTGTAGCCACGCTCTCGAATGAGCGCGTTGTTGCTGAGCGCGTTCGCAGACGATCCACGGTAGTGAATCAACGGTTCCACGCTGAGGCTGTAGAACTCGTATTCAGAGTGCCAATCCTGGAAGCCGTTATCAGCAGCGACTGTATGCAGGTCGTCCGCGTTCCGGCGGACGACCTGCGGCCCTGATTTCGTATCATGTGGCCACTGCGCGTGGCACTGCACGTCAAGAACAGCGAGTGACGCTGTATCGGTCAATGTCGTCACTTTCATCGTCTCAACCGTCTGGTTCGACCGATCGAGATAATGCGCAGAGGCGTGGCCTCGATCAAAAAACGTGCTGTCGAGAGCGGCGAATCCAGACTGCGGGTGTTGCTGCGCTGAAACGCGCAGCAACGCCCGCCACACCCACATCTTGAACCGATCGAACGACTTGTTCAGCGTCGTGTAATCTGGGACGTCGCTCCTGTTCAACTCAAGGACGTCCCGTATGTCACCCATGTACTTCAGCCGATTTGCGGTTTCTCGGAAGCTGTGCTCCTCTTCGAGCCGAAACCCGTGAATAACGACGTGCTTCCAGCGGGCGAACCCGCCGGTGGCGGGCTCGCCCGCGTGCTTTCCCAAGGCTTGTTTGGCTAGACGCTTGAACCACTCAACGAAGTCGAGGAGATCGACTTCCACCATACCCGACCTCCTCGGCTTCATCCTTACTGATTTGACGGTCTATCCCGACGCCGTCTGTCTATTCAACACAGCACATCAAACTCGCCTGTAGTGAGCCGCCGGAAGGGCTCTCTCGCTGGACACTTCACTTGCTCGCCGACGAACTCGTTACTCTTGACGAGATCGACTTTGAGTCGATCTCTCACGAAACCGTTCGACAGCGCCTAAAAAAACACCCTCAAACCGCATCTCTCCGACTACTGGGCGATTCCACCTGAACAGGACGCTGACTTCGTCTATTACATGGAGGACGTACTCGACCTCTATCACGAACCGTACAACGAGAACCGACCGGTCATCTGCTTCGACGAGTCCAGCAAAGCACTCCGTGGCCATGAGAGCGATCCGCTCCCGGCCCGACCGGGAGCGGTCGCACGTGTTGATCACCGCTACGAACGCAACGGGAAACAGCGGATTCACCTCGCCACAGAACCGTTGACCGGCTGGGTCACCGTCGCGATTACCGAGCGGAGACGCACCGTTGAATGGATCGACCGGATGGTCGAACTCGCAGACGACCACTACCCGGATGCGGACTGCATCCGGGTTGTGGTCGATCAGCTCAACACGCACAACCCTGCCGGCTTCTATCAGTTCTTCCCGCCAGACCAAGCCCAAGCGTACCTTGATCGGTTCGAGTTCCACTACGTCCCCAAGAAAGGCAGTTGGTTGAACATGGCCGAGATCGAGTTAAACGTCCTCAAACGCCAGTGCCTCAACCGTCGCATCTATCACGCAGCGACCCTCCGGTCGGAGGTCGCTGCGTGGCAGCAGCATCGCAACGCAGCTGACCGACTCATCGACTGGCAATTCACGACCGACGACGCCCGGATCAAGCTACGCCGACTCTACCCAGTCGAGTTGGAAGAGAACTAGCGAGACCACGGTTGAAGCTACACTCAGTCCACTCGGAACGTCGCCGCGTTGGAACGCGCAAAGACTCGTGGGGTGTGTCGTAATCCGGGACAGAACGTTGAGTACGTCGTCGTCGACGATAGCAAGCAGTCGTCGGATCGGGTCGCGCTCGCCGCAGAAGAAGTTGAAGGATATGACACCGAGTTCTACCGGGAGCAGTTGATTCGTGCCACGGAGAGTGTCCTCTCACCGCTTGGGTGGCGCAAAGCGGATATCTCCCAGTACTTAGCGGATCATAAGGACGTCTCGTTGCAGACATTTGGAGGGAGAGAATGAAGACTCGAAGCGCGTGGATGGGTCCACAGGTATTAGTGGAGAACCTCCCACGCCATTGTCGATGTGTAAACACCCGAGCAAGGACTGCATCGCGTACCCACCGAATTGGATCTGACCTTGCGAGTTGGGAATGAACTCGAGAGGACGAACACGGAAAGTGACGAACCCCCTCCCCCCGTCATCGATGTGTAAACACACAAGCGAGGGGGCCAAGTTCTCGAGAGAGACGAGTAGATGCGATCGGAAACACGAAACGACGGATTGCAATCGGCTGAGAAGTGTTTGCAAGTGGCATATACGGCGACAGTTTTATTAACTAATACATGTAACTGTACCCGTACTGCTGTTGCGATAATAGTAATTAGATACAAAGAAGGTGAATCAGCAGGCGGCGGTCTTCTCACTTCGATTTACACATCGACGACGGGGGGTGGGTTACCCAGAACGTCATCGACGAACCTCACGCGAAGAATCAAATCCATCGTTAGCAACGGTACATCCTGATTTCCAAGACCAAACTCATTCGAGTTCGAACAATAGAACGTCCGCGAGAATACACATCGACAACGGAGGGTGGGACCTCAACGTTAGCCCAGCCATACACCCACCGATTTACACATCGATGACGGGGGGTGTGGGAGCCCAGTATACACATCGACGCAGGGGTGACCCGCTCTACGAACTCACCGAAACTAACTTTGCTTGAAATTTCGCATCTGGGACCGTACAATCGATTTCAGCCGTTCGGTTTCCTTCTCGACGGCCCCGACCCGCGAGTCTTCGGCAATCAACTCGACCATCGGGTGTGGGTCATCCGAGAAGGTAAACTCCATATACATACCCCGTCCCCGGCCGCGACTCTTCCGATTCGCACTCACGATACCATACGTATCCAGCTCTTTAACGTACTTCACATACGTTTCGCGAGTCATCTGATCTGCGTCCAGCAACTCCGTCAGCCACTCGTAGACTCGATACCCGACTGGACTTGGGACGGACGACGTTTGCTCTTCGGCATGAACTGCAACGGCAGCTGTCGCATACAGCGATATCTTCTTCTGGGTGGACAGCCCTTCGATCTGTGTCAGCATCCGGTCCTTGTCGACTTCATCTTGGGAAGCGCGGACATGCGATTCCATCACTGTATCGTCATGCTGCCGATCGGCGAGGTCACCAGCCTTTCGAAGCAGGTCGATTCCCTTTCGCGCATCACCGTGACTCTGTGCCGCGAACGCTGCGACGAGCGGAATCACGTCGTCTGTCAATGCGTCTTCGCGAAAAGCATCATGCCGATGTTCGAGGATCTGTCGGAGTTGATTCGCGTCATAGTCGGAAAAGGCGATATCTTCTGGATTGAACGAACTCTCTGCTCGCCCATCGACGTTTTCCATGAACTTCGGGTCGTTCGTTAAAGCCGCCACCGACACGCTGCCTTTGATAATGTCGGACTTCCCCGCGCGCGAAAGTTGGTAGAGTAACTGCGAGTATGCTGGCTCGTCTTCACGACCGACGAGGAGATCGATTTCGTCGAGAATGAAAATGACCGAGTCGTAGTATTTGTTCACGAGCTCATAGAGGCGCTCATATTTTTGCGCCGTCGAGACGCCGGTTGGGGGGACCCCGACCTCAACACCGACGTCACGAGCGACAGACTGGACAAGATTATAGACTGCCCGATCAAGCGTCTTGATTGGTTGGCAGTTGAGATTGACCACGCCGAAGGTTCGCCCCTGAGACTCACAGAGTTCGACAATCTGTTCACAGACTGCGTTGATAATCAGCGACTTCCCGGTCCCGGCAGGGCCGAACAGAAGCATGTTTGGTGGCCGGTCACCACGGATCGCAGGTTTCAGGTAGGAAACAACGGATTCGAGTTGCGCGTCCCGACCGACGATTCGTTCCTCGTCGATGATTGTGTCCGGCTCGACTAGACTTCGGTCAACGAAAACAGTGCGCCCCGAATCCTCTTGAAGCATCTCACGGATTGTTTGTTGGCCACCCGTATCACCGCTGGGAGGATGGGCGTCGTCTTGTGACTCATATTCTGGAGTATCCGATGCGGAGGTGTTATTCAGTCATCCGTTCTAGTTTAGTGGCGGTTTGAGACGACTTCGGCGAGCGAAACGTGCCGAAACAAGTCGAGATCAAGCTGTGACTCGGGTTGCTGGGGCAGTCGACCAGAGTTCATCTGCACTCTCGTTACTGAGGCGGCGCACTCACCGCTGTGAGTGCGTCGCCGACCCAGAGCTATCGCTAGTCAACGGATCGATCCGCCTATTCCGTCGGGCGAGTTCTAACCGAACTCGCCAGACTCAACCTCCTCACGTAATCTCGAACGATGGGGGTTCGGATCGCGTGATGCCCACAGCAACAGCGCATCCAAGTCCGGGAGACCGTACCCCAACTCAACCATCAGATACAGGTGGATAAGGTGGGAGTGGCGTTCAACGACGGTTGAACACCGTCGGCGAGGGAGTCGCGGCGACGACGCCGAGGCGTCGTCGGCGCTTTCACGCTGTCTCGCATCGAGTTTCTGCAGTTCGTCGATGATGACGCGGCTCATCATCAACGAGATTGCAGCCATGATGATCAGCGCCTCGATGATGTAGGTGTCAGTCGTGTTGATCTCGTCGAGACCGAACCGCGATTTGAGTTCCTTGAACAGCAGTTCGACCTCCCAGCGCGCCCGATACAGCTGTGCGATATCGGGCGCGCTGTAGTCATCGACAGGAAGATTCGTCAGGTAGAGGTGGTACTCGCCGCTCTCCTCGTTGAGCATGCCGACGAGTCGGAAGGTCCGGGTCGCGCGGGTGCGCGACCCTCGTTTGCGGTCGAACGAGAGGGTGATACGGACGTCGATTTCCTGTCGCTGCAGGTCGTCGAGGACGTCCTGCAGCGACTGGCCTTCGAGTGGGATACTGTTGCCCCGCCATGTGCGAAGTTCCTCAACGATCTCGAAGTTCGCGTTGGATTTGACGCGAGAGATGAACCAGCCGTCGTTGTTGTCAATGCGGTCGAACAGCCAGAAATCATAGAATCCGAGGTCAAGCAGGACAAGAGCGCCAGCTACCCACTGGCCGGTGGGTAGCTGGCTGCGTTCATGTGTGGTTCCGTCAGTAATCTGGAATCGTGTTGGAAGGCCGGTTGCAAGTGATTCAGTGAGGTGGAGTTTCGCGCCAGCGTGTTCCTCACGAAGGCCGATGTAGACATCTGAGGCGTCTTGGTAGAGTGAGATGAACGTGGCATCAACGATGAGGACGTCTCGAAAGGCTTCGAGACGTCCTCTAAGTGGGTTTCGTCCGGGATCGAGATTCTCGATGGCGTCATCGAGAATCTCTCGAAGGAGCGCAACGAACGCTGGTGAGAACCAGTTACTGAACGACGTGTGGGCGAGTTCGTCGCAGTCAGCCATCTCGACGAAGCGTTCGAGAAACGCCTGGATCGAGCGATCTGATCCAGCGGCGAAGCCGAGTGAAAGCGTGTAGAACAGCGCAACGACGTCGAACTTGCGCTCTCGCTGGACGAGATTCGTTGCGCGAGCGCGCTCGCGCAACTCATCGGAGGGAAACGCTCTTTGAATTCGGTCAACAACGACTGAATCCGGTGGGCTGTATGTCACATCACCCACCGGGTTTCTCTGACAGGTAGTCCCAACGATACAGCGCTGGTCCAGAGCGTTAAACTAGAACGGATGGTTATTCAGTAGAGAAGACTGAATTTCATCACCGCCGCTTGAGTCGTGGTCGGGCATATTTTGTCCATCTCACACATGGTGTAAAAGCCTAACCATTATCGAAGTCTAACTACTCATATTCTCGCGTTTGAGCCTCTCCTACTGGATGCTTGAAGTTCCTTGTTCTCACCATCTTCGAAGTCTATCTCGCTATGTTCAAAACACTGAGCGGACCTATCGTCTCTGTACTCCCCTCGTCATCGGAGTGTAAATCGCAGTTTATTCAATCGAAATTACTCATACTCCAAACTAAATTCTGAACTTCTATACTATTGTCCGACACCCCAACATCGAAGTGTAAAAGCTGTCGAGAGAGCGCCTACCACTCAAGAGCATCTGTATTCGGTTAAGACCGTGAGTGTCGAACGATCGGACATAAAGAGCAATGCAACGATTCTAGAGCGGCTGAATTCAGCCGTTCATGCAGGCACCGAATATTACTCCCAGTGTTACCGATGGTGTTCAACATAGCACACGAACCCGAACACAACCGTGAATCCCATTCGTCTTTAGCTAAGACTCAGCCCTCGGTTGTGTAGCGGTAGCGAGGTTCTCTTGGAGGATCGGTCGGTGCTTGTGAATCTTCTGAGCGTCTTCAATCAACCGCTCCAGCAGCGGTGGCGGTGAGTAGCCGAGGTATTCACCCAGTTCGTGGAGGATGAGCTGGGCGTGCGACCGAAAGGTCGCCGCCCAGCGTTCCGGCGGAAACACGATCTCTTCATCGGCTTGTTCGGTGAGCAGATCCAGCAACGACCGGCTCACCAACAGCGACAGCAACGCTGCGTACAGCAGGATTCTTACCACGTGTTCTTTGCTCGTGTCGAACTCATCCAGATCGTATCGCGTCTTCAGTTCCCGGAACAACAGCTCAACTTCCCACCGACACCGATAGATCCTCGCTATATCTACCGGGAGAAACTCCGAACGAGAGAGATTCGTCATGTAGAGGTGGTAGTCGTCGGCGTCCTCGTTGCGGACGCCGACGACGCGGAATCGTTTCGTATCCCACGACTGCGTTCCTTCGTACTCACGCCGCTGGAACGACACTTCTACCTCCACATCGATGTACTCACGCTTGAGATCGTCCACGACGTCGTACACTTGCTTTCCCTCCAAGCGAATGGCGCGCCCGCGCCATTCGCGTAATTCCTCCGTTATCACCGGATTTGCACTCTCTTTCAGCCGACTCACGAAGTAGCCGCCGTTCTCATCGATCAGCGCAAACCGGCGGTACTTGAAGTACGCGAGGTCAAACAGAGCAAGGCGTCCTTCGAGCCACGATCCTGTCTCAAACAGCGTGCTGTCGTGCGTTTTCTCGTCTGTGACGGTGAACTGTTCTATCGTCTGGTCAGTGACATTGTGGAGCAGGTGGAGCTTCGCTCCAGCCTGCTCCTCGTGCCGTGCTTCGTACTCATCGGAGAGGAACTGATGCAGCCGTAGCACCGTTCCATCAGCGATCATCACGTCTCGAAATCGATCGAAATCAGCGTCAACAGCGTCAGGAACAGCGACCTCGTCGAGGCCGCGCTCGACGAGGTCGCGGAGGTACTCTGCAAGTTGTGGCGTGAGCCGCTGATAGAACCCGCCGGGCGAGAGCGTCTCATCGGCTGTAGAGTTGTAACTGCGTCTGAATCCAGCGAGTGTTCGGCTCTCGCCTGCGGCGAAGCCGAACACGAATGCCCAGACGAGGACAGGAATCTGGAGCTTGCCATCGCGTTCGACCACGCCGAGTTCCTCGGCGTGCTCTTGGAGCATCGTCGAGGGAAAAAGTGTAGTGAGTCGCCGCATGATTCTCGATGAGGAGCCGGAGTTGTGCACAGACTCGGCTTCCTCATTCCTTCCGAAAAGAAGCGACGATAAGCGACTGCTGTCGTGCGGTTCTTCGCTTAGCTAAAGACGGATGCCGTGAATCCTACCCTAATAGAGGTCTTCTATCAGGCCGTAGGAACCGTGTCCGTGGAGATCAGCCGCTTTACGTCGGCTCGACACTACCCGGCTCACCGAGTTTGTTGCAGTCGGATTTTGCGAGGTCGGTAACGGTGAGTTCCACCTCAAGATGCGGCGTATTAGCACTTGAAACTATTGTTTGTGGAGGGAGTGCACGCGATTCACCCACGGGTCAGGTGACCCGTGGAACTCTCGCTGTTCTCTTTAGATTTCACTCCGAGAACGCAGTCGAGCACACACACCCCTCGTTGCCGTTGCAAACTAGTCGAACGTGTGGAGTCGCCTCGCCGATAGAAACTGGTCGGTTACGAAGGATACAACGCGTCGAAAGTCAAATTTCTAAAAGGGTGCATAGAGCGCCTGAGCTGCCATCTCGTGACCAAGGTCACTCTAACAAATGGGTTTGTGACTCTCCTATGGTTTGGTTCGACTCGATAGTATTTAATCTACTAGGGGACCGGTTCTACGATACGCCTCACACTGGCACGTCGATCTTTCCCTCTTGCAGTTTGCAGCGGCAACGAGGGGTGTGTCTCCAGGCTCTCCCGAGAACGAGGATTGAGTCCACGTTTTGCAGCGGCAACGAGGGGTGTCTGTCTTGATTGCTCGAGAAGCTGGTGACCCGCTTCAGTTGGTGGCTGCTGAAGCATTTGTTCCAACTGGTTCTGTTGTTTTTGGTGAGCTTACGCGGTCTTCCTGACCGATGATCGTCCTGAGCAGCCTGCTCAAGCGGCTCTGTGTAGTTCGCAAGCTAAGTTCTGGGAGTAGGCCAACTATAAGCGTCCACTCCGAATCTTATTTCCTTCAACTCTATGCCGAAGGTGGCGTCTACGAGAGGATCGGACTCCAGCTCAAGACCCAGTACCGCATGCACCGCGATATCGCGGCCTTCCCGAACCGGCAGTTCTACGATCGAACACTTCGAAACGGTACACAGATCAAGCCACTGCTGAACAAGCCTGCGATCGAGGGGTACAACATCGGTGGTCCAGCTGACGTCGTGGAGCACTCGTACGCTAACGAAACAGAAGGGCGAATGATCATGCATCTCATCACCGGCCTTCTTGAGGACGTACCCGCAGAGGAAATTGGAATCATCGCACCGTACGCGGCCCAGGTTCGACTCCTGCGGCAGATGCTCTCTGAGCATGTCATGGTGGCAAGCGAGATTACGACTGATACGATCGACTCCTTCCAAGGCAGCGAAAAGACTGCGATACTCATCTCGCTCGTCCGGGGTAACAGCGACGGCGACATCGGATTCCTCAGCCGCTCGGAAGACGGACCGCGACGGCTCAACGTCGCATTGACGCGCGCACAGCGGTACTGTGCGGTCGTTGGCGACTTCCATACACTTCGGTGTGAGAACAACGACAAGTGCGCCGAGCTGTACCAAGACTTCTACAACTATTTCGACACAGTTCTGGGACTGAATGCTGTCGACCCGACGCTCCTGTCTCTCTGAACGAAATCCTGCATCGGTTTTATCAGTAACGACTGCAACACGTCTGAGGCAATGGAACTCGGAAATCAAAGTACTCTGCCGCTTCGCTTTCTATCGAGGTAACGGAGTCGTCACGCCACAGTATAGCGATCCGACAGGATAGAATAGAGCTAATTGAACTTCTCGGGCGACAAAGAGAACGGTGAGCGTTGTCTGGAGCGATATAATTATTGTACAGTCGTCCCACTGTGTGCGTAGTTCGCAATGATTCAGCACGACGTCACCATCGTCGGTGGCGGTTGCGTCGGTCTCTCCACTGCCAAGCATCTTTCAGAGCAGACGGACCTCGACGTCGCCGTCGTAGAGAAGGAGCACCACCTCGCTGCACATCAGAGCGGTCGCAACTCCGGCGTCCTCCACCCTGGATTCAACTACCCACCTGACTCGGAGAAAGCGCGGTTCGCAACCGAGGGTACACGACGGATGAAAGAGTACTGTGCGAGCCACGGGATTCCGTGTGAGGAACTCGGCGTGCTCGTCGTCGCGAAAGACGACCGAGACGAAGCCCAACTGGACGTTCTGGCCGAACAGGCTGACAAGAACGGTGTCGCGTACGACCGACTCGACTCACAAGAGGAGATACGGGAACACGAACCGCACGCTGTCGGACAGGCGGCGCTCTACGCGCCCGAGGCAGCGTCTGTCGACTCCCAGCAGTACGTCTACGCGCTCGCACGAGAGGTCCAACAGAACGGTGTCGACCTGTATACGGGTCACGCCGTCTCACGAATCGACGAGACGCCGTCGGGCTACCACCTGACGACAAGTAACAGTCTCATCGAGACGACGTACCTCGTGAATGCTGCCGGCCTCCACGCCGACACGCTGGCACAGCAAGTCGGCGTCGGCGACGACTATCAGGTAGTTCCATTCCGCGGCGAGTACTACGAAGTCACGCCCGACCGGACAGACCTCTGTCGGACGATGATCTATCCGACGCCCGACCCCGAGTTGCCGTTTCTCGGCGTCCACTACACCCGGCGGACGGACGGCAAGGTGATCGTCGGCCCCAACGCCGTCCTCGCATTCGGTCGTGAGGCGTACGACAACACGGACCTCGACCCGTCGGACCTCGCCGAGACACTCCGATACGACGGGTTCAGAGAACTCCTCAAGTCGAAGACGATGCTCTCCGTGGCGTGGTCGGAGCTGAACAAGTCCTACCGAAAGGGGAAGTTCACCGAGGCGGCCCAACAGCTCGTCCCAGAGGTTCGCGCGACGGACTTACAGAAGAGCTACACGGGCATCCGTGCACAACTCGTGAGCGACGAGGGCGAACTGGTCAAAGATCCGCTGGCTATCGAGACTGACGACGCGGTCCACGTCCTCAACGCCGTCTCCCCGGGGCTGACGTCGTCGCTCCCGTTCGGCGAGTACGTCGCCGAAACCATCGCAGCGAAGACGGTCTGACTGGCGTCACTTGTCGGCGCAGTGTCGATCGGTTCCGTGATTACCCTCGGGAGACGATACAGGCCGATTGTTTATTACACACGACCCGTAACTACCGATGATGCAAGCGCTGACGCAAGAGCAACGCGAATTTGCCGAACGGGCCGAAGACGTCGCTGCGACGTTCGCTGACGACGCATACACGTGGGAGGGCGACCTTCCGTGGGAGAACCTGCAGACACTCGCAGACGCGGATCTGTTCTGCCCGTCCATCTCCGAGGAATACGGGGGTGGCGGGCGTTCGGACCTTGCGGCAATGCTGTTGACCGACGCGGTCGGCCGCGTCTGCCCCGACACAGGCTGGTTCACGTACATGCAGTGTATGGTCGCTCCACGGGCCATCGACCTCTTCGGAAGTGAAGAGGTCAAAGAACGCTATCTCCCGGACGTCACTGCCGGCGAGGGGCACATCTCCATCGCGATCTCCGAACCGGAGGCCGGTTCCGACGTGGGTTCGATGAGCACTACCGTCACTGAGGAAGATGGTGAGTTGGTGTGTAACGGTGAAAAGACGTGGGTCGGTGGAATTCCGTTCTCCAACGTCGCCGTCACGTGGGTCCGATTCCCTGAGGGGTTGGGGTCGGTCGTGCTCGACCTAACGGACCCCGGTGTCGAAGTTGTCGAAGAGCACACGAACATGGCAGGCTACAGCCAGACGCACTTCCGTATCGACGACGTTCCCATCCCCGAGTCACACGTCCTCACCCGCGGCGAGAAGGGGTTCCGACGTCAGCTCGTCTCGCTCAACTGGGAGCGACTTGGAAGTTCGATTCTCACGGCCGCGTGGGCGACTGCCGGGTTGGAGACTGCGCTGTCTTACGCTGCCGACAGAGAGCAGTTCGGCCGATCCATCGACGAGTTTCAGGGTATCGAGTGGAAACTTGCGGAGATGTACCGACAGGTCGAGACGGCGAACGCCGTTGTCTACAACACGGCTGCCAGTTCCCACGGGACCGACCACGCCCCGCCTCGGCTCAAGACGTCCGTCGCGAAGCTGCACTGCTCTGAGATGGCCGAACGTGTCGTCAGTGAAGCGGTCCAGATTGTCGGCGCACGTGCCTACCAGCAGGGCCACCCGCTCGAGTATCTCTATCGGCTGACCCGCAGTCGCCGTATCGCTGCCGGAACCGACGAAATTCAGAAGAACACTATCGCCCGAGCACTGAAACAGGAGGGCGTCCCCGCCGTCTCGGATCGATAGTCGTTCTACTCGCCGAGACCCCGGTCGTACTCGGGCTCTCGCTCTTCGTTGAACGCGGCGACCGCCTCCTGGTGTTCGGGGTCGGTTACGCAGTCCCACTGGTACTCGGCCGCGAGTTGGCAGTACTCCTCGAAGCTCCGGGTGGGGTCGACGAGGCTGTTCGTGTGCTGGACGGCTGTCGCCGGCTTGTTCACGATCTCTTCGGCCAATGCTCGCGCCGCAATGAGTGCGTCGTCAGCCCGTTCGACTGCCAGTCCAATGTCGACGGCGGCTTCGGGCGTGATGTCGCGGCCGGTGAGGAGATACTCGCGGGCCTTCGACTCGCCGATGAGTCGCGGGAGCAGCCACGCACCGCCGTCACCCGGTACCAGCCCGATGTTGACGAACCCCTCGCGGAGTACCGCCTCGTCGCCGACGACCCGCAGGTCACACGCGAGCGCGAAGTCACAGCCGGCGCCGATAGCGGGTCCGTTCACCGCCGCGATAGACGGCGTCGCCATCGACCGGAGCTTCGAAACTAACTGTTGGATCATCCAGAGATACGCCCCATACTCCTCCATCGACTGGTCGTCCCAGTCGGGCATCTCGGTGGTGTCCGCCCCGGCACAGAACCCCTTCCCTGCACCGGTCAGAATCACCGAGTACACGTCGTCGTTCGCTCCCGCTCGGCGGACGGCATCGTTTAACTCCAAGATAGTCGTCCGTGTAAACGCGTTGTACACGTCCGGTCGGTCGATGGTAATGGTCGCGATGCCGTCGGCTATCTCGAACCGCACCTCTTCGTACTCCATACGAGAGTTCTGTTGGGGACGTATATAATTCGGTCGTCGATTCGAGCCTCCGCTCGATCCACCATATCGTTTATTACACACAGCCCGTAAGTATACGCTACCACTGCGAGCCAGCCACGCAGCCGGTCGTCCAGCGCGGGCTATCCGACGACTGGTTGTACGCCAGCGACCGCTACTCCCTGGACTCGGCGATGACGTTCCGTCGGACCGGTCGCGGAGCGGCGGCATCCGCTCGCAGAACCTCAACGGAACGATGTACGGAACAACTCACGGTGACACCATCACCATCGACCTACAGATCAAACCGGCCGGCCGATGCGCTCAGCTAATCGACTGGGTGAGAGCATGACCGATCGATTGCTGCTCGGAAAGGAACCGGTTACGGAGCGCATCCACGGAGACCTCCCACTCGTCGACACTGAGACGGCCGCCGCACACATCGACGCCGACGCGACGGTGCTCACGAGCGGATTCGGAAGCGTCGGCTACCCGAAGGCGATACCGCTCGCGCTCGCCGGTTCGACACGCGACCTTCGACTGACCGTCGTCAGCAGTGGCAACGTCGGCGAAGAGATCGACGTCGACCTCATCGAGGCCGGGGCTGTCGCACGGCGCTTCTCGTACCAGTCGTCGCGTGTCGCACGCGCGGCGACGAACGAACGGGAGGTCGCCTTCAGCGACCGAAACGCGTCGTCCATCGGCGACGAGGTGCAGTACGGCGGGATGGTGGACGCAGACGTGGCCGTCGTCGAGGCGGTCGCCGTCGGCGAAGGGTGGTTCATCCCCTCGACGTCGCTCGGGCAGGTCCCCGCGTTCGTCGAGGCCGCGGACGAACTCCTCGTCGAACTGAACCACCGGCAACCGCTCGAACTCCAGGCGCTTCACGACGTCTACCGGCCCGACGCCCCTCCGAACCGGGGACCGGTCCCACTCACCGAACCCGACGGGCGCATCGGCGAGTCGTACGTCTCGTTCGACCCGGCGAAACTCGTCGGCGTCGTCGAGACCGATCGGGTGGATTCGACCTACACGTTCCGGGACCCGACCGACGACGATCTGGCTATCGCCGCCAACCTCCGGTCGTTCCTCACCACGGAGATGGAGCGGTCGCCCGTCTTCGACGACGCCGTCCATCTCCAGTTCGGCGTGGGGTCGCTCGGCAACGCCCTGATGGGCGAACTGCAGGAGCTCGACTTCGGCGACCGCGACGTGGTCTACTACGGTGAGCTCATTCAAGACGGCCTGCTCGACATGCTCGACACCGGCGGCCTGGAGTGTGCGAGTGCGACGTCAATGGCGCTCACCGCCGAGGGACAGAGTAGACTCTTCGAGAACATCGAGCGGTACGCCGAGGACATCGTCCTCCGACCCGCAGACGTCGCGAACCACCCGGGACTCATCGACCAGTTCGGCGTCGTCGGCGTCAACAGCGCGATCGAGGTCGACATCTACGGCAACGTCAACTCGACGCACGTCGGCGGTCGACGGATGATAAACGGTGTCGGCGGCTCTGCGGACTACAACCGGAACTCGCTCGTCTCCGTCTGTGCGCTGCCGTCCGTCCACGGGGAGGACGTCTCACGCGTCGTCCCGATGACGTTCCACGTCGACCACACCGAACACGACATCGACGTCTTCGTCACCGAGCAGGGCGTTGCCGACGTCCGTGGCTGTTCGCCGGTCGAGCGAGCAGAACGTATCATCGAGCACTGTGCACACCCCGACTTCGCCCCAGAACTCCGGTCGTATCTGAACGACGTCGCCGAAGACGCGTATCACATCCCACACGACGTACCGCGTGCAGCGAAGTGGCACGGCTACTGACTGCGAGGTCTCTCGACTTCTTCAATCCGTCTCTCGGAGTACATCCCCACTCGGAGCAGCAGGAAAACCGAAACCGGCCTCGGGTGGCAGGTTACGCGGTGAGGTAGAGGAAGAGCCAGAAGAGATAGCCGCCAGTGAGGACGGCGGCGACGATGCCTTCGAGCACCTTCGTGTAGGAGTCACCATGTGTCTCACGGAACTCTTGCACCGTCTGGAACCGGTCCCACACCGGCATGAGCGGCGCCGGGACGAACTCCTCGAACCCGCCGACGTCCTCGTTTGAGCCGTCTGTCGCGCTCATTGGTCGACCCCCTTAGTGAACGGGAGGCGTTTCCCGCTCGTCACCATCTTTTCGGCGACGAAGATGCCGAAAAACACCAGCGTACCGGCGAGCTTCACCAACTGCCCCGGGTAGACCATCACGAAGACGCCCATGACGGTCATGAACAGCCGAAGCAGGACGCGACGGCCAGCGCGCATCTCGAAGGGGTAGTTGAGCCCGTAGATCATCGTGATACCACCCATCAGCACCAACGTCCCGGCGACGAGACCACTGACGGAGAGATCCATCGAAATCATCGCCGGGTTGTAGACGAAGGCGATAGGGAGGATGAAAAGCGGTGCGGAAATCTTGATAGCCGCACCACAGACACGCCAGAAGTTCGCGCCAGCGATGCCGGCGGTGACCACCGCTGCCGTGGCGACGGGTGGTGTGATCCCAGCCAGAATGGCAGCGTAAAACACGGTGTAGTGGGCCGTGATGTCCGGGATACCGAAGTCGGCGACGAGCGTCGGTGCGATGAGTATCGCGACGATGACGTACGCCGCGACCGTCGGCATGCCGACACCCATCAGGATGGCAACCAGCATCGCGAGGAGAACGGCGAACAGCAGCACACCGCCCGAAAGGTCGATCAACAAGAGTGCAATCTTGTTCGGGACGCCCGTGACACCGAAGATATCGATGACGCCGTTGACCGCCACGAGGATGATGGCGATAGGTGCGAGGATGATGGCACCCCGGCGGAACCCCCGGACGGTGTTTCGGAGCTGGTCGACGAACTCGGTCGTCGGCGACGTGTCCGAGCGGTCGACTATCCGTTGAATCACCGGGACAGTGACACCGCAGACGATCATCGAGACGATGGTCCATAGCGCCGCGGTCATCACCGTGAACTGAGCGATACCCAGCAGGTAGATGAGCACGAGGAACGGGATACCGAATCGGACGGTCTCGAACAGTTTCTGTCTCGTCGAGAGTTCGTCGTCGAAGAACTCTGAGAAGTTCATCTCCTGACTACTGGAGTCGCTGATCGCGACGTAGTGGACTGCAATACCGATGCAGGCGACGAGTATCGCTGCTGGGATGAGACCGGCAGTGACGATATCGAGGTAGGCGACTTGCAGGTACGAGGCCATCACGAACGCCGAGGCACCCATGACTGGCGGGAGCACTTGCCCCGACGTCGACGCGACCGCCTCGATACCGGCAGCCCGATGCGGTGCCATCCCGCTGTCTTTCATCGTCGGAATCGTGAACGAACCGGTCATCGCGGCATTCGCCGTGTACGAACCGTTGATAGACCCGATGACCGCGGACGCGAGCACAGCCGTCTGAGCGACGCCGGACTCGATGTACTTACCTGACTGGATGGCGACCCGGAGAATCAGGTCGAACGCGCCGTAGCCGAACAGGAGTCCGGCGTAGAGCAGGAACGGAGCGATCCACGCGGCGGTCAACTGTGTCAGGCTCCCGTAGAACCCGTAGAGATCGGTGACGAGTGACTGCAGGAGTGTCAGTTCCGTCATCCCCCCGTGGTTCAGGATACCCGGCGCATAGTTGCCGTACACCCCATACAGGATCGCGCCGCCAACGAGTCCAAGAAAGAGGTTCCCGAACTCGCGCCACGTGAGATAGAGGATCGAGAGGATGACGATCCGTGCCAGCATGTACTCGTGTTCGAGGGCGTACCCCTGCTGCATGACATACACCTGCGTGAAGTTCATCGTAAAGTAGACAGAGGCGCTGATGAGGATGATTGCTGCCGGCAGCAGCACCGCCGCGTCGATTCTGTCACCCTCTTCGAGCGCCTGTCGCGTCTGGTCGAGGGCGTACACGCTCAGGATTGCACCGACGAAAATGACGCCGTACTTTACACGCGACATATCCTGTGTGTACGCCCAGCCGAGAACGATGAACCAGAACACGATCGCGCTGACCGTGACACTCAGATCTAACCCTCGAAGGGCACTCGTTACGAAACTACTCTGCTGCTCTGTGTTTGAACTCATTGTCTGTCTTTGATGGTCAGCTTAGTCTGTCAAAAAGGTGGGTTTCACAGACGTCTCGTCTTCTACTTACTTACCGACCGAGAGATTGTCGTCCCAGGCGTCGTTCTCTTTGTAGTACTTCGCCGCACCCGGGTGGACCGGAATCTGCTTCCGCGCAGAGCCGAGCATGTCTGACGTCGACTCGAAGTCGTTGAACTGTTGTTCCGCCTCGTTGACCGCATCGTTGTGCTCGTCGACGACGCGACAGAGTTCGTACACCGCGTCCTCGCTCGCTTCCGGTGTGAACGTGTAGTTGACCTCAAGGTCCCACGTGAACACCTTGTCAGTCTGGATGTCCTGTTGCATGCTCCACTTGTCCATGGAAATCTCCGAGGAGCCGGCACCGGCGTACGACTCGACCGACTGTTTGAGCGCATCGGTCGGTTCGACGTAGTGGACGTCGACGCGGGCGTCGTACTCCGTCACCCAGCCAGTGTAGCCGGCACCAGGGGTTCCGTACGCGATGGCGGCGTCGATTCGCCCCTCCTCCATCGCCCCCGGTGCGTCGCCGACACCCATGTTCTGGATGTTCATCTTGTCGTAGATGCCCTTCGTCGGCTTCTGCGACCAGACGTCGAGCGTCGTCGCCCGTGTCGAATAGCCCGGTTCTGCCGGATAAACGTTCTTTCCGGCGAGATCGTCGAACGTCTCGATGCCAGTCCCGTTGCGGGCGACAACGTAGATACTGTACGGGAAGGCGTAGAATCCGTAGTAGGGTATCTCGTCGACCGACTTCTCGGCGAAGCTTCCACGATCGTCGAGTGCCTTGGTCAGTGAGTTGTTGTCGGTGATCCCTCCGTTGAACTGGTCCTGTGCCATCCGGTAGATGGTTCCGACGTACCCTGGACTCTCGACGGTCGAGTAGTTCAGTTCGTCACTGTTCTGACTGACCGCCCGCTCGACAGCGAGTCCGACGTTCTTTGTTCCACCCGCAGAGGTACCGACGCGGAGCGACATGCTGCCGCCGCCGCCACTCTGACCACCACTGTCTCCGCTACCGCCGTCCCCCGACGTGTTCCCATCGGACGAGCCGCCGTCGCCGCCGCTTCCGCCGGTACAGCCGGCAAAGCCAGTGATGCCCGCAGTTGCGGCTCCGTACAGGAACTTTCGGCGCTGTATGCTGTCGTCAACCATGATTGTCTTTAGTTAGCATTGACGAGTATCCAGGTCGGACAGTTATATCTTTTGATTGATCAGGCTCCCGTCCCCTCGGTAAGAAAGCATCTTGGCGGCGTTTCGTGAGAGACACAGGTCGCCCGACAGCAGTCTACCGAACGACCGATGCACTCACGGAGCCGAGTGACTCCACGTTCGTCTGCACGTCGTCACCCGGCTCGATCGGCCACGCACCAGGGGTACCGGTGCTTATCAGGTCACCGGGTTCCAACGACATGACTGCCGAATGAAACGAAACGAGCTCAGCTGGCGAGAACAACATGTTCTCGACTCGGTTTTCGGCTCGCACCTCGTCGTTGACGACCGTCTGGACGGTTAAATCGTCGAAGTCGAGCGAATCTTCGGGCACGACGATAGCCGGTCCGATGACGATGAACGAGTCGTAACTCTTCGCCCGCGTCAGGAACCGTGGGTTTCGCTGGAGGACGTCCTCCGCGGTCATGTCGATGACAGGGAGATAGCCCGCGACGACGTCCTCGACGTCCGCCTCGTCGACGTCCCGACACGTCCGACCGAGGACGACGCCCAACTCGCCCTCGGCGGTCACCCGCTCGGACTGCGACGTCGGCGGGAGACGTATCGGACCACCGGGACCGGTGAGCGCCGTCGACGGCTTCATGAAACTCGCCGGCTCCGTCGGTCGGTTCTCGTCCAAGTCACCGGCGTGTTCCTCGTAGTTCAGCCCGATTCCCCAGAGTTTGCCGAACTGGTCGAGTGGTGGGCCGAACGAGATCGTCTCCGCCGGCATGCGCTCCGCCGTCGCGTCGTCGACGTCGCCGAGCGTCCCGGTCGCGGCGTGCGAGAGAGTGCCACGGACGCTGTCGAGTTCAGGATGGACCGACCGGAGATCGACGAACCCCGCCTCGTCGCCGAGCAGCGGCCGGCCCGTCACCGTCCGTGCGAGGTACTTTATTCCTCGCGCTCCGTCCAGAAGTCGAAGGATCGGCCGGGGGCGAACACGTCGAGGCCGACGGCCAACTCGTCGCCGGTGTTCTCGACACGGTGCGGTTCGTTCGACTCGAGAAGTACCGAATCGTACTGCTGGAGTGTGACGGAGTCGGCCTCGGTGGCGACAGTGAGTTCGCCCTGAAGACAGAGACAGACTTGCTCGTTCTCGTGGTCGTGCATCGGCGAGGAGTGACCCGGCGGCTTCTCGAACCACTCGAAACTGAACTGGTCGCTCCCGGCCATGGAGACGCGCCGCCACCCATCTTCGGGTTCGTATGTTTCGGCGTCGTCGAACGAGACGGGTCTCATAGGTTCGCCCCCGTGGAGCCACCGTCGATGGGAATTGCGGTGCCGTTGATGTATCCCGACTGCGGCGAGGAGAGGAACGCGACGGTGTTGCCCAACTCCATCGGGTCGCCGATGCGTTCGAGCGGGTTGGTTCCCCAGTCGGCGAGTCCTTCCTCGTAGCTGTCGTAGTCGCCGCGGTCGACGGCGGCCTCGACGAGGTCGCGGATGCGGGACGTCTCGTGTGGGCCTGGGAGTACGGCGTTCGACCGGATGTCGGGAGCGAACTCCTTCGAGAGCGTCTTCTCCAGTCCGATGACGCCCATCCGGACGGAGTTCGAGAGCACGAGGCTGTCGATAGCCTCCTTCACGCTTCGCGAGGTGATCGTCACGATGGTTCCACCGCCGTCCTCCTTCAGGTGTGGTTCGGCCGCACGCGCGAGGCGGACGACGCTCATCACGAGCAGGTCGTACGCGTGTTCCCAGTCGTCGTCGTCGGTCTCGAGGAACGCGCCAGAGGGCGGTCCGCCGGCGGAGGTGACGAGGTGGTCGAGTCGGCCGAACGTCTCTACCGTCTCGTCGACGAGCCGCTGGACGTCGTCGGGGTTCGTGAGGTCTCCGGAGACGGCGAGGACGTCACCGCTTCCGATGTCGTCTACTTCGTCCTCCGCCTCGGCGAGCCGTTCCTCGTCGCGCCCGTTGATGGCCACGTGTACGCCTTCGCGGGCGAGTGCCTTCGCCGACGCCTTACCGAGTCCACTGGACGACGCGGTGACCAGTGCGACGTTCCCGTCTATCTGTAGGTCCATGTCATCAATAATCAGGATGATGTATGAAAACGTTTCCGAAGGGGGCGGTCTCTTACCTTATTGAGAGGTCGCCGACGCGTCACGGACGAAGCACCGTACACCGTCCTGCTCTCAGCCGTCACGTCGGGTCTCGAACGACGCCGTTCCGTCTTCGTACACGAGTCGTTCGCGGGCAACGACCTGTGCTGTCGCCGGCAGTTCGTCGACGAGCGCCTCCGAGATACGGAACTCGGTCAACTCTTGGGTGTTGCGTATCCAGACGACCCTGACCGTCTCCGGGTCGTACCCGCCGAGAGCGACCAACGAGGCGCGAATCGCGAACTCGTCGTCGGGGGCGATGACCGGGAGCCGTATTTTCGCGATAGAGCCACTCGTCAGCGCGTTCGCGTACGCTTTCCGGAGGTCGAGTTGGTCGATCGCGGCTTGCCGCGTCATATCTGCCAAGCCGATCCCGTTTCCGTTCCCTTTCGTCTTCTCGGTCAACCCTCTGACGTAGAGTAGCTTGACGTTCGGCGTCTCGGGGTCGGGAGCGTTCAGTACGCGGTACCGACCGATGACGTTCGTGTCCATTCCGGCGCCGGAGATCTCCTTGCCGAGTTCGTCGACGACGAGGAAGTCGACGTCGTCGAACGGGAGTGTCGGCATCTCGTCGTACGCCCACTCCAACAGTGTGGGTTCCCTGTCGACGAACGACTCCCCTTCGACGCTTTCGACGTGCGCCGTCTCCTCCTCGAAGTTCTCGACGATGGCGACACCTGCCAGCAATGGGATCGCCTCCCTAATCACGTCGAGTGCCGCCTCGAGCGTCTCGACGTAGCCCTCTTTGATGGCCGTCGAGTGAACGCTCTTGGCGCCACGCTGCTTGCCGAGGCCAACGACGGTCATCTTCGAGAGCCCGCTCTCGATCGGACCGGTGAAGTTCGTGTGCGCCTTCACGCGGTTGACGACGACGACGGCGTCGGCCTCGAGCGCAACCGCCGAGAAGTGGACGGTCGTCGGCGTCTCACCGACCGTCACCGTCTCCACCTCCCGCGTCTCCATCGTCGCGTCGATGGGTGCACCCACACTCGCTTCGGTGATTCCCAGTGCGGCGAGTACCTCACGCTGCCCTGCTGCCGTCGCGCCGCCGTGGCTTCCCATTGCGGGGACAATCACTGGATCGAACCCCCGGTCGTCGAGCGTCGCCACCACAGCACGGACCATCTCGTCGAGCGCGTGAATCCCTCTGCTCCCGACGCCGACGGCGATTCTCGCACCGGGCTCAAGTTCCGACAGGGAGAGATCAGCTACCTCGGCCCGCGCGGCGGCCGCGGGGTCGTCGACCCGTGTCGTCTCCGGTTCGTACCGGACACGAGCGAACGACGGCAACGGCTGCGGTTCGATCAGACTGTCCAGGTCACTCCGGCTGGGGAACTCCATACGGGCCTCTGTCACGCCATCGCACATATGTCCATTGGTAACAGTTGTTGCCGTGGAGTGAGGAAATTTATGTGATAAACGCGCCGTTGCAGTCGTGAGAATCACACAGGTAGAGTCCTTTCCGGTGTCGATACCGCTGGAGTCGCCAGTCTCGTTCTCGAATCGGACACTGACGTATCGTGACCTCGCCATCACGTACGTCCGGACCGAAGACAGGTTGGAGGCCGAAGATGAGTTGGAGGGCATCGGCTACTCGCTCGGCGACGAGGTCGGCACCCTCGTCGCCGCGGCGGTGGAGTCCCTCCTCGAACCGCTACTCGTAGATGAGGACCCACGGGACACCGAACGACTCTGGCACGAGATGTACGACGGCAACGTCCAGATCGGACGTTCCGGGGTGTTACCCCGTGCCATCCCGACGGTCGACGTCGCGCTGCGGGACTTGAAGGTGTTCGACGACGTCGTCGACCCGCTTCGGCCGGACGACGGGATGGTTCCCCTCCCGGATACCCCCGGACACGGTGTACAGCTAGACGAACGCGCCCTCGACAGATTCAGCCAATGAGAGACTACTCACAACACACGACGAACCGCGACACCGACCGAGACGTTTCGATCACCGGAATCGAGTCCTGCGTGGTCGAAGGTAACTTCGAGTGGAACCTCATCAAGGTGAAGACCGACGCCGGTGTGACAGGCATCGGCGAGTCGTATCGCGGTGGGGGCGTCCCCGAGTTGGTCGAGTACACGAACCGTTTCCTCGTCGGTGAAAACCCGCTGGACGTTGAACGGCTAGTCCGACATATCTTCCAGGAGATGTCCGGCCACGGTGGGACGACCGGGAAGGTCGTGACGGCGGCGTCGGGTATCGAGATCGCGCTCTGGGACGTCGCCGGCAAGGTGCTCGACCTCCCGGTGTACCAACTGCTCGGGTCGAAGTATCGCGACGAAGTGCGGATGTACTGTGACTGTCACGCGGGAGAGGCATACGCCGTCGAGGACGGAGCCACCGCGTACGCCGAGGCCGAGGCGTACTCCCCCGAGGCGTACGCCGCGGAGGCTCGTCGCGTGGTCGACATGGGGTTCTCCGCGCTGAAGTTCGACCTCGACCTGGCGGCCGACAACGAAAACGACCCCTACAACGGCCGGCTTACCAACAGCGCCATCGCGGAGAAACGTGACATCGTCGCCGCCGTCCGCGAGGAGATCGGCTACGATGTCGACCTTGCGTTCGACTGCCACTGGGACTACTCCGTCGAGAGCGCGAAGCGACTGGCTCGGGAGTTAGAGGAGTTCAAGCTGATGTGGTTGGAGGACCTGATTCCGCCGGAGAAGATGTCCGCGCAGATCGAGGTGACGAAGTCGACGACGACGCCCGTCGCGACGGGCGAGAACCGGTTCCGCGTCTTCGAACTCACCGACCTCCTCTACGAACACGGCGTCGACATCGTCACGCCGGACCCGACGACCGTCGGAGGGCTCGCAGAGACGATGCGCATCGCCGACAGAGCCGAAGAGAACTACATCCCGATGTCGCCGCACAACGTCTGTAGCCCCGTCGGAACGATGGCGTGCGTCCACCTCGGAGCGGCAGTGCCGAACTTCGACCTCTTGGAGTTCCACGCACTCGAAGTCGACTGGTGGGACGACCTGCTCGTCCGCGACGACCCCCTGATCCAGGACGGCGTCATCGAAGTGCCAGAGGCGCCGGGGCTCGGTATCGAACTCGACGAGGCAGTCGTCGAGGAGCATCTCCTCGAAGGCACCTCGGGCTTCTGACCGAGCGCGCGGTTCCCGTCCTTCCTCTCCCGCACAGAGCCTGATTACGTAGGTTCCGGTATCCTCTCGGTTCGGCCATCAACTCGAGGATGTCGACGAGGACGTCCACCCGACGGTCCCTGTACTTTGGCCCGTGCACTCCTGAGGCGTTGGTCACCGCGACGTCGTTCGCCTCGAAGTTGTCGAGGTAAGGGCGGTCGACGCTGACCGTGGTACACACGAACAGCCGAGGAGACGGTGCTGCTTCAATGAGCTCCTCGTCGGGGTACTTTCCGGTGACCACCGTCGACCCGGCGACGAGCGGGCGTTGCGCCTCGGAGGTCTCCGCGAGTCTGACCACGTAGTCGGGGAGTTACCGTCGAAGCGTATCAGCGTACTCGCTGGTTGGAGTCCCGTGTGCATCGCGGGACAGTACCGGTAACGTGATCGGGGATATCGTCATGGTTCTGGATATCGTGTTCGTGGCTGTCGTGTAGCAACGACGACTACTAAACTGTACGCCACTGGGTGTGTGAGACACAATGGGGTGCTGTTCGACGATATCGAACATGTTTTATTCGTATGGATAAGACTACTGTGCATGGCAAAGACAGGCAGCGGCGATGTGCCGGATACGGTACAGACAGCGGAGACGCTGTTTGATATCGTGCAGTGTGTCAAAGCAGGACAGGGGAAGACAGTCACCGAGGTCGCGAACGAACTCGATTACGTAAAGAGTACGGTCCATCGGCATCTCCACACCCTAGAAGAACTCGGGTACCTCGTCCAACGTGCGGACGGCTACCACGTAGGGCTACGTTTCTTGGACCTCGGTGTGACGGCCAGAAACAGCCACACCGGCTACAAACTCATCCGTGAGAAGGTCGAAGAAGTCGCCGAAACGACGGGCGAGCGCGCGCAGTTCTTCGTCGAGGAACACGGCGATGCGGTGTATCTCGCACGCTCCGTCGGGGAGAACGCCGTCCGTACGGACCCCGGACTCGGGAGCCGAATCCCGCTGTACGCGTCGTCTGCGGGAAAAGCAATTCTGGCGAACGTTCCCGAGTCAGACCTGTTCGATTACATCGAACAGACCGAGTTCGAACACCTCACGCCCAACACTATCACCGACCCGGAAGTGCTTCTCACCGAGATCGAGGAGATTCAGGAGCGTGGCTACAGCTTCAACCGGCAAGAGACGCTGCGCGGGACGCACGCCGTCGGCGTCGCCGTCGGTGACTCGAACGGGGGGGCCATCGGGGCCATCAGCGTCACCGGGCCGTCACACCGGCTGAAGGGGGACCGATTCGAGAACCAACTGCCTGATCTCCTTCTGGGAGCAGCGAACGAGCTCGAACTAAACATCGCCTTCTCGTGAGGTGAGTGTCTGCCCGTCGATGTGGTTTCTCCTGTTCTTCCAGCATCTCTACTCTCTGTACGACCACTCGATGGACCAAACGCGTATCCTTCCTGTTCGATGGTGTCGAATGCACTCTAAAACGCCGATATACGCGTGATCACGGACGAGTTGGTGGGCGGATAAAGGAGGAGTACATCGTGACCATCTCGAGCGAAATCACATCCTGCCGCTCGGAAACCACATCCGAAAGAATGTTACAACTCTAGTATCGTAATTCCAGCGGGCAGAGTCAAACTGAAAGCGAGCTTCCGTCTTTCGTCACGCGGTTGTACCGGTCAGTCGAACCACTCACGGTCTCGGCATCTTCTAGTTCGCACATTCTCCTGGCATCTGCTGTTCGAAGGCATCGAACAGACTCGCTGCCGAAGATTACCTTGTGTGGCTGTCGAGCGTCGGTGAGTCCATCTATTGGAATTGAGACTGCTTCGACCTGCTCTTGATAGCGGTTTCGGATGGTAGCCTCGGTCACTCGCGCAACTTGGGCTATCCCCTTCTCTGTACATTTGTTTTTGAACAATAACCCTGCTGTATAGAGCACTGCAACTACAAACCCAGTCGATGACTTCCCTGGAAGCAATCCCGTCTCGGTAGAGACATCAATACTCTCGTTTGCGTTCTGGAGGCACACCAAGGTCAGACGCAAGCCGTGACACGAACTCTGAGATCAATCGATTCCATTCCGGTGCTCTACTCGTCTATGAGATAGCGATACGTTCGGACGATCTCTTGGGAGAGATACGCGTCACATCGATTGTATCATCGAGACCACAGGAGATGTCCTCTGCCGGCACGTTACGTACGGATAGCCCGTACGACGCCTCTAACCGAATGTTTACGAACCAAATCCTTGTGAGAGCGCGTCGGTAAATAATAGCCGTGATTTTACGAGGTGGACTCGCTGCACTGCACGCAGAGGCCGTGTGGTTCAATTATAAGAGCCTAAACTTCAAACGTAGCTCACTGAGCTCACTGATATCTTCGGTTCGACGAACGTTTCTTCGGAAAGTCACACAACAGCACCGGCGTGGACGTCGAAACGTCTCTTCTAAACTCAGATGATTCCGAAGTAATATCCAAGTATTTCTATCGTCCTTCGATAAGCCTCGTGGTCTCAGTGTGAAAGCTGTCTCCTTCAGAACTCATACGTCAGCATAGTTGTCCAGTCCTCCTTCCGACGAACAGCAACACCAAAAGAGAACGTACCAGAGTCGACTGCAACCCGTTTCGTCACCTTACTCGACACCAACGACGGTTACCGGAACCGCTGCGTCGAGTATCACTGACTGCGTAACGCTCCCAAAGAGTGCTTTCCCAGTCGGGCTGCGTTTCCGTCCACTCATCACGATAGCATCCGCTTCGATATCGGCTGTCAGATCGAGTACGGCTTCGGCGACTGGGACGTACAGTTCTCGTTGCTCTACAGCCAGCCCCGCATCTCGCAGGTGTTCAATCGCCGCAATGACAGCTGGACTCTCCTCGTCGTGGTTCTCGTTCGTCCGGTTCGTATCACGATACGCGTGTGCGACAGTGACGCTGACTTCGGTCGGATCACCCGGTAGCTCGGTTACGTGTCGTGCCTGTGCAAGTGCGCGGTCGACGTTGTCGTCGACAGGTACCACTATCTGGTACATACAGCACTACACGGGCACATCCTATTTCAACTCACCCCACAGCGTTCGATACTCGGACAAGCTCTTGTGTGCGGGATTCAACAATCAGGTGTCACATTCACCACAGTACCCAGTTTTATCAGAAGACAAGGCGAATACCCCGAGGCTTGACCTCGGGGATGAAGCCGACACGCAGGGATACAAACCATTAAGCCAACACGTTTCTAATCAGGAGACAGCGATGGAACACAGTCACCGCTACCACGCGTACCCAACACAAGAGGTAGCGGAAGGACTGGAACACCATCTGAATGTTCATCGCCAACTCTACAACCACGTCCGATGGGACTACGAGAACAGTCCCGAAGACGACAAGCCGAGTGAGTACGACCAGAACAACAGGCTCCCCGAGTGGAAACGCAAGTGGCCGATGTACAGCGAACTGCACTCGAAGGCCGCCCAAGCCACCGTCGCTCGCTTCCACCGCAACCTCTCGAACCTTCGCAAGAAGAAAGAGAAAGGCTACAACGTTGGTCGGCTCAAACGCCAATCACCCACCGAGTACCGAAGTGTGACGTACAATCAGTCCGGGTTCGACCTCGATGAAAAGAGGGGCCGTGACAGGTTTGCCTACGTCCGCTTCAGCAAAATCGGCTGGGTGAAAATCCGTTACCACCGCCCGATTCCTGACCGCGCTTCAATCAAGGAAGTCACGTTCAAAAAGGAGACGACCGGCGAGTGGTTCGTCTCATTCGGCCTCGAAACCGACGACGCTGACCTCCCCGAGAAACCCGACGTGAACACGCTCAACGCGAGTAACAGCGTCGGAATCGACCTCGGTATCCTCAACTACATCCACACGAGCGGCGGCAAGACTGTGGATTGGCTCGACCTCGAAGACGACTATGAGCGACTCCGCCGCGAACAACGCAAACTCTCGCGGAAGGAACAAGGGTCGAGCAACTACGAGAAACAACGCCGGGAAGTGGCGAAAGTCAAGCGACATATCCGTCGGAAGATGCTTGATTACCAGCATAAGATTACGACGTGGCTTGTCCGTGAGTACGACGCTGTATGCGTTGAGGACTTGAACGTGAAAGGAATGCTCGAACAGTCGCACAACGCCCGTAACAAGCAGGATGCGGCGTGGCGGCAATTCATCACTCTGCTTGAATACAAAGCCGACCTGTACGGCTGTCACGTCAAGCAGGTCGAAGCACGAGGCACTACCAAAGAGTGTGCATCGTGCGGTGTGGAAACGGGGAAACCCATTTGCGTTAGGGAACACTCCTGTCCGTCGTGCGGGTTCGAGACGGACAGAGACGCGAACGCGGCGATGAACGTTCTCAAGAGAGGCTTTTCTGAACTAGGGCTGGGATGGCCCGAAGACACGCCCGTGGAGACTGTGACCGCTACGGACACGACTCACTTCGAGTCCGTGTCTGCAAGTCACGTCGTAGAAACGGGAAGCCTCGGGGCTTGACCCCGAGGCGGTCCACGCGACCACACACGCACCACAAAGTCGATGGACTCGCGCCGCCAGTGGACAGCCGTGCTGTTCTTGTTCGTTTTGGGAGACGGTATGGTCACACAACTCAGAGGGGCACTGCTTCCGAACTTCCAGCAAACCTTTGTTGTCTCCGATCAGTTCCTCGATTCGTCGCACCAGCGGGGACGCTCGGTCTCGTGGCGACCGTGTTAGTCGTGGGGATGCTCTCGAGGCGGCTCGACCTCCGACGGATGATTCTCGCCGGGGCCAGTGCAACGGCTGTCTGCCTGCTCCTCGTAAGTGTCGCCCCCTCCTACGGATTCCTCCTCGTGGTGTTCCTCCTGCAAGGGGCGACTGTCGGTGTCGTCCGTGCGCTCGACCGCCCACTCTTAGGACATCTGTTCCCGGAACGTCGCGGACAGTTGTTCAACCTCTATGCGCTCATGTGGGCCCTGGGAGCGACTACCGGCCCGCTCCTCGCGAACGTGATCCTCGCCATCGGCAACTGGCGTACGTCCTCCTCACTGGCGTCTTTCTCGTGATGTACGCCCCCGGAAGACTCGCGTACGGCTTCCTCGCCGATCGCCTTCAACCGCTGAATCTGGTGCTGTCGCTGGCTGTCGTCGGAGTTCCGGTGGCTGCCATCGCCTTCGTCTCCGGTTCGACTCTCGGTCTCGTCGGTGGCGTCCTCGGCCTCGGTCTCCTCGTCGCTGGGTTCTTCCCCACACTATCTGCGTTCGGCGTCGGGTCTGTCCCCGAGTATAGCGGCCCGGTGAACGCGATTGCCACGGCAGCCAACTTCACAGGTCTCTCTGCTGCACCTGTCGTCGTCGGAATCGTCGCAGACCGATACGGTACCGCGACAGGGATGCAGCTGCTGCTGCCGGCGTTGGGGTGTCTGATCGTCGTTGTCGTGGGCACACGGATTCGTCTCGGACGTCTAGACTGGTCTCGCGTCAGAGCATGAAGCGAGTGAGTGCGCTGGAACGGGCCACTGCTCGACCGTAACACCTACTATCCACGGTCGACCTCTCTTTGTCGTATGCAATCAGTCCGCATAGCGGGCGTTGGCTCCACAGCGTTTGGTGTCTACCCAGAGCGCACCGGCCGGGACCTCTTCGCGGAAGCGGCCCGCGTAGCCATCGCTGACTCGAGCGTTCCACGAACCGATATCGACCGCCTGTGTTATGGGAACTTTGTCGGAACCATCGCCGAACAACAAGGGCATCAAGGACCGCTCATGGCAGAGGCTGCAGGGGTGGAGATCCCGGCGACCCGATACGAGAGTGCCTGCGCATCCGGCGGTGTTGCGCTGCGTAGTGGTGTCGAAGCGGTCCGGACAGGTACGGCTGACGTCGTTCTCGTCGGTGGGATGGAACGGATGAACAACCTCTCGACCGACCGGGCTACTGCGGGCCTCGCGATGGCCGCAGACGACCTCTACGAGAGTCGTGCGGGCGTAACGTTCCCGGGTGCGTACGCACTCATGGCTCGGGCCTACCTCGACGAGTTTGGCGGTACCCGTGAAGATCTCGCGGCCGTCGCCGTAAAGAACCACGACCACGCGCTCAACAACGACTACGCGCAGTTCCAGCAGGAGATCTCGGTCGAGGACGTCATCGACGCGCCGACCGTGGCAGAGCCACTCGGACTCTACGACGCTTGCCCACTCACGGACGGAGCCAGTGCGGTCGTACTCGTCAGTGAGCGATACGCTGAGCGGCATGACGTCGCCGCTCCAATCGCCATCACCGGTTCCGGCCAAGGAACCGATACGCTTGCGCTACAGGACCGTGACTCACTCGTTCGGACACCCGCGACAGAGCAGGCGGCGACCGACGCCTACGCTGACGCCGGAATCACTCCTGATGCAGTCGACCTGCTCGAAGTCCACGACTGCTTTACCATCGCGGAGGTGCTCGCACTCGAAGGGCTCGGACTCTACGACACGGGAACTGCACTCACTGCGGCCGCTGAGGGGGAGACGACTGCCGATGGCGAACTCCCGGTCAATCTCTCTGGGGGGCTGAAGGCGAAGGGCCACCCCGTCGGTGCGACGGGCGTGAGTCAGGTCGTCGAACTTTCGAAGCTTCTCCGCGGCGACCACGTCCACAGCGACGCTGTCGACGACGCCTCTGTCGCGGTCGCGCACAACGCTGGTGGGACGGTCGCAAGCGCAGTTGTCCACGTCTTGGAGGTGAGTCGATGACTGACTCGCGGAATGCGGGCTACGACGACTTGCTCGACGCCGTCGACGCGAATCGAGGATACTATCTTGCCTGTGAATCTGGGCATGGGTCACTCCCACCTCGAAGGGTCTGTCTCGAATGCGGCAGTACTGATCTAGCCGAGAAGCCACTTCCGGACACTGGCACGATCAGTACGTACACGGAGATCCGGGTTACGACAGCTGAATTCGCTGGGGAGACACCGGTCGTCGCCATCGCCGACTTCGGTCCAGTCCAGTTGACGGGTCGAGTCTTGGCAGAAGTCAACGACGTCGCGCTCGGAGTGAGGGTCTCACCGGCAGTCGCAACCTCTCAGGCTGGCGAGCGTCACCTCGCTTTCGACCTCCCAACGCGTCGGTAACACTATGCCCCAGGCTCCGGTAGCTGGACCATGCAGAAACCCCTCGACGAGCAGACGCCAGCAGTTGCGGACTCGGCCTTCGTCTCCGAGATGTCTTACCTCATCGGCGACGTCGTAGTCAGTGAAGATGCCAGCCTCTGGCCGTTCACCTGCCTCCGTGGTGACGGGGGAACCACAGTGGTTGGGACCGAAACCAACGTCCAGGAGTTCACGATGCTCCACGGGGCGGTGCTCGGCGACGAGGTGACCGTCGGCCACAACGTCGTCGTCGACTACGCCACGGTCGAGGACCACTCGCTCGTCGGGATGCAGAGTGCCGTCCTCCGCGGGGCGACGGTGGAGTCGAACTGTATCGTCGCTGCTGGCGCGGTCGTCCTGCAGGACCAGACGATTCCAGAGGGACACCTCGCCTACGGTGCCCCGGCGCAGACCAAACCCCTCACCGACGACCAGCGAGACGAGATAGCTCGCGTTCACGAGCACTACGTCGAACTCGGCCAGCAGTACAAGGAAACTGGACGGTTCGAGTAGTCCGGGCGACTGCGAATCACTGCCTCTTTCCCAGTAGTTTATGATGGTTGCTCCACCACCTCTTGGTACGCGCAACCATGCCAGTTGAAGCTCACGACGAGAGACAGATCGTGCACGAACCGAGCCGGGAGTTCGTCGAGTCGACGAACGTCTGGGCGTTCATGCAGCAGTACGGGATCGACGACTACGAGGAACTGATCGCCCGTACCTGCACGGACGTCGAGGGCGTCGAGGACAGCGGCGTCGAGTGGTTCTGGGACGAACTGGTCGACTACCTCGACGTCGAGTTCTACGAGGACTACGACACCGTCCGCGACGACTCTGAAGGGCCACAGTTCTCGGAGTGGTATCCCGGCGGCCGCATCAACATCGCTCACAACACCCTCGATCGGCACGCCGCCGTCGACAGCGAGAGACGCAACACCGTCGCGTGCATCTGGGAGGGCGAAGACGGTGAGATTCGGGAAGTCACCTACCACGAACTCCACCGCCAGGCCAACAAGGTCGCGAACTATCTGGAGTCCGTCGGTGTCGACACCGGCGACACCGTCGGCCTCTACATGCCGATGGTTCCCGAGGTCATCTCGATCCTCTACGGCTGTTTCAAAGTCGGTGCCGTCGCCGTCCCCATCTTCTCGGGGTTCGGCGTCGACGCCACCGCCACCCGCATCGAAGATTCGGAGTGTTCGGTGCTGTTCACCGCCGACGGCTTCCAGCGTCGTGGGAGCGAAGTCTTCCTGAAAGGTGCCGCAGACGACGCCATCGAGGAAGCGGACTACGTCGAGCACACCGTGGTCTTCGACCGGTTAGGCGGGAGTGACGACGCCAGCGACACGGAAGTGCCGTGGACCGACGACCGCGACGAGTGGTGGGCCGACGCCGTCGAACCCCGAGACGACGCCTACGACACCAAGGAACTCCCCTCCGACCAGGAGTCGATGCTGCTGTACTCCTCGGGCACCACCGGAAAACCGAAGGGCATCGTCCACACCCACGCGGGCGTCCAACTGCAGACGGCCAAAGAGATCCACTTCGGCTTCGACCAGAAACCCTCGGACCGCTTCTTCTGGGTCTCGGACATCGGCTGGATGATGGGACCGTGGACCCTCATCGGCAACCACACCTTCGGCGGCACCATCTTCATGTACGAGGGCGCGCCCGACTACCCCGAACCCGACCGCTTCTGGGCGATGATCGACCGCCACAAGCTCACGACGTTCGGCATCTCGCCCACCGCCATCCGCGCGCTGCGGAAGTACGACGACGAGTGGGTCCAGAAACACGACCTCTCGTCGCTCCGATTGCTCGGATCGACCGGCGAACCGTGGGACCCCGAGTCCTGGCAGTGGTTCTACGAGAACGTGGGAGGGAGCGAAGCGCCGATCATCAACATCTCCGGCGGCACCGAAATCTGCGGCTGTTTCCTCATGCCGATGCCCACCCAACCGCTGAAACCCTGCTCGCTCGGCGGGCCAGGGTTGGGGATGAACATCGACATCGTCGACTCCCAAGGCGAGTCCGTCGCCGACGACCACGAACGCGGCTTCCTCGTCGCCCGCGACTCCTGTCCCTCGATGACGAAATCGCTGTGGGAGGGCGACGAACGCTATCTGAACACTTACTGGTCGACGTTCACCGAGCCGCCGATGTGGGATCACGGCGACTGGGCCCAGAAAGACGCCGACGGCTTCTGGTTCCTGCACGGCCGCGCCGACGACGCGCTCAACGTCGCCGGACGCAAGGTCGGCCCCGCCGAGGTCGAGGGCACGCTCATCGAACACGAGAGCGTCAACCAGGCCGCCGCCGTCGGCGTCCCCGACGACACCACCGGCACCGCCGTCATCGCCTACGTCGTCCTCGAAGATGGCGTCGGCGAGAGCGACGACCTACGGGAAGAGCTACGGGCGCTCGTCGGCGAAGAGTTGGGCAAACCGTTCCGCCCGCGCGAGGTACTGTTCGTCGACGAGTTCCCCAAGACCCAGTCGGGGAAGATTATCCGTCGGGCCATCTCCGCGCTCTATCAGGGCGAAGAACTCGGCGACATGAGCAGCATCGAGAACCCCGAGGCGCTCGAAGAAGTGGAGACGGCACGATAAGCGTCGCGTAGTTCTTTTTTGACCGACGACTCAGAAGATGGCGTCGAGACGGGTGACTGGCCGCCACGACGGCGTGACATCGGGATGGGTGACGCGTAACTGAAGTGCTTCGGTTGTCGGTTACTTCGACTGTTCGGCGTAGGGAGTGATGTCAGCCTCCTCCATGCGTCCGAGGAAGCGCTCGCGGCGCGCCGTCCGTTCCTCGTCGGACATGCGTTCCTGTGTCCAGACTTCTCCACTGGTGTCCTGATGGACTTCGACCCGGTCGACGCCGTCTAGCGCTTCGACCCGCTCGACGACCTCGTCGCTCATGTCGAGGAAGTACGTGCAGAGTTGTGACGTCAACAGGAGATCGATGCTGACGACGCCGTCGTCGACGTCGATGCTCTCGACGAGTCCGAGGTCGAGGATACTGATAGGATGGTCGCTCATACAACTACACGGGTCGAGCACCTTCCCGAGTTCGGTCTTGATCTGCGATTTGAGTTCGTCCGAGAACTCCTGGTCCGGGGTGACGTGGTTCGTCGTACTCATGGCTTGGGAGCAGGCACCTCGTAGGTCGACCACGGTTCGGCCGGATACTGGTCGAGTTCCTCACGCGCCTTGGCCCAGCGGTCGCCCTCGATGTCGCGCCGGACCTGGTCGGGGTCTTTGCCGAGCAGTTCGAGTCCGTTCCGTCCGAGAATGTTCTTCTTGTCCTCTGTCGTGATCTCCGGGTAGTCGTACTGTGCTTGCAGCTCCTCCGGCATCTCCATGTTCCAGATTCCTTCGATCGGTGGCTGTGGGTGGAGCGCAGTCGCACCGCTGGCAAAGAGGACGCGGTCAGAGCCGACCCAGTAGAGCAGTTCACCCATGATCTTGGCGAACTTCCGTGGACGAGTGTTGACTAAACACGCTGAGTTCTCGAGGTTCGCGTAGACGTTGTCGTTGCTCGCCATCGCCCAGATGGTCTCCTCGAGGAACGAGAAGCCGACGTGGATGACCTCGAAGTTGAGGTTCGGATACTTGTTCGCGGCTTCTTCGACGTCGTCGATGCGGAAGTACTTGGTCGGGGCCTTCGCGAAGGGAATGAACTTGTGGATGGCGACGGTGTCGACGTCGAGGTCGTCGGCCTTGTCCAGGATTGGCTGGACGGATCGCTCGTTCAGTTGGAGCGAGAGGTCCTGTCCGTTCTGGTAACGGGCCGGATAGAGCTTGATACCGTCGACGTCTTTCTCCTTGACGAAGTGCTCGACTTGCTCGACTGCGTCGTCTTCGAGCGGGTTGATGTCGACGTACATTCCCACACGATTTGGGTTCTGTTCGCGGAACGTGAACCCTTTCTCGCGGGAGACGTAGCCGTCGTGGAAGTAGTCGTCCAGTGGCAGCGAGTGGTACACCGTGTAGTCGATCTGACTCTCGAGGAAGAGCAACCGGGCGAGTTCCTCCGGTGAGTGGTCGCGATAGAACACTTCCTCCGAGGGGACGTGGCTGTCCGGCAAGAGTTTCTTGCCGAGGTCGAACGTCTCGTCGTCCCAGCGTTGCGCATTCGCGTGCTTGTGGTTCTCTGGCGTGTGGTTGAAGCAGTGTGACACTGAGTCCACTACTAGCGTGCCGTCGTCTAACATGCCTACCAGTGATTCTCTCAGGTTCTGTATTAAAGTTTAGGATAGATACAACACTGCGGACCGTCGAAGATGTAGTCTAACGATCATCACCGGGCGAGAAACACTTAATGTGGCACGGTGACGCAGGACAACCACAGCTATGACAGGACGACTCAGTGGAACGGCTGCGCTCGTGACAGGTGCGTCGTCAGGGAACGGACGTGCTATCGCACTACGATTCGCAGAAGAAGGGGCGAGTGTGACAGTCGCGGACGTCCGCGAGGACCCTCGGCTCGGTGGCGAGCCGACGCACGAACTCATCGCAGCGGCGGGTGGCGACGCACAGTACGTCGAGACCGACGTGACCGACGTCGACGCGCTCCGGGCGGCCGTGCAGGCCACTGTCGACGAGTACGGATCGCTCGACGTGATGGTGAACAACGCCGGTGTGGAACGACAGTTGCCGATCGAGGAGGCGACAGAGGAGGACTTCGCGTGGCTCATGGACATCAACCTCAAGGGCGTCTACTTCGGCTGCCAGGCCGCCATCGAACGGATGCTCGATCAGGCAGACGGTGGGTCCATCGTCAACATGTCCTCGATCGCGGGAATCCGTGGACTCGCGAACTCGTCGCTCTACTGCACTTCGAAAGGTGGCGTCACCAATCTGACGCGCGAACTCGCCGTCGAACACGGTGAGAACGACATCCGTGTCAACGCGCTTAACCCCGGCTTCATCGAGACGGCGATGACGATGGAGGACGGCGAGACGGCCGGCGGCATCCTCGATCAGACACCGCTCGGCCGTGCGGGTCAGCCCGACGAAGTGGCCGACGCCGCACTGTTCCTCGCGAGCGACGAGTCGTCGTTCGTCACCGGCCACAATCTCGTGATGGACGGCGGATTCACTGCGTAACGGTTCGGGTACCGACCAGCCCAATCGCTAGGTATTTTTAATACGCCGTGTGAACGTTGTGCATACGTATGCTCCACGTTGAGGGGCCCCTACTGACAGTTGACGTAGGGGCGCACGAGACAGTAGAGACCAGGGTCGACGACGTGCTTGAGACGTTCATCGGTGGACGCGGTGTCGCCACTCGACTCGCACACGACCGAATCCCGTTCGAGGCCGACCCGTTCGGCCCGGAGAACAGCGTCTTCTTTTCGACGGGTCCGATGCAGACGTCGAACATGAGCTTCACCGGACGCATGAACTGTACGAGTCTCTCGCCGCTCACCGGCGGGTTGCTCTCGTCGAACGCCGGCGGGTTCATGTCGCGGAACTTCGCGGACACCGGCTACAGTGTCGTCGAGTTCACGGGCACGAGCGACGAACTCGTCGTCGTCCACGTCACCGACGACGGGGTCGAGTTCGAACCAGTTCCGGACCTCGACGGTGCAACGGTACCGGAGACGACTACGTACATCGAAGACACCCACGGACTCTCTCCGGAACACGTCGCCTGTATCGGACCAGCCGGCGAGAACCGTGTTCGCTTCGCGTCGATCATGACCACCGAGAGTCGGGCATTCGGCCGCGGGGGTCTGGGCGCCGTCTTGGGGTCGAAGAACGTGAAGGCGGTCACATTCGCGGGTGACTCACGTCAGGAGGTCGAGATTCCGTCGATCCAGATGGACGTCCACCGCGATGCCGCGACCAGTGACCACATCATGAAACAGCAGGGGACGACGAGCGTCACCGACCTCGCGAACGAAGTTAGTGCACTCCCGACACGGTATTTCTCGGAGCTTCAGTTCGAGGGTGTCGACGGTATCAACGGTGACCGCGTCGGTGAGAAGAAGTACAAACGGGGGACCTGCTCGGCCTGTGCGTTCGCCTGCAAACTCCCGACGAAGGACGAGGAGCGCGGTGTCGAGACCGAGGGGCCCGAGTACGAGACGGTGATGTCGTTCGGCTCGAACTGCGCAGTCGACGATATCGTCGACGTGATGCAGTCGAACGAGCTCTGTGACCGCTACGGGATGGACACCATCACCTGTGGCAACGTGGTCGCCGCTTACCTCGCTTCCGAGAATGAGTTCGGGAACGCCGACCTCGTTCACGAGACGGTCGAGAAGATCGCGAAACGTGAGGGCGACGGCGACCTCCTTGCGGAAGGAATCGACCGATTCCACGAAGACCTCGATGTCGACAACTGGACGGTCAAAGGACTGGACTTCGCGGCCCACGACGGCCGCACCCTCAACGGCCAAGGGCTCTCCTACGCCGTCGCAAACCGCGGTGCCGATCACATGTTCACCACTATGTACGCCTGGGAGTACCCACTCGTCGACCAGGATGAGGCGCTGAACCCGACGGGCCTCGAGGGGAAAGCCCCACACGTCGTGAGACAGGAGAACGCTCGGGCGCTGGAGGACTGCGGTATCGTCTGTCGGTTCTCGCGGAGTTTCATGACGCCGGAGCGGTTCGAGGGACTGTTCGACGCCGACTACGGGGACCTCCTCGCAGTCGGGTCGACGGTGGTCGAACTCGAACGGCACTTCAACAACCAGCGCGGGTTCGACCGCGCCGACGACACGCTCCCGTACGACCTGCCGGATTTCGAGGCAGCACTCGACGACTACTACGCGCAGCGTGACTGGAACGAGGACGGGACGGTACCGGACGAACGCGTCAGCGACGACCTCGCGACAGCCGACTGAACTGCGAGGGCAGCCGTTCTTTTCGTAGAAACGAGCAAGTCAGGTACTGTACTCGAACTCGAGATTTACTCGCATAGCCACGAGCGAATCTCCAGTAACCGGTCGAAGTGAGGCGTTCGACCGTCGCTGACTCGGCGTCCGGGATCCGACGCCGACTCACAGTCCGGTGAGTGCCCCAACTGTCACGAACGATGACGACGCTCGTGCTCTATCTTCAGGAGAAAGCTGTAGTCGAGGTGCTTGGGTTTTCCCTCGCTATGAGTATGCCAGACACGGCTCACCGTCTCGAGTCGTTTCCTCAGTCCCTGGCGAACCGTCAAGCAGGACTCGACGTAACCTGACGTCTACGTGGAACTACTTGCGATCTCTGAGGACTGGATGTAGCTCGCCGGACTGACCCTGTCCGATCGTGACGAATCAGTCAACGGCGAATCTCCGTCGCGCTGAACTCCCTCGTCTGAATCGGAGTCACGTCGGCATCGGCAGTGTGACGACGTCAGCACTCAGTGGACGACAGTCGTCGGGAGAGGGGAGCGACGGATGACCTTCTCCGCGACGCTCCCGAGGAGGATGCGCGACGCTCCCGTGCGGCCGTGGCTCCCTATGATAATCTGATCGATACCGTGTTCGTCGGCGTAAGAGACGATCGCCTCCGCAGGCTTGCCGGCGTCCGTATCCGTCGAGAGGATTACATCGTACTCGTCGGCTATCTCCTGTGCATCGGCAAACAGCTCTTCTGCATCGTCCAGCGCCTTTTGATACCAGCCCTCCTTGCGACTACCTCTCCCAGGTCGTTCGTGGCTCGCCAACGACTCGCTGTAGTCGACGACGTGAAACACCACGATATCGTCCGCTGTGTGTACAGTCAGCGCGTGTTCGAGAGCCCTTCGGGCCTGTGGCGAATCATCGAGTGGAACGAGTAAGTCTCGGGTCATATGGAATCGGTGGTCAACGTCGAGTCGGTGCTAGACCAGACGAGTGTGTCTCGCTGGTCTGGTGCGGGCGCCTGCGTCACCAGTTGCGGTGTCTCGGGTGATCATCTTACTTGACCACGTCTATCTTCTCGCGGTCGATCGACAGCGCGACCGCACTGACGACCACGACGCCGAGGATGATCTCTTGAACGAACGGGTTAATCGACAGCAGGTTCATCCCGTTCTGCAGGACGGCGATGACCAGCACACCGAGGATGGTTCGGTGCGGTCCACCGACACCGCCGGTGAGTGCTGTCCCGCCCATGACGACGGCGGCAATGCTGGGGAGCATCAGCCCGCCAGCGATGTTGGGTGACGCCGAGGAGATGCGGAGCGTCAAGAGGACGCCCGCCGTCCCACAGAGCAGCCCCGAGAGGACGAACGGGTAGATCTTGTATCGATCGACCTTCGCACCCGAGAGCTCGACGACGCGCTCGTTCTCGCCGAGCGCGAAGCAGTAGCGTCCGAACTTCGTCCGCCAGGCAAGAAAGACGGTGCCGCCGTAGATGAGCAGCCCCCACATCACCAGGTTCGGGATTCCGGGAATCCAGGTACCGGTGGCGATGCCACGGATCGCCTGGTTACGGAACGTGATGGTCGACCCACCGGTGATGATGAGCGCGAAACCCATCAGGATCGACAACGTCCCCAGCGTGACCAGAAACGACGGAACCTTCAGCTTCGTGAAGACGAGGCCGTTGACGAGGCCAGCGAGCATGCCAGCACCGACCGCGAGCGGGATCGCCAACAGCCCGAGTTGGAACTGTGAGATGAGAACCACAGTCAGGACGCCGGTCAGCGTGACCGTCGACTCCACCGAGAGGTCGATGCTCTGCTGGAGGATGGGGAACGTTCCCGCGAGTGCGACTAGTAACAAGACGGCGCTGTTCTTCGCCACGTTGTCGACGAGGTTCCCGTACGTGAGGAACTGCGTCGTCGTCGCTGCGAACAGCCCAGAGAGGATGAACAACATCGCAAACGGACCGACGTCGGTGATCCAATCTTGCATCGTCCGCTGTTCACGTTGTCTATCGAGCCACTGCCGAATCGCTTGTTGGTTGTCCGCACTCATATCAAATCATCTCCTGTATCAGCTCTTCTTCAGTCGGTTTGTTGCCAGCCGATGCGTCGAACGGCTCACCGACGAACTGTCCACTGTTCATCACTGCAATCCGATTCGACATCCCGATCACTTCCGGAAGCTCGTCGCCGATGAAGACGATGGAGACCCCTCTGTCGGTCAACTCTCGACAGAGTCGGTACACCTCTTCCTTCGCACCGACGTCGATACCACGTGTAACGTTGTCCATCACGAGAATCGGCGTCTCCTGTGCGAGCCACCTACCGATGACGACCTTCTGCTGGTTACCGCCGCTCAGGCCGTGAACGAGGGCTTCGGGACCGGGTGTCTTGACATTCAACTCTTGGATAACTCGCTCCGTCGCTTCGTCTTCCGCATCGAGATTGAGTAGTGGGAGCGTCCCGTTCATGTTCCGAATCATCGCCAGCGAGACGTTGATTCGGACAGGTTGGTACAACAGCAGTCCCTCGGATTTCCGATCTTTGGGGATGTAGCCGACACCTGCATCGACCATCTCGGAGACGGACGGGTTGGTGACTGGCGTCCCGTCGACCGAAATCGTCCCGTCGGTCGTAGCGAGGTCACCTGCGAGCGCCCGTCCGAGTCGCTCCTTTCCTGATCCCTCAACGCCGACGATACCGAATATCTCACCTTCACGGACCGAGAACGACAGCGGACCGATCTCTTCGTCGACGGTGAGATTGTCGGCACGAAACATCTCAGTTCCGAGTGCATCTTCGGTCCGCTGTTCGGAGACTCGGTAGTACTCGTCTGCCGTCTCACGACCGACCATGCTCTGTTGGAGACTATCCTGCGTTGCCTCACTTGCAGTGGTCTCGTCGACGAGTTCGCCGTCTTTGAGCACGTACACTCGGTCAGAGATCTCCAACACTTCGTCGAGCTCGTGCGAGACGAACACGAACGTCGCTCTGTCACGGAGGTCGTCGACGAGGTCGAAGAGAATCTCTCGCCCGGCCTCTTCGAGGCCCGCAGTCGGTTCGTCGAGGAGGATGACGGGGTTGTCCGACTTCTGAGAGACGTGAAACGCTTTCGTGATCTCTAGCATCTGCCGCTCGTTGAACGAGTAGTTCGAGACGAACTCGTTGACGTCGAGGCTGAGACCGAGGTCTTCGACGAAGGCCTGTGCCTCCTTGCTCATCCGGTCGCGGTCGAGGATACCCCCTCGTTCGATTTCACGACCGAGATACAGGTTCTCGTACCCTCGGAAGTTGGTGATGACGTCCTGTTCTTGGTGCACGAGCGAGACGCCGTAGTCAGCCGCGTCGCGTGGGTTCGTGAACTCGACTGGGTCCCCGTCGACGTATAACGTACCCTCGTCCGGCTGGAGAACACCGGTCACGATGTTCAACAGCGTACTCTTTCCGGCACCGTTCTCGCCGACCAGTCCGACGACCTCTCCACGGTTGATTTCGAGCGAGACGTCCGAGAGTGCCTGCACGTGTCTGAACGATTTGGAGATGCCCTCGACCCGAAAGCTGGGTACGGTCGTGTCGACCGTGAGAGCATCGTTCATCTGTTCCTCTGTTTTCGAAGGAACTGCCTCTGTGTTCGACATGGTTTCATCCTATTACGACTTGAGTGGGTTATTCTGGAACCGCTCTTTGTAGAGGTCGGTGATCTGCTTCTGTGCCTCCTGGTCGGTGTACGCATCCGGCAGCGAGTAGTTGTTCGGCTTGTTGGAGTCGCTCCAGTCGAGCACCTCTTCCATGTCGGCTTTGTTCATCGGCTGCATGTCGATCTGGGGGTCCCAACTGTCTTTGCCCGCCTCTGCAATGGACATCTTCTTCCAGTCGTAGGGGGTTTCCCCTTCGAAGATTGCCTTGTTGTATTCAGTGGCATCAACGACTGGGAGACGTTCGATCGTATCGGTCCACTCGTCCGGGTTCTTGACGCAGACAGGGGCGTTGAACGACATCATTCGCTCTGCAGGCTGTAGACTGTGACCGTTGAGGTAGTCGTGACACTTCACGAGCGACCACCCAGCCTGCCACGGGCCCATCCCGGAGACCGAGGCGACCATTCGTTCTTCTTGAATCGCTGCGAGGCCGGGTTCGCCAGCATCGATGCCGACCACCGGGGCCTCGATGTTGTTCTCCTCGAGAATCGTGAGCCCCCCGAGCGCGACCGCGTCGTTCTGACCGAAGAAGCCCTCGATGTCGTCGCCGAACTGTGAAACCTTGTCGGACATCGCCTTGCGGGAGTCCGATCGAATCCAGTTCCCCTGCAGGCGTGGCCCCAGTCGTTCGACATCCGGGTACTCTTTCATTGCCATCTCGACGCCTTTGTTTCGACCGATGTTCGGGGCCGTTCCACGGTTCCCTTCGATGTGGACGAACCCCCCACTCCCACCCATCGACTCGAACAGAATCTTCGCAGCGGTGTACGCGTGGTTGACGAAGTGCGGTGCGAAGAACTGGACGTACTCGTCGCCTGCATCTTGGGGGGTGTACCAATCTGCGATCGTCACCGCGAGAATCGTCGGGACACCAGCCTGGACACACGTCTCCGCCAGCGAGATCGCTGCAGCGTTCGTGTACGTCTGTCCGACGATAGTGTCTGTCTCGCTTGCAATTGCGGTATCGAACTGTTGTTGCTGTGTGGTGACGTTGCCTTCGTTCGTCTGGACGTTGCTGGTGTACCCGAGTGCTTTCGCAGCCTCGGTGTAGCCTTTCTTCCACGACAGCCAGTAGGAGTTCTGTAGGTTGGCTATCGATCCCATCGAGGTCTGGCTCCCAGCATTTCCGTTGCCATTCGAACTATTCCCCGACGACGTACCGTTGCTACCGCCTCCGCCGGTACAGCCCGCAAGCCCGGTCAGTGCACCTGCCGAGCCAGCGGCGGTCGTTGCCTTCAGAAACTGCCGTCTCGATTGACTGGTGCTATCCATTGCCATGTATGTTCACCTCCTCGTTTCGGGCAGGGGTATAAATAGATTTGGGGATTCATCATGGTTGTTCGTAGTGGTACTAAGAGCGACGATACCCGGACGTCCTCCGTTGTGAACCGAAGTGACGCTTCGGAATCGGCCGTGATTCGTCGACGGTGCAGTCATCTAGTACATCACCTTACCAGCAGAAACGTTGATATCCTGTCCCGTGATGCGCGATGCATCGTCCGAACAGAGATAGGCTGCTGTATTCGCAATATCCTCTCGGTCTACCAGTTCGTTCCGTGGGCTCTGGTCCTCTACTTCGGCTCGGACCTCATTGTACGTCCGTCCCGTCGCCTCGGCTTGCTGTTCGAACACGCCTCTGATTCGGGGACCGTCGACTGACCCTGGACAGATAGCGTTCACGTTGATATCGTGTTCGCCGACTTCGAGGGCAAGCGTTCGGGTGAAACCGATGAGACCCATTTTCGTTGCCGCGTACGGTGTTCGATTCAACAGCGGTTTCTTCCCTGTCACAGAAGCGATATTGACGACGCGTCCGTAGCCTTGCTCTTTCATGACTGGGATCACCTCTCGACACATGAAGAACGGTCCACGCAGGTTGACGTCCGTCGTCGCATCCCAAGCGTCCTGTTCGATCTCCTCGCACGGGCTCGTCGGGCCAGCGATTCCGGCGTTATTGACGAGGATGCTGACTTCGTCAAATTCGTCGAGTGCTGTATCGACGGTGTTCTGGACGCTCTCTAACTCGGTGACGTCAGTCTCGATAGCGAGCCCACGCTGCCCTTCGTTTTCGACCAGTCGCTTCGTCTCGCTCATCTCTGCGGAATCGAGGTCTGCAATGACGACGTCCGCACCTTCCTGAGCTAATCTGACGCAGATGGCCTGGCCGATACCACGACCACCTCCGGTCACGATTGCTGTGCTATCTAACACCATGTTCACGAATCACATGTACCAGTATATAAATCTACTGTGTCCCCCACGGTTGTTCCCAACATACTCTCAGAGATTAGGGAGAGTGACTCGACTGCGGCTCACTCCAATAGGCGTTCGTGCGAATTCCACGAGAGGTGACCTGTTGTCGTTGCAACCAAAGTTATTAATAGACCATGAGGGACAGTCTGAGGTATGCCATACCAAGGCTATAGCGACTACTTCGAGAAGAAGTTGATAATCAGTGTCGCGACGACCGGTGGTCACCACGGCAAAGAAGCGAATCCAAATCTCCCCGAGCAGCCCAGAGAGATAGCTAAAGACGTCCAAGCCTGTGAAGCAGCGGGAGCATCGATGGTCCACATCCACGCTCGCGACGAGAACGGCAATGGAACGAAAGACGTCGCTCGATTCCAGGCGATCCGTGACGCTATCGAGGAGCACTGTGACGACATCCTCGTCAACTTCACGACCGGCGGTGGCGGCATCTGGTCCCGTGAGGAGCGCATCGCCCCCGTACTAGAGACGGAACCCCGACCTGACCTCGCGACTGTCGATCTCGGTCCGGTCAACTTCGGCCAGACGCGAACTGCAGTGAATACCCGGGAGCAAAACGAAGAGTACGCCCGACGAATGCTCGACGCAGACGTGAAACCGGAGTTGGAGCTCTTCAATCCCGGTCATATTCCCGAGATGGAGCATCTCGTCGAGAACGACTTGCTCGAACCTCCGTACTGGTGTACGGCGATTTTCGGGATGCAGAACGGGACACCGGCGCTCCCACGAAACGTCGTCAACTTCGCTGACAACCTTCCCGAGGAGAGCGAGTGGCAGGCGCTCGCGTTAGGTCGGCATCAGTTACCGCTGACGACGATGGCGATCGCGATGGGTGGTCACGTACGAGTCGGGATGGAAGATAACATCTACTATCGAAAGGGTGAACTCGCCGAGAGCAACGCCCAACTGGTTCAGCGAACAGCTCGGATTGCAGACGAACTCAACCGACCGATAGCGTCGCCGGCCGAAACTCGCGAAATTCTCGACCTCTAAGCACGCACAGTTGTCTATTCCACATCATTGCTGAACCGTTGTTGGCTTCGTCTAGCTTTTGATGCTCGCGAATCCGGCCAAAGGCGGAAAAGTGCCAATTTCAGAAACCGTACTGGTGATAGATCACGAGATGAAGGGATTCTGCCCCTCTCGGGCCTCTCACCGTTGGTTATTAGATAGAGGCGTTGCACAGCATAACTGCTCATATTAATCATGTTGTTGTGGGGTCGGATTCTGCAGACACCAAATCAAACGTCCCTCGCTATCACCAGTGAAGCGAATACCGTCGTATTCGTGTCTGTACGACCTGGAAGCCTCAATTTAGTCCGTCGGTGTGAATTCGACGGTAGCGAACTTCATATACTCGAGTGCTTTGTTTCACACTAGTGTTAGAGTATATCATGGGTTCGTCGGCAGTTTCCCTCGACCGAAATCGCTCGACCGTCACTTCGATGAGCCTCGATTCGACAATGCGGAATATTAAATACCCAGGATTGCTACGTCGTAGCATGAACGCAAACGACGGTCAACGGACGCTGAAATCGTCGGAGACGACGTTAGCGATCCTCGACCTCCTCAAAGAGCGAGACGGTGCGCGTGTCACAGAACTCGCAACAGAGTTGGATCGAGCACCGAGCACGATCCACAGCCATCTCACGACGTTGAGGGCAAAAGAGTACGTCGTCAAGGAAGGCGACATCTACCACCTTGGACTTCACGTGCTTGAGCTCGGTAACTACGTCCAGAATCGGAAGAAAGCCTACCGAATCGCGAAGGGATACACGGAACAACTGGCCGAAGAAAGCGAGTGTCGTGCTGTCTTCGTCGTCG